>CAVWME010000020.1:0-127304 GCA_963755935.1 uncultured Gammaproteobacteria bacterium
CATCAAGTCGCAATCAGCGAGGCGCTGGCGCATGACTTCGGACGACGGCCCGCCACACTCACGCGCTTCGTCGACATCCTGCCGGCGCTCTCGTCGCTCAAGCACGCGCGCGCTCATGTGAGCCGCTGGATGCGGCCGCGCCGCCAGCGAATCGGCCTGCCCATCGGGGCTCCCGGCGTGCGCGCCGAGATCGTGCCGCAGCCGTTGGGCGTGGTCGGCCTCATGAGTCCCTGGAACTTTCCCATCACGCTCGCTTTCGGCCCGCTCGCCGGGATTCTCGCTGCAGGCAACCGCTGCCTGATCAAGCCGTCCGAGCTCGCGCCCGCCGTCAGCGCGCTCATGGCGGATTGCGTGGCGAAGTACTTCGATCCCACCGAGGTCGCGATCGTGACCGGAGGCGCGGAAGTGGCGGAGGCGTTCTCGCGGCTGCCGTTCGATCACTTGATGTTCACCGGCTCGACGTCGATCGGGCGGCGCGTGATGGCGGCGGCGGCCGAACACTTGGTCCCTGTGACGCTCGAGCTCGGGGGTAAATGTCCCGTATTCATCGGGCGCTCTGCACCGCTCGCGCGGACCGTCGATCGCGTCCTGCTCGGCAAGCTCACCAATTCCGGACAGATGTGCATTGCGCCGGATTACGTGCTTTTGCCCGAAGACATGCTCGAGCCCTTCGTGCGGGAGGCCACGGCGTGGATGGAACGGGTCTATCCCGGTGGCCGCTCGAATCCCGACTACACCGGCCTGGTGAGCGAAAGACTCGTCGCGCGCATGCGCTCGCTGCTTGCGGACGCCACCGCGAAGGGTGCGCGGGTGGTGTCGCTCGGCGCGGCGACCGATGAGGCGGGAGTGCACGGCCGATTCGTCGCACCGGCGCTCATTCTCGATGCCACCGACGACATGCAGATCATGCAGGAGGAAATCTTCGGGCCGCTCTTGCCCGTGCGGACCTATCGGGAGATCGCGGCCGCCGTCGCCCAAGTGAATGCGCGACCAAGCCGCTCGCGCTGTATTACTTCGGCGAGGACCGGGGCGAGATGAGGTGGGTGCTCGCCCACACCGCCTCGGGCGGGGTAACCGTGAACGATGTCGCCGTACACTTCCTCGCCGAGGAAATGCCCTTCGGCGGCGTTGGCGCGAGCGGCATGGGTGCCTATCATGGGGAGCATGGGTTCCGGCAATTCAGTCACGCGCGGACCATTTTTCGGCAGACGCGCCTCGACGTCCATGGCCTCGTCGGCCTGCGGCCTCCCTATGGCCCGCGCGCCGAGCGCATTTTGAAATGGCTCATTCGTCCTTGAGCGCCGTGGCTCGCACAGGCGCGCGAAATCCGACGCTGCTCATGGTCGCGGCCTCGGGCATCTTGCTGCTGACCATGGGAGTGCGGCAGTCGCTCGGACTCTTTGTGCTGCCGATCGTCGCCGCGACCGGCGTGAGCCTCGTGTCCGTGAGCTTCGCGCTCGCCATCGGGCAGTTCGTGTGGGGCGCCGCGCAGCCGCTGTTCGGCGCCGTGGCGGATCACTACGGCGCGTATCGCGTGCTGATCTGGGGCGCCGTGCTGCTGGCTGCGGGCGGCGCGCTCGCGACCCGGAGCGCATCGGGTCTCGGGTTTCACCATGACCCTGGGGATTCTGCTCTCCGCCGGCACCGCGGCCGGGAGCTTCGCGATTCTCATCGGCGTGACCACCGCCGATCGCTGCCGCCGGAGACGCGCTCGCTCGCCGCCGGCATGATCAACGCGGGCGGATCGCTCGGGCAGCTTCTGTTCGCGCCGCTCGTCCAGCTGGTGATCAAAGGCTCGGGTTGGCGCATGGGCATGCTCGGGATATCGATCGCCGCGCTGATCACGATCCCGATCGCGTGGCTGTTTCGGGGCCACTCGACCGGTCACGATGCCGAGGCGCCGGACGCGGCAGGCGAGCCGCCCGCGAGATCCATCGGGCTTGCGCGAGCAATTGCGAGTCGCCTTACGCGACCCGAGTTATCTCTACCTGAATGCGGGATTCTTCACCTGCGGATTTCATATCGCTTTTCTGGTGACGCACCTGCCCGGCAACCTGGCGCTGTGCGGGCTGTCGGCGACGGTCGCGGCCAATTCGCTCGCCTTGATCGGCGCATTCAATGTGGTCGGCAGCTTGTTCGTCGGCTGGCTCGGGCGCCAATACCGCATGAAGAGCATTCTCGCCTGGCTGTACGCGAGCCGCGCGGCCGTGGTGGTGTGCTATTTGTGGATGCCGAAGACGGCGTTCAACGTGTATCTCATCGCGGGCGCGCTCGGGTTCAGCTGGCTTGCCACCGTGCCCCCGACGGCCGGGACTCGTCGGCAAACTGTTCGGCACGCGCTATCTCACGACCCTTTTCGGGCTGACCCTGCTCAGCCACCAGATCGGCGGGTTTCTGGGCGCCTGGCTCGGCGGCGTCGCCATGGCGAGGCTCGGATCCTACGACTGGGTGTGGTACGCCGACGTCGCGCTCGCGCTCGCCGCCGCGCTCATCAATCTGCCGATCAAGGAGGCAGTGCCTCTCAGGGCGACGGCGGGCGCGGCCGCCTGAAGCGCGGCAGCCAAAGAATCAGCGCCACTCCGAGCGCGATTTTCACAGCCGGCCCGATCCAGGCCATTTGCGGACTGCCATCCCAGGCGCCGAGACCCATGGTGGCGGAGGTGTTGCTCGCCGCGTGGAATAGAACGCAGACCAGAATGCTGCCGGTGCCGCCGTAGATCCAGGCGAGCAGAAAGGCGTTGCCCATGACGTCCGCCGCGAACAACGGGAAGTTCGGCCCCGTATTGCGCAACGCCGTGAATGAAGAAGAGCGGCACATGCCACAACGCCCAGGCGACGCCGACGATGGCCGGCGCTCGGCACGCGGCGCAAACGCCGCTCGAGCATGGGCTGCGCGACGCCGCGCCAGCCGAGCTCTTCCAGGCCGCCACCGAGAATCATGGTCAAGAAGATGAGCGGCAAGCGTCGACAGGTCGTGGAAGGCGGGAAAAAAAAGCGGCTGCGCGCCGAACCATGCCGCCAGGAGCTCGAGCGTGAAGGCGAGAACGGCCGGCAATAGGAACGCCACCAGATACCACTCGCGCGGGACGCGCCATCGCGTGAGGCTCGTGCCGTAAGTCGCCAGCGAGCCCTCCCGGGGGGTGAGGGCGACCGCCAACAAGGCGCTCAACGTCGGTCCGAGTCCCCCCACGATGTAGAGCGCGCTGAAAGTCGCATTGGTGAATACGCCGGCGCCCGAGGGGATCAAGAAGGCGAGCGGCCACCAGCACACCCAAGTGATGCCGAAGGTGATCACCAGATAGAGTGCGAGCCGCCCGTATTGCTCGCCCCTCACACGGAGGGCTCGTGCGTCGCCGCCTGCGAGCGCGTCCAGAAAGATGCGGGCGAAAGCCGGACCCGTGCCCGACTCCTCGTGCTTGAAGTACACAAACACGTCCTTGCAGGAGGAGGTTCGTGCCTGCACGGTCTGCTGCCCAGCGCGCGAGATCGCCCGGCGTGTAACCTTCGTCTCGCAGCCGGAAATACGCGTAGTCCGCGGTGATCTCGACCGGCGTCGACAGCTTCTCGCTTTCCGCCACGCAAAGCGCAATGCGCTTGGCCTCGAGCAGGCGGTATACGGGATCTTCCAGCCAAGACGCGTGCCGAAATTCGAACGCGGCCCGCGTGCCCGCCGGCAGCCAATCGAGAAAAGCGCCGAGCAGCCCCAGGTCCTTCTTGAAGTAAGGCGGCAGCTGGAAGAACAGAACACCGAGTTTGGGGCCGAGCGTATTGGCGGTCTTCACGAAGTATTGCAGCAGCTCCTCGCAGTCCTTGAGCCGCGCGGTGTGAGTGATGCGCTTCGGCGCCTTCAATGTGAGCTTGAACGGCTCCGGCGTCGCTTCGCTCCAGCCCGCGAGGATCTTCGCATTGGGCGTGCGATAGAAGGTGTAGTTGATCTCGACGGTATTGAAGCGCTCCGCGTAGTAAGGGAGCATCTTTGCAGCGGGGAATTTCTCCGGATAGAAGGTGCCCCGCCATTCGGGATAGTTGTAGCCGGAAGTGCCCACCCATATCGCCATCGGGCTATCGTTCGGCAGGCGCGCGCAGGAGTCAAGTCAGTCGCGTGGCCGCGCACCACGGCGACGAATTCCTCGCCATAGCGCGCGAGTTTCGCCTCGCCGACGCCGCGGATCCCGGCGAATTCCCCGAGCGTCACGGGACGGCGCTCGGCGATCTCGCGCAAAGTCGCGTCGTGAAAAATCACATAGGGCGGCATGCCTTGCGCGTCCGCCAGACGCTTGCGCAGGGCGCGGAGCGTCTCGAATAGCTCGCGCCCCGCCGGGGAGGCGCCAACGGATGAGGGAGGTGCCGAGGCAGGCGAGGCGCCGCGGCCCTTCGCCGCGGGCCTCGCCACGACCTCCGCGATCTGCACCGTGCGCTGGTCGCGGAGCACCTCCCAGCTGGCTGCGTTGAGCAACAGCACGGGATAACCGTCCTGCGTCTCCGCCACCAGGCCCTGATGCAGGAGCGCGCGGATCAGCTCGCGCCACTCCTGCACGCGCCATTGGCCGCCGATGCCGTACACGCTCAGCGTGTCGTGACCGCGCGAGGCGATCCGCTCCGAGCGGCTGCCTCGCAAAATATCGATGATGTGAGCCGCGCCAAAACGCTCGCTGCGCTGCGCGAGCCGCGCGATGCAGGATAACAACTGCTTCGCCTGCACCGTGCAATCGCGCTGCAGGCGCGGCTCGCAGCAATTGTCGCAGGCGCCGCAGGGCCCCTGGAATGTCTCGTCGAAATAGCGCAGCTGAATGGCGCGGCGGCACTCCGTGGATTCGGCATAGCTCAGGACCTGACGCAATTGCTGACGCGCGATGCGCTGCTCGTCCTCGAGCGGATCGCCCGAGTCGGGGTCGACCTTCTGCTGGATGAGGAATTCCGCGGTGCGGATGTCGCCGAGGCCAAAATACAGGGTGCATTGCGCCGGATCGCCGTCGCGGCCGGCGCGGCCGGACTCTTGGTAGTAGCCCTCGAGGCTGCGGGGCAGATCGTAATGCGACACCCAGCGCACGTCCGGTTTGTTGATGCCCATGCCGAACGCGATCGTGGCGACCATCACTTGCGCATCGTCGCGGATGAAGGCCTCCTGGTTGTCGCGCCGGACCGCGGCGTCGAGGCCTGCATGGTAGGGAAGAGCGGCGATACCGTCGCCTTGCAGTTGCGTCGCGAGCTCCTCGACGCGACGTCGCGACAGGCAATACACGATGCCGGCTCCGCCGGCGCGGGCCTGCGCGAGCAGCTCCGCGTAAGTCCCTTTGCTCTTCGGCCGCACGCGGTAGAAAAGATTTGGCCGATTGAAGCTCGACAGGTGCCTGGCGGGATCGCGCAGCGCGAGCTGCGCGGCGATGTCGACCCGAACCCGCGCGGTCGCAGTGGCGGTGAAGGCGAGCAGCGGAATCTGCGGATAGCGCCGGCGCAGCGTCGAGAGCTGGCGGTATTCCGGGCGAAAATCGTGACCCCATTCGGACACGCAGTGCGCCTCGTCGATCACGAACGCGCTGATGCCGGGGTCGACGCTCAAGCGCTGCAGCGGTCCGTCGAGAAAATCGCTGAGCAGCAGCCGCTCCGGCGCCAGATAAATGAGCTTGTACTCGCCGCGCATCGCCGCCGCCAAGCGGCGCTGGATCTCATCGGATCGCAGCGTCGAGTTGATGTACGTCGCTGCGACGCCATTGTCATCGAGCAGGCGCACCTGATCTTGCATCAACGCGATCAAGGGTGAGACGACGATGCTGAGTCCGGGCTTGAGGATGGCCGGTAACTGAAAGCACAGCGACTTGCCGCCGCCCGTCGGCATGAGCGCGAGCACGTCCTTGCCGGCCAGCACGTCGCGGACGACGGCCTCCTGGCCGGGGCGAAAGTCCTCGAATCCAAAAATGCGATGCAGCGCTGCTGCCAGGTCGGTCATGGCGCGGCATTTTACAGAAAGGGGGGCCGCTGCACGGCGGGGTTCGCTCTGCGAACCGAGAAAAACTCGCCTCACTCCATACAGGGCTCTTCGACGATGCTGACGATCGCAGGATTCAGAGCAAACAGGCTGCCGAGCCGCGTCTGAGTTGCCGAGTCGCTCGGAATCTCCTTGCTCTTGGTCATGCCGTTCGAATAGCTGGCCTCGAGCTCGGTATAACGCCCGCAGCTCATGGTGACTTCCACGGCCGTCAGCTTGGGCGATACCACATCGCTCACCGCGGCGCCGAGCTGCTTCCAGGCCTCCTGGTTCTGACGCACGGTTTGCACGAACAGCTGCGAGTAAGGATTTGGGGCGATGAGGACCTGGGAAAGCGCCGGGCGTGCGCCGCTCAAGAAAAGGACGGTTGCTGCCGCGATGAATAGGAACCGCATTCGAGCCTCCGATGATCCAGGTCGCCTGCAAGATGCGACTTTACGTCCGATTGTGCCCGGCGACACCGGCCCCTGCGGGCGATTGGATCACAATTTGGAGCGGGGTGGCTTGTACAGCTTGGCGACGTGCTATGAGCACTTCACCCGAGTCGCCGTCAGCGCCGCCATCGATACGGCGATCAAGAGACCGAATCCCAGGGCAATGACGTTGACCGGCACATTCGCCCGGATGACACCGGCATACGCGCTCATGAAGCGCAAGCATGCACAAGTTCTCGAACAGGTTTTGGATCGCAATGGCCGACCCCACGCCGCCGCGCTCGTTGCCGCGCTTCTGCAGCACCGCATCGAGCGGGACGACGAGAAACCCGCTGCAGATCCCGACGAAGGCCATGAGCAGGAAAGCGGCGGGCAGCCCTTTGATCAGCGGCAGCAGGCAGACGCCGATTCCCAGTAGTATGCCCGCCGGCAGGGCTCGATCTGCCGATTGCACTTTGACGAAGCGTCCGGCGAGCACGGCGCCGACGGCTATTCCGGCCGCCACCATGCCCGTCAGATAGCCAGGCTCGCTACTCCGGGTGATCTTGAGAACCGCAGGTACCCACGCAATGATCAGAAAACGCAGGGCCGCGCCGGCGCCCCAGAATATTCCCGTGCCGATCAAAGCGGCGCGCATTTGCGAGCTTTTCAAGAACGCGCCTATTTGGCGGCCAAAGTCCTTCAGGCTGGCAACCACGGCGAAATGGGCCAGCGACTTTGCGGCTTTCAGCCGCGGAATCAACAGCGTGCTGACTGCCGCGGCCGCATAACACGCGGCGATGGCGATCAGCGCGCCTTCGATGCTCCAATCGGTCAGCATACCGCCCGCGACGGCGCCCAGCAGAATCGACGCGATGGTGGCGGATTCGATCAGGCTGTTGGCCTTTACCAGGAGCTTCGGCGAGGTGAGTTCGGTCAAAATCCCATACTTCGCGGGCGAATACGCGGCGGCCCCGGCACCGACGATGGCGTAGCTCAAGAAGGGATTCAGCTTCAAACACATGCCCAGAGCCCCGGCGAGCTTCACGACGTTGGCGTACAGCAGCACGCGCCCCTTGGGATTGATGTCGGCAAACACACCGACGAAGGGCGCGAGTACTACGTACGTGACGATGAAGAACTCCTGCAGCAGGGGTCCGGTCCAGTCGGGATAGGATTCTTTGCGTACCAGCGCCAATGCCGCGAAAATCAGGGCGTTGTCTGCCAGTGCCGATAGGAATTGTGCGCAAAGTGCCGCAATCAGCCCGCGCGACCAGAGGTGCGATGCGGCATCTCGATTCAACGGCGTACCTTTCCGGATTCGAACCGGTGTTACAGTCTTAATGAGAAGGGAAACTCGCGCCCGGCGCCCAGCCGCTCCCGCACGAGTTTATTATTGCCGCGTCTGAACTTGGAGGAATATCCCCATGGCTCGCATGAAACTGGCGCAGGTCGGCGGACCCAATCAAGAGATCAAGATCGTAGAGCGGGAGATTCCCGAGCCCGGGCCACGGCACGTGCGCATCAAGGTCGAGGCCTGCGGCGTGTGCCACAGCGACATGTTCACCGTCGCGGGGGCGTGGCCCGGCATCAAATATCCGCGCGCGCCGGGACACGAAGTGATCGGCAAGATCGACGCTCTCGGCGACGACGTCCCGGATTGGAAACAGGGCGCGCGGGTGGGGGTCGGCTGGCACGGCGGGCACTGCGGGCATTGTGCGCGTTGCCGTCGCGGCGACTTCATCACCTGTGTGAACGGCCAGGTGCCGGGAATCTCCTACGACGGCGGCTACGCCGAATATATGATCGTGCCCTTCGATGTGCTGGTGGCCGTGCCCGATAGCCTCTCCTCGGCGGAGGCCGCACCGCTCCTCTGCGCGGGTATCACCGTGTTCAACTCGCTGCGTCACAGCCGTGCGCAAGCGGGCGATCTGGTCGCGGTGCTAGGCATGGGTGGGCTCGGGCACCTCGGGGTGCAATTCGCTGCGCATATGGGATTCAATACCGTGGCGATTGCACGGGGCGCCGAGAAGGCGGCGTTCGCGAAGAAACTGGGCGCGGCTCATTACATCGACAGTACTTCGCAGGATGTCGCCAAGGAACTCACCCAACTGGGCGGTGCTGCAGTCGTGTTGGCGACAGTGACCGACGGCAAATCGATGGCGGCGACGATCGGCGGACTCGCCATCGACGGCACGCTCGTGGTGCTCGGCGCCTCGCAGGATCCCATCGAGGTTTCGCCCTTCATGATAATCGGCCAGCGGCGGCACATCTTGGGATGGCCTTCGGGCACGGCCACAGACTCGGAAGACACGCTCAAGTTCAGCGAGCTTTCCGGCGTGAAGGCCATGATCGAGACCTACCCGCTCGCGCGTGCGGCGGAAGCCTATGCGCGGATGATGAGCGGCAAGGCGAAGTTCAGGGTCGTCATCACGATGACATAGCGCGGCGGGCGGACACCGCCTCACCCTGATGCAGCAGGTCGCGCAACTCGCGGCACACGCTGACGACATCATCGTCGCTCATCGCCGGGAACAAGGGTAATGTGACCGTCTCGCGACCGACGCGTGCCGCCACCGGCGTGTCTTCGGCTCGGTATCCCTGATCGCGGTAGTACGCGAGTCCTGGGATACAGGGGTAATGCACCCCAATGCCGATGCCGCGGTCAGCCATGCGCGCTTGAAATTCCGGGCGCGTCATGCCGTGCGCCGGAAAATCGATGAGTACCTGAAACATGTGCCAGCTGTGTCCCGAATCGCCGCGGGCGGGCAACACCACCCGCTTGAAGCCCTCGAGTTCAGCGAAGTACTGGGTCGCCAACGCAAGCCGCCGGGTGTTGAACCCGTCGAGACGACGCAACTGATCGATGCCGATTTGCGCGGCAACGTCGGTGAGATTGCTTTTTGCACCGGGAAACAACACGTCGACCTCACCGGCGGCATTGCGCTTGATCCCGTGAAAGCGGTATTGCTCGAGTTTGGTCGCTTCGTCTTTGTCGGCGGTCGCTACGGCGCCGCCCTCCGTGGTGGTCATGTTCTTGTTCGGGTGAAAGCTGAAAACCACCAGATCGCCGAAGCTGCCAATCAGACGGCCGCGATAACGCGAACCGATGGCATGCGCGGCATCCTCGACGACGCGCAGGTCATGCTGCCGCGCCAGTGCGTACAGAGCGTCTTGGTCTACCGGCAACCCGGCGAAATGCACCGGCATGATGGCGCGCGTGCGCGGCGTTATCGCAGCGGCGACGAGGTCGATATTGAGGTTGCGCGTATGCAGATCGATATCCACGAAGACCGGCTTGGCGCGAACTCGCGCGACGACGTTGGCGCTCGCGGCAAAGCTCATGGCAGGCACGATCACCTCGTGGCCGTCGCCTACCCCGGCGACCTCGAGAGCCATTTCCAGGCCTGCTGTCGCGGAAGTCATCACTCGCACATGACGACCCTGTCCGAGATACGTCGCCAGAGCCGCCTCGAAGGCTTGTACTTTCGGACCGCTCGCCAATTGCCCCGAGCGAAGCACCTCGGCCACTGCTGCGATGCTGTCCGCATCGATTGAAGGTCGCGTGAACGGTAGGAAGGGCTTCATGATCACCTGCACCGGCAAAAGACTATTTTAGATCCAAATGCATCACGATGCGATCCTGCTCACGCCGCGCCCCGCAATTTGCCACTGTGCGCCGCTCCGTGGGGTTCACGGTTTTCAACCCAGATGCGGCCGCCGTGGCTTTCGACAATCGAGCGCGCGATCGCCAGGCCGAGCCCCATCCCGCTTTGTTTGGTGCTGAAGAATGAATCGAACACCTTGGGAAGGTCTTCGATCGCAACGCCATGACCATGATCACGCACGGTGATCACGATGGTTGAGGATTCTTGCCTCATCGAGACCTCAACGAGGCGCCGATTCTCTGGGAGACCCGTCACCGCATCCAGCGCGTTAAGCGCCAGATTGATGAGCACTTGCTGAATTTGTATCTGATCCCCCTCGATGATGGCCGGCGACGATGATGACTGGACGTTGAATGTGACTTTGCGTCTCTCTGCTTCCGGGCGCAGTATCAGGGCGGCGTCGGCGATCGCGACCCCGGTGTCGAAGGCTCGTCGCTCCGGCGCCTGCTTGGCCAATAGAGTGCGTAACCGACGAATGACCTCGCTCGCACGCGTATTATCGCTGCGGATACGCGTCACAATGCGAATCAGGTTTTCGTCACGATCGGCCCGTGCTTGTAATATCAAATCGGCAGCGTCCGCACTCGTTTGCACCGCGCCCAGCGGTTGATTGATTTCATGCGCAATGGATGCCGTTAACTCGCCGGCGACGGCCAGGCGGGACGCGTGCGCCAGTTGAGTATTGAGACTTTGCATCGTCGATTCTACGACGGTGCGCCGCCTGTGCTCGAGATAGAAGCCTACGATCAGAGCCATCTGCACTAAAAATACCGCGAGCGCGATCAAAACCAGGGTGCGATGCGCCTCCCAAATCGTAGGATCCCTAAAATGCACGACGGCGTCGGCGGGAATCAGGTTCTGATCAATTCCCCATCGTTGCGCTTGGCGCCAATCGATATGCAGCCTCGTCGGCGTCGTGCTCGGCAACCGCAGCGCCTGAGGTGCGGTGCCGGACAGAATGGCTTTTACTGTTTCGCCGGCCTGTCGTGCCATCTCATCGTAGTCCGGCATACGACCGCCGACAATCCCTGTGCCGATGAAAGTGTCACAGACCCGTACACCGGCGCTGAGGAGGCGCGCGCTATTACCGCGGCAGCATCGCGAGGGACGAATCGGCCGCCGCTGCCGTCTCGGAAAAACCCGGGCGTAAAGACTACCGCGTCGGATCCCAAGCCTGCCAATCTATGCTGCAGTTCCATGAGTGGCAGAGCCGCCCAGAACTCTACGGTGACGACGCCTGCCACGGCCGGTACTTCACGACGCAGCCGCGCCTCCCGTTCGTGGTCTCTCGCCGATGCCCCGGTGACAATCACGAGACGGCCCGCGTTCGGATGGAGACGCAGTGCTTCGGCAATTGTTCCAGAGAAATCATAATCGCTTGGAACACCGACTATGTCCGGGGGTAGGGGTTGGAGGGTTTGCAACACCGGGGTTGGAACAACCACGTGTATGACCGGCGCGTTCGGGAAGAGCTGCGCGCGGCGGCGAACTATAAAGCCAAGCTCATCCTGGCCCGCGGCAACAATCGCGTCGGGAGGCGCTGCCCCATACTTGCCAAGCAAGTATCCGACCATTACGTTTTCATAGGTATCGCCGCTGAACTCGGGGTAAGCCAGGAACTCTGAGTAGGTGAGCGGCGGCTCATTATCAATATCCAGTGCAGCATTGAGGCCGCGATCTATTTCCACGTTGCCCGGTGCCAATCGACTGGTTGAGTAGAGTACGAGGACACGCTTCGGCGGACTTGCGACAGCGGAATGAGCCGCCAAGGAAAGGGCCAGGGCCGCAGATGCGAACGTTAGGTAGGTTGCTACCTTTTGGATCAGCTTCGCCACACTCATCCCAGTTTATGTCTCTCTATGTTCTTCTATTTGCGAAAGATCCGCGTAGTTCCCTTAAGTCGTATTTTACAAGTTCTCACAATTCAAACGAATGACGGTTTACAGGCGGCGATGCGCTTCCCGTCGATCGCGATCTCCTTGATATGCAAACGATTCAGGCAATTCCGATTATCCGTCCGCGCGAGTATTGGCGGCGCGCTGCCGAGTTCGATTGAATTGCCGTTCATTGCCGGACTGACGGCTCGCGACATGTCGGCCATCCGGCGGCCGTTTTAGGGGGACCAACGGGCCAGAGCGGACTCTGTAACGACTATTTGAGCCAAAATGCGACGGTGAGCAACACCGCAACAAGGCGAAAAAATAGTGGGCATAAAGTGGACACAACTGTGTCGCTTGCCTCTAAGTCATTGATTAATGGCGCTCCCTACCGGATTCGAACCGGTGTTACAGCCTTGAGAGGGACGCGAATTCAGTCCAGGGCTGTCTATCGCCATCTTATATTTCTCGATGTTTATAGGCATTTTGAGTATCGCTGTCCATCCGTTTCCAGCATAATGTTTTCGTACCGTTTCGTACGGGGACATTACAGCCTTGGCCGATTTGTCAAAAAAGCGCGAGCGCGAGCGTCTCAAGATCCAGCGCTGGCCGCATTACATGAAACTCGCCGAAGGCGCATACCTTGGATTTCGGCGAGGTCCCGATACCTGGCAGGCACGCTTTCGCGATCGCGACGGCGTTCAGCAATACAAGGCGCTCGATGAGATCGGCTGCGACGATTACGACGGAGCAAAGCGCGCGGCCGAGGCCTGGTTCTCGCAGATGGGCAGCTCCGCTGTGCGCTCGATCAAACGCGCTACCGTGCGCGACGCGCTCGAGGCGTATTTGACGGATCTCAAGCGTCATGGGCGCGCCGACGCAGCTCGAGATGCGCGCGGCCGGTTCAAATTGACCGTCGATAAGGACCCGCTTGCCGACCTCGCGCTGGAGGCTGTCACCCGCGATGACTTTGAGGAATGGCGCGACCGGCTCGTGCCCGGGCGCAAGCCGCGTTCGGTCAATCGTCAGGTGCGTTCGGTCGTTGCTGCGCTCAATCGTGCTCACGAACTCGGCCATGTGGGGAATCCCGCGGCCTGGTCTGTGAAGTCCTTGGCCGATAACACCGAGGACGAGGGCGATACTGCGATATTTCTGAATCCCGCGCAGCGCGCGGCGCTGATCGCCGCAGCGGACGAGCACACCGGTGCATTCTTGCGGGGCCTCGAGCTCACCGGCGCGAGGCCCAAGGAACTCGCCGCGGCGACCGTTCGAGACTTCGACGGCAAGGCGGTCAAGTTCTCGCATCGGAAGGGGCGGCCCGCAAAGGTGCGCGTGCGCTACACGGTCCTTGGCCCCGAGGGCATCGAATTCTTCGCGCAGCGCGCTGTCGATAAACTGCCGCCGGCGCCGCTATTCACTGAAGACGGCAAACAAACCTGGCGCCGGCACATCTGGGCCCGGCAGATTCGCGCGGCCGCCAAGTCGGTCAACGAGAAGGCACGAGGAGCGGCGCGCATTCCACCGGGCGTCGGCGCGTATGCGTTCCGTCACGCCCGCATCAGTGAGCTGTTACAGGTTTTCAACGTGGACCCGCTCACTGTGGCTCATCAGACCGGCACGAGTCTTGCGATGATCGAGAAAGCCTATATGCGATTCATACCGGAGGCGCTGCAGGAAAAGCTCGCAGGGCTCAAGGCTAGGCGTGAAGCGCGTGTATTTCCCCCAGGGACATCCTGATGGTCGCAACGCTGTCCAGTGAAACTTCTAACTTATGCAATTGATGCGCGTTATGTGGATCGGTTGACAGGCTTTAGGTTCGGGGTAAGGTAACGCGTATGACCAATTCGATCGTTTCAACAGCTCCCGACATCATGGGTGGAACCCCAGTGTTCCCCGGCACGCGCGTCCCCGTTCAAACACTCCTGGATTACATTGAAGCCGGCGACACCATTGACGATTTTCTGGAAGGCTTTCCGTCCGTTTCGCGTGAGCAGGTCATCGCCTTTCTCGAGCGCGGCGCAAAGCTGGCCGTTACCGAAGCCGCTTGAAACTCTTGCTCGACGAGCGTGTTGATTGCCTTGGCGGAACACTCGACGAGTTTATCGGTTCGAACTGTGGCCGACATGGGTTGGTCGGGGATCAAGAGCGGTCAATTGCTGACGTTGGCTGAATCTGAGTTCGATGTTTTTGTCACCGTTGATCGCAATTTATCGTTTCAGCAGCATCTGCCCAAGTTTCAGTCGCTAAAAAGCCTTAAGATCCTTCCCGCTTCGGTCGCGAAAGGGTGCGGTATGCGGATTTTGTTCACTACCTATGCGGAGAACAAATCCCGAAACAGCCGTTGAGCCTCGCGCAAATCCCTCCTCGGTGAACACGACCGACTTGGCTTTGCCGACCGGGTCAGTGATGTAGCCTTTTTCGTGCAGTCGATGCATCGCATCCCCAGTCAAATCCCTTCCAAGCGCGACACCCGTCGTGCAGGCCGAGAAATAGGAGTGCAAGCACCGCGTCGTCGATCTTCGCCGTGTTGATGTACGTCACAATTGTCTCCGGGTCAAAGCTTCCAAAGCTCGCGGCTCAAGTCCCCGGTCAATCCGAAACGACTTTTCGCGCATCGCAGGACTTGACGTAGCGCTCGAGTTCGCCGGTGGTAATGTAAGTCCGCGCGCCGTCCTTTTGGATCTTGATCGCACCTTCGGCAATTCGATGATAGAGCTGCGCTCGGCTCATGCGAAGAATGTGGCAGGCCTCAGATATTTCAAAACGCAGCGCCGGCAGCTCACCGACCGCGTTTCCGGCAGCGGACATCCCGGCTGAACGGGATCGTGCGTTCAAGTCGTTCAAAATTTGGAGGTCGTCGCTAATTGACCGGCTCGTCGCCGGCCGTGTGGGGGTCCTGATGTCGTCACTCACAGGATGCTCCGTATTGTGCGCTCCCCGATAGAGTATCGCAGTGCTTCGGGTTTAGGCTCCATGCGTTTCGACCGAGAGCCCCATCGAATACCGAGCGCGACGCGAAAAACTAACGGGTCCGAGGTTCATGGGTCCTGACCTTCTCCTCCCGCTTTCTAACGGCGTTCACCGCTATCTGCTCGGACTCGGTCAATGGCGGATGCATTTGCGCCAGGAGCCGTCGGATGTCGCGAGCGACTTCCCAGTGTCCTTCGCGTTCGAGCACATCGTGAACGACATACCAGCCTTGCTCCACTTCGCGACGGGTTGCGACAAGGGTCGCCTTACCCGGCTCCGGTTGATTGCGGTCGCGACGAACATACGAAGTAAGCTTCGCCTGGATGTAGGTGGACGAGTCGCGCTCGGCAGAGCGAAAAACGCCATCTGTCTTTGGAACTCGTGACTCGCCGCGCACCGCGCGCTCGGTGGCGTTCGCGGCGATGCCCTGTTCACGCAGATGCGCAGCAAACTGTTGCCTCCAGTCGCGAAGCGTCGCTTTGCGGATGTTGAGTCGCACACCCTGCTCGCTCATGGCTCGGACGACGACGTGGACGTGGGGATTGCCCTGGTGGGTATGCAACGCCATCGCGTAACGATGCTGAAGCGCAAATCGGTCTATAGCAAACGCTCGTACTGCCGCCGCGAGCTTGTCGGACGGCGTGCCCTTCGGCATCGAGAAGATGAGGTTGTGCACGAGTTTAGGGGGCTTGCGGCCATGGGCGACCGCTCGATCCGTATGGCGGCGCAGGACATCCAGGTCGAGATCCCAATCGAGCATCAAATCCTTCTCAAATCCTCGTTCCATCAGCCTCTCGCCCATGTCGGTTTCGATTTCATTCAGACCTTTGCGCCCGATATAGTCAAAATGGGCGCCGACGCCGTGCAATGTCCGAGCGCCGCCGGAAACTTTGATCATGACCTCCGGCACCCGACGGGCAGTCCTTGCGATTGAGGCCACCTCGCTCGGGGTCAGTTTCGCCTCCGGACCGCGCCGACCGAAGCTGGCGATATCGAGGCAGGGACGCTCCGTCCTGAGATCAACGACTCGCTTTGGCATCATCGGCCTCCCAGCTGGCTATGTTCGCCGCAATCAAGCGTTTGAGATGGGCGCGCAATGCTTCGAAGGCCGCGAGCATCCCCCGAAGATCTGCCGTCGTCAGTCCTTCGACCCGCCCGGTCTGATGAGCGACGCGGGCGATCTGATTCAGATTCCGACCCACCGCACCTAGCACGCCGGCGGCCTGCCTGAGCTCGGCGAGCTCGCGGTCGGGGAGGGGCGATACCCCGCGCAAGTGAGAGCGAACGAGCATCGAGACGTAGGTTGCCGACGCGAGTCCCCGGCAAGCGGCGCGTTCACGAAGTAGAGCGCGATCGTGCGGCCGCAGCCGGACGTAGACACGAGCGCGTGGGCCGATCGGTTCGACTGCAAGTACCCTGGCATCGCTCGAGGGCGCCATACCGACGACGCCGATCACCAAACGCTTGAGCACCGCCGATTCGGTCAACCCTTGTCGTAGAGCAATCGCCCGCAGCCGCAACTTGAGCTGCGGATCGACTCGACATTGGATGCAGGGACTTGCGGCCATGTCGAACATCGTCTTACATGAGCGGCAGTTTGCCTATCCGGCAAAACTTACGAATTGACCGCCGAATGCTGCACAATTTCCGGTTGTCGGTGTCCCTTAATTCCTGGACTGGGTGCCGAGTTTCTGGACTGGTGCCCTAACTCTGGACTGGATAGGGCGAGCTTTAGCTCAGTTTTCATCGGGTTGGGCAGAGGGTGTTAGATTGAGCGCAAGTTGACTCGCTTGGAAAGTTCCACCGCGTTCTCTCGCCGCTCGCTGTAGCGGTCCACAAGATAGGAGCCGACATCGCGGGTGAGGAGCGTGAACTTGACCAGCTCTTCCATGACATCGACGACGCGTTCGTAGAAGGCGGACGGCTTCATCCGGCCGGCCTCGTCGAATTCCAGATGGGCTTTGGCGACTGAGGACTGATTCGGAATGGTGATCATCCGCATCCAGCGCCCCAGAATCCGGAGCTGATTCACCGCATTGAAGGACTGCGACCCGCCCGAGACCTCCATGACCGCCAGCGTCTTGCCCTGGGTCGGGCGCACGGCTCCGATACTTAAAGGAATCCAGTCGATCTGTGCCTTCATGATCCCGGTCATGGCGCCGTGGCGCTCCGGCGAGCACCACACCATGCCTTCGGACCAGGCGGCAAAGTCCCGCAGTTCCTTTACCTTAGGGTGCGTCGCCGGCGCTGAATCCGGAAGCGGCAACCCATGAGGATCAAACACCCGCGTCTCCGCCCCCATGGCCTGAAGCAACCGCTGTGCTTCGAAAGTCAGGAACTTGCTAAATGAGCGCTCCCGCAAAGACCCATAAAGCAACAAAAATCGCGGCGGATGAGTCGATGTCGCGACGTTTGAGAACCGGTCTACCGGGGGTCGATCAAAGAGAGCGGGATCGATGTTGGGAAGCTCACGAAGTTCAGACACGCCGCCCCTCCGCATCGATGAGGGGCTGCCCGTCTTCCTTGGCAAAGGGCCCCTTCTGCGGCAATGGCAGAATGTCCAACACCGTCTCGGACGGTCGGCAGAGCTTCGCGCCCCATGGGGTCACGACGATCGGCCGATTGATCAGAATGGGGTGCTTCAACATCTGATCGATCAACTCGGCATCGGTCCAGTGATCGGCACCCAGCCCCAGCTCGTCATACGGGGTCCCTTTTTGACGCAGTAGGTCGCGCGGGCGGATGCCCATGCGCGCGACGAGCGATTCGAGCGTGGCCCGATCCGGTGGGTCCTTTAGGTACTCGATGACGGTCGGCTCGACGCCCGTGTTGCGAATGAGCCCCAGGATATTGCGGGACGTGCCGCATGCGGGGTTGTGATAGATCGTGACGGAGACAGGAAAATCAGACATTGAGGACCTCGGAGTCTTGTTCATCGGCAGGTGATGGCGTCGCCTGGATAGCGGCCACCGCCGCCGCGGGATTACGGGCGGGAAATAATACTCGTCCCACGCCCAACGCACTGATCGCCCCAATCAGCTGCGCGCCTATGAACGCCGGCATATCGATGGGACGAATGCCTGCAAAGGTGTCGGTCAGCGAGCGCGCGATGGTAATCGCTGGATTGGCAAAGGACGTGGAGGACGTGGACCAATACGCCGCTCCGATCCAACAGGCCACCATCCACGGCGCGTCCTCTGAGCGGCGATGACCAATAACGATCAGCAGCAGCCCAAACGTCGCTACTGCTTCGGCAAGCCACTGAGCGGGGCCGCTGCGAACGTGACTCGATAACTGCCAAACCGGCAACTCAAACATCAGATGCGCGAGCCAGGCTCCTGCACAGCAGCCGATGATCTGGATGAGCGAGTACCCGGCCGCCTCTTGCCACGACAATCGACCCCGCAGCGCCTCGATTCCCGACACGGCAGGATTGAAGTGCGCGCCGCTCACAGGACCTAAGAGCGCGATCAACACGTAGAGCACTGCGACCGTTGCGCCCGTGTTCGCGAGGAGCGCGATGGCGACATTACCGCCGGCCAAACGCTGCGCCATGATGCCGGAGCCGACGACGGTCGCGGCGAGAAGCGCGGACCCTATGCCTTCGGCGAGTAGCCGACGTGAAAGCGCTTCAGGACGCATCATTGCCGCCCTGCGGCGTCTGGCCGATATCCTGCAGTTTCTCTTGGAGCCGCATCTTGTCGATACTCGCAATCGGCAGGCTCAAAAAGAGCTTGATGCGGGTTTCGAGCGCCTTGAATGCCTGTCGGAAGGCAAACATCTTCTCGACGTCGGTCCCCTCCACCGCGGCGGGGTCCGGAATGCCCCAATGCGCGGTCATCGGCTGCCCAGGCCAATAGGGACAAGCTTCACCCGCCGCGTTGTCGCAGACCGTAAATACAAAATCGAGGTGCGGTCCATGTGGCGCCGCAAACTCGTCCCAACTCTTACTGCGCAAACCGTCTGTGGGAAAGTCGAGACCCTTAAGAAGATCCAGGGCCAATGGATGCACCGCGCCCTTGGGATGGCTCCCCGCGCTCAACCCCAAAAAACGGCCCTTGCCAAGCCGGGTCGTGATCGATTCGGCGAGGATGCTGCGCGCGGAATTACCCGTACAGAGAAAAAGGACGTTGTAAGTACGGGGACTCACGGTTTGACCATCACGATCGCACTCGCCGGGCATAGCGAGGCAAACTCGCGCGTAGCGCGGATTGCGTCGGGTACCTCTTCGCGTTGGATGCGCCGGTATCCCAGGTATTCAAAGAAACTCTCCGCCGTTGTGGTGAGTAGATAAATCGCGCGCACGTTCATTTCATTCGCCAGCTCTTGCGCTGCAGTAACTAGGCGTCTACCGTGCCCGCAGCCTAAGTGCCTCTCGGTGACGACCAAGGACCGCAGCAGCGCGACCTCGCCATAAATTTCAAGGCCCACGACCCCGGCCACAACCCCGATCTCATCGCGACAAACCAAAAAATGTTCGAGCGCCGTCTCGTTGATGTCAGCGCTTGGGAGGAACTCGACATCGAGCAACCAACGAATCGCTTCCAGATCTCCCCGTCGCGCACCCCCAATCCGGGGGGTAGACATTCCTTGCTCTACATCACTCATCGGCGTCTATTGAACGAGCGCCGATCGGACCCGCTCGCGCTCCTTCTCTTCCTCGTCAAACGCATTGAGCTGCACGCCTGTGACCGACCCGTGTCCGCCGAGTACCGAGCCGGTGGTGCCCTTCTCAAAGCGCGCAACCTGGGTGAACAACGCGTTCGTCGGCAGCGGCACGTAGCCGACCTGGCTGACATACTTGGTGCTATCAGGCGCGAGCTGGAAGTGGACGAAGTCGCTGACCTCAGGTCGGGCCGCCGCGGCTACATTCACATAGACGAAGAGCGGTCGGGTGAGCGGCTGGTAAGTTCCATTGGCAACCGTTTGGGCACTTGGGCTAACGCATCCGTGACCACTGTCAACCGCGACCACTTTGAGCTGGTCTTTGTTCGCCTGATAGTACGCGTAGCCAAAGTAACCCAACGCGTTGGGCTCTCCCGCGACCCCTCGCTCGATCACCATATCATCCTCACTCTGCTCGTAATCGTTCCGACTACTCGCTTCGGAACCCACGATGGCCAGGGTGAAATAGTCAAAGGTTCCTGAGGCTTTTCCCGGACCGAAGAGTATTAGTGGTTGGGCGGGGAAGCTTCCACGGATTTGTTTCCATTGGGTTACCTTGCCTTCCGCCGCCGGTTCCCACGCCGATTTGAGTTCGCCCACTGTGAGGCAATCCACAAACGTGTTCTTGGGGTTGACCAAAACCGCCAGGCTGTCGAAGGCGACTGGAACTTCGATGTAGTTCACGTGCTGCGCCTTGTACTGCTAGCTCGGCGGCTTTGATCGGCCGAGAGGCACCGGTGATATCTACCTGGCCCGCACAGAACTTCTTGAAGCCACCGCCGGTGCCCGAGAACTGGATGTCCAGTTGCACGCCGGGATTCTTGTCACGAAACGCCGCCGCCATCGCCTGGAAGAGCGGAAATACGGTGGCGAACACGTCGACCGTGATTTTCCCCGAGAGCGGCCCGGTCGAAGCGATCATGGGATCTGTCGCCTCCGCCGCAGCCAGACAACACCCCAATAGACAGAAATCCGAGGAGGCGGAACAGGCCAAGCGGTCTGAGAATATCCATGTGTCGACGCCTCTTCGATGCTGATCGTTGTTTTTGGACGCCAGCCCCCATTAGGTTGCGCAGCAGGACTCGTTGGCAGTCGCCGTCGCCTTGTTACAGTTTTCCTCTGCCTTGACCGGAGTACAGCACTCCCGCGCTTTCGGGACGGTGGAATCCCCATGATTGAAGACGGCCGTGTCTTCGCCATAGACCGGGATGCTCCCAAGGTATGAAAGGTCTCCCAGGCGATTCCGGTGGGATCGGTCACCCAATACTTATCAGACTGCGCATAACAGCAGGGCTGATCGTCCTCTTGGATCATGCGAATCAGCCGCCTGCAGCTGCGCATGCATACCCCGCAGCTCCTCGTCCGTGTCAAGCTGAAAGCCCAGGTGATTGACCCCAACCGGCTGGCGGCGGGTCGAGATCGCGAAATTTATACGCGGGTCCTCCAACATCCATTTGGCGTAGTCGGATTGGCGGACCATTGGTTCCGCGGCGAACAGCGTCGAATAGAAGCGGATTGACTCGTCGAGATTCTCGACGCTCACATGCAGGTGAAAGCGTTTCATGCAGCTCTCCTGGATTTGGCTTTTGACTTGGCGGTGGCACTCACGGGCTTGCAGGAAGTTGCTGCACTCAGTGCTGCCCTGGCCGCAGCAATTCTCGGTGAGATATCCAACCAACTCGTTCATCGCTTCAAAGTCGGCGTGTAAATCAACTGGCGGCTGACGCGTTGCTGGGTGATGAGGCCGGCGCGTTGAAGGTTCTGCAGGTGAAATGTCAACGAGGAAGGCAACAGCCCCACTCCCTCGCCGATGACCCCTGCCGAGAGACCCTCTGGACCTCGCTCCACAAGCAAGCGATAGATGGCCAAACGATGCCCATGGGCGAGCGCCCCAAAGGCTGATATGGCGGCTGGTGTTTTCATGCTGTACGATATTACGAGAACTCTAGTATTGTCAAATCTACGTTGCGCTGTGCCAGGGTGCCCCTGGGCGCGATTCGCGCACCGGGCTCCCACCTACGGTGTTTGACGGCAAAACATTGCGACGGACTCGCACCGTCTACTCCTTGCCGGTCTCCCGGCGCACAACTCCTTGATCTCGCAGACGAGTGCCAAAAGGTCAATCGGGAAATTAAGGAACGCCGACAGCTGCCGTGGTTGTCGATGTGCCGCAAATAGTGAACTAGGGGCTACAAATGTGAACTGAGGGCTGCAAAGGCGAACTGCAAAGTTCAGCACGCGGTCTTTGATATACCTCATTACTCCTCCTCGATGGTGAGAGAACGTTCTGATCCACAAGAGCATCGGAGCGGATTGGCGTTAAGCCGCAGCTAGAGGCTGCGGAAGCACCGGTAAGAGCAGCCTCGATGAGGGTAGAATTGTATTCAGCGAGTTGGTGCCGATGGAGGCATGTCTAAAGAAAAGCAGGGCGGGCTTCTCTTCGGCTTGATCATCCGTGGTGAGATAGAGCCGGATTTTGTGACCTGCCTAAAGTGCCGTGCGTTCGGCACGAGTGGAATCCGATAGCTCACTTTTTCGCCGATCGGCACTGCTTCGAAGGTCTGGCAGGGAAGCACGGAGCGCCCGGCTTGCTCTCGATTTCATCCACCTCCCGCAAGCCGGCGCGGAGGTATCCCGCAGTGACGTTGATGGCATTACCGTCCTCGTCCACATCCTGTAGGACCGCGATGAAGGCTGTATCCGGAGCGGTGCATGGCATCGAGCTGCAACTCGATCGGACCGATGAATCAGATCATGGGCCAGCGGCGGAGTATCCCATGCGAGATAAGAGGGAGGGTCGGTCTCGCTTGCACGCGGGCGATTGAGACCGGCCCCAAGTTCATATAGGTTCTGGAGCCGGCTTCGCCTTCGTCTTCGCCGAGACTTCCGTCGGCTCGAAGTGCAATATGCCTATAGCACGCTTCCGGCGAGCGGCCAAGCATCGGTAGTTCGCCAGCCCTCCGCCTCGGGCAAGATGTAGCGGAAGTGGGGGCCTTCGAGAATGCCCGTGTCCTGCCCCTTAAGCCAATGATCGAACCAGGCAAGCGCCTCGATGTGAAGACTCTCCCATGGCCACGCGAGGCCATGCTCTCCCATCATCGCGACCTGCAGATGCTTGCTGTTGGTCAGCCGCTCGTAGGCCGTGAAGGTATGTGGCAGATGCAGCGGCACGTTCTGCCAGTCGCATCCCAGATAGACTGGTACCTCTACTCGATCGAGTAGGGGAAGCAGATTGCGGTCCTCCCACCAATCGTCGCGAAAGGGATGCTCAGCGGCGATGGCGCGCCAGAGATCGTCCCAGGGATGGGGATCGTGGTGAAGCTTGAGCAGGACTTTGAGGCCAGCGATCGCAGCCTCGCCATTTGCGGTCTCGAACTTCTTGTGAATGGTCGGGAGTGAGTAGAAGTGCACGCATGGCATCCATCAATTTGCTGCGCCAGAGCTTGTTGGTATGGCCGGATGTCATGCCGATCATGAAGAGGAACGGGGTGACGAAAGCCGCTGCTCATCAGTCCGTGATGGGTCGCCGACTCATAGAGGTCGAATGTGCCGGCGATCGGCATGATGGCTTTGAGATGCGGAGGTCTTTCAACGGCAGCTTCCATCTGCGTTCCGGCGAAGTAACTGATGCCGATCATGCCGACATTGCCGTCCGACCAGGGTTGTGCGCGGCCCACTCGACGAGGTCGTACATGTCGCGGCGTTCTTGACTGTCAAAAAAGCCAAAGGTGCCACCGGAACCACCGGTGCCTCTACAGTTCGCGATGACGTGGACATAGCCACGCGGAACGAAGAAGTCGCTGGCGCCGGCTTCGATGAAGCCGGCGGGCGCGCCCAAGTTTTGGATTTGCCGCGGATAGGGAGAAGCGGCGACCAGCACCGGATACCGACCGGGTTCCGCGGCCGATGCACGTCCGCCAGCAGAATAATTCCATCACGCATCGGCACGGCAACGTCGTCGTCCTGCGCCATGCCGTGAGTCGGCGGGGAAAGGTTACGATAGTCGCGGCCGGTAGTTTGCGGGCCGTTGAGACGCCGTTGCCGGGCTCGATGCCGGACGTGCGAATATTGGTCATCGCTTCTCTCCTGAGAGCAAATCGAAGGTAAGACTAAGGGCAGCCTTTGCACGTGCCCTGCCGTTTTTGCGGCGGGTGGCCAGGTCAATGATAGAAAGACCGACGAAGAGGGCGTGCAGGAGGTCAATCCGTGCTTCGGTGGGCGAGAGCTCCAGCTTCTCCAGCAGCGCGCCCAGTTCGGCGATGAACCCATCAAGCAATTCTGCGAATAGCGCCCGAAGCGTCGGCTCCTGATCGGCAGCCTGGTTGAGGGCTGCGAGGACCCGTGTATTTTCCCGGCGCGCCGCGACAGTGGCCATTTTGGCTGCCGCTTGCTTCGCGGACACTATGCCCTTTGTCAAAGAGCGTGCGCCGGCGAGTTGGGCTTCGATGGCTGCGCGCGTTACCGCGGTGAGCAGGTCGGCGCGCGTCGGATAGTAGTAGGTCAGGTGGCTTTGTCGCAGGCCAGTCTTTGATGCGATTCGCGGCTGCGTAAGACCGGCGAGCCCCTGCTCCCGAAGGATAGTGAGTCCGGCGTCAAGAATCTTTTTTCTGCGGTCTTGCACATTTGTCCTTGGTAGGTATACCAAGCAAATATACGGTACACAGAGAGCAAGTCAAGAGGCCTTGGACATCCCCGATCTCTGTCCGCATTTGTTGCATCAAACATAAGATGAGGCTCAGTCCCGGAACATTTTCTCGCCGGTTCACGATCTTGAGACAAATTTGGCGAGCCTAAGTGTTTGGAATCTTTGAGGTGAGGATCGTTCTCAGTTCACGAATGTGGGAACAACCGACACCCGCTGGTTGCCCACGTCAGGGATCTCGAAAAGAATCCCACAAAGAGGGAATAGGCGTGGCAGATTTTGTCGTGGTCGCAGAACTGGAGCAGATAGCACTCGGCAAAAGCAAGCTTGTTTATGTTGGAGAGAAGAGCATCGCTCTTTTCAACATTGATGGAATGATTTACGCGATCGACGATTCATGTCTGCACCAAGGTTCGTCACTCGCGCAAGGGAAGCTCAACGGCAAGATCCTCACCTGTCGCGCCCACGGGTGGAAGTATGACGTCACGACGGGTTCGTTAACTCTCAATTCCGAAAGGAGCGTCGCGTCGTATTCAGTAAAGATCATCGATGGCAAGATTATGGTGGACACTAGCAAGAAAGCGCGAGCGACGGGATGACATGCGGCCAATGGCCCTGCCCAATAGCTGCCCCTCACGGCTGGTAGAAAGGGGTCGCGACTTGCCGGATGCCGCGGATCGCGGCTTGGGTTGCGGCGAATGGCAGGATTGGAGATATGAATCAGTCAGCAGGCTACGCACGCGTCCAGTCCCCCTTTGGGCCAATAGACGGTTCTTATGCGGCCGTGGCAGCTTTCAGAGTGCGGAATCAAGAATCGACCAGACGAGCGTAAGCGAGGTGACGCGTGAGTGACGCCCCAGACAATTCGTCAGAGGCGCGACCCGACCCGCCACGCTCCGGCAGGGGCTGGAGGAGATCGACCGAACGGTATTGCCGGTCGCGGAGCCTTCCTATCCGCCCATCACTGAACTCGATGCCCGCAAAGCCCAGGCCCCACCGCGGTTCGAAGTGAAGGCGCCGAAAGGTGCGCCCAACGTGGTGGTCATCCTTCTAGACAATTTGGGCTTCGGCGATCTATCCACGTTCGGAGGTCCGATCCAGATGCCGACGCTGGATCGTCTGGCCGAGACCGGGCTCCGCTACAACAACTTCAAAGTCCCCCCGTTATGTTCGCCCAGCCGCGTAGCTTGCTTAACAGGTCGCAATAGCCATAGCGCGAACTTTGGCGTGATCTCGGAGATTGCCACCGGCTTCCCAGGGTATACCGCGGTGCGCCCCAGCAGCGTCACGACTTTGCCCGAAATCTTACGGTTGAACGGCTATAACACCGCCATGTTCGGCAAGTGTCACGAGCTGGCGCCTTGGGAAGGCAGTGATGTCGGGCCGTTCGATCGTTGGCCGGTGCATAGCGGGTTTGAGAGGTTCTACGGCTTCATGTCCGGCGAGGCGGACCTATTTCATCCGGTCATTTACGACAACATGACCAGGGTCGATATTCACCCCGATGCCGATTATTACGGCAGTACCGACATCACCGATAAGGCGATCCTCTGGTTGCGCTCGCAGCGTTCGCTCGCCCCCCAAAAACCATTTTTCGTCTACTACTCGGCAATTGGTACTCACGGTCCATTCCACGTGCCCGACGCGTGGCGCGACCGGTACAAGGGCAAGTTCGATCAGGGCTGGGACCAGGTGCGTAAGGAAACCTTGGCGAGGCAGCTCGCGCTGGGGGTCGTTCCGCCGGGAACGGATCTTGCGCCCAAGCCGCCGGGAATTCAGGAATGGGACGACCTGACGGCCGATGAGAAGAAGGTCTTTGCCAGGTACATGGAGATTTACGCGGCCTTTGCCGAGGTGACCGACTACGAAATCGGACGCTTTCTCGACGAGATCGAGACCTTGGGCGAAATGGACAACACGCTGATCTTCTACATCACCGGCGACAACGGCTCGGTCTTCCAAGGAGGGCTCAATGGCGCCTTCAATGAGTTGTCTGTGTTCAACGGGATACCGGAGCCTCTGGATATTCCGCTAAAGCACTTCGATGAGATCGGCGGCCCCAAATCCCATATTTTGTACAACAACGGCTGGGCTTTCGCCGGTGCGACGCCCTTTGGTTGGGGCCACCAGGTGGCCTCCTACGGTGGGGTCTGCCAATCCATGGCGGTCCACTGGCCGAAGGGCATCGCGGAGAAGGGCGGGCTGCGTACGCAGTGGACGCACATGACTGATATTGCTCCGACGGTGTTGGAGGCCGTAGGCCTGCCCGAGCCCACGGTCGTCTACGGGGTCAAGCAGAAACCCCTCGAGGGGGTGAGCCTGCTCGACACCTTGAATAACCCCGAGGCGAAGTCGCGGCACACGACCCAATACTTCGAGATGGCGGGCAACCGGGGCATTTACCAGGACGGTTGGTTCGCGACCACCGTGCACCGCCCGCCGTGGGAGCCGAAGCCGCGGGCGACATTTGAGAACGACAAGTGGGAACTTTACAACGTCGAGGAAGATTTCAGTTGTGCGCACGATCTTGCTGCGAAGTATCCCGACAAACTCGAGAAGCTAAAGGCCGTCTTCTTGGAAGAGGCAATTAAGTACAACGTGCTTCCTCTTGATGACCGCGCTTGGGAGCGTTTCAACGCAGCTCTCGCGGGCCGCCCGGATCTGATGGAAGGTCGCAGCGAGATAACGGTCTATGAGGGAATGAAGGGAATTCCGGAAAATGCCTTTATCAACATCAAAAACCGCTCCTTCGTCGTCACAGCCGACATTGAGGTCCCGAAGACTGGCGCAGAGGGGGTGGTCATCGCCCAAGGCGGAGAGATGGGCGGCTGGAGCCTTTACGTCAAGGACGGTGCACCCCGCTTTGCCTGGAACTTTCTAGGTCGCGAGATTTACAAGATCACCGGCGCCGCTCGATTGCCCTCCGGTCGGGTGACGTTGCGCTTTGAGTTTGCCTACGACGGCGGTTTGGGCGCAGGGGGTGATGGGACGATCTTCGTCAACGGTGAAAAGGTTGGCGCAGGGCGGATCGAGCACACTCAGCCATTCGCATTTGGCGCGGAAACGACAGACGTGGGCGAGAACCTCTATACGTGTGTGAGCGATGACTATAAACAAGGCGAGAACAGGTTCACCGGGAAGATTCACAAGGTGACTGTCCAGGTCGGGAAGTCCAACCTGAGCGACGAGGCCCAGAAGATCATCCAGGAATTGCGTATGAAGAAAGCGCTGTACGTATGAGGCAAGCAGTGCTTTCCGCTAGATTGGCGCCATCGGACACCACCTCTACTTGAACTTTTTTCCAAGCGAAGCACAGTGAGAACGCGACACGCTTTCTTTGTTGACTGCTATCGCTGCCGAGTTGCCTGATAGCGGACGCACACGGCCGGCAACAAGGGGTCGACACCCGAAATAGGGCCCTCACCCGCGGTATACGGCATGTGCTCTACGCGTGCAAGCGAGGCTTGGCGCATCGACGCAGACATCATGATGAGGGCTGCTGCGGCCAAAGCCATATGAAGCGAGGGCTTTGAGAGGCTGGAGGGCAGCTTGCTTGGGTACGCAGAGTGGCAAACGGAACTGCACCTGGAACCGCTGCAAGCGCGCCCGCATGCAAAGAGCTCTACTGGTTGCGAAGGCCTGAAAGGGCGGTTCCCCCAAAAATATCGGCAGGAATTTTCGTACGGATTTCGTACGGAGCTTCTGGGTTTCCTGTAAATCCTTGATTATATGGCGCTCCCTACCGGATTCGAACCGGTGTTACAGCCTTGAGAGGGCCGTGTCCTAGGCCTCTAGACGAAGGGAGCTCCTGGTGCTCCGGGCGACCCGCGCCCGAGAGGGCTGGTAGTATACGGGCGGATTTTTTTGACTCAAGCGGAACCTATTTTTTTTGAACGTACCCTCGACGCCAATCACGCATGTGGCGATTCCTCGCCCCGAGCACCCGATCTCGCGCCGCTCCATATCGCCCAATGCCCTGAAGGTCCTCTACCGATTGAAGGACGCGGGCTACCAGGCGTTCTTGGTGGGCGGAGCGGTGCGCGATTTGCTGCTCGGCTTGACCCCTAAGGATTTCGACGTGGCGACCAATGCGCTGCCCGAAGAGGTGCGGCGCCTGTTCCGTAACTGTCGCCTGATCGGCCGGCGGTTTCGACTCGCGCACGTGCATTTCGGCAGTGAGATCATTGAAGTGGCGACCTTCCGCGCCGCCTCCGCGCCCGAGCGCGAGGACGCCGATACCGATCCCGACGCCGACGGTGAAGAGATCCGCGACCCGGTCGAGGATTCGGAGCATCGCGCGTTCGACACTCGCGGACGGATTCTGCGCGATAACAGCTACGGCACCGTCGAAGAGGACGTTTGGCGGCGCGACTTCGCCGCGAACAGCCTGTATTACAACATCGATGATCTATCGATCTGGGATTTCGCGGACGGCGTCGCCGATATCAATGCGCGGCGCCTGAAGCTCATCGGCGATCCGGAAACCCGTTATCGCGAGGACCCGGTCCGCATGCTGCGCGCGGTGCGTTTCGCAGCCAAGCTCGATTTCACGATCGATCCCGACACCGAGCAGCCGATCAGCCGTCTCGCGCATCTGCTCGACGGCGTGCCGCCGGCGCGGCTGTTCGATGAGTGCCTGAAGCTCTTCTTGTCCGGCTTCGGCGCCAAGTCGTTTGCCTTGTTGCAGAAGTACGGATTGTTCGAGCATCTCTTTCCGCTGGCGGCGGCAGCGTTCGCGCTACCCCCATATGCTTATGCGCGCGAGATGCTCGAGCGCGGGCTTACGAACACCGATGCCCGAGTGCTCGCCGACAAACCGGTGACGCCGACCTTCCTGTTCGCGATCGTGCTTTGGAGTGCGGTGCTGCGCGAGCTCAACGAGCGCGAGGCTGGACCTGCGCCCGATTTTGCGCAGCTCATGCAGGCGTGCGATGCCGTATTGAAGGCGCAGCAGTCGCGCGTCGCCATTCCGCGGCGCTTCGCGGTGCCGATGCGCGAGCTGTTGATGTTGCAGCCCCGATTCAACCGCCGCAGCGGGGTCAAATCCTTGAGCTTGCTGCAGCATCCGCGCTTTCGCGCCGCCTATGACTTCTTGCTGTTGCGGGCCGAGGTCGGCGTGGCGGATCCGGAGCTCGCGGCCTGGTGGACGCACGTGCAGACGCTGCCGCAAGAGGAGCGCGTGGCGCTGGTGCAGGCGCGTCCTCCGGAGCCCGACGTGGCCGGCGGGACCGTCGCGCCCGGGCGTCGCCGCAGGCGCCGGCGGCGAGGCGGGGCGGCGCGCACCTAGCCATGAGTGCGCTCTGGCGCCCGGCTTACATCGCCCTCGGCAGCAACCTCGACGGCCCGAGGGAGCAAGTGTTGGCTGCCTGTGAGCGCATCGGCCGCTTGCCCGCGACTCATCTCGAAGCGCGCTCGCGGCTGTACCTAACTCGTCCCATGGGTCCCCAGGATCAGCCCGACTACATCAACGCCGCGGTGGGCGTGGTGACGCAGCGCGAGCCCGCGGCTCTGTTGGAAGCGCTGCTGCAGATCGAGCGGGACATGGGACGGGTGCGTCGCGAGCAGTGGGGACCGCGCCTCATCGATCTCGATCTCGTGTGGATGGTCGGCGCCGTGATCCGAGAGCCCGGGCTCAGCTTGCCCCACCCCGGAGTGTCGAGCCGCAACTTCGTGCTGTATCCTCTCAGTGATATTGCTCCCACGCTCGATATACCGGGTCACGGCCGCGTCCTTGAATTGAAGGCGCGGTCGGGCGCCGAGGGAATTTCTGTTGTTGAGTGAAAATAGAGGCAGCCCGTCCGGCGCGATCCCGCATCGCTTCGTCGTTATCGAAGGCCCCATCGGCGTCGGCAAGACCAGTCTCGCGCGGCTCCTTGCGCAATCGATCGGCGGACAGTTGATCCTCGAGGAAGCCGATCAGAACCCATTTCTCGAGCGCTTCTACAAAAATCCGCGCGCCGCCGCCTTCCAGACACAGCTCTTTTTTCTATTCCAGCGGGCGAGACAGCTCGAGGAGGTCCGTCAAGAAGATCTGTTCGGCGCGGTTCGCGTAGCGGATTATCTGCTGGACAAAGACCGCCTGTTCGCGCGCGTGACGCTCGATGACGCCGAGTACGCGCTGTACGAGCGCGTCTATGAGCGTGTGGTCGTGGATGCGCCCAAGCCCGATCTCGTCGTGTATCTGCAGGCGCCCGTCGACGTGCTGGTCGACCGCATCGCCAAGCGCGGCATCCGCTACGAGCAACATATCGAGCGCAGCTACCTCGAGAAGCTCACTCAGGCCTACGCTCGATTCTTTCACAGCTACGACGCATCCCCTCTCCTGATCGTCAACGCGGCCGCCATCGATCCGGTCAACAATGAGGCTGACTATCGACTGCTGCTCGCCGAGATCAGCAAAAAGCGCGGCGGTCGCCACTTTTTCAATCCCAGCGGCACGAGCTTGCTGCCGTCAACCTAGGGGCACCGCGCTAGGAGGCGCCATGCTGAGTCAGCGCCCAGGCAACGTGCTCGCGCACCAAGGCCGAGGGCTCCGCCGAGCGCGAGCGTAGGGCGGCAATGACCTCGGGCGAGGTCGGTGCGTTGCCGAGCGCGACCGCGACGTTGCGCAACCAGCGTTCGAAGCCGATGCGGCGGATGGCGCTGCCCCGGGTCTTTTCCAGAAACTCCGCCTCGTTCCAGGCGAACACCTCGATGAGCCTCGCGCGGTCGAGGCCATGCCTCACAGCGAAGTCCTCCTCGGCGGTGGGGCGGGCGAACTTGTTCCACGGACACACCAGCTGACAATCGTCGCAGCCGTAGACGCGATTGCCGATGGCGCGGCGAAACTCCAGCGGAATCGAGCCCGCGAGCTCGATGGTGAGATAGGAGATGCAGCGCCGCGCATCCAGCCGATAGGGAGCGACGATGGCGCCGGTGGGGCAGGCCGGTATGCAGGCGCTGCAGGTTCCGCAATGCGCGGTGCTCGGGGCATCGAGCGGCAGCGCCAGGCTCAGGTAGATCTCGCCGATGAAGAAATAAGAGCCGGCGCTCGAGTCGATCAGATTGGTGTGCTTGCCGATCCACCCGAGCCCGGCATTGCGGGCGAGCGCCTTCTCGAGGACGGGCGCACTGTCGGTGAATGCGCGATAGCCGAGCGGGCCCACGCGCCCGACGATGCGGTCGCAGAGCTTCTGCAGACGCTGGCGCATCAACTTGTGATAGTCGCGACCGAGCGCGTAGCGCGAGATATAGGCCGCGGCCGGGTCGGCGAGCACCTGCCCTGCGTCCTCGGCGCTCTGCCGGCCAATAGTCGAGGCGCGCGCTGATGCAGCTCACCGTTCCCGGGAACGAGTTCCGCCGGCCGCGTGCGCTTGCTGCCGTGCCGGCTCATGTAGCCCATCTCGCCGGCGAAACCTGCCCGCAGCCAATCGACAAAGCGTGCCTCATCCTGCGCAAGATCGATGTTCGCCACCCCGATGCGGGCGAAGCCGAGCTCCGCCGCCCAGCCTCTGATGTCGGTGAGCAGGGCGGCGGGGTCGGGTGGTGCGGGGCTCGGGTCCAATACGGTTTCGCTTACAGGTGCAGCGCTCATGCCGGAAAGGCTACCCGCACCGGCTCATAAAGGTCAATATTCCCGCATCTCCCAACAGCGGGCACGGGATCGCATGGCAGCCTTCGACCTCCAACTGACACTTCCGGACGCTGCGGCGACCGAGATCCTGGGTGTCGCCCTCGCTCGCACCTTTCCCGGCGCCGAGCGGTCGAGCGCGGCCTTGTATCTCGAGGGCGATTTGGGTGCCGGCAAAACGACCTGCGTGCGTGCACTGCTGCGCTCTTGCGGCGTGAGCGGCCTGATCCGCAGCCCCACCTACACGCTGGTCGAGACCTATCGCCTCGACGGGCGTCACCGCCGCTCACCTGCGTGCATGTCGATCTGTATCGACTCGCAGGGGCTGCGCAAGTCGATGAGCTCGGCCTGCGGGATTTTCTGACGGCTGGGCACTTGCTGCTGATCGAATGGCCACAAAAGGGCGTGGGCGCGCTCCCGCCGCCTGATCTTTTGATCTCACTCGAGTTCGCGGCGGGCGGTCGGCAGGCGCAGCTCCACGCGGCGACAGAGCGCGGGGCGGCGTGGCTGGGTCAACCTTGCGAGACGACGCTAGATTAACGTCCTATCTACCTAATTTGACTTGAAAAACTGTGTCGACGTGAGTTAACTTATTGTCCATGAGCTGCTGCGCGTCGCACTCCTTGCGTTCGCGATCGCCTGGGTTGCTCGCCGGCGCGGGCGGTGGAGGTGCGCGCCGTGCGCCTGTGGGCGAGCCCCGAGGGCACGCCGAGTGGTGCTCGATCTCTCGGGCAGCGCGCAGCACAGCTTGCTCGTGCTCAAGAATCCGGATCGCGTCGTGCTCGACGTGTCGGATGCGCGGCTCGCGCCGGGCGCGCGCAGGCCGCCCGCTGCCGGAGTGGTCAAGGCAGGTGCGCGTGGCGCGCCGGCCTTCGCGGCGAGCTGCGCATCGTGCTCGATCTGTACGCGTGCCGATGCACGCCGAAGAGCTTTCTCGCGACACCGAACGATCGCTACGGCTACCGGCTGGTCGTGGACTTGGCGGCCCCGCGGCCGCCGTCGCGCCGCCGTGCCGCCGACGCACCGATCAAAGCCGAGCATGCGCGGCCCGAGGCCCGCGATCTCATCATCGCCATCGACGCCGGCCACGGCGGCGAGGATCCGGGCGCGATCGGCAAGCACGGCACCCGCGAGAAGGACGTGGTGCTCGCCATCGCGCGCGCGCTCGGCGCTCACGATCGACGCCGAGCCCGGCATGCGGGCGGTGCTGACCCGCGACGGCGATTATTTCGTCCCGCTGCGCGATCGCATGCGGCGCGCGCGCGCGCAGCAGGCGGATCTGTTCGTGTCCATCCATGCCGATTCGATCCGCGATCGCAGCGTCGACGGCTCCTCCGTGTACATTTTGTCCCAGCGCGGCGCCACCAATGAGGCGGCGCGCTGGCTCGCGGAGCGCGAGAACGCCTCGGATTTGATCGGCGGCGTGTCGCTCGAGGATAAGGGCGATGTGCTCGCCTCGGTGCTGCTCGATCTGTCGCAGACCGCTTCTTTGAGCGCGAGCCAGACGGCCGCCGAGCACGTTCTGCATCAGCTCAATCTGGTCGGCGAAGTGCGCAAGCCGCTGGTGCAGCAGGCGCGGATTCATGGTGCTGAAGTCGCCGGATATTCCTTCGATGCTGATCGAGACCGCCTACATCTCCAATCCCGCGGAGGAGCAGCGGCTGCGCGGCGTGGCGCATCAGGCGAAGCTCGCGCGGCGATCCATCAGGGCCTGCGCGAGTATTTCTATGCCGATCCGCCGGCCGGCACGCGCATCGCGCAGCTCGCCGCCGGCGCGCCGCAGCCCGAACTCGCGACGCCCGGCGCGACACGCGGCGGCTGATTCCGCGGCGCAGCGCGAGCGCGGCTGTGCGAAAATGCGCGCGGCATCCGCGAGGTAGCCCTTGTCCATCCAGATTCTTGCCGACGAGCTCATTAACCAGATCGCCGCCGGCGAGGTGATCGAGCGCCCCGCCTCCGTCGTCAAGGAGCTCGTCGAGAACGCGCTCGACGCCGGCGCCGCGCGCATCGAGGTGGAGCTCGAGCGCGGCGGCTGCGGACTCATCCGCGTGCGCGACGACGGGATCGGCATCAGCCGCAGCGAAATCGGCCTCGCGCTCGCGCGGCACGCGACCAGCAAGATCGCCTCGCTCGCCGATCTCGAGCGGGTCGCCACCCTGGGTTTTCGCGGCGAGGCGCTGCCGAGCATCGCTTCGGTGTCGCGCCTGTCGCTCACGTCGCGCTCGGCCGAGGCCGAGCACGCCTGGAGCGTCGAGGCGCGCGACGGCGCGCTGCTCGAGCCCCGCGCCGGCCTCGCATCCGCCGGGGACGAGCGTCGAAGTGCGCGATCTTTTCTTCAACGTGCCGGCGCGCCGCAAGTTCCTGCGCTCCGAGAGCACCGAGTACCAGCACGTCGCTGCGCATGCTCGAGCGCCTGGCGCTGTCGCGCTTCGGGGTCGGCTTCTCGCTGGCGCAAACGGCAGGACCGTGTGGACCCTGCCGCCGGCGTGCTCGCGAGGCGGAGCGGCTGCGCGCGGTTGCGAAGCTCTGCGGCGAGGAATTCGCCGCCCACGTGATCGAGCTCAGCCACGATACCGAGAGCCTGCGCCTGGCGGGCTGGCTCGCACTGCCGACGTTCTCGCGCAGCCAGTCGGACTTGCAATTCGCGTTCCTGAACGGCCGCTACGTGCGCGACAAGTTGATCGCCGAGCGCGGCGCGGCTCGCCTATCAGGACGTGCTGTTCAACGGGCGCTTCGCGCCTATGTGCTGTACCTCGAGATGGATCCGACCCTGGTGGACGTCAACGCGCACCCGCAGAAGCTCGAGGTGCGCTTTCGCGAGTCGCGCAGCGTTCACGACTTCATGTTCCGCACGCTCGAGCGGGCGCTCGCCGAGACCCGGCCGAGCGGCGACTCGGCGGGCAGCGCGCCGCTCGACTGGCTGCGACTGCGGCCCGTGCGCCGGGTCTGCGCCGCCCCGGCAGGCGCGGTTCGCGCTGCCCGAGCGGCCCGCGGCCGCGGCGATCGAGGCCTACCGGCAGCTGCTCTCGGCTGCGCCGGCGCAGCGCGATGCGCTGCGACGGACACTCGCGCGGTGCGCGACGAGGACGCGCGGGCGCCGGCGACGGGCGCCGCCGCTGGGATTCGCCGATCGCGCAGCTTCACGGCGTCTACATTCTGGCGCAGACCGCGGACGGGCTCGGTGCTGGTGGACATGCACGCCGCGCACGAGCGCGTGATGTACGAGCGCATGAAGAAGCTGCTTGCGCGGCGAGACCGCCGAGCAGCAACTGCTGGTGCCCGAAATCTTAGCGTGACCCCCGCGCAGGCCGAGGCGGCGGAATGCGCATGCGGCCGAATTCGCGGCGCTCGGTTTCACGCTCACGCGGCTCGCGCCGGATCAGCTCGCGATGCGCGGGGTGCCGAGCTTGCTCGCGGGCCGGGATCCCGGCGGCGTGGTCCGCGACGTGCTCTCGGATCTTGCTGAGACCGGGGCAGTCGCGCCGGGTCGAGGAATCGATCAACCACTTGCTCGGCACCATGGCCTGCCACGCGGCGGTGCGCGCGCAGCGCATCTCAGCATCGCCGGAGATGAATGCGCTGCTGCGCGAGATGGAGCGCACCGACCGGGCGGATCAGTGCAATCACGGCCGCCCGACCTGGGTGCGGTTGTCGCTCGGGGATCTCGACCGGCTGTTCATGCGCGGGCGCTGATGCGCCGCAGCGCAGGCGCAGAATCCTCGGGACGACGTCCGGCCGGCGCGTGCGCTCCTGCTGATGGGCCCGACGGGCGCCGGCAAATCGGCGCTGGCGCTCGATCTGGCGCGCCAGTTTCCGTTGGAGATCATCAGCGTCGACTCCGCGCAGGTGTATCGCGGCATGGATATCGGCACCGCCAAGCCGGACCTCGCGACGCGCGCGCGCGATTCCCCACCACCTCATCGACATTCGCGATCCGGACGAGCGAGTTACTCCGCGGGCGAGTTCGTGCGCGACGCGAGCGCGGCTGATGCAGCGAGATCTGGCGGCGCGGCACGGCAGCCGCTGCTGGTCGGCGGGACGATGCTCTATTTCCATGCGCTCACTCGGCGGCATTGCGCAGCTGCCCGAGGCCGATCCGCGAGGTGCGCGGCGGAGATCGACGCGCAGGCCGCGGCCGAGGGCTGGGCCGCACTGCACGAGGAGCTCGCGCGCGTGGACCCGGCCGCGGCGGCGCGGATCCACGTGAACGACCCGCAGCGCATTCAGCGCGCGCTCGAGGTCTATCGTGTCACCGGCCAGCCGATCACACGCTTGCAACAGACGCCGCTGCCGGCGTTCGCCGACGTCGAAGTGCTCGAATTCGTGCTTGCGCCGCTGGACCGCGCAGTACCTGCACGCGCGCATCGAGGCGCGCTTCGAGGCCATGCTCGGCGGCGGGCTTTTTGGACGAGGTGCGCGCGATTGCACCAAAGAAGCGATCTCACCGCGGAACATCCGTCGATGCGTGCGGTCGGATATCGGCAGACATGGAAGTTATTTGGCAGGACAATGCCGTCTGGACGAGGCTAAACAACAAGCGCTTGCGGCAACGCGGCAACTTGCCAAACGGCAGTTGACCTGGTTGCAGGCGGCGGCAAAGCGCACATTGGTTCGACTCCGCGCATCCGAATGTTGCATCGATGTTGCTCGATGCACTGTCGAAGAGCGGATTCGCCAGAGTGGTCGGGGCTTAGCGTGTCTTTGCGCTGTGCTAGCATTCAATCTGGTATTTGCCTGGCGCAGGGAAGTGACAAGGCAATGTTCAATGACACAAAAAACAAGGAGCTTTCCCATGGCCCGTGGCCAGTCTCTGCAGGATCCCTTTTTGAACGCCCTGCGCAAAGAGCGCGTGCCCGTCTCAATCTATCTTGTGAACGGCATCAAGCTGCAAGGACAGATCGATTCGTTCGATCAATTCGTCGTACTGCTCCGTAATAGCGTCAGCCAAATGGTCTACAAGCACGCCATTTCGACCGTGGTGCCGGCGCGCAACGTGCGCCTGCCGACCGGCGAGGACGGCGAAGTAACGGAACCGGCCATTGTCGAATGAGCAATGGTCGAGTGAGTGACGGGCGCTCTCAGTTGTTTGAACGTCCGAAGGGCGGAGAGCGCGCCATACTGGTCGGCGTCGGCATCGGACATCCGGTCGATCCCCCCGATACCGCTGAGTTCAAGGCGCTCGCGGCTTCCGCGGGCGCGTTGCCGGTGGCGACTGGTGCTCGCGCACGCGCGCGCGGCCCGATCCGAAGTATTTCGTGGGTTCCGGCAAGGCGGAGGAGATCCGCGCCGCGCTGCAGGAGCCATGGCGCGGCGTCGATGCTCGTCGATCAGACCTTGAGCCCGAGCCAGGAGCGCAACCTCGAGAAGCTGACTAATCGCCGAGTTTTGGATCGTAATGGTCTGATTCTGGACATATTTTCACAGCGTGCCCGCAGCTTCGAGGGCAAGCTGCAGGTCGAACTCGCGCAGCTGTCGCATCTGTCGACCCGCCTGGTGCGCGGCTGGACCCACCTCGAGCGGCAAAAGGGCGGCATCGGCCTGCGCGGTCCCGGCGAGACGCAGCTGGAGACCGACCGGCGCTTGATCGCGAAGCGCATCCGCACGCTGCGCGGGCGGCTCGAGAAACTGGCGCAGCAGCGCGATACCGGACGGCATGTGCGCCGCGAGGTGCCGGTGCCGACGGTGGCGCTCGTCGGCTACACCAACGCCGGCAAGTCGACCTTGTTCAACGCGCTGACGGGCAGCGACACCTATGTGGCCGACCAGCTGTTCGCGACCCTCGACCCGACGGTGCGGCGGATCAAGCTCGCGCGGCGTGGGCGAGGTGGTGCTCGCGGATACGGTTGGATTCGTGCGCGCGTTGCCGCACGAACTGATCGCGGCATTTCGCTCGACGCTGCATGAGGCGCGCGAAGCGGACCTGCTGCTGCACGTGGTGGATGCGAGCGATCCGCTGCGCGATGAGCGGATCGTACAGGTGCGGGGGGTGCTCGCGCGGCATCGGCGCCGGGGAGATCCGCGAGCTGATCGTATTCAACAAGATCGACCTGATGGGCGCCGAAGCGCGCGCGCGTGCTGAGACGATGGCCGGACGGCGTGCCCGAGCAAGCATGGGTCTCGGCCGCAAGCGGCGCGGGACTTGGCGAGTTGCGCGAGGCGATGGCCAGGCCGTGCGGCCCGAATCAGATGCGGCGCACGCTGCATCTGCGAGTTGCCCGCGGCCGCCGTTGCGCTCGGACCTGTACCGGCGCGATGCCGTGCGCGCCGAGCGCCAGTGCGAGGACGGCAGCTGGGAGATCGACGTCGAGCTCGACCCCGCGGAAATTGCCAAGGTGCTCGGCGGCCGCGGCGTCGAGCCTGGCGCCGCCCGAGAACGCCCGCGAAGCAGCCTGTCGCTTCGCGGATGCCTGGCTGCGCTTGTGGCAGGCGTCGGCTGCTAGAATGCGCGGCTGCTTACCATGAGACCTACGTCCGCAACTGAGCTATAATGGCTTGGAACGAACCCGGCGGCGAGAAGCGAAATCCTTGGAACCGCCCGCAGCAGTCCCAAAACGACCTGGACGATGTGCTGCGCAATCTGCAACGACGACTGTGCGGCGCTGTTCGGCCGCGGCGGCAACGGCGGCAGGCCCCAGCCTCCCCGAGCTTCGCCCGCGGGCCTCACCACCGTGCTGGTGCTGATCGGCGCCGTGTGGATCGCGAGCGGCGTCTACCGGGTCGATGCGCAGGAGCGTGCCGTCGTGCTGCGCTTCGGCCGCATACGTGGGCACGGTGGGTCCTGGCTACAACTGGCATCTGCCCTGGCCGATCGAGCGCAAGATCATCGTCAATGTCTCGCAGCAGTACAGCGTGCCCGGACGATGCGCGCATGCTCACTGCCGATACCAATCTGGTCGAAGTGCGGTCCGCGGTGCAGTACACCCAGCCCGATCCGCGCAAGTACCTGTTCAAGGTCAAGGATGTCGAGGAGACGCTGAGGCAGGTGAGCGAGAGCGCGTTGCGCGAGGCGGTCGGACAGGCCTCGCTCGATCAGGCGCTCGCCTTCGATCCCGCCATCACCGATCACGCCCGGGCGGCTGCTGCAGCGAACGCTCGATAACTACGACATGGGCGTGCGGATCATCAGCGTGACACTTCAAGAGGTCGATCGTGCCCGAGCCGGTGCAGGATGCGCAGCGCGACGCGATCAAGGCGGACAAGGATCGCCAGCGTTATCAGCAGGAAGCGGAGACCTACAGGAACGACGTCGTGCCGCGCGCGCGCGGCGAGGCCTCGAAGGAGGTGCTCGACGCGGAGGCCTATCAAGCAGCAGGTCGTCGCGCTCGCGCAGGGCGAGACCTCGCGCTTCGATCAGGTGCTCGAGCAGTACGAGCATGCCCCGGCGGTGACCCGCGAGCGCATGTATATCGAGACCATGGAGGAGGTCTACAAGAACGCGCGCAAGGTGATCGTGGACACCAAGGGAACGGGCAACATGCTGTATCTGCCGCTCGACAAGCTGATCTCACCCGCTCGCAGGCGATCGCGAGTCCAGGCGACACGATGACGGTGCCGCCGACGCGCCTGCCCGAAGTGCAGGTCACGCCGCCCGAAGATCCGGCGCGGGCGCGGGGAGTGCGCTGATGCAGACCGGATCCTGTACTGCATGATCGCGGCGGTGGCGTTCATCCTGATCGGGCGCGCGAGCGTGTTCACGGTGAGCGAGGGGCAGCTCGCGATCAAATCGACCGGCGGCGAAATCGTCGACTCGAATTACGCCCCGGGACTGCATTTCAAGATCCCGCTGGTGAACGAGGTCACGAAGTTCGACAGGCGCATCCTCACCGATCTGTATCAGTCGGAGCACTTCCTGACGCGCGAGCAGGAGCAGCTCACCATCGACTTCTACGTCAAGTGGCGCATCGACAATTTGCGCCGCTATTACGAGACCACCGGCGGCAGCGAGGATGTCGCGAATGCCCGCCTGCGCGAGACGATCCGCGACAGCATCAAGAGCGTGGTCACGCAGCGCACCTTGCAGCAGGTGGTCACCGCCGAGCGTGCGGAATTCACCGATGCGATGATGAAGACGGCGCGCTCCTCCGCCGAGCAGCTGGGCATCGAGCTGGTCGATGTGCGCATCACCAAGATCGATCTGCCGCAGCAGGTCAGGATTCGGTGTTCGAGCGCATGCGCGCGACCTTCAAGGCGCAGGCGGCGAAGCTGCGCGCCGAGGGCGTGGAGGCGTCGGACCGCATCCGCGCCGAGGCGAACAAGGAGCAAACCGAGATCCTCGCCAATGCGTCCCGGCAGGCGAGCGAGACGCGCGGGCAGGGCGATGCCTCGGCAAGCGAGGTCTATGCGAAGTCGTATTCGAAGAACGCGGAGTTTTACAGCTTCTATCGCAGCATGCAGTCCTACCGGGAAGCGATGGGCACGCACGGCGACTTGCTGGTGATCGCCGCCGGACAGCGCGTACTTCAAGTACTTCAACAAGCCTCAAATCGCAGCCGCAGCGCTGACGATCATGGGCATGGCTTGGGCCGAACTGGCTCGCTATCTCGGCGGCGCGTTTGCCCTGTATCTGGTGCTCGAGGGTCTGTTGCCGTTCATCAATCCAGCGCGCCGCGAAGAAGCTTGATGACGAGAGCTCTCGCAAACCGAGCCCGCGCAGCTGCGCTGGGGCGGCTTGATCAGCATGGTCGATCGGGCTTGGCGCTTTTGTGGGTGGCGCGCAATGGGTAAGAACCTGGTCGTGATCGGCCTGCAATGGGGCGATGAGGGCAAGGGCAAGGTCGTCGATCTGCTCACCGACCGGGCGCATGCGGTCGCGCGGTTCCAGGGCGGTCACAACGCCGGACATACGCTGGTCATCGGCGGCAAGAAAACCGTCCTCTCGCTCATCCCCTCGGGCATCTTGCACGCCCACGTGCAGTGCCTGATCGGCAACGGCGTCGTGCTGTCGCTCGAGGCGCTGTTCAAGGAAGCGCAGATGCTGATCGATCGAGGGCGTGCCGGTGTTCGAGCGGCTGCGCGTGAGCCCGGCGTGTCCTCTGATCCTCGCCTCGCACGTGGCGCTCGACCGGGCGCGCGAGAAATCGCAGGGCGCGAATGCCATCGGCACGACCGGCCGCGGGATCGGTCCCGCCTACGAGGACAAAGTGGCGCGGCGCGCGTTGCGGGTCGCGGATTTGTTCCATCGCGAGCGCTTCGCCGCGAAGCTCGGCGAGATCCTCGACTATCACAACTTCATTCTGCAGCGCTACTTCCAACTGCCGGCGATCGATTTTCAGCCGGTGCTCGAATCGAGTCTCGAGCTCGGCGAGCGCTTGCAGCCGCTGGTGGCCGATGTCACCGGCATTCTCGATCGGCTCGGCGCGCGATGGGCACAACGTGCTGTTCGAGGGCGCGCAGGGCGCGATGCTCGACGTCGATCTCGGCACCTACCCTTACGTGACCTCCTCGACCACCACCGCGGGCGGCGCCGCGCCCGGCACGGGCTTGGGACCGCTTGCGGTTCGACGCCGTGCTCGGCATCGTCAAGGCTTACGCCACCCGCGTCGGCGGCGGTCCGTTTCCAACGGAGCTGTTCGATGCGCTCGGCGAGCACTTGAGCCGCGTGGGTCACGAGTTCGGATCGGTGACCGGGCGCCAGCGGCGTTGCGGCTGGTTCGATGCGGTGGCGTTGCGCCGCTCCATCGTGCACTCGAGCTGCTCATCGCTCTGCGTCACCAAGCTCGACGTGCTCGACGGCCTCGATACCATCAGCGTATGCGTGGGCTACCGGATCGACGGCACCGTCGTCGACACGCCGCCCTTGCTGTCGCAACAATTCGGCGACTGCGTGGCCGTGTACGAGGAGCTTCCCGGGTGGAAAGAGTCGAGCGTCGGGGCGACGCGCTACGAGGAGCTGCCGGAGAATGCGCGGCGCTATCTGGAGCGGCTGCAGGAGCTCCTGGGCGTGCCCATCGACCTCATTTCCACGGGTCCCGATCGGCGCCAGACCATCGTTCGCCGGCATCCCTTCGCGTAGAGGTTCTGCGATGCCTGATCGTTTGACACCGCTTCTCGCGACTCGCCCTTGGCTGCTGGCCGACGGCGCCACCGGCAGCAATCTGTTCAATCGGGGTCTGCAGTCCGGCGATGCGCCGGAGCTCTGGAACACCCAGCATCCGGACCGCATCGCGGATCTCGAGCGCGCCTTCATCGAGGCCGGCGCGGACATCATCCTGACCAATACCTTCGGCGGCACCCGCTATCGGCTGAAGCTGCACAACGCGGCGGATCGCGTGGCGGAACTCAACGAGGCGGCGGCGCGCATCGCGCGCGCCGAGGCGGACCGCGCGGGGCGGCCCGTGCTGGTCGCCGGCAGCATCGGACCCACGGGCGAACTGATGCAGCCGCTCGGCGCATTGGACCACGAGGCGGCGAGCGCGGCGTTTCGCCGAGCAGGCCGCGGCGCTTGTCGCGGGGCGGGGTCGACCTCTTGTGGATCGAGACCATGTCCTCCGTCGAGGAGACGGAGGCGGCCATCGCGGGGGCCCGCACGACGGATCTGCCGGTCGTCGCCACGCTGAGCTTCGATACCAACGGCCGCACCATGATGGGGATCACGCCCTCGGAGCTCGCGGGGCTGCACCGCAAGCATCATCTCGCGGCCTGCGGCAGCAACTGCGGCGTGAGCCCGTCGGAGCTCGTCGCCACCATCGTGAATCTGGCCGCTGCATCGGACTCTCCCGCGGTGCTCGTGGCGAAGTCCAATTGCGGCATTCCCCAATACGTCGACGGCGCCATCCGCTTCGACGGCTCGCCGGAATTGATGGCGGTCTACGCCGGTCTCGCGCTCGACGCCGGCGCGCGCATCATCGGCGGTTGCTGCGGCACGACTCCGGAACACGTGCGCCGCATGCGCGCGGCGCTCGAGGCGCACGTGCCGGGACCGAAGCCCGATCTCGCGACTATCGAGGCGAAGCTCGGCGCGATCTCCACGGGCTCTCAGGCGCAGTTGCGCGGCGAACTCGATCGTCTCGCGGGCGCGGCGGCCGGCGCTGCCGGCAGGCGCACCGCGGGCCGCCGCGGCGCGCGCGCCAAAGAGATCTGACCGTAGGACGACGCGCACTTCAATTCGCCGATCGGCGACGGCGGCGCGGCCAGACCTTCGCGAGGTAGACTCGCACCGACAACATCAGGAGCCGGTCATGGCGAAAATACTGTTGAAAGGCAGCGAGCGGTCGACGGTGTCCGGCGCACGGGTGGTGGCGCCCGCCAATCCCGCCGAGCGGCTGGAAGTGAGCGTGCTGGTGCGTCGGCGCGGCAAGCAGGCGATGCAATCGCGCCTCGCCTCGGTCGTGGCCGGCAAGAAAATTCCACATCTGAGCAAGGAGGAGTTCGCGCGCGAGCACGGCGCGGATCCTCAAGATTTCGCCAAGGTGCGCGCCTTCGCCGAGGCGCAGGGACTGAAGGTGCTGCAGGAGCATGCGGCGCGCCGCACCGTGATCCTGTCGGGCACGGTAGCGCAGTTCTGCGCCGCCTTCGGCGTGCAGCTGCATCAGATGTCTCACGCCGGCGGCACCTATCGTGGACGGACGGGTGGAATCTATTTGCCCACCGAGTGGGACGGTGTGGTCGAGGCGATTCTCGGACTCGACAACCGTCCGCAAGCCAGGCCTCGCTTTCGCAGCCGGCCGGCGACAGGCAACATTCACCGCCGCGCTCGCGCATCCGCGGTGTCGTACACGCCGCCGCAAGTCGCGGCGTTTTACGGTTATCCGAACGCCACGGGCAGCGGCCAGTGCATCGGGCTCATCGAGCTCGGCGGCGGCTATCGGCCCGCGGATCTCAGCACTTATTTCAGCGGGCTCGATGTGTCCGCGCCGTCGGTCACCGCGGTGTCCGTCGATCACGCGACCAACAGTCCCACGGGCGATGCGGACGGACCCGACGGCGAGGTCATGCTCGACATCGAGGTGGCGGGCTCGATCGCGCCCGAGGCGCGGATCGCCGTGTATTTCGGCCCGAATACCGACGCGGGCTTTCTCGACGCCATCACCACGGCGATCCATGACACGACCCACAATCCGTCGGTCATTTCCATCAGTTGGGGCGGACGCGGAATCGACCTGGACCGCGCAGTCCATGACCGCCATGGACGAGGCGTTCCAGGCCGCGGCCACCATGGGCATCAGCGTCTGCGTCGCGGCGGGCGACAGCGGCTCATCGGACGGTGTCAGCGACAGATGCCAATCATGTGGATTTCCCCGCCTCGAGCCCGCACGTGCTCGCCTGCGGCGGCACGAGCCTCGTGGCCTCGAGCAGGGGCATATCGAGCGAGACCGTATGGAACGACGGCGCGAGCGGCGGCGCCACCGGCGGCGGCATCAGCAGTTTCTTTGCCTTGCCGGCCTGGCAGGAGGGCTTGAGCGCGCTCACCACGTGCAGGGAGCAAAAGGCATTGACCATGCGCGGCGTGCCGGACGTGGCGGGCGATGCGGATCCCGAAACCGGCTATGACGTGCGGGTGGACGGAACGGACACGGTGTTCGGCGGCACCAGCGCCGTGGCGCCGCTCTGGGCGGCGTTGATCGCGCTCATCAATTCATCGACCGCGCGCGCGGCGGGCTTCGTCAATCCGATGCTCTATCAAAATCCGAAGGACTCTGCGCGATATCACGCAGGGCAACAACGGCGCCTTCGCGGCCCAGCCGGGCTGGGATGCGTGCACCGGCCTCGGCAGCCCCAACGGATCGCCGCTGGCGGGCGTGCTCTAGACTCAATACCGCAGGTGCGGAAACAGGCCGAGAATGCCGGTGACGATCAGATAGATCGCGACGATGTAATTCAAAAGCCGCGGCACGATCAAGATCAGCACGCCGGCGATCAGCGCGACCAGCGGGCCGATGCTCAGGCTCATGTTCATATTCATATTATTTTCTCCGGATCAAAATAGGGCCATCGCATTCTGCAAGGTCTTGTACACACCCCACAAGAGAGGAAGTCCTACAGCCAGCCATAACAACACGGCTTTGAGTTTCATGACGCGGACTCCGTACCGGTGTAGTGATACTTTTCGTTCACCGGCCGCATGCAAATATTACAAATAAGCCCGATCAGCAAAAACGCACACATGATGTACATGGTGAGCGAATAGACCTGCGCCTTCGGCACGCCGTGCTTGAGCTGGTAATCGCGGATGTAGCTGACGAGGTTGGGGCCCACGAGGCCCGCGACCGCCCAGGCGGTCAGCAGCCGGCCATGAATGGCGCCGACGTGCATGGTGCCGAAGATGTCGCGCAGATACGCCGGGATGGTCGCGAATCCGCCGCCGTACATGGACAAGATGATCACGAATGCCGCGACAAAGAGCGGCAGCGAGCCCGAACGCCTGCCAGCGACGGCACGCTGAAATACAGCAAGATGCCGAGCGCGAAGAAGATCATGTAGGTGTTGCGGCGGCCGATGTAGTCCGAGGTGCTCGCCCAGGCGAAGCGCCCGATCATGTTGAACAAGCTCAACAGGCCGACGAACGCCGCCGCCGCCTGGGCGTTCACCCGGCCCGCGAAAATCTCCTGAATCATCGGCGAGGCGGTTCCGATCACACCGATCCCAGCGGTCACGTTCATGCAGAGCACGACCCAGAGCAGCCAGAACTGCGGCGTGCGCCAGGCCTGATCGACCGCTACTTGCGCTCGGGTCACGAGCTTCGCGGTGTTGGCGGGCGGCGTCCAGCCAGCCGGTTTCCAGCCGGGCGCCGGTACGCGCACGTTATAGACTCCGATCATCATGTACATGAAGTAAATGACGCCCAAGGTCACGAATGTCTCGAGCACGCCGTTGGAAGTCGCGGTCTTGAAGTGCTCCATGAGCATGACCGAGAGCGGTGCGGCGATCAGGGCGCCGCCGCCGAAGCCCATGATCGCGAGCCCGGTGGCGAGGCCCGGTCGGTCGGGGAACCACTTGATGAGCGTCGAGACCGGTGAGATATAGCCGATGCCTAGGCCGCAGCCGCCGAGCACGCCATAGCCGAAGTAGATCAGGAGCAGGGCGTGATAGTGCACGCCGAGGGCCGCCACGATGAAGCCGCCCCCGAAGCACAGCGCCGCATACGAACATGGCCTTGCGCGGCCCTACGCGCTCCACCCAGCGGCCGAACAGGGCGGCCGAGAGGCCCAGAATGGCGATGGCGATGGAGAACGTCCACCCCACCTCCTTGAGGTTCCAGTCGCCGGGTGCCGAATGGTCGATCCCGATCAGCTTGGTGAGGGGCAGGTTGAAAACCGAGAAGGCATAAACCTGGCCGATCGCGAGATGCACGGCGAGCGCCGCCGGGGGCACCAGGATCCGGGGATAGTCGGGCGGTGCGATGGTGCTCTCGCGACTCAGAAAAGATCCAGCCATCGGTGCCCCCCTAGGAGATCTTGTTGTTGCTTAGCGGAATATGCGCCACCGTATACAAAGTTGCCACTGGGACGTACGTCACAATCCGGGCAACGGCGGCCGGGCGAAAGGGAAGGCTTCTCGTCCGCCAACGAATACGTTGGAAAACCGTGACCTCTTGGGTCGCTTGCGCCCGGCCAACGACGTAATTTCGACCTTACATGCATACGCCTTGGCACGCGGGCCGACACGCCTCGATTTCGGTGAGACTTTGGTGGTGGCCCTGGCTGCTGCTGGCCGTCGCTTTTTTGCCGATTTTTGCATCGGCAACCTGTCTTCCGGACGCGGATGCCGACATCGTGCGGCTGCAGGATCTCGTCTCCAAGGACGCGACCAAGGCCCTGCGCCAAGCGCAGGGCATGCTCGATTCCTTACAGCGGGAGTCGCTCAGCGGCAGCGCGACCGACGCTTTGCGCACCGCCAGGCGAATCGCCGCCCTCTATGCGGTGGAGGCCGAGGCCTACAGCATTCTGGAGCTGGACTCGAATGCCCGCTCGGCCGCGGAGAAAGGCCTGGCTCTGGTTCCGAGCGCCCGCGATCCGGTGCATCTCGAGCTCCTCAATGCCTACACGAGCGCCGTCTACGACAGCGCGGGCATTGCCGCCGCCGTTCAGACCATCGAGGCGGCGCGCGCCGCGCAGTCTCCCGGCTCGCAGGCCGATACCTGCCTGCTCATCAACCGCGGGCTGCTCGAGCACCGCCTCGGGCGCGAGGACCTCGCCATCGTCACCCTGACGCAGGCCTATCGCGCGAGCAGCGGCAGCGAGGCAATGGCTGAGACGCATAACATGGCGGCGGACACGCTGTCGACGGTGATGCGCAGCATGGGCGATTACAGCCAGGCGCTCGCGCTGAACCAAGAGAAGATCGATTGGGACACCGATCACGGCGCGTCGATGTCGCTCTCCGTGTCGCGCTTCATGCGCGGCCAGATCCTCAAGCTGATGGGTAACTACGACGGCGCGATCGCCGAGTTCGAGAAGGCGCGCGTCTTCAGCGCGTCCTTGGGCGATCAGCAAGGCATCGCTTTCGCCGATCAGCGCATTTGCGAAGCGCACATCGAGCTCGGACAGCTCGCGCCCGCGCAGCGCGAATGCGCCAACGCGTTGCGCATCTTCGGCCAGGCGCGATCCACCGATTCGCTCAAGGAGACCCAGGTCCTGCAGGCGCGCATCTACCTGGGCTTCGGACATGCGGATCTCGCGCTTGCGACGATGAACCAGGTGCTCGATCACGGCGGCGATGACGTGTCCCCGCGCATCGTCGGCTCGATGTACGAGTGGCGCGCGCGCGCGAATGCGGCGCTGCGCAACTACAAGGACGCCTACGCCGACCTGCAGGAATACGTCACGCGCTTCACATGCGGCGAACAACGCCGAGCGCATCCGTCAGGCCGGCGCCCTGCGGGCGCGATTCGAGACCGACCGTGAGATCGAGCGCAACTTCTCGCTCAAGCGCGAGCTCGAGAACACCCAGGAGCAGTCGAATCGCCAGGCGCAGCAGCTGCGCTGGAATACCGTGGTCGCGGTCGCGGGCATCTGGATCATCGCGCTGCTCATTTACTTCCTGCTCGCGAACCGCAGCTACCGCATGCAGCTCGTGCAGCTCGCGAGCCAGGACGCGCTGACGGGACTGCCGAACCGGCGCCGCACGCAGGAGCTCGCGCTCGCGGCGCTCGATCTTGCCAAGACGACGGGCAAGCCGCTGACGCTCGCGCTGATCGACATGGATCACTTCAAGGACATCAACGACCGCTGCGGGCACGCCGCGGGCGATCACGTGCTTGCAGGAGTTTGCGCGGGCAGGACGCGAGGCGCTGCGCGAGACGGACATTCTCGGACGCTGGGGCGGCGAGGAGTTCCTGCTGTTGATGCCGGAGACGCCGGTCGAGCTCGCGGTCGCGAGCCTCGAGCGCTTGCGCACCCTCGTGTTCGGCATTCGGCTGCCGCCCTCGGGGAGCGATCTGCAGGTCTCCCTGAGCGCGGGCCTCGCTTCATTCGACGCCACACGTCAAGTCCTTCGAGGATCTCGTCGCGCGTGCCGACGCCGCGCTGTACCGGGCGAAGAACGACGGCCGCGATCTCATCCGCCTGTGCGATGCCGATTTCATGAGCACGGGCGCGCGGCGCGCGCTGCGGCTCACGAGCTAGCGGTGCGGTACTCGCGCCGTCGGCGGCCGACTGTAGACCTCACGCCCGTCGAGATAGGTCGAAAGCACGCGCGTCGCGTGCAGCTCCGCCGGGTCGATCGCGAACACATCGCGGTCGATGACGATCAAGTCGGCCCGCTTGCCGGGCTCGAGACTGCCGGTCGTCCGCTCCTGCTTGAGCGCGAATGCGGCGTTGATCGTGTAGGCATCGACGGCATCTTGAATGGTGATGCTCTGCTCGGGAAGCAGGGGCGGTTTGCCCGCGCGCCTGCGCACGCGTGATCGCGTGCTCCATCGCCTCGAAGGCGTCGAAGCTGCTCACGTTCCAATCGCTCCCGCCGGCGATCACGGCGCCGGCATCGCGCAACGAGCGCGCCGGGTAGAGGTAGCGCGACCGCTCGGGGCCGATGTAGGGCAGCGTTGCGCTGACGATGTAGGGATCGCGCTCGGCCCACAGCAACTGGAAATTGGCGATCACGCCGAGCTCCTTGAAGCGCGGGAAGTCCGCCGGATCGACGAGCTCCAGATGGGCAATCTGATCGCGACCGTCCCCGGCGCCGTTGTGCTGCCGCGAATAGGCGAACGCATCGAGCGTCGCGCGCACGGCCCGGTCGCCGATCGCGTGCACGTGAACCGTGAGTCCGGCCGCATCGGCGCCGCTCACGATCCGGTTCAGGTTGTCCTGCGTGAAATAAGAGGGCCCGCGATTGTCCGTGGCGTGGCCGTGCCCATCGAGGTAGGGCTCGAGGAGGGCGGCGGTCTGCGAGGGGTATTCGATGACGCCGTCGGCGAAGATCTTGACGGCGTCCGCGCGCAGGAAGTCCGGGTCGACCGCCCAGCGTGAGCGAAAGGCGACGGCTTGATCGATCAGCGATTGGGCCGGCTGGTGCAGGTCTCGCAGGTGAAAGCAGCCGCGCACCCGCATGTCGAGGCGGTGCTGGTCATAGAGCCGCTTGTACATTTGCATGAGGGATTCATCGACCGAGGCGTCCTGCACCGAGGTGATGCCGGTGGCGCGCATCGCATCGAGCAGGCGCGCGAGCTGCGGCGGCTTCGCGCTCCAGATTCTGCCGTGGCATGGCGTCGAGCACGAGGTCCATCGCGTCGTCTCGCAGCGTGCCGGTCGGATTGCCGGCCGCGTCGCGCTCGATTCGCCCGCCGGCGGGATCCCGGGTCGCGGCCGTGATGTGCGCTGCCTGCAGGGCCGCGGAGTTCGCCCAAACGGTGTGGCCGTCCGAGCCGTATAGAAGCAGCGGGCGGCTCGCGAGCATCGAGTCGAGGTCTTCGAGCGTGAGCGTGAGACCCGAGGGATTGACCTGCACCACCTCGAACCAGGATCTCCCGCGCGCTTGTCTTCAGGCAGGCGGCCACTTTCTGTTTGACGGTCGCCGTGGTCAGCATCACGTCGCCCAGGTTGCACTTGGCCAGATCTCGTGCCCCGTCGGCGGGGTGCGTGTGCGCGTCGATGATGCCGGGCAGGACGACGCGTCCATGCAGATCGACGATGCGAGTGTGGGGGCCGATCAGTGCGCTGATGGCCTGGTCCGTGCCCACCGCGATAATGGTGTTCCCGCGCACCGCGATCGCTTGTGCGACGCTGCGGCGTGGCATCCTCGGTATGAATTCGACCGTGGAGCAGGGCGAGGTCGGGGGGCGCCTGAGCGGGAGCGGGCGCCTGCGCCGCGGCGTTCGCGGCGGCTACCGCGATTGCCGACGCGACCATCATTCCTGTCACTCGCCGGAAAAACGTTTTAAAGCTCTGCGTCGCCGACTGAATCGATGTTGCGTCAATTGCCATGTGAACCTTGAACTGAAATGACAGAGGAGCCGTGATCGCGCCGACCACAGCGGCAGAGGAGTATGCCGCACGAGCCAGAGCAACGGGAAACGGCAGATCGAACAGCCGGCTAACCCAACTCATTGATTCGGATGGGTTTAAAGGATGGTGCCCAGGAGAGGACTCGAACCTCCACGAATTGCTCCACTGGTACCTGAAACCAGCGCGTCTACCAGTTCCGCCACCTGGGCAGGGGGCCGCGAATGTGAGGCGCAGGAATCTACGCACCCGCGGAATCCTTGTCAATTCGGCGGTTTAGAGTGGAGTATTGGGGCGTCGCGTGGGAAGATGCGGGCGCCTTTGATGAAACCCCATACCGACGACCCCGGCGAGCGCCGCGCCGACGCGCCGACCGATCCAGTCCATATCGCCAGGGCATTGGGTGACCGAGCCCAAGCGGCTCGCCGCGCCGACGACCGGCCGAGATGGATCTACTCATAATGAATAAAACACGCGAACACGCCGGGCGCATCGAAATCGCCACCATCCAGCCGATACCTCTCGACCGCCGCCATGGCACTTACCGCGATCTTTTCACGGTGTGGTTCGGCGCGAACTTGATGCTTCTCACCATCGTCACCGGCGGGCTCTCGGTGACGGTGTTCGCGCTGCCGTTCGGCTGGGCGGTGGCGGCGCTCGCGATCGGCAATCTCGTGGGCGCGGTCTTCATGGCGCTGCACGCGGCGCAAGGTCCGACGCTTGGCGTGCCGCAGATGGTGCAAACGCGCGGTCAGTTCGGCTCGCTGGGCTCTTTGCTCGTGATCGGCATCGTCATCGTGATGTATGTGGGATTCGGCTCTTCGAACCTGGTGCTGTGCGGGGAGGCGCTGCGGCAGGTGATCGGGATGCCCGAGGCGGCCGGCATGCTGCTGGTCGCGCTCCTCGCGGTCATCGCTGCGATCTATGGCTATGACCTGATCCACGCCTACACCCGGCTGATGAGCTACGTGTGCGGCGCTGCGCTCGTCATCGCCGCGGCCTGGATCGTCTGGGTGCACGGCGTACCCGGCGATTTTCTCGTGCGCAATCAGTTCAACCTGCCTGGATTCCTCGGCGTCATCTCGCTGGGCGCGCTTTGGCAGATCGCCTATGCGCCGTACGTGTCGGATTATTCGCGCTACATGCCGCGCGACACCGGCGCCCGGCCGGCGTTCTGGGCGAGCTACTGGGGCTGCACCCTGGGGTCGTTCTTTCCCATGGTGCTCGGCGCGCTGGTGGGATTGTCGGCGCCGAAGGGCAGTCTCATCGTCGGGCTCGCCTCGCTGACCGGCAGCGTCGCGCCGGCGGTGCTGGTCGTGCTCACCGTCAGCATCACGGCCGCGAGCGCCATGAACCTTTACTGCGGGGCGCTGTCTACCATGACGTTCGGCCAGACGATTTTTCCGCGGTGGTCACCCGGGCCGCGCTCGCGCATCACGGTCTCTCTCGTGTTATGCGCACTGACGCTCCTGGGAGCGCTGCTCAGCAAAGAATCCTTCCTGGTCAACTACGAAAGTTTCATCCTGCTGCTGCTTTATGTTCTGGTCCCTTGGACCGCCATCAATCTGGTCGATTACTACTTGCTGCGCAAAGGCCGGTACGACATCGACTCTTTCTTTCGCAGCGACGGCGGGATTTATGGGCGCATCAACGGCGCCGCGGTCACCTGCTATGGAGTCGGCATTCTGATTCAGCTTCCTTTCATTTCCTCGCCCCTCTACACCGGCCCTGCGGCCCGTGCAATGGGCGGCATCGATCTATCATGGATCATTGGCCTGGCGGTTACTGCGCCAGCCTACTACTGGCTCGCCAAGCGCGCGCGCGGCGATGAGTCGCTGGCGGTGGCCCGATGACGGATTCAAAAGGCTCGCGGCCGAAGAAGGGCCGCGAATGGCGCGAAGAGGATCCGAATCTCGCGCACGAGCAAATGCGCTATACGCATCCGATTGCGAGCCGAGAGCTCATTCTGCGTCACTTATCGGAAGCGAACGAGCCGCTGACCGTGGCGCGGCTCGCCAAGCGCCTCGGGCTGCACGCCGACAGCGAGCGCGACGCTTTGGCGAAGCGCCTGGGCGCGATGGTGCGGGACGGTCAGGCGATCGCCGGACCGCAAGGCTTTGCCACCGCCGGCGAAGGTGAGCGGGTCGCGGGGCGCGTGCGCGGCCGCGCCAACGGCGATGTGCTCGTGATGCCCGTCGATGGGTCGGCGCCCTTGGTGCTTGCCCGTGCCGACACGGCGACGCTGATGCACAACGACACGGTCGAGGTGTTGGCGGTCGGCGTCAACGATCGCGGGCGGCGGGTCGCGCGGCTGATCCGCCGCACGGGCGATGCGCCGAATCGCATCGGCGGCGTCTATCGTCCTTACCTCGGTCATGTTCAGCCCGAGGACCCCGGGCATTGGTATGTCGTGCAAGTGCCCGAGCGCCTGGCGCACGGCGCCCGCGACGACGACAACGTCATCGTGGAAATCACACGCCGGCCGCAGGGGGATGAGCCCGCACAGGGACGCATCGTCGAAGTGCTCACCGATGTGCGGCCCTCGGATCTCGCCGCGCGCTTTGCCATTCTGCGCCACGACTTACCGCAGGAATTTCCGGCCGAGGTCCTGCATCAAGCGAACCTATTCGCCCCCGATGTGCTGCCCGAAGACCGGCAGGGCCGCGAGGATCTGCGCGATCTGCCGCTCGTGACCATCGACGGCGAAGACGCCAGGGACTTCGACGATGCGGTCTACGCCGAGCGGCTGCGCGGCGGGGGTTGGCGGCTGGTGGTGGCCATCGCCGACGTGAGCAACTATGTGCGCGTGGGCACGAGCCTCGATGCGGAGGCCCGCTCGCGCGCGACGTCCGTCTACTTCCCGGACCGCGTGCTGCCGATGCTGCCCGAGCATCTGTCCAATCATCTCTGCTCCCTCATGCCGCAGGTCGAGCGTCTCGCGTTCGTGTGCGACATGCGCGTGAGCAAGACGGGCCAGCCCGGGCGCGCGAACTTCTATGAAGCGGTGATCCGCTCGCACGCCCGTCTCACCTACGCGCAAGCGTGGCGCTATCTCGAGCATCCCGAAGCGTCGACGGATGCGGCAGCTCACCGAGCCCGTGCGCGCGTCGCTGCGCGAGCTGTACGCGGTGTACGGCGCGCTTAAAACGGCGCGCGATGCGCGCGGCGCGCTCGATTTTCGCGGCGGCGAGGTCAAGGCGCGCATCGGCGGGAACGGCAAGATCGAGGGCTTCTACGCCGTGATGCGCAACGATGCGCACCGGCTCATCGAGGAATGCATGATCGCCGCAAACGTGCAGGCGGCGGTGGCGCTGCGCCTCGCGAAGGCGAAAAGCCTGTACCGCGTGCACGGACAGCCGGAAGAGAAGCGGGTGACCGAGCTGCAGAAAGTGATGAACGCCATGCAGATCGGCGCGAATTTCTCCGAGCAACCGACACCGCGCGAGTTTCGCCAGTTGGTCGAACGACTGGCGGCGCGGCCGGATGGTGCGCTGCTCGAAGGATTGGTGATCCGGGCGCTCGCGCAAGCCGTCTATCAGCAGACCAATATCGGGCACTTCGGGCTGGCGCTCGATGAGTACGCGCATTTCACCTCGCCCATTCGTCGCTATCCGGATTTGCTGGTGCATCGCGCCCTCAAGGGCGCCGTGGTGCCGCAATCGGCGTCCGGCTATCGCTACTCCGCGGCGGAGCTGCAGACTCTCGGCACGGAGAGCTCGCAACGCGAGCGGCGCGCCGACGAAGCGGCGCGCGATGTCATGAGCTATCTCAAGTGCCTGTACATGCACCCGCGGGTGGGGGAGACGTTCGAGGCCACCATTTCGAGCGCTCTCGAGTTCGGGCTGTTCGTGCAGCTGAAGGAAATGCCGATCGATGGCCTGATCCACATCTCCAACATTCCCGGCGACTACTGGGAGCTCGAGAACGGCGGCATGGGTTTGGTGGGGCGGCGCACCGGCCAGCGATGGCAGATGGGCGACAGCGTGCAGGTGCGCTTGAGCCGCGTGGATCTCACCCAGCGTCAGATCGATTTCGAGCTCATCGATGCGAGCGGCGCCGTGTCTTCCGGCACCGTGCGGGCGGCGCGCCCGGGTCGCTCCTCCGAGGGCCGGCGGGGTAGCCGGCCGCAACGCGCCGCCGGCGCAGGCGGCAAGCGGCGCAGCCGCGGCGGTCGTGGCTGATCACAAACGGGATCTCGTCTACGGACTGCACGCCGTCCGCGCGGTGATCGACCGCGCACCCGAGCGCCTGCTCGAGCTGTGGATGGCAGAGCCCCGTCAGGACGCCCGCGCGCGCACCTTGCAGGAACTCGCTAAAGGGGCGGGCCTCAAGGTGCAACTGGTCGGGAATGAATCGCTGGCGAGACTGGCGGGCGATGTGGCGCACCAGGGCGTGGTGGCGTCGGTGCGGCCCCTGAAGGCCTGGGATGAGGAGACGCTCATCGCCTCCTTGAACGATGTACCGGACTCCCTCCTATTGGTGCTCGACGGGGTGACGGATCCCCACAATCTGGGGGCTTGCCTGCGCACGGCCGATGCCGCCGGCGCACGTGCGGTGATCCTTCCCAAGGATCGCTCAGCCAGCGTCGATGCCGTCGCGCGCAAGGTGGCGGCGGGCGCGGCGGAGTTCGTTCCGGTGGTCGCGGTCACCAATCTCGCGCGGGCCTTGGGCCGGCTCAAGCAGAGCGGCATTTGGGTCGTGGGCATGGACGGGGAGGCCGAGCAGCCTCTGTACGCGGCTGACCTCAATCGACCGCTGGCGCTGGTGCTGGGGGCGGAAGGCTTGGGGCTGCGGCGCCTGACGCGCGATTCCTGCGATTTTCTGGTGCGTATCCCCATGGCGGGACAGGTCGAATCGCTCAATGTGTCGGTCGCGGCCGGGATCGCGCTGTTCGAGGCTGGGCGGCAGCGTGGCGGGGCGGCTGAGGCTCGCGCACCCAGGAGCTGAGCTCAGCCGGTGCTCCCGGGGTTCTCGGGTTGACCAAAACCGCTTGAAACCGTATCCTTCGCGCTCTTTTTCGCCGGCCCGGCCGGTTTTACTCCTTGCCTCACCGCTCGCAACGGGAGGCTAATACCGTGAGGAGCCTACATGCGGCATTATGAAATCGTGCTCTTGGTCCATCCGGACCAGAGCGAGCAAGTTCCTGCGATGGTCGATCGCTACAAGGGCATGATCAGTGCCGGTGGCGGTCAGGTGCATCGTTTCGAGGACTGGGGTCGTCGCCAGCTCACCTTCCCGATCGGCAAGGTGCACAAGGCCCACTACATCCTGTTCAACATCGAGTGCGATCAAAAGACGCTCGCCGAGCTCACCGGCTCGTTCCGGTTCAGCGACGCGGTGCTGCGCAATCTCGTGGTGAAGATGGATGCCGCAGTCACCGAGCCCTCGCCCATGGCGCGTGCGCCGGACGAGAATGCCCGCCGCCATGACGATTTTGGCGACGACGGCGATGACGACGACATGCCCGCCGGCATGCGCTAAAGATTCGAGGAGCACCCATGGCACGTTTTTTCCGCCGCAAGAAGTTCTGCCGGTTCACCGCCGACGACGTCAAGCAGATCGACTACAAGGATCTGGCGACGCTCAAGAGCTATATCACCGAGACCGGCAAGATAGTCCCCAGCCGCATCACGGGCACGCGCGCCCACTATCAGCGGCAGCTGCAGCTCGCCATTCGACGCGCACGTTTCCTCGCGCTGCTGCCATACACCGATCAACACTGAGGCGAGCGACATGGACATCATATTGCTGCAGAAGGTCGCGAACCTCGGGCAAATCGGCGATCGGGTCAAGGTGAAGGCGGGCTATGCCCGCAACTTCCTCGTGCCGACCGGCAAGGCGACCATGGCGACCGCCGCCAACATCAAGAAGTTCGAGGCGCAGCGCGCCGAGCTCGAGGCCAAGGCGAACGCGGAACTCGCGGCCGCGCAGAAGCGGGCGGCGGATTTCGAGAACTTCAAGCTCGAGCTCAAGGCCAAGGCGGGCACGGAAGGGAAACTCTTCGGCTCCATCGGCACGGCGGACATCGCCGAGGCGGCGGCGAAGGCCGGGCATCCCATTTCGCGCAGCGAAGTGCGCATGCCGAACGGACCCATCCGCACGACCGGCGAGCATCAGGTGCAATTGCATTTGCACACCGATGTCGGCGTGACCTTGACCGTCACGATCGTCGCCGAAGAGTAGCGGCCGGCAAAGCCGCGGCGCGCAGGCTTTGCAGGTGGCCACTCGCCCTTACAATCCGTCTTCCGGCGCCGCCGACGACCGTCTGCGGTTGCCGCCGCATTCGATCGAGGCCGAACAGGCGGTACTCGGCGGCCTGATGATCGACTCGGCCGCCTGGGACCAGGTGGCCGATCGGGTCACCGCCGATGATTTCTACCGCAACGATCACCGGCTGATCTTCACTGCCACCGCAGGACTCATCGAACGCAATCAGCCCTGCGATGCGGTGACTCTGTCCGGCATCCTCGAGAGCCAAGGGCTGCTCGATCAAGTAGGCGGCCTCTCATACCTCGGTACGCTGGCGCGCGACACCCCCACGGCCGCGAACATCAAGGCGTACGCGGACATCGTGCGCGAGCGCTCGGTGCTGCGCCAGCTGATCAGCGCGGGCAATTCCATCGTCAGCAACGCGCTCGAGCCGGAAGGGCGCGAGGCTCGCGAGATCGTCGACGATGCGGAACGCGCGGTGTTCGAGATCGCGGAGCGCGGCTCGCGCGGCAAGATCGGGTTCCGAACGGTCAAATCGATCCTGCCGGAAGTGGTCAATCGGATCGACGAGCTCTATCAAAACGAGGGTCTGCTCACCGGCATTCCGACGGGCTTCAAGGCGCTCGATGAAATGACCTCGGGATTGCAACCGGGCGATTTGATTATCGTGGCGGGCCGTCCTTCCATGGGCAAGACCACGCTTGCGGTCAACATGGCGGAAAATGCGGCGCTTGGCTCGAAGAAATCGGCCGCCATCTTCAGCATGGAAATGTCCGCCGAGGCGTTGACTCTGCGCATGCTCTCGTCCTTGGGGAGGATCAATCAGAGTCATCTGCGCTCAGGAAGGCTTCAGGAAGATGACTGGCCGCGCATCGATTCGGCCATGACGCAGTTGGGCGGCGCGAGCATCCATGTCGATGAGACGCCTGCGCTGTCACCGACCGAAATCCGTGCACGGGCTCGACGCCTTAAGCGAGAGCGCGGGCTCGACCTCATCGTCGTCGATTATTTGCAGCTCATGCAGGTTGCGGGAACGAAAGAGAATCGGGCGACCGAGATCGCCGAGATCTCCCGCTCGCTCAAGGCGCTCGCCCGGGAATTGAAAGTGCCGGTCATTGCTTTGTCGCAGCTCAATAGGGGCGTGGAGCAGCGTCAAGAGAAGAAGCCGGTGATGTCGGATCTAAGGGAGAGCGGCAGTTTGGAGCAAGATGCAGACGTCATCCTCCTCATCTATCGCGAAGATGTCTACGATCCGAACACCACGCGCAAAGGCATCGCCGATATCATCATCGCGAAACAGCGCAATGGTCCCACGGGCGAAGTGCAGCTGACTTTCCTCGGCCAATACACCAAGTTCGAGAATTACGCGCCGGAATCCTACGCCGAGGGCGTATTCCGGTGAGGTCCGCATGACCCCGATGGTCAGTGCGACGATCGACACCGCCGCGCTCAAACACAATCTGCAACGCATCCGACACTTCGCGCCGCGCTCGCGCGTGATGGCGGTGATCAAGGCGAACGCGTATGGGCACGGACTCGTGGCCGTGGCGCGCGCGCTGGACGAGGCCGATGCATTCGCCGTTGCGCGCGTCGATGAAGGGCTTACGCTGCGGATGGCGGGCATTCAAAAGCGTACGGTGTTGCTCGAAGGCGTGTTCGACCGCGGCCAGCTCGACTCCGCATCGGCCGCAGGATTCGAGCTCGTGGTGCACACGCCGGAGCAAATCGAGTTGCTGCGACAGGCCGGCGCGGGGGAACCGTTCCGCGTCTGGCTCAAGCTCGACACCGGCATGAACCGGCTCGGCTTCAAGGGTGCGGCCTTCGATGCCGCGCTCGAGGCACTGCGTGCTCTGCCGCGGGTGCAATCGCCGGTCAACTTGTTCACTCACCTCGCATCGGCGGATGACCCCGACTCACCCACGACCGCGGACCAGCTGGCTCGCTTCGAGTCGGCGACCGCATCGCTCGGCGGTGAGCGCAGCATCGCCAATTCCGCCGGTTTGCTCGGGTTTCCGCAGTCGCAGGCCGACTGGGTACGTCCCGGCTTGCTGCTCTATGGCGTATCGCCCTTCGATGGGTCCATCGGCGCCGACTATGGCCTCAAGCCCGCGATGACGCTCAAGTCTCACGTCATCGCGCTCAAGGATCTCGCTCCGGGCGAGCGCGTCGGGTACGGCGGGCAATGGTCCGCGGCGCGACCGACTCGCTTGGCGGTGGCGGCGGTGGGTTATGGCGACGGCTATCCGCGCAGTCTCGGCTCGGGCTCGCCCGTGCTCGTGAACGGCGTGCGCGCGCCGCTCGCGGGCCGCGTCTCGATGGATATGATCGGCGTCGACGTCACGGACCTCGCGAGCTCACCGCAGCTCGGAGACCCGGTGGTGCTTTGGGGGGAGGGGCTGCCGGTGGAGGAGCTCGCCGTCTGGGCAGACACGATTCCGTACGAGCTTTTGTGCGGGATCAGTCAGCGGGTCGCGGTGACGTTGCTGTAGCGCTCGCCGGCGGCGCGAGCCTCGTGCTGCGTGGCCTATCGGTCGCCTGGGGACGGTGCCGGTGCACCTGCGTCGCCTGCTCGAAGGCGAACGCGATCTGCAGCACGGCGAGGTCTTGCCGGTGAGCACCGACGATCTGCAGGCCCACGGGAAGTCCCGAGGCCGAGAAGCCGCAGGGCACGGAGATAGCCGGTGCCCCGGTCGCGCTGATGTGGTAACACGAGCGCATCCAGTCGAGGTAAGTCTCGAGCTCGACACCGTCGATGCGTGTCGGGTAAGGCACGCCGACAGCGAACGGCAGCACCTGGGTCACGGGCGCCGCCAGAAAATCGTAGCGCTGCATGAATTCCCGCATGCGATGAAAAAGCCGCGTGCGTTTCATTTCCATCTCGCCGATCTGACTGCCGCTGAGACGCGCACCCTGTTCGATGTTCCACACGACGGTGTCTTTCATGAGCTCGCGATGCGATTCGAGCAGCGGCCCCAGCGTGAAATGGAAATGCCAGGCGCGCAGCACGCGAAAGATCTCCTCGGCGTCGCGCAAGTCCGGCGTAGCCTCCTCGACGATGCAGCCGAGATCCTGAAAGACTCGTCGCTGCGCATCGACGATGCGACGCACTTCGGGCTCGACGGGAAGACCGCCAAGATCCGAGCTCCAAGCGATGCGTGCGCCCGCAAAATCCCGGGCAAGCGGTCGAGCGAAAACCGCGCCCGGCTCCTGCAAGGACAGCGGATCGCGCGCATCGGCGCCGGCCATGGCCGCGAGCATGAGCGCGGCGTCTTGTACAGAGCGAGCCATCGGGCCGAGCACCGCCAGATCGAACCAGGCCTCGAGCCGCGGCCAGTAGGGAACGCGGCCGGCAGAGGGGCGCAATCCCACCACGTTGCAGAAGCTCGCGGGATTGCGCAGGCTTCCGCCGAGATCCGATCCGTCGGCGATCGGCAGTAAGCCTGCGGCCAGCGCCGCGGCCGCTCCGCCGCTGCTCCCGCCGCAGGTTTTCTCGAGATCGTAGGGATTACGAGTGGCGCCGAACACGGCGTTGAAGGTCTGCGAGCCGGCACCGAACTCAGGCGTGTTCGTTTTGCCGATCATGATCGCGCCGGCTGCGCGCAAACGCTCGACGATGATCGCATCCGTGTCGGGCACGAGGTCCTTGAAGATGAGCGAGCCCGAGGTCGTGCGCACGCCGCGGGTCGGCACGAGGTCCTTGTGCGCCACCGGCAGTCCGGCGAGAGGACCCAGCGACTCGCCGCGCGCGAGCGCCGCGTCCACGGCGCGCGCGCCTGTGAGGCCGCGCTCCGGCAGGAACGTCACCAGGGCATTCAATGCGGGATTCACGCGCTCGATGCGATCGAGGTGAGCCTGCATCACCTCGACCGCGGAGAGCGCGCGGGAGCGAATGCACCGCGCGAGCTCGCAGGCGGACAGGAAGCAGATCTCCTCGGAGCTCAAGCCAGTCCTTCGCGGCGCGCAGCCGTTCAGTGCTCTTGCGTCAAGCGGCGATAAGCAAGTAGGTGACGCAGCGCGTCCTTCGGGTTGTCCGCCTGCTCATAGAGCCGGGCGAGATTGAAGTGGGCGTCGGCAAGCGCCGGGTCCTGCGCCAACGCTTCCCGATACGCGACGGCCGCCTCATCCTCGCGCTCGAGATCCTCGAGGAGCACCGCGAGATTGAACGACAGCAGCGCCTCCGCGGTGTCGATGCCGCGGTAGACGTGCTCCGCCTCACGCAATCGGCCCTGCAGATGCAGCAGCCGTCCGAGATTCACCCGCGCCTCCACATGGCGCCCATCGAGTGCGAGGCAGGCCTCATAGGCGGCGCGCGCCGCGGCCGCGTCGCTCTCCTCGAGATCCATCGCGCGCTCGAAATGCGCCGCGGCGTCTTCGGCCAGGGCCGCACCTGCGCGCGGCGTGGCCTTTGCCTCGGCGTTCGAGTGCCTGTCGATCATGAGGAGCGAGCCGTCCTGATCGATGACCTCGAGCGCGAGCGTGTACTGACCTGTTTCCGATTCGCGCAGCGACCGGCCCTCACGCACGACAATGCGGTCCCCGACGGCGACGATGGACAGGCCGCTCAGAGGCAGCTCGCCCGGCAGGGAGCTTCTGATCTCGCGCAACGTGCGGTTGATGCGTTTGGTGGGAATCTTTGCCGCGCGCAGGGACCCAAGCGTGCGCAGCACGATCAAGTCCTGGAAAGAGTAGGCGAGCTTGCCGGATTTCCCGGTTTTCTTGGAAGGGCTGATATGGCCGGCGCGGATCAGCGAGCGTACGTGCGAGGCCGGAATGCCGAACAGGCGCTTCAGGTCTTTCGAGTCGAATTCCTGCATCTCATCGGCGAGCCGTCTTGCGGGCGGCGGTGGGTGCCGTGGCGCGCTTCGGCGCCTTGCGTTCCTTGAGGCTCGGCGTCTTCGCGCCGCGCGCATCGATGCTGGCCCGCAACGCCTCCATCAGATCGATGACGTTGCCGCTGGTGGAGGCGGCAGGCGCCTCGGCGAGCGAGATTTGCTTGCCTTCGACTTTCTTCTGAATCGCGGCCTCGACGCGTCCCTTGAATTCGTCGTGATACTCGTTCGCATCGAAGCGCTTGGCTGCCAGATGGTCGATGAGCTGCTGCGCGAGCTTGAGCTCGGGCTCGGACACCGGAGCGGGCTCCAACCCCAAGTCCTTGAGCTCGCGCACCTGCTCTTTGAAGTGCAGCTGGTGCATGGCGAGTCCGTCCTGCATGGGACGGATGACGACAATGTGCTCCTTGCCTCGCGACACCCAGCGACCGACTGCGCACTGTCCGGTTTTGCGCAGGGCAGTGGCGAGCAATGTGTAGGGCTTGGCGCCGCCCTTGTCCGGTGCGAGGTAATAGGTGCCGTCGAAGTACACCGGATCGACCGATTCCAGCGGCACGAATTGACCGATATCGATGGCGTGCGTGGTCGTGTCCTCGAGGGCCTTGAGCTCCTCGGGCGAGAACATGACGTATTGGTCCTTGGCGAACTCGTAGCCCTTGACCATCTCCGCCCGCTCGACCAACTTGCCGTCGGCGACGGCGACGTATTGCTGCTTGACCCGCGATCCATCCTTGGCGCGCAGCAAATTGAAAGAGATTCGTTCGGAGCTTTGGGTCGCCGAATAGAGTTTTACGGGAATCGCAACCAGCCCGAATGAAATCGTGAGCGATGCGATCGAGCGCGGTTGCGTTGGCATATCCTCACCTTCTCCCCGGCGAGCCATCTCAGTCAAACTCTAAAGACGATCAAAATTCAATCGTAAGTCTTTAAATATATGACGATTCTCGGCTGGGTGCAAGAATTCTCCGAATTCCGTTCCGGTCGCTCTCCGACACGGCTATGATCGCGCCTTCGTGCCTATGGGATGGGAAACGATGGCGGGAAGGGCCTTTCGCGGGGCATTTGGCTTCGCGATGTTGAGCGCAGCGCTCGTCTCGAGCGCGGGCGGTGTGGAGCACAGCGCCGCTCCGGAGTCGGCGCCTTTCGATCTCGTCATCGAGCATGGCCACGTCATCGACGGGACGGGAGCCCCGTGGTACGCGGCGGATGTCGGCATCCGCGGCGGGCGCATCGCTGCCATCGGCCGGCTGGATCAAGCCCCCGCGAAGCGGCGTATCGACGCGGCCGGCCGAGTCGTGGCGCCCGGCTTCATCGACATGCTGGGGCAATCGGAGCTGCCCCTCTTGGTGGACCCGAAGGTGCCATCGAAAGTCTTCCAGGGCATCACCACGGAGATCACCGGGGAAGGAGAGTCGGTCGCTCCCGTGAACGATGCGATCGCGCGCGAGAACGCCAAGGCGTACGAGCACTACGGCATCAAGCGGGACTGGACCGACTTCGCGGGCTACTTCGCCCGTCTGGAGCGCCAGGGAATCGGCATCAATATCGCGTCCTACGTCGGCGCGACGACCGTGCGCGAGATGGTGGTCGGCTACGCTGACCGCGCGGCGACACCCGCCGAGCTCGAGCAGATGCAGGGCCTCGTCGCCCAGGCCATGCGTCAGGGCGCCGTCGGCGTGTCGAGCGCGCTCGAGTATGCGCCCGCGCCTTACGCGAGCACCGAGGAGCTCATCGCGCTCGCGAGCACCGCGGCCCAGCACGGCGGGATCTACGCGACGCACATGCGCTCCGAACAAGAAGCGATCATGACGGCCATCGAGGAGACCATCCGCATCGGCCGCGATGCGCATGTCCCCGTCGAGATCTGGCACCTGAAGGCCGGCGGCGTCAAAAATTTCGGCTTGATGCCCGAAATCATCGCGCGCATCGAGCGTGCCCGCGCCTCGGGCGTCGATATCGCCGCCGACACGTACGCCTATCCCGCCTGGTTCAACGAGCTGTCGGCCTTCGTTCCGCCCTGGGCGCACGATGGCGGCAAGGCCAAGCTCATCGAGCGGCTCAAGGACCCCGGCGCACGCGCGCGCATCAAAAAGGAGCTCGCCACACCGGCCACCGATTGGGACAACGAATGGCAGTCGGTACCCGGCCCCGAAGCCATGCTGATCGCGACCGTCGCGAACCCGAAGCTCCTCGACCTGCAGGGCAAAACGCTTGCCGACATCGCGAAGGCGCGCGGCAAGGATCCCATGGATACGTTGTTCGACATTCTCATCGAGGACGATGCGCAGACCTTCGTTGCCGTATTCGCGATGAGCGAGCCCGACATCGAGCTCGCCGCCGTGCAGCCCTGGGTATCGTTCTGCAATGACAGCTCCGGCACCTCGCCCGAGGGTCTGCTCGGCAAGGAATTTCCGCATCCCCGCGCTTACGGCACCTTCCCGCGCGTGTTGCGCAAATACGTGCGCGAGGAGCGGCGCATGCGCTTGGAGGAGGCGATCGCCAAGTTCACGAGCCTGCCCGCCTCACGGCTGCGGCTCGCCGATCGCGGCGTCATCAAGGCGGGCATGTGGGCGGACATCGTCGTGTTCGATCCACAAACGATCACCGACCGGGCGACCTTCTCGGCGCCCAACCAGCTCTCGGTCGGCATGCAATGGGTGCTGGTGAACGGCGTGCCGGTCATTAGCGACGGAGCGGCCACGGGCGCTCTGCCGGGCCACGTGCTGCGCGGTGGGGGGATTCGCCCCTGAACCGCCCCGCACGGCTACGATTGTGCGCCACCGCACCCCTGTTCCCGGGACAGTGGGACTATAATTGCGCCATTCGCGCGCGCGATCTCTTTTGAGGAATCATGGAACCGACCGATACCGGGAAATCTGATTATTTTCATAGAGTAGTAGATTGCCAGTGGGCCTGCCCAGCCCACACCGACGTACCCGAATACATCCGCCTCATTGCGCAGGGACAGTTCACCGAGGCCTACATGGTGAACCGGGAATCGAATGTGTTCCCCGGGATCCTGGGCCGAGTCTGCGATCGGCCCTGCGAACCCGCCTGCCGCCGCGGCCGCATCGAGAGCAAGCCGGTGGCCATTTGCCGCCTGAAGCGCGTGGCTGCCGACAACCGCGACGACGTGGCGGCACTCCTGCCGCGAGCGCCTGACCAGAAGAACGGCAAGCGCGTTGCCTGCATCGGCGCGGGCCCGGCCTCCCTAACGGTCGCGAACGATCTGTTGCCGCTCGGCTACGAGGTGACCATATTCGAGCAATTCGCGGTGCCCGGCGGCTTGATGCGCACCAACATCCCCGCCTTTCGCCTGCCGGCGAACGTTCTCGACGAGGAGATCGGCTATATCGTCGACATGGGCGCCGACCTCAGGCTGACCGCTCCCATCGAGAGCCTGCGGCGGCTGCTCGATTCCGAAGAGTTCGATGCGGTGTTCGTGGGTACCGGAGCCCCCAAGGGCAAGGAGCTGGAGCTGCCCGGCCGGCACGACAGCAATCGAGTTCACATCGGAATTGCATGGCTCGAGTCGGTGGCCTTTCAGCACATCGACAAGATCGGCGAGCGCGTGTTGATCATCGGCGTCGGCAATACCGCCATGGATTGCTGCCGCACCTCGCTCCGCCTCGGCGCGAAGGACGTGAAGGTGATGGCCCGCAAGCCGCGCCAGTTCTTCAAGGCGTCCGAGTGGGAGCTCGAGGATGCCGAGCAGGAGAACGTGCACATCATCATCAACCGCGCGCCGAAGAGCTTCGTGGTCGAGGACGGCGTGCTCAAGGGTATGTTGTTCGAGCATCTCGAGTACGAGATGGAGAACGGCGACATCAAGTCGACCCGCGTGGTGGAGGAGGAGTTCTTTCCCTGCGACGATGTGATCCTCGCGATCGGCCAGGAAAATGCCTTTCCCTGGATCGAGCGCGACCTCGGCATCAAGTTCGACAAGTGGGACGTGCCGCAGGTCGACAAAATCACTTTTCAGTCGACCCGCGAGGGCGTGTTCTTCGGCGGTGACGCGGCGTTCGGTCCGAAGAACATCATCTGGTCGGTCGAGCACGGCCATCAAGCCGCGATTTCGATGCACAAATATTGCTGCGGTGAGCCCGTGACCGAGCGCCTGCCCCGGGGCGTGAGCTTGAGCAGCCGCAAGATGGGGATGCACGAGTGGTCCTATAAGAACGAGTACAACGCCGCCGAGCGGCGCCTCGTGCCGCACGTCGGGCTCATCGAGCGTTTCAAGAAAGTAAACATCGAGGTCGAGCTCGGATTCACCGCTGAACAGGCCGCGCTCGAAGTGCAGCGCTGCTTGAACTGCGACGTGCAGACCGTGTTCACCACCAAGCTGTGCATCGAATGCGATGCGTGCATCGACATCTGTCCCGTCGACTGCCTCACCATCGCGCCGAACGGCAGCGAGTCGCAGTTGCGCTTGCGCCTGAAAGCGCCGGCTACCAATCCGCAGCAGGCGCTCTACGTGTCGAGTGCGCTGCCCCAGACCGGGCGCGTCATGGTAAAGGACGAGGATGTGTGCGTGCATTGCGGCCTATGCGCCGAGCGTTGCCCCACCGCCGCGTGGGACATGCAGAAGTCCACCATCAAGATTCCTCATGCAGAAGACGAGAGCGTTTCATGCCGAACCTAGTCAACGCGCACGATCCCGTGAACGATTTCGTGATCAAGTTCGCCAACGTGAACGGCACGGGATCGGCGAGCGCGAATTCGCTGATCATGAAGGCCATTTTCCGCATGGGTGTGCCGGTCACCGGCAAGAACTACTTTCCCTCGAACATCCAGGGGCTGCCGACGTGGTACGAGATTCGCGTGACGCGCGACGGCTATGCCGCCCGCGCCGGGCGCGTCGACATCATGGTGGCAATGAATGCCGAAACCTACTCGAAGGACGTGCGCGAGGTCGCCTCCGGCGGCTATCTGCTGTATGACGCGACATGGCCGCGCAGCACGCTCTTGCAACGCGGCGACATCACGGTCATCGGGGTGCCGCTCGCGCAACTCGTGAACGAGAACTTCGATGGGGTGCGCAATCGCATCCTGCTCAAGAACATCGCCTATGCGGGCGTGATGGCGGCGTTGCTGGACATCGACCTCGAAGCGATCAATGGATTGATGACCGAAAGCTACGGCAAGAAGCCGAAGCTGCTCGAGTCGAACAGCCGGGCGCTGCGTCTCGGCTACGACTACGCCAAAGAGCACTTGCAGTGTCCGCTGCCGCTGCGGGTCGAGCGCATGGACAAGACGCGCGGCCACGTCATGATCGATGGCAATACGGCCGCGGGCTTGGGCTGCGTCTATGCGGGCGCCACCGTCGGCGCCTGGTACCCGATCACCCCCTCGACTTCGCTCATGGACGCCTTCAAGGGATTCTGCGAGCGCTATCGGGTGGATCCCGGCAGCGGCGAGCACAACTATGCGGTGATCCAGGCCGAGGACGAGTTGGCAGCCATTGGCATGGTGCTCGGCGCAAGCTGGAACGGCGCGCGCGCGTTCACACCCACGAGCGGACCCGGTATCTCGCTCATGAACGAGTTCTTGGGGCTCGCCTATTACGCCGAGGTCCCCTGCGTGATATTCGACGTGCAACGGGTCGGCCCCTCGACCGGCATGCCGACCCGGACCCAGCAGGGCGACATCATGCTCTGCGCCTACGCCTCGCACGGCGACACCCGTCACGTGCTGCTGTTTCCGGCCAATCCCGAAGAATGCTTTTACATGGCGGTCAAGGCGTTCGACTTGGCCGAGCGCCTGCAGACGCCGGTGTTCGTGCTCTCCGATCTCGACATCGGCATGAACGATTGGATGTGCAAGGATTTGAAATGGGACGATGCCTACCGCCCCGATCGCGGCAAGATGCTGTCGGCGGAGGAGCTTGCGAGCCTCGACAAATTCTATCGTTACGTGGATCGCGACGATGATGCGATCCCGTACCGCACCTTGCCCGGTGTCAGCCCCAAGGGGGCCTATTTCACGCGCGGCTCGGGGCACAACCAGTATGGGGCCTACACCGAGGACTCCACCGAGTATCAAGTGGTGCTCGACCGGCTGAAGCGCAAGTTCTCGACCGCCGCGCGCTACGTGCCGAAGCCCGAGGTCGTCGGCAAGGGTGACAGCAAGATCGGCATCGTCAGCGTCGGCAGCTGCGACGGAGCGGTGCGCGAGGCCATCGATGTGCTCGCGCGCCAGAAGATTCCCGTCGACTACATGCGCATCAAGGCGTTCCCCTTCGGACACGATGTCGAGAGTTTCTTGAGCCTGCACGCGACGATATTCGTGGTCGAGCAGAACCGCGATGCGCAGCTGCGCTCGCTCCTTACCCTCGAGACGGCGGTCGACAAGTCCAAGCTCAAGTCCATCCTGAGCTACAGCGGTTTTCCGATGTCGTGCGAGCCCATCGTCGACGGTGTCCGCGCGACGCTCCCCGATGCCCCGCGGCTGACCGCGATCACCGGCAAGCAGACTCGCTAGAGAGAAATCATGTCATTCATCAATAAGCCCAAAGTCGCCCATCCCTCCCTGCCGACCAACGCGCTCGGCATGACGCGCCGTCAATACGAGGGCAGCATGTCCACGCTCTGCGCCGGATGCGGGCACGATTCCGTGACAGCGGCCATCATCGAGGCCTGCTGGGGGCTCGATATGCGGCCCGAGCAGCTCGTGAAGCTGTCCGGCATCGGCTGCTCCTCGAAGACCACGGCGTATTTCGTGAGCGGCTCCCATGGATTCAACTCGGTGCACGGACGCATGCCCTCGATAGCGAGCGGCGCGAATGCCGCCAATCGCGAGCTGACTTACGTGGGCGTGTCCGGCGACGGCGATTCGCTGTCGATCGGTCTCGGCCAGCTGGTGCATGCGATCCGGCGCAACGTGAACATGCTCTATCTGATCGAGAACAATGGCGTTTACGGGCTCACCAAGGGCCAATTCTCCGCCTCCGCGGATATCGGCACGAAAGCCAAGAAGGGCGAGGTGAATCAAAGCCCGCCTATCGATCCGGTGTTGCTCGGGCTCTCGCTCGGCGCCACTTTCGTGGCGCGCGGCTTCTCCGGCGACAAGGCGCAGCTCGTGCCGTTGATCCAGGCGGGCATGCGCCATCGCGGCTTCGCGCTCATCGACGTGCTTTCGCCCTGCGTTACGTTCAACGACCACGAGGGATCGACCAAGAGCTACACGTTCACCCGCGAGCACTACCATCCCGCCATCGAGGCCGATTACGTGCCTCCGGCGCAGGAGATCTCGGTCGATTACCCGCCCGGCGAGGCGCTACCGGTGCAATTGCACGACGGCAGCCGCGTGGTGCTGCGCAAGCTCGGCGCGAGCTACGATCCAACCGATCGGAGCGCGGCTTACAGCTTCATCGAGCAGAAGCTGAAGCAAAACGAATACGTCACGGGTCTTATCCACATCGACGAGGATGAGAGCCACGAGTTTCACAACCTCAATAAGACGAGCTCGGTCCCGCTGAATCGCATTCCCTACGAGAAGCTCTCGCCCGGCAGCGCCGCCCTGGATAAGCTCCTGGGACGCTATCGTTAGCCGCTGCTAGCGGGGTTCGCCCTGCGTCTCCGGGTGCGCCTCGACGCTTCCGGGCGCCCGATGACAGATCTGGCAGCCTGAAACAGGTCCGTGCTTGTGTGCCTCGATCGAGGCGCCCGGATGCCGGTGGCAATCGAGGCAAAATCCATGAAACCGCGCCTCGGCTCCAGCGCGCAGATCGGTCCGCTGGCTGCGGTGGCACTCGACACACAGGGCTGCGCCCGTTCCGTCGGCATAGTTGTGGTGGCAGGCGAGGCAATTGACCGCGCCATGCTTGTCGTGCGGGAAATCGAGCATCAGCCGGGTCGCGCGGCGAAAGGCCGGCTCGCGGAGCGACGCGTCGACCGGCGCGGGCAGCAGGGCAGCCAGCGCCAGGGTGCAGATCACCACTGCACCCACGACAAGGGCCGAATGCCGGCCGAACACCAGCATCGGGTGGGGCGGGGCTTGCCGTGCGCTTTGCAGCGGGCGCCGGGCGCGCAACAGCATGAGAAGGGCGCCGAGCGTCGCGGCGAGGTACAGAACGCGCCGGCCGGTGCCGCCGACGTAGCGGGCCGTAACGACCACATGCACTGCGACGAGGACCGCCAGCGCGCATGCGAGGATCACGTGCGAGGCTTGGAAGCCTCGATGACTTTTCCACAGACGGCGGCGCGCCGGTCCGTGCGAGAGCACCGCGAGCACGACCAGCAGCACGGTCGCGACGATGCCGGCAAATTGATAGAGCGGAGCGGTGGGCTTGAGATACTCGATGACGTTGTGGTCGGAGAGCAGCAGGCCGCCGATATGCAGCGCCGCCAAAATGAGCGCCGCGTAGCCAATCGCGGTGTGGAGGCGCAGGGACACCAGCGTTGGGGGCTGCGAGTCCCTGGGCCGAAGCGCAGCGCCGCAGAGGAGAATGCAGGCAATGGCCGCTGCCAGGCCGGCCCATTGGGACAGCTCCCACGCCGGGCCGACGAAGCCCGCAACCGCAGGGAGAGCGAGCAGCACGACGAGCGCCCCGCCCAGGAGGGCGGTGCGCCGATCAAGACGCGGCAAGATGCTGCGCGCCGGAGTGCGAGGGCCGCATGAGGGGTTCCACGGTCAAATCTTTGCCAGTTCGCGATGCAATCCCTATGGTATGTCCTATACCGCGCTGCGCAAAGCAGCCTGCAACTTTTGTCGGCCTGCCGTGTTATGGGCTTAAACGAACCTACACCAGTGCAAAAGCCAACCACGGAGCCGAGCCGTTCGATCGAGTTCACGACGTTCATGCGTGCCTATCAAAACATGGTTTTCTCGACCGCCGCCCGTTTAGCGGGCAACGACGCCCAGGCGGAAGATATCGCCCAGGAGGTCTTCATCAAGGCCTACGAGAACTTCGACCATCTGCGCCTCAGCGCCACGGCGGGGGGCTGGCTGAAGACCGTGGCGACCAATCTGTCCCTTAACTACCTCACGCGTTATCGCAAGCGCTGGCGGCTATTCTCCGAGAGCGAGAGCGTTCCCGACGTGGTGCTGCCCGATGGCGCGCTCGATTCCTTGAGCGAGGAGGAGCAGCGGGCTGCGCTCGATGAAGCTCTGCGCCGCCTCCCGGTCCATCAGCGTGTGCCGCTGGTGCTATACCACTTCGAAGATCAGTCCTATGAAGACATCGCCGCCCAGCTCGACATCTCGCTCGCCAAGGTCAAGACCGACATCCGGCGCGGTCGCGCCGCTCTGGCGCCCATGTTGCGGCTGCGCGGAATCGGAGGCGGCTCATGAGCCCTGAGAGCGACCGCGACGAGGACGTCGATCGAGAATTGGAGGCTCGCCTCGGACAGGCGCTGCGCAGGCTGCCGGAGCGCCGCGCTCCGGCGACACTGGAGTCGCGAGTGCTCGATGCGCTCGCGCGGCGCGTGCCGTTGCCCTGGTGGCGGCGGAGCTTCGCGGAGTGGCCGGCACCAGCACGGGTCGCGTTCGGCGTGACCAGTACCGTACTGGTCGTGCTCACGGTATTGGCGGCCGCCGCAGCGAACGCCAATCTCGGCTCGTTCGGCGCGTCCCATGCGCTCGCGACGCCCGTGCTGCACGATGCCTCCGTGTTCTTCGTCATCACGAGGACCTTGAGCCTATCGCTCGCCTCGGTTTTCTCGTCCCGCTGGGTCCTCAGTTGTCTGATCGCAAGCGCAGCGCTCTATGCGGCACTGTTCGGTCTTGCGATTGCCGGCTATCGGACCCTCTACCTCAATGCCGATCCCGGGGTTCGCCCATGACCGCCTCTCGCAATCAAGCCCTCGTCTCCTTCCTGCTCGCGCTGGTGATCGCAATGGTCATCGCCTGCGTCGAGGGAGGCGGCGTTGCCCGAGCCGCCACACCCGGCGCCCAGACCGATAGCCCGCGCGCCGCGGCATCGGCCGTGCAGAACGACTGGGAGCAGGATTCGCAATCGCGCGATCGCACTGACGCGGCCGAGCGCGCCGACGCCTCCGACAGCGCCGATCGCGAGGCTGAGGACGACGACGCGGATACGGGCGTGGAGGCGCAGGACCGGCGCAGTGTCGAGAAGTATTTCGACTGGGACAAAGACTGGCGTCGCCCCTTCAGCCATCGGCACCTGCGCAGTGACAGGCACGCCTCGGGCGATGACATCGTCAATTTCGCTCACGATTCTCATTTGGCCGCGGGCAGGCACGCCGACAGTGTCGTAGCGATCTTCGGTTCCGCCAGCAGCGAGGGCGATGCCGATGAGCTGGTGTCCATTCTGGGCAACACCAAGTCGAGCGGGCACGTAGGGGACACGGCCGTCGCCGTATTCGGCAGCGTTCAAATCGACGGACCGGTAGACGGCGATGTGGTGGCCGTTTTCGGCAACGTCGATCTTGGCCCGCACGCGCACGTGAGCGGCGATGTCACCGCCGTCGGCGGGGGCGTGATTCGAGACCCGGCCGCCACCGTGGGCGGCGACGTGCAGAGCATCGGCGGCTTCACGTCAGGTTTCGATCGCCTCAGGCCGTGGATCGATCATTGCCTGTTCTACGGCCGGCCGCTCGCGCTGGTGCCGGGCATCGGCTGGGCATGGACGCTCGCGTTCATCTTCCTCGCTTTATACGTGTTCCTCGCATTGCTCTTCCGCGATGCCGTGACTCGCTGCGCCGTCACGGTGGAGACGCAGCCTGGGATGGCGTTCGTCGCGGCGCTACTCAGCATCCTGCTCCTGCCGATCGCACTCGTGCTCCTCTGTATCACCGTCATCGGCATCGCGGCGATCCCGTTCGTGGTGTTCGGTGCCTTTTGTGTGGGATTGTTCGGCAAGGCGGTGATGCTTGCGTGGCTCGGCAGGCGCGTGGTCGGCCGCAGCGGGCCGCTCGGTCATCCGGCCGTCGCAGTGATCGTCGGCGGACTGATCGTGCTCGTGCTCTATCTCGTCCCCGTGCTGGGCTTTCTCGTCTACAAGATCCTCGGCCTGTTCGGCTTCGGAGCGGTGATTTACACGCTTATCCTGACCGGGCGGGAACGCCGGGCGGCGCGTCCCTCGGATGCGCCTCAGAGTGGGCCCACGTCGGCTGGCGCCGTGCCGCCCGCGGGCGGTGCTCCGGGGCCCATACCGGCTGCCGCCGCGGCCGCTGCCGGTGCGGCTGCCACTGCCGGGGCAGCCGGCGCGCCGGATGCCACCACGGCGGCGGCCGGCGGCGAGCGGCCGACCACCCCGGCCGGCCCGGGCGCCGCAACTTCGCCGCATTTCATCGACCCGGCCCTCGCAGCAACGCTGCCACGCGCCGGATTTTGGATTCGCATGGGGGCGCTGCTGCTCGATCTGTTGTTGATCGGAATCCTGATGGGCATGCTTCATCATTCCAATAACCTCGAGCTGGTCGTGCTCGCTGTCTACGGGGCGTTGATGTGGAAGCTGCGCGGCACGACCGTCGGCGGCCTGGTGTTTCACCTGCAAGTGATCAGAGTCGATGGGCGGCCAATCGATTGGGAGACGGCCATCGTGAGGGCGCTCAGCTGCTTCTTGTCCATGGTCGTGGCGGGCCTCGGATTCTTCTGGATCGCCTTCGACTCGGGCAAGCAAGGCTGGCACGACAAGATCGCGGGAACGGCGGTGGTGCGGCTGCCGAAGGCGATGCCGCTGGTGTGATTTCTTCGCGGTAGGCTTTGACGGCGCTCGAGGCGCTTGGCACACTGTGAGAACAAGAACGATACAGGGATGTTGGCACCCTCATGCTTAGACCCGTCCGCGGGAATCGCGGTTTCCGCCGCCGCTTGCCCAATTTTCACGCGGCGGCGTGGACGTTCGGGTTGATGCTCTGCGCCGCCTGCACCCCGGTGCTCGCTGCCTCCGCCAAGTGCAAGCTCGGTAAACTGATTGAGTTTCCAGTCACGATGCATGCCTTGTCGCCCGAGATCGTCGCCAAGATCAATGGCACCGACGTCAGGTTCACCCTCGACAGCGGCTCGTTTTATAGCTCGCTCGACGCCGGCAGCGCAGCGGCCCTTGGACTTCGAGTTTACGCGGCCCCCGACGTATTCCGTGCCAAAGCCGTTGGCGGAGGCCTCGTGCTTTCGATTGCCAAGGTCAAGGAGTTCACGCTCCCCCCAGGGCTCACTCTGCACGACGTGGAATTCGTCGTCGGTGGGAGTCAACTGTCGGGGCAGGAGGTTGGAGTGCTGGGCCGCAATATTCTGCAGCTCGGCGATGCGGAATATGACTTTGCCGATGGCGTCGCGCGGCTCATGAAAGCTGAGGATTGCAGCGATACGGTGCTCGCCTACTGGCTGCGGCCCGGTGATTCGTATTCGGTGATCAATACGCTCAAGCCGGAGCAAAGTCTGCAGATCGGGTCGCATGTCGTCCCGACGAAAAACTTCCAACACCCGGCGATAGCCGTTGCCTATGTGAATGGCATGGCGATCCGCGCGTTATTCGACACGGGTGCCTCCGTGTCGCTTCTCTCGGTGAAGGCGGCTGCGAAGGCGGGAATCAAGATCGACTCGCCGGGGGTAGTTCCCGCCGGAGTTACCATAGGATTGGGGCGCAGCACAGTTCGAACCTATATTGCGCCCGTCGCGCTTTTCAAGCTCGGCGATGAAGAGATTCGCAATACCCGATTGCGCCTCGGGGATACGGACCTGGGCGACGCGGATATGCTCATCGGTGCCGATTTCTTTCTATCGCACCATGTTTACGTGGCCAACAGCCAGGACAAACTGTACTTCTCTTACAACGGCGGCCCGGTATTCAATCTCGCGACCCAGCAGGCGGCTGCCGCTGTGCCGAGCGCCGCGTCTGCCGCCGCAGAGGCCCCGGCGCCCACTCCGCCGCTGAATGCGAAGGAGCCCGTCGAGGATGCTTCCGAGTATGCCCGCCGGGGTGCGGCACTCAGGGCGCGGCAAGAGCTCGATCAAGCCCTGCAGGCTTTCAATCGCGCCTGCGAACTGGCTCCGGATAATGCCGGCTATTTCTATCAGCGTGCACTCCTTTATGCGCAATTGAGGCAATCCGTCCCTGCGCTCGCTGACCTCGATCGGACGATTCAAATTGAGCCGCATCATGTGGCCGCGCTGCTCGCGCGCGCCGAATATCGAACACGCTCCGGCGACAAGGCCGGAGCCGAAGCCGACCTCGATGCCGCCAATGCCGCTCTGCCGAAAGAGGACGGTGAGCGGCTGACGCTGGCGTTCGAGTACTCGAGCCTCGATCTCTTCCAGCGGGCGATCGAGCAGTACGATCTCTGGGGCGTCTCGCACCCGCAGGATGTGCGTCTGCCTCTCGCGTTCGAGGGGAGGTGCCGGGCGCGCGCGCTCGCTGATGTGGATTTGCAACGCGCCATGAAGGACTGCGATACCGCGATGAGGCATGCCACCAAGGCGAGTCCCTTCTATGCCAGCGTTTCTGAGACCAGAGGTCTGCTCTTGTTTCGACTCGGTGACTACGACAAGTCGATCGCGGAATATGACGCGTCGCTCAAGATCGCTCCGAAGAACGCATTCGCGTTGTACGGCAGAGGCATAGATGAGTTGCGCAAGCAGAAGGCGACTGAAGGTCAGGCGGACATCGCGCAGGCGATAGTGATCTCATCGAAGATTGTCGATAACTTCAATCGGCACGGCATTGCTCCTTGAGCGCGCACAGCGGAGAAAGCGCCGTGACAAATTCCGCCGGATGACACAAACCGCGCTACCGCAGCCGTCTTCGTCACGGGCGCGGGCAGCGCTCACAGTCACTCTCGGGTTGCTTTGCGCCTCCGTGATGCCGGACTCCTTCGCAGGTCAATGCACGCTCGGCAAGATCGCGGAGTTCCAGATCACCATGGTGGATCTGCGTCCCCAGATGACCGCGAAGATCAACGGCACGGACGTGCGATTCATGGTCGACAGCGGCGCCTTTTACAGCATTATCAGCCCGGCAAGCGCGGCCGAGCTAAACCTCTTCACCCGTCCTACACCCATCGAGTTCTTCATGCGAGGCGCCAATGGCAGCGCCAGCACGTCGATAACCAAGGTCAAGGACTTTACGCTCGCAGGCGCGACGTTGCATGACGTCGAGTTCCTCGTCGGCGGTAGCCAGATCGACAACGGCAGCGTCGGCGTGCTGGGTCAGAACGTGTTGCACTACGCGGATGTCGAATACGATCTGGCCCAAGGCGTCGTCCGAATGGTGAAGCTTGTGGGCTCGTGCAGCAAGACGGCCCCGGTGTACTGGGTTGGCAAATCCGGGGCCGACTATTCGGTGATCGATATCGAATCAAGGGAGCGCACTTCATCCGCGATCGGCCACGCCTCGATTAATGGCGTCGACATACGCGTGTTGTTCGACTCAGGGGCCGGCGTCTCCACGTTGACTCTCAAGGCGGCTGCGCGCGCCGGTATTCGGCCCGACTCGCCGGGAGTAGTTGCGGGAGGACCGACTGGAGGGTTCGGCGCGAACATGGTGCCTTCGTACATCGCACCGTTCGAGAGCTTCAAGATGGGTGAGGAGGAAATCCGCCATACCCGGTTACGCATTGCAGATCTCGACTTCTTCGGCGCCGATATGCTCATTGGGCCTGATTTTTTCCTCTCACACCGGATCTACGTAGCCAACAGTCAACAAAAGCTGTACTTCACGTACAACGGCGGCCCGGTCTTTAATTTGACACACATTAAGTCCGGTGCCGCGCCGGGCGTGCCCGATTTGCCTGCCACACCATCGCCCGCAGGTGATGCGGCGCCTGTTTCCAGTGCCGCGCAAGCTCGCGCATCCGAGGAGTCGAAAGCGACGGTGACCGACAGCGGCGACGCCGCGGACTTCAGCCGCCGCGGCACCGCGATGGCCGCTCGGGGCGACTATGATCACGCGCTCACCTCGCTGACGCGAGCTTGCGAGCTGGCGCCCGACAATCCCGAATACTACTTCCAGAGAAGTCGGGTCTACATGCGAATGGGCAACCGAGACTTGGCCGGCAAAGACCTCGATCAGACGCTGAAACTCAACCCGCAGCACGTGGCAGCGCTCGTTTCTCGCGCCGAGCTCTTGCTTGCGAACGGCGATATGACGGGCGCCACGGCGGATCTCGATGCGGCAAACCGCACAGCCACCAAACAGTCGGACTTGCGCTACGACATGGCGGCGGCCTATGGACGTGCTGATCGCTTGAGCGCGGCCGTTGAACAGTACGATCTCTGGATCGCTGCTCATGACGTCGACGAGCGCATCCCATATGCGCAGAACGCGAGCTGTTGGGCGCGAGCGTTGGTGGGCGGCGACCTGTCGCTTGCCTTGAAGGACTGCAATGCTGCTCTCAAGAGAGCCAAGAAGGGATCTGCCTTCTATGCGCAAGTCTCTGACAGTCGCGGCCTCGTATTTTTGCGCCTCGGCGATTACACCAAGTCCGTTGCCGATTATGACGACGCGCTCGCGATCTCGCCGAAAACCGCATGGTCTTGGTACGGTCGTGGCGTCGACAAGCTGCGCCAGCACCAGGACGCTGCCGGCGACGCGGACATCGCACAGGCAAAGAACCTTTTACCCAAGATCGGCGAGGTGGCCGCTCAATACGGGATTCTGCCCTGATCACATCTTATCTGACGCCCGTGACGCTATATGGCGACAGAGGGACCTGAATTCATCGAATTCCGATAACTGCGTCCACGGGGAACCCCACGTTTTCCAGTTATAAACCGCGAGATTGCCGACCTGATTCTGCAAAGCCTTCGCATTCATAAGTAGACGGGAGCACAGAGATGTCCGCCAATTTCAGAGATACGACCCACCGCCTGATCATGCTAACCACCGCGGTTCTCTCTCTGACCGCCGCCGGCGCCACCGTCCCGAATACCGATCTCGTCCCCCTGTCGGGCAATGTCCACCAGTTCGCGCGAGCACAGTTCGATGCCGGCGAGGCGCCGAGCACGCTGCGACCCAAGGGCCTCGATATCGTCTTTACCAAGACCCCCGAGCAGCAGCAGGCGCTTCAGCAGCTTCTCGCCGCCCAGCAAGATCCGAAATCGCCGCAATTCCACAAGTGGTTGACCCCGGCGCAATACGGTCAACGGTTTGGCGCTTCCGAGGCGACGCTTACAGCCGTGACGAATTGGCTCAAGTCGAACGGTCTATCGGTGGGGCAGCTGCCACCCGGTCGCGGCCATCTGCCGTTCTTCGGCAGCAAGGCGCAGATCGAGAGCGCCCTGCACACCCGCATTCATCTCTTTGCGGTAGCGGGCGAGCACCACTATGCGAACGTGTCGGCGCCCTTGATACCTGCCTCGCTCGCGACCGCCATCACGGCCATTCGTGGCTTGAACGACTTTCATCCCCGGCCCGGTGTCCATCCGCTCAAGGCGGGTCCGCGCGGGACCCTGCCTGGGGTGGGCCCTTCGAGCGCCCGGTCTTTCGATACGCCCGCCACCTATTATTCGGGATCGAATCAGTGGCCGGGATACGTGGGTCCGACCGACTTCGCGATCATGTACAACCTGCAGCCGGTCTACAGCCAAGGATTTACCGGCGCCGGCGTAACCATCGCCATCGCGGCGCAGAGCGATATCGATCCCAGCGTCCTCGCGACCTTCTGGAGCGCCTTCGGTGTCTCGGGTCCCAGCTTCGGTCTGCCGGCTCAGCAGCAGTTCACCTCGGTGGCCGTGTCGCCCAACACGGATCCCGGCCAAACCAAGGACGGGAACGAGGACGAGGCGTATCTCGATACAGAGATTCTCGGCGCGCTCGCGCCCGGCGCCCAGCTGATTCTGGTGCGGGACCAAGATGCTGGTGCTGCCGCGTATTACGCGATCGACCAGAACCTCGCGGCCATCCTCAACATCTCGTTCGGCCAGTGCGAGAGCGCACAGGGCTCGTACAACGCGATGGTCGCGTCCATGTACCAGCAAGCGATGACCGAGGGCATCACGGTCACGGTTTCCTCCGATGATGCGGGCGTCGTGGGATGCATCGCGCAGTCGGATCTCGGAGTCGATGTCAATTCCAACGGCTTCGCCGTCAATGGGCTCGCCTCCACCCCGTACAACCTCGCGGTGGGCGGCACCGATTTCAACGATTTGTCGCCGTCGACTGCCGCGCTGTATTGGAGTACGACGAATCAAGCGAAGACGCTCGCGAGCGCCACCTCTCACATTCCCGAAATGGTGTGGAACGACTCGTGTGCAAACCCGGTGTATGCCGATGACTTCGGTTACAGCCCGATCACATTTTGCAACACCGCCACGTTGAGCGGGCAGAGCAACCCGTTCATCGTCATCTCGGGCGGTGGTAGCGGCGTCAGCGGTTGCACGACGACCAACAGCAGCGGTGACTGCACCGGGGGCTATGCGCAGCCCAGCTGGCAGCAAGGCGTGCTCGGCATCGCGAGCTCCACCAGCCTCGGCGGCCGCGCCATTCCCGACGTATCGATGATCGCCACGCTCTGGCTCATGTGCTCTTACGACACGACGCCGTGCGACCCGACGCAGGCGCCCACCTTTGCGCCGGCCGCGACCGGCACCATTAAGGTCCTCGACGGCACCTCGGCAGCGGCCCCGTCCGTGGCCGCCATCATCGCGCTCATCGATCAGTCACAGATCTCCAACGCAGTACCCGACGGCCGGCAAGGTCTGCTGAATCCCACGCTGTATAGCCTGGCCGCCGTCGAGTACGGCTCGGCCGCCACGGCAGCGGCTTGCGATGCCTCACAAGGCGTCATCACAAATGCTGCCTGCGTTTTTTACGATGTCACGGCCGGCTCGAGCGCGCAGCCCTGCAAAGTCTCGGGCTACAGCATGAACTCGGCCGGGAGCTCGCCCACCAGCACCTGCGGCGCCGGCGCCGGCGACACGACCGGCATCATGGAAATCAACGGCGTCCAGTCCTACGCCGCCGGCGTCGGTTTCGATGTCGCGAGCGGCTTGGGTAGCATCAACGCCGCAGCTCTCGTCGCCTCGTTCGTGTCATCTCCGGCGCCTTCCGGGCTGAGTGCGAGCTTGTCGGGCCAGACCGCGACGTTGACTTGGACGGCCGATTCCAGCGCGGCCTCGTACAACGTGTACCAAGGAACAGCTCCGGGCGCGGTGTCGTCCTCTGCAGTGCAGGCCAACATAACCGGCACTTCAACCACCGTAACTGGGCTCCCGTTCGGACAGGAGTACGTCTTTGCCATCGCGGCGAATTCCTCGAGCGGTGTCATTTCGCCGCGCTCGAACATCGTCGACGTGACCACCGTCCCCGCGGCGCCCGCCGGTGTGTCCGTTGCAGCGCTCGGCACGACGACCGGCACTCTCAACCTCGGCTGGAATGCCAGCAGCGGTGCCACCTCGTACAGCGTCTTCGAGGGGACGACCGCGGGCGGGGAGGGCGCGACAGCGGTCCAGGCCGGCCTGAGCGGCACCTCGACGAGTCTCACCAACCTCACCCCCGGCAAGCAGTATTTTTTCACCGTGGTCGCGGTGGACGCCGGAGGAAGCTCTGCGGCCTCGGCGGAGGCGAGTGGCACGACGATCGCCAATCCGCCGACCGGCATTGCGGCCAGCCCGGGGAACGGCTCCGTAACGCTTACGTGGACCGCCTCTATGGGTGCGACCAGCTACAAAGTCTACGAGGGAACGACTGCCTCGGGCGAAGCCGTGACGCCGGTTCAGACCGGGGTCAGTGGAACCAGTGTCAGCATCGGCGGGCTGACCAACGGCAAGAAGTATTACTTCACCATGACGGCGGTCGATGCGGGCGGGGTTTCGTCGACTTCCGGTGAAGTGAGCGCGACGCCCGCCGCCCCGAAGGGCGGCGGCGGCGCGCTGGATGGGTTGGCCCTCGCAGGCCTCGCCGCCTTGCTGGCGGCGCGGGCTCGACGGCCTGCTTAGGGCGCGGGCTCGCCGCCTTTCGCTGGCTTTCGAAGGCTAGCTCTCGAAGAACCCCATTTTCACGCCCGCGAGCTGAACCACGTCGTTATCGTTAAGGCGCCGGGCCTGTGGGCCGATCGGTACGCCGTTCACTTGCGGGTAGTCGTTTTCCTTGCCGCTATCGACATGCACGATGAAGTAACCCTCGGAGCGCCGTGTGATGGCGGCGACTTGCACGCCCGGACGGCCGAGCGTGGTGAGTGCCTTGGTGAGCTCGAGCTCGCGGCCCGCGAACGCCCCGCTCAGCACCTGCAGCTTCGCCTTCGGTAAGGCCGTTGCGCTTTCCGGAATGCCTGCCGCGCCTGGTGGGCGCTTGGCGGCGACCGCCTTGGCGGCTTGGTCGACGGCCGCGCCGACGCGGCGAATGCGATCCTCCCCCTGGGAACTCGGGGTGATCACCATGGTTTTCTCGAACTCATCCTGCTGCGCGTCAGTGTCTTGGCTATCGACGAAACGCAGCTGGTGGTGCCCCACGGTGATGACGTCGCCGTGCTGCATCGCGTGTTTCTTGATGAGCTTGCCGTTGACGTACGTTCCGTTGGTACTGTTCAAGTCCTCCAGGAACGAGTCGTTCAAGATGTTGATAATGAGCGAATGATGTCCGCTCACCGCCGGGTTATCGATGCGGATGTCATTGTCAGGAAGGCGCCCGATCGTGTAGCGCTCCTTATTCATGTTGTATTCCGCGAGGATTTGACCATCCAAGCTGAGCATCAGACGAGCCACTGAACTCTCTCCTAACCGAACCATCCCAATATTTTGTCAAATATACGCCGTTGCGCTGGGAACGGCTCAGTCACGTGCGCCATTATCACGGACACATTGTCGCGTCCGCCGTTGTCGTTCGAGAGCTGAATCAATTGCTTAGCAACCGTATCAAGATTAGCACTAAAGGTACTGATTGTTAAGTGAATATCCTCGTCCTCGATCATGTCCGAAAGCCCGTCCGAGCATAGAACGTAGTAATCGCTCTTCTGCACGGGCTCTTCATGAATCTCTACATCGACGTTCTGCTCGACTCCTAAGGCCCGGGTCACGTAGTTCTTGTTGGTCGCGCGCTGGGCCTCTTGCTGGGAATAAAAGCCTCGATCGACGAGCTCCTGCAACAGCGAATGATCCAAGGTCATCTGCTCGAAGCGGTTGTCCCGGAGCCGATAGAGGCGCGAATCCCCCACGTGAGCCATAGACACCTTGTTATCGTGGAACAGGCAGGCCACCACCGTTGTGCCCATTCCCTCACATTGAGGCTGAGTCTTGGAGGTGTGGTAGATGATTTTGTTGGCTCTGTGAATGGCGTCACGCAGAATGATGCTGGGACGCGTCAAGCCGGTCTCCGGGTCGCGCACCGACAGGTCCTCGCGAGCCACCGAGTCGCGCACCAAGTTGATAATGGTCTTCACCGCGATGCCGCTTGCGACCTCGCCGGCGTTGTAGCCCCCCATGCCATCGGCGAGCACGAACAGGCCGATGTCGGCCTCGGTGCCGATCATGTCCTCATTGTGCTCGCGAACCTTGCCAGTGTCGGTCAAGGCGACGCTTTGAATTTTGTTACGCAAACTCATGTGCGTAAACGGTTCTTTTGTCATCTGCTCGTGTACCCGAATCATGGCAATCCCGTCGGCAGCCTCGACCGACAGTCCTCCAGGGCCGCAGCCATCTGCGCCCCCGTTTCAAATCGCGCTTCGGGGTTCTTGGCCAGCGCACGATCGATGATGCCGTCGACGCAGACCGGCAAGTCCGGCCGCACGGAACGCAACGGCGGATGCGGCGCCTCTGCGATCTGCTGCATCAATCCGGTCATCGAATCGGCTGTGAACGGCAGCCGGCCGGTCAGTAGCTGAAACAGGCTAACACCCAAGGAAAACAAGTCCGAGTGACCGGTCACGGTTCGCCCTTCGAGCTGCTCCGGAGACATGAAGGACGGGGTACCGAGCACGATTCCGGTGCGGGTGGTGCCGGCGCCGGTCAACCGCGCGATTCCGAAGTCCGTGATCTTGAGCACGTCCGCACTGGGATCGTACATAATATTTGCCGGCTTGATGTCCCGATGCACCACCTGCTGCTTATGCGCGAAGCCGAGCGCCTGCGCGGTGCGGGCAGCAAGCTCGAGGACTTTGCGCGGTTCGATCAGCGTATCGGGCGTCGCATAGTCGCTGAGATGCCGCCCCTTGAGATATTCCATCGCGATGTAGGCCAATCCCCGTTCTTCGCCGACATCATAGATCGTGACGATGTTCGGATGATTGAGCCGTCCGGCCGTTTCGGCCTCCCGAAAGAACCTCGAGCGGGCCTCGGCCAGCTCGGACTCGCTGAATTCGCTCGCGAGCGGAATCGCCTTGATCGCCACCAGCCGATTGATCGCCGTGTCCCGCCCGAGGTACACCGTGCCCATGGCGCCTCGCCCGATTTCGCGCTCCAGCTGATAGCGGCCCAGCCGCTGCACCTCGCCGGCCGCCTCGATTGCCGCGCGCGCAGCCGGCGCGGCGGCTCCTCCGGGGACGAACTTGGGGCCGGCGCTCGCAGCGGATGGCCCCGCCGACCGGTTGCGGGCAGGCACGGGCGCCGCCGCCTTGGCGGGGGATGCGCGTTCCGGCGCGGGCTTGCGCTCGGCGTCCATAAGCCGCCGCAGCCGCTGGCCGACGTCCTTATAGGTGTTGTCGACGCGTACCAGGTGACGGTACACGGCGGTCGCCTGCACGTTTCGGCCGCGCTGCTCCAATTGGGTCCCGAGGGCGTATAGATCGTCCAACACCGTGGTGCTCGCTTTGCGGGCCTTCAGCTCAGCAAACCGCTGCTCGAAATTGTCCAGCAGCCGGCCGGTATCGGTGCCGATAGGCCGATTCGATTTGGGGGCTGCGACCGGCGCGGGGGAGGCCCAGCGCGCCATGATGAACAGGGCGCCGCCGCCGCTCAGGAGCACCGCGCCGGGCAGCCAGGCCCAGGGACCGGCGCTGATGTGCTCGCGGAGCAACACGACGATGCCCAACAAGCCAAAACCGGCGATAGCCGAGATCATCCCGAATTTGCGCATGCTCCAGACATAATCTGCCACGAAGCGGCGAAGTATAGGTGATCGGGTAGCCCGGACTGCAATGTTAAGCTCACAAATTCGCTGCCCGGGAGACGCATGGCGAGGTCCAAAGAGGTTTTTGTTTGCTCCTCGTGCGGGGGCTCATCGCCCAAGTGGCAGGGCCAATGCGCTGCCTGCGGCGAATGGAACACCCTGGTCGCGGAGCTGCAAGGGTCGGGTGGCGCAGCCCGGGGCGCTGTCAGCGCCGCCCGCGCGTCTCCCTCGACGTCCCTGGCGGAGGAGGCGAGCGCCGAGCAGCCCCGTCTCCTGACGGGCTCCGCGGAGCTTGACCGGGTGCTCGGCGGCGGGCTCGTCGCCGGGTCGGTGACCCTGATCGGGGGTGATCCGGGCATCGGCAAATCGACCCTGATGCTGCAATCGGCCGCGGCCTTGAGCGCCGGCGCCCCCTCGCTCTATGCAACCGGCGAGGAATCGCTCAAGCAGGTGGGCCTGCGCGCCCGGCGTCTCGGGCTCGACTCGGCAGGCACGCGACTCGTCGCGGAAACCCAGGTGGAGGCGATCGTCGAGGCGGCGAAGAGTCTCAAGGCACGCGCCCTCATCGTCGATTCGATTCAGACCATGTATTCCGATCGCGTCGACGCGGCCCCCGGGCGCCGTCTCGCAGCTGCGCGAATGTACGGCCGAGCTCGTGCGGTTCGCGAAGAGCAGCGGCACGGCCGTCCTGCTGGTGGGGCACGTGACCAAGGAGGGGCAGATCGCAGGTCCGCGCGTGCTCGAGCACATGGTCGACACGGTGCTCTACTTCGAGAGCGACATGGGCAGCCGCTATCGGGTGCTGCGCTCGGTCAAGAACCGCTTCGGCGCGGCCAACGAGATCGGCGTGTTCGCGATGCTCGAGCAGGGCTTGCGCGAAGTGGCCAATCCTTCGGCGATTTTCCTCTCGCGCCACGCCGAGCCGGTGTCGGGCAGCGCCATCACCGTGATGCGCGAGGGCACCCGTTCGCTGTTGATCGAGGTGCAAGTGCTCGCCGACGGCAGCTTGGGCGCGAACCCGCGCCGCGTCGCGGTCGGCATCGACGGCAATCGCCTCACCATGTTGCTCGCCGTGGCGCACCGCCACGGAGGACTCCTGCTGTCGGGCCAGGATGTGTTCGCCAACGTGGTCGGCGGGGTGCGACTGCAGGAAACCTCAGGGGATCTCGCGATCGTGCTCGCGGCCCGATCCAGCTTGAACGACAGCGCCCTTGCCGCAGGCGCTGATCGTGTTCGGCGAACTCGGCCTCGCCGGCGAGATCCGGCCGGTGCCTTTCGGCGAGGAGCGCTTGCGCGAGGCGGCGAAGCATGGATTCAAGTCGGCGTTGGTGCCGGAAGCGAACGTGCCGCGGCGCGCGATCGAGGGCATGACGGTGCGCGGCGTTGCGCGCTTGAGCCAGGCGCTCGATGCGCTGTAGCGGAACTGGTCGTACGCGAGGCCGCTCCTCAACGACGGGTCACCAGCACTTCCAGATAGTCGCTGGGTACGATCAGCGAATCGGGTCCCGCGCGATTCATCTCAGTGAGCAGCGCGGTCAAATCGGCTTCGAGTGCGGAGGCCTTATCTTGTGCGAGGGCTGCGAACGCCTTGTGCACCGGCCCGTACCATGCGCGGAACACGTCGATGAACTGGGCCGCGGAGCGGTAGCGGAACTGGAAAACCCGCGGGGTCACGTCGATGCTCGCCGCGGAGGCGCCGAACAGGGTCTGCAAATGCGACTGCTCGCCCCAGAGCGCAGGTGATTGAGTGCCTGGTGCGGGGGGCACGTAACGGCCCAGGGTCTTGAACAACCGGCCGATGAAACCGGCCGGCGTCCAATTGGCAAGTCCGATCCGGCCGCCGGGCCGACAGACGCGGATCAGCTCCGCGGCCGCTCGCGGCTGGTCCGGCGCGAACATCACACCGAACGTGGACAGCACACAATCGAACGTCGCCTCCTCGAACGGCAACGCCTCCGCGTCGGCCGCGAGAAACTCTGCCGTCAAGCCTTCAGCGCGAGCACGCTCGGCGCCCCGGTCGAGGAGCGCGGGGACATAGTCCGTCGACGTGACCTTGCAGCCGCGCCGCGCCGCCGCAAGCGTGGCATTGCCATTCCCGGCGGCGACATCGAGCACTTTCTCGTCGTAGCGCAGGTCGCAGGCCTCCGCCAAGAGCTCGCCGACGAGCTGTAACGTGGTTCCAACCACGGCGTAGTCGCCGCTGGCCCAGGCGCTTTGCTGACGGCTTTTCAGGGCACCGAAGTCGATGAGAGATGCGGCGTTCATGCGCGGTCCTCGCGGTTAAGTTCAGGTGCGCCATAGGACCGCAGAGGCGGTGTCGCAGTCCTGCCTGAGCGTCTGCCTTTCCTGCCTGCTCGTCTGCCGTTTGGGTGCGTGGCCAGCTCCCGCTGCCCTTGGCATCGATCTTTTGCACGGCCACAATGCGCCATGGCCGACGCAACGCATCGCATCGCCGCTGCCCTGCATCGGGTCGAGTCGATCTTGGAGCGGCGCCCCGAGGCGGCGCTGCACGCTGATGCCCCCGCGGTTGCTCGCTGGGAGGGTGGAACGCGCGTGGTCTCGACGCATCCGAGCGGTGCATCGGTGGCGACCGATATGCCGCCCGAGCTGGGCGGGCTGGGCGGTGGGGTCACTCCGGGCTGGCTATGGCGCGCGGCTCTCGGCTCCTGCCTGGCGACGCGCATCGTCATGGCGGCCGCCGTTGACGGTATCGATCTCAAAAGCGTCGAGGTGCTGGCAAACAGTCGATCGGATCTGCGCGGTCTCTTAGGGATGACGGCCGCGTCCGGTGCGGTGCCGAGCGCGGCGCCAAGCGATGTGCAGCTCCACGTGCGCATCTGTGCGCCCCAGGTCTCGCAGGAACGCCTGCAGGCGCTCGTCGCACGCAGCGAGGCGTGCTCGCCGATGCAAAGTGCGGCGAGCCAAGCGCTGCCGATCGCAGTGAGCGTGGAAGTGCTCGAGCGCTGATGGACGCGCTGTCGCAGACCTTGCGGGTGGTGCGCCTCATCGGTGCGATTTTCATTAACGCGAAGTTCACCGCTCCCTGGTCGTATCAATCTCCGCACGCTGCGACCGCAGCTCCCTTGCTCGAGCCGGGAGCCGAACGGGTGGTGATATTTCATCTGATCACCGCAGGCGAGTGTTACGTCGAGCTGGCCGGTGAAGCGCCGGTGCATTTGCGCGGCGGCGACGTGGTGATTTTTCCTCAAGGCGATGCGCATGTGATGTCCTCGACTCCGAACATTCCACCGGCGCGCGGCGCTCGCTTGGAGCAAGTGCTCGCGCGGCGACCGCGTCAGCTCGTCTATGGTGGCGGCGGGGAGACGACGCGCTTGGTGTGCGGCTATCTCGCGTGCGATCTGCGACTTGCAAAAATGCTGTTCGCCGGTTTGCCGGCTCTGCTCAAGGTCAACGTCCGTGGCTCGAGCGCCGGCGCATGGCTGGAGACCTCGCTCCGCTATGCGCTTGCCGAGGCCCGCTCACCACGTCCCGGTGGGACCGGCGTGCTGGCGAAGCTTGCCGAAGTGCTGTTCATCGAAGTGCTGCGTCTTTACATGAATGAGCAGAGCACCGGCCGCAGCGGCTGGCTTGCTGGGGTGGGCGATCGGATCGTTGGGGGTGCGCTGAATGCGCTGCATGCCCGGCCCGCGCACGCGTGGACTCTGGAGGAGCTGGCGCAGGCGTCCGGGACTTCACGATCCGTGCTGGCGGAGCGGTTTGCCGCATTGGTCGGCAGCGCTCCCATGCAGTACCTGACGCAATGGCGCATGTTGTTGGCAGCCAACTTGTTGTGCGGCAGTAACGCGCCGCTGTCGCGCATCGCCGAGGACGTGGGCTATCAGACCGACACCGCCTTCAGTCGGGCGTTTCGTCGCGAATTCGGCGCACCGCCGGCGGCGTGGCGCCGCACTCAAGCGCAACGCGCGCGGCAAGCACAACCATGAGATTGCAACCCGCCCTGCGCGGCACGCTTGTATTGATCTGCGTCGCCCAGTCCTCGCCGTCGCTGCCGCAAGCCAACGCTCATCCCATCATTTTGCACGCGGCCCACCTGCTCGACATCGAGACGGGGCGGCTGCAAACGCCGGGCGAAGTGCGCGTCGAGGGCGAGCGCATCGTCGCGGTCGGCGCCGCGGTCGAGCGCAGCCCGGATGCCGAGATCATCGATCTCGGCGCGGCGACCTTGATGCCAGGTCTCATCGACGCGCACGTGCATCTGTTTCTGCATCCCGGCAATGAGGATCTGCAAACCATCGAAGAGTCCGTGCCGAAGCGCACCTTGCTCGCGATGCGCGCCGCCCGCGACGATCTGCTGGGGGGCTTCACCGCCGAACGCGACATGGGCACCGAGGGCGCTGGCTCCGCCGATACGGCGATACGCGATGCCATCGACTCAGGACTCATCGTCGGGCCACGGTTGCGTATCTCGGGCAACGCCATCGACATTCTCGGCGGTCACGAGGACGCCAATCACTTCAACCCCGCCCAGCATGTCTTGTCGAACGCCGATTACGCCAACAATACCGACGAGATCGTGGAGGTCATCCGCAAGCAACACAAAGAGGGCTCGGATTTCGTAAAAATCTACGAGACCGGACATGACATCATGCGAGATGGCGCGCTGCATACGCCCTATCAGTACACGGCGGCCGAGCTCAAGGCGGGTGTCGATGAGGCTGCGCGCTGGGGCGGTCGCGTCGCCGTGCATGCCATGGGCGAACCCGGAACCCTGTACGCGGCGCAAGCCGGAGTCGCCTCCATCGACCATGCCACGCAGCTGAGCAATGAGACCATGCGTCTCATGAAAGCCAAGGGCATCTTCGCCGTTCCCACCTTCACCGTATTCGAATACTTCGCGAGGCCCGACGTTCCCGGGCATGATGACCCGGCCGAGCTCGAGTACAAGATCAAAGAATTCAAGAAGCAGATCGCCGCCGGTGTCTCCTTCGCGGTCGGCTCGGACGTCGGGCCGTTCCCGCACGGCACCCAGGCCCGCGAGCTCGAGCTCATGGTGAAGTACGGCATGAAACCGCTCGCGGTGTTGCAAGCCGACCTGTTGAACGGCGCTCGCCTGCTCGGCTGGGACGGTGCAATCGGCGCGCTGAAGCGCGGCTATTATGCCGACATCATCGCCGTCCCCGGCTCGCCGCTCGAGGACATTACGGTGGTCGAGCGCGTCTTGTTCGTCATGAAGGGTGGGGTGGTCGAGCGGCGCGGGGCTACCCCTTGAGGCCGCGGGCATCAAGATAGGCACCGAGCACCGCGGCCTCTGCGCGCGGGTCCGCCAAGCCTACATACCCGTCTGGGCGCACGAGATAGACTGCATTGCGCTGAAGCCCGCTCGTGCCCAGTTCGGCGCGCCACGGAAAGGCGTGCAACGGCACACCTCGGTCACGGCAGAGCGATTCGATCTCGGGTCGCGGCTCGCCATACACGTGCACTTGCCAGCCGATCGAGTCCAGCGGGGCGAAATTATCGGTGTCCTCGCCGAGAGGCACCCAGGGGAGCCGGTCCCCGCCGTGCACGGCGCCTGCGCGGCCCTCGCTTAAGGCGCTGCCGCGATAGTTCACCGCCGTCTGGGACACGGTGCGGAACATGAGACGACGCATGGCCCGCGTCTTGATGAGCACCGCCAGGAGCCGCGGAAATATTTCGAGCCGGATGAGCCGGGCGCTCCAACTCGGGCTCGTCACCATGCTGAAGGCGCGATCCGTGGTCTGCACCAGGCGCCGTGCGAAGGCGATGCGCTCCGGCTCGTAGCTGTCGAGAATCGCCTCCGGCGCGCGCCCCTGCAGCACCGCCGCGAGCTTCCACGCCAGATTGACCGCATCGCCGATGCCGGTGTTCATGCCCTGGCCACCCACCGGGCTGTGGACGTGCGCGGCATCGCCCAAGAGAAACGCGCGGCCTCGCCGGAAATGCTCGGCGACGCGGTGGTGTACGCGATACGTCGAGAACCAGTTGACTCGCTCGACCTCGATCGGCAGCCATTGCATCACCCGCTGGCTCACGTCCTCCCAGGAGAGCTGCTCGGGCGATGCGCGCGCGGCGTCACCGCGCACCGTGCCCACCAAACGCACGGCGCCCACGGGTCGGCGCGCAAATACCGCGAGGAAATCGTTCGTGTCGAGGGCGACGTGGATGTTCCCGTCGACCACTGCCCCCGCGGCTTGCACGTCGGCGACGTAGAAGAGATGTGCATAGGTGCCGCCGCCGAAGCCGATGCCGAGCGTTGTGCGCACGGCCGAGTGCGCGCCGTCGCAGCCGGCGATGTAAGCCGCCTCGATGATTTCCATGCCGCCGTCGGGACGCTTTACGTGCGCGCGCACGCAGTCGCCGGACTCTTCGAAGCTCTCAAGCTCGCAACCGCGCTCCACCGCGACGCCGAGCTCGGCCAGGCAATCGATCAGCAGCCGCTCGTGCTCGTCCTGCGGGAACACCAGGGCGAAGGAATACGGGCTCAAGCCTGCGCCGAGCTCGCCGAACGCTGCACTCGCGCGGCGCTTGCCTGTGACCCAGAAGTTCACCGCCTGCACGCGGTGCCCGCGGTCGACGACCGTGCGAGCCAGGTGGATCTGGTCGTAGAGCTCGAGGGTGCGCGCCTGAACGGCGAGCGCCCGCGAAGTCGTGCCGGGCTCCGTCGCACGGTCGATGAGCCGGACAGGGACCTTCAAATGCGTGAGCCACAGGGCGAGCACCAAGCCGGTGGGGCCGGCGCCGACGATGAGCACGGGCGTGTTGGGCATGAGATGCCTTTCTGGTGATGCGCTCGTATGCTAGAAGCTTCTCAGGGGAGAAGAAACATGAACGTGACCCTGGCGGTCGAGACGACCGTTGACCGATCGATCCTATCGCGCACGGCCCAACGCTGTTGCGCTTGGTCGGAACGCTGGTTTCCGGATGCCTTTGCCTTCGCCGTGCTCGCGGTCGCCATCGTGTCGTTGGGCGCGCTTTGCATCGGCGCGCCGCCCCTGGCCATCGCAGAAAGTTTCGGCTCGGGCTTCTGGAGCGTGATTCCATTCACCATGCAGATGGCGTTCATCATCATCGGTGGGTACGTCATTGCCGATTCGCCGCCGGTGTATGCATGGGTCACGCGACTCGCCGCCATTCCGCGCACGGGGCGGGGGGCGGTCGCGTTGGTCGCGTTCTTCTCCGCGATGATGTCGCTGATTCATTGGGGCTTTAGCATGGTGTTCGCCGCGCTGTTGGTGCGCGCCCTGGCGCGACGCACGGACTTGCCGCTGGACTACCGCGCGGCGGGGGCGGCGGCGTGCACCGGCTTCGGATCGGTCTGGGCTCTCGGCCTCTCCTCATCCGCCGCACTGCTGCAGGCGAACGCCGGCAGCATGCCCCCCGGATTGCTCGCCGAGACCGGCGTGATCCCTTTCAGCCAGACCATTTTTCTGTGGCAATCGATGCTGTGCGCGGTGATTCTCACGGTGGTGAGCACGTGGATCGCCTGGAGCACCGCGCCGGCTCTGGCCGAGGCGCGCACGGCGCGGGCGCTCGGCATCGATCTGCAAGGAAAGAGCGAGGCCAATCGACGCACCCGTCCGGGAGAGTGGCTGGAATACAGCCCGATTCCCGCGCTATTCATTGCCCTGCTCGGAGCGGTGTTCCTCGCGCATGAATTTGCGGTCAAAGGATTCGTCGCGGCGATCTCGAATCTCAACACCTACAATTTTCTGTTCATCGTGGCGGCGCTGGTGCTGCAGTGGCGGCCGCGACGCTTCGTCGATGCGGTGGCGCGCAGCGTGCCCGGCACGGCAGGCGTGCTCATACAGTTCCCGTTTCTCGGCGCCATCGCCGCGATATTGACGGGCGCCAAGAACGGCGCCGGCCAGACACTCTCCGCCATGCTGGGCTCGGCCTTCACCCATATCGCGAGTCACGCGACCTTCGCCCCGATTATCGGCGCCTACTCGGCTTTGCTCGGATTGTTCGTGCCCTCGGGCGGCGGCAAATGGATCATCGAGGCGCCTTACGTCATGCATGCGGCGAACGGCTTGCAATATAACCTCGGCTGGGTGGTGCAGATTTACAATGCGGCGGAGGCGCTGCCCAATCTCATCAATCCGTTCTGGATGCTGCCGATCCTCGGAATTCTCGGACTCAAGGCCCGCGACCTGATCGGCTTCACCGTCGTGCAGTTCGCGATCAATCTGCCGCTGGTGCTTTTGCTTTTGTGGGCGCTCGGCGCAACGCTCCCTTACCATCCACCGATCGCGCCGCACTGACCCGTCGCGCTACCGCTCCACGAAATCCCGCAGCCGATCGAGCGCGTCATCCCATTGCCGCGACACCAGCGCAAGATAACGGCGCGCGGCATCGAACGGCTCCGGATTGAGCGCGAAGCGGCTCTCGCGTCCCTCGCGCCGGCTGCGCACAAGACGCGCCTGCTCGAGCACCCGCAGATGTTTGGTCACTGCCTGGCGGGTGAGCTTGGTGTCCTCGGTGAGCGCGGCGATCGAGCAGGGTACACCGCGCGCCAGCTTCGCGATCAGCGATAGCCGCGTGGGATCGCCGAGCGCGGCGAACACCGGCGCGTAGCTCGCGCGCTTCGCAACAATCTCGCTAGGATGCGACATATCGCTCGATGTTCTTCATCTGCTCCTCCCAGCCGCCGCCGTTCATCCGCAACGCTTCATCGCGCCGTTGCGCCGGGATTTTGTCGAAGCCGGATTCGGTGAGCGTAAGCGACGTCCCCGTGCCCGATTTTTGCAGACGGAACTCGACGAGCGTCGGCGTCTCCTTTGAATAATCCACCCCGGGATCGATCGCGTAGGGGTGCCAATTGAACGCGAACAAGGTTTCGGGCTGCAGACGCACCACCTTGAGCTCGAAGGTCAAGTGCGCGTGCGCGGGGTGCAGAATGCGCCCGCGCGATGCTTGGCCCTCGGTGAAGGGCTGATCCATCTTCACGCCGAACCACTCGCCGAACTCGCGGTAGTCGGTGAGTGCGCGCCACACGCGCGCGGGCGATGCGTTGAGCTCGATCTTTTTCTCGATGGTATTCATAGGTGCAACCTCCGGGTTGCACATTACCGCAAGCGCAATAGAGAGGCAACCTTTTTGTTGCGTTTACGGCGGGCTCGGGTGCGACGTTGCCGAAGATGCGGCGGCGAAGGCGTCGCGATTGCGGTCTTGTTCCAGCGCCAGATAGGGGGCACAGCTCGCCGCGGCGGCGACGACCTCGTATTTCGCCTGCGTCGTGCGGTATTGGCAGACGAGAATGGGCGACCCCGGGTACGACGAGATCACTCGTTGACCCACGAGCTCGGCGCGCGGACTGTCGGCGGCGCCGGCAGTGCCGGCAATCAATAACCCCAGGGCGACGGTGGTGATGTTCATTCGGCGCGGCTCCCATGGATCAGCCCGCACCATTGTGAGCGGAGCGCATGGCCCAGACCGCTACCGAGTTCTCAGATCTGCGCTCGCGGGCTGCATCGTGCCCTGAGCTTCCGCGCGATATGTCACGCGCCCGGGCCTGTCCCTGCGCCGGGCGGGCGGATGCGCACCGTCTTGATGGCATTGTCGGCGGTCTGCAGAACCTCGAGCATGTAGTCCGCGAGCTTGAGCGTCGTGCCCGGCTCGGGAATGGTCTCCAGGTACTCGACGATGAGGCCGTTCAAGGTCTTCGGGCCTTGCGTCGGCAGATTCCAGCGCATGGAACGATTCAAGGCGCGAATCGTCGTCGAGGCGTTGGCAACGAAGCTGCCGTCGGCTTCCCGGTGCAAGTCCTTGTGCATCATGGTTGCGGGGTCGGTGGTGAACTCGCCCACGATTTCCTCGAGAATGTCCTCGAGCGTCACCAGTCCCTGGATGTCGCCATATTCATCGACGACGAATGCCATGCGGCGCTTATCCCGCTGAAAATTCAACAGCTGCGTATTCAGGGGCGTGCCCGAGGGGACGAAGTAGGCATCGCGCGTGCTCGCCGCCTCGATCAGCTTTTCGCGATCCCAGCGGCCGCGCGCGAGCTCGTGGACCACGCGCTTCATGTGCAGCACGCCGACGATATGCTCGATGTCCCCCTCGAAAACCGGCAGACGTGTGTGCTGGCTCTGGCGCAATTGCTCCAGGATCGTATCCCAGGGGTCATCGACGTCGATACCGACGATTTCGACGCGCGGCACCATGATGTCTTCCACCGTGGCCTTCTCCAGATCCAGCAGGCTTACGAGCATCTGCTGGTGGCGCTTCGGAATCATGGCGCCCGCCTCGGCGACCACGGTGCGCAGCTCCTCCGTGCTCAAGGAATTGGAGGCTTGCTCGCGCGACACGCCGAGCAGCCGCAGCACGCCGTTCGCAAGCAAATTGGTCGCCAGCACGAAGGGATAGAGCACCCACAGAAGCGGCGTATACACGTAGGCGGCGGGCAGAGCGAGTCGCGCCGGGTGCAGCGCGCCGTAGGTCTTCGGCGCGACCTCGCAGAAGATCAGCAGCACGATGCTGAGGAGCACGGCGCCGAACGCCAGCAGATAGTCGCCGCCGAATCTTAGCGCGATCACGCTCACGAGCATGGGCGCCGTCACGTTGACGATCGTGCTCAAGAAGAGAATGAGGCCGATGAGCCGATCCGGACGGGCGAGCAGCGCCTCGGCGAGACGCGCACCGCGAACTCCCGCCTTCGCCTGATGGCGCAGGCGGTAGCGATTCAAGCTCATCAGCGCGGTTTCGCTGCCCGCGAAAAAAGCGGCGAGGATCAGGAGCACGCCCAGCGCACAGAAGAGGACACTGAGGCTGGGGTGTGGCATTTCCCTTGGAGTCAGCCCCAATGCCGTCCGAGCAGATACTCGAGCACGAATTTCGAGCCGAAATACGACAGGATCAAAAAGCCGAAGCCGCTCAAGGTCCAGAGCACGGCCGGGCGGCCCCGCCAGCCGTAACGAACGCGGCCGATGAGCAGCACGCCGAACAACACCCAGGCGATGCAGGAGAGGATGGTTTTGTGCTCGAGATGCTGGGCGCGAAGATTGGTGACGAATACGAAGCCGGTGAGCAGCGCCAAGGTGAGAATCACGAAGCCCGCACCGATCAGCCGGAACATCACCTTCTCGAGCGCGTCGAGCGGCGGCAGCACCGTCGACAGATGCGCGACGCGCCGCATGCGCAGCCGCCGATCAAGGAACACCAGCACAAGAGCCGTCACCGCCGCGGCGAGCAACAGGGCCGCCGCCGCCATGGACAAGAGAATATGCGCCGTCAGCTCCCAGCCCGGCGCCGACTCCTCGGCGAAAGTATGTCCGATGCCCGTCACCGCGGCTCCGACCGCCGCGAGCCCCAGCAAAATGGCGCCGATCACGCGGTTGCGCGGCTCGGCGGAGATGAAGCAGGCCACCACGGCGAGCGTCCAGGCAAGCATCGAGACTGCCTCGAGCAAGCCGATGGAGTAGGGCCCGAGGTGGTACATGAGCCGCACGATCGCCTCGGTGTGGGCCGCGATGGCGCCGACGGTCACCAGCCAGGCGAGCGTTCCAAGCCGAGAATTGCTGACACTTCGCAGCATCAACCACGCGCCGGCGGCGTACAGCGCGAATAAAACGATGCGGAAAATCACGGCGGGATGCGGAGGATCACGGCTGATACGGATCATGACACAAGCATGGAGGGTGCGCCTAGCGCGCGCCCATGCGCTATCATTTGCCGATGTTCGACCGTCTGACAGCGGGGTTGACCCGCGCACTCGATGCGCTCTCGGGCCGCGGCTACCTGAGCGAAGATAATATCGCCGATACCGTCCGCGAGGTTCGTCTCGCGCTGCTCGACGCCGACGTCGCCTTGCCGGTGGTGAAGAGTTTCACCGAGGCAATCAAGAGCCGCGCGGTGGGTATCGAGGTCACCAAGAGCCTGACACCCGGACAGGCCTTCATCAAGGTGGTGCACGAGGAACTCGTGCGTCTCATGGGCGAGCCAAGCTCCGGCCTGAATCTGCGGGCGCAGCGCCCGGTGGTCGTCATGCTGGCGGGACTGCAGGGTGCGGGCAAGACCACCACGGTCGCCAAGCTAGCACGCTGGCTCATGGAGAAGCAGCGCAAAAAAGTCCTTCTGGTCAGCACCGACGTGTACCGACCGGCCGCGATCGCGCAGCTCGAGACCCTCGCCGGGCAAGTGGGCGCGGGATTCGCGCCGGCCGAAACGACCGAGACTCCGGTCGCGATCGCACGGCGCGCCCTCAATCAGGCGACGCTGCAGGCGTACGACGTGCTGATTATCGACACCGCAGGCCGTCTGCACGTCGACGCCGAGATGATGAAAGAGGTGAGCGAGCTCGAGACTGCGCTGAATCCTCACGAGCGCTTGTTCGTCGTGGACAGCATGGCCGGCCAGGACGCCGTCAACGCGGCCCGGGCGTTCAACGACACCTTGAGCCTCACCGGCGTGATTCTCACCAAGGCCGATGGCGATGCCCGCGGCGGCGCCGCACTGTCGGTGCGCCAGGTCACTGGCAAACCGATCCTGTTCGTCGGCACCGGCGAGAAGTCCGAGGCGCTGGAGCTGTTCCAGCCCGAGCGCCTCGCTTCGCGCATCTTGGGGATGGGCGATGTCCTGTCGCTGGTCGAGCAAGTCCAGGAGCAGGTCGACCAGGAGAAGGCGGAGAAGCTCGCCAAGAAGATCAGCAAGGGCAAATCCTTCGATCTGGCGGATCTGCGGGACCAGCTGAGCCAACTGCAGAAGATGGGCGGCATGTCCGCGGTCATGGACAAGCTGCCCGCGCAGCTGCAGGCGAATGCGGCCGCGGCCGCCGGCGCGGTCAACCCCAAGGTCGTCAAGCGCCAAATGGGGATCATCGACTCGATGACTCCGCGCGAACGGCGCCGCCCGGACATCATCGACGCCTCGCGCAAGCGGCGCATTGCAGCAGGGGCGGGGGTGCCGCTCCCGGAGGTCAATCGGCTGCTCAAGCAGTTCGATCAAATGCAAAAAACCATGAAAAAGATGATGAAGGGCGGGATGCTGAAGAACCTCATGCGCGGTATGGGCGGGCGCTTGCCCCCCGGAATGGGCCCCCGCTTCTGATTTCTTGCCCTTAGGCCCGTAAATTCATTACAATTGTGGGCTTGGCATTGAAGGGTGGAAGCTCAGATGGTGACGATCCGGTTGACTCGACGAGGCGGCAAGAAAACGCCTTTCTATCATGTGGTGGTGACCGACAGCCGCAAGCGGCAGGGCGGGACCAGCCTGGAGAGCGTCGGCTTGTTCAATCCGGTCGCCCGCGGCGCCGAGATCAAGCTGCGTTTGGACGTCGCGCGCATTGAGCACTGGCTCAAGGAAGGCGCGCATATGTCCGATCGAGTCAAACAGCTCCTCACCGTCTATCGCAAACAGGCCGCCTGAGGATCCCGAGCTTCGGGGTACGCCGGTGAGCGGAGAGGCTTCTGCGCTCATCGAGCTGGGGCAGGTCGGCGCGCCCTTCGGCATTCGCGGATGGGTGAAGCTGCACTCTTACACGGATCCTCCGGAACGCTTGCTTGAGCACGGTACGCTGAGTCTGCGTTTTGGGGGCACCTGGCGAGACTATGCGGTGGAGGCCAGCGGGCGGAGCGGTGGGGCGTTGACGGTGAAGCTCGCCGGGATTGGCGATCGGACCGCGGCCGAGGGCCTGAAGGGTGCCGCGGTTGGTGTGGCGCGGAGCGCGCTGCCGCCGTGCGCGGCGGGGGACTTCTACCAGGCCGATTTGCTCGGCTGTGAAGTCGTGAATTTGGCGGGCGATCGCCTGGGTGTGGTCGCGCATTTCGTGGAGATTCCGGCGCACGCGCTCATGGTGGTGCGCGGGACGCGAGAGTACTGGGTGCCGGCTGTGCCGCAGCACCTGCGTCGCGTGGACCTCGAGGCGCGGCGGGTGGTGGTGGATTGGGAAGAGCCGGTCGATTAGTCGGCCGCTCGATTAGCGGTAAGTGGCATGCGTATCGCGGTGGTTTCTCTGTTCCCTGCCATGCTGCGAGAGGCCATGGCGCACGGCGTGCTGGGCAGAGCCGTGGAGCGGAATGTGCTCGAGGTGACGTACTTCGACCCCCGCGACCACACGCACGATGTGCACCGCACGGTGGACGATCGTCCCTACGGCGGTGGCCCGGGGATGGTGTTGAAGGCGGAGCCGCTGCGCGATGCATTGCGCGCGGCCCGGACCGCGATGCCCGCCGGTGTGCGGGCGGTGTATCTGGGCGCCGCGGGGGTGCGCTTCGACCAGCAGCGGGCGCGCGAGGCGCGCGACTGGCCGGGATTGATTCTGGTCGCCGGCCGCTATGAAGGGGTCGACGAGCGCTTCATCGAGCGCGAGGTCGACGAGCAATGGTCGATCGGCGATTATGTTTTGACGGGCGGCGAGCTGCCCGCGCTGGTGGTGATCGATGCGGTCGCGCGGCTTTTGCCGGGCACGCTCGGGAGCGCGGAATCGGCACTGCAGGAGTCTTTCAGCGAGGGACTCCTGGATTGGCCGCATTACACGAGGCCGGTCTCGGTGGACGGGCGTGAGGTGCCGGAGGTCCTGGCTTCGGGCGATCACGCGGCGATCCGCCGTTGGCGACTGAAGGAGGCCTTGGGCCGCACCTGGCTCAGGCGTCCGGAGCTGCTCGAGCGGCGCGGCCTGTCGAACGAGGAGCGCGTGCTGCTGGAGGAGTTCAAACTCGCGCGAGTTTCGCTTGCGCAGCGGCGCGGGCCGGGTGACTGAAGAATTTTAGGATGAGGGCGAGAGCAATGAACAAGATCATTCAAGAACTGAACGCCGAACGGGCGACGCGCAAGCTGCCGGACTTCAACCCCGGCGACACCGTGGTCGTGCAGGTGAAGGTCGTCGAAGGTGACCGCGAGCGCGTACAGGCTTACGAGGGCGTGGTGATCGCCAAGAAGAACCGCGGTCTCAACTCCTCTTTCACCGTGCGCAAAATCTCGCACGGCGAGGGCGTTGAGCGCGTGTTCCAAACGTTCAGTCCGTCGATCAGCGAGGTAAGCGTCAAGCGGCGCGGCGCTGTGCGTCGTGCCAAGCTCTATTACCTGCGTGATCTGTCCGGCAAGGCAGCGCGCATCGACGAGAAGATCTAGTTCGGATGGGCGGCACAGGTTCGTGACTCGCCGGAGCCGGGTATGAAACCGGAGCCAGGTAGGCGCTGATGGGTTTTTTCGCTCTGGTGTGGCGAATGTTGGAGGGCGTACGCAAGGTCCTCCATCTCATCTTGTTGCTTGTCATTTTCGGATTCGTGCTCGCGGCGCTGCATACCTCCATTCCCTCGGTGCCGCGCAGTGCCGCCCTCGTGATCGCGCCCGAGGGCGAGATCGTCGAGCAGCTGTCGAGCGATCCAGTGCGCCGTGCCTTGGGGCAGGCTTCGGGCGGCCCCGCTCCGGAAACCCTGCTGCGCGATGTGATCGATGCCATCGAGTCGGCCAAGAGCGACTCGCGCATCAAATTGATTGTGCTGGATCTCGGCAACCTGTCCTCCTCGGGCCTGTCGAAATTGCAGGAGATCGGCGCGGCGCTGCGCGATTTCCGCACCGCGGGCAAGCGGGTGGTGGCGGTGGGCGACTCGCTCGACCAGAGCCAGTACTACCTCGCGGCGCAAGCGGGCGAGGTGTACTTGGATCCGCTCGGACTCGTGTACATCGACGGCTTCAGCTACTACCGCATGTTTCTGAAGGACGCCATCGACAAGCTCGGCGTGGATGTCAACGTGTTCCGCGCCGGCACATTCAAGAGCTACACCGATCAATTCTCGCGCAGCGACATGGCGCCAAGCGAGCGCGAGGAAAGCGGCGTGTGGCTCAATTCGCTGTGGAACTCTTACACCCAAGACGTGACACGCGCGCGCTCGCTCAAGCCGAGCGCGCTCGACGATTATGTGAACGAGGCGCCCGCGGCGCTCTCCGCGGTGAACGGCGATGCCGCGAAGCTCGCCCTGCAGCGCGGATTGGTCACCGCTCTGAAGAGCCGGCGGCAGCTCGCCGACGAGCTCAAGGGACTGGTCGGAGAAGACCCCGACAGCCACTCCTTTTATTCGATCGGCATCAGCCAGTACGTCACGGCGGTGCGCGCGAAGCGCGTGCTCAAGGGGAAGTCCGATGTGAAAGTCGGCGTCGTCGTTGCCGCCGGCGAGATACTCGACGGCCACCAGCCGCCGGGCAAAATCGGCGGCGACAGCACCGCGGACCTCTTGCGCCAGGCGCGCTACGACAATGCCGTGAAGGCCGTGGTTCTACGCGTCGACAGTCCCGGCGGGAGCATGTTTGCCTCGGAGCTGATTCTTCGCGAGGTGCAGGCGCTGCGCAAAGCAGGCAAGCCCGTGGTGGTGTCCATGAGCACCTACGCCGCTTCGGGCGGCTACTACATCTCGGCGGCAGCCAACCAGATTTTCGCCAGCGCCACGACTCTGACGGGATCCATCGGCGTTTTCTCGGTGGTGCCGACGTTCCAGCGCACGCTCGAGAAACTGGGCGTGAAGGTCGATGGGCTCGGCACGACACCGCTCGCGGGTGATCTGCGCCTCGATCGTCCGCTGGACGCGGCCACCCGCCAGATCCTGCAAGTTTCCGTCGACCATGCTTACGATGCCTTCCTGCATCGGGTGAGCGAGGGTCGCAAGAAGAGCGTTCAGGACATCGACAATATCGCGCAGGGGCGCGTCTGGGCCGGGATCGACGCTCAGCGCATCGGGCTCGTGGACCGTCTCGGCGGCCTCAAAGACGCGACCGACGCCGCCGCGAAACTCGCCGAGCTCGGCGCCGATTACAGCGTCGACTACATCGAGCCCGAGCTCAGCTTGCGCGAGCAATTGCTGCTGCAGTTGCGATCACAGGCCGTCCATCTCGGGCAGATCGCGGGTCTGGTCCCGCCGCCTTATCCTCTGGAGCGCGCCCTCGACCCGATCCTCGAGCAGGCTCGCTCGGTCGCCGCGCTCAACGATCCCCGCGGGCTGTACGCCTATTGCTGGTGCATGCAGCCGCTGACCCCCCGCAAAATGCTCCTGGGCCGCCCCTAACGAAGCTCCGCGTCCCGCGGCGCAGTCACGAGCCAAAGTAACGCCCGCCTCCAGGCGCGCAGCATGCAACCCTGTTTGATTTTCCCAACAGCAGGGTAGACCGGCCTGACTGGCTGGCGAAGCGATGTGCTTTACACCTTGTGTACGCATGCTGCACAAATGGCCCGCGCTGATGTAGCATTCCAGCAACGTCACCGCGGCGTCACGCCTCGGGCAAGCGATACGAATAAAGGGAGAGCACGATGAGGGGACTTCCGTCTGTCCGATTTGGGAGCCTGTTAGGCGCCTCTCTGCTGGGGCTGGTCTTGGCCCGCGCGGCAAGCGCGCAGCAGCAAGCCGCGACCACGGCGGAGGCACGTGGCGATTCGCTCCAGGAAATCGTCGTGACCGCGACCAAGCGCGAGTCCACTGTCGAGACGACGCCGATCAGCATCACCGCCATCACCGGACAAGAGCTGCAGGATCGCGGCATCACGGACATGCAGTCGATCGTGCAATCGGTACCCGGCGTTTCCATGAGAACCAGCGGTCCCGGCCAGACCGAGCTCGAGATGCGCGGCATGACCTCGTCCGGCGGCAATTCGTCCACGGTCGGTTTCTATTTGGATGATACGCCGCTCACCGCGCCGGCCTCGTCACAGAACGGCAAGGTGGTCATCGATCCGAACTTGTATGACTTGAATCGCATCGAGGTCCTGCGTGGCCCACAAGGCACGCTATACGGCGCCGGGTCCATGGGGGGCACCATCAAGCTCGTCCCCAACGCGCCGGATCCCTCGGCGCTCGACACGTCGGGCGAGCTGATTTTCGGCCACACCAGTGGCGGTGACACGCTGAATCACACCGAAAACGCGATGGTGAACCTGCCGATGAGCGATACGGCGGCATTGCGAATCGTCGGCTCGCTCGAAAACTTGAGCGGTTGGATCAATCGTATCGTGATCGCCTATCCCGATTTTCCAGCGCCGAATGGGACGACGCGCGGCAATGTGGCGGCGGCGCCGGTCGCCCAGACCAACCATGACGTGAACAGCGAGAACCAGCGGACTTTACGCGCATCGATCCTCTGGAAACCGACCGACGAGCTGTCGATCGAGCCCTCGTTCATGTATCAAGAGCTCACGCAGGGCGGCCTCAATCTGATCGACAGTCAGCCCGGCACGGTGGCGAATTATCAGCCTTACAACATTCCCGAGCCGTTCGAGGATCGAATCGATATCAGCGCGCTCAACGTTCGATATCACTTTGGCTTTGCCGACCTCACCTCGACCAGCTCTTACTGGAATCGTGACTACAACCTACGGCAAGACGGTACCGAGGAGATCGCGACGGTCTTGGGGGCGCCCATCTATCCTGCGCCCGTCGGCTCCGGCGCGACCTACCCCACGCCTGTCGAAGACGATCGGTCGGATCAGTGGAGCGAGGAAGTCCGCCTGACGTCGTCGGGCGACACCGCATTCAAGTGGCTGATCGGCTACTTCTATCAGGACTTCACCTCGTATTGGAACCTGTACGTGTTCACCCCGTTCACGACTCTTCCGGGGACCTTTAACGATGCATTCACTCAGATTCAGCCGACCACGATTCTGCAAAACTCGGCCTTCGGGGAGCTCTCCTATACCTTCTTCGACCAGCTTACGGCCACCGCAGGCGCGCGCCGCTACTACTACAAGGGGACCGTCAATACCGCGGTGTCGGGATGGCTGAGTTCCTCGGGCACGACGTCCAACGCGTACTTCAGCACCCAGGAGCGCGATCAGGGCGTGACCCCCAAATTCGATCTCGCCTATCAGCTCAACAGAGAAATGCTGCTGTACACGACCGTCGCCCAGGGCTTCCGGCCCGGCGGCGGCAACCAGCCTATCCCTACGAGCGGCGCGCTCGGCACGCAATGCCTGGCGAACCTCCAGGCCATCGGCCTGAATTCCTCTCCGCTGGGATTCAAGCCTGACAAAGTATGGAGCTACGAGGCCGGCGAGAAATTCCGGGACAGCGATGGACGGCTGATGATCAATTCGGCCGGTTACTTCGAGAACTGGCAGCACATTCAGCAGAACATTCCGCTCGAGTGCGGATTTCCGTTTACCAGCAACGCGGGCGATGCGCATATCTACGGCGCCGAGCTCGAGGTCACCGCGCTGCTAATACCGGGGTTGATCGCCTCCGCGAGCGGCAGCTGGAACCATGCGGAGTACATCGCCAACGCCGTGCCCACGACCACCATCGACGACCGCGTGCAGAATAGTCCCGAAATCCAGCTGTCCGCCTCGCTCGCTTACCGGTATCCCATCAGCGACTCAGTCGCCGTGGTGAGCCGGGTCGAGAACAACTATGTGGGATCGCGTATCGACACGACGGCTCAAGCGAACTACCTGCCGCCCTATGACTTGACCAACCTGCGCGCGGGACTCGCGGGCGATCGCTGGACAGCCTCCTTGTTCGTGAACAACGTCACGAACCGGTTGGCTCTGCTGACCAACGCGTCCGCCATCAACGTGAACGTCCCCACGTTCAACCGAACTGCCATGGAGCAACCGCTCACGTTCGGCCTCGATTTGTCGTTCCACTTCGGCGCCGGCGAACCTGCGCCCGCTGCGGCGCCACCGCCGCCACCTCCGCCACCGCCGCCCCCACCTCCGCCTCCGCCGCCGGCTCCTGCGCCGCCGCCTCCGCCGCCACCCCCGCCGCTGCGGGAGGAAGTACTACAGGGTGTGACCTTCGAGACGAACTCGGCCAAGCTGCGGCCCGAGTCAGCCTCGATTCTTGACGGCGTCGCCACGCGGATCGAGCGCTGCCACTGCTCGCACGTCGACATCCGCGGTTACACCGATTCGGTCGGCAAGCCCGAATACAACCAGAAGCTCTCCGAGCGGCGCGCAAACTCCGTGAAGGATTACCTCGAGGCGCATGGCGTGGCCGCCGGCATCCTGGGCGCGCAAGGGTTCGGTGAGGAGAATCCGATCGCGAGCAACGCAACCAAGGAGGGACGCGCCGCGAATCGCCGGGTGACCGTGCAGTTTTCGGCTCCCGCCGCGCAATGACACCCTGAGGCAACCGCGGGCGGCGAGAGCCGCCCGCCCGGGTCTACGGGTACCTGAGGCCGTCAGCGCCGCTATCGACTAGCGTTGAGCGAGATATTTCGCGAGCGGTTCCCAGTAATGGCTGTACCACCCACGCGCCAAGTGCTTCCCTTGGCCTTCGGGGAATCCTCGATGGTCGAAGACGAGGCTGGTGGTATCCGTGCCATTCGTGGCGAGCGCGAATCTGACAATCGAGTACTCGCCGGCGCTCCAGCTGCCGGCACGCCAACTCTGTACCAATCGCTCATCGCCCAGCATCTCCAGATTGCGACCCGTGATGTATCCGCCAAACAGGGTGAAGGAGCCACCCACCTCGCGGCTGATCGACGTCGGCTTGGCGTCCGCTGCCGTCACCAACGCGACGGCGTCACTCAAGCGGGTAAGGGCATCAAATTGTTGGGAGCTCGTAAGCGCTTCGTAAATTCGGTGCGGGGCCGCGTTGAAGATGACCTGCTGATGAATCGCCTCCGCTGTGTGACTCAGTCCGTCGACGCCGACTTGCTTCGGTTTGTCGACGTCGTTCGAGATGCTCCATGCGGGGGCCGACATGCCGAGTGTTGCGGGCAGCGCCGCCATAACGACCGAGCGACGCGATAAAAGAAGCGTTGCAGCCATGCTGATAGCTCCGTGTTATTTTCGCCTCTGCAGGCGCGCCGGTGCCGTCACCGGCCGCGTAGGCTATTAGACACCCAATTCACGCCGCTGTGTTCAGGATGAACCACAGGGGCCAAGCACAGCCGAGGCGCCCGATGAAACTCTTCTATTCCCCGACATCCCCGTTCGTTCGCAAGTGCCTGGTGACCGCGCACGAGCTCGGCCTCGCCGAGCGCCTCGAGCTTAAGCCCGCCGCGGCGCATCCCGTGAACCGCGATCGCTCCGTGGTGAAGCACAATCCGCTCGGCAAAGTGCCGACGCTCGTGACCGATACAGGCACGGTATTCTTCGATAGCCGCGTGATTTGCGAGTATTTCAATGACCTCGGCGGTGGGCATCTGTTGCCCACGGCCGGAGAGACACGTTTCGCGATCCTCACCGATCAGGCGCTCGCGGATGGCTTGATGGATGCGGCCGTGCTGGCGCGTTACGAGTCGGCCTTGCGCCCCGAACACCTGCGCTGGCCCGATTGGCTCGGCGGCCAAATGGAGAAGGTGAGCTCGGCACTGTCCGACGTCGAGCGGCGCGCCGCGGCGTGGGGACGCCGTGTCGACTTGGGCGTTATCGCGCTCGGCTGTGCCCTTGGATATCTCGACTTTCGCTATCCCGACATTGGATGGCGGGATAGCAGTCCGTCACTCGCGCGCTGGTACGAGCAATTCGCCACGCGCGAATCGATGACGAAGACACGACCTCCGACCGCCTAATTACGGCGGAGGCAGGGAAACCGAGGATTGCACCGAGCCGGGCAGCGCACCCTTGCAGTCGTCGCAGCGGTTGATTGCGCGCACGTCCAGCTCGCTCGCCGAGTGATGCTCGGGGTCCTTCGAAAGCCGCAGGTAGCTCGATATATCCACCCATTCGCCGTCCGCTTTCGGCTGGCCATCGCGGCTGAGCTCGCGGCCCGTGTTCTCATCGAACACGCCGATGGTATATTTTTGCGCACAGGCTTCGTACGAGCGATCGGCCTTGCACAGCACGCGATCGATCCAGAGCAAGCCATCGCGGTCGCTGCGCGCGGCCACCAGATCGCCGCTCGCGCCAAACACGAAGGACGACGCTGCCGAGGCGAAATGAGTGGTCTGCGCCACGGCCGATGGGACCAGAACCCGGTAGCGAGGTTCATGACGAGCGGGATGCTGAAGGTCTGGATCGATGCCCAGCCCGAAATTTTCTCTTTGAACTCCGCGGCGGTCATGACGGAGAATTCGCCGGCTGACGCATCGCCGGCCTGCGACTTCGCTGCGGCGATGTAGTTGCGGTAGAACTCGTCGCGTTCGCCGTCGTTGAGCGTGCGCAGCGGTCCCGTCGTGCCGACGATCAGAACGCCGCTCGTGCACGGCGTGGGGTTTCGATGCGAAGCCCACGCCGTCCTTGGAGACGGCGCAGCCGCCGGCGAGCGGCACCAGCAGCAAGCCGGCACACCGATCGCCTTGCCCACCCTAGCCCATGGTCGTGGCGTGCAGCGGCTCGATTTTATAGATCACCCGGACTTCGTTCGGCTGGCGGAACGGATACTTGTCCTTGCCGAGATATTTCTTCGCCAAGGCATCGATGTTCGCATCCGCGCCGTTGTGGGTGCGCTCCACGACTTTGCCGCGCACCTCAAGGTATCGATAGGGATTCTCGGGGTCGATAAGCGACAGCGCGACGCGCTTGTCGCGCTGCAGATTCTTGTCCTTCTGACGTCCCTCTGCCGTGTTGACGATGACGTGGCGGCCGTCGAATTCGATCCAAACCGGAGTTACCTGCGGCTGACCGTCGGGCATCAACGTGGCGAGATGAGCGAACGCCTTCTTTCTGAAACAGATCGGCGTGAGAGCTCGGGATGGCTGTGGCAGGCATGAGGGAACTCCTGGCTTGGGACGGGCACTAGTCTAGCAAACCGCGCCCACCCACGGTCTTGGGTGCGGCGGAGCGCGCCGGCTCAGAGCGCCGACCAATCCAGGATGACCTTGCCGGACTTGCCGGAATTCATGATCTCGAAACCTTCGCGATAGTCGTTCACTCCGAGCCGGTGAGTGATGACCGGCCGCACGTTCAGTCCGCTTTGCAGCATGCTCGACATCTTGTACCAGGTCTCGAACATCTCGCGCCCGTAGATGCCCTTGATCACGAGGCCCTTGAAGATCACCTGGTTCCAATCGATGGCAGTCTCGCCGGGCGGAATGCCGAGCATGGAGATGCTGCCGCCGTGATGCATGGTGCGCAGCATCTCGCGCAGCGCCGCGGCGTTGCCCGACATCTCGAAACCGACATCGAAGCCTTCCTCCATGCCGAGGTCGCGCATCGCATCGTCGAGCGATTGGTGTCGCGACGTTGATGGCCTTGGAGGCGCCCATCTTGGGCCGCGAGATCCAGGCGGAACTGGTTGACGTCGGTGATCACGATGTGGCGCGCGCCGCAGTAGCGCGCGATCGCCACCGCCATGATGCCGATCGGGCCCGCGCCGGTGATGAGCACGTCCTCGCCGACGACGTTGAAAGCGAGCGCCGTGTGCGTCGCATTGCCGAACGGATCGAGAATCGAGGCCACCTCATCGTCGATGGCGGGGGAGAGCTTGAAGACGTTGGCGGCGGGAAGCGTCAGGTACTCGGCGAACGCTCCGGGGCGATTCACGCCGACGCCCAGGGTGTTGCGGCACAGGTGCCGCCGTCCGGCGCGGCAGTTGCGGCAATGTCCGCAAGTGATGTGTCCCTCGCCGGACACCCGATCGCCGGCCTTGACGCCGCGCACTTCGCTGCCGACCTCGACGATCTCGCCCGAGTATTCATGACCGACCGCCATCGGCACCGGAATGGTTTTTTGCGCCCACGCGTCCCAGTTGTAGATATGCATGTCGGTGCCGCAAATGGCGGAGCGGCGGATCTTGATGAGCACATCGTTGTGACCGACCGCGGGCTCGGGGATGTCCTGCATCCAGATTCCCGGTTCCGCGCGAGCTTTGACCAATGCTTTCATTAGCTTGCCTTCTTGATGATGCCGAGCGCTTGCGCCCGCGCGGGCGAACGCCTGCACCACGCGCTCGAGCTGCGCGGTCGAGTGCGCGGCGCTCAGCTGGGTTCGGATCCGCGCCTTGCCGTGGGGTACGACCGGATAGGAGAACGCGACCACGTAGACGCCTTGCTCCTGCATGCGCTCGGCGAGCCGCACGGCGACCGGCGCCTCGCCCAGCATGATGGGCACGATCGGATGCTCGCCGGGCAGCAGGTCGAAGCCGAGGCGCTGCATCTGCGCGCGGAAATAGCGCGCGTTCGCGTGCAGCCGGTCGCGCAGCTCCGCGGTCGCCTCGAGCAGGTCGAGCACTTTGAGCGTGCCGGCCGCGACCGGCGGCGCGATGCTGTTCGAGAACAGGTACGGCCGCGAGCGCTGCCGCAGCCATCCGACGATTTCCCTGCGGGCGGACACGAAGCCGCCGCTCGCGCCGCCGAGCGCCTTGCCGAGCGTGCTCGTGATGATGTCGACGCGGTCCATCACGCCGCGCAGCTCGTGCGTGCCGCGGCCGCGCGCGCCGATGAATCCGGTCGCATGCGAATCGTCGACCATCACCAGCGCCGCGTGGCGCTCGGCGAGATCGCAGATGTCCTTGAGCTTCGCGATGGAGCCGTCCATGGAAAACACGCCGTCGGTCGCGATGAGGCGCGTACGCGCGTCCTTCGAATCCTCGAGCGCCCGCTCGAGCTCGTTCATGTCGTTGTTCGCATAGCGCAGCCGTCGCGCCTTGCACAGCCGGATGCCGTCGATGATGCTGGCGTGATTCAGTGCATCGCTGATCACCGCGTCGCGCTCATCGAGCAGCGTCTCGAACAATCCGCCGTTGGCGTCGAAGCACGAGGAATAGAGAATCGTGTCCTCCATGCCGAGATAGGCGGAGAGGCGCTCCTCGAGCTCGCGGTGGACGCTTTGCGTCCCGCAAATGAAGCGCACGGAGGCGACGCCATAGCCGTACCGCGAGAGCGCATCCTGCGCGGCCTGGATGACCGCGGGGTGATTCGCGAGTCCGAGATAATTGTTGGCGCAGAGATTGATCATCTCGCGCCCGTCGGCGAGCTCGACGACGGGTCCTTGGGCGGATCCGATGATACGCTCGCGCTTCAGCAACCCTGCGGACTCGAGCGCCTTGCGTCTCGGCTTTGAGCCTTTCACGAAAATCGTTGAGCACTCGGATCCTTCGAATCTGAGGTTGACGGCAAGGAGCGCTATTATAGCGCCGTGCCGGTTGGAGATATGAGAGGCGCTTGACTTGAACTCGGCGGAAGACAGCGACAGCAGCCGCTTGGACAAGTGGCTGTGGTTTGCGAGATTTTACAAAACGCGCTCGCTCGCCACCGCGGCGATCAGCGGCGGCAAAGTTCATCTGAACGCCGAGCGCGTGAAGCCGGCGCATGCCGTGCGCCCCGGCGATCGAATCACGCTCTCCCTCGAGGGCATCGTCGCCGAGTTCGAGGTGCTCGGGATTCCAGGGCGCCGCGGTCCGGCCACCGAGGCGCGCAGTCATTATGTCGAGACGGCGGCGAGCGCGGCGCGACGTGCCCAACTGCGCGATCAGCAGCGGCTCGCGCAGCTCTCGCGTCCGCGGCCCGAGACCCGCCCCGACAAGCGCGACCGGCGCCGCCTCATGCGCCTGCATCGCGATCAGATGTGAGCGCGGGCGCTGCCCGCCGCTCACAGATCGAGCGGGCTTTCCGGGTCGTACAGCTCGCAAGTCGATGCCGTCTCCGGCTCCATCGCGTCCCATTGCGCGTTCAGCCAGACCGCTGTCGCGAGTCCCGCGGTGGCGAGGTTGCGCCGCTCGGGGACGGGACCGAAGCGGCTCGCCACCTGGCTCAATCCCGGATTATGGCCGCAGATGAGGATATGCCGAAGCGCCGGATCGCGGCGCGCAAGCAGGCGCCAGGTCGACTCGGGGGTGGCGAGATAGAGCTCGCGGGCGCACTGCACTTGCTTGGTATCGAGCTCGCAGGCGGCGGCCACGATCTCGGCGGTGGTCCAGGCGCGCTCGGCCGGGCTCACGAGAATCAGATCCGGGATGAGGTTGTGATGCACGATGCGCTCGGCGATCTCGTGCGCCTCGACATTTCCGCGGCGCGTCAACGTGCGCTCGAAGTCCTCCGGCGAGCTGTCGAGGGCCTGCGCCTCGCCGTGCCGGAGCAGCGTCAGTCTGCGCGTATCCACAGACGACCGTCGTCGATGCGAGTGGCGAACACGCGTACCGGCTCATAAGCGGGCGGCGTCAGCGCCTCGCCGGTTCGCAAGCAGAAGCGCGCGCCGTGGCGCGGGCAAATGATCTGGGCGCCCTCGATCTCGCCGCCCGTGAGCTCGGCGCCGTCGTGCGTGCAGACATCCTCGATGGCGAAGTACTCCTCGCCGCTGCGCGCGATCGCGACCATGCGGCGCCCGACGGCGAGCGAGCGAGTTTCTCCATCGCCCAGGTTCGCAGGTCCGGCATCGATCCAGCTCATCGTCACCTCACATCATTCCGGTCTGCAGCCGGGCCTCTTCCGACATCATGCTGTGGTTCCACGGGGGATCGAAAACCAGCTCGACGTTGGCGCGCGCCACCGTGGGCACCAGCTCCACCTTGTCGCGCACGTCCTGCACCAGAATCTCGCCCATGCCGCAGCCGGGGGCCGTGAGTGTCATTTTGATGGCGACGTCGCGCGTGTCATCCAGGTTCTTGGTGACGTCACACTCGTAAATCAAGCCCAGATCGACGATGTTCACCGGGATCTCGGGGTCGTAGCAAGTCTTGAGCTGTTGCCACACGACGTTCTTGATGTCCTCTTCGGAGGCGCCGGGGGGGACTTCCGGAGCCTTCGCCGGCGTTTTGCCGATGGCATCGGCGTCCTGCCCGGCGATACGGAATAGATTGCCGTCGATGTACACGGTGAAGCTGCCGCCCAACGCCTGGGTGATGTAGCCCACGGCGCCGAGCTTCAAGTTGACCTCGACGCCGGCGGGAATGGCGACGGCCTTGACCTCGCGCTGCACGACAATCGGCTCGTTTTCGTAGGATCGCATTGCGTTCGAGCTCACTCCGTGGAAACTGCGTGCACTGTGTGAGCGTGCGGCGACTTGAGCGCCGACACGAGCGTGTGCCAGCAGAGACTCGCGCACTTGACGCGAGCGGGATACTCGCGGACGCCCGACAGGGCAGCGAGCTTGCCAAGATCCTCGGCGCCCGCCGCATCGTCGGTGAGCAGCCGATGCACCTGCTCGAACAGCGCGAGCGCCTCGCCGCGGGTCTTGCCTTTCACGGCCTCGGTCATGAGGGAGGCGGACGCGGTGGAAATCGCGCAGCCTTGCCCCTCGAAACGGATGTTCTCGATCCGGTCGTCCGCCAGACTGAGACGCACCGTCAGCCGGTCGCCGCACAGCGGATTGAACCCTTCAGCCAAGGCATTGGCCTGCACGAGCGGTCCGAAGTTACGTGGCCGACGATTGTGGTCGAGGATGACGTCGCGATAGAGATCGGTGAGTTCCATGGCGGTAACTTAAGCGATGAGCGCGCGCGCGCGCCCGATGGAGGCGGCGAGACGATCGATCTCGTCGCAGGTGTTGTAGAGGGCGAAGGAGGCGCGGGCGGTGGCCGGCACGGCGAAGTAGTCCATCACGGGCATGGCACAGTGGTGTCCGGTGCGAATGGCGATGCCATCCCCATCCAGAATGGTGCCGAGATCGTGCGGATGCACGCCCTCGACCACGAACGAGACGAGGCTCGCCTTGTCCGGCGCCGTGCCGATGACGCGCAATCCGTCGATCGCAGAGAGCGTGTCCGTCGCGTGCTCGAGGAGTTCCTGCTCGTGCGCGTGGACGGCTTCCCGGTCGAGCGACTGCATGAAGTCGACGGCCGCACCGAGCCCTACCACGCCCGAAATGTTCGGCGTACCGGCTTCGAACTTGTGCGGCAGCGCGTTGTAGACCGTCTTGCCGAAGCTCACCGTAAGGATCATGTCTCCGCCGCCTTGCCAGGGTGGCATGCGCTCGAGCAACGACTCTCGGCCGTACAGGACCCCGACGCCCGTCGGGCCGAACATCTTGTGTCCGGAGAACGCATAGAAATCGCAGCCGAGCTCCTGCACGTTCACTTCGAGGTGCGGCACCGCTTGCGCGCCGTCGATGAGCGTCGTGATGCCCCTTGCCTTGGCGGCGGCGATCAGCCGGCGCACGGGTAGAATTGTGCCGAGGGCGTTCGATATGTGGGCGAAGGCGAGGAGGCGGGTGCGCTCGCTCATGAGAGCCTCGACGGCCTCGGCGTGCACCTCGCCGCGCGCGTCCATGGGCGCCACCACGAGCTTCGCGCCCGTCTGCTCGCACAGCATCTGCCAGGGCACGATGTTCGCGTGATGCTCGAGATGCGTGATGAGCACCTCATCGCCCGGCTTGAACAGGGGTCGGCCGTAGCTCTGCGCGACCAGATTGATGGCCTCGGTCGTGCCGCGAACGAACACGATCTCGCGCGACGAACGGGCGTTGATGAAGCGCGCGATGCGCTCGCGTGCGCCCTCGTACAGCGCCGTCGCCTCCTGGCTCAGCGTGTGCACGCCGCGATGGATGTTGGCGTGATGCATCCGCTCGTATTCGTCCACGGCCGCGATGACGCTGCGCGGACGTTGCGCGGACGCGCCGCTGTCGAGATAAGCCAGCGGCTTGCCATGCACCGTGCGCGCGAGGATCGGGAATTCACGGCGCACGGCGGCGACGTCGAAGGTCGAGGGTATGGGGGCGAGTGCGGTATTCATCTGAAGCCCTGTAGGGTCTGCGAATCGGGAAGTTGTCGGATCAGCTCGTTCTCGATCGCGCCGCGCGCCGCGCTCTCGCTCATGTCCGTGAGCACGTCGGCAAGGAATGCGTAGACCAGGAGGCTCTGCGCCGTCTGGCGATCGAGGCCGCGCGACAGCATGTAAAACAGCATGTTCGGATCGAGGCGACCGGTGGTCGCGCCGTGCGCGCACTTGACGTCGTCGGTGTGGATCTCGAGTTGCGGCCGCGAGTCGATCTCGGCGGAGGGCGACAGCAGCAGGCCGCGGCAGGATTGCTGCGAGTCCGACTGCGAGGCGCCGGCATCGACCACCACCTTGCTGTTGAAGATCACGCGGCTCGTGCCGCTCGCGATGGCGCGGGCGGTCTGCCGGCTGAGCGTGCGCGCGGCGGCATGCCTCACCACGTTCACGCAGTCGACGTGCCGCTCTGCATGGCCGACCAGCAGGGCACGACTGTCGAGCTTCGCGCCGGGCGCGTTCAAGCGCGCGTCGAGAGAGGTGCGCACCAGGCCGCCACCCAAGGCGACGGTGAACTGCCGGCACTCGGCATTGCGCTCAAGCCGCACTTGCAAGGTATCGAAATGCACCGCCTGCTCGCCGGCGGCGAACACGCGGTAGTGCTCGATGCGCGCATCGTGCTCGAGCGCGAGCAGTGTCGCGGAATTGCTCAACGGCGCCATAGCGCCGTGCTGGATGTGATGCTCGATCACGGTCGCCGCCGCACCGGCGGCCGCCTCGATGATGACCTTGGGATAAGCCACGGTGCCCGGGCGATCGGCGCTGCCGACGTGCAGGAGGAGGAGCGGAGCCGCGAGTGTGCTCTTGATCTTGATGTGCACGCCGTCGACCCCGAGCGCGGTGTTGAGCAACAGCCAGCGCAGCTCCTCGGCGTCAGACAGCGGCTCGAGATGGCGTATCACGAGCTCGGGACTTTCGTTCGCGAGGGCGCTCAGGGCGCGAATCTCCGCGCCTTCTTCGGAGGCGAGCGGCAGCAGGGGATGGCCGTTCAGCAGCACGATCACGCCCCGCTCGGCGTCGGCGCGACCGCCGAGAAGCGCCCGCGAGGCGTCGAGCGCGACGGCGCGGTCGAAGCCTTCGGCTGCGGCGCATGGGGCATCGACGAAGTTTTGCGAGGCGAGCGGTCGCAGGCTCGTGTAGCGCCAGCTCTCGTCGTGCGTGGTCGGCAAGCCGAGCTGCAAGAAGCGCTTCAATGCGCGCTCGCGCAGCCCCGACAGGCCATCCGGCGCGCGTGCCTGCCACTGTTCCTCGAAGGAGCGCAGCGCAGCCGACGCTTTAGCGGCGCTCATGCGACGCGGCTCTCCCGCACCCAGTCGTAGCCGCGGCGCTCGAGCTCGAGCGCGAGCGAGCGATCGCCCGATTTCAAGATGCGTCCGTCGGAGAGGACGTGCACGTGGTCGGGCACGATGTAGTCGAGCAGCCGCTGGTAATGGGTCACGAGGACGACGGCGCGTTTGGGATCGCGCAGGCTGTTTACCCCCATCGAGACCACTTTGAGCGCGTCGATGTCGAGGCCTGAGTCGGTCTCGTCGAGGATCGCGAGCTTCGGCTCGAGAATCGAGCATCTGCAGCACCTCGTTGCGCTTCTTCTCGCCGCCCGAGAAGCCCTCGTTCACGCCGCGCGTGAGGAAGGTCTCGCTCATCTGCATGAGCTTCATCTTCTGCTTCACCAGGCTCAGAAACTCGTACGCATCGACCTCCGGCTCACCGGCGGCCTTGCGCTTGGCATTGAGCGCCGCCTTGAGCAGATACACGTTGTTGACGCCGGGAATCTCCACCGGGTACTGAAATCCCAGGAAAAGACCGGCGCGCGCGCGCTCCTCCGGCGCCATCGCCAACAGGTCCGCGCCCTCGAAGGTGGCCGAGCCACCCGTGACCTCGTAATCCTCGCGCCCCGCGAGAACCTGAGCGAGCGTGCTCTTGCCCGAGCCGTTCGGCCCCATGATGGCGTGCACTTCGCCCGCGTTCACTTTGAGGCTCACGCCTTTCAGGATCTCTTTGCCCGCGACGCGGGCGCTCAAATCGGAAATATTCAGCAGCATGCGTATCGGCGGACTTATCCCACCGCTCCTTCCAAGCTCACGCTCAGCAAATTTTGGGCTTCAACGGCAAATTCCATCGGCAACTCCTTGAAAACGACCTTGCAGAAGCCGCTCACGATCATGTTGACGGCGTCCTCCGCCGAGATGCCGCGCTGCAAACAATAGAACAGCTGGTCCTCGCCGATCTTGGACGTGCTGGCCTCGTGCTCCACGGTGGCCGTCGGGTTTTTGACTTCCATGTAGGGGAAGGTGTGGGCGCCGCAGTGGGGGCTCATGAGCAAGGAGTCGCATTGCGTGAAATTGCGCGCGCCTGCCGCGCTCGGCAGGATCTTGACCAGGCCGCGGTAGGTGTTCTGCGCGTGGCCGGCCGAGATGCCCTTGGAGACGATGGTGCTCTTGGTGTTGCGCCCGATGTGAATCATCTTAGTGCCGGTGTCGGCTTGCTGATAATTATTGGCGACCGCCACCGAATAGAACTCGCCGGTCGAGCCCTCGCCCTTGAGCACGCAGCTCGGGTATTTCCAGGTGATGGCGGAGCCGGTCTCGACTTGCGTCCAGGAGATCTTGGAATTGCGCCCGCGGCATTCGCCGCGCTTGGTGACGAAGTTGTAGATGCCGCCGACGCCGTTCTCATCGCCCGGATACCAGTTCTGCACGGTGGAGTACTTGATCTGCGCATCGTCGAGCGCAACCAGCTCCACCACCGCCGCGTGCAGCTGGTTCTCGTCGCGCATCGGTGCGGTGCAGCCCTCGAGATAGCTCACTTGAGCGCCCTCCGCGGCGATGATGAGGGTGCGCTCGAACTGACCGGTCTTGGCCGCGTTGATCCGGAAATAAGTCGACAGCTCCATCGGACAGCGCACGCCTTTCGGCACGTACACGAACGAGCCGTCGGAGAAGACGGCGGAATTCAAGGCCGCGAAGAAATTGTCGCCCGCGGGAACCACGGTGCCGAGATACTGCTCGATGAGCGCCGGGTGATCGCGCACGGCGTCCGAGAACGAGCAGAAGATGACGCCCGCCTTGGCGAGCTTGTCCTTGAAAGTCGTCGCCACCGAGACGCTGTCGAACACGGCGTCCACCGCGACCCCGGCGAGGCGTGCGCGCTCGTGCAGCGGAATGCCGAGCTTCGCGTAAGTTGCGAGCAGCTTCGGATCCACCTCATCGAGGCTCTTGGGCGCGTTCTTCGGCGCACGCGGCGCCGAGTAGTAGGAGATGTCCTGGTAGTCGATGGGCTTGTAGTGCACATGGGCCCAGCTGGGCTCGCGCATCTTGAGCCAGTGCGAGAACGCCTTGAGGCGCCAGTCGAGCAGGAACTTCGGCTCGTTTTTCTTGAGCGATATCGCGCGCACGACGTCCTCGTCGAGCCCCGGGGGCAGGCTGTCCGACTCGATGTCGGTCACGAAGCCATGCCGGTATTTCTGGCCGAGCAGGGCTTCGACTTCTTGCGATTTGCTTGACACGATGGATGTTCTCTCGAGGCTCATACTGGCGGCCCAAGGCCGCATTTAAAGGTCAGGACGCCTGGCGGCGAAGTTGAAGTTCACGCTGGCCGCGCGCCCCGGTGGAGCGTCGAGACCGGCAAGCTGCTGCAGCGTGACATCCTCGAGCGCGCGGCGGATGGCGGCGTTGATGCGCTGCCAGGCGCCGCCCACACGGCACAAGCGCTCGATACCGCATTGGCTCGAGGCGCTGGAGCACTCCGTGATCGCGATCGGCCCCTCGAACACGTCGAGGATCTGTGCCGCCGTGATCTCTTCGGGCGCTCGCGCCAGGCGATAGCCGCCTTGCGCGCCGCGCGAGGAGATCACGAGGCCGGCGCGCTGCAATCCCTTCAGGACCTTACTCACCGTCGGGCGGGTGAGGCGCGTGCGCTCGGCGAGCTCCGTCGCGGCACGATGCCGCGCCGGCTCTTGCGCCAAATTGGCAAGCACGACGGTCGCGTAATCGGTCAATTTTCCCATTCTCAGCATGGTTCGCAGGCCTCGGGTCCCAGATCTCCTATGTAGGACAATTTTAGTCCTCTTTGGTTCCGAGTTCCACCGCCAGCAGTGTTTTGTTATCCTTCGCTGCTACATTGCCACTATCAGCGAGACACGTCCGTCATGAATACCGCAGAGCTAGCCGCCACCGCGCACGCCATGGTCGGCAAACATCGGGGGCTTTTGGCCGCCGACGAGAGCACGAGCACGATTCTCAAGCGCTTCAACAGCATCAAGCTGGAGTCGACGGAGGAGAACCGGCGCGCCTATCGCGAAATGCTGTTCACGACCCCCGGGGCCGAGGAATTCATCAGCGGCGTGATTCTCTTCGACGAGACCATCCGCCAGAAGACCAAGGACGGCGTGCCGTTCCCGGCCTATCTGAGTAAGCAGGGCATGGTGCCGGGCATCAAGGTCGACACGGGCGCGAAGCCCCTGGCCGGCTTTCCGGGCGAGACCATCACCGAGGGCCTCGACGGCCTGCGCGAGCGGCTCGCGGAGTACTACAAGCTCGGCGCGAGGTTCGCGAAATGGCGCGCCGTGATCGACATCGGCGCCGGCATTCCGAGCCGTTACGCCATCAGCGCGAACGCGGAGGCGCTCGCGCGCTATGCGGCGCTTTGCCAGGAGGCGGGGATCGTGCCGATCGTCGAGCCGGAGGTGCTGATGGACGGCGATCATCCGATCGCGCGCTGCGAGGAGGTCACCGACGGGGTGCTGGAGACGGTGTTCGATCACCTGTTTGCCGCCCGCATCTTTCTCGAGGGCATGATACTCAAGCCCAACATGGTGATCGCCGGCAAGAAGAGCGCGCAGAAGTCCTCGCCCGAGCAGGTGGCCGAAGCCACGATGCGGACGCTGAAGCGCCACGTGCCGTCGGCGGTGCCCGGCATCGCCTTTCTCTCGGGCGGGCAGAGTCCCACCGAGGCGACGCTGCACTTGAGCCTGATGAATGCGGTGGGGTCGCTGCCCTGGGCGCTCACGTTCAGCTACGGACGCGCGCTGCAGGACACGGCGCTGCGCGCCTGGGGCGGCACGGCAGCCGGGTTTCAGGGCGGCCAGAAGCAGCTCTATGTGCGCGCGAAGCTGAACGGCCTGGCCGCTGGCGGCACCTACAAACCCGCTATGGAAACTGCGGCCTGAATCGCTGTTGAGCCAAGCCGCCGCCATCGTCGAGACTCGCAACCTGAGTTATGCCGTCAATGGGCGGCCGATTTTCAGCGGGCTCGATCTCGACATCCTGCCGGGGCGGGTCACCGCGGTCATGGGGCCGAGCGGCACCGGCAAGACGACGCTGTTGCGGCTGATCACCGGCCAACTGCGGCCGCTCGGCGGCTCGCTCGTCGTGGCCGGGCAGGACATGCGCACGGTGCGCGGCGATGCCCTGTACGCGCTGCGCAAGCGCATGGGCATGCTGTTCCAGAACGGCGCGCTGCTCACGGACTTGAGGGTCTTCGAGAACGTCGCCTTTCCGCTGCGCGAGCACACCGACCTGCCGGAGCGGCTGATCCGTCAGATCGTCCTCACGAAGCTGCAGGCGGTCGGTCTGCGCGGCGCGGCGGCGCTCATGCCCGCCGAGCTTTCGGGCGGCATGGCGCGGCGCGTGGCGCTCGCGCGCGCGATCGTCATGGATCCGGAGATCCTCATCTACGATGAGCCCTTCGTCGGTCTCGATCCGATTTCGCTCGGCATGATTCTGCGTTTGATCCGCCGCCTGAACGACACGCTCGGCGTGACCAGCATCGTGGTGTCGCATGACGTCCACGAGATCACCCAGGTGGCCGATCGGGTGTACCTCTTGTCGGGGGGGCAGGTCGCGGCGAGCGGCACGCCCGAGGAGCTGCAGAGCAACCCTTCGGCGGTCGTCAAACAATTCGTCGGCGGACTGCCCGACGGGCCGGTGCCATTCCACTATCCGGCTCCCGACTATTTCGGCGAGCTGCTCGAACGCTCCCAGCGGCAAGTCGCGCGTGATCGGCGAGCTGCGCAGAAGTCTGGTCGGTGCGCTCGAGCGGCTTGGGCGACGTCAGCCTTTTCTTGATTGCGGCTCATCGGCGATGCGCCGCGCGCGCTGCTGCGGTTCGATCTGATCGCGCAAGCAGGTCTTCAATTCCGGCGGGCTGTCGCTGGTCATCATCATGCTGTCGGGGCTGTTCGTCGGCATGGTGCTGGGACTGCAGGGATTCGAGCTGCTGCGGCGGTTCGGCTCCGAGGAGGCGCTCGGCACGGCGGCGGCGATCGGCTTGGTGCGCGAGTTGGGTCCCGTCATCACCGCGCTCCTGTTCGCCGGCCGCGCGGGTACGGCGCTCGCCTCCGAGATCGGCTTGATGCGCGCCACCGACCAGCTGTCGGCGATGGAAATGATGGCGGTCGATCCGATCCGGCGCGTGGTCGTGCCGCGGTTTCTGGGCGGCGTCATCGCAATGCCGCTGCTGGCCGCGATTTTCAGCCTGATCGGCCTGTACGGCGCGCAGCTCGTCGGGGTGCAGATGATGGGCGTCGATTCGGGCAGCTTCTGGTCGCAGATGCAGGCCGCGGTCGAGCTCCGCGACATCAACGAGGGATTGGTCAAGAGCGCCATCTTCGGCATCGCCTGCAGTCTCATCGCCGTCTACCAGGGCTACTATGCCGAGCCGACCGCCGAGGGCGTGGGACTTGCGACCACGCGCACGGTGGTGACCTCGGCGGTCGTCGTGCTGTTCCTGGATTACCTGTTGACGTCCGCGTTCCTGTAAAGAGGTCATTGCTATGGGCAAGTCGAGTACATTGAATGTGGGAGCCGGGGCGTTCGTGCTGCTCGGCTTCGCGGCGCTGGCGTTTCTCACGACCCAGACCACGAACCATGGCATTCATTTGGGCACTCGCCGGCAGCTTCTACGCGGTCACCGCCAAGTTCGACAATATCGGCGACCTCAAGGTGGGAGCGCCGGTGTCCATGGCGGGCGTGGACGTCGGTCGGGTGACGCGCATCGATCTCGACACCAAGCAATACAAGGCGGTGGTGTCGATGCAGCTCAACTCGAAATACAACCAGATTCCGAGCGACAGCGATGCGAGCATTTACACCCAAGGATTGCTCGGCGGAAAATTCGTCGGGCTCACGGCCGGCGGCGCCGATACCTACCTCAAGAACAACGATCAGATCGGATTTACCCAATCGGCGCTCGTGCTCGAAAATCTGATCGGCCAGCTGGTGGCAAATTTCAGCAACAAGGGGTCGGACTCCTCGGGGTCATCCGGATCTTCCGCGCGGGGCCCGCCGGGAACGCGCCGCCCCCGAAACCGGAGAAAACCAAATGAAGACATTCATTTCGCAGCGTCACGGCGGCCGCGCCGCGGCCACGGCGCTCGCGCTCGCGGCAGGCGCGGGCGCGCGCATACGCGCAGGCACCGGCAGCCGCCGCGACGCGCAGGCGCGCCCGCCGCCGCGCCGAACAACCTCGGGCCGCAGGAGCTCGTCGAGAGCTCGGCGAAGCGCATGCTGGGGGAGCTCGATGCGAATCGAGCGATGTACCGGAACGACCCGGACGAAGCTCGACGCGCTGGTCGCCAACGTGCTGTTGCCGAATTTCGATGTCGACTATGCGGCGCGGCTCGTGCTCGGGCAGCCCTGGCGCACGGCGACCGCCGGATCAACGCCAGCGCTTCGTCAAGGCGTTCTATCATTCGTTGCTGCACAATTACGGCAACGCGCTCCTCAATTTCACGGCAGGCAATTTCACGGTGCTGCCGTATCGAGGCGATCCGAGCGACACGCAGGCGACGGTGCGCACCGAGGTCAAGAAAGACGACGGCTCGAAGGTGCCGGTCCAGTTCACGCTGCACAAGACCGAACAGGGATGGAAGGCGTGGGACGTGGTGATCGACGGGATCTCCTACGTGAAGAGCTTCAAGACCGACTTCGCGTCGGAGGTCCAGCAGAAGGGCCTGGACGAGCTGATCGCGCGGCTGGAGAAGGGCGACATCAAGCCTGCCGGCGGCGCGCCGGGAGCAGCCATTGAAGGACGGCGTGCCCGATACCGCCTCGTTCGAGACGCTAGGGCGGTGAGCGCGCGCGCGTGACCGGAACACTCGGGTTCACGACGGTGACCCCGCTGCTTGCCCGTCGGCGCCGCGGCCATCGAACAGGGCCGCGCCGCCGTCATCGATCTGTCCGCGGTCACGGGCAGCGACAGCTCGGGGCTCGCCTTGCTCATCGAATGGCTGAGCGTGGCGCGCGGGGCGGGGCGCGACGCTGCGCTACGAGAACATTCCCGCTCAGCTGCACCAGCTCGCGCGCTTGAGCGATGTCGATGCGCTGCTTTCCGGAGCAGTTGACAGTAATTTACAGTGACACGCCGTCAACCGTGCGTCTCCGCTCGCGTTTGACCTCCTGTGTGGACAGACAATCGAGGAGACCCACCATGCGTACCTTCACTTCTCTCGCACTCGTTGCCGCTCTCGGCTTAGGCGCTGCGACGCTCAGCAAGCCTGCCGACGCAGGCGTCGTGGTCGGTGTGGGTGTCGGATTGCCCGGCGTCGCCGTGGCGGCGCTTCCTGCGCCCGTCGTGGCGTCCCTGCCGGTCGTCTACCCGGGCTACTACCGCTATCCGCGCTGTGTCCCCGGGCTGGCGCTTACGGCTACGGTTGGCACCGCGGCTGGTACCACGGCCGCTACTGGCGCTAGGAACGCTCTAGCTAGTCGCCCGGCGCGGCCTTAAGGGGGCGGCGGTTGCTGGCGGGTGGGTGGGCTGGGGCGTCGCCTCGGACGGCGGCGTGGCGATGGAGGGGCCGCCCGGTGCCGGGGCTCTCGTCGGCATCCGGATCCACGAGTTCGCTGCTCGGCGATATTTCCCATCGGAGACGAGATAGGCGCGCCGCGAGAGATAGGCATCGCGGATGACCGCGTAGGGGTCGAACGCCTGGTCGAGGGTCGGCTGCAGCGGCAGGAGCGCCGCCCGGGCGTCGAGGGCGGCAGGCAGCCAAAGGACGTATCCCACTATCCAGTCGCTGGGGATGTAGGTGGTCGGCCGCAGATAGTAATCCGGGACCTTCCCCAGGCCGTCGCGCACGGTCGAAGGACCCAAAAGGGGCAGCTCGAAGAAAGGGCCCGGATGCACGCCCCAATGGCCGAGCGTCAAGCCGAAATCCGCATAGTTGCGATCGAGCCCGGCCGAGGACGCCGGATCGAAGAGGCCGCCGAAGCCGATCAGGGTGTTCATCAGGAATCTGCCCAAGGTCGGAGCCGGCGTTCTTGAACTTGCCCTCCAAGGCATCGTTCACCATCACCGCCGGCGTAGTCACGTTCGAGAAGAAGTTGCTCACGCTCGTGCGGATCGCCTCCGGGCACGTGGCGCACATAGGCCTTGGCCACCGGTAGCGCCACGGCCCGATCGAGCTTGTCGTTGACCCTGTAAACGCCGCGGTTCCAGGATTCCCACGGGTCCTGCGGGATTCTTCACGTGGTTCGGGGGCAGCGTGACGCAGGCGCTCAAGCCCATCGCGGCCGCGATTGCGACGCCTACGCGCGGCGAGACTATCTTGCACATTGCCGATTGGCTCTCCCTTTGGAAAATGGCGCCGTCGAGCGCAGGTATCCCGCTAGTGGCGCCCGCCGTTGTCGTCCGCCACCGTATTCTTGCGATTTTTCGGCATGGCTGCACGCACTTCCTCGAGCATGGCGCTGATGCGCGCGCGCTGGATCGGATTCAAGTCGGGCACCCCCAGGGCGAGCGACAGCTGGTTCGAGGCCTGCATGCAGATCGCCGTTCATCAGGTAGTAGTCCGCCATGTAGTAGTAGGAATCGGCGACGTTGCCGGCATCGTTCGCAGCCTTCGCGATGAGCTTCGCCTGATTCGGCGTGGGCTCCACCTGATTGAACAAATCGTCGAGAATGAGCTGGGCGCGCTTGTTGTCACCGGCGCGCATCAAGGTCTCCGCGAGGCGGATGGTGACCGGCGCATTGCGCGGAAAGAGCGCGAGGCCCTTCTCGAGCACTGCCTGCGACTCCTTCAGCTGGCCGTTGGCAAGATACGCCTGGCCGAGCGCGCCGTAGAACTGCGTCACCCGCGGATACTCGAGCAGCAACGCCTGCAAATCGGGGATCGCCAGCGCAGGCTTGCGCGCGGCGATGTCCGCGACCGCCTTGCCGTAGCGCTGCTCGAGGTCGAGGCCGCCGCCGTTCTTCGCGAGGTTCGCGTAATACTCGCGCGCGACTTCGGGATTGCCGACCAGCGAGCGCAGGCGCTCGCGCATCAGCAAGTAGCTGAGCGAATCCTCGTGTCGGATCCGCCCGATCTGCTCCGCGCGATTGCGCGCTTCGGCGACGCGCTCCGCCGACAGCGGGTGATCGATCAAAAACTCGATCGCCTTGACGCGGTCGGGATTCGGCGAGTTGCGCTCGAGCTCGGCGAACATGGTCGCCATGCCGAGCGGGTCGTAGCCGGCCGCGGCCATGGTGCCGATGCCGATGCGGTCGGCCTCGAACTCCTGCGAGCGGGTGTAGTTGATCTGATGCTGGATGGCGGCGCTCTGCGCGCCGCAGGATCGCGCCCTCCATGACGCTCGGATCGCCGCGGCCCGCGGTCGCGCCGAGCACGATGGCCGCGAGCATGGCCGCCGTCGCGAGCAGGCCCGGTGTGGGTCTGATCGATCATGCCGCGCACGAGGTGGCGCTGCGTGACGTGCGCGGTCTCGTGCGCGAGCACGCCCGGCGAGCTCGTTCTCGTTGGTGGATCGCGAGGAACAAGCCGCTGTTGATCATGATGAATCCGCCGGGCATCGCGAAGGCGTTGATCGCCGTGATCGCGCACCACGGCGTAATTGAACTGGTGCTGTCCCTCCTCGGCATGGCTCGAGAGGCTGTGGCCGAGCTGCTGGATGTAGTCGGTGACCTCGGGGTCCTCGAGCACGAGCCCCTGCGCGCGCATCTGCCGCGCCCATGACTGGCCGACCTGGAACTCCTCCTCCAGGGATACGGCGGCGGTGGCCGGGCTGCCGAGATCGGGCAGATCCTGCTCCTGCTGTGGGGCCGCCGGATCGGCCGCCCAGCTGACGCTCAAGCTCGTGGCGGCCGCAAACGCGGCGATCGCGAGGAAAGCGGCCAGCGATTTCAACAGCTGCATTCGGGCTCCTGAAAGCAGGCTTGGAGTGCCGCGGGCACCCAAAGTTCTCCTGCTCGGACCGCCGGGCCCGTCCGTAGGCCCTCTCAGAGCACTTCGGACGCATAATCTGCCAGACGGGACCGCTCGCCACGCACCAGCGTAATGTGCCCGGAATAGGCCCAGCCGTGGAACCGGTTCACGACATAGGTCAGCCCGGTGGTGGTTTCCGTGAGATAGGGCGTATCGATCTGCGCGATATTGCCGAGGCACACCATTTTGGTGCCCGGACCGGCCCGGGTCACCAGCGCTTTCATCTGCTTCGGCGTCAGATTCTGCGCCTCATCGATGATGATGAAGCGATTCAGGAACGTGCGTCCGCGCATGAAATTCAAGCGACCGGATCTTGATCCGGTGGCGCAGCAAATCCGTGGTCGCGCCGCGACCCCAGGCGCCGCCGGTCTGGCTCTGCGTGAGCACCTCGAGATTGTCCATGAGCGCGCCCATCCACGGCTCCATCTTTTCTTCCTCGGTGCCGGGAAGAAAGCCGATGTCCTCGCCCAGCGGGATCGTCACGCGCGTCATGATGATCTCGCTGTAGCGGTTGTGGTCCAGCGTCTGCGCGAGCCCCGCTGCAAGGCTCAGCAGCGTTTTGCCGGTTCCTGCGGGGCCGAGAATGGTGACGAAATCGACCTCCGCATCCATGAGCAGGTTCAAGGCGAAATTCTGCTCGCGGTTGCGCGAGCTCACGCCCCACACGTTGTTGCGCTCGGTGCGGTAATCCACCGTCAGCTCGAGCACGGCGGATTCGCCGTCGATCTTTCGTACGATGGCCTCGACGCCGTTCTCGCCCGGATCGTAGACGAACTGGTTGGCCTGCCATTCGTGCACCAGCGGTCCGCGCACGCGGTAGAACGTACGGCTCTGTTGCTGCCAGGACTCCATGCCTTTGCCATGTTTGTCCCAGAACGTGGGCGGCAGCTGCTGCACGCCGCTCGAGAGCAGATCCGCATCCTCGATGGTCTTGTCGCTCGAGTAGTCCTCGGCGTGAACGCCGACGATAGCGGCCTTGATGCGCAGGTTGATGTCTTTGGACACCAGCGTGACGCGAGCATCGGAGAATTTCTTCTGCAGCGCGAGCGTGTCGGCGAGCAGGACGTTGTCGGCGCCGTGGCCGGGGATTCCTTCCGGCAGTGCGGATTCGAACAGCTGGGTCTGGAAAAAGAGGCGTCCCGCGGGCGGCCGCTTGCCATGGTTCACCGGCACGGAGGTCGGCAAGGCGAGACCGCGGTCGATCTGCTTCTTGGTGGCGCTCTGCATCAGCTCGTCGAGAAAGCGGCTGACCTGGCGCACGTTGCGGGCTGCTTCGGACACGCCTTTCTTGCCCGCGTCGAGCTCCTCGAGCACGGTCATCGGAATGTAGATGTCGTGCTCCTCGAAGCGAAAGATCGCCGTCGGGTCATGCATGAGCACGTTGGTGTCAAGCACGAAAATGCGCCGCTGCTGGCGCGACTGGCGCACCTTGGCAACGGCGGCCGGCACAGGCCGCGGCGGCCCCGTCACAGCGCCTTCACCGCCGCGAGCACTGCCTCGGCGTGGCCGTTGACTTTCACCTTGCGCCACTCGGCGCGCAGCACTCCCTGCGAGTCGATGAGGAACGTGCTGCGCTCCACGCCCAAGTATTTCTTGCCGTACATGCTTTTTTCCTGAATGACGTCGTAGCGCTTGCAGACAGTGCGGTCCAGATCGCTCAGGAGCTCGAAGGGAAAGCCCATCTTGCTCTTGAACTTCTCGTGGGACGATACGCTGTCCGGGGAGATACCGACGATGGTTGTCTTGAGTTTCTTGAATTGCGGGAAGGCTGCGGCAAAGCTCTGGCCTTCCTGCGTGCAACCGGGAGTGTTGTCGCGCGGATAGAAATAAAGGACCACGCTCGAGCCTGCAGCGTCTTCGAGCGACCAATTCCCGGAAGTGCCTTCGAGGCTGAAGGCGGGGGCCTTCTTACCGATTGCGATCTTGCTCATGTGTTCTCGTCAGTTCTTGACCGGCTCGAAGATGGCATCCAAGTTCAGATGATCGCAGAAATCCATGAACTCCTCTCGCAGCACGCCGATGTGCAAACGGCTCGGGACGTTCACGATCATCTGCACCGAGAACATCGGTGCCCCGGTGTGCGCCGCCGCATAGGAGCGTGTGGACAGCTCCGCGATGTCCACGCCGCGCTGAGAAAAGAAGCCCGACAGGCCTGCGACGATTCCAGTCTGATCGAGGCAAACCACATCGATCGAGTACGGCAGCATGTCGTTGCGCGCCGCGCGCTCCTCGGTGCGCCGCAACTGAATGTTCATGCCCGTGGCGTCGGCGAGCTTCTTGAACTCACCCTCGAGCTTGGCGAGAGTGTGCCAGTTGCCGTCCACCAGCAGCAGCATCGCAAACTCGTTGCCGAGCGATGTCATGCGGCTTTCGCTGATACTTCCGCCGCAGTCGGCGATGGCCTTGGAGAGCTCGTGCACCATGCCGACGCGATCCCCGCCGACTGCGCTAATCACAATATGTTGTTTCATTGATGCAAATTCTACCGGATGGCGCTTGCCACAGTGCAGTCTCAAGAATTATGGTAGCGGTATTTCCCCAAAGGGACCCTCAATGCGCGGAAGCCTGGTAGCCATCGTCACGCCGATGTGCGTCGACGGGAGCCTGGACCTGGGCGGATGGGACCGGCTGCTCGACTTTCACCTGGCCGAGGGCACCCAAGGCATCGTGATCGCGGGCACCACCGGAGAATCGCCGTCGCTGACGCTCGAGGAGACCGAGGAGCTCTGCCGCCGGGCGGTCGCCCGCTGCGGCGGCAAGATTCCACTGATCGTCGGGGCGGGCACGAACTCTACGGCGAGTACGGTGGCGCGGACTCGGGTGCTGTCCCGGCTCGGTGTCGACGCCGTCATGCTCGTGACTCCATATTACAACAAGCCCCCCCAGGAGGGATTGTTCCGCCACTTCACGGCGGCCGCGGACGCCTCCGCGGTGCCGGTGGTGATGTACAACGTGCCCTCGAGAACGGCCGTCGATCTGCAGCCTGCCACGGTGGCGCGCCTCGCCCGGCACCCGCGCATTAAGGCGCTCAAGGACGCGAGCGGCACCATGGCGCGTGTGCGTGAGCTTTTGGGCGCGTGTCCCGCGGGTTTCTCGGTGTTATCGGGCGATGACGCCACCGCCGTCGACTGGCTGGGGGCGGGCGCCCACGGCGTCATTTCCGTGACGGCCAACGTGGCGCCGCGGCGCGTGCGCGAGGCTTCGAGCGCGGCGCTGGCGGGCGATCTTGCCGCCGCCCGTGCCATCGATGCGGACCTTTCGCCCCTGCACCGCGAACTGTTCGTCGAGGCGAATCCTATTCCCGTGAAGTGGGCCGTGGCGCAGATGGGCCTCATCGGGAACACAATCCGTTCGCCGCTGGTCGAACTGTCGCCGGCTCAGCACGAGACGGTGCTGCGCGCGATGCGTTCGGCAGGCGTGCAACACGAGGACCGTGCAGCGTGAGAATTCATCGGATGGTTTTGGTGATCGCGATGGCGATCCTTTCAAACGGCTGCGCGCGGCTCCTGCACGGCTTCGCGCCGGATTGTCATAAGCCGCAAGAATATCAGCGCGCGGTGCAGAAACCGCCGCTCCAGGTGCCTGCCGGCCTCGATAATCCGAATACCACGGGGGCGCTCGTGATTCCCACCGTCGACGTGGCGCCGCCGCCTCCCGGACCGCGCGATCAGTGCATGGACGTGCCGCCGCGCTACCGACCGGCGCCGCCCAACAAGGCCGCGAGCAGCCCCGGCTAGAATTTGATCGCCCCGGCGCCCTCGGGTACCCTTGCGGCCCGCGCCAGGGTCCTGGTTTCCCAGCGGAGAGGTGGCCGAGTGGTCGAAGGCGCTCGCCTGGAAAGTGAGTAACACCCTAAAAGGTGTTCGAGGGTTCGAATCCCTCCCTCTCCGCCAATTTCCACGCGCCGAGCGCTGACACGCCCCGGCGCCGGCGCTCGCATGGGCGAGTCCAGTCAGTGTGTGTCGGCACCGTTCTGTTTGATGATCAACTCGTTGACGATCTTGCGATCGCCGGCCGCCTTGGTCGCCACTTGGCCGGCTGCGAGCAAAGTCCGATTGTCTTGGACGAAGCCCTTGAGGTGCACCTCGCGGTGCTCCACTGCCACGTCAATATGCCGCGAATCCAGGGTGGAGTTGGATTGCAGCGCACCCTTGACGCGCGCCGCAACGTCGGCATCCGACCCTTGCTGGCTCGCATAGGCGCCGGATGATTCCTGTGCGTATGCCGCTGTGCAAGTCGCACCAAGCCCCGAAATCGCGCCGAGCACCAGAGCGGCTGCCGCAACGGTTGCTGCGACGAGGCTGTCATGTTTGCGGTTTTAGGCACGCAGGGCGGGGTCTGGCGTGGGAATTTCCCGACCCGCGTGCGCGGGGAGCGTGTGCTAAACTGAAGCCATACGGTGCGACATCATCCGCCCCGCCAACAAGCGATCT
>CAVWME010000021.1:0-33151 GCA_963755935.1 uncultured Gammaproteobacteria bacterium
GATTGCCGGCGACAACGTGGCGCTCGTCCTCGAGGACGAGCGCAGCGGCCGTTTTGCCGTGTATGCCCCGGGACTCGGTGCGATCGATGAGCGGCTGTTCGAGTACATGCAGCGCGCCGCCTGCGTGCTCGTCGACGGCACGTTCTGGAGCGACGATGAGATGATCCGCGTCGGCGTGTCGAAAAAGCACGCCCGCGACCTCGGCCATCTGGCCCAGAGCGGGGAAGGCGGCATGCTCGACTGGCTCGCACGGCTGCCCCCGGGGGTGCGCAAAATTCTGATCCACATCAATAACACCAATCCGATCCTGAACGAATCCTCGGATGAGGCGCACGAGCTCGAGCGCCGCGGCGTCGAAGTGGCGCTGGACGGCATGGAGATCGCCCTATGAGCGCGCGCGCAGAGGCACCCTGGAGCCGCGAGGAGTTCGAGTCGCAATTGCGACGGCAGGGAGCCTCCTATCACATCCATCATCCCTTCAACGTGGTGCTGAATACCGGCAAGGCGAGCCGCGAGCAAATTCAGGGCTGGGTCGCGAATCGCTACTACTACCAGATGAGCATCCCGCTCAAAGACGCCGCCATTCTCGCCAACTGCCCGGATCGCGCGATACGGCGCAATTGGGTGCAGCGCATTCTCGATCACGACGGTTACGGCGGGGATCCGGGCGGAATCGATTCCTGGTTGCGCCTCGCAGAGGCGGTGGGGTTGTCGAGCGCGCGCGTCGAGGCGCAGAGCGACGTGCTTCCCGGCGTGCGTTTCGCGGTGGATGCGTATGTCAACTTCGCGCGCCGTGCGCCCTGGCCGGAAGCGATCTGCTCCTCGCTCACCGAGCTGTTTGCCCCGGAAATCCACAAGCAGCGGCTCGCAAACTGGCCCGAGCACTACCGCTGGATCGCCCCCGCAGGCCTCAAGTATTTCCAGAGCCGGGTGAGCCTCGCGCGGCGCGACGTCGAGTTTGGCCTTGCTTTCACCCTCGATCATTTCGCGACACGCGCCGCGCAGGAGCGCGCACTCGAGATCTTGAAGTTCAAGCTCGACGTTCTCTGGCAGATGAGCGATGCCATGGCGTTGCGCTACGGGGTACCGCTATGAACGAATTGAACGGCGCGATGCGGCCTGCCATTGGGCGCGGATTCCGGCTGCAATGGGAGCCCGCGCAGAACGCGTTCGTATTGCTCTATCCGGAAGGCATGATCAAGCTGAACGCGAGTGCCGGCGAGATCCTGAAGCGCTGCGACGGCGCCGCCAGTGTCGATGAAATCACGGCGAGTCTCGAGCAGGCGTTCTCGACCCAGGGGTTGCAGGCCGACGTGCTGGCGTTCCTCGCCATGGCACGCGAGAGACACTGGGTGTCGTTACATTGAGCGCCGCGCCCCGGCCAGGTCCGCCGCTGTGGCTCTTGCTCGAGCTCACGTACCGATGTCCTTTGCACTGTGCCTTTTGCTACAACCCGACCGACTTCGCACGCAGCGGCCCCGAGCTCGACACAAAGCAGTGGAGCAAGGTGCTGCGCGAGGCGCGCGCGCTCGGCGCCGTGCAGCTCGGGCTGTCGGGCGGCGAGCCTCTGGCCCGTGACGATCTCGAGACGCTGGTCGCCGAGGCGCACGAGCTCGGTTTCTACATCAACTTGATCACATCCGGTGTCGGACTCAACGAGCCGCGCATCCGCGCGCTGAAGGAGGCGGGACTCGATCACATCCAGCTCTCATTTCAGGACAGCACGCGCCAGATGAACGACTTCCTGAGCTCGACGCGCACCTTCGATTTGAAGTCCAAGGTTGCGGCGCTCATCAAAGCATACGAATACCCGATGGTCCTGAACGTGGTCCTGCATCGCCTCAACATCGATCACGTCGAGGAAATTCTCGAGATGGCGCAGCGCATGGGCGCCGATTACGTGGAGCTCGCCAACACACAGTTCTACGGCTGGGCATGGCACAACCGCGAGCAGTTGATGCCGAGCCGGGCGCAGGTCGAGCACGCCGAGGAAGTCACGCGACGCTTTCGCGAGCGCACCGACCACGCCATGCGTATTTTCTTCGTGGTTCCCGATTATTTCGAGCGCCGGCCCAAGCCCTGCATGAACGGGCTGGGGTCGATCTTCTTGACGGTGACCCCGGATGGCACGGCGTTGCCGTGTCACGCCGCGCGCATGCTGCCGGGGCTCGACTTCCCGAACGTCAAGAGCGCGACCCTCGAGCACGTCTGGTATGAATCGCAAGCCTTCAACCACTTCCGCGGCTACGACTGGATGCAAGAGCCCTGCCGCAGCTGTCCTGAAAAAACTCGCGATTTCGGCGGCTGCCGCTGTCAGGCGTACTTGCTGACCGGCGATGCCGCCAATGCCGACCCGGTGTGCGACTTATCGCCCCACCACCACTTGGTGATCGAGGCGACCGCGCGCGCGGAGCAGGCGCCCGCACCCGCGGACCCGGGCCCGGTCGTGGAGAAGCCGCTGACATTTCGTTCGCCGGCGAATTCGTCTACGCTGTTCCCATGATGTCGACACTCGCGGGCTCCGCGCTGCGCGGCTTCACCGTGCTTTTCGTGGCGGCGCTCGTCGCCGAAACCGCCGTCCGTCTATGGCTCGCCTCGCGCCAGATCGCGGCGGTGCGTGCGCATCGCGACCACGTGCCCGAGCTCTTCTCGGGCCGGATCGCGCTCGCCGAACAGCAGCGCGCTGCCGACTACACCGTCGCGCGAGCACGCGTGACCCGCTGGGCAACCGGATTCGAGGCGCTACTCAAGCTCGCGCTCACGCTCGGCGGCGGTCTCGCGGCGATGCAAACGCTCGTCGGCCGCGCGCATTGGCCCGAGCCATGGCAGGGCACGCTGCTGGTCTTGTGCGTGCTCTTCCTGCTGCAGCTCGTGGGCCTGCCGTTCGCCGCGTGGCGCACGTTTCGGATCGAGGCACGGTTCGGCTTCAACCGGACCACGCCGCGTCTGTTCGCGCTCGACCTGCTCAAGCAATGGGTGCTGGGATTCGCCATCGGCGCGCCCCTGGTGCTCGCGACGCTTGCCTTGATGAACCGCGCCGGGGCGTGGTGGTGGCTGTGGGCTTGGCTCGTCTGGCTCGCCGTCAGTGTCACGCTCGCGTGGGCTGCGCCGCGCTTCATCGCGCCGCTGTTCAATCGCTTCTCGCCGTTGGACGACGCGGCGCTGCGCAAGCGCGTGGAAGCGCTGCTCGCGCGCTGTGGCTTTACCGCCGCGGGTGGGGTGTTCGTGATGGACGGATCGCGCCGCTCGGCGCACGGCAACGCCTATTTCACCGGCATCGGCCGCAACAAGCGCATCGTGTTTTTCGATACGCTTCTGGAGCGCATCGAGCTGGAGGAGATCGAGGCCGTGCTCGCGCACGAGCTGGGCCATTTCCGGCTGCATCACGTGCGCCAGCGCCTCGCGGTGTCGGGCCTGTCGATGCTGGCCGGGCTTGCGCTCCTCGGCTGGCTCGCGCGGCAGCCGGCTTTTTACGGGGCTTTAGGGGTGACGGCGCCTTCGGCCGCCATGGCGCTCCTGCTCTTTCTGGTGGTGGTGCCGGTGTTCACGTACTTCGCGACGCCGCTCGAGGCTTGGTGGTCGCGGCGCCATGAGCGCGAAGCGGACGACTTCGCCGTGCGTCACGCGAGCGCGGAGCGGCTTGCGGCGGCGCTGGTCAAGCTCTATCGCGACAATGCCGCCACGCTGACACCGGATCCCGTGCACTCCGCGTTTTACGATTCCCACCCGCCGGCGCTCGAACGCATCGCAAGACTGCAGCTGCTGGCCTCCCGCTAGCGGCAAAATCGGCTCCACGTTAGCGAAAGCACGTTTGTCCTACAGTGCTTGCGCCCGGCGGCCTACGCGGGCTTCACCCGCAAGCTGTCATTATTTGTGCTGCGAAACTCCGCCACATAGCGCTCACTTCAAGCGCATACCGAAGCACGCCGGGACTCTCCCGCAACCCATCTCCTAACCCGCCGTCTGAGCTTGGCCGACGAATAGTCGAGCTGCGGATTGCTCTGTCCGAATAACTAAGGAATATCGACTATGGATAAACGACTTTCGAATATAGCTCGAGTATCGCTCGCGCTCGTGGTCAGCACATTTTGTCTGGCCGCTCAAGCCGGCGATCACGTTGCCGACGACAAAATCGCGGTCGCGAAGGCCGCCATCGAGCATGCGGAACAAGCGGGTGGCCCTGAAGCCGCGCCGGTGCAAATGGCCTCGGCGCGCGACAAACTCGCCCTCGCCGAGAAGGACAATGCGAAACACGAGGACAAGCCGGCAGCCGCGTGGGCCGATCAAGCCAACATAGACGCACAAGTGGCAGAGGCGACCGCAACGCAAGCGCGCTCGGCCAAAGCAGTTGTCGAATTCGATGCCAGTCTGCAAACCTTGCGTCAAGAAGCCAGCCGTCCTTCGCAGCCGGCTCAATAAACAGGAATACATATGAATAATACCAAGCTCATCGCGGCAATATCTTTCGCACTCGCCATGACGGCGTGCGCCTCGGCCCCTCAACCCAACGTTGCGCTGGAAAACGCGCGCAGTGCAGTTCGCTCCGCGGAAGCGGATCCCAACGTCGCAACCTATGCTGCGCTGGACATGCATACGGCCCGCAAGGAGCTCGACGCGGCCGAAGCGGCGCAAGCGGCTCATGACGAAAAAGGCATCGACCAACCCGCCTATCTGGCGGCGCAGACGGCCCATTTGGCGCAGCTCAAGGCGTCCGCCAAGGCGAATGACGCGCGAGTGGCCGCCGGCAAGGCCGATCGCGATCAGATTCAGTTGAACGCGAGGACCAAGGAAGTCGGCAGTGCCCTGCAAAAGGCGGCGGACGCCGATGCGGCGCGAGATCAGGCCACGCAGCAAACGGCTGCGGTACAGGCGGAACTCGATGCGCTCAAGGCGAAACCCACGGATCGCGGTCTGGTGCTGACGCTCGGCGATGTGTTGTTCGACACCGGCAAGGCGGATCTGAATCCCGGTGCCTCTCGAAACCTGGATCAACTCGTCGTGTTTCTGACCGATCATCCGGAGCGGCGTGTCGAAATAGATGGCTATACCGACAACGTCGGGACGGATTCCTTCAATTTGGACTTGTCGCAACGGCGCGCTGACACGGTGAGGTCGGTACTCGTCAACCGCGGTATCGATTCGACCCGCATCGTCACCCGGGGATATGGCAAGGACTTTGGCGTCGCGAGCAACGTCGATTCAGGCGGTCGGCAACTCAATCGTCGCGTCGAGATCGTCATAGGTGGAGTCGACGGGGCGCCGGTGGCGGCCCGCAGCCACTCCTAAACGTCGCGCGTGGCGGGGATGTCAGGCCGGAGGCGGAGCGTGGAATCGCTCCGCCCTTCTATGCTGCGCGGGCCATTTGCACTCACCAGAAGCATTGTCGAGGTCTTCGCCAAAGCCGCGCTCGCCTGGATCCAACACGACGCCACGACCATGGGCGCCTCACTCGCCTTCTATACGGTGTTTTCCGTCGCACCCATTCTGATAATCGCGATCGGCGTTCTCGGCATGGTAACCAACGCGGACATCGTTCGCGCTCAGCTGTTGCCGCAGATGCAGATTCTTTTCGGAGAGGCCGGAGCCTCCGCCGTACAGACGCTGCTATTGAGCGCCACGAATATAGGAAGCAGTCGAACCGCCATGCTGATTGGCGTCACGGCATTGATTCTCGGCGCATCGTCGGTGTTTGTGGAGCTGCAGAATTCGCTCGATCGAATTTGGGGCGTTCCCAAGCGCACCACATTGGGTGGGCTGTGGCAGTTGGCGCGGGCTCGCTTTCTATCGGTCGGCTTGGTCTTCGGCGTCGGCTTCCTGCTGATGGTCTCGCTGCTGGTGAGTACCTTGCTGGCCGCGCTGGCGACTTGGATCGCCTCGTTCCTCGGGGAGTGGCGGACCGTGTTGCTGGTCGTCGATTGGTCGCTGAGCCTCGCTATCACCACGGGTTTGTTTGCCTTGGTCTACAAGTACGTTCCACAGCAGAGAATGGCTTGGGGCGATGTGTGGGGCGGCGCCGCCGCCGCTGCGGCGCTATTCAACATCGGCAAGCTGGCGATCGGCTTTTACCTTGGCAGAAGCGCGTTCGCGTCCATCTACGGTGCCGCCGGCTCATTGCTGATATTGCTGCTCTGGGCTTATTACTCGGCTCAGATCGTTCTTTTCGGCGCGGAGCTTACCAAGAGTTATGCTTTCACCCTGGGCTCACGCCGCCCGATTGGCTAGGCCGCCGCCGCATGGCGCGCAGGAGCATCCTCCAGCGCGCGCGCGAGCACATCATCGATCATCGTAGCCCACACGAACTCCATCCGGTTGCGCACGCTCTCCGGGATGTCCTCGAGATCGCGGCGATTACGCGCCGGCAGGATGACGGTGCGAATGCCGGCGCGCGCGGCCGCAACGACCTTCTCCTTGATGCCGCCGACAGGCAACACCACGCCGCGCAGGCTGATTTCCCCGGTCATGGCCACGTCCGAGCGCACGGTGCGCTGGGTCAGGAGCGAGGCGATCGAGGTCGCCATGGCGACGCCCGCGCTCGGACCATCTTTCGGGATGGCGCCCGCGGGCACGTGAATGTGCAGATCGCTGTTGTCGAGCGCCGCTGGGTCAATGCCGAGGCGCTCCGCCTGCGATTTCACCAAAGTGACGGCCGCTTGCGCGCTCTCTTTCATGACCTCGCCGAGCTGGCCGGTCAGAATGAGCTTGCCGCTGCCGCGCACGCGGCTCGATTCGATGAACAGGATGTCGCCGCCCGCGGGTGTCCAGGCGAGACCCGTGGCGACGCCGGGGACACTCGTGCGCAGCGCGACCTCGTTCTCGAAGCGCGGGGCCCCTAGGATCCCTTGAATGGCGCCGACGTCGATCGATACCTGCGTGGCGCGCCCGGAAGCGATGGCTACCGCGGCGTTGCGCAACAGCGCGCCGATCTGGCGCTCGAGACCTCTGACGCCCGCCTCGCGGGTGTAGTCGCCGATGACGTGGTGCAGAGCCTCGTCCGTGATCTGTACCTGATCGGGTTTCAGCCCGTTGGCGGACAGTTGCCGGGTGAGCAGGTGGCGCCGCGCGATCTGCAGCTTCTCCTCCTCGGTGTAGCCGGCAAGCTCGATAATTTCCATGCGATCGCGCAGCGGCCCGGGGATCGCGTCGAGCACGTTGGCGGTGCCGATGAACAGCACTTTGGATAGATCGAAGGGCACGCCGAGATAGTTGTCGCGGAATGTGTTGTTCTGCTCCGGATCGAGCACCTCGAGCAGCGCCGAGAACGGATCGCCCTGGTGGCTCGCGGACAGCTTGTCCACCTCGTCGAGCATGAGTACGGGATTGCGGCGGCCGGCCTTGCGCACCGCCTGCACGATGTTCCCCGGCAGCGAGCCGATGTAGGTGCGACGATGGCCACGGATCTCGGCCTCGTCGTGCACGCCGCCGAGGCTCACCCGGCGGAACTGCAATCCGAGCGCTTTCGCGATGCTCTGTCCGAGCGAGGTCTTGCCGACGCCGGGCGGGCCGACGAAGCAGAGGATGGGGCTGCGCCCCTCTGGGTTGAGCTTGCGCACCGCCAGGAACTCGAGAATGCGCCGCTTCACTTTCTCCAGGCCGTAATGATCCTCATCCAGGATGGCGCGCGCGCGGTCGATGTCGAGCTGCTCCGGGTCGAGTTTCGACCAAGGCATCGCGATCAGCCAGTCGAGGTAGTTGCGCGTCATGGAATATTCGGCAGCGCCCTCGGGCATGCGCTCGAGACGGGTGAGCTCGCGCTGCGCTTGCTCGTCCGCTTCCGGGGACATCGCCGCGTCGGCGACGGCCTTGCGCAAATCCTCGACCTCCGCGCCGGAATCGCCCTTGTCGCCGAGCTCTTTCTGAATTTGACGCAGGCGCTCGCGCAGCACCGCCTCTTTCTGCCGCTCATCGAACGCCTCGCGCGTGCGCTCATCGATCTGGCGCGACACCTTGAGCACCTCGATGCGCCGGTTGAGGAAGGCGAGCACGCGATCCAAGCGCTCCTCGAGATCGAAGGTCGCCAGAATCTCCTGCTTCTCCGTCATCTTGAGGTCCATGAAGCTCGCGACGATATCGGAAAGCGTCGCAGGCGACTCGATGGCGCGGATCGCATTGCCGAGCTCGGCGGGGGCTTGCGGCAACAGCTGCACGGCCTCGATGGCACGCTCGCGCAAGGTGAGCGCGCGCGCCTCGATGTCCTTGCCGACCGATGTCGGCTCTTTGTGCGCCTCGATGCGCGCCACCAGGAACGGCTCGCGGCTCACGTAGTCGAGCACCGTGAAGCGCTGCTCGCCCTGCGCGATCAGGTGATGGGTCCCGTCGGGCGCGGTCACGAAGCGCACGATGGAAGCGATCGTTCCCACCCGGTGCAACTGCTCGGGGTCGGGGTTCTCGTTCTCGCCCTCGGTCGACTGTAGCAGCATGCCCACTTTGCGTTGCGTGCGCACCGCTTCCTGCGCCGCGGCGAGCGCGCGCTTGCCGTGGACCGCGATGGGGAGAACCACGCCGGGAAACAGCACCGCTTCGGTCGCGGGCAGGATGATGAGCACGTCCTCAGGTAGAGAGGCCGCCGGCGCAGCCGTCAGGGGGGTTGCGTTTTCGTTCATAGCGTAGTTCCCGTCAAGCGCAGGAAGAGATAGCCTCGTCCAAGCTGAAACTCGAGCAGCGTGTAGCTGCCGGGTGGCAGCTCGATGCGCCGCCGCATGCGGCCGTAAGGAATCTCGAGACGCACCACCTCGACGCCGAGCGCAAAGGCGGGCGGCGGCACGGTCGCCTCGATCAGGAGTCCCGAAGGCGTGACTTGCGCGACCACATCCTCGGCGCGGGCGCCGGGCAGCGCAACGGTGACTTCGAGTTCCCGCCCGACCGATAGAATATTGGCAGGCGGCTCCCACACGGGCGCCGCCGCCGGGGCCGCGAGCAGCTCGAAGAAACGCCGATGCCGGCGCTCGGCCTCATCGAGGCGCGCGCAAGCTTCTGCCCACATCCAAGATCTTCGACGCGACGTATTCATGTTTCCCGGCTCTGTCTAGCCCTCTGGTCTCACCGAAGTGAGGGCGGCCGGGATGAGGTCAACCCTTGGCGGCGGGGGCCTTTTCCGCGACGCGGACCGTGTAGCCGCCGGATTTCTCGTCGGGGCGCAGGGTCCAGAAGCCGCGCTTCTCGGCGTCGGCCAGCAGATCGTTGAACGAGCGAAAGCCGTAGAACCGCTCATTGAAGCCGGGGTGCCGCCGCTTGATGGCTTGCTTGATCATCGACCCCCAGATGGGCTCGTTCTCGCCGCGCTCCTCGCTCACGGCATCCAGGGTCTCGACCACGAGGTCGAGCGCCTCGCTGGGTCGGGGCCCTTGGTTTCCGGCGGGCGGGGTCGCCGCGCGCGATGCGGGCCCGCGGCCTGCCGCCGAGCGGCGCCGCCGCGAGCGTTCCTTGCGGACCAGATCGTCGTAGTAGATGAACTCGTCGCAATTATTGAGGAACAGATCGGAGGTGGAGTTCTTGACGCCGATCCCGATCACCGTCTTGGCGTTCTCGCGCAGCTTGCTCACCAGCGGCGAGAAATCCGAGTCGCCGCTGATGATGACGAAGGTATCGACATGGCCCTTGGTGTAGCACAGGTCGAGAGCATCGACGACCATGCGGATGTCGGCGGAGTTCTTGCCGGACTGGCGCACGTGCGGGATCTCGATGAGCTCGAAAGCCGCCTCGTGCAGGCCGCGCTTGAAGTCCTTGTAGCGATCGAAGTCGCAGTAGGCCTTCTTCACGACGATGTGGCCCTTGAGCAGCAGCCGCTCGAGCACTTTTTCGATGTCGAAGCTCGGGTAGTTGGCGTCGCGCGCGCCGAGGGCGATGTTCTCGAGATCGAGAAAAACCGCCATGGTGGCGTCGGTGCGTTGGGTGGTCATTGCGATCTATTCTTAGAACCAGTTGTAGTTGAAGCTCACGCTGATCCGCTCGCTTGCGCGGGTTGGGGCGCGACTTCGTGGCGCAGCCAGCTCTCGAACAGCACCAGACGTCCGGCCTTGGCCGGAACCGTGATCCATGCTTTGTTCGCGGCGCGCGCTCGCGGCTTTGCGCGGCGGCGCGGCCATGAAGCGATCGAGCCGCGGGTCCTCGAATTTGAGGCCCGGCGAACCGCGCGGCGCCTCCACGTAATAGGTGCCGCTCAACGTCGAGAGAGGATGCAGGTGTCCAGGATGCGCGCTGCGGCGCGGCATGATGTTGACCCAGCAATCGGTCATCGCCAGCGTCCGGCCCGCAAGGTCCCAATCGACGGCAGCAGCGAACGCCTGCACGTGCCGCGCAAGCTTGCGCTCGAGCTCCTCGAAGGTGGGCGAGAAACGCTGCAGGCGGTGCGCGGAGCCGTAGGAGGTATAGCCGCCGGGATAGTTCGCCGCGGACCAGCGCCGTCCGGCGGCGTCGTCCGCGCGCAGCTGCCGGCATTCTTCGAGCAGCCGGGCATTGAGATGCGCGCGTCCCGCGTCTTTGCAGCGCAGCCGTGTAGACGAGCGTCGGGAAATACGAGTGAATCGTCATCGCCGGCTCTACAGCGACAGCTTGACCTCGTTGAACTGGATGATCGGCGCGACGTCGGTGTAGTTCGGAATGTCGGCGGTCAGCTCCGGCGCCGCGGGTTTCCACACCTCGAGGAACGCATCGATCGAGTCGAAATAGAACTGGCATCCGCCGAAAAAGGGCGGCGGCTCGCCGGGATTCGTACCCTGGATTCCGGCATCGACCTCGGTCTTGCGCAATCCCTTGGCGAGCAGACGCATCGCCAGCGGCATGTGCGTGGGGAGGTAGTAGCCCATGTCGAAGTGAGAGCCGGGCTTGTTGGGATACAGAACGCTGACTTTGATCATGCGGGGCCTTACCTTGGATGGCGGTGAGAGGAGGCGGCGCTAGTCTAACCCGGCGGAGCGGCGATGCGCCCAAGCGCCTGCTCGAGCGCCGCCGCGGTCGACAGGAGCGATCGATCCGCGCCCGTCGGCGCGTCGAACTCGAGCGCCACCGGCAGGCCGCCGGCGGTGAGCCCCGCGGGCAGCACGAGCCCCGGCAGACCGGCTGTACTGCCGGGAGCGATGTTGCGGGCCACTGCATCCGCGAAAGGCACGGCCTGTCCGGCGATAGCGAGCGTCATCTCATCGCCGATGCAGGGCGCCGGCACACGCGTTGCGGGAAACACCATCGCATCCAGCCGGTGGCGGGCGAAATAGTCGTGATAGGCGCACTTGAGCTCGGGCAGATAGCGGTCGCGCGCCGCCCGATAGGCCGTCTCGCTGACGAAGTTCTCGCCGCCGCGCAAGACATCGCGGTGGAATACCGCCTGGATATCGGGGCTCGCGCTCTCGATGAGCTGCTCCAAGTCCACGGGCGCTCCGTAAGTCGCCAGATAGCGGGCGAGGGCAAAGCGCACGTCGTGATTTTGGACCTGATCGGTGATGTGCTCGACGAGGGAACCCACCCCGGGCAAGGGCGCCTCGACCAGGACCGCGCCGGCGCTCTCGAGTCGCTGCAGGGCTTGGGTGGCGACCCGCTCAACTTCGGGATCGAGACCCGCGAACCAGTAGTCGCGCGCGATGCCGAGGCGCACGCCGCGAAGCGTCGCCGCCGCTGCGAGCGGCGCCTCGCCGGTGACGACCGAGTCGAACAGCACAAGATCGGCGACGCCGCGCGCGTGCGGGCCTACCTGATCGAACAGGGGCGAGATCGGCACGCAGCCTGCCGTCGAGTAGCGGCCCGTCGTGGGCCTGAACCCTGCGATGCCGCAGAACGCCGCGGGCACGCGGATCGAGCCCTCGGTGTCCTCGGCGATTCCGAGCGGGGCGAGCCGCGCGGCGATCGCGGCCGCGGTTCCGCCGCTGCTGCCGCCGGCAATGCGTTGCGGATCGTAGGGATTGTGCACCGCGCCGAAGGCGAGGTTATTGCTAGTCCAGCCATAGGAGAGCTCGTGCAGATTGGTCTTGCCGAGCACGATCGCGCCGGCCGCCTTCAAGCGCGGCGACCACCGGGGCATCGGCGTGGGGGCGGAAGGCGCGCAGCGCCGGCGTGCCGCCGGTGGTCGGGTAGTCGCGCGTGTTGACGCTGTCCTTGACCGGAATGGGCAGACCGAACAGAGCTCCCGGCTTGGCGCCCGCGCGGCGCTCGGCATCGCGGGCGCGCGCTTGCTCCAGCACCCGGGCCGGCTCGAGCGTGATGAACGCATTGAGAGTGCGTTGCTGCGCGCAGCGGTCGAGCAGCGCCTGGGCATAGCGCTCGCAGGTGATCTCGCCGCGCGCCATGCGCGCGACGGCCTCAGCCGCGCTGAGGTCGGTGAGAGAGCATGGGGCGGCATCGACCGGAGCGGCGCTCCCGGTCATGCGCCACCAATGCGATCCCGCTTGAGGGCCTGGCACATGCAGTGCACCGCGCCGCCGCCGTTGGCGATCATCGATACGTCCGGGGCGTACACGGTGAGGCCCTCGGCGCGGCAGGCCGCGATGAGATTCTTGCTGGATGCGGGCACGAGCACACGCTCATCGCCCAGAGCCACGACGTTGGTGCCGAGCTGCATGGCGTCGCTGTAAGGAACGGCGATGGCGCGGATGCCCTTCGCGGCGAGCCAGTCGATGAGCTCGGGCTCGACCGCCTCGACGCACACCACTGCGAGGCCCTCCGCCAGCATGCCCATCTGCACGTCGAGGTGCAGGAAGTGCGAGTCGAACGCATAGGTGTGCAGTTCCCAGCCTTCCGCCTCGAACCAACCCTTGAGCTGCTGCACGGCCGGCTCGATGGAGCGCTCGCCCGAATAGCCGCATGCCGCGACGCCGGGTTTCAGCACCATGAAATCGCCGCCCTCGACGTTGCCGGCGGTGATCAGATCGTAAATGGGGATTCCGGCATCCAAGTAGAACTGAATGCAGGCCGCGTACTCGCCGCGCCGGTAGGGTTTTTGCGTCTGCAGGATGACAGCGCCCCAGGGCGTCATGGCGCTCGAATCGCGTGCAAAGATCTGATAGGGCAGGCTCGGGTCGGCGGGCAAGATATGTACCGCGACGTCCGCTTGCCGGTAGGCGTCGAGCATCTCGCCGTACTGGGCCCGGGCGGTGCCAAAATCGAACTTGAGCCCGACGCGCTCGCTGCGCTGAGCCACCGCATTGCCGCCGCGCCAGCTGAAATGATCGATGGGACCGACCAGCACGTCGCGCAGGCGCCCGTACTCGCTATCGACGCCCCAGCGCTCGAGGCGCGGTGTGCCGCCGCCTTCAATTCGCGTTCGCAGCCTCATCGTGAAGTCCCTCTGATGGTCACCGGGAGCGGCGCATTGTAAACAAATATGCGGCTGCGCTTGGCATCTCAGGCCATTGCCTACTGAAAAGACCGCGCCATTCTGTTAGTTTTCGCGGATGTTTCCCGCCCGGACAGCTTCCGAAGTTCCTCAACCACCTGGCGACGGTGCTCGGCCTCATGCTGTTTCTCATCAGCGGGCAGCAAGGTGCGGTCGTGCACGAGCTCGGCCATTTTGCGGGTGCTCATACCCCCGATTTGCGCAAGCCGCCGAGGATTCCCTGGATCCGGCATGCGCCCTGTGTCCTTCCTTCGCCCAGGCGGCCAGCCCGGCGTTCAGTCATTCGTTCGTTCTGCCGCTGCTCGTGCGCGCTTACACCGAGCGCGCGGTCGAGGCGCCGACCCGGGCAGCGACCTCCGCCGCACCCGCGCCCCGCAGCCGCGGCCCTCCCTTCCTCAGCTGAGCGTGTCTTTTGCCGGGCAGCCGCACCGTGGCAGCCGGGTGCGTCCAGTCAGCTGTCCCGAAGGAATCCTCGATGTTCAGAATTTCAGTTACGCCCGCGGCGTCCTGCGTCGCGTTGCTTCTCGTGAGCGGCGCGGCCGTTGCCGGGAACGAAACAGGCGCTGCTTCCGGGCGACGCCGGCACCGGTGCGACCGCCGCTGAGACCGCCGCTGCGGCGCCGGCAGGCGCCGAGGCCTTGCCCGCCATCGTGGTCACCGCCCAGCACTTGGACGAAGAGCGCTCGCACATTCAAACGCAGACGGGCGCCTCAACGTACACGATCGACGCCGACGCCATCGCCGCGACCCCGGGCGGGGCCAATACGATTGCTCAACCAGGTGGTCTTGCAGGCACCCGACGTGGCGCAGGACTCGTTTGGGCAGTTTCACGTGCGCGGCGAGCACGCGGGTCTGCAATATCGCATCAACGGCGTGATGCTGCCCGAGGGCATTGCGGTGTTCGGGCAGACGCTCGATCCGCGCCTGATCTCCTCGATCAGCCTGGTGACCGGAGCGCTGCCGGCGGAGTACGGACTGCGCACCGCCGGCATCATCGACATCACGACCAAGAGCGGGCTGCAGGCCCCGGGCGGGTTCGTGTCGATATACGGCGGCAGCCACGGCGAGATCCAGCCGAGCGTGGCCTATGGCGGCGGCGCCGGGTCCTTCAGCTACTTCGTGACCGGAGATTTCATCCGCGATGACCTCGGGATCGAATCGCCGGACGGCAGCTCCAACCCCATTCACGACCACACCACGCAATATCACGGCTTCGGCTACTTCGAGGACATCCTGAACGATGAGAACCGAGTGGCGCTGATGCTCGGCAGCTCGGTCGGCAAGTTCCAGATCCCGAATCTTTACGGCGAGCAGCCCTCGCTCGGCCTGCAGCGTCGGCGATCTATCGACGTTCCCGAGCCAGGACTTGAACGAGAATCAGCGCGAGGTCACCCAGTTCGGCGCCTTGAGCTGGCAGCATTCGGCGGGTGCGCTCAACGTGCAGTCCTCGTTCACCGCGCGCTATTCGAGCTTGACCTTCGTGCCGGATTTTCCGGGCGACCTGTTGTTCACCGGCATTTCTCAGGACGCCTACAAGCAGAACGTCGCCTATGCGGTGCAAAGCGATGCCGGCTACACGCTCGACGATGCGCACACGCTGCGCGGCGGCGTCTTTTTGCAGACCGATCATTCGATCAGCGAATACCGCTTCGCAAGTGCTGCCGGCCGACTCCACGGGCCCCGGCGGCTACGGCACCGTGCCGGAGACGATCATCGACAATGGCACGGCGACCGAATGGATCTACAGCGCGTATCTGCAGGACGAATGGAAGCCTCTGCCGGATTTCACCGTCAATTACGGCCTGCGCTTCGACAAGTTCACCGCCTATACGGCGGACAAGCAGGTGAGCCCGCGGTTGAATGTGGTGTGGCAGGCGCTCGACGACACGACCGTTCACGCCGGGTATTCGCGCTACATGTCGCCGCCGCCCTTCGAGCTGGTGGGCGGCAAGGACATCACGCTGTTCGCGCCCACCTCCTCTCCGCCGCTGTCCCCGAAGGACGCGCCTCCGCAGGCCGAGCACGCGAACTATTACGATGCCGGCGTGCAGCAGAAGGTGACGCGCCACCTCACGATCGGGCTCGATACCTATTACAAGCAGTCCACCAACCTGATCGACGAAGGCCAGTTCGGCGCGCCCATCATCTTGACGCCGTTCAACTATCGCTACGGCAAGCAATATGGAGCCGAGTTCACGACCAACTACACGACGGCGAGCTTCAACGCGTACCTGAATCTCGCGGTGCAGAGCGCGAAGGGCAAGGACATCGATTCGGCGCAGTTCAACTTCTCGCCGACGGATCTCGATTACATCGCGAACAACTGGATCCACCTCGATCACGAGCAGCAGCACACCGCCTCGGGCGGCGTCTCCTATGTGCACGAGGACACCCGCGTGAGCGCGGATTTCCTGATGGGATCGGGACTGCGCGCCGATCTGGAGCTGCCGCCCGGCCAGACGAACGGCTACGGCGGCGACGATATTCCGAACGGCGAGCATCTGCCGTACTACACCCAGGTGAACGCCGGCATCTCGCATGTCTTTGACCTGACCAACGCCGGCACCCTCACGGCGCGGTTCGACGTCATCAATGTGTTCGACAAGATCTATGAAATCCGCAACGGCACCGGCGTGGGCGTGGGCGCGCCGCAGTTCGGCCCGCGGCGCGGCTTTTTCTTCGGCTTGTCGAAGTCGCTATGATCCCGGACGGGTCGCCGTATCCAGCCGCCGCGCCGATCGTCTTTCAGCGTGCCGGCGAGAGCGATCTCGAGGCCTTGGCGGAACTCATGAATGTCGCCTACGGCGGCACGGGCGATGTCGCGGGCTGGGCCCATGTCAAAGGCGTCCTGGTGGGAGATCGAACCAGCGTCCGGGCGTTGCGCGCTGAGATTCAGGCGAGCCGGCAGGCACAGCTGCTTCTGGTACGCCATCCGGCGAGCGGCGCGTTGCGCGGCACTGTTTGGCTCGAGCCGAGATCCGCGACGGTCTGGTACTTAGGGTCTCTGACCGTCGATCCATGCGAGCAAAACGCGGGACTGGGCCGGCGGATCCTGGACGCGGCGGAGCGTCGGCTGGCGGATCTCGGCGCAACCCGAGTGCTGATCGACGTGCTCAACGTGCGCGACAATCTCCTCGCATGGTACGAGCGCCGCGGCTATACGCCGACCGGCGAGTCTCACGCCTTTCCCTATGAGGACAAACGCTATGGGGTGCCGCAGCGCCCCGACCTCGAGTTCCTCGAGTTGGAGAAAGAGCTCGGGCGTCAGGTACCCGAGCAATCCGAATCCGCGTGAACGCTCACCGCCTGAGAATCCGTGAGGCCCGTGTTCGTGGCGTGCCCGCACCTTCGCGAGCGCGGATCGACGGAGACCGCCGTCCAGGCGACATTGCCGCGGCCGGTCTCATCGAGCGACAGGGCAACCGGTATTTTGGTGAAGCCGTTGATGCGCTCGCTCGCGAGCAACACGCTGCTCGGGTGAGTGCTGGTGTCATATACGGTGACCATGACATCATCGGTCGAATCATTGGTGATGACGACATCGACGCCGTTCAGTCCGCCCACAGCGGCCGCGCTCACCAAGATAAGCGGCAAACAGGCCAGCATCAGCCCTTTGTGGAGAATATGCATGACTGCCTCCTTCCTGTCGCAATCGAGACCCTGCAATCGAATACTGGCCCTGCCCACCGTCGCGCAACAGCGGACGACCGACGGAAGCCGAACTAGGAGGGCTCCTACGCGGCCCGGGTGGGTGCAGAGAGGCCTAGGGAGAGCCGGTTGGGCGCGGCGAGGCTCTGCGGTGGCGCGGTTTGCGGTGGCGCGGTCTGTTGCGATGGCGCGGCCTGCTGGGGCGGCGGAGTCTGGTCGTTCACATCGGCCTGCACCTCGGCCATCACCGCCGAGCAATCCTTGTTCTTGGCAAGCCCCGGATCGATGAAGGCCAGCGCCGCGGCGAACGGCGTAAGCAAAGTACCGAGCGCTGCGGCGACACCCGCTTGGGCCACGAGGTTCTCCGCTTTCACGCCGATCGCGGGGTGCAGCAGCGTGCCGTGCAGCGTGATGGGCGCGCGCAACCGGAAGAAGCGCACTTTCTTCGGGTCTCCTTGCAGCGACAGATCGAGCCGCTCGTCGCCCAGATCGACGTGGCCGCGGCCGGTGATCAACACGGTGGTGGTATCGATGAACACCGAGCGCGCATCGAGCGTGCCTTTCTGCGCCTGGAAGTCGATCACGCCGCAACGAATCGCGACGTTCGGCTGCTTTTGCGAGAACAGCAACCCCAGGCCCTTGAAGACATCGATGCCGGTGAGCTCGGCAAGGGGCTCGTTCATCTGTCCCGATGGGCAGCGCGACGCTGACGGTGCCGTCGGCGGACGAGCGAGCTTATGCACCGAGGCGCCGTAACCATGGACTTTCAGCCGCCCCGACATGGAGCCCTGCAACGGCGGCTGTTTCAGCTTCGCGCTCGTGAATTGGCTGAGATCGACATCGTCGATGCCCATGTCGATGGTCGACTCGGGCACGTCCTTGGCGGCGTCGATGGTGACGTTGCCGGCGAATTTGCCGGAGTCGAGAACGAACGAGAGGGGATCGAGCTTCAGCACGTCCGTCGTTCAGGAGCAGATGAAATCTCACTTCCTTCATCGGCAGCTTCGGCGCCACGACCGAGCGGGCCTGGTAGGTGACGTCTGCATCCATTCCGCGCACGCGATCCACTTGCAGATCAGCATCGGGGAACAACCGTTGCGATGCCGGGGCCTCGGCCGGCGGTGCCGTCGCGCCCTGCGCTCGCTTGCCGGCATCCGGCGGAGTCCGCGCCGACAGGGTATTCGCCGGCGCCGCGGGATGTCCCAGGGTCGGCGCAAGATCGACGATGTTGAGCGTATCGGAGCGCACCTTGGCGGTGAATTTCGGCCGCTTGCGGCTGGTCTCGATCTCCGCCGTACCTTCGATGTCGCTCGAGCCGAGTGTGCCCTTGAGATCGTCCATGCGAAACAGCGTGCCGCGATGCTCGACGTCGGCCGACAGCCGATACGGCGGCGTGTTGGGCAAAGCCAACCCGGTCAGGTAGAACACGTCCGCCAGATCGTTTCCCGATATCTGGAATTTCACACTGTATTGCGCCATATCGAACGGTTTCGGGAACGTCGTGTGCGCATCCACCTTGATATCGGCGGCGGTGAGGTGAGCCGTCAGCTGATAAGGATGGTCGGGGTCGAGGTCGATGAGCGGGCCGCCGTGAAGGTCCGCTCGAAACGGCTTGTCGTTAAGCGATCCTTTGCATTTCAGCTCGAACCCGCCGCTCCCTTGACCCGATACATCCGACGCATTCAATGAGCCGTCGAGCTTCAGCTTGCGAATGGCGTCGGACACGCGAATCGTGCCGGACTCGATCAGCAAACGGCGGATGGTGGGAAGTTTCGCGGGCTGCGAGCTCTTCTGCGGCTTGCCTTCCTGGGTTCCGAACTCCCAGCTGGCGCGTTCTTTGGCATCGCGCTCGACATCGATGATCGGACGCACCACCTTGATTTGCGGCACGACCACCTGTCCCCGCAGCAATCGCCCGAGGCTCACGCTCACCGCGAGCTCATCGGCGGTGAACATCACCGGACGCTGGGCCCAGGGGGGATTGTCCATGGTCAGGCCGTCGATCTCGGCGCTCGGCTCGAAAGACCATAGATGCACACGCAGATTTCCGCGAATAACGGTGTGGCGCCCGGTTTTCTCCGAAATGATGCGCGCCAGAGTGGGGCGAAAATAATTCCAGTCGAAGAACAAGGCGAACAGCACGATGAGCAGCACGAGTGTGCCGAGAGCGATGAGAAGCCCCCGAGTCTTCGGATGGTCGACGAAGAAGTTGCGCATGATCGTGGAGCGCAAAATATCGTCGCAGGCGGCAGCTTAGATGTAGGAACTCAACGCCAGCACCTGTCGGCGGGTTGTCGAAATCGACGGCCGCCATGACTGGCCAGTTGCCGCGGTGCAGCTGACCCAGTAAGGTGAAACGCATGGATTCTCCCGCGCCGCCCGAGCCCGCCCAGCCCGAGGCTCCTCTCGAAAGCCCCACGCGGCACTCGGCCGACAGCCAACCGTTGCGTCTCGCCATGCTCGCTGCACTCGGTGTCGTGTTCGGCGATCTCGGCACGAGCCCCTTGTACACGCTGCAGACCGTCGTGCAGGCGATGGACGGGCAGGTCACGCCCGCGGGAGTTCTCGGCACGCTGTCGCTGATCGTGTGGACCCTGATCATCACGATCTCGATCAAGTATTGTCTATTCGTGATGCGCGCCGACAATCGGGGCGAGGGCGGTATTCTCGCCTTGATGTCGCTGATCGGTGCCAATGGGCCGGGCCTCAAGCCCTTTACCGTCATGGGACTTCTGGGTGCTGCGCTCATCTACGGCGATGGCGTCATCACCCCCGCGATCTCGGTGCTGAGCGCCCTCGAGGGCGTGAACGCCGCCACCGATGCGTTCAAGCCCTATGTGATGCCTGCGGCAGTACTGATCTTGATCGCGCTGTTCGCCAGTCAGCGCTTCGGAACCGCGCGTATCGGGCAAGCCTTCGGGCCGGTGATGCTGCTCTGGTTCAGCGTGATCGGCGTTCTTGGCCTCACGTCCATCGTCCATCATCCTGGGGTGTTGGCGGCGCTCGATCCCAGCCATGCGGTGCGCTTCATGATGCATTCGGGAGGACGCGGACTCCTGGTGCTCGGCGGGGTGTTCCTCTGTATCACGGGAGGCGAGGCGCTCTATGCCGACATGGGGCACTTCGGCAAGCGGGCCGTGCGCTGTTCCTGGTATTTCATCGCGCTCCCCGCGTTACTCCTGAGTTACGCGGGTCAAACCGCGTTCTTGATGGACAATGCGGCTGCAAAGGGCAACCCGTTTTTTCTGATCGCGCCGGCGTGGTCGATCTATCCGATGGTGCTGCTCGCGACGATCGCGACCATCATCGCCAGTCAGGCCATCATCACCGGGTCGTTCTCGATGACCCGCCAGGCGATTCAGCTCGGCTGGCTCCCGGGTCTGGCCATCCGTCAGACCTCCGACCGGGTCTACGGTCAGATCTACGTTCCAGTGGTCAACTGGCTGTTGATGGTGGCATCGGTGTCGACGACCATCGCCTTCGGCAGTTCTGACCGGCTGGCGTCGGCTTACGGCACCGCGGTCGCCACCACCATGCTCCTCACGACCGTGCTCTTGTATCAGGCGATGGCGGAAGTGTGGCGCTGGCCGCGCCTTGTCGCGGTCCTCACCGGGGGATTCTTTTTCATCGTGGATCTTTCCTTCTTCAGCGCCAATCTGCTGAAGATCGAGGAGGGCGGATGGCTGCCGCTCACGCTGGCCGCGCTCATCTTCGTGGTGATGACCACCTGGCGCAAGGGCTTGGACGCCATGCACTCCGAGCTCACGCAGACACCTGAGGAGGCCGAGCGCTTTCTCTCGAAGCTGAAGTCGGGTGCGATTCCGCGGATCGAGGGCACCACCGTCTTCATCACGCGCAGCAATCAGCGGGTCTCGCGGCTCATCGTCGATCACTCGCGCTATACCGGCGTGCTGCCGCGGCGAACCGTGGCGCTGAGCATCCGCTTCGAGACCACGCCACGCATACCGGAGCCCAAATGCACGGTGGTCGAGCAGTTGGCCGATGGCCTATGGCTCATCGTCGCGCGGTTTGGCTTTTTCGAGATTCCCGACCTGCGGGCCGTGCTGAATCGCGCCACCGGACTGGATCAGCCCATCGATTTCGAGCGCGCCCGTTTCATCGCGGCGCGCGACCTGGTGGTGCAGAAGCCGCGGGGATCGGCGCTCAGCAGCTGGCGCATTGGGCTGTTCGCGTTTTTGTACCGAAACTCGGCGAAGATCGTGGATCGATTCAACCTACCGCCGCAACGGGTGGTCGAGATCGCACGGCAAATCGAGATCTAAGCCCGACGTGAGCCGGCTTTGATCGCGCTCGGCGCGCGGCATCACCCGCGGCTGGGGGTCGCGCGACAGCAGATCGCGCAGCACGCTGGCCAGACCCGCGAGCAGCAATACGACGAATGAGCAAAGCAGCAACGCGGACAAAACGAAGTGCATGGCTAACTTCCTTCAGGTGAAACGCGCGCGCGTCGACAACGGCGCATGCGCAACGGCATCGTTGCGGTCCGCGCGCTCGGTGATTCGCGCACCGACGGTCGTCTTCGCGCTGAGGAAGTCGACCAGAGGCCTGCCGCCCGCCGAGTGCTCGGCGATCACCTTGAGCGCCGCCAGGGACGGAGTGGCGAGGACGATCCCGGCGATTCCCCAGAAAAGACCGCCGAACCAGAGCGCCAGAAACACCAGCATGGGATTCAATTGCAGGCGCCGGCCGACGAGCAACGGCTGAATTACCTGTCCTTCGAGGGTCACCAGCGCCAGAAAGCTGCCGGCGACCGCGGCGACCGGTGCGATTCCGTCGAACGACACGAATGCGACCGTAGTCAGCAACAGGAGCGACGCCGTGGGACCCGCATACGGCACGAAGTTGAGTACCGCCACGAGCGTGCCCCACAGGAAGGGATTCGGCATGCCGCAGGCCTTCATCGCACAGCACGTCGCCAAGCCGAGGCCGACGTTGATCAAAGCGGTGGTGACATAGAAGCGGCCGACTTCCGCGCGCACTTTCTCGATGACGCAGATGACATGGGCGGAGTTCAGATCGCTGACGAGCGCCGAGGTCATGCGCGCGAGCATTGGCGGACCGCCGCTCAGCAGGAATAATGTGAGAATGATCACCGTGACCGTACCGAGGAGCAGGCCGCGCGTGATTTCGAAGAGCAGGGCGGGCCCGCTCTCGGTCGGTGCCGCGGTTTGCGGCGGCGGCACCGGATGGGCGGCGACGGCGAGATTATCGGCGGAAACCCGCAGATCGTCGAGGCGGCTCATGAACTGCGAAAGCGGGCGAACCTTGCGAGCAATCACTTTGACGGTGTGCGGCGCTTCGGCGAACCAGTGCTGCGCGGGCTCGGCAAGAAACTCGGTAAGGCCGCCGGCGACCCCGACGATGATGAGCATGACCAGCGCGGCGCCGAGGCCCCGAGGCAGTCCCACGCGGTGAAGCAATTCCACCGGGCCGGACAGCACCAGCGACAGAAGCAATGCGAGCGCCACAGGGATGAACGCCACGTGCCCGACGTAGAGGAGCAAGCCGATCGCGCCCGCCACCAGAATACGCACTGCGGTGATGCGCCCCGGCGACTCGCGTGCGTCGTTGCGGGCTTCGATGTCACGACGCTCGTCGAGGGTGGCGCTGCCGCGCCCCGGGGCGCCGTGGCCGGCGCGTGTCTCGACCTGTATGCGATCTTGTTTTTGTTTCGTCCCAGGGAGCATCTTCATCTCGAGGTTTTCGCGGCGATCTATGCGTTCATCTTAGACGGCCGTACGCCCTTGAATAGAAGCGGTGCGCAGCAAGCGGATGTAGGAAGCGGCCGACCATCAGCGAGTACTGCACGCCGATGGCCTCTTGTACATAATGCGTCCATGCAAAGCCGGCAAGCGCTGAGGTGAAACGGTGAGGCTCGCGCAGATCGCCCGCCGATCGCTGACGGCGTGGCTCAAGGATGGCGCGCCCGGCATGGGCGCAGCGATTTCGTTTTATTCCTTGTTCGCCATCGGCCCGATTTTGCTCATGGTGATCTGGGTGGCGGGGTCATTCGTGGGCCCGGAGACGGTGAAGGCGCACGTGCTCGAGGAGATGCGGGGGCTGCTCGGCGACACGGGCAGCGAGGCGGTCGCGGCGCTCCTCGTCACCGTGGGCTATGCGACTCGGCGAGGCTATGCGACCGCCGCGGGCCTGCTGACTCTGCTCATCAGTGCCACCGGCATGTTCGCCGAGCTGCAGAATGCGTTGCGACGCATCTGGCGCTCGCCGGCGCGCAACACCCGCGAAAACCTCTGGGAGTTGGCGCGCACGCGCGTGCTGTCCTTCGGCTTTCTGCTGGGCGTCGGTTTTTTGCTGCTGATCTCGCTCTCGGCCGGCGCCTTGCTGGAGGCCTTCGGTGCTTGGATGGGAGCGTTCACCGAAGACTGGCGGCGCGTGGTGCTCGGCTTCAACGCGCTGCTCGGCTTGGCGCTGTCGACCTTGCTGTTCGCGATGATCTTCAAATACGTGCCGCCCGAGCAGAAGATCACCTGGCGCGATGTGTGGGTCGGCTCGCTCGTCACGGCGATGCTGTTCTTGATCGGCAAGTTGTTGATCGTCACGTTTCTCAGCCGGTTCGCTTTCCGCTCCGCCTACGGCATTACCGGATCGTTTCTGGTGCTGTTGCTCTGGGTCTATTACTCGAGCCAGATATTTTTGCTGGGCGCCGAATTCACACATCAATATGCGCTCGCCCACCGTGGCCGCGGCGGCGGCGAGGATCCTGACGCCGCATGCTGCTCCGCCCACGACGCTGAATTTCCGGAGTCATGGCCTGGAGCGGGCGTTTATGCGATGCTCGCGCGCAGCGTAGGAATCGAAGGGCTTGGAAAGACATGGCGGCTGCGAATTTCAAATGGGAAGATCCGTTGCTTCTCGACGAGCAGCTGACGACGGAAGAGAGGCTGGTGCGCGATGCCGCGCGCGAGTATGCGCAGGATAAGCTTGCGCCGCGCATCCTCGAGGCATTTCGGCACGAGCACACCGATACCGCGATCTTTCGCGAAATGGGCTCGCTCGGCCTCCTCGGCGCGACGATCCCGGAGGAGTTCGGCGGCGGCGGTCTCAATTACGTGAGCTATGGACTCATCGCGCGCGAGATCGAGCGCGTCGATTCGGGCTTCCGCTCGATGATGAGCGTGCAATCCTCGCTCGTGATGCTGCCCATCCATCAGTTCGGCACCGTGGAGCAGAAGCGCCGCTATCTGCCGTCGCTCGCCCGCGGCGAGACCATCGGCTGCTTCGGACTCACCGAGCCCAACCACGGCTCCGATCCGGGCAGCATGATCACGCGCGCGCGCGAGGCGAGCGGCGGATTTCGCCTGACGGGATCGAAGACCTGGATCACCAACAGTCCGATCGCCGACGTGTTCGTCGTGTGGGCGAAGACGGACGACAACGCGATCCGCGGGTTCATTCTCGAGAAGGGCGCCAAGGGTCTCACGGCGCCCGCATTGCACGGCAAAGTCGGCTTGCGGGCATCGATCACGGGACAGATCGTCATGGACGATGTGTTCGTTCCCAAGGAGTGTTTGCTGCCGGGAGTGAGCGGCTTCAAGGGGCCGTTCACCTGCCTCGATTCCGCGCGCTACGGCATCGCGTGGGGCGCGCTCGGCGCGGCCGAGAGCTGCTGGCACATCGCGCGCGATTACGTGGTGGAGCGCAAGCAATTCGGCCGGCCGCTCGCCGCCAATCAGCTGGTGCAGAAGAAGCTCGCCGATATGCAGACCGAGATCACGCTCGGGCTGCAGGCGTGTCTGCGGCTCGGCCGCATGAAGGATGACGGCACGGCGGCCGTCGAGATCACCTCCATGCTGAAGCGCAATTCCTGCGGCAAGTCGCTCGACATCGCGCGCATCGCGCGCGACATGCTGGGCGGCAACGGCATTTCGGACGAATACGGCGTGATTCGTCACATGGTGAATCTCGAGGTCGTGAACACCTACGAGGGCACGCACGACATCCACGCGCTCATCCTCGGCAGGGCGCAGACCGGAATTCCCGGCATTTTCTTGAGGGCTAGCGGTCAGCGCGGGTCGCTGCGCTGGGTTCCCTGGGTGATGAGACAGGCGCCGCGGGTCCCGGTGAGATAAATCCATAGCCAGCTGAGCGCCACGGCCAGGCGGTTGCGCACGCCGATCAAGAAATAGATGTGGGCGAGTCCCCAGATCCACCAGGCGATGTAGCCGCGGACCTTGAGCCAGCCGAAATCGATGACCGCCGCGCGCTTGCCGATGGTGGCGAGATTGCCGGCATGCCGATAGCGGAACGGACGCGGCGAGCGATCTCGCCGGCGAGCCGGCGCTTGATCGTGTCGGCGACGTGCGTGCCTTGCTGCTTGGCGGCCGGCGCGATGCCCGGCACGCGGCTTGCCGTGCCAGGCGTCGATGGTCGCGGTGTCGCCGACGACGAAGATTTCGGGCCGGCCGGGAGCGGTGAGGTCCGCCGCCACCTTGACGCGTCCGGCGCCGTCCGCGGCTGCGCCCAGCCACGCGGCGGCGGGCGAGGCGCGCACGCCGGCCGCCCACAGGATGACCTTGCGCCGCGAGCCGCTGCTCGCCGAACACGACGCCCTGCGCCGAGCATTCGCTCACGGGCGAGCCCGAGCTGGATCTCCACGCCGAGGCGCTCGAGGGCGGCATGCGCGTAAGCCGACAGATCCGGCGTGAACGTCGGCAGGATGCGCGGTCCGGCCTCGATCAGCAGCACCCGCGCCTGGCGCGTGTCGATGTGCCTGAACTCATCCGGCAAGGTCACGTGGGCAAGCTCGGCGATGGCGCCGGCGAGCTCGACGCCGGTGGCGCCGCCGCCGACGATCACGAAGGTGAGCCATGCGCGGCGCAGCGCCTCGTCGGTCTCGCGCTCGGCGCGCTCGAAGGAGAGCAAGATGCGCCGCCGGATCGAGGTTGCATCCTCGAGCGTTTTCAACGCCGGGCGCGTAAGGCTCCCACTCGTCGTGGCCGAAATAGGCGTGGCGCGCGCCGGTCGCGAGCACGAGCGAGTCGTAGCCGATCCGCCCGCCGTCCTCGAGCAGCACCTCGCGGGCGGCCGCATCGACTCCCGACGACCGTGCCGAGCAAGCGTGGTGATGTCCTTGCGCCGGCGAAACAGCTGGCGGATCGGCCAGGCGATCTCCGAGGTGGCCAGCGTGGCGGTCCCGACCTGGTAGAGCAACGGCTGGAAGAGATGATGATTGCGCTGATCGACGATGGTGATGCGCACGCCCGTGCCCTTGAGTCCCTGCGCGACGGCGAGTCCGCCGAAGCCGCCGCCGACGATCACCACGTGGTGCGCGGCGACCTGGCTCACGATCGAGCGTCCGGCGCGCCGTCGACGGCGTAGCCCGCCTCGATCCAGGCATCGAGGCCGCCGTACAAGGGCCGAACCTCTTTGAAGCCGTGATTGATGAGCAGCTTCGCCACGCGCGCCGCCGACGCCTCGCTCGGGCACGTGCAATACACGACGATCTCGCGATTCCGGGGAAGATCGGCGATGTGCCGGCCCACATCGTCCACCGGCACGTGAATCGCGCCGGGTATCCAGCGCGGCTCGAGCGTTCGCGCCGTCTGCGAGCGCACATCGACGACGATGGGCTGCTCGCCCGCTTCCATGAGCTCGTAGAGATCGGCGACGCTGATCCGCGCCATGCGCAGTTCTTTATAGAAGCGCCGCCGCTCCCACCACTTGTAGAGCACATAGCCGATGAGCGCCGCGGCGACCACCGTGCCGGTGACCCTGCCGATGCGGTCGAGGTGCACGAGGACCGATTGAATCTGCGTCTTGAAGAGCATCCCGGCGGCGAGTCCGCTGCCGACCCAGATGCTCCGCCGAGCGCGCTCAAGAGTAAGGAATCGCGGCCAGCCGATGCGCATGGCGCCCGCGAGCGGCGGAGCGATGATGGCGAGGCCGGGCACGAACTTGGCGATCACCAGAGAGTTGATCCCCCAGCGCTCGAAGCGCGATTGGGTCTGGTTGACGCACGAGTCCGGCTCGAGGGAGATGCGGCACAGCGTTTTCAGCACGCGCATGCCGTAGCGCCGTCCGACCAAGAACCAGACGCAGTCCGGCACAATGCAGGCGAGCACCGCCGCCGCGAACAAGGAGTGCAGGCCGAGCGCGCCCGCTGGCGGCGATGGCCCCGGCCAATATCAGCGTCGGCATGGCCGGAACCGGCAGGCCGATTTGATCCACGAATACGTTGACGAACACGATGGGCAATCCGTACTGCGTGATCAGCCAGACGAGATTCTGCGTCACGCGCGGCTCCGCACGCCGCGATGCTCGATGTTGGGCAGGAGCGCCGCGGCGACGCCGAGCAAGCGGCAGGTAGGCGCACAGCCGATACACGAACTCGATGCCCTCGCGGTCGGCCAGCGCACCGAGCACGGCGGCGCCGATGCCGCCCAAGCCGAACGCGAAACCGAAGAACAGCCCCGACACGGCGCCCACGCGGCCCGGCATGATCTCCTGCGCGAACACGAGGATGGCCGAGAACGCGGAGGCCAGGATGAGTCCGATGATCACGCTTAAGACCGCGGTCGCGGCGAGACCGACGTGCGGCAGCAGCAGCGTGAACGGCGCCACTCCCAGGATCGAGAACCAGATGACGCGCTTGCGTCCGATCCGGTCGCCGACCGGGCCGCCGGCGAGTCCGCCGACTGCGACGGCGAGCAGGAACAAGAACAGATACATCTGCGCCGACTGCGTCGACAGATGGAATTTCTCGATGAGGTAGAAAGTGTAGTAGCTCGAGATGCTCGCGAGATAGAAATACTTCGAGAACAGCAGCACGAGCAGAATGGCGACCGACCAGGCCGCACGTCGCGGGCTGCAATGGACCTTCGGGCCGCGAGTGCGCTTTCGTCGACCGCCGGGCGGTCGAGATGATGGCGCTTGTACCATCCGCTCACCTTCCACAGGACGCCGATGCGCGAGGATCGCCGCGAGCGCGAACCATGCGACGCTGCGCTGTCCGTGCGGAATGACGATCAGACGCCGCGAGCAGACGGCCCGACCGCGCTGCCCGCGTTGCCGCCGACCTGAAAAATCGACTGCGCCAGGCCATGCTGGCCGCCCGAGGCCAAGCGCGCGATGCGCGAGGATTCGGGATGAAAGACCGCGGATCCTGCGCCGACGAACGCGGCCGCCACCAGCACGCAGGCATAGTTGGGCGCGAACGCGAGCGTCATGAGCCCGATCAGGGTCGAGGCCATGCCGAGCGCTCAGCGAATACGGTTGCGGGCGCTTGTCGGTGTACGCGCCCACCAGGGGCTGCAGCACCGAGGCGCAGATCTGGTAGGTCAGGGTGATCGCGCCGATCTGCGCGAAGCTCAGCAGGAACTCGCCCTTCAACAGGGGATAGATCGCGATGATGAGCGACTGGATGAGGTCGTTGAGGAAGTGCGAGAAGCTGATCGCGCCCAGCACCTCGAAGCGCGTGGTCTGCGGCGATCGGGCCGGCGGGGCGGCCGCGGAAACGGCGGGCGAGGGCGTCGCGCGCCGGGCGGTGGAACTGTTTTGCATGGGTGCTCGGAGATGAATGCCCGAAAGGCGGTGCGGCACGGCCGCCCAAATCTGCTATAAAGCATGACATATTGCGAAACTTCCGGCGAGCCGCCGGCTGTGTAATAGTTGTGTCGTTTCGCAGTGGTATATATCTCCCCGGGCCCTTCGAGCGCGCTGCTCGAATTTGACAGATCGCGATCGGGATGGTGATGCGTCCCGCGGCTCGGGCGGGTCACGCTGTCCGGACTTTGTCCTAAAAACCTCAACAAGGGATGTCATGATAGTGATTCGTTTGCGCGGCGCCATTGCGCCGCTGCTCGCAAGTCTCGTGCTCTTGGGTTCACTGGCCGGATGCGGCGGAGACTCCTCGTCCGGTCCGCCGGCGCTTGCGGTATCGACGAGCTCGTTACCCAACGGCCAAGTGGGCGCAAGCTACAGCGGTGCGCTTGCCGCCACCGGCGGCATGGCCCCGTATCATTGGGCGCTCGCGAGCGGCGCACTGCCCGCGGGACTCACGCTCGCCGCGAGCGGCACCATCAGCGGAACGCCCTCGGTTGCCGCGAATGCGACGGCGATCGATGTGCGCGTCACGGATTCCGCAAGTCCTGCGCAGACGACCACGCGCGCGCTGAGTCTCACCATCGCACCCCCCGCGCTCGTCGTGACGACACAATCGCTGCCGACGGGCGAAGTGGGCGCGGCCTACGCGGCCACCCTGAGTGCGAAGGGTGGAACGGCACCCTATCGATGGTCGGTCAAGAGCGGCTCGCTGGCGGCCGGTCTCGTGCTCGACGCGAGCGGTTCGATCACCGGCACGCCGACGGCGACGTCCGTCGCGCCGATCACTTTCGAGTTGCAGGATTCCTCCTCGCCGGTAATGACGCAAACCGCGACGTTGCCGGTGACAGTAACCGCCGCGCTCGCGGTGACCACGACGTCGGTCGCCGCCGCCCAGGTGGGCAGGGTCTATACGACGACATTGGCCGCCACCGGCGGCACGGCACCGTTGACCTGGTCGATTGCCGCCGGCTCGTTGCCGGCGGGTTTGGCAATTACCCCCTCGAGCGGCGTGATCACGGGCACCCCGACGACGGCGCTGAACTCCGAATGCGCTCACCTTCACGGTCACCGACAGCCACGTTCCCGCGGAGCAAAAATCGGTGAATTTCAACTTTGCCCGTGGCGCCGTCCGATATTTCCGTTGCCATCTCGCCTCGAGCGACGGCATTGACGATCGGCCAGACGGCGAGCCTCTCGGTCGCGACCAACGACCCCTCGGGCGTGACCTGGAGCCTGAGTCCTGCCGCCGGCTCTTTCGCACCCGTGCAAAGCGTGAACGGCACCAGCACCACCTTCACGGCGCCCAGTACGGCGGGCTCGTACACCATCACTGCGACCAGCGTCACGAACCCAACGGTGAGCAGCACCGTGGCGCTCGGCGTGACCGACCTTGCGGGCGTGTTCACGCACCGCAACGACACTTCGCGCGACGGCGTCAACGCGCAGGAATACGCCCTGACTGCCGGCAGCGGTGGGACTGGCGGCAGCGTCTGCACCGGCGAGCTTCGGCAAGCTTTTTTCCTGCATCGCCGACGGCGCGGTGTACGCCCAGCCGCTCTGGGCTGCGAATCTCACCATCAACGGAGCCGTGCACAACGTGGTGTTCGTCGCGAGCGCCCACGACAGCTTGTTCGCGTTCGACGCCGATGCGAATCCCTGTGTGCAGCTGTGGAGCGTGAGCCTCATCGACACGGCTCACGGCGCGACGGCCGGCGGAGAGGTCACCGTGCCGGCCGGCGCGAGCGGCTATCTGGTGGGCGGCGGCTACGGCGATATCACGCCCGAGGTGGGCGTGATCGGCACGCCGGTGATCGATGCAGCGAGCGGCACGTTGTACGTGGTGTCGAAGTCCATGGACCCGAGCGGCACGTATTTCTACCAGCGCTTGCACGCGATCGACGTGACGACGGGTCACGAGAAGGCCAGCTCGCCCATCCTGATCCAAGGCACCTATCCCGGAACCGGTGACGGCACGACGACGACCACATTCAGCGCGCGCTATGAGAATGCAGCGCACGGGTCTCGCGCTCATCAACGGCAGCGTCTATATCGCGTGGGCGGCTCACGAGGACGTGCCGCCACCCGGAGGCAATTATTACGGTTGGCTAATGGGCTATACATACGGCTCCTCGGGCTTCACGCAAGTATCCGTGCTCAACGTGACGCCGAATGTGCGGTTATGGCGGCATCTGGATGGGCGGCGGTGCGCCCTCGGTGGACGCAAATGGACACGTGTACGTGATCACCGGCAACGGCGGCTTCGACGCGACCAATGCGAGCGGGCCTAACAACGACTATGGCGACTCGTTGCTGCAGCTCTCGGTGGCCCCGAACCCGACCACGCCGAGCGCCGCTTTCACCGTCTCCCAGTACTTCACGCCGGGGGATACAGGCGAGCGGACGAGTGAACCGCAGGACCACGATTTCGGTGCGGGAGGCGCGGCCGTGCTCGCCAACGTGACCTCGGGCACAGGAACCGTGGGAGTAGTGGTGGGCGGCGGCAAGGACGGAACGCTCTACATCTTGAACCAGGCACCGAACGCGCTCGGCGGATACAGCGGCACCAACTCCGACGCCGGCGCGTGGCAGGTGATCCCGACGGGCTATCACATCTTCTCGACCGTGGCGATGTGGAACGATACCATTTACCTCGGGACCACGAGTTTTTCGACGGCTTCCCCTGCGCCGCTGATTTCCTACGCGCTGCAAACCTCGACGACCCCGTCCCGGTTCGTTCAGAGCGCAGACAGTCGCCGGCGACCTTTGGATTTCCCGGACCTTCGCCCGCGATTTCGGCGACCGGAACCACGAACGGTATCGTCTGGGCGCTCGACAACAGCCAATACTGCACCAAGCAATCGGCCGGGTGCGGACCGGCGGTGCTGCATGCCTACGATGCGACGAGCCTCGCCGAGCTGTGGAACAGCTCGATGGCTGCGGGGGGTGCGGACGCGGCGGGCAACGCCGTCAAATTCACGGTGCCCTCCGTCGCGAACGGCAAGGTCTACGTGGGCACTCGCGGCAACAATACCGGCGGCGTACTCGGCTCGACGAGCGTTGCGGGAGAGCTCGACGTCTACGGTCTGCAGCCGAACTGAAGGGCGCACTTAATCCGATCTTCGCTCTCGACAGTGCGGGCTCCGCCCTAAAACACTATAAAGGGATGTCATGACATCGATTTGTTCGCGCAGGGCCATTGCGCCGTTGCTTGGCAACCTGGTGCTCCTTGGAGCACTCGCAGGATGCGGCTCTGGAGACGACTCGGTCCCGTCGACGCTGTCGGTTTCCACGAGCTCGCTGCCGAGTGGTCAAGTGGGCTCGAGCTACAGCGGCGCGCTCGCGGCGACGGGCGGCACGGCCCCTTACCATTGGACACTCGCGAGCGGCACGCTCCCGCCGGGTCTTGCGCTCAGCGCGAGCGGCACGATCGCGGGGACTCCCTCGGCGGCAGTGAACTCAGTTGCCATCGATGTGCAGGTCACGGATTCGGGGAGCCCCGCACAGTCGGGCGCCCGTTCCCTCACCCTCACCATCGCACCCGCGGTACTCTCCGTAGCGACGAGCTCACTGCCGCAGGGTCAGATTGGCGTCAATTACAGTGCGGCGCTCGCAGCCACGGGCGGCACGCCGCCTTATCATTGGGCGCTCGCGAGCGGAGCGCTGCCGGCGGGCCTTACGCTCGCCGCGAGCGGCACGATCGCGGGCACGCCCTCCGCGGCCGCCGATGCGGCACCCATCGCTTTGAAAGTGACCGACTCTGGGAGCCCTGCCCAGTCGAGCGCGCGCACGCTGAGCCTCACCATCGCACCATCTGCTCTTGCCGTGACTACGACATCGCTGCCGCCAGGCGAAGTGGGCGTTGCTTACGCGGCCACCTTGAGCGCGAGCGGCGGGACGCCGCCCTATCGATGGTCGATCAAGACAGGCGCGTTGGCGGCCGGTCTCTCGCTCAGCGGCAGCGGTTCGATCTCCGGCACACCAAGCGCGACGTCCGCTGCGCCGGTCAGCTTCGAGTTACAGGATTCCTCCGTGCCGGTACTGACGCAAACCGTAACGTTGGCCCTGACGGTGAATGCCGCGCTTGCCGCGACCACGACATCGCTGCCGACCGGCGAAGTGGGTGTCGCCTACGCGGCCACCTTGAGCGCGAACGGTGGGACGCCGCCCTATCGATGGTCGATCAAGACAGGCGCGTTGGCGGCCGGTCTCTCGCTCAGCGGCAACGGTTCGATCTCCGGCACGCCGACCGCGACGTCCGCTGCGCCGGTCACATTCGAGTTGCAGGACTCCTCGGTGCCGGTACTGACGCAAACCGTGACGTTGCCGCTGACGGTGAATGCTGCGCTTGTCGCGACCACGACATCGCTGCCGACCGGCGAAGTGGGCGTCGCTTACGCGGCCACCTTGGCCGCGAGCGGCGGGACGCCGCCTTATCAATGGTCTGTCAAGACGGGTGCGTTGGCGGCCGGTCTCTCGCTCAGCGGCAGTGGTTCGATTTCCGGCGCACCGACTGCGACATCTGCTGCGCCGATCACCTTCGAGTTGCAGGACTCCTCCGCGCCCGTGCTCACGCAAACCGTGACTTTGCCCCTGACGGTGAAT
>CAVWME010000022.1:0-55638 GCA_963755935.1 uncultured Gammaproteobacteria bacterium
CCGCCCTCCTCGTGACCACGACATCGCTGCCGACCGGCGAAGTGGGCGTCGCCTACTCGGCCAGCTTGAGCGCGAGCGGCGGCACGCCGCCCTATCAATGGTCGATCAAGACTGGCGCGTTGACGGCTGGGCTCTCGCTCAGCGGCAGCGGTTCGATCTCCGGCACGCCGACTGCGCCGTCCGCTGCGCCGGTCACCTTCGAGTTACAGGACTCCTCGGTGCCGGTACTGACGCAAACCGTGACGTTGCCCCTGACGGTGAATGCCGCGCTCGCCGTGACCACGACATCGCTGCCGACCGGCGAAGTGGGCGTCGCCTACTCGGCCAGCTTGAGCGCGAGCGGCGGCACGCCGCCCTATCAATGGTCGATCAAGACTGGCGCGTTGACGGCTGGGCTCTCGCTCAGCGGCAGCGGTTCGATCTCCGGCACGCCGACTGCGCCGTCCGCTGCGCCGGTCACCTTCGCGTTACAGGACTCCTCGGTGCCGGTACTGACGCAAACCGTGACGTTGCCCGTGACGGTGAATGCCGCGCTCGCCGTGACCACGACATCGCTCCCCGTCGCGCAAGTGGGTAAGGCATATACAGCGACGTTGGCGGCCACCGGCGGTACCCCGCCGCTGACCTGGTCGATCAGCGCCGGCTCGTTGCCCGCGGGCTTGTCGTTGACGCCCGCGAGCGGCGTGATCGCGGGCACCCCGACGACCGCGGTGAATTCGGCTCCGCTCACCTTCAAAGTAGCCGACAGCAACGTTCCCGCGCAGCAAAAATCGGTAAACCTCGCGTTGAGCGTGGCATCGTCCAGCATTTCCATCGCGATCACGCCGCGAGCCGCGGCGCTCACGCTCGGTCAGACCGCGACGCTCTCGGTCTCGACCAACGACCCCTCGGGCGTGACCTGGAGCCTGACTCCGGCCGGCGGCTCCTTCGCACCCGTGCAGAGCGTGAATGGCACCAGCACCACCTTCACGGCGCCCAGTACGGCGGGCTCGTATACCATCACAGCGACGAGCGTCACCAACCCGACGGTGAGCAGCACCGTTGCGCTCGGCGTGACGGGCCTCGCCGGCGTTTTCACGTACCGCAACGACATCTCGCGGGACGCCGTCAACGCGCAGGAATACGCCCTGACCGCCGGCAGCGGTGGGACTGGCGGCAGCGTCGCGCCGGCAAGCTTCGGCAAGCTGTTTTCCTGTGTCGTCGACGGCGCCGTCTACGCCCAGCCTCTTTGGGCCGCGAATCTCACGATCAACGGAGCCGTGCACAACGTGGTGTTCGTCGCGACTGCTCACGACAGTTTGTTCGCGTTCGACGGCGACGCGAATCCCTGTGTGCAGCTTTGGAGCGTGAGCCTCATCGACGGCGCTCATGGGGCGACCGCCGGCGGAGAGGTCACCGTGCCGGACGGCACGACCGGCTATCTGGTGGGCACGGGCTACGGCGACATCACGCCCGAGGTGGGCGTGATCGGCACGCCGGTAATCGATCCCGCGAGCGGCACGCTGTACGTGGTGTCGAAATCCATGGACCCTACCGGCCCTACTTTCTACCAGCGTTTGCATGCGATCGACGTGACGACCGGCAGCGAGAAGGGCAACTCGCCCATCTGCCATCCAGGGCACCTACCCCGGAACCGGCGACAGCACGACGACGACCACATTCAGCACGCTATATGAAAATCAGCGTACGGGCCTCGCGCTTGTCAACGGCACCATATATATCGCGTGGGCGGCTCACGAGGACAAGCAGCCCTACTACGGTTGGCTAATGGGCTATACCTACGGCGCTTCGGGCTTCACGCAGGTGTCGGTCCTTAACGTCACGCCGAACGTGAAGGGAGGCGGCATCTGGATGGGCGGGGGTGCGCCCTCTGTGGATGGAAGCGGACACATGTACGTGATCACCGGCAATGGCGGCTTCGATGCGACCAGCGCGAGCGCGCCTAACAACGACTATGGCGATTCGTTACTGCAGCTCTCGGTGACGCCGAACTCGACCACGCCCAGCGCCGCTTTCAATGTCGTCCAGTATTTCACGCCTGAGGACCAGGCGTCCGATGAGGCCAACGACCACGATTTCGGCGCGGGAGGGGCGGCCGTGCTCGGCAACGTGACCTCGGGCACCGGGACCGTGGGAGTGGTGGTGGGCGGCGGCAAGGACGGATCGCTGTACATCTTGAACCAGGCCTCGCTCGGCGGATACAGCAGCACTGATGCCACTGCGTGGCAAAAGATCGTGACGGGCTATCTCATCTTCTCGACCGTCGCGATGTGGAACGACACCATTTATCTCGGCCCGTTCAATGGTCCGCTGACGTCTTACGCGTTGAAACCTCGACGACTCCGTCCCAATTCGTTCAGCAAGCGCAGGCGACCGATCCGGCGAAATTCGGATTTCCCGGACCTTCGCCCGCGATTTCGGCGACCGGAACCACGAACGGTGTCGTCTGGGCGCTCGACAACAGCCAATACTGCACCAACCAATCGAAGGGCTGCGGACCGGCGGTGCTGCATGCCTACAATGCGACGAGCCTCGTCGAGCTGTGGAACAGCTCGATGGCCGCGGGCGGTGCGGACGCGGCGGGCAACGCCGTCAAGTTCACGGTGCCCTCCGTCGCGAACGGCAAGGTCTACGTCGGCACTCGCGGCAACAATACCGGCGGCGTCCTCGGCTCGACGAGCGTCTGCGGGAGAGCTCGACGTCTACGGTCTGCAGCCGAACTGAACGCGCGGCTCGCGCGGATCTGCCGCAGATAGTCGATCGCGAACTATCGCGAGGGCGCGGCCGCGCTCGCGAAGAGCTAGCAAGCTCACGGCCTGTCCTGCGAGAATGCGCCGATGAAACGCTTCGAGCCCTACGTCTTCCTCAAGGGACTGGCTTCCCGCTGGGACGTGCTCGCGTTCATCGTGGTCATCGGCTTGATCGCTTTTCTCGGCGAGACCGCTCGCGGCTTGTTCGATCCGCTCGTCAAGCTCGAGGCGGTGCCGTTGTCTTTGGACCCGGTGCACCTGCCCGAATACGCCGCACGCACGACGTTCCGCATGCTGGCGGCGCTGTTTTTCTCGCTGGTGTTCACGCTCACCTATGCGACTTGGGCGGCGAAGAGCGAGCGCGCGGGGCGCTTGCTCGTGCCCATCCTCGACATTCTGCAGTCGGTGCCGATCCTGGGCTTCATCTCGATCACCAACGTGTTCTTCCTGTCGCTTGCGCCGGGCAGGGTGCTCGGCGGCGAATTCGTGGCGATCTTCGCGATCTTCACCAGCCAGGCCTGGAACATGGCGTTCAGCTTCTACCAGTCGCTGCGCACCGTGCCGCTCGAGCTCGTGGAAGCGGCGGAGTCTTTCCGGCTGTCGCCGTGGATGAAGTTCTGGCAGCTCGAGACGCCGTTCGCCATGCCGGCGCTGGTGTGGAACATGATGCTGTCCATGTCGGGCGGCTGGTTCTTCGTGGTCGCCTCCGAATCGTTCACGGTCGGCAAGGCATCGGTGGCGCTGCCCGGGGTCGGCTCGTACATCGCGCTCGCCATCGAGCAGAAGAACCTGCGCGCCATCGGCTGGGCGATCCTCACCATGCTGATCGTGATTCTGCTGTACGACCAGCTGCTGTTCCGGCCGCTGGTGGCGTGGGTCGACCGTTTCCGTGTGGAGCAGGAGCCCAACGAGCGGGTGCCGGAATCCTGGGCGCTCACCATGATGCGCCGCTCGCGCATCATCCAGACGGCGACGCTCACGTTTCACAAAGCGGTGTTCTGGACCAGCCGGCTGGTCAAGCGCACCGACAAAGTCGTCGGTCGAGGAGGATCGTCCGAAGCGGCGGAGCCTCGATCTGCTTGTGGGTTTCGCTGCTCGTGGTGGCGGTCGCCGCGGGCCTCTGGCACCTCCTTGCCGTGCTGGTCGCCAATACGCCGCTCAAGGAGGCGTTGCACGTGTGCGGCCTCGCCTGCATCACCATGATAAGGGTCTTCGTCCTGATCGCCCTTGCGAGCGTCGTCTGGGTGCCCATCGGCATCTGGGTCGGGATGCGCCCGCGGGCGGCCGAAATCGTGCAGCCGATCGCGCAATTCATGGCGGCGTTTCCCGCCAATCTCCTGTTCCCGATCGCCGTCTACGGGATCGTCGTCTGGAAGCTCAATCCGGACGTGTTTCTGAGCCCTCTCATGATCCTCGGCACGCAGTGGTACATCCTGTTCAACATCATCGCGGGCGCGACCACCATTCCGGCGGAGATGCGCTATGCCGCCACCAATTTCGGCATCAAGGGGTGGCTGTGGTGGCGGCGGGTGGCGCTGCCGGCGGTGCTTCCCTTCTACGTCACCGGCGCGATCACCGCTTCGGGCGGCTCGTGGAACGCCGCGCAGGTCTCGGAGCTCGTATCCTGGGGGCACACGGAGATCCGGGCGAAGGGACTCGGCTCCTATATCGCGGACGCGGCGGCGGCCCATGATTTTCACCAAATCATTCTCGGCGTGGCCGTGATGAGCCTGTTCGTGGTGGCGATCAATCGGCTTTTCTGGCGGCCCTTGTATTACTACGCCGAGCGCAAATATCGGATGACCTAACGGGACAGCGGCATGAACAACAGCCCATTGCTCCAGTGCAGCCAGGTACGCAAGGCATTTCCGAAGCCCGACGGCGAGGAGCTGCTGGTGCTCGACGGCATGAACCTGGAACTCCGCGAGGGACAGATCATGGGGCTGCTCGGGCGCTCGGGATCGGGCAAGTCGACGCTGCTGCGCTTGATCGCGGGTCTCGCGGAGCCGAGCGCGGGCGAGGTGCAGTATCTCGGCCAGCCGGTCGTGGGACCGGCGCGCGGCATCGCCATGGTGTTTCAGAGCTTCGCGTTGTTTCCCTGGCTCACCGTGTTCGAGAACGTCGCTCTCGGCCTGGAAGCGCAGAACATGCCGCGCGCGGAGATCCGTAAGCGCTCGCTGGCCGCCATCGACTTGATCGGTCTCGACGGGTTCGAATCCGCCTACCCGCGCGAGCTCTCCGGCGGCATGCGCCAGCGGGTCGGATTCGCACGCGCCCTGGTGGTCCATCCCAACATCTTGCTCATGGATGAGCCGTTTTCGGCGCTCGATGTCCTGACGGCGGAGACCCTGCGCACGGACTTTCTGGATTTGTGGGCGGAAGGGCGGATGCCCATCAAGGGCGTCATATTGGTCACGCACAACATCGAAGAGGCGGTGTTGATGTGCGATCGCATCCTGGTGTTCGGCAGCAATCCGGGCCGCATCTTGAGCGAGATCAAGGTAACGCTTCCGCAACCGCGCAATCGCCTCGACCCGAGCTTCCGCGATCTGGTGGAGCGGATTTACGTCGAAATGACGGCGCGTCCCAAGGGCGCGGGCCTGGCGGGCGCCAAGAGCGCTTTCCCGGGCTCGGAATCGGCAGCGTTCTGCCGCACGTCGGCTCGAACATCTCTGTCCGGCCTGATGGAGGCGGTCGCCGCGGCGCCTTTCAACGGCAAGGCGGACCTGCCGGAAATCGCCTCCGACCTGCAGATGGAGATCGACGAGCTATTCCCGGTCGCCGAAACGCTGCAGCTGCTGCGGTTCGCCGAGCTCGAGGGAGGCGATCTGAAGCTCACCGAGGACGGCATGGCCTTCGCCCATGCCGATATCGATGAGCGCAAGCGCATTTTCCTCCGGCACCTGCTCGCCTATGTGCCGCTGGCGGCGCACATCCGCCGGGTGCTCGATGAGCGGGTGAGCCATTCGGCGCGCAAGAGCCGGTTCATCGACGAGCTGGAGGACTTCATGAGCGAGGACGACGCGGAGCAGACCTTGCGGGCCGTCATCCGCTGGGCCCGGTACGCCGAGGCGTTCGCCTACGACGACGAGAATGCCATGTTCAGCCTGGAGAATCCGACGTAAAATGAAGGCTGCCATGACCGATGCGGCCGCGCCTTATTTAACATTGCATGTGCCGCCAGACGAGATGGTGCGCTACATCCAGGAACTGATGACCCTGCCGCAGGACGAGATCGCGGCGGGCTCCGCCATGACGCTTGCCCAGCGCCAATGGGGCGGCGATACCCCGCTTGCCCGAGCCGCGTTGCTGCGTTGGGGTGCATTGAATTTAGCCTTTCAGGACAAGCGCTTGGAGACCTGGACGGTGGCTCGGGAGCGGGACCGGATTCAGGTGCCTGCCGCCCTGGTGGCGGCGGCGGGCGTCGCGCCGCTGATCATGGACAACGAACGCGCCGTTTTCGACATTCCCGCGCTGCTCGACGCGACCCTGCAGTTCCAGCCGCCCGCGGGTCGGGCCTAAGGCAACCGCATGGCCGACTCCTCAACACCCCGCGCCCCTGGCGCGCTTTGGGATGCTTCGCACCATTGCGCTCTACAAGCTGCTGAAAGTCATCATTTTGCTCTTGGCCGCTTGGGGTGAGGTGCGCTTGCACGACTCGACGCTGGCGGCGCGGGTTCTGTCCTGGCTGTCCGCTCGTCCGCACGGACTCGAGCACGATCTGGTCACGCGCGGAATCGCCTGGTTCAGCGGCCTCTCCGAGGAGCGGGTCCATCAGGTGCGCCTGATCACGCTCACCTATGCCGCGGTGTTCGCGGTGGAGGGCATCGGTCTGTGGATGCAGCGCCGCTGGGCCGAATGGCTGACCGTGATCATCACGGCCTCGCTGATTCCCTTGGAGCTGTGGGAGCTGATCCACAAGCCCTCGCTCGGCGCGAGTCTCGTGCTGCTCGCCAATTGCCTGATCGTTGGGTATCTCTACTGGCACGTGTCGACGCACCATAAGCCTGCGCCGCCGCTGCTGGATAAGGCTCCGCGCCGAAGGATCGTGAAATGATCTTCATGTCGGATGATTTTCCCGGATCGGGCGTATTCTCTGCATCGCTCGTCAAACCCCTTTGTTGGAGACCCCATGATCAAGTTGATCGCAACTGCCCTGTTATCCATTGGTATCGCCTCTGCGGCGATGGCTGCTGACACTCCGTCCACCGGATCTTCCGCCAGCGCACCGGCGGCGAGCTCCACGTCCAAGTCGACGCACAAGCACAGTGGTAAGAAGAGCAAGAAGTCGACGCCTGCTCCCTCGAAGAGCTAAGACCGTTTACTCGGCGCCCCGTCCGGTGATCGTGCCGGCCGGGGCGTTTTAGTTTTTGCCCTATGGAGGCGTTCCACCCCGCCTTCGATATCGCGCATCTCATTCAAGTTGCGCTCACCCCGATCTTTCTCATCTCGGCCATCGGCGTCACGCTGAACGTCCTCACCAGCCGCCTGGCGCGCATCGTCGATCGCGCGCGCGCCCTGGAGGAACGTCTGGTCCTCGAGCAGCAATCGCCGAGCGCGCGCGACTGGCACCAGCAGCTTGCCGGTGCTCGAGCGGCGTGCCGCATACATCAATGCCGCGATCACTTGCATCATCTTGTCGGCGCTGTTCATTGCGCTGGTGGTGGTGATGCTGTTCGTGAATGCCTTTTTGCGCTGGGACTTGTCAGGGTTCATCGCCTGCATGTTCATCCTGTCCATGCTGGCGCTGGCCGCGGCGTTGCTCACGTTCTTGCTCGAGGTGCGAATCGCCACCAAGTCGCTGCGCATCGGGATCGAAGAGGCCTCGCGCCAGGGCTAGGGATCTTCTAGAATCCCAGGCATGAAGAACATCCTGCTGATCGTCGCCGCGGTCGCTCTGTGCGCACTGCAAGTGCGAATCGCCCATGCCCAAGGCCTGCCGGGCGGCGGCATGGGTGGCGGCGGCAGGGGACAAATGCCGCCGGGGGCGGGTGGTATGCCGGACGAGCCGCCGACCGTGGCGGACGACAAGCCGGATGTCGCGGCGAGGAAATATCTCAAGGCGGCCTACAAGGCACTCGAGAAGGCGAAGTCGTTCGAGGCGGACGCCGCGACGACCCAGCGATCCCGACAAGAAAGCCAAGGACATGGAGCGGGTGGGCAATCAATACAACATCGCGCTCGATGCCTTCACCGAGGCCTTGAGCAACAAGGGTGACTTGGTCGAGGCCTGGGATCAGGTCGGCTATATTCACTTGCGCCTGGGCGCTTATCGCGAGGCGATCGACGACTACAATCACACCCTCGCGCTCAAGCCCGAGCTGATGGAGGCGATCGAGCATCGCGCCGAAGCGTATCTCGCGGTCGATCATCTCGACGAGGTGAAGATCGCTTACATGGATCTATATAACCACTCGCCGGATCTGGCTGCGCAGCTCATGGCCGCAATGCAGAAGTGGGTCGCCGCGCGTCAGGCGGATGCGAGCACGACCGCACAGTGCCGACGCTGAGGCGTTCGCCAAGTGGGTGAGCGATCGCGACGGCATCGCCAAGCAGACCGCTTCGCTCCCACACTAGCGCGCGGAGCCCTTCAGCGCCTCGACCTCGCGGCGCAGTGTCTCGACCGTCTCCTCGAGCTGCGCCAGCCGCTGCGAAAACGTCGCAGTAGCGCTCGCGGCGTCCATGCCCCCCGCCGTCTCGCCGCTCCGACTCAGGCTGGGGCGGTCCATTCGGGCATTCCCGAGAACAGGTGACCGTAGCGCGCTTCGCGTTCGCCGGCCGCGCGCGCCAAGCGAGCGACGAAGGGGCCGTCCTCGCGCTCCATAAGCGCCTGTAGCGTGGTCTCGACTTGCTGCGCGTCCGCGAACTCGCACAAACGGTTGGTACGCGAGCGCAATTCCCCAGGTGTCTGAGGCCCGCGCAGCAGCAGCACGCACAGTATGCCGAGCTCCTGCGGCGAGAATTTCAGGGGGCCGAACTCGGTGTTACAGAAACGGTGCCGGTACTTGGTCACCCGGCCGCCATAGCCCGCCGACTTGTCGCTCACCATGTATTTTTTCATGAGCGAATCCACCGACTGCTGCACCACGCTCTCGCTCAGCTCGAGCACCGGCTCGCGATTGGTTTTCTGGTTGCAGGCATTGGTGAGCGCATTCAACGAAAGCGGATACTGGTCGGGTGTGGTGACCGCTTTCTCGATCAGGCAGCCGATCACGCGCGCCTCGTTCGGGGTGAATTCGATGTTCATTGGGATGAGGCTTCCAACTCCGGTGGGGTTGCATTAGGGTAAGCGGTGGCGAGGATATATCTCAATGCACAGGTGATCCATGAGCTCGATCGAATTGGTCTCCGAACACGGTTGCTACGGTGGTGTGCAGCGCTTTTATAAGCACGCCTCGCGCGAGACGCGCGGCACGATGAAGTTCTCCGTGTATCTGCCGCCGCAGTCGAAGACCGGCAAGGTACCCGTCCTCTATTACCTGGCGGGGCTTACCTGCACGGAGGAAACCTTTCCGATCAAGGCTCATGCGCAGCAGGCGGCGGCACAGCTCGGTCTGATGCTGGTGGCGCCCGATACCAGTCCGCGGGAGCCGCGCCTGCCGGGCGATGCGGACAGCTGGGATTTCGGCCAGGGCGCCGGCTTCTATTTGGACGCCACCCAAGCGCCGTGGTCGACGAACTATCGAATGTACAGCTACGTGACGCGCGAGTTGCCCGAGATCGTTGCGCAGAGCCTGCCGGCGGAAGTGGCCGCGACCGGAATCTTCGGTCACTCGATGGGCGGTCACGGCGCGCTCATCATTGCGCTGAAGAATCCGTCGTTCTACAAATCCGTCTCGGCGTTCGCGCCCATTGCGGCTCCCATGCAATGCCCGTGGGGGAAGAAAGGGTTCACGCAACTATCTGGGCGCGAACCAGGAAGCTTGGCGCGAATACGATGCCACCGAGCTGGTTGCGCGCAAGCCATATCCTGGGCTGATTTTGATCGATCAAGGCACTTCGGATCAATTTCTCAAGGAGCAGCTCCTGCCGGAGAAATTCCAGGCGGCCGCCGAGAAGGCGGGCCAGAAGCTCGAGCTGCGGATGCAGCCTGGATACGACCACGGCTACTATTTCATGCAGACCTTCATGGCCGACCACCTGCGTCACCACGCCGCGATCTTGAAGAAGTAGGGGCACTCAGCCCCGGCGCGGCGGCAAACGCCGGTGCGCGGCAAACGCTAGCGCGACACGACGGCGGGCGTCGCGGTGATGCGCCCGTCGAAAGTCCATCCAGACGTGCTGCGCAAAATCGTAGAGCTTGCAGCGCCGTACCGTATTCCAGTAGTAGCGCCAGGAGAAGACTTCGGCGTTCAAGCGCTCGTCGAGCGTTGCGCTCAAGCGAGCCTGCGCCTCCTTCAGGCGATAAAGCGGAATGCCCATGTTCACATGGTGCGCACCGTGCTCGAGGATGTAGTGGATCAGCCCGTCGAGGGGGCGCATGAGCTTGACGTGCACCGTCGTCGTTGCGTAGCCGGCATTGGCGCTCCACTCGTCGCGGCGCTCGTACCAGGCCACTCGCGGATGCGTATGCTGTACGTAGATCACGAACCCCATGAGGCAATTCCACACCAGGAACGGCACGAGGAAGCCGAAGGTGAGCAACACGGCGATCGACTTGCCGCTGTACAGGCCCCAGGCCACGAGGCCGCCGACCCACGCGAGGCCGAAGGCGCGTCACGAGCAGCCCGTCGAAGGTGTAGGAGAAGCGGCGATGATTGACGTGCTTGCGGCTCGGGAACATGAGCTTCTTCCACCACATCTCGATCATGTAGTAGACACCCTGACCGACGCCGCTGCGATAGACGCGCTCCAGACGGCGCCGAATCCAGGAAAGACTGGCGAACTCCTTCGGTGAGAAGGGCGTCCAGACGTAATCGCGGCCCTTCAGATTCGTGAAGCCGTGGTGGGCGAGGTTATGGCCGACCTCCCACAGGCTGTAGGGCGTGAGCGAGGGGAGAAATGCGATGCGGCCGATCCAGCCGTTCAACGTCTTGCTCGGCGTGTAGGAGCCGTGACAGGCGTCGTGGCCAATGACGAAAAGCCGTGCGATCCACAAGCCGCCGACGAGCGCCGCGAACACCCGCACCCACCATGAATCGACGATCAGCGACGTGCCGATGGTGGCGGCGAGTACGAACCAGTCGAGAAGGAACCAGACGATGGGAGTAACCACCGCTTTTTTCGCCGCGAAGGGCGCAAGCAGCCGCTGAAATCGGAAGCGCGACTTGTCCGGTGCCGGCGCGTCGGCCACTTCGACGGACGCACTGCGCTTTGGCTGCATTCGAGACTCCGACCGAAAAGGGGTCATATTATACACCCGTTCGGCAGCGCCGATCCGGGTGTCGCGGGCGGGCGGCGGGGACGTGCGTCTCAGTCCCGATCCGTGTCGGGCCAGAGCAACACCCCGAGGTGCTCGCAAGCCTCGATAAGAGCCGTGGCGGCCTCGCGCGTACTGGCATCGAGCCGACGATCATGAGTGAGGAGCCAGGTCAGACGCGCGCGGCGCGAGCGGGCCGAGGGTTCACTATCGAACAATGCAGGGAACAATCCAAGGGCGTCGACGAATTCGCGCATCGCCGCGCTCGTAGACGCGTTCGGAGCCGGTGTGAGCAGCAGCTTCAGCCAGGTCACGCAGCGCTTGGCGAGGCCGGCGCGCGTGATGCCGAGACTCGTGCGCCGCCGTGTCTCCCCATCCGCGAGCGAGTCGGCGAGGTGCCGATAGCGCTCCACCGCGGACTCATCCGCGGGCAGCGCCGGGCTTGCATCCGACAGTACCGAGCGCAGCAAGTCCGCGAGCAATAGCGCGAGTGCTTCCGCGAGAAAGCGCTGGCTTTGCTCGGCGTCGGGGCGTGCCAAATCGACCCAGACTTTTGGCCCCCCCAGCCGTCGTGCGTTTGGAGAGTTCGACATAGCTCCCAGTGTAGCGGCTCCGCGGCCCATCGCAACTATGTCAGAATGGGACCGAGTTCACTGACCGGCTCGAATGTGCACGAGATTACGCTCTCCCCCGGCCGAGGAGCGGCGGCGGCCCCGCAGAAATCAAATTTAATGAACGAGCGAACCACCATCGCGGAGCCTGCGGCGCCGGGCGCGAGTGTCACGCTGGCCCCCGGCGTACGCCGCGTTCGTGCATCCAACGCCGGTATGATGACCGGCTCCGGAACCAATACGTATCTGCTGGGCGAGCGCGACGTGACGGTGCTGGATCCGGGACCCGACGATGCGACCCATTTGCGCAACATCCTCGCGGCGGCCGGTCCACGGATCCGCTGGGTGGCCGTCACACATACCCATCGCGATCATTCGCCGCTCGCCACGGAGCTCGCGCGTGTGACCGGTGCACGCCTGATCGGCCTGCCTCCGCCCGCGGACGGGCGTCAAGACGAGCGCTTTCAGCCGCAGCATCAGCCGCGCGACGGCGAGCGGCTCGCGCTCGGCGAGGTCTCGCTCACCGCGATTCACACACCCGGACACGCTTCCAATTGCGTGTGCTACCTCGCGCTCGAGGCGCGCCTGCTGTTCACCGGTGATCATGTGCTCGGCGGAGTGTCGCCGGTCATTTTGCCGCCCGACGGTGAGATGGCGGCCTACCTGAATTCTCTCGAGAAGCTTGGCGGCTATGATTTCGAGCGCATCGCGCCCGGTCACGGCGAGCTGCTGGAGAACGGCAAGCAGGTGATCGAGCACTTGCGGGCGCACCGCCTGGCGCGCGAGCGCAAGGTGTTGCGCTCCATCGGCGCGGGCGCGACGCTCGATGAGCTGATACCCAAGGTGTACGACGACGTGCCGGTCGAGCGCCACGAGTGGGCGAAGCTCACGCTGCGGGCGCATCTGATCAAGCTCGAGCGCGAGGGCCGCATTTGCGAGCGCAGCGGAGTCTTCAGGACCGAACGGCGGATGAGGCTTCGCATATCGCTGCACGCCGTCGGGGTGCAGCGAGGCCGTAAGTGGGTACTGCGCGATCTCACGCTCGATGTGCGTGCAGGGCAGCGCTGGGCATTGCTCGGCGCCAACGGTGCGGGCAAGACGCAACTCCTGAAGCTGCTCGCGGGCGATGTCTGGCCGACACCCACCGCCGCGGGTCGCCGTACGTATCATCTCGGCCGGCAACCCGTCGATCTCATCGAGGCGAAGAGCCGGATCGCCTATCTCGGCGCGGAAATGCAGGACAAGTACGCCCGCTACGGCTGGGACCTCACCGTATTCGATCTCATCGCCACAGGATTGCATCGCACCGATCTGCTGCTGTCGCCGGTCACGCCGTCCGAGCGTCGCAAGGTCGAGGCGACACTGCGCGCCTGCGGCTTGAAGCGACTCGCGGGGCGGCGGATGTCCTCGCTCTCCTATGGGCAGAAACGACTCGCGTTGCTGGCGCGCGTGCTCTGCCCCGACCCGGATTGGCTGCTGCTCGATGAGTTGTACAACGGTCTCGACGCGAGCTATCGCCGCCGCATCGATCGTGCGCTGCGCGCAGTACGCGCACGCGGCGGCTCCTGGATCGTGGCGGCGCACCGCGCCTGCGACGTGCCGCGCGGCACGCGCGGACTCATCGAGCTCGATGCAGGAAGTCTCCTCGCCATGCGGCCGCTGCGACGAGAAATGGCATCGAGACTGCGTGCGACGGCGGGCGAGAACGCGGCGAGCGGCACAGGCGCGGCGGGTGGCGCGCGTGGGGCTCGCGTGGCGCGCGCGGTGCGCGCGGTGCGGGCGCGGCACGGCAGCTCGCGACGCCGCGCGCCACTCGTCAAGATAAGCGGCGCGGACCTGTACGTCGACTACAAGCCGGTGCTGCGCGCTGTAAACTGGGAGCTGCGTGACGGCGAGCACTGGGCGGTGTTCGGGCCGAACGGGGCGGGCAAGAGCAGTTTTTTAAAGCTCTTATATGGCGATCTGTCGCCCGCGCTCGGCGGCGTCCTCGAGCGTCGTGGCTTTCCCCAGGGAACGCCGATCGCCGATTGGAAGCGCATGGTCGGTTTCGTCTCGCCGGAGCTGCAAACCGACTATGCCGTGAACGTGAGCGTGCGCGACCTCGTCGCCAGCGGGCCGCGCGCCAGCATCGGGCTTGCGGAACCGACGACTGCCGCGGAGGCGCGTGTCGCCGCCCGCTGGCTCAAGTTCTTCGATCTCTCGAGCGTCGCAGAACGGCGTCCGCGCGAGCTCTCCTATGGACAGCTGCGGTGCGCGTTGCTGGCGCGCGCGCTTGCGGCCGCGCCGCGCGTGCTGCTGCTCGATGAGCCGCTCACCGGTCTCGATCCGGCGCAGCGTGCATTCATGAAGCGGCTGCTCGAGCGGTTGATGCGGCGGTTGACGCTCGTCATCGCCGTACACCACGCCGAGGATTTGCCGCGCGGTGTGACGCATGCACTGCATCTCGAAGCGGGCCGTGCGCACGCCCATCAAATGCAGCCTGCGCACGAGTTCTGCGAACTGGGTCGGCGGCAGCCACGGTAAGTTGCGCGACACTCCCCGTACTGGCTTTTTGGCACGGGGTTTGATTATGTCGCGCGCACTTCGCTTCACGCTTCTGGCGGCCGCCGCCGTGACATTCGCTGGCTGTCACAGCGCCTACGCCGTGCGTCCGATCCCGCGCATTGCCGCCGACAGCGTCGGCAAGCCCATTAGCCGGCTGCAGGAGGCGTTCGGCCAGCCGCGCAAGATCGACACGACGTCGACCAAGGAAGTGTACGTGTGGTTCCTGGCCGAGAAACCGGCCGGCGCCCCGGTCGGGTTCCACGGCTGCGAGATGGAAGTGACGGTCGATGCCCGCTCCGAGCATGTGCTCGGCTATTCCTTGTCGAACGTCGGCTGGGGCAAGTGCCACGAGGTGGAGCGCAAGATCCGGGTGGCCGAGCGCTAGACCCGCGCCGGAGGCTCTACAATGGCGGCCGGGCCGCCGCGCGCCTTTCCGGAGTCCACCCTTGTCGTTGATGCTTATTCTGTCCCTCGCCGTGCAGGTCGGTCTGATCGCGCACGTGATCAAGACCGGGCGGAGCATGATCTGGATCCTCGCCATCGCATTTCTGCCGCTCGCCGGACCCCTGGCGTATGTCGTTGTCGAGATCTTGCCCGGGCTCTTCGGCGGCCGGACGGTGCGCCGCGCGCGCTCCGGTGTCGGGCGCTTGCTGGACCCGGACCGCGACCTGCGCCGCGCCGCCGCGGAAGTGGAAGTCTCGGGCAATGTCGATGCGCGCCGCCGCCTCGCCGACGAGCTCTCAGAGCGCGGGCAGCTCGAAAAGGCGGCGGAGGTCTACCAGGGCGGTCTTAAGGGCATTTTCGAGCACGACCCGGCGCTCCTGCTCGGTCTCGCGCAAGCGCAATTCGGCATGCGGGCGTTCGATGCCGCGCGTGGAACGCTCGAGCGCTTGAGGCAGCACAATCCCGAGTTCAATTCTTCGCAGGCCGGGCTCCTGTATGCGCGCGCCCTCGAGGAGCTCGGTGCGTTGGAGGAAGCAGAGCGCGCCTACGCGGTGGTAGCTCCGGCCTATCCGGGCGCGGAAGCGCGGCTGCGTTATGCCTTGCTGCTCAAGCGCCGCGGCAATCTCGACGAGGCGCGACGCATTCTCAAGGACTTGCTGGATGGCGCCAAGCTTGGGCCGGCCCACTATCGTCGCGCGCAGGCCCAGTGGCTCGATCTGGCGCGTCGCGAGCTCTGAGCGCGCGGGAATTTGGAGTACGATTCTGCATCCATTCGGCGATCGGGGAGCTTCTACATGCTACGCCTGCGCACACCGCAACCATCCGCGGTAGTTTGCTGCGTGCTGCTCGCGCTTCTCGGCGCCTGCACGAGTCAACGCCAACCGGCCGAGCGGATGATGCAGGACATCGAGGCGACGCTCGCCGCGGTATCCGATGATGCGGCCAAGTACGTTCCCGGGGAGCTCGTCGAGGTGCAGACGAAGCTCGACGATTTGAAGACCGCGTACGATGCGCATGACTACAAGGCCGTGCTCGCGCGCGGTCCCGCTCTGCTCGGCGAGGCCCATGGCCTCGCGGCCGACGCGGCGGCCCAGAAGGCCGAGACCGCAAAGAGCCAGACAGAGCAGTGGACCTCGCTCGCCGCGACCGTGCCTGCGCTGTTCAACGCAGTGCAGACCCGCCTCGACCTGTTGAGCGAGAAGAAAAGCCGCAAGATGGCGGCCGGCATCGACCTCGATGCGGCGAAGTCGGCGCTGCGCGAGGCGACCTCGCAGTGGTCCAAGGCGCAGGGGGCGTTCGGCAACGGCAATATGAGCGAGGCAGTGCCTACCGCAAAGGACGTCGAGTCGCGACTTCAGGCGCTGGCGGGGACGTTGCACATGGAGCTGCCCGCAGGCGCCCCGCCGCCCGCGTTGTAGACTTCAAGCGGCGAGCGTTCCCTCGCTCACCAGCACAGCGTGACCGCCGATGTGCGCGGCAATCAAGGCGGAGCGCTCGCGCTCCAGCCGCACGTGGATTTGCGCCGGCCGTTGCATGTGCCGTCCTTGCAGGCCCAAGAAGCCACTCTGGTGGATGCCGATCTGGCCCATCTCGAAGAGGTAGGAGGCGAGCATCACGTGCGCGTTGCCGCTTGCCGGGTCCTCGTTGATACCGAGCGCCGGGCAGAACATGCGCGCCTCGGTGGTCATCCCCTGCGTGGCGGAGGCCCGGTTTACCGCGAATACGAAGAAGCCTTCGGTGCCGAGCTCATGGCCGAGCTCGAGGAGCGTCTCGAAGTTGGGCGCGAGGCCCTCGAGCGCGCGCGCGTTGCCGACCGGCACGAGGAGGCGTGAGCTGCCCTTGCGCGCGACGCGCGCGGGCATCATCTCATCGAGCGACGTCGCGGGCAGCCGCAGGGCCTCGGCAACCCGTAGCGTGGTCTTGAGCGGCAGTGGATTCTCGAGGTCGGGTACCGTCTGACGAAACTCGAAGCGAGGGCCGGCGGCGCCCGGTTCCGTGACGGCCTGGACCTCGATGATTCCGGTGCCGCTCGCTTGCCGCAACGCTCCGGGTCCGCGCCTGCCGAGCGCCAGCAGTACGGCGTGCGCGGCGAGGGTCGCATGACCGACGAACGGCGCTTCCTTGCGTGCGTTGAAAAAGCGCACGCGCAGGTCGTGATCGGGCGCGGTCGCGGCCGAAACGAAAGCAACCTCGGCATGGGAGAATTCGCGCGCGATGCTTGCCATGACCGCATCGGTTTGGCCGTCCGCGTCGAGAACGACCGTGGCCGGATTACCCCCGAATCGCGCAGTCGTGAACGCATCGACTTGAAAGATTCGCACCCGCACCCGGCTCCGTAGCGCCCTTAGGCTTGCTGGAGCAGTTTTGCACGCCTCCGTCCGGCACGCTACACTTCCACCGAATCCTTGGGGTGGTCCTTGGGGCCTGAGACGCAGCGATCCGCTGCGAACCCGTCGAACCTGAACCGGGTAATGCCGGCGTAGGGAGCAGGTGAATGCACAGCGCCGTCGAAATCAGCATGTATCCGCTGGCCGAAGATTACCGGCCGCTTATTCAATCCTTCATCGACCGCCTCAACACATACCCGGAACTGCGCGTCCTCACCAACGCACTGAGCACGCAAATCTTTGGTCCGCTCGAGCGCGTGATGGCGATCCTCACCGCTGAAATCGAGCGTTCCGCGGCGGCCGCTCCGCAGCTGGTATTCGTCATGAAAGTGCTGCCGAGGCTTTCCGAGCCGTGATCCAAACGCTCCTGATTCAGCTCGCGCAGGCCTTTCGCACGGCGAGCTGGATCGAGATTCTCGCCGTCGCGCTGGCGCTCGCGTATGTGCTGCTCGCCATTCGCCAATCCATCGTTTGCTGGGTCGCCGCCTTCATCAGCTCGTGCCTGTACGTGTGGGTGTTCTTCGCTGCCCGGCTGTACATGGATTCGGCGCTGAATGTGTTCTATGCCGTCATGGCGGTCTACGGCTTCTGGCAGTGGCGCACGGTCGACAAGGATGGCACGCACCACGTCACGCGCTGGTCGCTGTCGCGCAATGCGCTCGCCGCGGCGGGCATTCTCGTGCTGTCCGCGGTGAACTGGTACTTTCTGAGCCGCTACACACTGGCGGCATTTCCCTTCGTCGACTCCGTGGTCTCCTGGGGGGCCGTGTTCGCCACCTTCCTGGTCGCCCACAAGGTGTACGAGAACTGGCACTGGTGGCTGATCATCGACGCCGCGAGCGCGTGCTTGTATTTCGCCAAGGGTCTGTATTTGACGGTGCTGTTATTCGCGCTCTATCTGGCGCTCATCGTGATCGGCATGCGTGAATGGCGCCGCAGCTTGCCGCTCGCGCCGGCGCATGGCACCTGACCGAGTCGCGGAGGCCGCGCGTCGCTACGTGCCCGGCGTCGGTGCCGTCTCGATCGAGCGGCTCGGCCGCGGCCTCGTCAACGAAAGCCACCGCGTGCTGCGCGACGGCCGGATGTACTCCTTGCGCATGCCGGCGGCGCAGCGCGTCGCGGCGCCGCACGCTGTGCACGCCGCTACGCATGTACCGATCGGTGTCGATCGCGAGTGGGAATGCCGGGTGCTCGCGGTCGCGAGCGCCGCGGGTGTGGCACCGGTAATCGAGCGCTGCGAGCCGCGGCTTGGCGTGCTGGTGGCGCGGTGGGAGGCGGGACCTACGCTGAGCGCCGCGGAAGCTCGCCGCCCCGAGACCTGCGCGCGGGTGGCAGAGCTCACGCGCCGCGTGCACGCGCTGGCGTTGCCGGACAATCCGCGGGTGCTGGGTGCGGCTGATTGGATCGAGCATTACGGCGAGGCTCTAACGCGTGTGCGGACTCGCCGCCTCGCGGCGGGCGCCGATCTGCTGCAAGCGGAAGCCGAGCGCCGCCTCGGCGCCCTCGGGGCATTGCCCCGCGCCGGCGCTGTGCTCTGTCACAGTGACCTGCACCCCGCCAACCTCGTCGCGAGCGAGCGCGGCCTGGTCCTGCTCGATTGGGAATATGCGCATGTCTCGGACGCGCTGTGGGACCTTGCGGGATGGGCGTGCAACACCGATCTCGAGCCGGGTGCCCGGGCGTTGCTGTTGGCGAGCTATCTCGGCCGACCGGCCCTAGCTTCGGAAGAGCGACGGCTCACGGATCTCGCCTGGCTGTACGATTATGTCTGCCTGCTTTGGAGCGAGGTGTACTGCGGTGCGACGGACGCCGCGGACCGGTTGATTCTCGAGCGCGGCCGTGTGCTCGCGGTGCGGCTTAAGCGCCGTGCCGGTGGTGGCCCGGGCGAACTTCCGGCACACTAGCCGGCTTGGCGAGGGCCTATGGAGACGTTAATGGCGCGGATGATCGTAGTGGATCGTGACGGCAAAGAGCACGAGGTCGAGGGCAAGTCCGGTCTCAAGATCATGGAAGTCTTGCGTGAGCTCGACTATGGAGTTGCCGCGATCTGCGGGGGCCTTTGCTCCTGCGCCACCTGCCATGTCTATGTCGATCCGGGCTGGACCGATCGCCTGCCGAAGCCGCAGAGCGATGAGATGGAGCTCTTGAAGGAGCTGTCCGATTACCAGGAGGCGACTTCGCGCCTCTCCTGCCAGGTCGATTTCACCGATGCGCTCAACGGGATCAAGATCACCATCGCGCAGGACACGTGACCGGGGCGGCCAGCGGCCGTCTATTTTTTCTCGGTTTGCCGGCGCACCGCATCCTGCGCTGCGGCGATGGCCGCCGGATCGCCCAGGAACCGCCGGCTCACAGGCTGAATTTGCTCGTCGAGCTCGTATAGCAGTGGAATGCCCGTCGGGATGTTGAATTCCACGATGTCGCTCTCCGACATGCCGTCGAGCATCTTGACCAGTGCACGCAGCGAGTTGCCGTGGGCCACCACGAGCACCGTCTTCTCGGCGCGCAGCTCCGGGACAATTCGCCGCTCCCAAAACGGCAGCACACGCGCCAGAGTGTCCTTGAGCGATTCGGTTGCCGGCAGCAGCTGCGGGTCGATGTCGGCGTAGCGCGGGTCGAAGCGCGGATGCCGCGGGTCGTCGAGCGCGAGCGCGGGCGGCGGAATGTCGTAACTGCGCCGCCAGATCTTGACCTGTGCCTCGCCGTGCTGCTCCACGGTCTGCGCCTTGTTCAGGCCCTGCAGCGCGCCGTAGTGCCGCTCGTTCAATCGCCAGCTGCCTTCCACCGGCAGCCACATGCGGTCGGTCGCGTCGAGTATCAGCCAGAGGGTGCGCATGGCGCGCTTCAGCACGGAGGTGAAGGCGATTTTCGGCTCGAGTCGCTCTTTCGCCAGCTCGCGCCCGGCGCGCGCCGCTTCCTCGCGGCCGGTCTCGCTCAAGTCGACGTCGTACCAGCCGGTGAACAGATTCTCGACATTCCAGATGCTCTGTCCATGGCGGACCAGGATCAATTTACCGGGCACATGCCCTCCTAGCGAATCGCTACGACAAAGGCGCCGTGGAACTGCGTGACGAGCTTCGCTCCGCAGTGCACATCGACGTTCAAGCGGACGCGTCCACGTCCAGCCCGTCGCAGCATTCTACGGAATTTCTCGACGGCCTCCGGCAGCGGTGGCTGCAGGACCGCGCGCAGCGGGCCGCCGGCGGGGGCCAGGTAACGAATCGTCGATTCCTGGATCACGGCGTCTGCCGTCATTTGGCGCGCCGCGAGGTGGCGGGTGGCCCAAGCCCAGCCGGTCAGTACGGCGAGGCAAAACTGGCTGCCGCCGAACGCGGTCCCGTTATGGTTGGCGTTCGGCTCGAACGGCGCACTCAGCACCAAGCGGTCATCCGCGGCGGATTCCACCTCGATGCCGATATGGCGTGCGAGCGGAAATTCGTCGCTGGATGCGCCGCTGCAGGTACTGCACACCGTAGGCCGCGTCGCTCAAAAGGGCGGTTGCCACGCTCATTCTTGCGCCAGCCGGCGCACGGCCTGCAGCGCCACGGAGAGCGTGGCGAAATCCGGCGCCGAGCCGGTGCGCAGATCGACCACGATACGGCGAAGCACCTCGAGGGATGCGGCGTGCCGGCCGCTCCACTGATCGACCCGTGCCGTGGCGTCCCGGCCCCGGCATTTGAGCACGGCCGCGGTGATCTTGCGCTGCAGTGCGTAGAGGTCGTCGCGCATGGTGCGCCGCGCGGCGGCCTGCCACTGGCCTTCCACCGCCGAGCCGATCGATCTGCTCCTTGATCCACGTGAGCCCGATGCGCTCGCCGAGCTCGAAGTAGGCCTTGGCGGCGTACACGATGGTCACGCGGGCGGCCGTCGCCACCTCGACCAAATCGAGGGCGCAGTGGACGATTTCGAGGGACGCGATGCGCGCAGCGAGCTGCTCCGGGACACGCTGCTCGATGAGCCGCGAGCGAGCCTCGCTCATGGCCGCGCGCGCCGTGGGCGAGAGCACGCCGTGCAACTCGCGCACAGCTCGCTCACCGGCGAGCCGTAGCGGCGCACCGCGCGCTCGATGTCGTGGGTATCGTGCAAGTTCTCGAGCAGCCAGTAGCTGGCATGGCGCAGCAGGCGCGTCGTCTGATACATCGCCGTGTACTGGATGACCGCGGGTATTTGATTATCGAGGGCCTCGATCTGCGCCCAGATGCCGCGCGCCGCGAATATTTCGCGCGCGATGGTATAGGCGCGCGCGATGGCGGCGGGCGCGGCGCCGGTGTCTTCCTGGGCACGCACCGGGAACACCGGCCCCATGCGGTTGATCAAGCTGTTGGTGATCGCGGTGGCGATGATCTCGCGGCGCAGACGGTGGCGCTTCAGCCGCGCGGCAAAGCGCCGCTGCACCGGCTCGGGGAAGTAGCGGTTGAGCTCCGAGGAGAGGTACGGATCCTCCGGCACGTTCGAGTTGATGAGCGCCTTGTAGAGCCAGATCTTGCCATAGGCCAAGACGATGGCGAGTTCCGGCCGCGTCAAGCCCTCGCCGGCCTTGCGGCGCTCGGCGATCTCCTCCTCCGAGGGCAGGAACTCGAGCGCGCGATTGAGATCGCCGGAGCGCTCCAGGGCGCGGATCACCGAGGCGTTCTCGGACAAGCGCTCCTTGGAGTGAAATTCGCCGGTGCTGATGGCTTGACCCTGCAGATAGTTGTTGCGCAGAACGAGCGCGGCCACCTCGTCGGTCATCTGCACGAGCAGCCGGTCGCGCGCCGCGCGTGTGATTTCGCCCGCGCGCATCGCGCCGTTCAGCAGGATCTTCAAGTTCACTTCCACGTCCGAGGAGTTGACGCCGGCCGAGTTGTCGATGAAGTCGGTGTTCAGCCGCCCGCCGCGCAGCGCGAACTCGATGCGGCCGAGCTGCGAGAAGCCGAGATTGCCGCCCTCGCCGATGACCTTGCAGTTGAGCTCCGCGCCGTCGATGCGCACCGCGTCGTTGCTGCGGTCGCCCACGTCGGCATTGCTCTCGCTGCGCGAGCCTTGACGTACGTTCCGATGCCGCCGTTCCACAACAGGTCGACGTGCGCTTTCAATATCGCTTTCACGACCTCGTTGGGCGTGGCCTGCGCGGGCAGCTCGAGCAGCGCCTGCGCCTCGCGCGACAGCGTCAGGCTCTTCGCGGCGCGCGAGTACACGCCGCCGCCCTTCGATATCGCCGCCTTCGAGTAATCCTCCCAGGACGAGCGCGGCAGGCGGAACAGGCGCAGGCGCTCCTTGAACGAGCGCGCCGCGTCCGGATCCGGGTCGAGGAAAATGTGCTGATGATTGAAGGCGGCGAGCAGCCGGATGTGCGGCGACTGCAGCATGCCGTTGCCGAACACATCGCCCGCCATGTCGCCGATGCCGGCCACCGAGAACGGTGCGCTTTGGATGTCCGTGCCGATTTCGCGGAAATGGCGCTTCACGCATTCCCAGGCGCCGCGCGCGGTGATGGCCATTTTCTTGTGGTCGTACCCGGCCGAGCCGCCGGACGCGAACGCATCGCCGAGCCAGAATCCGTATTCCTCGGAGATCGCGTTGGCGATGTCGGAGAAAGTGGCGGTGCCTTTGTCCGCCGCCACCACGAGGTAGGCGTCATCGCCGTCGTGACGCACGACCTGCGGCGGGGCGATGATCTTGTCCTCGACGATATTGTCGGTGAGATCGAGCAAGCCGCGGATCAGAGTCTGGTAGCAGGCGACCACCTCGGCGAGCTGCGCCTCGCGATCCGCCGAGCAGCGGGCGCCGCACGACGAATCCGCCCTTGGCGCCGACCGGCACGATCACCGTGTTCTTGACCTGCTGCGCCTTCATCAGGCCGAGCACCTCGGTGCGGAAATCCTCGCGCCGGTCGGACCAGCGAATGCCGCCGCGCGCCACGAAGCCCATGCGCAGATGCACGCCCTCCATGCGGGTGGAGAACACGAACACCTCGAACATCGGCTTCGGCAGCGGCAGCTCGCGCAGTTTCTGGCTCTCGAGCTTGAACGACAGATAGTCCTTGAAGTGCCCGTCGCCGCAGAGCTGATAGGCGTTGGTGCGCACGGTCGCCGAGAGCGCATTCCACAGGGCGCGCAGGATCCGGTCCTCGTCCGGACCGCGTGACTTCCTCGAGCTGGGCGCGGATCTCGCTGCTCCAGCCGCGCGAGGGCGCTCTTGCGCGCCGTCGCGGCGAGCGCGGGATCGAAGCGCGCGATGAACAGGTCCGCGAGGTCGCGCGCGATCGCCGGGATTGTTGACCAGCACCTGCGCGATATAGCCCTGGCTGAAGGGCAGGCCGGTCTGCAGCAAGTAGCGGCAATAGGCGCGCAGCACCACGACGATGCGCCACGGAATGCCGGCGCTCAGCGTCAGTTGATTGAAGCTGTCGCTGTCCATGCGGCCGGTCCACACCGCGGTGAATGCGCTCTTGATCTCGGCGGCAAGCTCATCGAACTTCGAGAGCACGTTGCCTTGAATGACCAGCTCGAGATCCTGAATCCAAGCCGCGGCCGCCGCGTGCGAACTCGAGTCCCGTAAGGCCGCTCGGCGATAACCTTCAGCCCCATGTTCTCGAGCATGGGCAGAAGGTCGGAAAGCGGAATGGCATCCTCGTGGACGCGGAAAATCTTGAGGAAGAATTTCTGCTTCTGCCGCGCATCCGGGCGATAGATGTCAAGGTGCAGGCGCTCCGGCTCGTTCGCCGCCGCCTCGAGGAACGTCGCGTCGCGCGCCGCCGCCTCGCCCGCGAAGTCCTCGGTGTAGGCGGCGGGAAACGCGGGCGCGTAGGCGTCGAACAGGCTGCAGCGCGTGGCCTCGTCGAAGCGCGCGAGCAGCGCCGCCTTGAAGTCATCCGCCCAGGAGCGCACCGCGAGAGCGACCTGCCGCTCGAGCGCATCGCCGTCGATGCGCGCCGCTTCGCTCGGCTGCGGTGCGCGCCACGATGTGAATGCGTGCGAGGTTCGATTCGGCGATCTGCACCTGCGATTCCATGCTGCTCGCCGGCAACGCGTCGCCGATGACGCGCTCGATACGCTGGCGCACCTGCGTGTTGTACTTCTCGCGCGGCACGAACACCAGGCAGGAATAGAAGCGCCGGAACGGATCCCGCCGCAGCAACAGGCGCACGCGCGGGCGCTCCTGCAGGCCGAAGATGCCCGTCACCAGCCGGATCAGATCGGGCACGCTCGCCTGGAACAGCTCATCGCGCGGAAACGATTCGAGGATGTGCTGCAGCGCCTTGCCGTCGTGGCTGTCCGGCGCGAGCGCAAAATGCTGCACCACCTGACTCACTTTGTGGCGGACGAGCGGTATCTCGCGCGGCGTCGAGTTGTACGCCGAGGAAGTCCACAGGCCCAGAAACCGCCGCTCGCCGATCAGCCGTCCCTTGGGGTCGAAGTGCTTCACGCCGACGTAATCGAGGTAGCCCGCGCGGTGCACCGAGGATTGCAGGTTCGCCTTCGTGACCAGCACCAAGTCGCGCGAGCGGCTCTGGCGGCGGATGTCGCTCGCGAGCGTTTTGGTGATGCTGGGCGGGCGCTTATGGCCGGTGCGCAGGATGCCAAGCCCGGTTTCCTCGACCGATTCGAGCGTATCCGGCACCTCGACGGGTGCGCAGCCGGTATTCCTTGAACCCGAGGAACGTGAAGTGGCGATCCTCCATCCAGCCGAGCAGCGCCTGAGCCTCGCTCACGTCGCGCGCATCGAGGCGCGCGTGCAGGACGTTGAAGTCGTCGGCGGTGCGCCGCGCCGCCGCGCGCATTTTCGCCCAATCGGCGAATGCCACGCGCACGTCGCGCATGCCGCGCTCGATCTCGGCGCACAACGAGGCGAGCAGGCCTAAGTCGACGATGCGGTCGATCTCGACATGCTGAAACGACTCGAGCCGCCTCTGCCGGTCGGTCTCGGGACTGCGTACCTCGATGCTGCGCAGCACCCCTGCGGCGTCGCGTGCCACCGAGAAAATCGGGTGCGCCAGAAAATGGATGGTCAAGGACCGCTGCGAGACCGCGAGGCCGATCGAATCGACCAGGAACGGCATGTCGTCGTTCACCATCTCGATGACGGTGTGCGGCGAGGTGTAACCGTGCTCCTTGAGCGTAGGGTTGAACACCCGCACCAGTGCGCGGCCGCGGCGGCGTTGCGCGAACTTCAGGTGCGACAGAGCGGCCCCTGCGAGCATCGCGGGAGCGCGCGCCGCCATGTCGTTCGCATCGACGTTGGCGTAGTACGCTTCCAGAAAGCGCTTGGTGTCCATGCCGCGCCCGGATTTGCGCTGGCGCGCGGCGGTGACGACGGCAGCGACGGTCCTGCGGTATTGCTCTGTGCTCGCTTGATACATGTTGGTACCTTCGAAAATCAGTCCTCGTGAGCCCCCGTGCGCCGGATTGCGCTATGACGCGCGCGACGCGCAGCCGCGTCCTTCACGATGTGGTCGAGAGAATTGGGGCCCCCGTCGGCATGCGCGATTATGCCAGGGCCGGCGCGCCCGTGCTGCAAATGCCGCGGGGCCCCGCTCGTCAAGCACGATGGCTGCCGGCGAGATAGTGTTGCGTTTGCATTTCAATCAATCGGCTGGCCGCGCGCGCGAATTCGAATTGCAGACGGTCGCCGCGATACAGTTGCGTCGGCGCGGCGGCGGCCGATACCACGATCTTGACGCCGCGATCGTAGAGCTCGTCGATGAGCATGATGAAGCGCCGCGCCGCGTCCTCATCCGCCGGCGTGAATTGCGGCACGCCGTCGATGAACAAAGTCCCGTACAGGCGCGCGAGCTCGATGTAGTCGTTCTGACTGCGCGGGCCTTCACAGAGCTCGCAAAAATCGAACCATGCGATGTCCGCACCGACGGCGCGGGCGCGCAGCGGCCGTGACTCGATCTGCAGCGTGACATCGCGCGCGACCGCGCCGCCCGCGAGCGCGGCGAAACGCTGCTCGAGTGCGGCAGCGGTGTCGGGCGCACGCGAATCGAGATACGTCGGGGCACGCTCGAGCTGGCGCAGCCGGTAGTCGATGCCGGCCTCGAGCTCGAGGACCTCGACGTGCGCCTCGAGCAGCTCGATGGCGGGCAGGAAGCGCTGGCGTTGCAGTCCGTCCTTGTAAAGATCGTTGGGCGCCGTGTTCGAGGTGGCGACGAGCACGACACCGCGGCGGAACAGCCCCTGCAGGAGTCCTCCGAGAATCATCGCATCGGCGATGTCGGCGACGAAGAACTCATCGAGGCACAAAACGCGGGCACGGCCTGCGATGTGCGCGGCCGCGAGATCCAGCGGATCGGTGCGTCCCTTGATGCGCGCGAGATCGGCGTGGATGCCTCGCATGAAGCGATAGAAGTGCTCGCGCTCGCTGCGCACCGTTCCGAGCGAGGCGTGAAAGGCGTCCATCAGCAGCGTCTTGCCGCGGCCGACGCCGCCCCACAGATACACACCGCGCGGCGCCGCGCGCTCGGCGCCTTGCGGAAACCAGGAGATGCGCGAGCGCAGCGCTTGCAGAACGCCGCCGTCCGGCACGCGCAGGGCGGCGGCGAGCGCATCGAGTCGCGCGGCGGCGCGCGCCTGGCCCACGTCGAATTCCAAGCGGTGCTCGGCCACGGCTGCCTCGAGGCGCTCGCTCACGCTCATCGCCGCCTCGCTCGCCGAACGCCCTTACAGGCTCTGATAGTTCGGACCCGATCCGCCCTCGGGCGTCACCCAGGTAATCTGATCCGTGTAGGGTTCTTTGATGTCGCAGGACTTGCAATGGACGCAGTTCGAGGCGTTGATCTGCAGGCGCTTGCCGCCTTTGCCGTCATCGATCATTTCGTAGACGTTGGCGGGACAGAAGTTCTGGCAGGGATTGCCGAACTCCGTGACGCAGCGCGTTGCGCAGAGATTGAAGTCGGCGACCTTGAGGTGGGCGGGCTGGTTCTCGTCGTGCGTCGTCGAGGCGAAGAATACGAATGCCACCCGGTCGCGCGGCGGCAGTTCGCGTTCGCCCCAATGCCGATCGGGCGAGACATACTCGTCGAGGCGCTTCAGGGCCTTGTCGTCGGCGTGATTGGCGAGCGTCCACGGGAGCTTGCCGAAGGTGTAGGTCTCGAGCGCGGCATTGGCAAGGCCGAGCCACAAGCCATGCTTGAACCCCGGACGAATGTTGCGCACTTTGTGGAGCTCGCGCCCGCCCGCCGACTCGCGCCAACGTTTATCGAAGCCTGCGCTCGTGCCGGTCTCGATATAGTGCGCTGCCGCCGTCATGCCGGAGCGGATCGCCTGGTGAATCCCTTTGATCTTCGGCGTATTGAGTGTGCCGCCCGCATCGCCGACCAGGAGTGCGCCCGGCATCTCGAGCGTCGGCATGGATTGATAGCCGCCCTCGATCACGGTACGCGCCCCGGCAGCGATAATTTCGCCGCCTTTGAGCAGCGCCTTCACGTCCGGGTGATTCTTGTACTGCTGGAATGCCTCGAAGGGCTTGAAACGCGGATCCTCGTAGTCGAGGCCGACGACGAAGCCCACGTACACCCGATCATTGTTCAGGTGGTACAGGAAGCTGCCGCCGTAGGTGTGGTTGTCGAGCGGCCAGCCGAGCGTATGCTGGATGAGCCCCGGCTGCACGCGGTTCGGCGGCAGTTGCCACAGCTCCTTGAAACCCAGGCCATAGGTCTGCGGCGACTTGCCCGCATCGAGCTTGAAACGGCGAATGAGCTGCTTCGAGGTGCTGCCGCGGCAGCCTTCGCAGAACATGGTGATTTTTGCGTGGATCTCGGGACCGAGCGCGAAGTTCGGGCCGGGCTCGCCATTTTTCTCGATGCCCATGTCGCCGATGCGGACTCCTTTGACGGCACCGGACTCGTCGAACAGCGCCTCGGCTGCCGCGAAACCCGGGAACACATCGACCCCGAGCTTTTCCGCCTCCGCGCCCAGAACCGGGATGAGCTGTCCCAGCGAGAGGATGAAATTACCGTGATTGGCCATCTGCGGCGGGGTGGGCAAGCGATAGCGCTTGCGGCGGGTCATGAACAGGAACTCGTCGCGCACCGCCGGCACGCAGACGGCGGGTGCGTGATCGCGCCAGCTCGGCAAGAGCTCATCGAGCGGGCCGGGCTCCATGACCGCACCGGACAGGGAATGCGCACCGAGACTCGCGGCCTTCTCCAGAACACAGATGCTCAAGTCGGGCTTTAGCTGCTTCAGGCGAATGGCGCATGCGAGGCCCGCCGGGCCTGCGCCGACGATCGCCACCTCGTATTCCATGACGTCACGTGCGTTATCGGTCATCTAATGTCCTTGTGCTTACCGGCTCTTCGCGGCCGCGCTCAAAAATGGCGCCGTAGTAGACCATAAACAGCCCCTTGCAGGCCAAAGCAGAGGGCGACAGCGGCGTTCGGTGCTGTCCTATCCGTCTGGTGGACAGACGATGAGGGGATTTCCGTACCAACGTCGCTGTTATTAAGTGGGGAACACCATGGTTGAAGCCAAGGACGCTGCGAACCAAGGACGGCCAATGGATTGGGCATGGTCAGGGCAGGGACGCCCACCCCAGCTTGCGCGCGGCCGTCGAGCCTTTAGCGTGCGCTCACATCACCTCGACGGCGATGGCCGTCGCCTCGCCGCCGCCGATGCACAGGCTCGCAATGCCGCGCTTCTTGCCCTGGGCGCGCAGCGCGTGAATCAGGGTTGTCAAGATGCGCGATCCCGTGGCGCCGATCGGATGGCCGAGGGCGCAGGCACCGCCGTGCAGGTTGACCTTGGCATGTTCGAGCTTCAAATCCTTCATGGCCGCCATAGTGACCACCGCAAACGCCTCGTTGATCTCGTACAGATCGACGTCCGAGGGCTGCCAGTCGAGCTGCTTCAGCAATTTCTGAATCGCGCCCACGGGCGCGAGCGTGAACCATTCGGGCTCGCGCGCGAAGCTCGTGTACTTGAGGACGCGCGCCAACGGCTTAAGGCCGCGCTCCCGGGCGATCGATTCGCGCGTCAGTATCACGGCCGCCGCGCCGTCCGAAATGCTCGCCGAGCTCGCGGCCGTCACCGTGCCGTCTTTGGAAAACGCGGGCTTTAGACCGGCAATCTTGGCCACATCGATGGTGCCGGGAGTCTCGTCCTTGTCCACCACGGTCTCGCCCTTGCGGGTCTTGACCGTGACCGCGGTGATCTCGTTCGCAAAAGTGCCGCTCGCCACGGCGGCCTGCGCGCGCGCCGCCGATTCGCGGGCGTAGTCATCCTGCGCGCCGCGTGTGAACTCGTAGCGGGCGGAGGTCGCCTCCGCGAAGCCGCCCATGAGCTTGCCATCCCAGGGACTCTGCAGGCCGTCGTAAATCATATGGTCGAGCACTTCCTGGTGCCCCATGCGATAGCCCGAGCGTGCCTTGGGCAAGAGATACGGCGCGTTGCTCATGGACTCGAAGCCGCCGGCCGCGATCACGCGCGCCGAGCCGGCTAGAATCTGATCGCACGCCAGCATGACGCTGCGCATGGCCGAGCCGCACATCTTGTTGACGGTGGTGGCCGGTGTGCCCAAGGGAATACCCGCGCCCAAAGCCGCCTGGCGGGCGGGCGCTTGCCCGAGCCCTGCGGACAAGACGCACCCCATGATCACCTCGTCGATCTCGCCGGCTGGAATCTTGGAGTCTGCGAGCGCCGCCTTGAGGGCGGCCGCGCCGAGTTGCGGCCCGGTCAGGCCGGCCAGGGCCCCTAGAAAGGCGCCCACGGGGGTGCGGCGTGCGGACAGAATGACGACAGGATCAGAGCTCATACGGGTTCCCCAAATTTGACGCGATAAGCCCTAAGTATAGCCGGAGGGCCGGGAATCAACGTGCGCGCACGCTGCCGTGCCCGCAGCGGCGCAATTCTAAGGTGCCAGCGGCTCGCCCACCGCCTCTGCGATCAGCCGTCGGCTGCGTTCACGGGCGTCCTCGGCATCGAGCACCGCGAGGACCTGGAAGCGCAACGGACGGCGGTACACCCAAATGCCGCCGGACGGCAGCACCTCGCGGCTGCCGTGAATCGCCGCCGCCACGACCGGCATATTCGACCGCTTGGCGGTCGCGAACGCGCCGCCGAGGAAACGACCCACCTGGCGCTGCGTATCGAAGGTGCCTTCCGGAAAAAACACGAGGGACTGGCCGCCGGCGGCGAGCTTCCAGACGCGCCGCGTATCCGCGCCGCCCTGGTGACGGTCGAAGCGTTCCACGAATGCCGAGCCGAGCCCGCGCAGCAACAAGCTCGCCAGCGGCACCCGCACCATCTCTTTCTTGATCACGAAGGCAAAGGCCGGGGGCAGCGCCGCGGCGGCCACGATACCGTCGATGTAGCTCGCGTGATTGGCAACGACCACACAAGGGGTCTGCGGCAGCTGCTCGATGCCTTCGATCCGCAACGGGATGCCCGCGAAACGGAAGAACACGCGGGAGAGGGTCCCGGCCACCCGCCGGCGCGCGCGCAGCGTGGGCAGGAACAAGTTAATCGTGAGAGCGATCAAAGCGAGGATCGCGAAAAGCACGAGAGAATAAGCGGTGAACGCGCTCGCGCGTATGCGCGCCGCGAGCGTCCGAAATGGCGTCTCTGTGATCTGGTTCTCCTTATGTCAATACTTGCAAGGTACTGTGAGACCGATCACGCCCCCCTGCAACTGCCGCTCGCATACTGAAGTAGCGAGTACAAGCACCATTTCGTGCGACTTCGACGCGGGACATTATGGCGACGGCTCTTAAACGGTCGGTTTATACACGCAGCTCGGGGGCAGGAGCACCGCCCCGCGAGGCGCCCGATCCCGCTTTGCAGCGCTTTCTGGACGCGGTGTGGATGGAGCGGGGCTTGTCCGCCAATACGCTGGCCGCCTATCGCGCCGATCTCACGGCGCTCGCGCGCTGGCTCGACGAACGCGACACCGCCTTGCTCAAGGCCACTCGCATCGAACTCCTCGGATTCATCGCTGCGCGCGTCGAGGGCGGATCGCGGCCGCGCTCGACGGCGCGACAGTTGTCGAGCTTTCGCCGCTTCTTTCGCTTCATGGTGCGCGAAGGCCTGATCACGGTCGACCCGACGGCGCAGATCGCGATGCCCAAAATCGGGCGATCGCTGCCGAAGTCCCTGACCGAGGCGGAAGTCGATGCACTCCTCGAGGCCCCGCTGGTCACCGATCCGCTCGGCCATCGCGACCGCACCATGCTCGAAGTGCTGTATGCCACGGGGCTGCGCGTCTCGGAGCTCGTCAGCCTCAAGCACAATCAAGTGAATTTGAATCAGGGTGTGATGCGCGTGGTCGGCAAAGGCAACCGCGAGCGGCTGATTCCGTTGGGCGACGAAGCCGTGAAGTGGCTGCAGCAGTTCATGCAAGGCCCGCGCGTGGAGATCCTGCTCGAGCGTCAGACCGACTATCTGTTTCCGACCCGCCGCGGTGACCGGATGACTCGCCAGGCGTTCTGGCACATCATCAAGCGCTATTCCAAGAAAGCCGGAGTCGAGAAAGAGCTTTCGCCGCACACCTTGCGGCATGCCTTTGCGACCCACCTGTTGAACCACGGAGCCGACCTGCGTGTCGTGCAAATGCTCCTCGGGCACAGCGATCTGTCGACGACGCAGATCTACACGCACGTCGCGCGCGAGCGCCTCAAAGATCTGCACGCACAGCATCATCCGCGCGGTTGATCCGTGAGCGGGTGAACCCGCGGCTGGGCGCGCAGTCCAACGGTTTCGCGTCTTTCGCCGGAGTGTTCGATGTTGAGAAGCGTGTGTGTGATGGTGGTCTTGGTGCTGGCCGGGGTTCTCGGCCACGCAAGGGCGCAAACTCCCGCGGAAACCCATGACCCGCAGGCGGCCGCCGATCCGCGCGCGGCGCTCGTGAAGCTGCTGCCCGCCGGCACCAAGGTCGATGATCTGGTCCCCTCTCCCATCCCGGGTGTCTACCAGTTCGTGCAGGGAGCCGAGGTGAGCTATCTCACCGCCGACGGCAAGTACTACCTCGACGGCAATGTCTACGACATGGCAACCCGTGCGAATCTCACCGAGGTGCTGCGCGCGCGCGCGCGCGTGGCCCTGATCAACGCGCTGCCCGAAACGCAGATGCTGATCTTCTCGCCGAAGAATCCCTTGTACACCATCACCGTATTCACCGACGTCGATTGTCAATATTGCCGCAAGCTCCACAGCGACATGACCGAGCTCAACAAGCTTGGCATACGCGTGCGCTACCTCTTCTATCCGCGCACCGGGCCGAATACCGAGAGCTGGCGCAAAGCCGAGGTCGTCTGGTGCTCGGCCGACCGCAATGACGCGCTCACGCGCGCCAAGGCCGGGGCGCAGCTCGACATGAACAAGACCTGTGGACCGACGCCGGTCGCTCGCGAATACGCGCTCGGTCAGAGTCTCGGGCTGCACGGCACGCCTGCGATCGTCACGGAAAGCGGCGACTTCATCAACGGCTATATGCCGCCGCGCGATCTATTGCAGGCGATCAAGCAGCTGCAAGTGGCGCAGCGTTAGCGCTCGAGGAGCTTCAGCTTGTCTTTGACGCCTTCCCACTGCTTCGCATCTGCGGGCGCCTCTTTCATCTCGCTGATCACGGGCCACTTCTTTGCGAGCTCGGCGTTGAGCTGCTTGAAGTTTTCCTGGCCGGCGGGAATCTCTTCCTCGGAATAGATCGCCTCCACCGGGCATTCGGGCTCGCACAGCGTGCAGTCGATGCATTCGTCCGGGTCGATCACCAGGAAATTCGGACCCTCGTGAAAGCAGTCCACCGGACAAACTTCCACGCAGTCCATGTATTTGCACTTGATGCAGCTTTCCGTGACCACGAACGCCATGACTTACCCTTCTGATTGACCCAAGTTTGTCGAATGTACCGGCGCGCGGGCCGGCTCGATGAGAGCGCTATTCTGCCATAGCGGAGCGCGCCATCCACGTTTGCTCCGGGCCGTCAGCCCTTGAGCGGCCGCGTCAGCTCGGTGAAATGATGGTCCTCGCGGCCGGCGCTGCGGTCGGCAAAATAGCGGCGCAGCGTGAATTCGCCGCTCGGAAAGGCCAGTTGCTTCCAAGGAATGTCGGCCTCCTCATACAGGCCCACCTCCAGACTCTCCGTTCCGGGCGCGAACTGCGGTGCGATGAGTTTGGCCCGGAACATCACATGGACCTGGCCGGCATGGGTCACGCTGACGACGGCGAGCAGGGAGCCGATCTCGACTCGCGCCAGGGCCTCCTCGTAGCACTCGCGCGCCGCTGCGTCTTGCATGGTCTCGCCGTTCTCCATGAACCCCGCCGGCACCGTCCAGAAGCCGAGGCGCGGCTCGATGGCACGGCGGCAGAGCAGGATCTTGCCTTCCCATTCCGGGACGCAACCGAGCACCAGCAGCGGATTCTTGTAGTGGATCATGCTGCAGCTCGTGCACACGAACCGCGGCAGATGATCCCCATCGGGTATTTTCGATACTACGGCCGAGCCGCAGTGGCTGCAGAAATTCAAATGGCGTCCATGAGTTAGAAGAGGCCTTTGCCCGGCCCAATCGCCCCCAATCGGGTGCGGGGGTCTGGTGTGCCCGGAGAGGGAATCGAACCCACACGGTGTCACCACCACCGGATTTTGAGTCCGGCGCGTCTACCAGTTCCGCCATCCGGGCATGCCAGGCAACGCAGTATATGCGATCGCCTCCCTTGGTAGTATTGGAACAGGATGCAGCGCACGGACTTTCACTTCGAGCTCCCCGCGGAGCTCATTGCGCAACGCCCCGTGACGCCGCGTTCTGCGAGCCGCCTGCTGGTGCTCGACGGCGAGAGCGGGGTGCTCGCGGATCGTAACTTCCGGGAATTGCCGCGGCTGTTGCGCGCCGGAGATGTGCTCGTATTCAACGACACGCGCGTTGTGCCTGCGCGCGTGCACGGCACGAAGGATACCGGGGGGAAAGTCGAGCTGCTGCTGGAGCGGGCCGAGGGTGCCGACACGGCGCTCGTGCAGGCGCGCACGAGCAAGGGCCTCAGGCCCGGAGCGACGGTGACACTGCCCGGCGGGCACAGCGCGCGCATGCTCGAGCGGGAGGGCGATCTGTTTCGCCTCAAGTTCTCGAGCGGCGTGCTCGCGTTCTTCGAGGCGCACGGCGAAGTGCCGCTGCCGCCCTACATCGTCCGCTCGCCCGACGCCGCCGATCGCGACCAATATCAGACGGTCTACGCCCGCATCCCCGGCGCCGTCGCGGCGCCCACGGCGGGGCTGCACTTCGATGAGGGTCTCATGGCCGAGCTCGAGGCCGGCGGCGTGCGCCGCGCTTTCGTCACGCTGCATGTGGGTGCCGGTACCTTCCAGCCGGTGCGCGCCGAGGACATCGATGCGCATGAGATGCACCGGGAGTACCTGGAGGTGGGCGCCGGCGCCTGCGCCGCGATCAATGCCGCGCGTGCAGCGGGGGGGCGCGTGATCGCGGTCGGCACGACCGTCGTGCGCAGTCTCGAGACGGCCGCTGCCGCCGCCGGCGGCACGGGACGCGTGCGTGAGCTCGCGCCTTACCGAGGGGCGACGCGCCTGTTCATCCGTCCGGGATATCGGTTCCGCGCCATCGATGCCCTGGTCACGAATTTTCATTTGCCCGAGTCGACGCTCCTCATGCTGTGCGCGGCCTTCGTGGGCACCGCCGCGCTCAAGCGGGCCTATGCGCACGCGGTGGCGGCGCGTTACCGCTTTTTCAGCTACGGGGATGCCATGTTTGCGACGCCGGCGACGGGCGCCCTCGCATGAAATTCACCCTCCTCGCCGCTGACGGCGCCGCGCGCCGCGGCCGTCTCGAGTTCGCCCGCGGCACGGTCGAGACCCCGGCGTTCATGCCCGTGGGCACCTATGGGACGGTCAAGGCGATGACGCCGGAGCAGCTCGTCGGGGCGGGCGCGCAGATCGTGCTCGGCAACACCTTTCACCTGTATCTGCGGCCCGGCCTCGAGGTCATCGAGGCGCACGGCGGGCTGCATGACTTCATGCACTGGGAGCGGCCGATTCTTACCGACTCGGGGGGCTTTCAGGTTTGGAGTTTGAAAGACATGCGCCGCATGAGCGAGGAGGGCGTGAGCTTCCGCTCGCCCATCGACGGGGCGCCCGTGTTTCTCTCGCCGGAAGAATCGATGCGTATCCAACGCACCCTGCGCTCGGACATCGCGATGTGCTTCGATGAGTGCACCGCATATCCGGCGAGCGAAAGCGAGGCGCGGGCCTCGATGGAGCTGTCCATGCGCTGGGCGCTGCGCGGCGCGCGTGCTTACTACGCAACCGAGCCGCCCGGCACGTTATTCGGGATCGTCCAGGGCGGTATACACGCGCCGCTGCGCACCGCCTCGCTCGCGGCGCTCGAAGAGATCGGGTTCGCAGGCCTCGCGATCGGCGGGCTCGCCGTCGGCGAGAGCGAGGCGGAACGGCTCGCGGTGCTCGAGGGACTCACGCCGCAGATGCCCGCCCACAAACCGCGGTACCTCATGGGGGTCGGCCGGCCGCAGGACATACTGGAGGCGGTCGTGCGTGGGGTCGATATGTTCGATTGCGTGATGCCGACGCGGCACGCCCGCAACGGCCACCTGTTCACCCGCCGGGGTGTGTTGAACATCCGTAACGCGGTGCATCAGAAAGACACCCGGCCCATCGAGGAGGGATGCGGCTGTTACACCTGCGCGCATTACAGCCGCAGCTACCTGCGCCATCTCGACAAGTGCGGCGAGATCTTGGGGTCACACCTGAACACGGTCCACAACCTGCATTTCTATCTGCGGCTGATGAGCGAGATTCGCGCCGCCGTCGAGGAGCGGCGCCTCTCGGCTTATGCCGCCGAGTTCTATGCCTTGCAGCGTGAAGGCGCCGTGCCCCCGCTGCAGGCGGAAGAAGGGCGCGCCGAAGACCCGCCGTGAAGGCCCCGCCTCCCCAGCCGATTCCGGGCTGCTCCTGTATACTGCCCGGCTTTGCGTTGCGGCATGCGCCGCGCAGACGGGGGTAACGCTATGGACTTCTTCATCAACACCGCCCATGCCCAGGCGGCAGGCGTCGGCGGCGGTCAAGGCATCATGAGCGCACTGATGCTGCCCTTGGTGCTGCTCGTGGTGTTCTATTTCCTGCTCATCCGGCCACAGAACAAGAAAGCCAAGGAACAGCGCGAGATGCTCTCGAAGATCGCGCAGGGCGATGAGATCGCCACTACCGGCGGAATTCTCGGCAAGGTCACCGCGGTCGGCGAGCAGTTCCTGACCCTGGAGATCGCCAACGGCGTGAACATCAAACTGCAGAAGCATCAAGTGGGACAGCTGCTGCCCAAGGGGACGGTCAAGAGCGCATGATTTCCTATCCCCGCTGGAAGATGGTGCTGGTCGCGGTCGTGATCGCGCTCGCCATCTTGCTCGCGTTGCCCAACGTATTCGGCGAGGAAAGCGCGCTGCAGCTGGTGCGTGACCGCGCCGCCGTGCAGGCGAGCGACCGCGATTCGGTCGTGCAGCTGCTGCAATCGAAAGACGTGAAGCCGACCGGCGTATTCCTCGATCAGGGTCGCCTCACGCTGCGCTTCGCGAGCAAGCAGGATCAGCTGAAGGCGCGCGACGTCATCACCGAGGCGCGCCACAGCGAGTTCACCGTGGCCCTCACGCAAGCCTCGCGCGTGCCGGACTGGATGCGCAGCATCGGCTTGAGCCCTTTGAAGCTCGGACTCGATCTGCGCGGCGGCGTGTATCTGGTTTATCAGGTCGATGTCGCGGGCGCCGTCAAGCAGCTGCTCGATCACCGCGAGCAGGACTTTCGCGCATCGCTCCGCAACGCGCACGTGCCGTATCAGGATGTGGTGGTGGACTATCCCGGCAACCGCGTGCGCGTGTTGTTCAAGGATGCGGACAATCAGGCGAAAGGCAACGCCGCCATCGTCGCGGACAACCGCAACCTGCATCTCACCGAGACCACGGTCGGCGGTGCGCCTGCACTCGAGCTGCTGCTCACGCCGCAGGAGATCAAGGACCGGCAGGACTCCGCCGTCCAGCAGAACATCGTCATTTTGCGCAACCGCTTGAACAGCCCGGAGCTCGCGGTCTCGGAACCGCAGGTCGCTCGGGAAGGCGTCGATCGCATCGCGATCCAGCTGCCGGGTCTGCAGAACTCCGCCGAGGTGAAAAAGATTCTCGGCAAGACCGCGACCCTCGAGTTCCGCATGGTCGACGAGAACGACAACCCGCTCGAGGCCGCCGCCAGCGGGCATGTCCCGCTGGGTGCGAAGCTCTACTACTCGCGCGACAAGCAGCCGGTGCTGCTCAAGCGCGAGGTCGTGGTCACCGGTGATCAACTCACCGACGCCTCCTTCCAGCCCAACACGCAGGACGGCCCCGCGGTATCGGTGAGCCTCGATGCGCGCGGCGCGGCCAAGATGCTGAAGAACACCGAGGAGAACATCGGCCATCTCATGGCGGTGGTCTTCATCGACCGCTCGCGCGAGAAGAACGCCCAGGGCGTCGAGGTCGACCGCACCACCGAGGAAGTCATCAACCGCGCGACCATCCGCGGCGTATTCGCCAACAACTTCCAGATCACGGGTGTGAATCCCATCGAGGGGCGCGAGCTCGCGCTGCTGCTGCGCGCCGGCGGACTGGCGGCGCCGCTCACGCCCGTCGAGGAGCGCGCCATCGGTCCGAGTCTCGGCGCAGATAACATCACCAAGGGCGTGCGCGCCATGGTGTTCGGCATGGCTGCGGCATTCCTGTTCATGGCGATCTACTACAAATTGTTCGGCGTGGTCGCGGATCTCGTGCTGCTCTTCAATGTGATCCTGCTCACCGCGCTGCTGTCCATTTTCGGCGCCGCGCTCACGCTGCCCGGCATCGCGGCGGTGGTGCTCACCGTCGGCATGGCGGTGGACGCGAACATCCTGATCTACGAACGCATCCGTGAGGAGCAGCGCAACGGCGTATCGCCGCGCGCCGCGATCACCGCGGGATTCGACCGGGCGTACTCGGCCATTTTCGACTCCAATATCACCGCGGCGATCGCCGGCGGGGTGCTGTGGGCGTTTGGCTCGGGTGCGGTGCGCGGCTTCGCCGTGGTGCTGGTGCTCGGCATCGTCACCTCGATGTTCACGGCGCTGATGGGGTCGAGGACGCTGGTCCAGCTCATCTACGGCGGTAAGCGCAAGGTCGAGCGGTTGTCTATCTGAGCCTTTCGAGGATCTGAAATCCATGGAGTTCTTCCACAAGGTCACGCGCTTCCCGTTCATGCGCACCCGCAAGGTGTGGTACGGGCTGTCGGCGGTGCTCATCGTCGCCTCGCTCAGCCTGGTGGCGGTGCGCGGCTTGAATCTGGGCATCGACTTCACCGGCGGCGTGAACATCGAGACGAACTTCGCGCAGTCGCCGAACATCGACCAGCTGCGCGCTGCGCTCGCCAAGGCGGGCGTCAACGCCGCGCAAGTGCAGGCTTTCGGCAGTTCGCGCGACATCCTGGTGCGTTTGCCGCCCGATCCGAACGTGAAGGGCGAACAGATCGGCGCGAAGATTCTCGAAGTGTTCAAAACCGTCGACCCCGAGGCCAAGCTGCAAAGCACCGAGGTCGTGGGGCCGCAGGTCGGCAAGGAGTTGTTCGTGCGCGGCGCATGGGCGCTGGTGCTGACGCTCGTGTTCATCATGATCTACGTGCTCGCGCGCTTCACGTTCAAGCTCGCCATCGGCGCGATCCTCGCGGTGCTGCATGATCCGATCTGCGTGATCGGATTTTTCGCGCTGTCGCAAATGACCTTCGACCTCACGGCGATCGCGGCCATTCTCGCGGTCATCGGCTACTCGCTCAACGACACCGTCATCGTGTTCGACCGGGTGCGCGAGCGCGCGCGCAATGCCCGCAAGCTTGCGGTCTCGCAGGTCATCGACGAGTCCATCAACCAGACTCTGTCGCGTACCTTGATGACCAAGCTGGTGACCCTGCTGGTGGTGGTGTTCCTGCTGATCTTCGGCGGTGAGACCTTGCACGGATTCTCCGCGGCGCTGGTCATCGGCATCCTCGCGGGCACCTATTCCTCGATCTACATCTCCGCCGCCGCGGCCCTCGATTTCGGCCTGCGGACGGATGATCTGCTCGAGCGCAAGCTCACGCGGCCCGAAGAGGTCGACGGTCTGCCCTAGCGATGGCGCTCCTGCTCGATCCGCAGGCGTGGCTGTCCTTCCTGACGCTTACGGGGCTCGAGATCGTTCTCGGCATCGACAACATTCTGCTGCTATCGCTCCTGGTCGATAAGTTACCGCAGCGCCGGCGCGCGAGCGCGCGCTTCCTCGGCTCCGGCTTTGCGATGCTGACGCGTATCGGATTGCTCGTGTCGGTGGTGTGGATCACCAGCTTACGGCGGCCGCTTTTGACCCTCGCGGGGTTCGAGATCTCGGTGCGGGACCTCGTGCTGTTCGCCGGCGGCGCCTTGCTGGTCCTGCAGAGCGGCGAGGAGATCGTCGGAATGCTCAAGGGACGCGACGCCCGGCGCACGGCCGGCACGACCCGCGGCTTCTGGCTCATCATCGTGCAGATAGGCGTTCTGGATATCGTCTTCTCGCTCGATTCGGTGTTCACCGCCATCGGACTCGCTCGGCGCGTCGAGGTCATGATCGCGGCCATCGTCGTGTCGGTGTTCGCGATGATCGGCATCGCATCCGCGGTCAGCCGCTTCATCGCCCGCTATCCGACCTTGAAGGCGCTTGCCCTCGTATTTCTGGTTCTCGTGGGCCTCACGCTCATTGCCGAGGCGATGCACATCGACATTCCGCAGGGCTATTTGTATTTTGCGATCGGTTTTTCTGCCGTTGTGGAATGGGTCAACATTCGCTTGCGGCGGCGGGGGTAACGTGTAGAGTGCGAGCCATGCCGGTTATCGGGATATCGATATGAATATCAAAGGGATTCTCGCCACCAAACCCATCGCGGACTATCAAGAGGAAGCGCGCGACAAGCGCCTGGCACGCGCGCTCGGTGTTCCCTCGCTCGTCGCATTCGGCATCGGCGCCATCATCGGCACAGGCATTTTCGTGCTGACCGGCCTCGCCGCCGCAACCCATGCGGGTCCCGCCATCGTCCTATCCTTCATCATCGCCGGCATCGGCTGCATGTTCGCCGGCCTGTGCTACTCCGAGTTCGCCTCCATGGTGCCGGTCGCGGGCAGCGCGTATGCCTACAGCTACGCGACGCTCGGCGAGCTCGTCGCCTGGTTCGTCGGCTGGAATCTCATTCTCGAGTACATGATGGCGTGCTCGGTGGTGGCGGTCGGTTGGAGCCGGTATTTCGTCAAGCTCCTCGACCTTTATGGAATCAATTTCATCCCGGACTGGCTCAGCTCGGCGCCTTTCGCGGCCGGGGATGTCGGATTCTCGGTGCATCGGACCAGCGCCGTGCTCAACTTGCCCGCGGTTATCATCATCGCCGCCGCCACCGCGCTCTGTTACAAGGGCATCAAGGAATCGGCGTTCGTCAACACCATCATCGTCGCGATCAAGCTGGGCATCGTGATCGCGGTGATCGCCTTCGGCGCGTTCTACGTCAATACCGCCAATTGGTTTCCGTTCATTCCGCCGAACACGGGAACTTTCGGGCATTTCGGCTGGAGCGGCATCCTGCAGGCTGCCGCCATCATCTTCTTCGCCTACATCGGCTTCGATGCCGTCTCGACGGTCGCCCAAGAGGCGAAGAACCCGCAGCGCGGAATGCCCATCGGCATGCTGGGCAGTCTCGGCATCTGCACGATCCTCTACATTCTCATGTCGAGCGTCATGACCGGGCTCGTGCCGTTCCAGCAGCTCAACGATGCCGCTCCCGTCGCGGTGGCGCTCGAGGCCCACCCGCAGCTCAAGTGGCTCACGACCTGGGTCGTGTGGGGCGCGCTCTTCGGCCTGACCTCGGTCATCATCACCATGATCATTCCGCAGGCGCGCATCTGGCTGTGCATGTCGCATGACGGCCTGTTGCCGAAGATGTTCGGCGCCGTGCATCCGAAGTTCAAGACACCGCACAAGTCGACCTTGATCACGGGCCTGCTCGCGGCGATTTTCGGCGGTTGTTTGCCCATCGGCCTGCTCGGCGAGCTGGTCTCGATCGGCACCTTGATCGCTTTCATCGTGGTCTGCCTGGGGGTATTGATGCTGCGCTATACGCGGCCCGATCTGCCGCGCCCCTTCCGCGTGCCGGCCGTGTGGTTCACCTCGACCATGGGCGTCATTTTCTGCGCAGGGATGGCCGCGTCGCTGCCGGTGGAGACTTGGTACCGGCTGCTGTTGTGGAGCATCGTCGGCATCGTGATCTACGCGGTCTACGGCTATTCGCACAGCCGTTTGCGCTCGCCCGAGGAGCGCAACTCCGCCGCGGGTCCCGGCTTCACCGAGCCCGCCGAGGATAGGACGCTTTAGGTGCGAGCGGCGGGCGCCGCGCTCAGCCGCGCAGTGCCGCCGGCGTGAGCGGCCCGAGCGCCGCCAGCAGGCCCTCGTACACCTTCGGGTTGCCGGCCACGATGTTCGGTCCGAGCACATAGTCCTCGCCGGCCGGCGTGCCCACGCGCCCGCCCGCTTCGGTGATGAGCAGCGTCCCCGCCGCGGTATCCCAGGGCTTCAGGCCGAACTCCCAGAACCCGTCCATGCGCCCGGCCGCCACGTAGGCGAGATCGAGCGATGCGGCGCCCGGGCGGCGCACGCCGGCGGCGGTGCCCATGACCGCTTTCAGCATGGCGAGATAATGGTCGATGTGCTCGGCGGCCATGCGGTAGGGGAAGCCGGTGCCGATCAGCGCGCCCTCCAGCGAGCGCTGACTGCTCACGCGGATTTTCTTGCCTTCGAGCTGCGCTCCCTCGCCGCGCGAGGCGGTGAAGAATTCCTGGCGGCTCGGGTCGTAGACGACCGCATGCTGCAGGCGGCCGCGGTGCTCGACCGCGATGGAGACGGCGAAGGTGGGGAAACCATGCAAGAAATTCGTCGTGCCGTCGAGAGGATCGATGATCCATACGTACTCGCTGTCGCCGGAGCGGCCGCTTTCCTCGGCGAGAAACGCGTGATCGGGATGGCTGCGGCGAATGGTCGCAATGATATCCGCCTCGGCCTTGCGGTCGATGTCCGTGACGAAGTCGTTGCGGCCCTTGGTGTCGATCTTGAGCGAGTCGAGACGCGAGAGGTTCCGCACGATGAAATCGCCGGCGCGGCGCGCGGCGCGCATGCCGATGTTGAGAAGTGGTTGCATGACGATAGGCGCTAGAATAACAGAGCATGGCCTCCCTGGTTCGCATCGTGCTCATCGACCCGAGTCATCCCGGCAACGTCGGCTCGGTGGCGCGCGCCATGAAGAACATGGCGCTCGACGACCTCACGCTGGTGCGCCCGCGGTCGTTTCCGCACCCGGAATCGAACGCGCTCGCCGCGGGTGCCGACGACATCCTGGCCAAGGCGCGCGTGGTGGACAGCGTCGTCGAGGCGATCGGAGACTGCGCCTTCATCGCCGGCACGACCTCGCGGCCGCGCTCGTACTACTGGGAATTCACCACGCCCGCGCGAGGTCGCCGCGCGCATCGTCGGGCTCGGCGCGGAGAATCGCGCGGCGCTGCTGTTCGGCTCGGAGCGCTACGGCCTCGGCACCGAGGATCTCAACCACTGCAACGTGCTGGTGCGCATCCCGGCGAATCCCGAGTATTGCTCGCTCAATCTCGCCATGTCGGTGCAGCTGCTCGCCTACGAGATTGTTCATGGCGCGCGAGCAGCCGCAACTCGCACGTGCAGCTCGAGCAGCCGCTCGCGCCGGTCGGCCGACGTCGAGCATTTCTACTCGCACCTGCACCAGGTGCTCGAACGAAATCGATTTCGAGGACCGCACCGGGCATCTGATGGAGCGGCTGCGGCGGCTGTTCAATCGCGCGCAGCTCGACCGCAACGAGCTCAACATCCTGCGCGGCATCCTGAGCGCGGTGCAGGGGCGGCGCGGGCAATCCGCGCGGCGTCCGCGCGAATGAGCGCGGCGCTGGTGTACCTCGATTACGCGGCGACCACGCCGGTCGCGCCCGAGGTGGCGGCGCGGATGGCGGAGTGCTTGACGCGCGAAGGCACGTTCGGCAATCCCGGATCGGCGAGCCACGCCTATGGCGAGGCGGCGAGCGCAGCTGTCGAGGCGGCGCGCGCGCAGGTGGCGGCGGCGGTCGGCGCGCAGGCCGCCGACGTCGTGTTCACCTCCGGCGCCACCGAGGCGAACAACCTCGCGATTTTCGGCACGGCACAGTACTACCGGGAGCGCGGAAGGCACATCGTCACGGCGCGCACCGAGCACAAGTCGGTGCTCGATCCGTGCAAGGAGCTCGAGCGGCGCGGCTGGAGCGTCACCTATCTTGCGCCGGATGCCGAGGGAGCGCTCGATCCGGCGCGCGTGGCCGCGGCGCTGCGCCCGGACACCGTGCTGGTGTCCCTCATGCACGTGAACAACGAGACCGGCGTGATCCAGGATATCGCCGCGATCGCGGCGCTTGTGCGCCGCGACGGGGCAGGCGCGGCTGCATGTCGATGCGGCGCAGAGCGTCGGCAAGTGCGGCGTCGATTTCGCCGCGCTCGGCATCGACTTGATGTCCGTGTCCGCGCACAAAGCCTACGGCCCGAAAGGGGCGGGTGCGCTGCTGGTATCGCGGCGGCGCGGCGCTGCAGTCTGACGCCGCATCTTGCTATGGCGGCGGCCAGGAAGGGTCGCTGCGCTCCGGCACGGTCGCGACGCATCAGGCCGTCGGCATGGGCGCGGCGTTCGAGCTCGCGAGCGCCGCGCTCGCGCCGAGCGCGAGCGCATCGCGGCACTCGGGAGCGCCTGTGGCGGAGGCTTCGCGCGCTCGGCGGCGTCCTGCGCAACGGCGAGCGCGCGGCGCGGTGCCGCACCTGCTCAATGTGTCGTTCGAGGGCGTGGAGGGCGAGAGCCTGCTCGCCGCGGTGCAGCCGCACCTCGCGGTGTCCACGGGTCGGCCTGCACGTCGGCGCACGCAGGAGCCCTCGTATGTGCTGCGCGCGCTCGGCCGGGACGATCGGTTGGCGGAGAGCAGCTCTGCGCTTCAGTCTCGGGCGCTTCACGAGCGAGGCCGACATCGACGCGGCGGCGACGGTCGTGACCCGCGCCGTCGAGCGCCTGCGCCGAATCGCGGGCACATGAAGTACAACGAGCTCACTCGCCGCCACTTCGAGCATCCGGCGCGCCTGCGGTACGCTTACGGGCCCGGACTGTTACCGCGGCGCGGCGGGAAGCCGCTCGGCAGGGCACCTGGGTACAGTTCGACGTGCGGGTGGCGCGGACGGGCGGCGGGCCGCGCGTGCTCGAGGTGCGCTTTCTCGCCTTCGGCTGCCCGCACGTCATCGCCGCCGCGGCGCTGGTGGCCGAGGAAGGCGAGGGTGGCCGCGCCCGAGCCTCGATTGCCGCAGAGCGTCGCATTCCTGCGCGAGCGCCTCGAGGCGCCTGTGGAGAAGCTCGGCCGCCTGTTCGTGGTGGAGGATGCCTGGATCGCGGCGCTGCGCGACGCCGCCGAGCGCGGGAGGGGCCCCCGCCAGGGGATTGAGAGGCGCGCGGCTCATCCCCACATTACGCAGTCCTCATGCTAAAAAAGTGCGCTTCAGGTCCGGTGCCGGGGCGCGTCGCGCGTATTATGTATATCCTGCTCCACCCGGAGCTCGGAGAGGAGAGGACAGGGCAATATGGCGATATTGTTGACGGAATCTGCGGCGGATCGAGTGCGGACACACCTGGCGAAGCGCGGGGCGGGCGTGGGCTTGCGGCTCGGCATCAAGAAGACCGGCTGCTCGGGCTTCGCCTACGTGGTGAACTATGCGGACGAGATCCATCCCGGCGATGCGGTTTTCGAGGAGCGGGGCGTCAAGGTCGTGGTCGATCCGGCCAGCTTGCCGCTGATCGACGGCACCGTGGTCGACTTCGTCAAGCAAGGCCTCAACGAGGCGTTCAAGTTCCAGAATCCCAAGGCCAAGGGCGAATGCGGCTGCGGGGAGAGCTTCAGCGTCTAAGCGCGGCGGCGGCGCGCCGCGCCGCCCTGCAATTGCGGTTTTTCCAAGTAATACAGGCACTTCCGGTCCGTTGCGCGATTGCCTGACAGCGCCCGCTCCAGTACACTTCGCGGTCTTTGTCGCCCCTTCGCGGGCCATCAGCCAATCACCCGAGGTCATCCATGCCCATCGAGCGCACTCTTTCCATCGTCAAGCCGGACGGCGTCGGCCGCAATCTCGATCGGCGAGATCATCGCTCGCTTCGAGAAGGCGGCTTGAGGGTGGTCGCGGCGCGCATGATGCATCTGTCGCAGCAGGAAGCGGAGGGCTTCTATGCCGTCCACCGCGAGCGGCCGTTCTTCAAGGACTTGGTGAAGTTCATGACCTCCGGGCCGGTGATGGTGCAGGTGCTCGAGGGCGAAGGCGCGATCGCGAAGAATCGCGAGGTCATGGGGGCGACCGATCCGAAGAAGGCGGCGCCCGGGCACGATTCGCGCGGATCTCGCGCAGCAGCATCGATGAGAACGTCGGTGCACGGCTCCGATGCGCCCGATACCGCCGCCCGGGAAATTGCCTATTTCTTCCGCGAAATTGAGCTCTGCCCGCGTACGCGCTAGCGTAGCGCTGGGCACGATCGGGGGGCATTAGCGAAGTGGCCGGCGATCCCGTCAATCTTCTCGGCTTGCCGCGCGCGCGAACTCGAGGCGTTCGTCGCCGAGCGCTTCGGCGCGAAGCCGTTTCGCGCGCGGCAGCTGATGAAGTGGATCTACCGGCGCGGCGTCGCGGATTTTGCCGCGATGACGCGATCTCGCGCAGGATTTCCGCGCGCAGCTCGCCGAGGTCGCCGACGATCGCGGTGCCGGAGATCGTCGACCGAGCAGCGGTCCGCGGACGGCACGCGCAAATGGATGCTGCGCATGGACGAGGTGCAGGGCATCGAGACGGTGTACATCCCCGAGCCCGACCGCGGCACGCTGTGCATCTCCGCGCAGGTCGGCTGCGCGATGGATTGCACCTTCTGTTCGACCGCGCAGCAGGGCTTCAACCGCAACCTGAGCGTCGCGGAGATCGTCGGCCAGGTTTGGCTCGCGCAGCGGGAACTCCGCGACACCCGCCCCGAAGGACGCGCGCATCACCAACATCGTGTTCATGGGCATGGGCGAGCCGCTCGCCAATTACCGCAACGTCGTGCCGGCGATGCGCATTTTCATGGACGATCTGGGCTACGATCTGTCGCGCCGCCGCGTGACTTTGAGCACCTCGGGGCTGGTGCCGCAGATCTACAAGCTCGCCGAGGAGTGCAACGTCGCGCTCGCGGTCTCGCTGCACGCGCCCGACGACGAGTTGCGCAACGAACTCGTGCCGATCAACCGCAAGCACCCGATCGAGGAGCTGCTGAGGCGTGCTGGCACTACATCGACAAACAAAACGGACGCAGCGTCACCTTCGAGTACGTCATGCTCGAGGGCGTCAACGACCAGCCCGCGCACGCGCGGGCGCTCGCGCGGCTGCTTGCGCGGCCGTCCGGCGAAGCTCAATTTGATTCCCTTCAATCGCGTTCCCGGGAACGCGCTATCGATGCTCCTCGGCGGCCGCGATGCTCAGGTTCCGCGACATCTTGAACGAGCACGGCGTGATCGCGACCATCCGGCGCACGCGCGGCGATGACATCGATGCGGCATGCGGACAACTTGCCGGGCGGGTCAACGACCGCACCCAGGTGCGGCTCGGCACGAAAATGACCGGAACGCGCGCCCCGGCGGAGGTTCAATGAGGCGCTCGGGCTCGATGACGCGAGGGCGCCCGATCGGCCTTGTCGTCGCGCTGCTCGCGACGGCGGCTCTCGCCGCGACGTTGCCGGCCTGTCATTCGTCGCCGCCCCCGTATCAGCAGCCTGACCGGCACAGGAAGCCCGTGCCCGAAGAGGCGGCTGTCGCGAACATGAAGATGGCGCTCGAGTACATGCGCCTCAACAAGCTGGCGCATGCGCGCGAGCGCATCGAGCGGGCGCTCGGCGAGGCACCCGACAATCCCAACGTGCAGGAGACCGCCGGTCTGGTCTACGAGCGCTTGAACGAACTGCCGAAGGCGAAGCACGCCTTCTCGGCCGCCGCGCGACTCGGCAAGAACGATCCCGACATCCAGAACAGCTACGCCGGATTTCTGTGCCGCACCGGCAAGGCGGCCGAGGGCGAGAAGTTGTTCATCGAGGTCGCAAAGAATCCGGTCTACAGGACGCCCGAGGTGGCGCTGCTCAACGCCGGGGTGTGCCTGGGCTCTGCCGGCGACGTGGTCGATGCGGAGCGCTACTTCAACCGCGCGCTCACCATCAAGCCGAACATGCCGGAGGCGCTGCTGCAGCTCGGCAACCTCGCGTTCAGCCGCGGCGACTACAAGCAGGCGCTCGACGACGTGCAGCGCTATCTCGCGGTCAATCCGGCTTCCGCCGAAATCCTGTGGCTCGGTTTTCGGACCCAACGCAAGCTCGGCGACAACACGGCCGCGATCGTGTACGGCCGGCGCATTCAGACCGAGTTTCCCGATTCCGAGCAGGCCCAGCAGCTGCGCGCCGGCGTCGATCGATGAGCGAGGCCGCGCAAGCGCTCGGTCAGCGGCTCAAGGACGGAGCGCGAGAAGCGCGGGATGAGCGCGCAAAAGATGGCCGATGACATGCATCTCGATGCGTGGGTGATCGATGCGCTCGAGGCGGGCGATTATGAGCGCATCGGGCCGGCGGTGTACGCGAAGGGGCATCTCAGAAAATACGCGAACATTCTCGGCGTGTCGGCGGCGCCCGCGGCGCCCGCGGCGCAGCCCAAGCTTGCGGGTCCGCCGCCACCCACCCCGCATCATTCGTCTCGACCCACCCGGCGGGGGAGGGTCAATCTGGCCGACGGTCGGCGGTATCGCCGTCGTCGCGCTGGTCGCCGGCGGCATCGCCTGGTGGCGTCCTTGGCACACCACCCGTGCGGCATCGGCCGCCGCACGGGCGCAGCTCGCGGCGAGTGTCCCCGCGCCGGAGTCGCGCCGCGGCCGTCGCCGCGCGAGCAGGCGGGCGCAGCGGCGGCGCAGACGGAGAAAGACAGCCGGAGCAGAGCAACGAGGCGGCGCCGGACGCCGGCGAGGCAGCCACCGCCAGCGGCCAAGTAGCCACCGCGACAGCGACGCCGGCGGCGCCCGCGGCCGCCGTGGAGCTCACGCCCGGCGTCGGGCGAGCGCAGCTGCGCTTGAGCTTTTCCGCCGATTCGCGGGTGGCCGTGTATGACTACACGGGCAAGCCCGTGTTCACCGGCAACGGCCGCGCAAACAGCGTCAAGACGATCTCCGGCATGGCGCCCCTTCCGGGTGTATCTAGGATTCGCGAGCGGCGTGCAGCTCCAAGTCAACGATCGCGCGGTCGCCATCGGGCCGCAGTTCGTGTCGGGCGACGTGGCGCGCTTCGAGGCGGGCGCCGATGGCGTGCTGCGCCGCGATCCGCACCCGATGCCCGCCGCCGCGCCTGCCAGGCCGCGCCTACCGCCGCACGGCTGAAACGGGAGCTTTCCTTGAGCAAGATCATCGAGCCCTTGCGCGGCGTTCACGACGTGTTGCCCGCGCAGGCGCCGGCGTGGCAGCACCTCGAGCGAATCACCCGCGAGGTGTTCGCAGCCTACGGCTACGAGGAGTTCCGCGTGCCCATCATCGAGCAGACGCAACTGTTCAAGCGCTCGATCGGCGACTTCACCGACATCGTCGAGAAGGAGATGTTCAGCTTCGTCGACCAAGGCGAGGATCACATCACGCTGCGGCCCGAGGCGACGGCCGGGATCGTGCGCGCGGTGATCTCGAACGGCTTGCTGCGCGAGGGGCGGCTGCGGGTGTGGTGCATGGGCCCGATGTTCCGGCGCGAGCGGCCGCAGGCGGGGCGCTACCGCCAGTTCCACCAGATCGACGCCGAGGCGTTCGGATTCGAGGGGCCGGACATCGATGCGGAGATGATTCTGCTGTCGGCGCGGCTTTTGCGCCGGCTGGGGCTGACGCGTCTCAAGCTGCTGGTCAATTCGCTCGGCACCCCGGCGGCGCGCGCGGCCTATCGCGAGCGCCTGACCGCCTATTTCGGCGCGCACGAGGCCGCGCTCGATGAGGACAGCAAGCGGCGCCTGCACGGCAACCCGCTGCGCATCCTCGACAGCAAGAATCCGCGAGATGCAGCGCCTCATCGCGGCGGCGCCCGCGCTGCTCGATGCGCTCGACGCCGAGTCGCAGCGCGCATTTCGAGCGCTTGTGCGCGCACCTTGCGGAGCGCCGGCATCGAGTATCATGTCGAGCCGCGCCTGGTGCGCGGGCTCGATTACTACACGCGTACGGTGTTCGAGTGGACCACCGACGCGCTCGGCGCGCAGAGCACGGTGTGCGCCGGCGGCCGCTACGACGGCCTGGTCGCCCAGCTCGGCGGCGCCGCCACCCCGGGATCGGCTGGGCGATGGGGCAGGAGCGCATCGTCATGCTGCTGGAGAAGCAAGCTCGGCGTCGGCTGCGCGAGCGGCCGCAGATTTATCTGGTGCTGGCGGGGAGCTCGCCGAGCTGGCAAGGACTCAAGCTGGCGGAGCGGCTGCGCGAGGCGTGGCCGGATTTGCGGCTGCAGATCAACCTGGGCGGCGGCGGCTTCAAGACGCAGTTCAAGCGGGCCGACAAGAGCGGCGCCGAGTTTGCGCTGGTTCTCGGGGAGGATGAGCTCGCCCGCGGCGTCGTCGCGATCAAGGGTTGCGCCGGGAGCGGGCGCAGGAAGAGTGCCCGATCGACGCGATCAGTGAACGCTTGGGCGTATTGTTGGGTCTGTAAGACGGAGATTGGCGGAGCACTCATGGCAGAAGATTATTTGACCGACGACGAGCAACTCGAAGCACGTCAAGCAGCTGTTCGCGGAGTACGGCCCCTGGATCGCTCGGCGCGGTGGTCGTCGGCTTGGGATTGGTCTTCGGCTATCGCTACTACAATCAGCACATGAACGAGCGCGCGCTGCGATGCCTCCGCGCAGTTCGCCGACATGAGCGCCGCGGTCGACGGCAACAACCCCGCCAAGGCGCGGCAGATCGCGGACGGCCTGATCAAGACCTATCCCAGCTCGCCCTACGCCGACCAGGCACAACTCATGCTGGCGCGTCTCGCGATCGATGGGGCAACAGGAAGCGGGTGCCGTCGGCCCGCTGACGAAGTCATCGAGCATTCCAAGGACGCCGAGCTCAAGCACATCGCGCGCCTGCGGCTCGCGCGCGTGCAGATCGATCAAGGCAAGCCCGACGAGGCGCTGCAAACGCTCTAGCGACCCTCCGGGCACGTTCGCCGCGCGCTACGACGAAGTGCGCGGCGACGCTTATTACGCCAAGAAGGACCCGGCCAAGGCCGCGGAGCTGTACAAGAAGGCGCTGGGCGAAGGCGATGCCGAGAGCATGGACTCCGCGTTGCTCGCCCTGAAGATCGCCGACCTCGGTCTGACGCCGGCGCGCCGCCGTCCGTCACCGCTCCGTCGACTGCCGCCGCCGCGCCGCCGCCGGCATCGCCGACCGCTCCCGTTTCCTCGAAAAGGCCAAACCCTGATGCGTGCATTGCTTCCCTTCGCCCTTGCGGCCCTGCTTGTCGACAGCCGGCTGCAGCAAGGACAAGGACGTCGAACCGCCGGCCAAGCTCGTGGACTTTCCGCAAAAGCTCCCGGTCAAGGAGCTGTGGGGCGACAAGGTCGGCGGCGGCAAGAAACAGGTGAAGCTGCGCCTCGGACTCGGGCCGGCCTACGACAATGGGCTCGTGTTCGCCGCCTCCGACAAGGGCGAACTGGTTGCGGTCAATCTCGAGACCGGCCGCCAAGTCTGGGTGAAGAAGTTCAAGAAAATGCAGTTCTCGGCCGGCCCCGGTGCGGGCGCCGGACTCGTGGTCGTGGGTTCGACCAAAGGCTGGGTGATCGCCCTGCAGGGGGCGAGCGGCAAGGAGCTTTGGCGTACGCGCGTCAATTCCGAACTTCTCTCCGCACCGGCGATCAGCGAAAAGATCGTGGTCATGCGCTCGGTCGATGGCCGCCTGCACGGTTTCGATGCGAGCGACGGTAAGGTGCTCTGGTCGGTGGAGCAGCAGGTTCCGCGCCTGAGCCTGCGGGGCACGGCCATACCGGTCATCGCCAAGGAGGTCGCGGTGAGCGGGTTCGACAACGGCAAGGTCATGGCCGTGTCGCTTGACCACCGGCGATACGGTGTGGGACACGGCGCTCGCCACGCCGCACGGCAGAACCGAGCTCGATCGGCTGGTCGACGTCGATTCGGCGGTCAGCATCGTAGGCGACAACGTGTTCGCCACGGGCTTTCAGGGACGCACCGCCATGATCGCGCTCGACTCCGGGCAGATCTGGTGGGCGCACGACATGTCGAGCTATCGCGGCCTCGCGGTGGATGAGGACAACCTGTTCGTGACGCAGTCCGACGGCACCGTGGTCGCGCTGCGCCAGCGTGATGGCTCGGAGGTCTGGCACAACGACAAGCTGAAGCGTCGCGGACTGAGCACGCCGGCGGTCACCAGCACAGCGGTCGCGGTCGCGGACTACCAGGGTTATTTGCACTGGCTGGACAAGCAGACGGGCGAGCTCGTGGCGCGCCAGCGCATCGCCAAATTCCGAGTGAGCAATCCGCCGATCGCCGTGAAGGACACGGTAGTGGTGCTCACCGATAGCGGCAAGCTCGCCGCCTATCGCGCCACCCCGCGGCTGGCCGCGGTCGCAACGCCCGCCGCCGCTCCTATCCCGTCGCAGCCTCCGGTCGCCGAGCCTCAGGTCGAGCAGCCCCCGGTCGAGCAGCCTCTCGCCCTGCCGCCGTCGCCGCCGGCCCCTACGCCGCCGTAGGCATTCTCATGCTGCCTGTGGTCGCATTGATCGGTCGGCCGAACGTCGGCAAATCGACCTTGTTCAATGCGCTCACCGGCACGCGCGATGCGCTGGTCGCCGATTTCCCGGGCCTGACGCGCGATCGGCAATACGGCTACGCGCGGCGCGCGCGAAATGCCCTGCATCGTGGTCGATACGGGCGGTCTGGTCGAGGACGCCGACGCGATCGAGGGCCTGATGGTGGCGCAGACCGAGCGCGCCATCGCGGAGGCCGATCGGCTGATCGTGCTGGTCGACGGCCGCGCCGGCCTCACGCCGCAGGACCATTTCTCCGCGCAGCTCGCGCGGCGCAGCGGCAAGCCGACCTGGCTCGCGGTCAACAAGACTGAAGGGTTCGATCCGGACACGGCCGTCGCGGAGTTTCATCAACTCGGCCTCGGCGAGCCACACCCCATCGCTGCCGCCCACGATCAAGGCGTCGTCTCCTTGCTTGAAGTCGTGCTCGAAGGACTCGTGCCCGATCCCGAGGACAGGCCCGAAGAGACCGGCATCAAAGTCGCAGTGATCGGCCGCCCGAATGTCGGCAAGAGCACGCTCATCAACCGCCTGTTGGGCGAGAATCGAATGGTGGCCTACGACCAGCCGGGTACCACGCGCGATGCCGTCATGGTGCCGTTCGAGCGCGACGGTGAGCGCTACACGCTGATCGACACGGCCGGACTGCGGCGACAGGCGCGTGTCGAGGGGGCGGTCGAGCACTTCAGCGTGATCAAGACGATGCAGGCCATCGAGACGGCGCACGTGGTGGTCGCCGTCATGGACGCGCAAGACAGCGTCGTCGAGCAGGACGCAAGCCTGCTCGGCACCGTCATCGAGGAAGGCCGGGCACTCGTGATCGCCATCAACAAGTGGGACAACATCGCGCCCGAGCAGCGCGAGCTCATCCGCGGACAAATCGTGCAACGCCTCTCCTTCGCCGATTTTGCTCCGCTGCACTTCATTTCGGCACGCCATGGAAGCGGTGTCGGCGAGCTCATCGCGACCGTGCGTCGCGTCTATGGCGCCGCCATGAGCGATCTGAGCACGCCCGAGTTGACGCGAGTGCTCGAGGCTGCCATCGAGAGCCATCAGCCGCCCCTGGTGAGCGGACGGCGCATCAAGCTGCGCTACGCCCACCAAGGCGGGCGCAATCCGCCTGTGATCGTGATTCATGGCAATCAGACGGATCATGTCCCGGATGCCTATCGGCGCTACCTCGTGAACGTGTTTCGCAAGGCCTTCGACCTTACGGGCACCCCCGTGCGCGTTACCTTTCGGGCCGAAGAGAATCCGTATGCGGGCCAGCGCAATCCGCTGACACCCCGCCAGCGACGCAAGCGCAAGCGCCTGATCCAACGCAACAAGCGCTAGTGCGGCACCGCGCTCCGAGGGCGCTGCGCCAAAGCAAGGCACCCCGGGCGGATTCGCTGCACCGTCACGGTGCGCGCGAGGTAGCGCAGCCGGCGCCCCGGCAGGCTAAGTGTCTGAATCCGCGAACATCTGTTTCCATGGCACGGCCAATGCTTAGATCCGAGCCCATGGTTGAAGGGCGCATCGAGGCGAAAGCTATACGTCAATGAAGCTGGTCTGCGCCGTTATCAAACCCTTCAAGCTGGATGAGGTTCGCAAAGCGATCAACGACATCGGCGTGCACGGCATGACGGTGACGGAGGTGCGCGGCTTCGGACGACAGCGCGGCCACACCGAGATTTACCGGGGTGCAGAGTACGTCGTCGAGTTCGTGCCGAAGTCCAAGATCGAAATCGCCGTGACCGACGCATTGGTCGATCAAGTGGTCGATGCGATTCAAAAATCCGCGCACACCGGCAAAGTGGGCGATGGCAAGATATTCGTTTTCGCGCTCACGCACGTGGTGCGCGTCAGGACGGGCGAGCGGGACGCCGGCGCCATTTAGGGGAGTTGCATCGATGATCAAGTTGAGCCTCATCCTGGGGTTGCTCATGGCGTGTACAGCCGTGGTGCACGCGGACGAGACGCCCGCTACGCCGGTATCGGCCGCCGCGGCGCCGGCTCCGACCGCGCCTTTCACGGTCGCCGCCGACAAGTTGAGCTCGGGCGACACGGCCTGGATGCTGACCTCGACGGCGCTCGTGCTGATGATGTGCGTGCCCGGACTCGCGCTGTTCTACGGCGGCATGGTGCGCAAGAAGAACGTGCTCGCGACGCTGATGCAAAGCTTTGCTTGCACGTGCGTAGTCACCATTCTGTGGTGGGTGATCGGCTATTCCTGGGCGTTCACGCCCGGTAACGCCTTCCTTGGCGGCGCCTCGCGAGCTTTGTTCGACGGGGTGCGCTACATGCATGGCGATAGCGGCTCAACCTTGAGCGTCTCGCATCTGGCCCCGACCATCCCGGAGTCGGTGTACGCGATGTTCCAGATGACCTTTGCCATCATCACGCCGGCGCTCATCGCCGGCGCCTTCGCCGACCGTATGAAATTCTCCGCGATGCTGCTGTTTCTGTCGGCATGGTCCTTGCTCGTGTACGCACCGATCGCGCACATGGTGTGGGAGCCGACCGGCTGGCTGAATGCGGCCGGAGTGCTCGACTACGCCGGCGGAACGGTGGTGCACATCAACGCGGGCATCGCAGGCCTCGCGAGCTGTCTGGTGCTCGGCAAGCGCTTAGGCTACGGCCGCGAGGCGATGCAGCCGCACAATTTGACCTACACGCTGATCGGCGCATCGCTCCTCTGGGTGGGTTGGTTCGGGTTCAATGCAGGATCTGCGGTCGCGGCCGACGGGCGCGCGGGCATGGCCATGCTGGCCACGCAGATGGCGACCGGAGCGGCGGCGCTCGGCTGGATGTTCACCGAATGGGTCACCAAGGGTAAGCCAAGCGTTCTCGGTATCGCCTCGGGGGCGGTGGCGGGGCTGGTGGCCATTACGCCCGCGTCGGGTTATGTCCTCCCGTCGGGTGCGGTCATCATCGGCGTCGCGGCGGGCGTGGTTTGCTATTTTGCGGCGACCACGCTCAAGCATGCATTTCGCTACGACGACTCCCTCGATGCCTTCGGCGTGCACGGGATCGGCGGAATTCTCGGCGCGTTGCTGACCGGCGTGTTCTTCAGCAAGGAGTTGACCGGCGTCGACGCGACCGTCGGCCATCAGGTCTTCACGCAACTCAAGGGCGTCCTCACCACCGTGGTGTATGGGTTCGCGGTCAGCTACGTGATCCTGATCCTCATCGACAAGACGCTGGGGCTGCGGGTCACCGAAGAGCAGGAGCGCGAGGGACTCGATATCTCCTTGCACGGGGAGAGCATCGAGTAGCGTAGACTACGATCCCACGGGGGTGGGACATGTCGTGGTATGGGCTCGCAACCTTTTGCGTCGCGTACTTCCTGGCGGTGGCGACGCCCGGACCGGGCGTGGCGGCGGTGATATCGCAAGCGATGTCGCGTGGCGCCGCGGGCGCCCCGGCTTTCATTGCCGGGTTCCTGGCAGGCGACCTGTTGTGGTTTCTGGCGGCGGTCCTTGGCCTGAGTGCACTCGCCCAGACCGCGCACCTGGCGTTCGTGGCGATCAAGTACCTGGGCGCCCTCTATCTGCTCTACCTCGCCTACAAGCTCTGGTCCGCGCCTGCGCGCCCCCTGGACGCAGGCCCCGTGATTGCCCGGCCGCCGCGCGCCCTGTTCCTGGGCGGGCTCACGCTCACGCTGAGTAATCCGAAGCCGATGCTGTTTTTCATGGCGCTGCTCC
>CAVWME010000023.1:0-48006 GCA_963755935.1 uncultured Gammaproteobacteria bacterium
CCTCTACTACTATCTCGCTGTCCCTGAATCCGAAGTCTGGCGCTGCTCCAAAAAAAGCGCCGCTCCTCTGAAGGAGTGCTTTGCGGGGGCTGATCTGCACCGCTTAGGCCAGCTCGTTGTCGTCATGAGCGGTGCATGGCTGACCCTCGATGCGACCGTGGCCGCGCTTCCGGGGGTGATCAATGCCGTTCTCGGCGTGAGGTCGCCCGACGTTAACACGGGCATCCTGATCGGCGCAGCCATTTCCGTGCCGATCTTTCCGCTGGTCGGCGTCCTGAGTCAGAAGTTTGGACGACGGTCTACACTTCTCGTGCTGGGCTTGTTGAACCTCGTTCCCGCAAGTGCGCTGTATTACGTCCTGGTGGCGGGCGCCTACCACGATTCTTCGATGTTAGTGGGATTGATCGCGCTCATCCTGGTGCTCACGATGCCCGCGTGGGCGGTCATCACGCCTTATCTGGCAGAGAGCTTCCGCACAGAAATTCGCTCGAGCGGTTACGGCCTCAGCTACAGCTTGGCGACGATACTTCCCGGCTTTTACTCCCTCTACATGCTGGGATTGGCCAAAGTCATACCTTATGAGTTCACTCCGATTGTGCTTCTTGGCCTGGGGGGACTGATGCTCACTCTCGGCGCCCTTGCCGGTCCGGAAACGAAGCACGTGGATTTCAATCGGTAGCTTGGGCAACGGTCCCGCCCGCAAACCGCGACGCTGAGGAGTGCCGGTCAGTGCAACTTTCCGGGGCGTTCGGTGTTCTAGGTGCCTAGGCCTACGAATAAACAAGGATGACGGGGCATGCTCGAGATAAAAAACTTGTCGAAGACATATCCGAACGGCGTCGCCGCGCTGCAGGGTATCTCGCTCGCGATTCCGACGGGCCTATTCGGCTTGCTCGGCCCGAATGGCGCCGGCAAGTCAACTCTGATGCGCACCATCGCGACGCTGCAGGATCCGGATACCGGCAGCATTCGCTTGGACGACCTCGATGTGCTGGCCGACAAGCCGGCGGCGCGACGCTTGCTCGGCTATTTGCCGCAGGAATTCGGGGTTTATCCGCGGGTCACCGCCCAAGCGATGCTCGAGCATTTCGCCGTGCTCAAGGGCGTTATTGCACGCGGCGAGCGCAAGTCGTTGGTCGAGGCGCTGCTGCATCAGGTGAACCTGTGGGACGTGCGTAAACGCCGGCTCGGCACTTTCTCCGGCGGCATGCGCCAGCGGTTCGGCATCGCCCAGGCACTGATCGGCAGCCCGCGACTGATGATCGTGGATGAGCCGACCGCCGGACTCGACCCGGAGGAGCGCAATCGCTTCTTGAACCTGCTCGCCGAAGTCGGCGAGAACGTGGTCGTGATTCTGTCGACCCATATCGTCGAGGACGTCACCGATCTTTGCCAGCGTATGGCGATCATCTCGAAAGGTCGGGTGCTGCTCAGCGGCCAGCCGGCCGACGCGATTCGCGCGCTCGAGGGCCGGGTTTGGCAGCGCGCCGTACCGACGGCGGCGATCGAGGACTACCGACGACGCTTCACGGTGCTTGTCGACGCGCCTCGCAGGCGGGCGAAGCATCATTCATGTGCTCGCGGACAGCCGGCCGGAAGAGGGATTCGAGTCGGTGCCGCCGGATCTCGAGGACGTTTATTTCGGCGAGCTGCGCCAGCACGCGGCCGCCGCGGCCTGAACGGTCCCGCCCATGTTCAGGGAAATTCTCCGCTTCGAGCTGCGCCAACAGCTGCGCAGCCCATTCTACTGGGTGATCTGCCTCGCCTTCGGATCACTCGCCTTTTCCGCCGCGACCTCCGATCATGTCCGGATCGGCGGCGGCATCGGCAACACGCACCGTAATGCGCCGTACGTGGTGGTCGAGATGCTGGCGGACTTCACCATCTTCGGCATGTTCCTGGTTACCGTCTTCGTCGCGGGAGCGGCGCTGCGCGATTTCGAGGCCGGCACAGCCGAGCTGCTGTTTGCGACGCCCCTATCGCGCAGGGCCTACCTGGGCGGACGCTTTGCGGCCGGCTATCTCGCTTCAGTCGGCGTATTCGTGTTCGTGGCCCTTGGCCTGCTGATCGGCGTGCTGATGCCCTGGGTCGATCCCGCGCGGCTTGGGCCCACCAGTCTTTTGGCCTACGGCTACGGCTTCGCCGTGATCGTGCTGCCGGCGATGTTCTTCGTATCGGCATTGCTGTTCCTGCTCGCTACCGTGACGCGCTCGATGCTCGGCGCCTATATCGGCGTCATCGGATTCTTCGTGCTCTGGATGGTGGCGGTGACCGTCACCGGGGACGAGCCCTGACCGTCTGACGCTCGGCGCACTGATCGACCCGTTCGGCATCGGCGCCTTCGAGGTCGCCACGCGCTACTGGACCGCAGCCGACCGCAACACGCGCCTGCCCGAGGTCGCCGGGCTGTTGCTCGCCAATCGCATCCTCTGGTCGGCCATCGGTGCATCGCTGCTGTGGGCGGCGTTCGCCTGCTTCCGCACCGATCGCGAGGGGCTGCGTCTTTGGCGCCGGCGTGCTCGCGGGCCGGCGGCCGTCGCGGATCCCGCCGATCGCGATGCCGACCGGCGCGGAGCGGGGAGCCGCCCTCGCGCCGTCGGTCATCCTGCGCACTGACTCTCGCGGCCCGATGGGCGCAGTTCCTGTGGCTCGCGCGTTTCGAGACGCGCGCGCGTGCTGCTGGCGATCGCGTTCCTGGTGATGCTCGCCTTTGGACTCATGAATCTGGGCGGCAGCCTCGCCTTCTCGAACGAGATGTTCGGCACCAAGGTGTTGCCCGTCACGCACCTGATGATGGAGGCGATGGACGGCAGCTACAATTTCCTGTTGTTCATCATTGTCGCTTTCTACGCCGGCGAACTCGTCTGGCGCGAGCGTACTGCCCGTATCAGCGACGTCATCGATGCTTTCCCGTTGCCCGACTGGATTCCGCTGGCAGCGAAGCTCACCGCGCTCGCAGCGGTCATTGTCATCTTTCTGGCCGCCGGCAGCGTCGAGTGTGCGGTCTATCAGCTGATCCGCGGCTACCATCGAATAGAGCCCGGGCTGTATGCCGCGAATATCGCATTGACGGCGCTCAAGTTCCTGCTGCTCGGAGCGCTCGCGCTGTTCCTGCAGGTGATGGCCAACAACAAGTTCCGCGGCTATCTGCTGGTCGTGCTGTTCCTCATCAGCCGCATTGTGCTGAAGCAGCTGAATTTCGAGCACCACTTGTACGATTTCGGCAGCGCGCCGGACACTCCTTACTCCGACATGAACGGCTACGGCCACTTCCTGGCGGGTCACCTGTGGTTCTGCGCCTACTGGGCGTGTCTTGCGCTCGCGCTCTTGGTGCTCGCCGCGCTTTACTGGGCGCGCGGCACGGCACAGGGCTTTCGCGAGCGCACGCCGCATCGCCCGTGCGCGGTTCCGCACGCCATCGCGGATTGCGCTGGCGCCTCTCGCTGTGCGGCGTTCCTGAGTCTCGGCACCTGGATCTTCTACAACACCAACGTGCTCAACCGCTATGTGCCGGAGGACTTGGCGAAGGAGCGCAAAGCCGACTACGAGAAGCTCTATCGGCGCTACAAGGATCTGCCGCAACCGCGCATCGTCGACCAGCGGATCGACATCGACATCTACCCGGTCGAGCGACGCCTCGATGTGCGCGGCCACTACCGGCTGGTGAACCGCGACAGCGTGCCTATCCGTGATCTGCACGTGCTTTTGCCGATCGATATGGAGCTGGTCGCGGCCCAGTTCGCTCCGCACGACCTCATAAGCGATGACCGAGTCCACGGTTACTCGATTTATCGCCTGGTTGCGCCGCTCGCGCCGGGCGCATCGATGGACTTCGACTTCACGCTGCGCTATCGCAGCCGCGGCTTTCGCAACAAGCCCGACGACACGCGCGTGGTCGAGAACGGCACGTTCATCGATAATCGTCAGTTCCCGCACTTCGGCTATTCCGAGGAGGGGCAGCTCGATGACCGCAACGACCGCCGGCACTATGGCTTGGGGCCGGTGCCGCGGATGGCGAAAATCGACGACCAGGCCGCCCGCCGCAACAGCTTGGTCTGCTGCGATTCGGACTGGGTGACGTTCGAGACCACGATCTCGACCGCGCCGGATCAGATCGCGCTTGCTCCGGGCTACCTCGAGAAAGAATGGACCGCGAACGGTCGCCGCTACTTCCACTACCGTATGGACAAGCCGACGCTGAACTTCTTTTCGTTTCAGTCGGCGCGCTATGCCGTCAAGCGCGATCGCTGGAACGACGTCGCGCTCGAGGTCTACTACGATCCGCAGCACGAGTACAACATGGCGCGCATGCTCGAGGCGATGAAGAAGTCGCTTGCGCACTTCAGCGCCGTGTATTCGCCCTATCAGTTCCGCCAGCTGCGCATCCTCGAGTTTCCCGACTACGATAAGTTTGCGCAGAGTTTTGCAAACACAGTGCCGTTCTCCGAGTCAATCGGCTTCATCGCCGATCTGCGCGACCCCAACGACATCGACTACGTGTTTTACGTCACCGCTCACGAAGTGGCGCATCAGTGGTGGGCGCATCAAGTGATCGGCGCAATGGTGCAGGGCGTGACGATGCTGGATGAGACCTTTGCCCAGTATTCCGCGCTGATGGTGCAGGAACATGAATATGGGTCGCCTCAAATGCGCCGGTTCCTGAAGTATGAGCTCGACCGCTACCTCACGGGACGCAGCGGTGAGGTCGTCGAGGAGATGCCGCTCGCGCTCGTCGAGAACCAGCCGTACATCCACTACCGCAAGGGGTCACTGGTCATGTATTCGCTCAAGGACTATTTGCGCGAGGATGTGGTCGACCGGAGCGCTAAAGCGCTTCGACAGCGAGTTCGCCTTCCAGCCGCCACCCTATCCGACGACCAACGAGTTTCTCGCCGACCTGGCTGCGGAGGCGGGCCCGGGCTCCGCCCCGCTCCTCGACGATTCGTTTCATCGCATCACCCTATTCGACAACCGCGTGGTCGAGGCCACCGCGACTCGTCGCACCGACGGCCGCTACGACGTGCACCTGCGCGTGCACGCGGCGAAAGTGTATGCCGACGGCACCGGCAAGGAGACGCCCGCGCACATCAGCATGCCCATCGACATCGGCGTATTTGCCCGCGGTGCCGATGGCACGGAGTCGACCGAAAAAGTCTTGTACTTGAGCAAACACTCGTTGCCCGACGGGGACTCCAACCTGACCGTAACGGTGGACGGTGTGCCGTACCAGGCGGGCATCGACCCCTACAACAAGCTGATCGATCGCGTCCCCGATGACAACCGCATGAAGGTAATCATCGGAAACTAGGGCGAATCGGCATACCCGAGGCGAGCGCTACATTGCGGAGGCCCGCTGCTTGTTCGAGAGCCGCAGGCCTTCGCCGGCATAGATCAGGAGCGCGGCCCAGATAGTCGCAAAGCCCACGGCGCGCGTGCGTTCGAAGGGCTCGTGGAGCACGAACACCCCGCACATGAATTGCAGCGTCGGCGTAATGTATTGCAGCACGCCGACCGTCGAGTAAGGTAGCAAGCGAGTCCCGTAGGCGAACAGAAACAGAGCGATGGCGGTGACGGGCCCACTTCCGATCAGAAGCGCATCGACCGCGGGCGCCGCATGGCCGAGCGCACCGATGCCCGCGGACTCGCACCATAGCAAGTAGGCCGCCGCGAAGGGCGCGAGCAACAATGTTTCGGTTGCGAGCCCGGGCAACGATTCGACTTTCACGACCTTGCGAATCAGGCCATAGGTTGCGAACGAGAATGCAAGCGTCAGCGCAATCCACGGCAGACTTCCGGTCATGATGGTGAGATAGCTGACCCCGACCACGGCGAGTGCGACAGCGACCCATTGCGCCGGGCTCAGCTTCTCTGACAGAAGAGCCACTCCCAGCACCACATTGACCAGCGGCCCGATGAAATAGCCCAGACTGGTTTCGATGACGTGCCCGTGCGTCACGCCCCAGACATAGGTGAGCCAGTTGACGGAGATCAAGGTCGCCGAGACGGCAAGCCGCCAGACGACGCTGCGATCGGCGAGGGTCGCCCGCAGCGCGGGCATCTCGCGGCGGATTCCGATCCAAGCGAGCACGAACAGGCAGGACCAAACCACACGGTGGGCGATGACCTGTACCGACGAAACCGCCCGCAGCGGGTGGAAATAGAGCGGAAACATCCCCCAGATGGCGAATGCACCGAGCGCTGCGAGGAAGCCCTTGCTGACAGGTTTCATTGTGTGTCGGGCTACCAAGATCCCTGCGCGAGTGGCGAAACTTCGGCATGATACCAAAGAAGTCCGCGACCCTCGGATCGGCGCGCGCGGCCGCGACGCTCGCGGAACGCGAGCTCGCGTCGTCGCGCAGCTCCTCGGGTGCGCTCAGAATCGCCACGACACCCCGCCGAAGAATCCGCGCCGCGGTCCGTATTGCGGGGCGAACACGCCGACACCCGTCCCGCTGCGGATCTGGTAGACCTTGTCGGCGACATTGATGATGTCGAAGCGCACCGTGAGCGGGCCGGTCGAGGCGAGATCGAAGGCGTGGCTCGTGCCGAAATTGATCTGGTTATAGCTCGGCGTGTGATCGCCGTTGGGTATGACGAAACCATCGGGGTAGGTGAGGTCCTGGCGCAATCCCGTTCCGAACAGGTCGTCGATGCTGAAACGAGTGCCCAACCACAGGTAAGAGACGCCGCTCGAAGCAGAGACGCGGCCCTCGTGATCCAGATGGATGTAATTACTCGCGATATAGTCGAGCTGCTGCTGGGTGAAGTTGAACTGCGCCGACTCCACGCCCTTGCCATGAGCGGCCTGCCACGCACTGTTCAAATAGTAGGAAAAATTCTCGAGCGTGTAGTTGAGGGTGAGCTCGATACCGCCGATGAGGCCATAGCGGTAATTGAACGGCGTGAGAATGATCGGCGCCCCGAACTGCCCCTCGTCGATCAGGTTTTGCGACTGCTCGTAGAAGCCGTCGACGCCGAGCGTCAGCTTCTTGTCGAGCAGCGTTTGCTGGACACCGAGGTCGTAGTAGTTGGCGCGCTCCGCGATCGGCGGCGAGTCCTTGGTGACCGAGCCGGGCGCTACCGCGGTGGTGCCGGCGAATTGCGTGAACGTACCGCTCGCGATCAGCTCGAACGGCGGTGGCGTGAAATAGCGTGAGTAGCCGCCGTGCAGCGTGGTGCCGGTGTCGAATTGCCATACGGCGTTGACCCGCGGGCTCGTCTGGCTACCGCTCGAGTAGGCGCTGTAGCGATCGAAACGCAGACCGTAATTGAGCGTGAAGGGCTGCCAGATCCGCCACTCGTCCTGCAGGTACACGCTCTCGATCTGCTGCACTTGAGTGCCGCTGTCGATGACTGTCAGCAGTACGACGGAAGTTTGCACCCCAGCGGGATCGATGGGCAGGACCTGCGAAGTGGTATCGCTGCGGGAGTCGTCGTGTTGAAAATAGAGCCCGGAGCGCACCGTGTGCGCATCATTGAGCTTGTACGCCGCGTCGGTTTGCCAGCCGATCGCCGTATCATCTTTGAACGCGTCCTGCGCGATGCCGTTGAATAGCAGGTCCCCCGTCCAATCCGGCACGAAATGCAGGCTCGTGAAGCGGGCGGAGAGCGAGGTTTGGACGTTAAGAGACCCTTCCGAGTGCTGCCACGTGGCGATGGCGTACTCCGCAAGCTCGTGCTGATGCTCGTTCAGACCATTGCTGAGGAAGGCGTATTGCCCGTTGGCGGACAGCACCCGATTGTCGCTTCCCTGACACGGCGGGGCATAGAAACCTGCGCCGGTTCCGCAGGGGCCGAGTCCGGTTATCCCGCCAATTCCTGCGGGCTGCAGGCCCACCTGATTCGGAATCTGAAATTCATCATCCGAGAGGCCCAGAATCAGCGACACGCGGTTCGCGGGATCCAAGATGTCTTCGAGATAGCTGAAGCCATGGGCCTGAGTCGAGTGGTCGTGCAACGGATTCGAGCTGCCGTTGGGCGATTCGATGCCCAGATTGTCCTGCTTGTAATCGCCGGTCACGTAATAGGTGAACTGACCGTCACTGCCGCCATATTCGGCGGAGGGCTGATAGGTCGAATGGCTGCCGCCGTACAGCGATATCTCGCCGCCGGGCTGGAGCAAGCCGCTGTTGGTGCTTAGATCGATGATGCCGGCGGTGCGCAGGCCGTACTCCGCCGGCAGCGCGCCTGTGATCAGTTTCAGCGACGAGATCAGCCACGGACTCAACGTCTGGCTGAACACGCTGATGCCCTCGGGCAGGATGATGCCGTTCAACCGGTACTGCAGGTCGTTGTGATCGCCCCGCACATGGATCTGTCCAAAGGAGTCCTGCACCACGTCCGGCGCCTGCAGCAGCACTTGATTGAGCTCGGCGTTGCTGCCGCCGGGCATGGCGGCAATCGCCTGGCTATCGATGATGTAAGTCGACGCGCCCGTTTGCGTCTCGATGGTGTTGCGCGCCTCGTTCAGACGTTGCGCCGTAACCTGAATTTCCTTCAGCTGCGGCTGGGCCGCCGAGCTCCCCGCCGCGGATGCATCGGCAGCCGCCGCGGCATCGCTCTGATCTGCATTCACCGTAGAAATAATCGAAAAGCATGACGCGGCGACGCACAGCGTCGCCGCAGAAAATGAAAACCTGGCCATGAAAGTGTCTCCACAAGCTTAAATCCATGCGCACCGCCACCGATCGCTCGGTGCGGCATGCTTTCTCAGATTCGGGGATTTAAGCTTGGGAGGGCGGGCCGCGGCTGCGCGGCGTCGGGACCGCGGCATCGACCGCGACGTAGAGCGGATCCGCGGCGCGATCGAGCGCGGCGCGGAGGAGCACGGGGATATGAAACGAATGGCTGAACGCCGGCGTGACGACCTGCGCAAATGCGGGGCACAGCGCACACGTCGTGTCGGCGAGGGCGGCGCCGGCGTGGGCCTCGTTGGAGCTGATTTCAGAGAGATGCCCGACTTCGTGAACGACCGCGCCCTGCTGCGCAATCAACAGCAGCAGTAAGAGGCCGAGCGATTTGAGCACTTGTCTCATGCGAATAGCAGCAACGAATACACCGGTCCGCGCGGGAAGCCACCTGAACGCCACATCTTCTCCAGCCGGCAGTGAACTCCCTGCGACCGGTCGAAGTCAAGAAAACGCGCCGGCTTGACGCAAGGATCGGTAAACTTTGGGGCATGAGGCACCTACCGGTCGGCACGCGCGGGTCCTACGCCTTGCGCGTCGAGCCACAGCATCTCGCCAGCAGCTTCAAGGACAGCATTCTGCCGCCCGTGTTTGCGACCCCGTATCTGGTGCTGATCATGGAAAATGCCGCCTTGAACGCCATCCGCCAGTACCTGGAGCCGGGCGAGAGCGCTGTCGGCACGCGCGTCGACATCCGGCATCTGGTGGCGACTCCTGTCGGGCGCGCTGTCGTCGGCCACGCCGAGGTTCTGGGCATCGAGGGCCGGCGCATAGACTTCCGCATCTGGGCCACGGATGGCGCCGAAGAGATCGGGACTGGAACCCACGAGCGCACCGTGGTGACCGTCGCCCGGATCATCGAGAAAATGGCGGGCAAGTACGGTCCGGCGTCCTCATGAGAATCGCCGCGCTGTCGGACATTCACGGCAACCTGTTCGCCCTCGACGCGGTGCTCGAGGATGTCCGCTCTCGCGGCGTCGATATCACCGTGAATCTCGGCGACATTCTCTCGGGCGCACTGTTGCCGGCCGAGACGGCCGAGCGCTTGATGGCTCTCGATCTGCCTACCATCCGCGGCAATCATGAGCGCCAGGTACTCGCTGGCGACCCCGAGTGCATGGGGGCCTCGGATCGCCATGCGTTCGACACACTCGGGGAATCGCACTGTGCCTGGATGGCACAACTGCCGGCGGTGCTGCGGCCCGCGGAGGGTGTCTTCATGTGCCACGCGACGCCGGACAACGACTTCGATTGCTACCTAGAGGACCTCGTGGACGGGGAGCTTAAGCCTGCGCCGGTAAAACGCATCGAGGAGCGATCAGGTGGCTGCGATGCAGCGCTCATCCTCTGCGGACATTCGCACCTGCCGCGCGTGGTGCGGCTGCGCACCGGCCAAGTGATCGTCAATCCTGGGAGCGTCGGAATCCAAGCGTACGCGGGACACGATCCCCGACCGCATGTGGTGGAAGTCGGCTCTCCCCACGCCCGCTATGCGATCCTCGAGAGCACGCCGCGGGGATGGAAAGCGGACCTCATCGCGGTGCCTTACGACTGGGACGAGGCTGCGAAGCTCGCAGCTCGTAATGGGCGCGACGACTGGGCGCGTGCGCTTGCCACGGGATTCGTCCGTTAGGCTAGACGAATCAGCTAGGCGGCCGCGTTCGCTAGCTAGAAAGGCTCGTCGCCGTTGACCGTGGCACGGTGCATGGTACGCCGCTCGGGTAAGTAATCGGCCACTGCGTAATGCTGGGTGTTGCGGTTGTCCCAGAAGGCGACATCGCCGGCGGCCCAACGCCAGCGCAGGATGAATTCCGGCTGCCCGGCGTGCGCGAACAGGAACTTGAGCAAGGCCTCACTTTCGCGCGGCTTGATGCCGTTGATGTGCGTCGTGAAGCCCTCGTTGACGAACAACCCCTTGCGGCGGCTGACCGGATGGGTGCGGACCACGGGATGATCGACGGGTGGGTGCTTGGCGACGGCCCGTTCGTAGCGTTCCTTGAATGCGGGATCACTCTGCCAGCGCTCGGGCGGGAAGGACTTCGCCACCGAATGCTGCGCCGTCAGGCCGTCGAGGAAGCGGCGCAAGGGCTCCGACAGCGCCTCGTAGGCCGCGGTGCTGTCCGACCAGAGCGTGTCGCCGCCGATGGGAGGAATGCGCTTGGCGGCGAGAATCCCGGCAAGCGGGGGCATCTTCGAGAACGTAACGTCGGTATGCCAGTTGTCGTTGTCGGGCAGGAAGGATTCGTGGTTGTCGAGCAGCAGGATCTCGGGCAAATCCGGGAGCACCGGATAAATAGGGTGCACATGCAGCGTGCCGAACCGCGCCGCGAAGTCGCGCTGCGCGTGCGGCGTCATCTCCTGATTGCGGAAGAAGAGGACTTTGCGCTCGACCAGCAATTCGCTCAATCGATCGATGGCCGGCTGCGGGAGCGGTTTCGTCAATTCCAGCCCGCTTACCACTGCACCGAACGCCCGGGTCAGGTGAGTCACTTCGATGCTCATCGGGATCCTTTGAGCGGCAGCGCCGCATCGCGAGGGGCGTCATTAGCTTGTGCATTCGCGAAGGCGCCGTCAATTCTCGCGCCGTGGGCCGGCTCGTGCAGCAGCGACTCGAGCGGCCCCAGGTGTTGTCGGTAGTTTCGCCAGCGGCCGACGGAGGCGGCGTTGATGCGCTGACGTACCTGCCATTTGCTCGCCGTGATTACGATGCGCTCCGAGCGATGGAATTCCAGGCACCTCGCGTCCCAAGGAAGATCGATGAACTCGAGCATGCGTCGGGTCCAGTGCTCCTGATCCGCGACGAGATCCTCGTAAGGAACTTCAAGGAACACCGCGGCGGGCAGCACGGCACGCCAGTGGTTCGTGATGCGGGCGTACTCGCGGTAATAATCTGCGAGGTGCTCGAGATCGATGCAGTAGGCCGCCGCATTCACGAAGTTCTGAAAGTAGATCGACAGGCAGGTGTCGAGCGGATGGCGCCGCAGGTGAATGATGCGCGCGCGCGGGAACACCGCATGAATCAACCCGGCATAAAGAAAGTTGGCGGGCATCTTGTCGACCACGCGCAGCGCCGCCGCCGGCGCCTGCGCCGTACGCGCAAGGTACTCAGCTGCGATAGCCGAGATCGCCGTCGCGCCGCTTTCCCTGGCCCATCCCTGCGACTCGTGCGTGGCGAATGCCTCATCCCAGAAGGACACTTCCCCCGCTCCAAACACGGCGGGGTGCGAAGCCAGGATCTGCTCGGCGAGCGAGGTGCCGGAACGAGGCATCCCGAGCACGAATACCGGCCGTTCCGACGGCGACGCCGACGCGCGAGGTGGGGCGCTCATGAACTGCGCATCGAATGTGGCGATCAACTGATCGATACGCCGCGCGAGTTTCTGCCCGTCGTACACCGCCCCGTAGCGCTTCGTGAGCTCGTTTGCCGTGCGGAATTGACGGAAGGCTTCGTCATGGCGGCCGAGGTCGTCGAAATACTTGCCGAGCGCGTAACGCAGGCCGATCGCGTGCGAAAGCGGCAGCCCCTTGGCGAGCAGGCTCTCGACGCCTGCCTGCCAGGGCGTCGCATCGGCGGCGGTCATCTTGCGCTGCAGGGCCATGCTCGAGAACGCGGACGGAAAGTTAGGGTCGATCGCGATCGCACGCCGATACAGATCCTGCGCCTCGGAGAATGCGCCGAGATCGCTGCGCAGCTCGCCTAACAGCCACAGCGCCTCTGCGCTCCGCGGGCCCAGGGCGAGCGCCCTTTCACAGATCGACTGTGCTTCGACGACGCGTCGTTGTTGGCGCAGCGCCGCGGCAAGACCCAGATGCGCAGCCACATGGTCAGGCTCGAGGTCGAGCACCTGACGAAAGCTCGCTGCCGCAGCGTCGCTCCGGCCGCGCTCGAGCTGCGCGCTGCCGATCCCATAGTGGCTGCGGGCGCGCCGCGGGTCGATCTCCAGGGCGCGACGATGAAGTGCCTCCGCTCGGCGCCGCTCGCCGAGCTCGCGCCACGCCATCCCCAGGTTATCGAGCGCCTCGGCGTGCCGCGGCGCGAGCGCGAGCGCCTTCTCGTAACTCGCGACAGCCTCCTCGCGGCGCCCGAGCGAGGCGATGCACAACCCCAAGTTGTTATGCGCATCGGCCGAGCGGGGATCGAGCTCGAGCACGCGGCGGTAGCATTCCAGCGCCTCTTGGGCGCGGCCCGCCCTAAAAAATGCGTTTCCCGCATCGGCCGTCGCCTGCACGTTGCCCGGGTCGATCGCGAGCGCACGCCGCAGGCTCGGCAGTGCCTCGGCCCAGCGGTCCAGGTCGCAGAGGGCCGCGCCTAAGTTGCCGTGCGCCTCGGCGTCGTCCGGCATCAGCAACGCGGCTTGCTGCAGCTCCGGCAGAGCCGCCTTGCCTTGACGCAGCAGCGCGACGCTCAGGATCTTCCAAAGAATGCCGGCGTGCGGATGCTTCGCCAGCAGTCCGCGCGCGCCTCCTTCGGCCGCCGCGTGCGCCCCGGCATTTGCCAGTGCGACGAGCGACCCGATGTCGCTCGGCTGGAGCTCGGTAACACGCGACGGCGGCCGCGCGACCGCTACGCCTGCGAGTCCGCAACAGCGCTTGTACTTCTTGCCGCTACCGCACGGACACGGATCGTTGCGGCCCGTCGCACTCATTCGCGATAGCGCTCGAGCGCATCGCCCAGCGCATCTTTCAACGGCGCAAGCCATGGCTCGAAATGCCGCCACTGATCGAGGCCCTCGCGATACAGCGGCATGCGCACCTGCTCGGAGCTCGCCGTTCTGACGCTGCGGGCCGTGGTATGGAATTCCAGGCATTGCGGCTCGAACTCAAGTCCGCAGAACTCGAGAAGCCGGCGCACGTTGCCCTCGAGATCCTCGACCACATCCTCATGCTGCAGGCGCAGAACCTTGCCGGGCAGCGCCTCGTTCCAATGCCGCATGAGTTCCAGGTAGGTGCGGTAGTAGCGCGCGATGTCCCCGACGCTGTAGGTGAACTCCTGTCCGCGGGCAAACAACTGCTTGAGATTGCTGAAACAGCATGCCATCGGCTCGCGGCGTGCATCGATGATGCGCGCGTTCGGCAGCATCAGGTGGATCAACCCCAGGTGACGGAAGTTGTTCGGCATCTTGTCGATGAAGAACGGCTTGTCCGTGCGGTATATCCGGGTGTCGACGAGATAACGTTCGCCGAGCGAAGAGAATTCCTCGGCGGTCATGTCGTTGAGGATGCGCGGATAGCGAGGATCGCTTGGATTCGGCTCGCGGCCGCGTAGGTTGTTGGCGATTTGCTGGACGTTGGCGAGCTCCTGCGTTCCCTCGACTTGCGAGTGCGAGGCGAGAATCTGCTCGAGCAACGTCGATCCGGAGCGCGGCAGGCCGACGATGAAAATCGGATCGGGGCTGGAGCGATCCCCACCCGCGCCGCCGTGCGAAGAACTCGGCGCTGCAAACCTCGATCTGCCGGCGCGTATTGTTCTCGATGAGCTCGGGCCCGTAACGGCTTTCGGCGCGCTTCTCGCGATTGCCGCGCTCGTAGTAGCCGAACGATTCGGCGTACTCGGCTCTGATCCTCGAGCGCCTTGCCCAGCGCGAAGCAGAGATGGTATCGATCGACCGTGCCGGTGGAGGGTGCGGCCACGGCGGCGCGCAGGCGGACAAGCTCCTCGTCGGTGAAGCGATACGTCTTGAGGTTCGCGAGGCTCCAGTAGGCATCGCCGAAATCGGGCCGGCACGCGGCCGCGCGGCGATAGGACTCGATGGCGCGCGCGCGGGCGCCGACCGTCTTCTCCGCATGGCCGATCGATAGATGCAGCTCTGGATCCTCGGGCGTTTCGCGCAGCAGTGCCTGGTAGAGCTCGATCGCCCGCTCGTGGTCGCCGAGGCCCACGCGGCAAGCGGCGAGCTGAATCCGCAACTCGTGGTGGTCGGGTTGCTCGCCGAGCAGCGGCTCGATCTGCGCGAGCGCCTGCGCGTAGCGGTGTAACTCCAACAGCACGCCGGCATATTCGCGGCGCGCGGCGCGATAGTGCGGCGCCCGCTCGAGCACGGCTGCCAACAGGATCTCCGGATCATCGAATACGCCCTGGGCAATGCCGATGCTGGCCAGGAGCCGCATGGCCTCCACATGATCGCCGTGCGCAAGTAGGTACGCCCGCACGCGCGCTTCGGCTGCCTCGAGATCGCCGTCCGCGAACAGCGCGACGCAGGTCAGCACTTCCGGCGGCAGCTGCGACAGGCTCGCGATATGGCTCGCGGCCTGGCCCGCGCGGTCCGCCTGTGCGGTCAGGCGAAAAAGTCCCTCGAGCATGCGCCAGCAGCCGAGGAGCGCGTGATTGAGCGTCACCGCCGCCACAAAAGCCTCGATGGCCGCCGGCGCTTGCTTGAGATCCACGTGGCACCGGCCGCGTTCTTCGTAGAGCCGGCTGAAGCGGGGGTGGTGGCGCTCGAGAGTCGCAAGCGTGGTGAGCGCCTCGCGCGGGCGGCCGAGATGGCGCTCTGCAACGGCCACGGACAGCAGGGCATGGCGGTGATCGGGGACTTGCCGGAGCAACGCCGCGCCGGCCTCGAGCGCCTCGGCGAACTGATGCGCCCGAATGAATGCCCGCAGCCTCTGGATGTCGGAGGCGGCCGGTGCCGGTGCCGTCGTGCTTGAGTCCATGGGCGTGCAAAAAAAAGGGCGGATGAGTCCGCCCTTTGAATTCTACCGCAAGGTGCGCGGGCGGCTGGAGCCGCCCGCGCTTGACCCCGTTACTGCGCGGCGGGGGCCGTAAACCGCACGGTCACCCGGCGATTCTCGGCGCGGCCCTCCTTGGTCGCATTGCTGGCGAGCGGATTCTCTTCGCCGAAGCCTTGCGCGCTCAGGATCCCGGAATGCACGCCGTGCGCCTCGAGGTAGTCCTTCACCGCGTTTGCGCGCCGCTCGGACAGCTTCTGGTTGTACTCGGGCTTGCCGACCGAATCGGTGTAGCCGTGAATGTCGACGTGCGAGCAATGGCAGCGCTCGATCCGCGTCACGACGCCGTCGAGAATCGAGGCCGATTCCGGCCGTAGCTTGGCCGAGTTCGTCTCGAAGGTCGACGCCCTGGAGCACTTCTTCCTGCGCCGGAGGAGGCGGGGGCGGCGGCGGCGGCGGCGGCGGCGGCGGTGGGGGCGGAGGTGGCGGCGGCGGCGGCGGCAGCGGGGCCGCCGGGGGCGGCGTCGGAGCCGCCGGCTTCTCGCCACCGAACTTCATGTTCACCTGGAACATCAGCGGTGCGCGGCCGTAGCGGAACCTGCGACTCGATGAACTGGCCGGTCGAGGTGAACTGGCTCGCGTTCGAGTTGGTGAGGTTGTTCCCGATCACCGAGACAATCCAGTTGTCCTTGCCTACGCCCGCGCCCGCATCGTAGGTGGTGTACCCCGGCATCATGAAATACGACAGCGTCGTGGTCGGCGGGTTCACGGGGGGCGGGTAGTTCGCCGGCTGGTTCGCCATCGAGCCGATGCGATTCGCAGCCGGCCCAGATAAAGGGCTTGTACTCGTTGATGGTGAAATCGTAGCGCGCCCGCATGTTGAACTCCTGAGCGGGCGAGAACGGGGCACGGGTTCCGAGCACACCATACGGGTTGGTGTACGGGTTGCTGTTGATCGTATGGATACAGGTGCCGACCGGCGTCGGGTTGCCGCCCGGGGTATTGGGTACGTTGCTCTCCAAGCAAGGGGCATTGGTCTGCTCCGAGCTATTCCACGATCCCGATCCCTGGACGGTGAGCCCTTCGGTGATTCGCGCAGCCACCTGCAGCTCCAAACCCTTGATGGTGTAGCTCGGGCCGTTGACGTCGAACGTCGTGTTGCCGAGGTGCACCGGGTCGAAGAACACGTACTGCACGTCGCTCCAGTGCATGACGTAGCCCGAGGCATTGACGATGAGGCGGTGCTCGAAGAGTTCGGCCTTTGCCCCGATCTCCATGTTGATCAGCTTGTCCGAGCCATAGCCTGCGGGCTTGTAGTACTGCTTGGTGGCGCTGTCCCCCGCCGTATAGGGAGCCTCTTTCGACAAAGATATCGTCCCGTCCGGCAGAGAGTCGGTGCGGTTGAAGCCGCCCGGCCGGAACCCTTGCGAGTAGGTCGCGTAGGTCATGATGTCCGGCGTGATGTGATAAGTGATGTTGTAACGGCTGCGGAAGCCGTGCTCGGTCTTGTTCAGGTCGATCGGGAACCCGCAACCGCCGGCCGCAATGCACGTGCCGTTCGGATGATTCATCTCCAGAGGATTGGCTGATTCGCTGTAGAACTCCGAGCCGCGCTCGAACTCATCGTAATGGTAGTAGCGGGTGCCGGCGGTGACGGTCAGTACCTTCGGAATGATGTCCACGTCGGCCGAGGCGAACAGCGCGGCCTGGCGGTAGCCGCGCTTGATGTCCTCGCCGAATGCCGTGTTCGAGTCGGTGCGCAGGCTGGGGTCGTTGGCAAAGGAGTTGGGGACCGGGCCCACGGCCGCGAGGCAATCGGGGCCGCCGGCGAGTGCCGTCGCCAGGTTGGCCGCGTCGCACTGCGGAATGGGCAAGTAGTTGAAGTTCATCTGGTCATAGATGACGAAATCTTCCCAGAAACCGCCGAGCAGGCCGCGCACGCGCCAATCGTCCGGTGTCGAGAAACGCAGCTCGTTGGCAAAGTGCGTGTTGCGCGTGGTGTCGTTCCAGTCACCCACCGGCGCGTAGCAGGTGGTCGGTTTGGTGGTGCCGAAATTCTTATTGTTGAAGTAGCCCGCGCCCGCACCGGCGCAGGTGTATAGGGAGCCGCCGCCGCTGGTGAGGTAATTCGAGTAGTCAGCCTGCTGCTGAATATGGCGATCCAGGTAGCTGCCGGTGTACACGCCCTTGATCGGACCGACTTGGCCGTTCAGGGTCCACGCGGTGCTCTCGTAGCGATCCTTGTCGTAGGCGGGAGCGAAGGCCGTGATCTGATCGGGGCCGAGCGCTTGGCCGTTCACACTGCGTGGGTACTGCGAGAAATAACCGTCGGCCTCCATGTTCTGATAATTCTGCTGAATGAGGAGGTTCCACTCATCGTTGAATTGCACCAGTCCGGACAGGCGTGCGCCGGTGTAAGTGACCGGGTTGGTGTCATCGCCCACCAAGGCGGAGTTGTTCACGATCGGGCTGTTGGCATACGAGAGGGTGGCGGGAACGTTGTCGATGTAGCCGCCGCGACGATCGGAGAAGACGCTCGCGCGCACCGCGAACACGTCCTGGATGATCGGCAGGTTGATGGTGGCATTGCCGCGGGCGTTGTTGTCGCCGCCGGCGGTGATGCCCCAGGCAGCTTCCGCGTCGCCCTCGGTGACGTTCAGCTTGGGCTTATTGGTGATGTAGCGTACCGCGCCGGCCTCGGCGCCGCCGCCGAACAGGGTGCCCTGCGGGCCTTCGAGCACTTCGACCCGCTCCATGTCGACCAGGTAGACGTCGAGATTGCGCCCGGGGAACTGCATGGACTGATCGTCCAGATAAAGCGCAACGTTCGGGAACGGCGCCGTGGTCGATTGGGACTGGTTGGGCGCGCCGCCCGCGCTTAAGCCCCGCATGAAAATGTTGCCTTGACCCGGACCGTTGCCGCCGTAGGTCACGTTCGGCGTGTACTTCAGCAGGTCGTCGATGTTCTGTACGTTGAGCTGCGAAAGCTCTTCGCCCGAGATCGCCTGGATGGTGATGGGCACGTTCTCGAGGGACTCACTGCGCCGCTGCGCGGTCACCGTGATCTCGGCAAGGGCCTCTGAATCGCTCGCGTTGTCCGCCTCCGCGGCAAGCGTCACTGCCATGGGCGTGCCGCTCAGAATGGCGGCAATGGCATACGATAGCTTCTGACTCGAATTCATGTGTTTTATCCCCTGACAGTTGTTCTAGCCGTTCCCCCGGCCATCGATTATTTGTAATTCTTACAAGGCGTTGTAGGTATCAGCTTCGATTCATCCCCAAGTCAATCCCAAGTCACGTGTTGCGTCATCGCAACGCATGGCCCTGACAGTTAATCATCCCATCGAAACGTAAGGTCGGTGCGCCGATCGAGTCTGATTCAGCGTGGCGGGCCGATTCTTCGCCCCGCCTTCCCGCCTAAGCCGGGGCTAGGTAACGCGTCAAACCAGATTAAGGATCGATTACTACAATATTGTGACCGCGGAAGCAACAGCGACTACAGGGATTTGCCGGCGGCCGGCCCGCGGTACCCACCCCCCAGGCGGCGGCGCAGCATGAACGCGAGCAGCAAAATCCCCACACTCAAGAGGCCAAAGGACAGGGGCGCGCGCTGCTCGGGAATGAACCCCATGGCCACCACGATCGCGGTCATTCCGCAGATTGTGAAGTAGGTGAGATAGGGGTAACCCCACATCCGTACCCGCAACCGCTCGGGCGATTCTCGCTCCAGCCGGGCGCGCAGGCGCAGCTGCGAGACGGCGATCAGCACATAGACGAAGATCGCGACGGTGCCGTACGAATTGACCAGGAAGGCAAACACGGTATCGGGCGATACATAGGACATGACCACGGCCGCGTAGCCGAACAAGGTGCCGAGCAAAATGGCCCGGGTGGGCACGCCGTTGCGGCTCAGCTTGGCCAGGGGCGCGGGTGCATCGCCGCGGCGGGTCAGCGCGAACAGCATGCGCGATGAGGCGTACAAGCCCGAATTCAGGGCCGACAACACGGCCGTGAGCACCACGGCATTCATGACCTGGGCCGCCGCGTGAATCCCCATCGCCTCCAGAGCGCTCACGTAGGGAGTGGCGATCCCGGGCGAATTCCAGGGAACGAGGCAGACGACCAACAGCACCGACCCCACATAGAAAAAGAGCGCCCGCGAGATCACCCAATTGGCCGCGTCGGCCACGGCCTTGGCCGGCTCGGCCGCTTCGGCCGCCGCGACGGTGACGATTTCCGCGCCAAAATAGAATCCCGTGGTCGCTACGGCACCCGTCAACACCGGCAGCACGCCGTTCGGTGCGAAGCCGCCGTTGGCCGTGAGAGTGCTCCAGTGCGCAAAGCCTCCCGGCCAAAAGCCGAGCACGAACAGGCCGCCCACCAGCAGAAACGCGGCAATCGCGGCGACCTTGATCGAGGCGAACCAGAACTCGAACTCACCGTAGCCTTTGACCGAGAACAGATTGGTGAACGTGAGCGCGATCAGTAACGCCAGACTCACCAACCACGGCGGCGCTGCCGGCACCCAGAAGCGGACCAGGCCGGCGCCTGCGACGGCCTCGAGCGCGACCACGATCACCCAGAAGTACCAGTACATCCATCCGCTCAAGAATCCGGCAAGATCCCCGAGGACGGGCCGGTCGGCGAAGGCGAGGCGGGCGTACTCATAGAACGAGCCGACGGCAGGGATGGCCACCGCCATCTCGGCGAGCATGCGCATCACCAGCACCACGAGGAGCCCGGTGAGCATGAACGAGAGCACGGCCGCGGGACCGGCCGACTTGATGACGACGCCGCTGCCCACGAACAGGCCGGCGCCGATGACGCCGCCGAGCGCGATCATGGTCATGTGCCGCCGGCGCAATTCGTGCCGCAGGCCCGTGACCGGCGCCGCGTCGTCCGGCTCGTCCGCCAGTGCCTCCGTCACTGAGAGCCGCCTTGCGCGGCGTAGATGCGGCGCACCGATTCCAGGGTGTCGGCGTCGCGCGCTTGCTTATCGTCCCTATAGCGCTTGACGCGCGCGAGACGCAGCGCGAGCCCCCCGGGGTAGCGTGGGCTGGCCTGTAGGTCGCTGAAGGCGATCTCGACGACGAGTTCGGGCCTCACGTACACCGTGCCCGGATCCCGGCGGACTTCTCGCGACAGCAGCTCAACTGTCTGCCAGTCGAGCAGCACATCGGTGAGTCCCTTGAAGGTCTTGCCCAGCATCACATAGTCCCCGGTCTCGGTGTCGAGCGCGCCCAAGTGCAGATTCGACAACTTCCCCGTGCGCCGGCCGTGGCCCCACTCCGCCGCCAGCACCACGAGGTCGAGCGTATGGGCGCGTTTGATCTTCAGCCAGCTCGCGCCGCGGCTGCCGGCTTCATAGGGCGCGTGCAGGGACTTCGCCATGAGGCCCTCATGCCCGGCCGCGAGGGCAGCGTCATAAAAGGCAGCCGCTTCCGCTTCTGACGAGGTGACCCGCCGCGGCATTCGCATGTCGGCGGGGACGATGCGTGCGAGTGCCTCGACGCGCTCGACGGTCGGCCGATCCGCGAGGCTGTCCTGGCCCTGCTGCAGACAATCAAAGAAAAACGCACCGATCGGCAGCTGCTCGCGCAGCGCCGCCACATTCAACTTGCGTCCGAAGCGGCGCATGGTGATCTGAAACGGGTGCGGACGCCCCGACGCCTCGAAGGCGATCGCTTCGCCGTCGAGCACCGTGGTGTGCACCGGGAGCCGGCGCACGGCCTCGACGATTTCCGGAATGGCGGCGCCGACCTCATTCAATCCGCGTGTATAAATGCGCACGTCCTCTCCCGCCTTGTGGACCTGGATGCGCGCGCCGTCCATTTTCCACTCGAACGCGGCCTCTCCTTCGAGCTCGAGCAGCGCCTCGCTCACGTCGGCGGCGGTCTGCGCGAGCATGGGCGAGATCGGGGAGAACAGCTCGAGCTGGAATTTATCGAGCGCCTCGCGTCCCTCGTTGAGGGCCGCCTGCGCCACCGCGCCGAGGCTCCGCGCGTACATCGCCGCACGGCGCACGGCGCTTACCGGCAGCTCGGCGGCCGCCGCGATCGCATCGAGCATGACGCCGCCCAGGGCGCCCTGCCGCAGCTCGCCGAGCAGGAGCCGCGTGAGGAATTCGCGCTCTGCTCGCGTCGCGCGCGACCATAGATTGCGCAACAGCTCCACCCGGCGGCCGGCGGCGCCCGCGCCTTTTATCCCCGGCAGCCGCGCGAACAGTGCATCGACCTCAGTGATGGAGAGCGACGGGTCGGGCGCAGCGGGCGCGAGCGCGGCCGGCTCGAGCGATGAGTAGCCGACCCCGAGGCGACCCTGCGGCGTCTCTCCCGACAGGTAGAGAACGGCTGTGTCCACCTCGCCGGGCGGCAGCGTTTTCAAAAAGGCGGCGAGCTCGCGCACCTTCGCGAGCCGCGCAGAGGAGGCCGCAACGCGCTGCGACGTAGCGACCAGATGGGCCAGCAATGTCACTTCAGGCGTGTGCCGGCCCGTCGACGGTCAGCAGTTCCTCGAAGAAGCCGCCAATGCGGCGCTGCCGGTCGACGAAATGGATTTCCAGGATCCAATGACGCGGACGCCCCGCGGTGTCGGGCTCGCGCAATCGAGTGGCATTGCCGTGGCGAACGGAAAAGCGGGCGAGGTCATGAGGATCGCGCTCATGAGGAAAGTGGCCGATGAGATGGCCGGCCGTCGCCGCGCCGAACTCCCAGCCCGCCTCGGGTGCCAGGCTCGCGACGTAGTCATAGAGCTCGCCCGCGGTGAGCGAGGGAGTGCGCCGGTAAAACTCCTTGCCGCGGGCGAAGGCGGTCTCGATGTCCGCGACCAGGCGCCGCTTCACGGGATCGGAGCCCACGACGTAGGTGCGTCCGAAGTCGGCCTCCCAAGTCTCGAACACCGGCCCGAAGTCGAGATAGACCACGTCGTCTGCCGCGATGCGCCGGTCTTCCGGCTCGTCGTAGTACCCCAGCATGGTATTCTCGCCGGCACGCGCGATGCGCTTATGCCAGTGGCGGCGTAGACCGAAACGATCGCGCGCGAGATGATGAATATCGGTGGAGAGCTCGCTCTCGAGCTTCCCGGGCACGATGAGTCCGCCGGCCACGACCTCGGCAAAAAGTGCTCGAGCCTTCTCCTGCGCTTCGATCAATGACTGGGCGATTTCGTCCATAGATGGAACACGATATGTTGGTTGCGCCTACGACTTCCGGCCTCGACAAGCCTGGCACCTTTGCGGAGCTCCGGCAACAGCTGGCCGGCGTGCTTGCGGGCGAGCGCGACGGACTCGCGAATTGCGCTAATACCGCCGCCCTCATTTACCATGCATTGCCGGAGCTCAACTGGGCGGGATTCTATTTCCTGAAAGACGGCGAGCTGGTGCTCGGCGCGTTCCAGGGCAAGGTGGCGTGCGTGCGCATCCCCTTGGGAAGCGGTGTGTGCGGCACGGCGGCAGCGCGCCGCGAGACGGTGGTCGTGCCGGACGTGCATGCGTTCCCGGGCCACATCGCCTGCGACGCCGATTCGCGCTCGGAAATCGTCGTGCCGCTCGATTCGCGGGCGGCACGCTCCTCGGCGTCCTCGATCTCGACAGCCCGCGCCCCGACCGCTTCGATCAGGACGATGCCCGCGGCCTCGAGTCGATGGTGGCGAAGCTCCTCGAAGCCTCCGACTTGGAGCGTCTCGCTACTTCGAGCTCGTGAGCACCGGCTCTGGGTTGTAGAGCGCCGGAAAGACGCGCTCGAGATTCTCGACCTTCGGCAAGTCGTTGTACTCGATGTAGAGCGCATCCGGATGATGCACCAGATAATCCTGGTGATAACCCTCCGCCGGATAGAACCCCTTGAGCGGCTCGATCCGCGTCGTGATCGGCCGCGCGAAGGCGTGCGCCTGGTTCAGCTGCGCGATGTAGCTTTCGGCGATCCGCCGCTGGTCCGCATCGGCGGACGAAAATAGCGGAGCGATACTGGCTGCCGACATCGGGACCTTGGCGGTTGAGCTGCGTCGGGTCATGCACGACGGAAAATGCGATCTGCAGCAGCTGGCCGTAAGAGATCTGCGCTGGATCGAAAGTGATCATCACCGATTCCGCGTGACCGGTCGCGCCCGTGCTCACCGTCTCGTATTGCGCGGTATTGCGTTCGCCGCCGGCATAGCCCGAAACCACTTTGCGTACGCCCCGCACGTGCTCGAACACGCCCTGCACCCCCCAGAAGCACCCGGCCGCGAGCACTGCCGTCTGCGGAGCCCCCGGCTGCTTCGGGTTGTCGACGGCCGGAGGCGGCACGGACACGGGCGCTTGCTCGCCGCGTGCTTCCGCCCCATAGAGTGGCGCGTGGCCGCGCGAGCACGAAAGCGGCCACCAGCACTCCGGCCATGAGAGCCGGCCATTTGAGGATCGAGAGCTTCATGGAAATCTCCAGGTGATGAGTGAGGCCGGTGAGCAGGCGAGTTCAAGCCGAGAGCGGCACGAAGCGCAGGGACACCGAGTTCATGCAGTAGCGCAGTCCCGTGGGCTTCGGTCCGTCGTCGAACACATGCCCCAGATGCGCATCGCAACGCGCGCACGACACGGCATCGCGCAACATGCCGAGGCTCTTGTCCTCGCCTTGGGTCACGTTGTAGCGGGAGATGGCGCGATAGAAGCTCGGCCAGCCGGTGCCGGAATCGAACTTGGTTCTGGAGTCATACAGCGCGGTGTCGCAGCACACGCAGCGATACACACCGACCGCGTGGTTCTTGTCGTACTCGCCGCTGAAGGGATACTCGGTGCCCGCCTGGCGCGCGACTTGAAAGGCGAGCGGCGAGAGCTGCGCGCGCCATTCCGCCTCGCTCTTCGCGATCTTGGCGACTTGCTTGACTCCCAAGCTCTTGCCGTTCGAGCGAGAACTCCTCGATCGTGACCGTTTTTGCGGCGCTCACGTCCGCCGACCTCGAGCGCCGGGCGAGCCATGCCCCCGTCAAGGTCGCCGCACCGCCGATGAGAAATGCTCGTCTGCTGCCGTTCATGATGGGTCCTCAACCGAATGTGAATGAGTAAGCTTGCGCGCCGGCGTCCAGGAACTCGATGGAGAAGGTGTGCGGCGCGCCGGGGCTCGTCTGACGAATGAGCTGATACAGGCGTTGCTCGCGGATGAGGCCGTTGCCTTCGGCGTCCGTATCGACGCCGTGATTTTCGCCCGGGGCGAGGCCGTCCAGCCGCACTCGAAAGCGCACCGGCTTGTCGCCGGCGGGACCCAGCACGAGGTGTAGATCGCGGGCCAGGAATCGAAACTCGATCTTGCCGGGCGCCGCATCGAGCACGGCCTTCTCGGGATCACGGTCCAGCGACCGAGCAAGCCCCACTCGTTCAACTCGAGCGAGGTGGGCAAAACGTAGCTTTTCGGCCGGTCGTCCGCAAAGCCACCCGGCGAGCGAAATCCGTCCGCGCGGCGGTAGCCGATGTAAGTCTCCTCGATGAGACATGCGCCATATCGGGCGCCGCCTCGATGCCTGCCGCGGTCGCGGGGCGCGCCTGCGGGTGGCAAGTCCTTGTACCCCGCCTGCGTCAGGAGCTCGCGGATCATGCGCTCCGAGCCCTCGTAATCGCCTTCGCCGAAGTGATGCGCGCGGATGCCGCCCCCGGCATCGATGAAATAATGCGCGGGCCAGTACTGGTTGGAGAATCCGCGCCAGATGGCATAGTCGTCGTCGATGGCGACCGGATACGTGATGCCCAACTCGCCGACCGCGCGGCGCACGTTGTCCGGGTCGCGCTCGAAAGCAAACTCGGGAGCGTGCACGCCGATGACCACGAGACCGTGATCCTTGTAGGTTTCGTACCAGCGCTTCACGTAGGGCAAGCGTGCGCAGGCAGTTGATGCACGAGTAGGTCCAGAAATCGACCAGCACCACCTTGCCGCGGAGCGATTCGCGCGTGAGCGGCGGGGAATTGAGCCAGCCGGTCGCGCCCGCGAGCGAGGGCATGGGGGCCGCGGCCGGTCAGCAGCGGGCAGGGCGGCGCTGGGCGCTGCCGCGAGCGCCCCGCCGCGCCCCTCGTAGGCAAGCAGCGATTGCTCCAAGCGGTCGGTGCTTCCTTGCGACAAGCGCGTGAGCAGGCTCCCGTCCCAGCCGAGCGCGATGCCCGCGACCGCGACGAGCACGGCGACGCCGAGCGCGCGACGCACCCACTCACCGGCGCCGAGCGAGCGCTTCAGTGCGGCGACAAGGCGGCCGCCGGCCAGTATCGCGACGGCGAGCGAGCGTGGCCGCGCCGGCGGCGTAGGCGAACAGCAGCAGCGTCGTGCGCGGCGTCGGGCCGGAGAGCGCCGCCCCCGTCAGCAGCAATCCGAGAATGGGCCCCGCGCAGGGCGCCCACAAGAGGCCGGTGGCGATGCCCAGCAAGAGCGAGGTGACGATGCCGTCTTGCGCCGGAGCCGCACCCTCGCTTTGTATCAATCGATTGCCGAGCGCGACGAATGGTCGCGCCAGCGCGTCGGCGAGGCGCCGCGACAGCAACGTCGCCGCGAAGGCGGCGAGCAGCACGAGCGCGAGGGTGCGTCCGAATTGGTTGAATCGAACGACCCACGCGCCGCCGACGGCCGCGAGTGTCGCAACTCCGGCGAACGTGAGGGCCATGCCGATCAGCATGGGCAGTCCGTTGGTCGAGAACTTGCGGTCCGCGCGCGTGAACACGAACGGCAGCACCGGCAAGATGCACGGGCTCACGATGGTGAGCACGCCGGCCAAGAATACGATGCAGGCCAGGATCATGCGAGCTTTGACCGATCGGCGCGACGCGCAATCTCATTGACGAATTCCTCCGCGCCGCCCGGATTTTAAGTCAGCGGCGGCATGCATTAGACCGGCATTGCAGCGGGCAAATTTCAGAGGGGCGCGCTAAAAAGCGCCGGATCTCAGGCTTCGAGCGAAGCTCTTCGGCTCATCCAAGGGGTTGGCTCGCGGGAAATAGCGGCCGGACTCGGTGCCGGGCGCTCGTGCCGGTGAGCCGCGGCATAGCGCAGCAGCTCCAGCACGGCCGTGCGGCGCGTACTCGCACCACTCCACGCCGACGCCATCCTTGCCCTTGCGAGCGACATAGGCGGCGACCATGGGGGTCGGGTGGGTGAGGCGATGGGGGAGGGAGAGAGCGATCTGAACTCGCGACAGCAGGCGCAGATCCGCGCACACCTTGATGTAGGCGCCGCTCGCGCTCAGATCGACCAGCCGCGCCGCCGGACGTTGTAGGGTCGCCCGGCGATACGTATCGCCAGATCGACGGCCAACCTTTGCCCCCACCGGTGCTCCATTGCTGCACCATGTCATGAGCGCGACGGATGCTGGCTTGTCGGAAAATGCCCCGCAATCAAATCCGTCGAGTCCGACATGCGTTGCGGATGCGCCGGTGCGGCGGTCGCTAAAAGTGACGCGATAAGTAAAGCACCGCGCTGTCGATTTTGTAGAAGCTGTCCGGCCGCGGAGCCGCGCGGGTCCGTCGGCGAGGACGTGGTCGCGGGCGATGTTCTGTGCGTGCCGGAAATCGAGTCCCAAGTCCCACTTCGGGAGCCAGGGCAGGAAATTGCGCCACTGGGCGCCTAAGCCGACGTACTCGGAGTAAGCCGGCGTCGCCAATTGATAGCGGTCCACTCCGACGAATGCGCCGATGGCGAACGCATCGTGATCGAAACGGTAGCGCCAATCGATCATGCGCAAGCCGATCAGCATGTGACTCTGGATCTCGTCGATCTCCGCGCGCGCGCCGAGATCGTTGTTCGTCGAGACTGCCCGGCGGGCGCCGAGCGCAAAGTGCGGATCCACGCCGATGGGGGTGTTGTACTGCGGGGATCTCGGGATCGAGATTCACCGTCACCCGATTGACGTTGATGCCTAAGTCGGCGAATACCTCGGATCCTTTCGGATTCGCGCCGCCTTGATAGGACTCGTCCTCGACCTCGCCGTCGTCGCGCGTCTTCGAATCCCCGCCGTAGCGCAGAAACCCCGACAAGCGCCAGAAGGATTCGCCGAAGATATCGCGACCGTACATCACCTCGCCGCCGATGGTGGCGTCTTTCCAGGGGTGCGAATAAGTCGCCGTGAAATCGTAGTAGTGGTGATAGGCATACGGTGCGGGCTGAGTCAGGAGAGTACTGGCGGCTGTCTCCGCCGTAGTAAGTCTCGTTCACCACGGTGCGCACCCGTTCCTGCAGGTATCCGCCGAACGGCGGCTCCCAGCCGATGCGCAGCATTTGCATGCGCGCGCCCACACCGTCGTGGAAGGCCCGTTCCTGCGCGCCCCAGTTGCCCTCGACGATGCCGTTGTTCGTCGTGCCGTCGAGGAAGATGTTGTGCACGTACCAGATGTTCTGCCACTCCGACACCTCGTAGGTGAGATCGAAGTGGTGCCAGATGCGGGGGAAATCGATGCCGACCGAGAGCGCCGCGTTGCCGAGCAGGTAGCTGCCGCCGTCGGAGTTGTCCTCTCCCGCGTACTGCGCATAGATCGCGAACGGCGTCTTGCCCGGATAGATGAAGCGACTCACATACGAGGCCTGCTGGTTGCCCTCGGTTTGCGACCGGCCGGCCGGCTGGAAGAAGTCATGCAGCAGAAACGAAGCCGAGTCCGGCAAGCCGCTGCCGCCGCCGTATTGCAGCAGCCGGTTAACGCCCAGCGACCAGCCGGGGAACGGCTCGATCGAAAATTGCGCGGTGAAAATCTTCGGATCGCCGCGGCTGTAGACGCCCTGGTAGAGAATGTTGTCCCCGGGTGGACTGCCGCTGCCGGTCTGATCCATTTTCAGCAGCGCGAATTCGTACTGGAACCCGAGCCGCGTCAGAGGCTCCCAGTTCGACAGCGTGACGCCGGGCATGGTCGGTGCCTCGGTGCTGATGAGCGTGCTCGAGTCGGTCATCGGCGAGAGCCAGTGCGGTCTGTAACCCACATCGAACTGAGCCCAGTTGAAGCCCATGGTCAGTGTCGCGGCCGGATTCGCGCGCCCCTGATAGGCAATCACGCCGCCCGAGACGAGCAGATAATCGCTCGGCTGCACGAAGCCCTGTGTGGACACATCCCAATTACTGTTGTTCGACAGTCCGTACTCGTTGGGAATGATGACATTGGCGCCGTTCGAGACGGAGCCGGTGACGCTCGCATGCGTGAGCGCGTAGTCCCGGCTATAGCGCTCGAGATAGCGGCCCACTTTGTCGCACAAAGGCTTGTCGATGCGGCACGCCTGCGGCAATGCCACTCGCACGAGCTCGACGGGAATCGGGCGCTTCAAGATGGGCTCATCGGCGAGTATCAGCACGCGCTCGATCTGCCGCTCCATTTCGGGCTCGAGGTTGAGCGGCAAATAGCCGCTCACGCCCCCGGCGAGTGCTGCCGGGCAGGTAATGACGAAGACGAGCCCAGCCCGCAGCCCGAAAGCCTTGATCGGAAATCCCACGATAGTCGCAAGCTCTTGTTGCTGTCCGCTCGTCGCGGCGGCGGAAGTACACGATATCACGCGCTCTCTGGTCAAGCCCCGGGATTCATCCGTGCGCGCCGCGCGGTATCATGCAAGCATGAAATGGTCGGTGCTCGATCAATCGCCGACGTCGGCGGGCTCCAGCGAGTCGGCGGCGATCCGGCATTCGTTGCAGCTCGCGCAGGATTGCGATCGGCTGGGCTATGAGCGCTACTGGCTGTCGGAGCATCACAATCTCGTGAGCGTCGCGGGCACGGCGCCCGAGGTGCTGGCCGCCGCCGTCGCCGCGACCACGCGCCGCATCCGTGTGGGCAGCGCCGGCGTCATGCTGCCGCATTACTCGGCGCTCAAGGTAGCCGAGCAGTTCCGCGTGCTCGAGGCCATCGCACCGGGCCGCATCGATCTCGGCGTCGGGCGTGCGCCCGGCTCGGACGGCCTGACCGCGCGGGCGCTCAATCCTCATTCGAACGTCGATGACTTTCCGCGCCAGGTGCAAGAGCTGCAGCTCTGGGCATCGAGCCTGCCACTGCCGGAGTCGCATCCCTACCGCGGCATCGCCGCGCATCCGATGGGCGATACGCGTCCGGAGCTGTGGATCCTCGGCAGCTCCGCTTACGGCGCGCAACTCGCCGCTTATCTCGGGCTGCCCTATGCGTTCGCGTATTTTTTCAACGACGGCGCCGGCGTGGACGATGCGCTGTCGCTGTATCGGAGCCTGTTCCGTCCGAGCGCGGTGCTCGATCGGCCGCAGGCGACGATCTGTGTGTGGGCGCTCGCGGCCGACACCGCTGCCGAGGCGGCGCGGCTGGCGACGGCCCGCGAGCACTGGCGGGTCGGGTTCGAGAAAGGCCTGCGCGAGCCGTTGATCTCTCCCGACGCAGCGGCCGCCTACACCTACACGCCCGCCGAGCGCGCGACGATCGAGCGCTTGCGCACCGATGCGTTGGTGGGAACTGCGCCGCACGTGGCGGAGCGGCTGCGCGCGCTGGCGGAGCGGCTCAAAATCGAGGAAATCGTCATCAATACCTGGACTTTCGATCCCGAGGCCCGCCGGCGTTCCTACACGTTGCTCGCGGAGGTTTTCGGGCTCGCCGGCGCGCCGCGTTGACCGTGCTCGAGTCCGAGCGATTGGTGCTGCGGGAGTTTCGCCTCGAGGATGCGCCATTCGTCCTGGAGTTGCTCAACGAGTCCGCGTTCCTGCGCTTCATCGGCGACAAGGGCGTGCGCACCCTCGCCGACGCGCGCGATTACCTGTCGCAAGGCCCGATCGAGAGTTACCGCCGCTTCGGCTTCGGACTGTATCTGCTGAGCCTGCGCGAGGACGGCACGCCGATCGGCATGTGCGGCCTGGTCAAGCGCGATGGCCTTGCGGACGTCGACGTAGGCTTCGCACTGCGAGCGCGCTACTGGTCGCGGGGATATGCAGTCGAAGCGGCCGCAGCCGTGCTCGATTACGGCAAGCGCATCTTGAATCTCGGACGCATCGTTGCCATCGCCAATCCCGAGAACCACGCTTCCATCGCCGTGCTCGAAAAAACCGGTCTGAAGTTCGAGCGCATGATCCGCTTGTCCCCCGCTGCGCCGGAACTCAAGCTCTTCGGTCCTGCATGAGCCCGCGGATCCTGCCGATTCTGTGCTTCTTGTACGCGCTATCCGAGGCGGGGCTCCTGTGGCTGAAACGCTCGGGTAAAAAAACCGCCGACGCCGATCGCGGCTCGCTGTCCCTGATGTGGGTCGTGATCAGCGTGAGCATGGCCGCGGCGTTCAGCTGCGCGAATGCGCTGCCGCAGCTCGCTCTTGGCGCTGCCGGTAGCTGGCGGCTCGCAGGCGTGGTGGTGTTTGTGGCCGGCGTCGGCGTGCGCTGGTACGCCATCCTCTGCCTGGGGCGCTTCTTCACGGTGAACGTGGCGATCGCCACGGATCACCAACTGATCGAGGCCGGCCCTTATCGGTGGTTGCGCCACCCCTCCTACACCGGGGCCTTACTCGCGTTCCTCGGCCTCGGACTCTGTTTCGACAACTGGGTGTCGCTTGCCGCGCTGCTGGTGCCGGTGTCGGTGGTATTCTGGTGGCGCATGCGGATCGAGGAGGCTGCGCTTCTCGGCACGTTCGGCGAGCGGTACCGAGATTACATGCGTCGCACTCGGCGTTTGATCCCGTTCATCTATTAGCGCGAGCTCGCTCGTGGCGAGCTGCCGGAGTCACCATGCATCCATTTCCTCATCAATACACGGTCGCCGCGGCCGCACGCCCGGACGGCGATGTGCCGCTGTCGGTCCCCGGCGCGCGCGTGATCGAATCGGCGCCGCCGAAGGAGTTCGACGGGCCGGGCAATCAATGGTCGCCGGAGCAACTGCTGACTGCCGCGGTCGCGGATTGCTTCGTGCTCGGCTTCAGGGCCATCGCGTCGGCGTCCAAATTCCGCTGGCTCGACCTGCATGCGAGCACGCGTGGCACGCTCGACAAAGCCCAGGGGATCATGCGCTTCACGCGTTTCGAGACGCACGCGAAGCTGCACGTGCCGACCGGTACGGACCTCGAGCGCGCCAAGCGGCTGCTCGAGAAGGCGGAGTCATCCTGCCTGATCGCGAACTCGCTCGCGAGCGAGCGTCACTTGTCGGTGGAGATCGTCGAGAGCTGAGCGCGGCCGCCTGGCGGCGGCTGCGCCCGCTGCTGCGCCCGCTTCAATCGTCCATCAGGAAGCTGCGCAGCTGCTCGCTGCGGCTCGGATGGCGGAGCTTGCGCAGGGCCTTCGCCTCTATCTGGCGGATGCGTTCGCGTGTGACGTCGAACTGCTTGCCGACCTCCTCGAGGGTGTGATCGGTATTCATGTCGATGCCGAAGCGCATGCGCAAGACCTTCGCTTCCCGTGGAGTGAGCTGCGCCAGCACCGAGTGCGTGGTCTCGCGGAGCGATTCCGTGGTCGCCGAATCGATCGGCGAGGACACGGAGGTGTCCTCGATGAAGTCTCCCAGGTGGGAGTCCTCATCATCGCCGATCGGGGTCTCCATGGAGATCGGCTCTTTGGCGATCTTCAGGACCTTGCGTACCTTGTCCTCGGGCATCTCCATGCGCACCGCAAGCTCCTCGGGAGTCGGCTCCCGGCCCATCTCCTGCAGCATCTGACGCGAGATGCGGTTGAGCTTGTTGATCGTCTCGATCATGTGCACCGGAATGCGGATGGTGCGGGCCTGGTCGGCAATCGAGCGCGTGATGGCCTGGCGGATCCACCAGGTTGCATAGGTCGAGAATTTGTAGCCGCGGCGGTACTCGAACTTATCCACGGCCTTCATCAAGCCGATGTTGCCTTCCTGGATCAGATCGAGGAACTGCAAGCCGCGATTCGTGTACTTCTTGGCGATCGAGATCACCAAGCGCAGGTTTGCCTCGACCATTTCCTTTTTGGCGCGGCGCGCCTTGGCTTCGCCGATCGAGACCTCGCGGTTGATCTCCTTGATCTCGTTGATCAAGACATGGAACAGGCCCTCGAGATCCTTGAGCTTGTTCTGCCGGCGCTCGACCTCGTCCTTGAATTTCGCGAGCGGCGCGGAGTAGCGCTTCTTCGCCTTGATGTGCTTGTCGAGCCAGCGCGTGCTGGTCTCGTTCTTCGGAAACGTGGAAATGAAATCCTTGCGCGGCATGCCCGCCTGCTTGATGCAGAGGAACATGATCTCCTTCTCGAGCAGCCGCACTTCGGTGACGTGCTGGCGCAGATTGTCGATCAGTTGATCGAACATCTTGGGCGAGAGCTTGAGCTCCATGAGCTCGGCGCAGATCTTCTTGCGGATCTTCTGCGTCTTGGGATCCTTGGAGCCTAGCTTGTCGAGGCCGTTCAGGTACTGATGGTACGTCTTGGCGAGCGATACGAAGCGCTTGGCCGCTTCTTCCGGATCGGGTCCGGTGTCGATGGCCTCCTCGTCCTCGTCGCCTTCCGTCTCGTCATCGTCACCCGCCGCCTCCTCGGGCTCGGGCGCGACCATCTTGGGATTTTGCGGCTGGGCGATCTCGTCGGGGGCGTTCGGGTCGACGAAGCCGACGATCACGTCCACGAGACGCATCTGGCCGGCCTTCACGGTCTCGTACTGGCGCAGCAACAGCTCGTAGGTGCCGGGGTAGCTGCCGAGCGCGATCTTGACCGCCTCGAGGCCTTCCTCGATGCGCTTGGCAATACGGATCTCGCCTTCGCGCGTGAGCAGCTCGACGGTGCCCATCTCGCGCATGTACATGCGCACGGGGTCGGTCGTGCGGCCGAACTCGGCGTCGAGGTTGGCGAGAGCGGCGGTAGCCTCTTCGACCGCTTCCTCGTCGGGCGCGGCGGTCGCATCGGTGAGCAACAGCGACTCGGCGTCCGGTGCCTTCTCGTACACCGGTATGCCCATGTCGTTGATCATGTTGACGATGTCTTCGATCTGCTCGGGATCGACGATCTCGCTCGGCAAGTGATCGTTGACTTCCGCGTACGTGAGGTAGCCTTGCTCCTTGCCGCGCGCGATCAGCAACTTGAGTTGCGACTGGCGCTCGTCGGCGATTTGAGTGGCTGTTCCTGCTGGCGCTTTTTTGATCAAAGTGGAGGCCCCGTGAATAGGTTGACCGATCGAATGCCAAGCCGACAAGTATACGATTTTGGTCATTCCATGACCACCAGTACGGTTGTCCTTCCGCCGCCCCCGGCTCGGCGCCCGGGCGGTTCTACGCGCTCCCGCCGGGGTGCGCCTTGGCTTTCAGAAGAGAGCTTAATTCGGCCTTTTCGTCGTAATTCAAGCCCATTTCCTCAGCTTTTCGCAACAATTCGTCCACGCGCCGGCCCGGGCCGACGCTCTCGCTTAGCTTCTGAATGGCCATTTGCAGCTCCTCTGCCGCGGCTCCTGCGTTATCGACCATGCCGGGCGCGGCAGCCAGCTCGGCCAAACGGCCATATTCGGGGCGGTCGCGCCAACGCTCGAGCAGCATCGCGGTGCTCGGTTGCTCCATGCCGGCGGCCTGCTGCAAAAGCTCGGTGAGCACGGCTACCCCGGGTAACTCACAGCGGGCGAGCTCGGACCAGCCGTTGACGCTGCGTGTTGCGGCGGGGTGATGCAGCACCAGGGCGATAGCCTGGCTCAGCAAACTCCCCCGTCCTGCGCTCATCCGACTGCGCTTGGGCGCGGTTGGTTCCGCCCGCGAGGGAGCGCCCGGTGCGCCGGATGCACGCGGCGCTGGCCCGCGTCCCACGGCGCCGGCAGCGCTCGACTCGCGTCCGCCGGCCCCCAGATGCTCCTTGAGCTTCGCCGCCGGCATGCGGATCTCGCCGGCAAGCCGATCGAGCAGCAATTCCCGGTACACGCCATCGGGCATGCGCTTGAACAGCGGCGCGGCCAGCGCGGCGAGCTTCGCGCGCCCATCCACATGCTCCAGATCCACCTGCTCAACAAGCTGACGGACGAGATATTCGGACAGGGGCACCGCGCGCTGCAGGTGTTCCTCGAAGCCCTTCGCCCCCTGCGCCGCGATCAAGGTGTCAGGATCGTGGCCCTCGGGCAGGAACATGAACTTGAGTTCGCGCCCGTCGCGCGCGAGCGGCAGGGCATTCTCGAGCGCGCGCCAGGCGGCCTGCAGGCCCGCGCGGTCGCCGTCGAAGCAAAAGATGAGCTCGCTCGTGAGGCGAAAAATCTTGTTCAGGTGCTCCTGGGTGGTGGCGGTGCCGAGCGTCGCCACCGCGTAGGTGATGCCGGCCTGATGCAGGCGCACCACGTCCATATAGCCTTCGACGATGAGCAGCCGCTTGAAGTCCGAGCGCGCCTGCCGCGCCTCGTAAATGCCATAGAGCTCGCGTCCTTTGTGAAACAAAGGCGTCTCGGGCGAGTTGAGGTACTTGGGCTCCCCCTGGTCGATCACGCGGCCACCGAACCCCAACACCCGGCCGCGCGCGTCACGGATCGGGAACATCAAGCGGTCGCGAAACCGGTCGTAAAAGCCCGGAGATTGCCCGGCACGCGCATCGCGCTCGATAATGAGGCCTGCCTGCAGCAAGCGACGCCGCTCCTCATCCTCGGCGCCGAACCGATTGAGCAGGGCGTTCCAGGAGTCCGGCGCATAACCCAGCGCGAACTTCGTGCACGTCGACGCATCGATGTCGCGCTTGGCGAGATAGGCCTGCGCTCGCTCGTTGTCTTTGGCGTTCTGCTCGAAGAACCGCGACGCGCCCGACATCACCTGATAGAGATCGATGCCGCCCGGCTCCTGCGCAGCCTGTGCCTCGCGCGGCAGCTCGAGACCGGCGCGCTGCGCGAGATCGGCGATCGCGTCGAGGAACCCGAGCTTCTCGTACTGCATCAGAAAACCGACCGCCGTGCCGTGCGCGCCGCAGCCGAAACAGTGATAGAACTGCTTCTCCGGGCTCACCCAGAACGAGGGCGATTTCTCGTTGTGAAACGGGCAGCAAGCCTTGTATTCGCGCCCGGATTTCTTGAGCGCAACGCGTGCGCCGATGATCTCGACGATGTCCGAGCGCGCGACGACCTCGTCGATGAAGGGCTGAGGAATGCGGCCGGTCATGGACCGCGGGCGATCAACCGCCGAGCTTGGCTTTGATCTTGGCGCCCACGGCGCCCATATCGGCCCGGCCCTGCGCCTGCGACTTGATCACGCCCATGACCTTGCCCATGTCCTTGACAGTGCTCGCGCCGGTCGTGGCGATGGCAGCGGTGATGAGCGCGTCGATCTCGGCGTCGCCGAGCTGGGAGGGCAGGTAGGTCTTGAGCAGCTCGATCTCCGCCGATTCCTTGTCGACCAAGTCCTGACGGTTGCCCGCCTGGAACTGCACCAGCGATTCCTTGCGCTGCTTGACCATTTTCTCGAGAACGGCGACCACCTGCGCATCGTCCAAGCTGATGCGCTCATCGACTTCGCGCTGCTTGATGGCTGCAGTGATCATGCGAATGACGCCCAGCCGCTCCTTTTCGCCGGCGCGCATCGCGGCCTTCATGTCATCGGTGATGCGCTCTTTCAGAGACACCGAGGAAGCCGGACCTCTTAATAGGGACGGGATGAGCCGGCCGGGGGAGCACTCGGCGGCGCGCCGCCTCCGGTGCCGCGCATGTTCTCGCGGGACAGGCGCTTCAAGTGGCGTTTCACCGCGGCAGCCTTCTTGCGCTTACGCTCCTGCGTCGGCTTCTCGTAGAATTCGCGGCGACGAAGCTCGGTGAGAACACCGGCTTTCTCGCATGCGCGCTTGAAACGGCGCAGGGCGGCATCGAAATACTCGTTCTCGCGAACACGAACGCTAGGCATTCAGACCTCAATTTAAGGACAATGACAGGCTCGCCGGCATTTGCCGACAGGGGCGCGCATTCTAAGGTGCGCCCCCGCAAAAGGCAAAATCGGCAGTTTTCCCCCCCAACTTCGGTAAATCAGGGGCCGCCTTGCACCCATCCATGCGTGTCATCGGAATCGAAACCTCCTGCGACGAGACTGCGGTGGCGGTCTACGACGCCGAGCGGGGGCTGCTCTCGCATCGGCTGCACAGCCAGATTGCGGCGCACCAGGCATACGGCGGGGTGGTTCCCGAGATCGCCTCCCGGGATCACGTGAAATGGCTGTTGCCGCTGGTGCGGGGGGCGCTCGCGGACGCGGACTCGACCCCAGAGCGCATAGACGGCGTCGCTTACACGGCCGGTCCCGGCCTCATCGGTGCGCTTCTGGTCGGCGCCGGGTTCGCGCGCAGCCTCGCCTACGCCTGGGACCGGCCCGCCGTCGGCATTCATCACCTGGAGGGGCATCTGCTCGCGCCGCTCCTCGAGGCCGACCCGCCTGAATTCCCCTTTCTCGCGCTGCTGGTGTCGGGCGGGCACACGCAGCTGGTCGATGTCGCCGCGATCGGGCGGTACCGCATCCTCGGCGAGACCCTGGATGATGCGGCCGGGGAGGCGTTCGACAAGACCGCCAAAATGCTGGGTCTACCGTATCCCGGGGGCGCGGCGCTCGCGCGCCTCGCCGAGGCCGGGCGCCCCGGCCGCTTCAGCCTTCCGCGGCCGATGCTCGATCGTCCCGGCCTCGAGTTCAGTTTCAGTGGCTTGAAGACGGCCGCCCTTGTAGCCTTGCGGGACCGCGCGCTCGACGATCAGGCCCGCGCGGACTTGGCGCTGGCCTTCCAGGAAGCCGTGGTGGATACGCTTGCGGAGAAGTCGCGGCGCGCATTGGCGGCGACGGGTCACCGGCGTCTGGTGGTTGCCGGCGGCGTGGGTGCGAACCTGCGCCTGCGCGAGCGGCTCGCCGGCATCACGCGTGATGCCGGGGCGCAGCTTTATTTCCCGCGGGCCGAGTTCTGCACCGACAACGGCGCGATGATCGCGCTTGCCGGATGCGCGCGCCTGCGCCGCGGGGACCGCCAGGGATTCGCCCTGGGCGCCCGGGCGAGTTGGGAGCTCGGTTCACAAGGGGAATAGTCGGACGGTCATGGACAAGATATTCATACATGCGCTCAAGGCCGAGGCGATCATCGGCATCTACGACTGGGAGCGGCAGGTCCGCCAGACCGTGCTCATCGATCTCGAGTTCGCCGCGGATATTCGCAAGGCGGCGCTGACGGACTCGATCGACGACACGCTCAACTACAAGCGTGTGGCCAAGCGTATTCTCGCCTTCGTCGAGGGCTCGCAGTTCCATCTGGTCGAGACTCTGGCCGAGCACGTGGCCATGCTCGTGCTCGACGAATTCGGCATCTCCTGGGTGCGCATCACGCTGAGCAAGCCCGGCGCGGTGCGCAGCTCGAGGGACGTGGGTGTCTCGGTCGAGCGCGATCGCGAGATGCTAAAGACCTGGCGCGCTCGCGCGACCGGGGCCCAAATATCAAACTAGATGCTTCGTCCGCCGTCGACGGCGATGATTTGGCCGGTGATATAGGGTGCATCGCGGATCAGGAACAGCGCCGTGCGCGCGATATCTTGCGGGCCGCCTGCACGCTTGAGCGCCGTCTTGCCGATGATCTCGCGCTTCATGCTGTCGTCGAGGTCGTGCTCGGCCCAAAGCACCGGGCCTGGCGCGATGCCGTTCACGCGGATGTCGGGGCCGAGCTCGCGCGCCAGCGAGCGGGTGAGCATCGCGAGACCGGCCTTGGCGATGCTATACACCGGATACCCCTTGAGGGGCCGCAAGCCATGAATGTCGACCACATTGAGGATGAGTCCGCGCTGCCTCGCGAGGTGCGCCGCCGCGGCTTGCGCCAGGAACAAGGGCGCACGCAGGTTGCTGCCCATGAGATCGTCCCAGGCCGCCCGGGTGATCTTTCCCACCGGTGTCGGATAGAACGTCGATGCATTGTTGATGAGCACGTCGAGCCGGCCGAAATGCCCGATTGCGGCCGCGATCAATTGCTCCGGCGCGCCATCTTGCTGAAGATCCGCAGCGAAAAGCGCGGCGGACCCCGCGCGCGCGGCGTTCAGCTCCGCGCCGAGCTCGGTGGCGGCGGCGGCCGAGGATCGATAGTGCACGAGAATGCGCGCACCCGCCGCATGCAGCGTGCGCGCGATTTGGGCGCCGATGCGCCGCGCGCCGCCGGTGATCAGGATCACTCGGCCGTCGAGCGAGTTCTCGATGCTGTCCGCCATGCGCAATCAAGATACCGGATTGCACGCGTAGCGTGTATCGGCGCACGGGGCGCGCGGCGGTGACACCCGCGATCGAGCTCGACGCCCCAGAGCGCGCGCACGTCGAGCGGGTGCGCGAGCGAATCGCGGCGGAGATTGACGCGGCGGGCGGTTGGATCGGCTTCGACCGCTACATGGATCTCGCGCTGTATGCGCCGGGTCTCGGCTACTACAGCGCCGGGGCGCACAAGCTCGGACCCGGCGGCGATTTCACCACGGCGCCGGAAGTCTCGCGACTGTTCGGCGGCTGCGTGGCCCGGCAATGCGCGGAAATCCTCGGCGCGTTGGGAGGCGGCAGCATCCTCGAGATCGGCGCGGGCAGCGGCCGTTTGGCGGCCGATGTGCTATCCCGGCTGGATGCCCTCGGCTGTGTTCCCGAGCGCTACCTCGTGCTCGAGATCAGCGCGGATTTGCGCGAGCGGCAGCGCCGCAGGATCGCGGATGCCGTGCCCCGGCTCGCGCCGCGCGTCGAGTGGCTGGACGCGCCGCCGGACGCTGCCTTCGACGGCGTCGTGCTCGCCAACGAGGTGCTCGATGCGTTGCCGGTCACGCGCTTTCGCTGGCAGTCCCAGGCAGAGAGCTGCGAGGAGATGGGCGTCGCGCGCGAGGGGCTCGAGTTTGGGTGGGCGCCGCGGGCTGGGAGCGACGCCCTCGCTGCCGAATGCGCTCTCCTCGCGCAAGCGGGCGGTGGCTGGGAGGCGGGCTATACCTCGGAGTATTGCGAGCGGCTCGGTGCATGGACCGACGCCGTCACGGCTGCGCATCGCGCGGGCCTCGTGCTGTGGATCGATTACGGCTTGCCGCGGCGCCACTACTATTTCCCCGAGCGGCGCGACGGCACCTTGATCTGTCATTTCCAAAAGCGTGCGATGTTCGATCCTTTCGTTGCACCGGGACTCCTGGACATCACCGCGTGGGTGGATTTCACGCGCCTCGCGCAAGCGGGCAGAGCTTGCGGCTACGCCCTGGCCGGCTACACGACCCAGGCGCATTTCCTGGCAGGACTTTCGATCGATGCGGAAATGCACCATCTCGCCGCGGGAGACCCAACGCGCTTCGCGCGGCTCGCGAACGAAGCGCGCACGCTCCTCCTCCCCGGAGAGATGGGCGAGCGGTTCAAGGCCATGGCGTGGATGCGCGGCATGGACTCAGCGCTCCCCGCATTCGAAGTGCAGGACCTGCGGCATACGCTGTAACCGCTAATTTCCGCTCGTGTTGAGTTTCTTGCCGTCCGGCATGATGGTATCCCCCGGCTTCATATCGGGCGGGCACGGTCCCAAATATTTCGCGTCCACGAGCATGGCGCTCTCGGCCCCCGCGCTGCTCGTCATGTGCATGTCGAGGCGGTATGCGGTATCGCCCTGGAACGTCATCGTGGCTTTGGTCGCGGCGCCCGCGTTCGGACCCGTCGTGCACTTCTTATCGGTTATGTAGACGCCCGGCCCGGTCTGGGTCGTCGTGTGCGTGCACTGGTCTTGCCGGCGCAGCTGCGCCGACAGATCGCGATCCTTCTGCTGGGTGGCGCGGTTTTGGCAGATCTTCAGCGTCATCTGAGTCGTCTTCCCCGCCATTGTGTGCGAGGTCGACGCCTCCCAGAGCCCGTCCTTCGTAAACGGCGGCTGTATGTCGTCGGCGCGGACGCTGCCGATGAGTGCTGCCGCAATCACCGCGTTCAGTAGAAGTAGAGTTCTCATGCGCGCTCCCTGGATATTTTGTTTCGCCCTGCAAATATTCTGCGCGGCGCACCGGGCGCGTGTCGAGCGGTCCGCCGCCAGGCGGGAAATCAGTCGGCGACTGGGTTTGGGCCGAATTGCTCGCGCACGGCGGTGATCGTGGCGAGGCGCCGCCGGTGCAGCTGCTCGGCGATCTTCGGTCCGGGCGCATCTCGCTCCTCGGCGCTCGGCTTGATCGCCGCCGCGGCGGCGCGGGCGGCGATCAGATACGCGCGCTGCGGATAGGGCTTGTCTTCCAGGCCGAGGCGCCCGCGCGCGTCTGCCTCGCAAGCGAGCAGCACGTGGCCGAAACGCTCCGGGCGGCGCACCGCGTCGGCGCGCTCGATGAACTCGAGCACGGTGCGCGGCTTGAGCTCGAACGCGCGATGCACGATGCCGTGGTAGCGCGCGACGATGACGGCGAGCTCGCGGTAGTCGCCGGGGATCTTGAGCCGATCGGCGAGGGCCTCGATGAGCGCGACGCTGCGCTCCTCGTGTCCGTGATGCGCCGGCCACTCTGCCCGCGGCGTCGTGCCCTTGCCGAGATCATGCACCAGCGCGGCGAAGCGCACTCGCGCGTCGGCGGACAGGCGTACGGCTTGATCGAGCACCATCAGCGTGTGCACGCCGGTATCGATCTCCGGATGCCATCGGGTCGGCTGCGGCACACCGAAGAGCGCATCGATCTCCGGAAAGATGCGCGCGAGCGCGCCGCTCTCGCGCAGCACTTTGAAGAAGGTGCTGGCGCCGGACTCGCGCAGCGCCTTTTCCGATTCCTGCCAGACGCGCTCGGGGACAAGCGCGTCCACCTCCCGACGGGCGACCATCTCGCGCATGAGTGCGAGCGTCGCCGGATCCACATGAAAGCCGAGCGGCGCGTAGCGCGCGGCGAACCGCGCCACACGCAGCACGCGCACCGGATCCTCGACGAACGCGGCCGACACATGTCGCAAGATACGCGCCTCGATGTCGCGCGCGCCGCCGAAAGGGTCGATGAGCGCGCCGCTGGCGGATCGCGCCATGGCGTTGACGGTCAGGTCGCGGCGCGAGAGATCCTCTGCGAGGGTCACTTCGGGGCCGAACTCGACCGTGAAGCCGCGATACCCCGGCGCGGTCTTGCGCTCGCGGCGCGCGAGTGCGTACTCCTCGTGGGTTTCGGGATGCAGCAACACCGGAAAGTCGCGTCCGACGGCGCGATAGCCGAGACGCTCGAGCTCCTCGCGCGTGCCGCCGACGACGACCCAGTCGCGCTCGTTGACGGGTAGGCCGAGCAACTCGTCTCGAACAGCGCCGCCGACCAGATACACTTGCATGAATGAATAGTATCAGCATCACTTCACGGATCTGCATCCTGTGCGTGCTGATGGTGATCGGCGCTTCCCTGAACGGGTGTTATCTGCTGGAGAGCGCGCACGGGCAGCTTTCGCTGATGTCCAAGCGCCGCCCGATCGCGCGGGTCGTCGCCGATCCGGGCACGCCCGCCGACGTGCGCAAGCAACTCGAGGCGGTCGCGCAGATTCGCGAGTTCGCCAGCCGCAACCTGCATTTGCCGGACAACGGCAGCTACCGCACGTATGCCGACGTAGGCCGACCCTACGTGGTCTGGAACGTCGTCGCGGCTCCGGAATTCTCGGTCGACCCGAAGGAATGGTGCTATCCCATCGTCGGCTGCGTCGCGTATCGCGGTTACTTCGTCGAGCGGCGCGCCCGCGCCTTCGGCGATGCCTTGAAGAGCAAGGGCTTCGACGTGAGCGTCGCCGGCGTGGCCGCATACTCGACCCTCGGACACTTCGACGATCCCATCCTCAATACCATGATCGGCTGGAACGACGTCGAGCTGGCGTCGATCATTTTCCACGAGCTCACGCATCAGATGATCTATATCGCGAACGATGCCGATTTCAACGAGGCGCTCGCGACCACGGTCGAGGACGAGGGCGTGCGCCGCTGGCTCGAGAGCCTTGGCCGGTCCGGGGAGCTCGAGCGCTACGAGCTCGAGGAACGGCGTTCGCTCGAAATCGTGGCGCTGTTGACTCGCACGCGCGAGGAGCTGCGCGTGCTCTATGGCTCCGGGGTCGATCCCGCGCGCATGCGCGAGCGCAAGGCCGCTGCGTTTGCGGCGCTGCGCGGATCATACGCGCGGCTCGTCCAAGGCTGGGGGCCGCATCCGCCCTTCGAAAGCTGGTTCGAGGGCGACATCAACAACGCCCAACTCGCTTCCATCGCGACCTATTACGACTGCGTGCCCGGATTCAGGCGCGAGCTCGCCGCGGTGGGTGGAGACCTGGATGCGTTCTATCGGCGCGTGCGCGAGCTGGCCAAGCTCGATCAGGAGAAGCGCGACGCCCTCGTCTGCGGGACGCGCTGACGGTTCAGGGTCGATCGGCGGTCGCGCCGCCGGTGTGCACGTGTCCCGCCTCGAGACTTGCCAGCGGCGGACCGGTCGCGGCTCAAGCGCGCGTTGTCCTCGAACGAGCCGAGATACTGGCGCGCCGCGGCGGCCATGGAATGCGGCTTGATCTTGAGCTTCGCGAAGCCGTCATCCGTGCACACGCTATCGACTTTCAAAGAGCGGTAGTTGTCGCTGGAGAAGGGCCTCCCGGGCACGAAGTTCATGACGAGCCCCTGCAGCCACGCTGCAAAATTCGGCAGCCCCGCGATCCAGCGGCGCTGGCCCGTGGTATGCGCCACCAGGTTCACGATCTCGCTCAAGGTGTAGACCTGCGGGCCGCCGAGCTGATAGGTCTGGCGGACCGACGCGTCACCTTGCAGACAGCGCAGCAGCGCATCGACCACATCGTCGACGAACACCGGTTGAAATCGGGCTTGCGGCCGGGCCAGCGGCAGCACGAAAGGAACGGAAGCCAGCAGTCCCGCGAAGCGATTGAGGAAGGTATCGCCGGGTCCGAACATCACCGAAGGCTGGAAAATAACCCAGTCGAGGGCGGCTTGCTCGCGGATGAGCTTTTCGGCCTCGCCCTTCGAGCGCAGATAGTAGCTCGGCGCATCCACGGCTGCCTTGAGCGCGGACATCTGCAGAAGCCGGCGCACGCCGGCGGAGCGCATGGCCTGCAACACGGTGCGCGTGAGCTCGGTATGTGCGCGGCGAAAGCCGCCGCCCCCGAAGCCGCGCTCGTTCAGGATGCCGATCAAGTTGATCACGACGTCCTGTCCCCGCAAGCGCTCGCTCAACTGAGGCTCCTCGGACACGTCGCAGTTCTCGAGGGTGAGCCCGGGTAGCACGAGCAGGTGCTTGTGCAGCTCACGATCGCGCGACAGCACCGTCACCGCATGCCCGTCCTTGATCAGGCGCGCGACCAGGCGGGTACCGAGGAATCCGGTACCACCGAGAATGCAAAGAGACAACCGCCTCATGAGATCACCGGATAGGTATTAAAACGACCGCGCTGCCGCGCTTCACGTTGAGCATCAGGAAATTAGCGCCTTTCGCGACATCGCGGAAGGCCTTCCAGGTCGCGACCGGGGTGCGGCCGATGGCGACGATGATATCGCCCGCGCGGAGCCCCGCCTGTGCCGCGGGACTGCCGTCCTGCACGGTGCGCACGAGCACGCCGGCGGCGTCGGGCGCATCGGCGAGATCCGCACCCTCGAGTCCGCGATGGATATCCGCGGGGTTGACCGCCGCGCTCTCCGAGTGCTCGGCGACCAGCGCCGTAACCTTGAGCGGCTTGCCGTCCCGCAAGAGACCGATCTCGACCTGATCTCCCACGCGCTGCATGCCGATGGTGTTGCGCAGCTCCGACGCGCTCTTGATGGGCGTGCCGTTGATGGAGACGATGACGTCGCCGGTCTTGATGCCGGCGTGCTCCGCGGCCGAGCCCTGCGCCACGCCCCCGACCAGCGCGCCGGTCGCCTCGCTCAAGCCGAACTCTTTGGCGACGTCCGGGGTGACGTCGTAGATATTCACGCCGAGCACGCCGCGCTTCACCTGGCCGTACTTGATCAGCTGGTCCATGACGCCCTTCGCCATGTTCACCGGGATGGCGAAGCCGATGCCGATGTTGCCGCCGCTCCCGGAGAGGATCGCCGAGTTGATGCCCACGAGCTCGCCGCGCAAGTTCACCAGCGCGCCGCCCGAGTTGCCGGGATTGATGGAAGCGTCGGTCTGGATGAAGTCCTCGTAGCCGTCGGGGTTGATGCCGGTGCGTCCGAGCGCGCTCACGATTCCCGCGGTCACCGTGTGTTGCAGGCCGAACGGATTACCGATCGCGACCACGTAATCGCCCACCTCGAGCTTGGAGGAGTCGCCGAGCGCCATCGCGACGAGATTCGGCTGCTTCGCTTGCAGCACGGCGATGTCCGCGCCCTCGTCGGATCCGACGACCTTGGCGGAGAAGCTGCGGTTGTCGAGCAATGTCACGGTGATCTCGCTCGCGTTCTCGACGACGTGGTGGTTGGTGATGATGTAGCCGTTCTTGGCATCGACGATCACGCCCGAGCCGGCGCTCTGGAATTGCCGCTCGCGCGGCCTCGAGTCGGGGGGCACGTCGAAGAAGCGGCGGAAGAATGGATCGTCCAGCAGGGGATTGCGCTGGCCCGGCTTTTCCTTGATGGTGCCGCGGGTCGCGATGTTCACCACCGCGGGCGACACGCGCTTGACCATCGGCGCGAGCGAGGGCATCGGCGCCGCTTCGGCGGCAGTGGCCGGCGGCGCGGGAAGCGCGGCGAACGCGCCCGGCGCGCTTAAGGCTGCTGCAAGCGCGGCGGCCGCGAAAAGACGGAAAATCATGGGCTGTCCTCGAGTCATATGGTCCGTTGCCAGGCAGCGGACCCCTGCCGCGCAAAGCGTGGGCCGGACTCTCAAAGTCCGGCCCACGGGTCGCTACTCTCGGACCGCGATCTTACACGTAAGAGCGCGTGCGGCGGGCCAGGGTTATGCCGCTTCCACCGTGATTCGCTGCGGTTGCACCTGGGCGACTTTCGGAATTGTGACTTCGAGCACGCCATGGGCGGCCTTCGCCTTGATGTTCTGCACATCCGCCGTCTCCGGCAGGCTGAAGCGGCGCAGAAACTCGCCGGTGATCCGCTCGATGCGGCGATAGCCCTCGCGCGCCTCGCGACGCGCTTCCTCGCGCTTGCCGCGAATCGTCAGCACGCCTTGCTCGGACGTGATCTCGACGGTCTTGGGATCGACGCCTGGGAGATCGACGTGCAATAGGAATTGGTTGTCCTCCTCATGCACATCCACCGCGGGCAGCCACGCACCGGAGTCCGCAGCGGTCGCTTGCGGTGCGCCGAACAGACGATCGAGGTCACGTTGGAATCGATTGACCAACGACCAGGGCTCATAACGAACGACAGTCATGTATTTCTCCTCAATAAAGTAAAAATAAAATGGACAATGTTGAAAAACCGGTTGGTACCCTGTCTGGGGTCGGGCACTTTCATTTCAATACGCGGGAATCAGGACGACGGATTTTTTCGACGCGCAGCGGGCCGGCAGCCGCGCGAGCGGCGCGAAAGTCAATGGAACATTCGATGGAACATATTGTGCATAACTTGTGGACCACAACATGTTGCGGTTGCGCAATGCGGTAGGCCAAAAAAAATCACCCGAGAGACAGTAGAGAATGTCTCGAAAGAATCTTACAAGCCATTGATATTAATAATGTTTTACGGCCAGAATTTGCCGCACAAAATCCTTGACGGTCATCGCGTTCCGGTCTTACCCTTCCGGCGAGCCACAATATGTAGTGGTTGGAAAGTCCGCGATAGGCCCCCATTGCTTCGAGATATCCCGCCCGGTGTTTCTCGATGAGGGGCCAGCGCCACTTGTGATTGAGCTTCGCGCCATAACTATAAGGGAGCGGTTCGGGTACCCATGAATACGGTGGTCAAGATCCAGCCAAAAGACGTCGGCAGCATTCCTTATCAAGAAGCGTCCTATGACATCTGGGATAAGAAATATCGCCTGGTTGCAAAGGACGGCTCGCCGATCGATCGCTCGATGGACGACACATACAAGCGGGTCGCGCGTGCGCTCGCCGACGTGGAGTCGCCCGACGTGCGCGAGCAGTGGTACGAGTCGTTCCTCTGGTCGTTGCGCCATGGAGCGATTCCCGCCGGACGCGTGACTTCCAACGCCGGCGCGCTCGAGCACAAGCCCGCCACCTCGACCATCAACTGTACCGTGTCCGGCACCATCCGCGACTCGATGGACGACATACTGCAGAAGGTTCATGAGGCGGGACTTACGCTGAAGGCGGGCTGCGGCGTCGGGTATGAATTTTCCACCTTGCGTCCGCGTGGCGCCTACGTGACGGGCGCCGGCGCGTACACATCGGGCCCGCTGTCGTTCATGGATATCTACGACAAGATGTGCTTCACCGTCTCCTCGGCGGGCGGCCGGCGCGGAGCGCAGATGGGCACCTTCGATGTGGGCCATCCCGACGCGCTCGAGTTCATCCGCGCCAAGCGCGAGAACGGCCGTTTGCGCCAGTTCAATCTGTCGCTGCTGATCACCGACGAGTTCATGAAGGCGGTGAAGAGCGACAAGGACTGGAAGCTCGCATTTCCCCTCTCGCAAAGCGAGTACGAGTCGGATCGGCCGGATTTGGACGACACAACGAAGTTCGTATGGCGCGAGTGGCCGGAGACCAAGGCCTACGTCGTCAACGAGGAAGGCCTGGTCGCATGCAAGGTCTACAAGACCATGGCGGCGCGCCGGGTCTGGGACCTCATCATGTCCTCGACCTATGATTTCGCGGAGCCGGGCTTCATCTTGATCGACCGGGTCAACGAGATGAACAACAATTGGTGGACCGAGAATATTCGCGCCACCAACCCCTGCGTTACCGCCGACACCCGTCTTGCGACGCAATTCGGCATGGTGCGCATCGGCGATCTCTACGACGCTCGCGTCGACATCCAGGCGACCGTGGACTGCCGTGCCCTGGGCGAGGGCGTAGGAGTAACGGCGCGGCCCGCGGTTCCGGCGTTCATGACCGCGCCCGCGGCGGACGTGTATCGCGTCGTGACGAAGGATGGCTACGAGATCAAGGCGACCGAGTGGCATGACTTCTATACGACTCGCGGCAAGATCAAGCTCAAGGATCTCAAGCCGGACGATGAATTGCTGATCCAGTCCGGCAAAGGACAATTCGGCGGCTGTGGCGATGCGCAGCTCGGTCAATTGCTGGGCATGCTGACGGGCGACGGTCATTTCACCAACCGCGGCAAAGGCCAGGAAGCGGCGGTCGTGAATCTCTGGGGAGCGGACCGCGTGCTCGCCGAAGGCATGGTGGCGCAAATCAATACGTTGATCGCGGGAATCTCCGAGAAATCCCGAGATTATCGCGTGAGCGCGGTCGCCATCCCGCAGCGCAATCTCGTGATGATCCGCTCGGTGCTCTTGGGTCGTGTGCTGGCGAGCTATTGGGTCACTGCGAAATGCAAAACGGCGGTGCCGGAAATCGTGTGGCGCGGCAACGAGGATTGCGTCACGGGGTACCTGCGCGGGCTGTTTCAAGCGGATGGGACCGTGAACATCTCCGGTCACGAGGCAACGAGTTGCTCGGTGCGGCTCGCGTCGAGCCAGCCATCCTTGCTCAAGGACGTGCAAGTACTGCTCGCCAATTTTGGTATCTTCTGCCGAATTAAATTGCGCCGCGAAGCCGGCGAAGCTGACTACGAGTTGATCATCGACGGCGAATCGCGCGAGTCGTTCATGAGACGGATCGGCTTCCTCACTGAGGAGAAGAACGATAAATACCATCAGTGGGTCGTAGGAAAGGCGCTGAATCAATCGCAAAGCTTCACGAGCCGAATTGCCGAGATCACCTATGTGGGACGGGAGGCCGTGTTCGATACGACTCAGTCGGATCAAAACAGCGTGATCTTCAACGGCCTCGTGACAGGA
>CAVWME010000024.1:0-34076 GCA_963755935.1 uncultured Gammaproteobacteria bacterium
CATGCAATTGTGCAAGGACGCGCCACCGGGATTGAATCCGCCTTGCTTCGCATCGTAGGTGCCCTCGATGAGTCCCATGAACTCGCTCATCACATTGCGATGAAACCAGGGCGGACGGAAAGTATCCTCGGCCACCATCCAGCGGGGCGGAAAGATCACGAAATCGCAGTTCGCCGTGCCCGGCGTTTCGGACGGACTCGTCAATACGGTGAAAATCGAGGGATCCGGATGGTCGAAGCTCACGGTATTGATGGTGTTGAAACGCTTGAGGTCATAGCGGTACGGCGCGAGGTTGCCGTGCCACGCGACGACATCGAGAGGCGAATGCTCGAGCTCGGTCGTCCACAGCCGTCCGGCGAACTTCTGCACGACCTCGCAGCGCTCGGCTCGATCCTCGAACTGCGCCCCCGGCATCTCGAAGTCGCGCGGGGCGGCGAGGCCGTTAGCCCCGATGGGCCCGAGCTCCGGAAGCCGCAACAGGCTGCCGTAATTCTCGAGCACGTAGCCACGCGCACGCGGCTCGGCGAGCTCGACCCGAAAGCGCACGCCGCGGGGGATCACCGCAATCTCGAGCGGCGACACGCCAAAGGCGCCGAGCTCGGTGACGATGCGAATTTTTCCTTCCTGCGGCACCAGCAGAAGCTCCCCGTCCGAGCAGGAGAACACGCGCGCGCTCATGGAGCGGTTCGCCGCATAGAGGTGAATGGCGCAGCCGCCGCCGCCAGGCGCTCCGTTGCCGCCGTAGGTGATCAGGCCATCGACGAAATCCACCGACCCGCTGGGATAAGGCAGCGGATCCCAGCGCAAGCGATTGGGATCCGGCGGCACTTCCTCGAACGGACCCGAGCGCAGCAGAGTCGGCCTCGCGTAAGGCTCGAACGGGGGGTGGTCTGCGCTCGGCTGCAGCCGATAAAGCCAGCTGCGGCGATTCTCGTGGCGTGGCGCCGTGAAGGCCGTGCCGGAGAGCTGTTCGGCATAGAGGCCGAACGGCACTTTCTGCGGGCTGTTGCGGCCGACCGGCAGCGCGCCGGGAAGCCGCCTCGGTGGCCACATAGGATCCGAACCCGCAGAACACGGCGCCGTCCCGCGCTGCCTCAGCCGGTCGCGGGGTGGCAGACATGGTGCCGCTCCATTGGTAACATTTGATACTAGTATGGGCGCGGCCCGCAAATGGTGTCAAATGTTACCAGTTGGCGAGAGCCGAGGCAACGGCGGCCCGTCGCGCACCGCAAAGCCGGCCGTCTGTCGCTCGAGCGGTTCATGCCCTATCGGCTGTCCTACTCCGCCAATCTCGTGAGCGAGGCGATCGCGCAGCAATACAGCGTCATTTTCAATCTGACCATACCGGAATGGCGGGTGGTCGCGCATGTCGCCGAGCAGGCCGGCATCACCCAGCAAGAGATCGGGCTGCGTACGCGCATGGACAAGGTCACCGTCAGCCGTGCCACCATCGCGCTCGCCGCGCGCGGCCTCGTGTCGCGCAACAAGAACACCGCCGACCGCCGCTCCCGTCTGCTCCGCTTGACCGCGGCGGGACGGCGGCTCTATGCCGCGATCGCGCCCAAGGCACTCGAGCTCGAGCGCGCCGTCTTCGGTCAGTTCTCCGCCGCGGAGATAGCGGCGTTCAGAAGTTTCCTGCAACGCATCGACGCGGCGGCGTCGGCCGCGATGATCCGCCGAGCCCCCTGTCGTCGCGTCTCTTCAAGGAGTTGAGCCATGTCCGAATATTCGGCTGACATCATCTGGCACCGCGGCGCCGGCGAAGCATTTGTCGACTCGCGTTATAGCCGTGCGCACGAGTGGCGATTCGACGGTGGGGTCGTCGTGCCGGCATCGAGCGCGGTCGCCTCGGTCCCGCTTCCCTATTCGAAAAGCGAGAACGTCGATCCGGAGGAGGCGCTGGTCGCGGCCGCCGTCCTCCTGCCACATGCTGTCGTTTCTGTACGTGGCGGCGCGGTCGCGCTTCGTCGTCGATGCCTACGAGGACCACGCGCTCGGGACCATGAGCGCCGATGAGCGCGGCAGAAAATCCATCACCCGCATCGTGCTCCATCCCAAGGTGCGCTTCTCGGGCCCGCGCGCGCCCGACGCGGCCGGCGTCGAGCGGATGCACCACGAGGCGCACGAGCAATGCTACATCGCGAATTCCTTGCGCTCGGAAATCACCGTGAGCGGCGAATGGAGTTACGCAGCGGCTTGAGGCCGGCCGCCACCTACTCATTGCCGCACGATCGCGCTGTCGCGTCCGCGCAGGACGTACTTCTGGATCTTGCCCGTGGCGGTTTTCGGCAGCTCGCTCACCAGGCGAAAGGCCGTGGGCACTTTGAAGTGCGCCAGGCGGGCCCGTGCGAACTGGGCGAGATCCTCCTCGGTCGCGCGCGCCCCGGATCGCAGCACCACGAAGGCATGCGGCGTCTCGCCCCACTTCTCGTGCGGCATGCCCACGACCGCCGCCTCGAGCACCGCCTCATGCCGCAGGAGCATCGCCTCGACCTCGATGGATGAGATGTTCTCGCCGCCGCTGATGATCACGTCCTTGAATCGGTCGCGGATCTCGATGTACCCGTCGGGATGCACCACCGCCGCGTCGCCGGAATGAAACCATCCACCCGCGAATGCCGCGGCGGTGGCCTCCGGGTCGTTGTAATAGCCGCGCATCACGACGTTGCCGCGTGCGACGATCTCGCCGAGGGTCGCGCCGTCGCGGGGCACATCGCGCATCTGCTCGTCCACCACGCGCACTTCGCCCGAGGTGATGAGCTCGACACCCTGGCGCGCCTTCACCACGGCGCGGTCCGCCGCAGCGAGTCCGTCATGCTCGGGAAGCGACTCGCAGATCGAGATGAATGGCGTCGTTTCGGTCAGCCCATAAACGTGCGTGACCTCCCATCCGAGCTGGCTTTCCAGGCACTCGATGGTGGCGGCCGCCGGCGGCGCCCCGGCGGTCAAGAGCTTCACGCCGCGCCGCAATCGGCGCCGCCCGGACTCAGGCCCGTTCGCGATCCCGATGAGCACCGTCGGCGCGGCGCACAGATGAGTGATGCGCTCGGCCTCGATGAGAGCGTATGCGGTGGTCGCGTCCACTTTGCGCATGCACACGTGCGCGGCGCCGGCGGCGGTCACGGTCCAGGTAAACGTCCAGCCGTTCGCGTGGAACATGGGCAGCGTCCACAGGTAGCGATCGCCCGGCGCCATGGGCCAATGGGTCAGCGTCCCGATCGAGTTCACCCATGCGTTGCGATGGGTGATCATCACGCCCTTCGGTCGCGAGGTGGTGCCGCTCGTATAGTTGATGGCCAGCAGATCGGTCTCGGCGATGGGATCAACGTCCGCCTCGTCCGGGATCGAAGCGCCGAGGTGCGGCGCGAGCAGCAACTCGTACTCGAGCCATCCCGGTCGGTTGCCCTCCAGGGCGACGAAATGGCGGACCCCCGGCATGCGCGAGCGCACGCCGTCGATCAGCGCGAGATAATCGGCGTGAACGCAGAGCACCGAAGCGCCACTGTGATTCGCCATGTAGACGAAATCATCGGCGGCGAGACGGTAATTCATCGGCACGATGACCGCGCCCCGTTGCGGGATCGCGTAGAACTGCTCGAGGTGTTGATGGGTGTTGGGGGCAACGGTCCCGACGCGATCGCCCGGGCCGACGCCGAGCGCGGCGAGCGCCACGGACCAGGCATCGCAACGGTCGCAAAACTGCGCGTAGGTGAAGCGATGCGATCCGTCGACCACCGCTTCGCGAGCCCCGTGGATCTTGCGAGCACGACGCGCAAAATCCAGGGGCGTTAGGGGCGTCTCCATGAGCGATCTGCCAGCCGAGAAACTTATTATGGTGTGAAGTGTGCTGGGGGAATCGCGCTTTGTCGAGGGCGGCAATTCCGGAGATATGCATTGATTTGCGCGCTCCATTCTTCACCGGCTCTCCCATCCCGGTCCGCCATGCGGGCAACCCACGCATCCGCGCGCGGCTTGAGCGCGGTGCGCTCGTACGACACCGCTACGTGCGTATGCTCGCCGCGCGGGCTGAGACTCAGCGTGATCAGCGTAGTCATGACGTTCTCGAGCACGTAGGCGTATTGCACACGGCCGTTCTGCGGCTCGAAGCAGGTGTTGATCCAGACCGCTGTCCCATGCGCGCCGGACACGGTGAAGACCATGCCGGGACGATCTTCCGCGGGTATCGGCCAGATGAAGCACGGATCCCAGTGCGGCGCCCATGCCCGCTCTTTGTGAGCGCCGAACAGCGGCCCCACCTCGCTCAGCGGTGCCTCGGCCAGAAACTCGAAAGTGCGCTCGCTATGTGCGCGCTCGAGGCCGGAATGCGCAGAGAGCGGCGCCGTCACCTCGGATTTCACCTCATTTCTCCTGCAATCGATGGCTATCGGCCGCGCGCAAGGAGAGGCCGTAAAGCTTCCGCAACTCGACGATCTGCGCCAGGGTCTCTTTCGCGAAGGGCGGTTTTCCTTCGAATGCATGCAGCACAATGCCCTCGAGTAAATCGCCGAGCGAAAGATCTTTGAGCTCGGCAAGCCCCTTCAGCACCTTCAACAGCCGCTTCTCCATGCGCACGCCGGTCTGTACGCGCTCGACCTCGATCATTTGGAAGACCTTTTGTTACATTGGTACAATGGTACCAAGATCCCGTCAGCCTCGCAACCCGAGCTCCTGCCTGTTCGCAGGGCGGCGGTGGACTTTATAGCGCCGGCTTTATAGAGGCGTGCCCGAGGTACGCGTCGGTTCTGCGGGCAGAGGGATGAATTCCTGGTTGTCTCGATCGGGGAGCTTCATGCGCCCGGCACGCCAATCCGCCTTCGCCTGCTCGATGCGCTCCTTGGAGGAGGAAACGAAATTCCACTCGACGAAGCGCTCGCCGATCGGTTCGCCGCCGAGGAGCATGACGACCGCGGACTCGCACGCGAGGACGAGAACGGGCTTGCCGGGCGTGAACATCAGCATTTGCCCCTCCCCGAAACGCCGGCCCTCGACTTCGATCGAGCCCGAGGCGATGAAGGCCGCTCGCTCCGGATATTCCGCGGGGAGCTGCGCCTTGGCGCCCGCGTCGAGCCTCCAGTGCACGTAAAACAAGGGTGAAAATGTCTTCACCGGAGCCTTGGCGCCGAACGCCTCGCCAGCGATCAGTCGCGCCCAGAGTCCACCCCCTTCATAGGTCGGCAATTCTGTCGCGCTGTGGTGGTGAAAGGCGGGTGCCGTCTCTTCCTGATCCTTCGGCAGCGCGACCCAGGCCTGGATGCCGTGCAATTTGTCACCCTCGGCACGTGCCCGCTCGAATCGCTCCGAATGCGTGATGCCGCGTCCCGCCGTCATCCAATTGACCTCACCGGAACGGATGGCCTGCTCGGACGCGAGGCTGTCGCGATGCATAATCTCCCCGTCGAACAGATAGGTAACGGTCGACAGCCCGATATGCGGATGCGGCCGCACATCGACGGAACGTGGGATGCCGCGCGGAAACTCGGTCGGGCCCATGTGATCGAAAAAAACGAACGGCCCCACCATGCGCCGTTGCGCGGATGGCAAGACGCGACCGACCTCGAAGCCGCCGAGATCGCGGCGGCGCTGCTCGATGGCGAGATCGATCATCGACATAGGCGAAACCTCCGGTCGACAATCGTGCTCGGTTTCAATAACCGGCGCAATGTCCGGGGCTCGGCGCGGTATTCAATGGCGGTCGAGACGCAGCAGGCTCTCGGCGGTGGCCACGATCGAATCCTCGTTCGAGCGCGGCGCCCAACCGAGCAACCGTGAGGCTTTCTCATGACTGCCGTTCCTGGTCTTGCCGAGCTCGGGGAGCAGCTCGCGCACAGTGGGATTAAAGAGCGCCGTGACGCGCAGCACCCAGTTGGGCAACGATCGAGTCGGTGCCCGTTTCGCGGCAGTGCCAAGACGCGTTCGGAGCACCTGGGATATTTCTGCAAGCGACATGAAATCGCCGGCGGCGGCGAGAAAGCGCTCTCCCTTGGCGGCGGGATGGGTCATGGCGCGCAGATGTAGATCCGCCACGTCGCGCACGTCGACGACTCCGAACATGAGATGGGGCGCCGCGGGCATCCCGCCCGTCAGCATGCGGTGAACGATCTGGATGGAGGCCGAGAAGTCCGCATTCAGGACCGGGCCGAGCACGGCCACCGGGTTGACCACGGCGAGCTCCAACGAACCGCCCTCCTCGGCCATGAAATTCCACGCGGCCCGTTCGGCCAGTGTCTTCGATTTCACGTAGGCGGCGGCGGTTCCCGCGACGTTCGACCAATAGGTCTCATCGAAAGGCGCCTGCTGCGGCGGATGGCCGTAGCCGATCGCCGCGAACGAGGACGTGATGACGACACGCCTGACGCCCGTGTCCCGTGCCGCGCGCAGCACGCGCAGCGTGCCTTCGCGCGCCGGCACGATGAGCTCATCCTCATGGGCTGGACTGCGCGCAGGAAACGGCGAGGCCACGTGCAGCACATACTCATTGCCGGCAATGGCCTCCTGCCAGCCTGCATCGCGCTCGAGGTTGGCGGCGGCGAAGGAAAGGTCCGAATTCCGGCCCACCTCCTCCAGCACCTTGCGTACCTCGGCGGCACGCTCGAGGCTCCGTACCGTTGCACGCACGCGATGACCTGCCGCCAGTAGCGCGAGAATGCAGTGGCTGCCGATGAAGCCGGAACCGCCGGTCACCAGCACCTTGCTCATCGCCCGCCTCGTGAGATGGCTTGCGTTTCGATGTGCGGTCCTCCGCTGGCGGTTGAAACCCGCAGGCTATTGTGGCACAGCTCTCTACGAGCCGAGTCCGCCGAGATTTGATCGCGCGACATCGCGCAACATGTCGAGCCAGCGATCGATCGCATCCATGCCGGGAGATGACAGCCGGCACGGGCGGCGCGTGCCCTCGACTCGCCGCTCGATTAACTGGGCGCGCTCAAGCACCTTGAGATGACGCGACACCGCCGGTTGCGACATGTCGAAAGGCCGCGCGAGCTCCATCACCGTTGCTTCGCCTTGGGCCAGCCGACGAAGAATCTCGCGGCGCGTGGGATCGGAGAGCGCGCCGAAAACTTGGTCAAGACTCTGCACGGTCATGTCCATTTATATAACTATAATGTTATATAAATGCCAAGTTATGTTCAATACCTCGGGCCGCCCCGCTGCCCGCCCCTTATTCAGTTTGCAATTGAAATAGGTAACCAAATGGTTCCATAATGGGCCATGGACGATGACGCCGTGTTTCGAGCCTTGGCGGATAAGAGCCGCCGGACGCTCCTGGACCGACTTCATGCGATCAATGGCCAGACCCTGGGCGCGCTATGTGAGGGGCTCGATATGACCCGTCAGGCCGTGGCGAAGCACCTTGCCATCCTCGCGGGGGCAAATCTCGTTTCCTGGAAGCGCCAAGGTCGCGAAAGGCTCCATTTCATCAATCCAGTGCCCATTAACGAGATCGCGGAGCGCTGGATCGGCAAGTTCGAGCAGCCACACCTGGCCGCCCTATCAAATCTCAAACGTAAACTCGAGGGAAACACCGATGAGTAACCAAAGCGCAAGCAAGTTCGTCTACGTGACTTTCATTCGCACGACACCCGAGCGCCTCTGGAGCGCACTGACCACCCCTGAATTCATGAAGCAATACTGGTTCGGGATGCATTGCGAGTCGGAATGGAAAGCCGGCTCATCATGGCAGCTCAAATTTCCGAATGGCCGCGTCGCCGATGCCGGCGAGATCGTCGAGGCGGAGCGGCCCAAGCGTCTGGTCATCAAATGGCGCAACGAATTCAAGCCGGAGATCAAGTCCGAGGGATATTCGCGATGCACCATGGACCTCGAGCCGCGGGATGGGGCGGTAAAGTTGACCGTCACCCACGAGATGGACAAGCCCGGTACGAAATTCATCGAGGCGGTTTCGGGCGGTTGGCCGCTCATCCTCTCCAACCTCAAATCGCTTCTGGAGACCGGCGAGATCGCGATGCAAGACAAGATTCGCTGACGCTCACGGCTCTCGACCTCGCGTAAGGCTCGCCGTTCCATACTGGGGCTCGAGCGGTTTCCCGAATATGAAATCGCACATCATGCGGAAATAGCCGTCCGGCTGCCGCGTCGAGAGCCGCTGCCCATCGGCTGCCGTCTCATATTCATAAATGCCATGCTCGGCGTGAGGAAACACGGCTACCGAAACGGGATGGCCCGTGGAACTCAGCGCTCGCAGCCGTCGCGCGGTCTCCGCACTGGGCGCGTCCACATCGTCTTCGCCCAGGATCCAGAGCTGCGGCACGGTCAGATTGCGCAGCACAGGCTGCGGATCGTAGTGAAGCGGCACGCCGGGGAAGAGCTTGGGACCGAGAACCCGCAACTCGTCCGGGGATTTCTCGAGGAGCGCCCACGTGACATCGCCGTGGATGTCGTGGAACCAGGGCTCCGCTCCGTAGCGCTTGCGCACGGCGTCGAGTTGATCGTAGCCATCCTGGAAGTTGCTGGTCAGGATCGCCGCACTGGCGTCGGCGATCTGCATGGCCTTGACCATGACGTCGGCTCCATACCCATGGCGAGTCACATCGAGTGCAATCGCCGCGCGGTCTTCCTGGAGCGGTGAGATCGCGAGGCCGAATCCGACAATGACAAAATCGACCGGCTCGATGCGCGCCGCGAGCGGTGCGACCCAACCGCCCTGGCTTCCGCCCTGGTAACCGACGCGTCCCGCGCGATGACCTGCGAGTCGCTTCGCTTCCCGCGTCGCGGCGATCGCGTCGACAGCAAGCGTCAGATAGTCCTGCGTGTATTCGCCGGTTGATCCACCGGTGCCGCGCTTGTCATAGACGAACGCGCCGATCCCAGCCGAGGGAAACTGGCGTTGGAGAGAATAGTAGTCGCGAGCCGAGTCATGCTCCGAGCCGTGGACAAGCACAACGATTGGCACGGCCCCGGTGCCTTTGGGCATCACCAGGCGCCCAACCAAGACGGCGTCTTCCACTGCAAAGTGCGTCTCGGTGACGTCGAACGCGACTTGCTTGCCTTCTACGCCGTCGAACCGGATAACCTCGCTGCCGCAAGCGCCGAGGACGACGCGGATGCCGTCGGATCTGCCGGTCCAGCCAAGAGTGCTGGTCCAGCTTCCGTCGCTTGTGCGCGTAAGCTCGCCCGCGGTGCCGTCCTTGCGGCGCCAGCGCAGCTTACCTTCCTCGCCGGGACCGATGTCGACGTCCGGGCGGCTCGCGAAGCGATACGTTCCGACATGGCAGTCCACCGGCTTGTCGGCGGCGGCCGCGCCGATGTTCGCCGCGCTCAGCATGATCCCCGCCATCAGTAATTTGAAACCGCGCTTCCGGGACATTTTCTGATCCTCCAGCCAGCTAAGCTATCATTCCTCGCCGGCGGGCGGCTCGTCATGTATCGACTTGTGATTCCAACCAGCAAGCGCAACAGAGAGGACACATCGTGAGCACCAACACCTATCTCGCCATTTTCCTTGGCAGCAAAACCAGTCCGCGACGGGCGGCTTGGGAGGCCCTCTCCGAAGGCGAGCGCCGCGCCAAAGAACGGGAGGGCATAGCCGCCTGGACAGCATGGGTCGAGAAACATCGCGCCGACATAGTTGCCATGGGAGGGCCCCTGGGGAGCACCAAGAAAGTCTCGCAACGCGGGACCGCCGACACGAGCAATGACATGGCCGCTTTTACAATTGTGCGCGCCGAGTCGCACGAAGACGCCGCCAAGCTTTTCGAGAAGCATCCGCACTTCTCTATTTTTTCGGGGGATTCGGTCGAGATCATGCCCGTGCTGCCCATACCCGCCGGCGCTTGAAGACGCGAGGAGGACTGAGCGTGCCCAACACTGTGCGACTCCATCGAGTATTGACGACGACACCCGAGAAAGCCTATCGCGCGTTCATCGAATCAGACTGCTCTGGCCAAGTGGCTCCCGCCGGATGGCTTCACCGGCACCGTGCATCAGATGGACGCGAAGGTCGGTGGAGCCTATCGGATGTCCTTCCGGAATTTCACCACCGGCCACGCTCACTCGTTCGGAGGCCGGTACGTGGAGCTCGTCGCCAACGAGCGGCTGCGCTACACCGACACTTTCGAGGACCCGAGCTTGCCCGGTGAGATTCAAGTCACGGTGACCCTCAAGCAAGTCTCGGTCGGGACGGAGGTCAACATCCTGCAGGAAGGCCTGCCGGATGTCATGCCCGTCGCGGCCTGTTACCTCGGCTGGCAACAGTCATTGCGCAACTTGGCGAGACTCGTCGAGCCTGAGATTAATCAATAATGACTGGTAAAGAGTCGTCACGCACCGCGCGCTAATGCTCATCCATGGATATGCTTGTCCCGTCGGACCATTGGCCCAGTGGTACAAAGAAGACGGTGGCTTCCTTCGGACCACCCTCCTGGCCCAACACAGGAGAGCCAGGAAGATTTGCGCCCCAGTCGGACATGGCGATGTGCGGCTGGAAGAACATCAGATGGGGATGCCAGTGTCCGACGCTATCCGACAGATGTCCCTGCTTGGACATCATGTAGGCCATGGCGCCAGGCGCAGGCGCTTGGTGCGCACTGCCTGAAGAATTAGTCCGAGCGATCATCTCGGATTTCGACAGGCCGGCCAGCGCCCACTGCGTCTTTTCCAGATCGACGGCCAGTACGCTGCTCGCGGCGGCGGCGTTGAGGCAGATCGGCGACCGAATCTTGGCATTCCAGAACTCCGCGTCCTCGAAGGAGGCGAACCAAGAGCGCTCAACCAGGCAAACAAAGCCGTTCTTTCCCTTGACGGCGGTTTCATACCCACGCTCGCCGAGCACCAGAACGTCGGCGTCGCTCGAGATCGAAGCGGGCGCCGCGCTGCGCGCCATGGCGATTTCCTCGGACCGATCCGCGATCCGGTACTGCTCAGCAGGAGCCATATTGGGAAACAAGTCCTTTTTCCCGTTTTGCGCAGCGGCGTGCCCGATCGTCCCGAGCACCAAGAGCGGAGCGCAGACTCCCCAGGCGAACACCGCCGCCAATCTCCGCCCCGCGGCCCGAGTCGTGGAATTTTGCTGCAGCGGGGTCAAACCCACTCTCGGCGTGTCTTCTGCGCGCATCGCCCATCCCTTGGGTTTTATAGTTGACTAGTATGTACCGCAAGCCCCTAGCCAGTGCAACGAGTTCGATTATTCTCGCGAAGCGAAAAGTCGGTTCATCGCACCATAATCAGCGGAGTCGTCGAACATCCCGCTCATCGTGCCCGTGAGAAAGCTCGACACGAGGTGCCTCGTCCGACCGATCGCGGCTTGCGCGATTGCAGAGCCTGAACTCAACCGTCGGACACCGCTCTTTTCGAGCGTGTCCATCGACGGTAAATCGGCAACTGCCATGATATTGAGCGGCATCGGCTCGATCGCCGCTGAAATTGCCGCCATGCCGTCCGCAGTTGCGAGACCCGGAACGAACAGGCCGTCGCAACCCGCCGCACGATAGCGTGTGGCCCTGCGAATGACTTCCTCGGTGGCGGCTTCGCCTCGTGCCAGCCCGCGAAGATGTACATCCGTACGCGCGTTGATGAACACCTCAGCACCCGAATGCGCTTGATCCCGGATGGCGGCGATTTTCTGGCAAAGAAGATCGGGTGAGCCCTCCCCGTCCTCGATGTTGATGCCGGCGACGCCAAGCGCCAGAACGCGTGCGACGAGTCGTGCCACCTCGGCCGGGTGGTGCGAATAGCCGGCCTCGATGTCAACCGTGAGCGGCACCCGAATGACACAGGCTATATCGCGAATCGCAGCAATCAGTTGATCCATGGGGAGAGCGTTCCCATCCGGATAGCCACGCGACCAAGCGAGCCCCGCGCTGGTGGTCGCAATCGCCTTCGCACCCAGGCTCTCGATCAAGCGTGCAGTGAGGGCGTCCCAGGCATTCGGCAGGAGCAATATCCCCGGGCCTTGATGCAGATTCCTAAAAAGCTGACCGGACATGTTTGCCTCATTCGCCGCCGCACTTCGGGCAAACGCAGGAGACCATCTCGCGCCGGCGGGCGCTGTCGAAATCTTTAGCGATTTTCTAAGACGGGCGGGCTGATCGCCTGAAGGCAGTCGGTGATCGACCGTAGGCTTGTCGGAATGCGGCAGAGAAATGACTGTGGCTCGAGAACCCCAGATCTGCGGCTAAGGTGGACAAATCGTCATAGCGTGTAATCAGATCCAGGGATTGCGCGAGACGCAACCGCAGCTGATAGCGGTACAGAGGTATCCCTTCGGTTTGCTGGAATACCTGCGTCAGATAGACCGGCGAGGCGCGGATCTCCCTGGCGATTTCCGCCAGGCTCCAACGTCGCGCCAAATCGCTCGCCAACAGCACCTTGACTCGATCGGCCAGCCGCCGGCGTGGACGAGTCGCTCCCGGTTCGTGCGCGGTGCGCGGTCCGAGGCTCCGGCACACCAGCGTGAGCGCCAAGCTCTCAGCTTCCAAGGGCTCGCCGGATCCGCTGTTGAGGCTATGGCGAAGCACCGCGACCAGGGCCTGCGCGCGGGGATCGATGCCGAGATGTTGCAAGCGGAACCCGATCGCCGGCCGTCTGCTCACAAGAGAGGCGGGCGCGAGCTCGCGCAGGAGAGATTCCGACAAGGTAAGAGACAGGCTGGCGTCGCCGCCCGCGATCGGATGACTGACCTGGTATCCCTCGCCCGCATTGAAGAATAAGACATGATTGGCGTCGGCGACCGCCCGATCGCCGCCGACGTGCCGCAGGTAGACCCCGCGATAGGGAAATACCAGGTGCGTCGTCGAAGCGCATTCCTCCGCGCTGCGATGACGACATTCCCCGCCGCAGCGAACGTCGCGCAACACCACCGTGTCCGTGCCGAGCAAGCGGTTGACATCGAACTCGGATGCAGTCGACATGGACGCCAGTTTATACCCATTGTGCTGCAGGGTCTTCGCGTCCAACCACTGCGATAGATTTGTCTAGCGCCGGGGTTGACCCTTCGCGCAGATCTTGGCGGTGTCGGCACGGATAAAATCCGCAGTCCAGTTGGTTTCCCATGTCTTGTCATCGTAAGAGAACGCCTGTTCCCACCGAGCGTGGTCATTGTCGAGCTTGGTCCACTGGTAACGTACCTTGATGGGGCGCCCATCCTCTTGGTCAGCGGCGTAGAACTCACCTCGGTTTCCGTCGAAGCCCCCGATCACCGGCACGGGATCCAGTTGTCCTGTGGCGTTGCTAACCCAATAAATTGACCATTGGCGCTTTTCGACATTAAAGGTCCGCAGAGTGAGGCCCGCGTGCTTCTTGGCCGGCATGTAGAGCTCGTCAACCGTGGCCAGGCCACCGAGATACACGGTGAGGCACTCGACCGCTGAAAATACTTCCCAGTCGGTACTCGCCACACCGCGCACCCGCAATCGGCGTTGCGTTGTTGTCCATCCGCCGGCGAAATAATCAAAGTCATGCATGTCGCCTGTACGCGAGAGCGAATAGCCAGGAGGTGACATTCCGCTCCGACCCGTATCGCCGCTCACGGCCGGCCACGCGCACGCAAAGGAGACGGCACCCGCCGCGACGGCGAAAGCCGCAAAGCGCACCCGCTCGAGATGTATGCTCATGGCTCTTAGCTCCTTAGATTCTTAGCAGCGCCGCCAAATAGTGTATCGGCTCAGACTGCACGTCATGACGACAACTCTTGACAATCATTTGAAGTACAGCTTCAAATGAAATGTGAGTAAAAGATTGCCCTCGCTCGATTCGCTGCGCGTTCTGGCCGCTTGCACCCGGCATGGAAATTTCTCGCGCGCCGCTGTCGAGCTCAGGATCACGCCCACCGCCGTCAGCCAGAGGATTCGGGCACTGGAGGCTGAAATGGGGGTCAAGCTCTTCAGACGGCACGGCCCGACGTTGACCACCACCGATCGCGCCAAGGCCCTGGGGCAAAGGGTCGAACAGGCTCTGTCGCTGATGCGCACTGCGGTGGAGGAGTGCCGCCGCGTCAGGCAGCCGCTGCGTGTGACCTGTGCCCCGACGTTTGCTTCGCGTTGGCTGATGCCGCGATTAGCGGCTTATCACACGATGCCTGGAGCGAACCCGCTCGTGCTGGATAACACCCAGGCGATCTCGCCGCCCGGCAATTTCGATGTCGCCATCCGCAGCGGGGTTGGTCCTTGGCCGAATTACCGCTCCGCGAGGCTTTTGGTGGAACGGCGCACGCCGCTGTTCAATCCCGAGTGGGCGCCAAAACGCTTGACGGCCAGGAAACTCCTGGAGCGGCCTTTGATACCCGACCCAGGTTGGCCTGAGTGGTTCAAGCTCGCCGGCATACCGAATGCGAAGCCTACATTCGTTGCAACCCGCTATGCCAACTACGAACTCGAGGCGCAGGCGGCCGCTCAGGGAATCGGTGCAGCCTTGTTGTCACCGGTGTTGTTCTCCGACTTGATTGCTCAGGGCGTCCTGATTGCCCCCTTCTCGCAGGGGCTCGAGGGGCAAAGCGGCTATTGGTTGCTGTGGGTCGACGAGCCGCCCGAGTGCCACTTTGTCCGATGGATGAAATCGCAGTTCGGCATCGGGACAGGGCCGACGACCTGATCGAAGAAACCCACGACCTGCCTTTGAAAACGTCGATGGTCCTTTTCGAGTAACAAGGCGTGCCCACCGTGAGGTAAGACGACGAATTGCTTATCGCTTGTCCCGAGCTGGGAGAAAAACGGCAGGAGATCCTCTTGCTTGGCGAGATAGTCGTACTCGCCAAAGATGATCATGGTGGGGACCGTGATCCGATGTGGATCCAGAATCGGAAAATTCGCATAGTCGACGAACGCATTCGGCGACTGAGGATCGATTGCCAGTGCCTCTTTCGCATAGAGCGCGACAACGTCCTCCTCGAACTGCAGATCATGCGCCAACGCGCCCTCCACAAAATCACTACGAGCGGCTGCCTCGGTGTTGATCCGGTACTGCCCAAGAGGTTTTCCCCCATTCTCGATCTTCTTGCGGACTTGCTCGCGATACTCGGGCGTTGCGTTCCAAACCGGCGCGTAAAGAATCAGCCTCGCTACCCGCTCGGGATGCTGCATGACGTACATCCCGGCCCTTTGAGTGCCGGCGGACCATCCCAGCAGGTCGACCTTGCTCACGCCGCGCAGCTTCGTTACGTACTCCACCGCGGCGCCGATGTCGGCTGCGGCGGATTGGACGCCGGACCAATCCTTGTCTGTCTTGTCCGAATGACCGTAACCGTGAATATCGATGGCCCAGACGTCGTAACCATTCATAGCGAACATGTCCATCAAGGAGTAGTCGCGAATCTGCAGGTCGAAATCAGGACGTCCGGACCAGGTGCCACCGTGCACGAGAAGCGCCACTTTTCCGCTTCTTGCGAATGAGTCTTGCGACCCTGCTAGGAACTTCTCCCACAGATAGATTCGAAGCCCATCCCGTGAGGCGTAGTGTGCTTTGCCGGAAACTAGGCACCTGGCAGCGTTATGCTCCTCTGTAGCGGTCCCGGGAAACCTGACGGCATATGCAACCGCGCAGGGAAGCAAAGCCAGAGCGAGCGCCCAGGCTGCGGGTCTTGATATCCTCGACATCAGTCACTCCATAAATCGGACATTCGCCGGCGTCCTGAAACCGCCTCGGCTTTCTCAAGGCTCTAAATCATCGAACTCAGCCGGCACGTCCTCACCGCTGAGGCCGGTGAACGGTTTTAGCCCGGATTCGAAACGCGCGCGCGCCGCGGGCTCGGCGCGGGCGGCATCGAGTGCGCAATTGAGTTCGTAGGCACTCACGTCGTAGCCCGCATCGCGCATTGCGGTGCTGACCGCCTCGACGTGCGCACCACCGGCCTGATACACACCGGGCGCAAAGTCCGGGTCGATGTCCAGGTTTTCGGGCTCTTCGTAGGATTGCCGACAGCCGGCAACATTCGTCGCATGATAGTTACGGCACGACTGGGGACGGGTCTCGTAAACGGTACATCGCGCTTCATTCAGAAACGGGCACTTTACGTTGCGAGTGACTCGCTCGCCCGCGCCGAGCTTCCTGAGGACCGCGCTGTTCGCGCGCACCTCCGTATAGACGCGGGTTTTCTCTTCAGGTGTAAATGACCGTTCGACGAAATCCAGGATTCTGAATACCTCGGCGGCGCGAACATCCACAGTGAAGTGGCAGCACCACGTGCAGCCCGCTCGACAAGCCAGCGTGCCGACATCCGCAGCCGCCGCGATCCGAGCGTCATGGCGGCGCTGAGAGCTCGCGAACGCACGAAGCACTCCCCCGCCTCGCATCTCATCATCCACCGACGCGCGCTCCTGCGTCAGTATGTCGCGAATTAGGGCAATATCGAGGGTGAACTCCATGGCCCAATCTTAATCCCAATCCTGCAGGACGGCCCAGCGCGATATACTTTCGGACATGACCGAGGTGCGCATTCTGTCGATCATTCCGCCGATGACGCAGCTCAACACGCCGTATCCGTCCACGGCGTACCTCACAGGGTTCCTGCATTCGCGCGGTTTCAAAGCAAAACAGGCAGATCTCTCCATCGCCCTGGCGCTGAAGTTGCTGTCGGCGCAGGGCGTACAGGCGATTCATGCGCAAGTAAGCGTGCTGCCCCGCAAACAACACACGTCGGCTACCGGATTTTTCGCCGAGCATTTCGAGTCCTACTGCACTACAATCGCGCCCGCGATTCGATTTCTGCAAGGTCGTGATCCGAGCCTGGCTCATCGTATCGCTTCGAGGCAGTACCTCCCGGAAGGCCCGCGCTTTGCATCGCTCGAGCACGCCACCGTGCATCAGCTCCAGGAAGGGGACGCGCTCGACTGGGCCTTTGGCGCACTGGGACTGCAGGATCGCGCCAAACACATTGCCACTCTTTATCTCAACGACCTCGCGGACGTCATCCGCGATGCCATCGACCCGCGCTTCGAGTTCGTGCGCTATGCGGAATCGCTGGCGGCGAGCCAGCCGACGTTCGACCGGCTGCAAACGGCGCTCAATGCGCCGCACAATCTGGTGGACGAATCCCTGCATACACTGACGCTCGAGGCGCTGTCGCAGCATCGACCAACCCTGGTGCTCATCACCGCGCCTTTTCCCGGCAACGTGTACGGCGCTTTTCGCATCGCGCAAACCGCCAAGCAAGCCCACCCGGCCATCGTCACGGTATTGGGCGGCGGTTATTGCAATACCGAGCTGCGCGCCATGAACGAGCCGCGTGTTTTCGACTACTTCGATTTCGTCACGCTCGATGCGGGCGAACGTCCGCTGCTTGCGCTGATCGAACACCTGCAGAACAAGCGACCGCTCGATCAGTTGGTGCGCACGTATACGCGCAAGCATCACTACGTCGACTTTAGAGAGCCCGATATTGCGTTCTCGGAAAGCGGCAGGCCCACCTACGCGGGCTTGCCGCTGCACGACTATCTGTCACTGCTGGACATGCTCAACCCCATGCACCGTCTCTGGTCGGACGGCCGCTGGAACAAGCTGACGGTCGCACACGGCTGCTATTGGAAGAAATGCAGCTTCTGCGATGTAAACCTCGATTATATTTCACGCTACGACGTGGCGGCCACCGATGTGCTGATAGGTCGAATCGAATCGCTGGTTCGCGAGACAGGACAAACCGGCTTCCACTTCGTCGATGAAGCCGCGCCGCCCAAGGCACTCAAATCCCTTGCGCATGCCCTGCTGCAACGGAAACTCGGTATCTCCTGGTGGGGCAACATTCGCTTCGAGAAGTCATTCGATGCGGGTCTTTGCAGGCTATTGGCCGAAAGCGGCTGCATCGCGGTCACCGGCGGATTGGAAGTGGCATCGGATCGCCTGCTCAAACTCATGAAGAAAGGAGTGTCTATCGAGCAGGTCGCCCGGGTCACACGCGCCTTTTCCGACGCGGGAATCCTGGTACATGCCTATCTGATGTACGGCTTCCCCACTCAAACTGCGCAAGACACGGTCGACGCCCTGGAATACGTTCGCCAACTGTTCGCAGCCGGTTGCATACATTCGGCGTTCTTCCACCGCTTCACCTGCACCGTACATTCGCCGGTCGGTAAACATCCGGAACAATACGGCGTCACCTTATCTCCGCCGCTCCGGACCACCTTCGCCAGCAACGATATCAATTTCACGGACCTCACCGGCATAGACCACGATGAGTTTGGCGCCGGGCTGAAAAAGGCGCTGTACAACTACATGCTTGGCATCGGACTCGATCTCGACGTGCGCGAATGGTTCGACCGGCGGGCGTCCGTGCGAGGCGCCGGCAAAAGGTCTCGCCGCCGCGCGGTCAACGCCGTGCCGCGGACTATCGTGCCGCCAAACCTGATCGAGCGGGCGCTCGCCTGAACGCGCCCGCGTGCTCATCGCGTTCAACAAGCCGTTCGGTGTCGCCTGTAAATTCAGCCCGGAGCCGGGCCGCAAAACCCTGGCAGATTATATCGACGTAAAAGACGTTTATCCCGCCGGCCGCCTCGATACCGACAGCGAAGGACTGCTGTTGCTCACCGACGATGGCGTCTTGCAAGCGCGCATCGCGGAGCCGAAGCACGATATAGCGAAGGTGTACTGGGCGCAGGTTGAGGGCTCCCCCTCATTAGCGGCGCTCGATCAGTTGCGCAACGGCGTGAGTCTAGGCGACTTCACGACGCAGCCGGCGAACGCGAGTCTCATCGAGGAACCGCAAGAGCTGTGGCCGCGAGATCCGCCGATCCGCTATCGCGCGAAAATTCCGACAGCGTGGCTCAAGCTCACGATACGTGAAGGAAAGAACCGCCAGGTGCGGCGCATGACGGCCAAGGCGGGATTCCCGACGCTTCGACTGATTCGCGCCGCCATCGGCAAGGTGAGCGTACAAGGACTGGCGTTGGGTACATGGCGGGAAATTCGCCCGGACGCCCCATGGAGCGAGTAACAACGCGTGCAGCTGCCAAGCACGTTCGTGGACCGACGAGCCCAAATGGATCCCGCGTTCCGGCCGAACGAGGTGCCGTGCGGCAGCAGCCTGAAATATCAGCATGCCCGCCGTCGGTGAGAGTATCGTTTTCTCCTCGCACATTCCGGTAGATGTTGCGCTAAAGTAGGGCCGCCTCCCGCCTGGCGCTGCGACGGTCTCGGTCTATTGAACGTCAATCGTAAAACGATCTTCATTTCCCTTGCAATTGCCATAGCTGGTGCGTGCGTCTTTATTTTCCAGGGCATTTACCGGGAAGCCGAAAGCGCGGCGATCACGAAGCTGAATCAGCAACAGATGATCTATGCGCAGCAGGCGGCCCGCGGCATCGAAGAGTTCTTTGCGACGTGGACAAGAAATTTGAACGTCTTATCAGGAATGAATTCGATCGTCGCCGACGACCACGAAGGCAAAGCTATTCTGAAATTGTTCTACGAGACCAATCAAGTGCGGATCACGGAGATCTTCCGCGTGGATGAGGAGGGCGTCATCCGCGATGATATCCCCAATACTAACGCGGTGGGTCTCGACATCTCGCATCGAAAACATTTTCTCGCGCTACTCCAGGATCGCGAGCCCGTGATCAGTGATGAATTCCGATCCATAGAGGGAGTCGACTCGGTTGCTCTTCACGTGCCCGTCCTGCAGGGGACTGAATTCAAGGGGTCGGTGGGAATCCTTGTCGACTTCAAGAGCCTCGCGAAGCGCTATCTTGATGCGATTAAGATCGGCCAAACCGGGTACGCCTGGGTGATCAGTCAGGCCGGCACGATTCTTTACACGCCGGTCCCAGGTAACACTGGCCGATCCATATGGGAGGTCAATAGAGATAACCCGTCGGCGGGTCCCCTGGTGAGCGCCATGCTCCAGGGTCGCGAGGGTACCGCGGAATACATCTCGCAAAGAATCGGCGAGCGGCATGTGAGCACGACAAGAAAATACGCGGTGTTCGTTCCTGTGCGGCTGGGGAACACCGTCTGGTCCATTTGTGTGACCTCAAGCGAGCAGGATGTGTTTGCCGATCTGACCACGTTCCGCAATAAGCTGGCCGTGACCATGAGCATTTTCTTCATCGTTGGCGTGGCGTTGTCAATGCTCGGCGCAAGAGCCTGGTTGATCGCCAAAGAACAAGAGAAGAATGCACGGGCAGAACTGAAGATTGCGGAACAGCGTAATCAACTGACGCATCTTTCTCGCGTCAGTATGCTCGGCGAGCTGTCAGGGTCGCTCGCCCATGAACTGAGCCAGCCGCTTACCGCCATCCTCGGCAACGCGCACGCGGCGCGACTGCTGCTCGGGCAGTCCGAGCCGGATCTAAATCAACTCCGCGACATCCTTAAAGACATTGAGGCAGACGACGAGCGAGCGGGAGAGGTCGTCCGTCGCCTGCGCCTGCTACTGAAACGAGGCGAAATTCAGTTCCAACCGCTCAGCGCGAACGAACTCGTCGAGGATGTGTTGAAGCTGTTGCGGAGTGAGCTTATCGATCGAGGCGTGATCGCACATTCGAGACTCGCCCCGAGTTTGCCAGTTCTGCAGGCCGACAGAGTGCAACTACAGCAGGTGCTGATCAACCTGGTCACCAACGCTTGTGACGCTATGGCCGACGTGCCGCGCGACGCTCGCGCCTTGAAAATCAGCACAGGATTGGACGGCGATGGCGGCGTGTTGATCTCCGTTAGCGATGCCGGCCCCGGTATCGCCGCACGGGAACTGGAACAGGTCTTTGAGCCGTTTTTCACCACCAAGGAAAATGGCATGGGCTTGGGGCTGTCCGTCTGCCGCACGATTGTAAATGCTCACAGAGGCAAGCTGTGGGTCGAGAGCATTTCAGACCGCGGTGCCAAGTTTCATTTGCTGTTGCCCGTGAATCCGCATAGAAGAACGCGGTGACCGCGGGCCGCCACATGAGGGCCGGCGACGACAACGTAGAGTCAGGCAAATGAGCGTTGCCCCAACCGCCGCCGCTGCGACGCCATGGCTCGACAGCGAGTACGACACGCTTCAGGAAGTCTTGCTGTGTCAGCCAAGCTATTACGAGTGGGCGCCATCCAACACGATCGTTCTCAATAGCCTGCGCAGCGGCATGACTGCCGATCGCGACGCCGCAGCTCGGCAGCACGCGCAGCTGGTTGCCGCACTCGAACAGTCTGGCGTGACATGCCGGTATCTCGACCCGGACCCGGCGCTGCACTACCAAACTTATACCCGCGACAGCAGTGTGATGACTCCGTGGGGCCTGCTGGTGTGCCAGCTGGCTCGATCCGAGCGACGCGGAGAGTGGGCGGCGGTGCTCGACTTCGCGCGGCGCACGGAAACGTCCGTGTGGAAGGCAGTGACGGCCGGATCTCTGGAAGGTGGTGATGTGCAAGTGCTGAGACCCGGAGAGCTCGTGATAGGCGTGAATGAAGTGCGCACGCAAATGCGTGCCGCGGAGCAAGTGGCCGGCTGGTTTGCGGAAAAAGGCTGGGCGACGCGCTTCGTGCACGTACCCGAACACTTCCTGCATTTGGACGTGTTGTTCACCGCGCTCGATGCCACGCGCGCGCTGTGCGCCGTCGACATCATCGACGATGCGGATCTTGCCTGGCTTGAGCAGCGCTTCGAGCTGATTCCCGTGGGATACAAGGAAGTCATGCGCATGGGCACGAACGCCGTTGCGCTTGGCCACGGCCGCATTTTGTCCTGCCGTCAGCACGGCGCGCTGAATCGACGGCTAGAGACGCTGGGCTACTACGTACTCGAGCCGGATTTGGAGCAATTCGTGATCGAAGGGGGCGCAGCGCACTGTCTCACCATGCCCCTCCGCCGCGTCCCGGTTTGACCGATGGCCAAACCTACCATCATCACGGAACGATCCGAACCGAAAGCGGGGTGTTGCTCGCGGCGAGCTCAGGTGTCTTCTCCATCCCTCTTACCGGCAAGCCCAGCCGCTTGTAACTCGCAGGCTGCGTGAAGGGCCTGCATGCCGTGAGCGATCACTCCCACTCAAGGGAGTACCCTTATAAAAATCAATCACATAAGCGTGGCGGGTACATCACGGGTACCGAGCCGCGCGCAAATCGGGATGCTCACGACAGAAATCCAGATTTTTTATGCAATAATTGATGCCAAGGTGCATCATTATTGATGCGCGAGAGGTTTGCCTGTGAGAACCACTATCACCGTCGACGATGAACTCTATCAGCGAGCACTGGACTTGGCCGATCCCGCAATGGACAAGTCCGACTTGTTTCGTGAAGCGATGAAGGTATTCGTTCGCGTTCAGGCAGCGAAGCGGCTTTCCGCCCTCGGCGGCAGTTCGCCGAAGATGAAACGCATTCCACGCCGCAGGCCTGCATAGGGCCCGCGGATCGTGGCGGCCGTACTCGCCGACTCTTCCGTGTGGGTAGCACATTTCCGCAAGCCAAACGATACACTTCAGTCGCTGCTCGCGGCGGATCAGCTGTTGTGTCATCCGCTGATCGTGCTCGAACTCGCTTGCGGGACACCCCCGGGCCCTCGTGAACGCACCCTAGGCGATCTGAAGACGCTACAGACATCTGTTTTAGCGACCACCGAAGAGACATTCGAGCTGATAGAGCGAGAACGACTTCAAGACTTGGGATGCGGAGCGGTCGATATTTCTCTGCTTGCATCCATCCTTCTCACCCCCGACGCCTTGCTGTGGACCGTCGATAAGAATCTCGGGGCCTTGGCGAAGCGGTTCTACGTAGCCTTTCCCGTCGCCTCCAAGTGAATTCCATTGATATCGGCCTTGGTCAGGAATCTCGTTCTCCACGTAGCCTCTAGCCACCTTCTAGGCGCGCCGGCAAATTGATGCCGAAAATCCACTTCCAGGTGTCGCCGTCCTTGACATAGATCGACGATCCCCAAACGAGCCCAACCCTTTGGCCGAAGCAGGTACCGTCCGCACGGGCGTGAAATGTCAGCACTCCCGCTGTTGGCGAGAACATCGCCGCAGCAGCATCCGTAAGGTCGACAGCCTTTACCTCGCATCCTTTGCCTGACCAGTCCTTCAATGCCTCAGCCTTGGTTCCGAAGTGGGTGCCAAAGATATTGATGAATTGGATATTCCTTTCCATCAGGGCAGCGAGTCTCTTGGCATCGTGATTCTTCCAGGCCTCCCAAAGCGCCTTTTCCCGAAACAGCAGATCATCGGTTCGAGCATTTTGATCCGTGGACCGCGTCTGCTTGGCGTCACCAGTCTCCTGATTGCCGGCCGGTTTCGCAGTGAGCACCGCCGGATCGACGATTGCAGCTTCGGCGTGGAAGGCCGCTTTCCATTGATCACCCTCGCGCACGTACACTGTAGCTGCCCAGCTGGCGGGCGGGTTCTTTTGTCCGCCGCAGGTGCCGTCAATGGTCAGCTTGTGAGTAAGCAGCGCCGCATCTCGACCGAGTCGAGTCACCTGCACGTCGGAAATGGCATAGCTCTTGATCTCGCAATCAAGCCCCGCGTATTCCTTTTCCGCTGATCCCTTATCGAGCCTGCCCGAGGAACCCCAGCCGACAAACCTGTCCGAAAGAAATGTATGCCAGAACTGTGCGTCCTTGGACTTCCAAGCCTCGTATGCGTTCGTCTCGAGAGACACGAGGCGCACCTGCGTGGGTTCCGATGCGGCCGCCTTTTCACCTGCCTGGGCGGCATTCGCATCACCCGACAGTGCATTTACGACGCTGGCGGCGAATACGAAGGCGGCCGTCGTCGCTCTCATTCTCAATAGCTTGAGCATAGTCATCCCTTTATGAATTCTTGTTTTGGTCGGAGCTGAAAGACAGTATCAGTCGAATGCTTATTCCCACTCGATCGTCGCCGGCGGCTTCCCCGAGATGTCGTAGACCACGCGCGAGATTCCCCTCACCTCGTTGATGATCCGCAGCGTCACGCGATCGAGAAAATCGTACGGCAGTCGCGCCCAGCGCGCCGTCATGAAATCCACGGTCTCCACCGCGCGTAGCGCGATCACATGATCGTAGCGGCGCCCATCGCCCATGACGCCGACCGAACGAACAGGGAGAAACACCGCGAAGGCCTGGCTCACCTTGTCGTAAAGATCCTCGCGGCGCAGTTCCTCGATGAAAATCGCGTCCGCGCGACGCAACAGGTCTGCATAGGACTTGTGGATTTCGCCCAGGATGCGCACCCCCAGGCCGGGACCCGGAAAGGGATGCCGGCGCACCATCTCCACCGGCAGGCCGAGCGCGAGGCCGAGATTGCGGACCTCATCCTTGAACAGATCCCGCAACGGCTCGAGCAGCTTCAGACGCATGTGCTGCGGCAGGCCGCCCACGTTGTGATGCGACTTGATCACGTGCGCCTTGCCGGTCTTGGCGCCGGCGGACTCGATGACGTCCGGATAAATCGTGCCCTGCGCGAGCCAGCTCACATCCTCGAGCTTCGCCGCCTCCTCATCGAACACCTCGATGAACACGCGGCCGATGATCTTGCGCTTGGCCTCGGGGTCCGCTTCTGCCGCGCAGGGCGTCGAGGAAGCGCTGCTCGGCATTGACGCGGATGACGCGTACGCCCATGTGCTGCGCGAAGGTCGCCATTACCTGATCGCCCTCGCCGAGCCGCAGCAATCCGTGATCGACGAAGACGCAGGTAAGCTGCCGCCCGATCGCACGGTGCAGGAGCGCCGCCAGCACGGAAGAATCGACTCCGCCGGACAGTCCCAGCAACACTTTGTCGCTACCGACCTGCGCACGGATGCGCGCCACGCTGTCCTCGATGATGTTGCCCGTCGCCCAGCTGCCTGCGCAGCCCGCGATCTCGCGCACGAAGCGCCGCAGAATCTCCGTTCCTTGCAGGGTGTGCGTCACCTCCGGATGGAACTGCAGGCCGTACAGGCGCCGGCTCTCGTCCGCCATGGCGGCAAGAGGCGCGTTATCGGTCGCGCCGATGGCCTTGAATCCGCGGCGGCAAGGTCACGACGCGATCGCCGTGACTCATCCACACATCGAGCACGCGCCGCCCGGAAGAATCGCGGTTGTCCTCGAGACCGTCGAACAGCAGCGAGGAATCGGTTGGCCGGACCTGCGCAGCCCCGAATTCGCGGTGCGTGGAGGATTCCACCTCGCCGCCGAGCTCGGCGGCCATGGTCTGCATGCCGTAGCAAATGCCGAGCACCGGCACGTTCATCTCGAACACTCGCCGCGGAGCCGCCGGACCTTTCGTCTCGTACACCGATTCCGGACCGCCGGACAGGATCACGGCCTTCGGCGCGAAGCGCGTGATCTCCTCGGGCGAGGCATCCCACGGCAGGATCTCCGAATAAACCCCGAGCTCACGCACGCGCCGCGCGATCAGCTGGGTGTACTGAGCGCCAAAGTCGAGGATTAGGACGCGATCGGCATGAATGTCCGTCATCAACCGATCCGGTAGTTCGGTGCTTCTTTGGTGATCGTGACGTCGTGCACGTGGCTCTCGCGCACACCGGCGCTGGTGATGCGTACGAAATGTGGGCGCGTGCGCATCTCAGCGATGCTTTTGCTGCCGGTGTAGCCCATGGCGGCGCGCAAGCCGCCCGCGAGCTGCTGCAGGATGGACACCAGGCTTCCCTTGTAGGGCACCCTGCCCTCGATGCCCTCCGGCACCAACTTCTCGAGCTCCGTGGTGGTGTCCTGGAAATAGCGGTCGCTCGACCCGTGAGCCTGCGCCATCGCACCTAAGGACCCCATGCCGCGATAAGCCTTGTAGGAGGCGCCTTGATAGAGCTCGACTTCACCGGGTGACTCTTCGGTGCCCGCGAACATGCCACCGATCATCACGCAATGCGCTCCGGCCGCGATGGCTTTGGCGACGTCGCCCGAGTAGCGGATGCCGCCGTCGCCGATCAGCGGCACACCGGTCCCCTCGAGCGCCTTCGATACTCGCGAGATTGCGCTGATCTGCGGCACCCCGACGCCGGCGACGATGCGCGTCGTGCAAATCGAGCCTGGACCGATTCCCACCTTCACGCCGTCCGCGCCGTACTTGACCAGGTCGAGCGCGGCCTCTGCGGTCACGATGTTGCCGCCGATGACTTGCAGATCGGAATATCGCTTCTTGATCCGGGCAACGGTGTCGAGCACGCCGCGCGAATGGCCGTGCGAGGTGTCGACGACCACGACATCGACGCCCGCTTCACGCAGCGCCGCGACGCGATCCAGTGTGTCGGGTGTCGTGCCTACGGCTGCACCGACGCGCAAGCTCCCGACGTCGTCCTTGCAGGCGTTCGGGAATTCCGTGGCCTTCTGAAAATCCTTGACGGTGATCATGCCCTTGAGCTCGTGGTCGCCCGTGACCACGAGGACTTTCTCGATGCGATGCTTGTGCAGCAGCGCGAGCACTTCTTCTTTGGGCGCGTTCTCGCGCACCGTGACGAGGTGCTCCTTGGGCGTCATCACCGAAGACACCGGCGCATCGAGCTTGGTCTCGAATCGCAGGTCGCGATGCGTGACGATCCCCACGACCTGCCTGCCGGCGACCACCGGTACGCCGGAAATGTTCTTGGCGCGAGTCAAATTGATGACATCGCGGATAGACATGTCCGGCGTCACACAGATGGGGTCTGAAATCACGCCGCTCTCGAACTTCTTCACGCGATCGACTTCTCGAGCCTGGCTCTCGATCGACATGTTCTTATGAATGATGCCGATGCCGCCTTCCTGCGCGATGGTGATGGCAAGCCGTGCCTCGGTGACGGTATCCATGGCGGCGGACACCACCGGCAGATTGACTCGAATGTCGCGGGTGAGCTGGCTGGACAGGGAAACGTCGCGCGGCAGGACTTCCGAGTACGCCGGTACCAGCAGCACGTCATCGAAGGTGAGTGCCTCTTCCAGAATACGCATTGAGCGTCCACTAGGTTCGTCTAAGAGGCGGCGCATTGTACCTTGCGAGCGCCCAAACCGCTATTATTTCGCCATGGAAGCCCTGTCCGGTTCCCCCGCACGCGCCGAGCGCGACATTTATAGCGTTTCTCGGCTCAACCGCGAAGTGCGGCTGCTGCTCGAGCGCGGCTTCGGGACTTTGTGGGTCGAGGCCGAGATCTCCAATTTCTCGCGGCCAAGCTCGGGGCACTGGTATTTTTCGTTGAAGGACGCGAACGCCCAGGTGCGCTGTGCGATGTTCCGGCAGCGGAACATGCTGTCTGCGTTCACCGCCCGCGACGGCCAGAAAGTGCTCGTGCGCGCACGCATTGGCCTCTATGAGCCGCGGGGCGAGTTTCAGCTCATCGTCGAGCACATGGAGGATGCGGGTCTCGGCGCCCTCAAGCGCCAGTTCGAGGAGCTGAGTGCGCGACTCAAGGCAGAGGGTCTGTTCGCCGTCGAGCGCAAGCGCCCGTTGCCGGCACTGCCCCGGCGCATCGGCGTCATCACCTCGCCGTCGGGCGCGGCGATACGCGACATCCTGCACGTGTTGGCGCGGCGTTTTCCCGCCGTCGCGGTCATGATCTATCCGGTCGCGGTGCAAGGCGCACAGGCGCCGTCGGAGATCATTGCCGCGCTGGCGCTCGCCGGCCGCCGGGCCGAATGCGACGTGCTCATCCTCGCCCGCGGCGGCGGCTCGCTCGAGGATCTGTGGGCGTTCAACGACGAGCGGCTCGCGCGTGCCATCGTCGCATCCTCGATCCCGGTCGTCAGCGGCGTCGGGCACGAGATCGATTTCACCATCGCCGATTTCGCTGCCGACATGCGTGCGCCGACCCCCTCGGCCGCCGCTGAGCTCGTCGTCCCCGACGCCGGCGAGTGGTTGGCGGCCCTTGCAAGCCTCGCCGCGCGGCTCGCACGCTGTACCCGCCGGCGTCTCGGCGAACAACGCGAACGATTGCGCTGGCTCGAGCGGCGTGCCGCGCTCGTGAGCCCCGCCGCACGCTGCACACAGCAAACGCAGCGTCTCGACGAGCTGGAGCAGCGCCTGCGACGCGCCGTATTCCGCGGCCTCGAGAGCCGCAGCGAGCGGCTGCGCTGGCTGCAAGGGCGCGCCAGCGTGGCGAGCCCCGCGGCGCGCGTGCGCCGCCACCTCGCGGCCCTCGGCGATATGGAGCAGCGGCTGTACCGCTGTCTACGGCACGCCCAGAACCGACGCGTCGCGCAGTTTCGCGAATACCAGAGCCGATTCTGGCAGGCGAGTCCCCTCGCGCGTGTGCGGGATGCCGCCGCACGGCACGCGGCGCTCGAGGCGCGGCTGCAGGCGGCGGGGCTCGAGAGCGTGGGCCGCGGCCGCGAGCGGCTGTTGCCACTCGTGCGCACCTTGCACGCCGTGAGCCCGCTCGCGACGCTCGCCCGCGGCTACGCCATCGTCAAGGACGAGCACGGCCAAATCTTGCGCAATGCGGACGATGCGCCGGCAGGCACGATCATCGAGGCGCGGCTCGCGCACGGACGCCTCCGCGCGAAGGTGCAGGAGCCGTGACCGCCGTGCGCGAGCTCGTCACGCTCGCCGTTCTCCTCGCAGCGACAGGCGCCGCACAGGGCTTGGAACTGCCGCAAGAGAGCGCTGTACCCGGCGGCATCAAACTGCTGCGGCTCGAAGCCAAAGGCGACGTCGCCCCCCGCGTCGAGGCCGACGGACATCGAGCCCTCGTCGTCCGCGACGGCGACGGCTGGGTCGCAGTCGTCGGGATCCCCTTGTCCACGCCGGTCGGCAACATGCAGGTCGAGGTGTACGGCGCCTCGGGTGCGCACCCGGTCGGCTTCGGCGTTACCGACAAGCGCTACCTCACACAGTCGCTCAAGGTGGCGCCCGGCCAGGTGAACCTCTCGGCCAAGGACCTGGCGCGTGTGAATCGCGATCATGCGGTTCTCGATCGAGCACTGGAGCATTGGAGCGCCGCGCCGCCTGACATCCTGCGTTGGTCGCCGCCTGTGCCCGGCGTGCGCTCGAGCTCCTTCGGCATGCGGCGTGTGTTCAATGGCGAGGCACGCAATCCGCATACCGGGATGGACATCGCCGCCGCGGCGGGAACACCGGTGTCATCCCCGGCGGACGGCACCGTGCTCGACACGGGAAACTACTTCTTCACGGGCAATACGGTGCTCGTCGACCACGGCGAGGGCCTGATCAGCATGTATTGTCACTTGAGCGCGATCGACGTACAGCCCGGTCAACGCGTCGTTGCAGGCACGCGCCTCGGCGCAGTCGGCATGACCGGCCGCGCAACCGGGCCTCACCTGCATTGGGCTTTGAGTCTGAATCGCGCCTGGGTCGACCCGGAGCTGTTCCTGCGCTAAGGCTCAGCGGATCGCCTGCCGGCGCGCTCGCGCCGGCAGGCTTCAAGTGGTCGCTCTAGCCGGCGCTCAGCATTTTGTCGACGGCAGGGGCTTCCATCGGCGGGGATGTCATGGCGGCTTGCCGCAGGCGCGCACTGTGCTCCTGCACGGCGGCGCCGGAGGGCTGCATCTCGATCTGGCCCTGGAAGAACGCGCCCTCGACGATGCCGACGCGCGGCGCGAAGACGTTTCCCTTGACCTTCGCCGTCGCACGGATGTTGACCGATTCGGTGGCATAGAGGTCGCCGTCGACTTTGCCGTCGACCACGATCACACGCGCGCGAATGTCGCCTTTCATCGTGCCGTCCGTTCCCACGGTGAGGCTCTGGGTGTGCGTGATCGAGCCCTCGACGCTGCCCTGAATGATCAAATCTTCCTGCGCGGAGAGTTCGCCGCGGAACTTCAACGTGGGACCGAGCACCGAGGCCCGCGGCGCGCTCTCGACTGCGCGCGGCTCGCTGGCGCGCCCCTCCGGTGCGCGGGGTTCCGCGGCTCGCGGCGGAACGGGGGCTCGCGGCTCCATCCGCGGCTCACGCGGCTCGGGACGAGCGGGTTCGTGCGCAGCCGGGCGGCTGCCTGGGGCTGAGTTCATCATGTCATTGTCTCCATCTTCGGATTTCTTGAACCAGGCCATTTCACGCCGCGCCCCCGGAAGTTCGGAGCGCGCGCGCGTGCGCATCAGGCTTGGCGGCGGCGTGGCTGCTCTTGCCGTCCATGTCGATGCTGCCGCTGAAGCTTGCACCCTCTTGGATGCTCACTGTGGGCGCAAAAATGTTGCCGTGAACTTTGGCCGTGTCCTTCACGAACACGGACTTGTCGGCATGCAGATCTCCTTCCACCGTGCCTTCCACGATGATGAGCTGCGCCGTGATATTCGCCTTCACCGTGCCCTGCGCACCGACCGTGAGTCGCTGCGTGTGGGTGACCGAGCCTTCGACCCGGCCTTGGATCAGCAAATCTTCTTCGGCGCTGAGATCGCCCTTGAAATAAAGCGTGGGACCCAAGATGGATGCGCGCTCGGTAGCGCTGTTATACGGGTTGCTCATACGGATTCTCCGGATCGCGACAGTGCGCGGAAAGACTAACCGGCATAATCGCTATCGAAGTGGGACGTTCGTCACGAAACCCCGAGATGGCGACCGTGGTGCGGCCGCGACTGTCGCAATTTGCGGACTCGGGGCTGTGCCTAGACGGGCCGGCTAGGGCTGATCGGTGTCGGTCTTGCGGGCGGCCTGACGCGTGAACTGTTCGTTCAAGCTGTGAGCGAGCGAGACGAAGTCGGAGGGAATCATGATCACGGTGGTGCTGTTGTTCTCTGCGCCGACCTCGGAGATCATCTGCATGCGCCGCAACTCGAGGGCCGCCGGGTTCGCCGTGATTTGCGCCGCGGCGGCTGAGAGCTTGACCGAGGCCTCGAGCTCCGCCTCGGCCTTGATGATGCGGGCGCGTTTCTCGCGAATCGCCTCGGCTTGCATCGCCATCACCTGCTGCATGGCGACGGGGAGCTCGACATCCTTCATCTCGAAGCGCTGCACCTCGAGGCCCCATGCGGCCGTCGACCCTGCGATCGCCTCGCGCAGCAGGGCGTTGATCTTGTCGCGCTGCTGCAGAACCTCGTCGAGATCGTGCTGGCCGATGATGTTGCGCAGTCCGGTGAGCGCCAGCTGATAGACCGCCGCGGGCGCATCGGCCACGGCGATCACCGAGCGCGCAGTGTCCGTGATGCGGTACCAGAGCACGGCATTCACCTTGATGGTGACGCTGTCGCGGGTGATGGTTTCCTGCTGCTCCGCCGACACGGTGCGGGTCCGAATGTCCACGGTGACGGAGCGCTCGATGCCGAGCGGAATGATCCAGTAGAGCCCCGGCCCGCGCAGCCCCTTGAAGCGGCCGAGCCGAAAAATCACGCCGCGCTCGTATTCCTGCGCGATGCGCAGTCCCGACAGCAGGATGACGATGACGAGGCCTGTGATGAACGGGGATAACGGCACGCTCACCTCGTCGCCACGGCAACCGCGGCGGCCGCGATCAAGGTACCGCTGCTGCGGTTCATGATCTTGACGGCGCGCGGGCTGCGAAACCAAGCCCGCGCCCGCGCGGCGATGAGCGTGTAGACCCCGAGCGTCGCCGGCAGAATGATCGCGATCGCGCCGACGATCTCGAGATGGCCGAGCGCGCTCAGGGTCTCGAGGGGCACGACCGTGGGGAGCAGCGCCATGAAAAACAGCATCGGCTTCGGATTACTCAGCGTGAGCGTGAGCCCGCCCAGGAACAGGGCGCGCGGCGGCCGGGCAATCACGGGGCCTGCGTCCAGGGGGCGCGCAGGCGCGGACCAGAGCTTGTAGGCGAGGTAGAGCAGATAGAGGGCGCCCAGGTATTTGATCGCCACGAACGCCAGGTGCGCGGTCTGGGCGAGTGCACTCAGGCCAAGGACCGCCGCCAGAAACCACAACAGGTCGCCTGCCAGGAACCCGGCAATGAAAGCCGGGGCGCCCGCGGCGCCACGCGACATCGCTTGCGATATCACCGCCGCCACGCCCGGTCCGGGCGTCGCCACCGCCAGGAAGTACGCGACGCAAAAGGTTGCGAGCCCATACCACGACATGTCCCACCCCCGTGGGATCGTAGTCTACGCTACTCGATGCTCTCCCCGTGCAAGCGAGATATCGAGCCCTTCGCGCTCCTGCTCTTCGGTGACACGCAGCCCGATGCGTCTTGTCGATGAGGATCAGGATCACGTAGCTGACCACGAACCCATACACCACGGTCGTGAGCGACGCCCTTGAGCTGCGTGAAGACCTGATGCCGAGGTCGCGTCGACGCCGCTGATCTCCTTGCTGACCAACGCGCCGGTCAGCAACGCGCCGACGATGCCGCCGACGCAGTGCACGCCGAAGGCATCGAGCGAGTCGTCGTAGCCGAAATGCATGCTTGACCGAGGTCGCCGCGAAGAAGCAGACCACGCCCGCCGCGACGCCGATGATGACGGCCGGCGTCGGGCCGACGAAAGCCCGAGGCCGGCGTGATGGCCACCAGCCCCGCCACCGCGCCCGAGGCGATGCCCAGCACGCTGGGCTTACCCTTGGCTGACCCACTCGGTGAACATCCAGCCGAGCGCCGCCGCCGCGGTGGCCATGTGCGTGGCCAGCATGGCCATGCCCGCGCGCCCGTCCGCGGCCACCGCCGAGCCGGCATTGAAGCCGAACCAGCCCACCCACAGCAGCGATGCGCCGATCACCGTGAAGGTCAGGTTATGCGGCGGCATCGCCTCCCTGCCGAGCCCTGGCGCTTGCCGAGCATCAGGCCGCTGGCGAGGCCTGCGATACCGGCATTGATATGCACCACCGTGCCGCCGGCGAAGTCCAGCACGCCGGCGGCGAGCCAGCCCGAGGGCTCCCACATCCAGTGCGCGACCGGGCAGTACACCAGCAGCGACCAGACCGCCATGAACCACAGCATCGCCGAGAATTTCATGCGCTCGGCAAAGGAGCCGCAGATCAGCGCCGGGGTGATGATGGCGAAGGTGGCCTGGAACATCGCATACACGGTCTCGGGGATGGTCGGCCCCAGATGCGAGACGCTCAAGCTTGAGCCGCTATCCGTGCATGTAGCGCACGCCGTCGAACAGAGCGCGCGAGGCGCCGCCGAGGAAGGCGTTGCCGGGCGTGAAGGCCAGCGAATAGCCGATCACCCACCACAGAATGGTCACCAGGCAGGTGATGGCAAAGCTCTGCATCAGCGTCGCCAGCACGTTCTTCTTGCGCACCATGCCGGCATAGAACAGCGCCAGTCCGGGCATGGTCATCATCAGCACCAGCGCCGTGGAGGTGAGCATCCAGGCGGTGTCGCCCGAGCTGATCTTGTCGGCGGTCGATCATGAAAGGCGCGGTGGGAGCCGGCGCCGCGGGCGGCCGATACCGGCGTAGCGGGCGTCTGGTCCGCGTGCACCACGGCTGTACACGCCATGAGCAACCCCAGGATGAGGCTCAACTTGATCATCGATGCAACTCCCCTAAATGGCGCCGGCGTCCCGCTCGCCCGTCCTGACGCGCACCACGTGCGTGAGCGCGAAAACGAATATCTTGCCATCGCCCACTTTGCCGGTGTGCGCGGATTTTTGAATCGCATCGACCACTTGATCGACCAATGCGTCGGTCACGGCGATTTCGATCTTGGACTTCGGCACGAACTCGACGACGTACTCTGCACCCCGGTAAATCTCGGTGTGCCGCGCTGTCGTCCGAAGCCGCGCACCTCCGTCACCGTCATGCCGTGCACGCCGATGTCGTTGATCGCTTTGCGAACCTCATCCAGCTTGAAGGGTTTGATAACGGCGCAGACCAGCTTCATTGACGTATAGCTTTCGCCTCGATGCGCCCTTCAACCATGGGCTCGGATCTAAGCATTGGCCGTGCCATGGAAACAGATGTTCGCGGATTCAGACACTTAGCCTGCCGGGGCGCCGGCTGCGCTACCTCGCGCGCACGTGACGGTGCAGCGAATCCGCCCGGGGTGCCTTGCTTTGGCGCAGCGCCCTCGGAGCGCGGTGCCGCACTAGCGCTTGTTGCGTTGGATCAGGCGCTTGCGCTTGCGTCGCTGGCGGGGTGTCAGCGGATTGCGCTGGCCCGCATACGGATTCTCTTCGGCCCGAAAGGTAACGCGCACGGGGGTGCCCGTAAGGTCGAAGGCCTTGCGAAACACGTTCACGAGGTAGCGCCGATAGGCATCCGGGACATGATCCGTCTGATTGCCATGAATCACGATCACAGGCGGATTGCGCCCGCCTTGGTGGGCGTAGCGCAGCTTGATGCGCCGTCCGCTCACCAGGGGCGGCTGATGGCTCTCGATGGCAGCCTCGAGCACTCGCGTCAACTCGGGCGTGCTCAGATCGCTCATGGCGGCG
>CAVWME010000025.1:0-461854 GCA_963755935.1 uncultured Gammaproteobacteria bacterium
GCGAAGTATGGTTGTGATACCCAGATAGAAATGTCCTCTTTCCGCTAAGTAGAAATGTCCGCTTCCGGCTAAGTTGAGATTTCCGCCGGGAATCCAAAATATCCCCATCCAGATGACTCACCTCGATAACGCCTGGCGTTCCTTGATGATCCGCCCGACCAGGCCGTAATCGATCGCTTCTTCCGCGGACAGCCAGTGATCCCGTTCGATGTCTGTCAGTACCGTGGCGAGCGGCTTACCTGTCTCGCGCGCAATGAGTTCTGCGATGCGCTGTCGCGCCCGGGCAATCTCCTGCGCCTGAATCGCGATATCGCTGGCCTTGCCGCCGATGCCGCCGCTTGGCTGGTGGATCAGGAAACGCGTGTTCGGCAAGCAGAAGCGGCGCTCTCGAGGTGCCGCCAGGTAGACGTGGGTAGCCGCACTACCGACCCAGCCGCTGCCGATCATGCGAACGGGCGCACGGATGAACCGGACCAGGTCATGAATGGTGTCGCCGGATTCCAGATGTCCGCCGGGCGATGAGACGATCATATCGATCGGCTCTATCGAATCCGCATCGAGTGCAATGAGCCGGCGCGCGGCCTCGGCGGCACTGGCTTCTGTGATCGTGCCGAAAATGAGTACCGTGCGTGACTTGAAAGCCTTCTCTTCCAGGAACGCGCTTCCCAGATCGGTCGGGCCGGCGGGCGTTGGGGTTTCCATAGGTTCTCCTCTTGCTTTGCTTAACGAACGAGACCCGCCGTTTGTGACAAGTTTTCAGGCTGGCCTCACCTGTGGCACAGTCAGGCCATGGCCAACGACCGACAAAAGCTCGTCAATGCCGCCCGCCGGCTCCTCGATTCTTGCGCGGACGCTGAAGACGCCGTCCAAGACACGTACGTGCGTGCGTTTGACTCGTTTTCAGATTGGCGGGCACCGGAGACTGCGTGGATGTATACCGTGCTGCGGAACATCGCCATCGACCGGCGTCGCCGCCGAAGGACAGAGTCGCTGCATGCGGGCGCCGGATGGATGGATGGGAGATCGTCGGAGCCCCCGTCCGAGGTCAGGTCTGAGTGCGAGGCGGCGATACGCCAACTATTAAGCCGTGTCAGCGCCTCGGAGGCCGCCGCAATCTTGCTGCGCGATGTCTTTGAGCTCGATTACCACGAGATTGCGGGGATGCTCGGCAAGAATGAATCGGCAACGCGACAGGTTCTGCATCGGGCACGATTGCGTGCGCGCGGAACACAAGCGCACGCTGAAACCGACGAGTTCCATTTCGTACTTTGCTGCCGAGCCATTGAGGCGCGCGAGCCCGCGCTGCTCATGCACATGCTCCAGGGCACAACCGCTCGAGCGCAGACCCACTCAACCCCTGGCGGCCGCGGCACCGGAGCACGAAGCGCCTCCACGCTGGTGCATATCAATGGTCATTATGCTCTCGCGCTGGTATTGAACGGGGTGGTGCTTTGTGTGGTTCCGGTAGGCGTTCAGGCGATCCGTTCAGGCGAGACGGTATAGCTCGCGGCCGCGATGCCCCTACAAATAGGACGTCGGCGTGAGCCGGGCACCCTCCTCCACGCTAGTCATTCAGCGGACTCCGGTGGAGAGGCGCTCGGACGCGCTTTTGCCGGATACTCATCGTAGCGGCGCGGCCACGCCGGATAGGCCTTTTCGTTCCGGCCCTCCGGTGTCAGGTCGAGGTAATGATCCGCAGTGAGGAGCATGTCGAGACCCCGCGCGAAGGTCGAGTACGTCAGATACAACTCATTATCTGCTCCCACTGCAAACACGCTGACACCGGGAAGTTCCTCACTCAGATATCTCGGGTCGGTCGTGATCGTACCCAGGTTGTACTCAATCCGACCTTCACGGATCTGGTCCCTCGTGAACGACACGCGGGAGTCGTAGTTGAATTCGCTGCCGAAGGAAGATACCCAATCGAAGCCCCAACCCATGCGCTCCTGATAGGCGCGAATCTTGGCAAGCGGGGCCCTCGAGACCGCAACGATCTTCACGTTATGATGTTTCAGATGTCGCGCGGGGCCGTCGATGTGTTCAGCCTGAAACGAGCAACCGGGACAGGCCGCCTCCCATTCTGGCGCGAACATCAGATGATGCACAATCAGCTGGCCGCAGCCTTCGAACAGCCCGGTCAGTGTGCAGCGTCCATGTACGGTATCGAACTCGTAGCTCTTTTCTATTTTCAGCCACGGCAACGCGCGACGTTCCGCGGCGAGCGTGTCGCCCGCACGCATGTGAGCTTTCTCCTTCGCGAGCAGCGTCCTGCGGGCCGCCAGCCATTCATCCCGCGATACGATCTCGTTCGGCAGCATGGGGATCCTCCCTCGAGAATTACCCAGAATGATCGCTTGCTCGGGCTTGTTTGTAAACGCAGCACGAAGATTGCATAAGGGCATAAGGAATGCGGCTCTTCTTAAAACCTGCCGCGCGGACTACGAGAATCTAAGCCCTGGATATCCAATCAGGATATAGGTCTTTTTGCCGGCGATCGCGAAATAACCGAAGGAATGCGGCGGGTTACTCCATTCGGTGAGGATTTTGACCCAGGCGCTCCAATCACATCAACTGGAGTATCCACACGACCAGCGCTTTGAGATCCTTGTTCGGAATATTCATCGCCGGCATTTCGCTATTTCCCCAGGTGCCGCTGCTGCCGTTTAGCACGCTCGTCTCGAGGTCGCCGATCGCCTGAGGATCGCTCGCATACTTTTTCGCGATATCGACATATGAAGGACCCGGTAACGATGAGGCATTCATTGCATGACACGCCTGGCAGCCATATTTGGCCGAGAGTTGCGTCGCCTTGTTGTTGCTGATCACCTCATCTGCCCCTGCAACTGACACGGCGAAGAACGCCAAGATCGTAGCTTGAAGAAGGATTTTCATTTATAGCTCCCTGCGGTGAATTGAACATATTTGAACTCGAATCTAGATTCACACTCACTTGTGCAAGCCTTGCTTTTCTCGCATCGGCTGACGGCGCCTCACGAGGTGGATATGCAGCAGCCTTCTGCAATCAAGACATCGATGCACAGGCATGGCAATTGGCACAAAGTCCATAGTTGGTGTCGCGCATAGAGCTTTGGCGACTGCGGCATCCGGGCTGGTGCGACACTGGTGACGACGCTCAATTCACAAGCATCGAACGAACCGGCGCTGACGACACTTACAGATACTGAGTTGCTGTGTCGATCATCCGGCAGCGCTGCGACGACGAAGTTCCACGAACCTACCGAGCACCCAACTGTGAGGGGACTGCACACTTCGCCTGTCTGTTAAGACCGTCGCAGCGGGAGTGTCGAGTCGCAGCAGGATCCGGTCACGGATCCACCCATCAGTGCGAAAGCAGTCGCACGACCACAAGAGGTTACGGTCGCGCTAAACCTTAAGCTCACGCCGCGGTACTTACCGGATGTTCACGTTCATTGCGGGTCATCGGGGATGCGCAAACCATTCAGCGTCACACTTCTCTTGGTTGCGTGCATGGCCGGCTGCGCCGGAAACGGCGACGGCCTCAATCAAAACGGCATGCCCATCATGGGGGGCAACACCGGAACCGGGCCGATTACGCCGGATCTGCAGTCCATCGAAGACAATGTGTTCACGCCAATCTGTTCGAAATGCCACGTAGGCGCAAGTGCGCCCGAAGGCTTGCAGCTCGATTCCGCTCATGCATACAACGCACTGGTCGGCGTGCCGAGCGTCGAAGAGCCCAACTTTCTGCGCGTTGACCCGGGTAGTCCCGATGAGAGCTACATGGTGCTCAAGATCGAGGGCGCAGCCGGCATTGAGGGAGGCCAGATGCCGCTCGGCGAGACGCCGTTGCCGCAGGCCACCATCGACGCGATTCGGCAGTGGATCACGAATGGCGCGCCGAATGTGCCGGGAGCGGCGGCTGCCGCGGAAGTCTTTGCCGTTCGAGACACGGTTCCGATGGACAGATCGACCGTAATTGCGCCCGTGCCGCGAATCGTCGTGGCCTTCAATCACGAGGTCGACGCCTCTCTTGTCAACGACACGACACTTACCCTGGAACGGATGGGTGATGCGGAACTGGATCCCGAGGTTGCCGCCACAGCGAGGATGGGAGAGCGGCTCGCGATCGCGGGGGCACTGGCTGCGCACAATCCGGCGGTACTGTTGATTATTCCGAATGCCGCTCTCAGCGCGGGCGTCTACCGCCTCACAGTTCGCGGCACCGGCGGTGGAGCATTGGCCGACATCAGTGCGCAAACGCTTCGCGCCGATCGGTCATTCGTCTTCGTTGTTGAGCCCGCTCGATGATCGCTCGAATCTCTCGTGTCGGCTTGCAATGCATGCTTGCACTTTTGTGTTTCGGCGGACATGCCGCGCACGCCGAGCCGTATCTCGCCGTGCAATTCGGCCTGAAATGCAATGTATGTCACGTCAACCCGACGGGCGGCGGTCTGCGCTCCACCGTCGGTGACGTACTCGCTCAGACCGCGATTCCTAGCGCGCATCTGGACACGGGAGGAGACAACTGGACCGGTGCGCTGGGTCAGTACATCCGTACCGGCGGGGACCTACGGTTCGACGCCCAAGTGACCCAAATGCCGAATACGCCGTCGGTCCAGGAATTCTCGCTTGAACAGGCCCGAGTCTATCTGGAAGCGAACGTGATCCCCAATCGGTTGCTCGCCTATATCGATGAACAAGTCGCACCCGGAGGCGCGCTCAATCGAGAAGCCTATGTGCTTTATTGGTCAGCTGGCCACGATTGGTACTTCAAGGCCGGCCAGATGTACCTGCCTTTTGGACTGCGGCTTCAGGATCAGACGGCATTCATTCTGACCGCCACCGGAATCAACATGACGACCCCGGATCAGGGTGTGGAATTCGGTTGGGAACGGGGCCATTGGGATGCGCAGTTGGCGGTGAGCAACGGCACCGCGGGTGGCGCCGTTAAGAGCGACGGTAAACAGTACAGTCTTAACGTAGCGTATGTGGAGTCTATTTGGCGGCTCGGCGTCGCCGCCAATAACAATGACCAATCGGGCGGGGCCAAGAGCGCGTTCGGGGTCTTCGGTGGATTGCGGACCGGCCCTGTCTCCTGGCTGGCGCAAGCCGAAGTGACCGACGACAAGAGCGTTGCCAACGGGCAAGGCAGGGAGCTCGCGACCCTGCTCGAGGCCGATTGGCTCATCGCACGGGGCAATAATCTCAAGATCACCGATGAATTTCTAAATCCGGACCGCTCGGCGCCGAATGGGGACGAGATTCGCTGGAGCGTGGTGTACGAATTTACGCCGATCCAGTTCGCGCAAATTCGCGCAGGATTTCGTTGGTACGACGGTATCCCTCAGGATCCGGCCGAACATCAGCGCCTTTATTTCATTGAACTCCATGGCTACTTCTAGACCCATGGCGGCTGAAGCCAACGGCAATTCGGCACTCATCGTCATCACCATCACAACGGATAAATGAAGGGGATCAGTATGAAGATGTACTTTCCTTCCTCGATCAAAGTCGCGAGCACGCTTCTCCTGACCACTCTGGTTGCTTGCGGTGGAGATGGGGGATCTATGGGTTACACCGCGCCGCCAACGGCCAATCCGGCCGCGACCGCAAGTTTCGCGCAACCGTCGTCCCCTACGACCGTTAATTTCGGTCAGGCCGTGACGTTACAGTGGACTTCGACGTATAGCACCGGCTGCACTGCCACGGTCTCTGAGGCGGGCGGCGGCAGCTTCACCGGTAGCCAATCGACGACCGGTCATGCGACGGTGGTTCCCACTGCTCCCGGGACGTATTCCTACACGCTGAGTTGCACAGGCATGGGCGGCAACGCCTCGGTTACTACCCCCGCCGTGACGGTCTCCCCTGCCATTCTTACCGTGCTATCGACGACCGGCACGATCACGACCATTGGCTCGACGGTCGATCCGATAAACGGCGACCAGAATCCATACGGTCTTGCGATCGCTCCGTCAACCGCCGGTCTGATCACGAAGGGCGACCTCATCGTGTGCAACTTCAATGACGCCAGCACGCCGGCGGCCCAAGGCGGGGTTCAAGGCACCGGGACCAGCATCGTCGGGCTACATCCTGTGGTTGGATCGAAGCCGTATCGAATCGCCCAATCCGCAAGCCTTGATGGTTGTGATGCCCTTACGATGCTCCCCGACGACAGCATCTCGGCGGGGGCTTGGTCTGCGACCAGTAACCCGCTCGTCAGCCCTGCCGGCGTCGTCACGATGCCCTTCTCCGACACCTTCGCCTATCCCTGGGGCGAGGCCTATGTAGCCGCTACGGGAACGCAGCCCGCGGCGATCTACGTTTCGAACGCTCCGGGTGGCAACATCGCCGCCGGAGGCACCATCGACCGAATCGGTCTCGATAACGACGCGCAAACGACGTTCACGGAAATCGCCAGCGGATTTTGCACCAGCGGCTCACCGGGAATGATTTTCGGACCAGCCGGGCTCACCTACGATCCCTCCAACGACACTCTATACGTCGTCGACACGAGTTCGGCCAGCCTGATTGCGATCGTTGGCATATCGGGCATCAGCAAAGACGGCGTGGTTGTGAACGGACAATGCACGGGGGCGACGACGCCCACCCCCGTACCGACCTTCTCGGGTCCGTCGATGACATCGGCGCGGATCGTCGCGCACGGGGCGCCGCTTAATACACCGCTGAGCGCTGCTCTGCTCAAGAACGGGGATTTAATAGTCGCAAACGCCGATATCGGCGTCCAGAGCCCCCAGCACCACGACCAACCTCTTGATCGAAGTATCCCCAGTCGTTCCGGGCGGCTTCGTCGGGAAGCCCTTGCAACTCGACACCACAGCGCCCGGAGCGCTGTTCGGCCTCGCGACGGCCGTCGACAAGGATGGTAATCAAATCATCTATTTCAACGACGACAACGCCGCTGCCGTGCTCCAGTTGACCACCACGGCGGCGACCTCCAGCCCTCCAACTCCCTACGGCACGCCTCGAACCCGCTAGCCATTTGGGTTGCGCCGCCCAAATCGACGTCCGCCTTAAACCAAAGGCGTTGATCTGGGCACTTACTGGGAAAGCGGCGTCGTGCGTGCTCGCACCGCGCCCGCGAGCGCTTGGTTCGCGCGCCGCGCACTCAGGAGAAACGATGCTTTCAGTCCTGGTTTGTCACTCCTATTTCCTTCATTTGGATCACAAGCAACTTGAGCGCGGCAAGCCCTATCCGCCACTTGCTACGCTGCAGGTGGCCGCCATGCTCAGAAAGACCGGACGGACAGTTACTTTCTTCGATCCGATGATCGCGCAGGGCATCGAGGAGTACGAGCGCATCCTTGAGGCCGTACAGCCGCAGGTAGTGTTGCTTTATGAGGATACCTTCAATTTCCTGAGCAAGATGTGTCTTGGCACAATGCGCCGCGCCGCCTGTCAAATGATCGATTTGGCACGCCACTCGGGCGCGCGCGTGATCGCGGCCGGCCCCGACGTGAGCGACGCGCCATCGCCTTACCTTTTGGCGGGAGCTGACGTTACGCTCGTCGGTGAAGGACTGTCGGCCCTCATGGATTTGCTGGCCAGGCTCGATGTTCATCCGAGCGCCTCGGCCGCCGAGCTTGCTTGTGGCTTGTCCGGTCTCAATGTACTGCGGCAGGACAAAGTGGTCACCGCCAACGGCGCGCGCGTGCTGCGCAGCGCCGATTACGAAGGCTCCGCCGCCTGGGATCTCGTCGACATGGATCGCTACCGCTCAGTCTGGATGAGGACGCACGGATACTTCAGCTTGAACATGGCGGCCTCGCGCGGCTGTTCCTTCCGCTGTGCGTGGTGCGCCAAGCCCACCTGGGGAAATCTATATCTGCAGCGCGATGCGATCGCAGTCGCATCGGAAATGGCCTATCTCAAGCGCAATTTCGATCCGCAGCACATCTGGTTTGCGGATGACATCTTCGGATTCCGCGTCGATTGGGTCACGGACTTCGCCGCCGCCGCTGCCGCTATGGGGGGTGCCGTGCCGTTCACGATACAGACGCGTGCGGACTTGATCAGCGAGATTATGGCGCGAGCGCTTGCCCGCGCAGGTTGCCATGAGGCTTGGATCGGAGCTGAGAGCGGCAGCCAACGCGTGCTCGATGCGATGAACAAGGGGACGACGGTGGGCCAGATACTCACCGCCCGCGACCGATTCCGATCGGCCGGTATCCGCGTCGGATTCTTCATACAGTTGGGCTATTTGGGAGAGCAATTGGCCGACATCCTCGCGACCCGCGACTTGCTGGAGGCAGCCCGGCCCGACGAAATCGGCGTGAGTGTTTCCTATCCGCTTCCCGGCACGAAATTCCATGAACTCGTGAAAGCGCAGCTCGGAGGCAAGAACCGCTGGCAGGAGAGCAGCGACCTGGACATGATGTTCCGCGGCACCTACACGAGCGACTTCTACCGCCGGATAAGAAATCTATTGCACGATCAAATCTCGCGGCAGACCGCCATCGCGAGTCTCGAGCCCCATGACATGGCGCACCACTCGACGGCGCAAGACGCTCGCTCTCTCGAGCGGAGCTGGCATGAACTCATCGATTGCGAAGCGCAGTATCTCTCGCTCGCCGGACGATCGGCGGCTGCGAGTTGACTCGGGCCGATGATAGTTACCTTCGATAGCATCGCAGCGCATCCGAGCAAGCTGCAAGTGATTTTGACAACGGTCACCGAGCGGCTGGCGCGCGAGCTTGCGAGCCCCTGCGCCGTGATGCCCGATTGGTCGGATCTCGAGTGGAGTGTTGCCACGGCTGTGGCTGCGATGCACGGCGTCTCATCGCTCTTGTCGCGCCGACTTCGCTGGCGCGGCCCCGAGGGATGGATGAATTTTCTGGTGGAGCAAAACAGTCACGTCACTCGGCGTCACGCTCGGATCGAGGAACTGCTGCACCGAATCGACCGAAGCACGCGCGAGTCCGCTCTAGGCGTCATGGCGCTCAAGGGCGCTGCATTGCACGCGCTCGGCCTTTATAGCGCCGGCGAGCGTCCTATGGCGGACGTGGACCTGTTGGTGCATCCGCGGAATGAGGCACGCGCCGTCCATTTGATTGAGTCACTGGGATTTCGAGAGCATCGCAGAAGCTTTAAGGAAAGGGGGTTTGCGCCGATCGAAAGCCATTCCGCCGGCGCGCTGGGCGAGCATGCGAATAATGACATCATTATCGAGCTGCATACCCGCATCTGCGAGCGGCTCCCTCTGCACATTACGGACGTAACCGAAGCCGTGCTACCGCGACGATTGCCGCTCGGCCTGAATGGCTATCCGTCCCGAGCCGCGTTGCTGACTCACTTGTTGTTGCATGCCGCGGGCGACATGGCGATGAAATCGATGCGTCTCATCCAGCTCCATGATTTGGCACTTGTGGGACGGCGAATGAGCGAGGCGGATTGGGAAGAGCTGCTGCGGTGGTCTTCGAGCGGTCGGCGGCTCTGGTGGGCGCTGCCGCCCCTCAGACTGGCCTTGCTCTATTACCCTTTATCGATTCCTTCGTTCGCGCTAAGAGCGCTCCAGTCAGACTGCCCGTGGATCTTGCGGCATAAGGCCCAACGCCTGCTTTTGTCCGATGTATCGGGATCCCATCTATGGGTCGATGCATTCCCGGGGATCGAATGGGCCCGATCGATTCGCGAGATGCTGAGCTACGTCGCAAGCCGGGTCCGCCCGAGCGCCGCACAACTCGCAGCTCGAGCTGCCAGCGCGGTCACCCAAGATTGGGCCGCCAATAGCCAGTGGGCCACCCTCTCGCAGGGGCGACGCATCGCACGTTGGCTCGCATCTAGGCAAGTCCGTCCCATGACCCTGCACGTGTTGCGTGCGGCGCTCGCCGGGCGGCCATGACCGGGCAGTCGCCGCAGAATGCATCGGCGCGCGGTTTGCTCGACGATACGGCATGCCGCGACTACTCATCGAAGCTCAGAGCATTCAATGCCTTCGCCGAGCCTGAACTGCGCCGGGCGCTGGGTGCACTGAGCCTCGCGCCGGGAATGCGTGTCTTGGATGCCGGATGCGGCACCGGCGAGGCGCTTTCGTGGCTGCACGACTTGGTCAAGCCGAACGGGACGGTTGTCGGGGTCGATCTTTCGACGGCGCACCTAGGAGCGGCGCGCTCTCGTCTACGGCCCGGGATGACGATCTTACAGGCAGATCTCTCGGAGGCGCCGTTCCCTACACAGAGCTTTGATTTCATCTGGTGCGTCAACACCATTCATCATTTGCGCGATCCGCTGCGAGGGGTGAACCGGTTGGCATCGCTCCTGTGCCCAGGCGGACGAATCGCGCTCGGCCAGAGCTCGTTGCTGCCCGACATGTATTTTTCCTGGGATGCGCGACTCGAGCGACTCGTCAACGAGGCAGTGCGCAGCTATTACCGAGAGCGCTACGCACTTGACGAGCGCGATCTCACCGCAATTCGTACCACGCTCGGACTGCTGCAACGTGCGGGCTTGCGTGAGGTAACCGTCCGGACCCTGATAATCGAGCGAACGGCTCCCCTGCGGCAGGCTGATCGCGCCTATCTGCTCCATACAATTTTCAGGCAAACCTGGGGGGAGCGGCTGCAGCCGTATTTGTCGGCGTCCGATTACGCCGAGCTCAATGCGTTATGCGATCCGGAGCATTCGCAGTTCGCGCTGCGTCGCCCGGACTTCCACTTTCTGCAGACCTTTACGGTCGCGGTCGCCGAGAATTCCTGAGTCTCAAATACAGCGCTTGAACCCGGTCGGCAGTAAAGTCGGCGTCCTCGCGCACGGCTCTCTGAAGCGCCTCGCGAGCGATACTCAAGCGTCGCTCTTCGTCATCGAGTATCCCCGCAATCGCCTGCGCAAGACGCGCCCAGTCCCCCACAGCGACTGACACGGCGGCATGCGGCGACCACTCCTGCATGTGGCCGACCGCGGTGCCGACCGTGGGTACGCCGGCAACCGCGGCTTCCAGCATCGCGAGCGGTCCGGTTTCGTGGCGCGAAGAGAGCAGCATCAAGTCGGCCGCCTCCATCAAGGGACGTAGCTCGCGCTGCGGTAAGAAGCCTCTGAATCGCACCCTCTGCGACAATCCCAGCGATACGGTGAGGGCTTGCACTTCGCCCTGCAGCGTGTCATCGCCAACGATATCCATCTCGAAGCTGATACCGATCCGTAGGAGCAACGCGAGCGCTCGCAGCAACGTCGGCTGATCTTTCACCCGATTGAGGCTCGCAACGTGAATCAGCCGCGCCGGGCGCGTCGGGTCTCGGCGGACCGGGTCGCGCGGTGGCCATGTGGTCAGATCGACACCGAGCGGCACTCGCAGGGCCGCCAGGCCCCGCCTCGATAACGTCTCTATCACCGGCGCGCTCGCTGCCGTGAGTACCGTCGCCGCCCGCAAGGTGCAGGCCTCTCGCATGCGGCCTCGCCACGTCAATGCGCCGCCGTACCCGATATCCGGAAGCGCGACCAGCTCCCCGCCGGCGATATGAATCAGGCTCGGAATGCCGAGAAGCTTGCCGCTCGCCACCGCGATCAGTCCCGGGCTACCCGACCAGATGGCGTGTACGATATCGAAAGGCTTCGCGCGATGCTGGGCGCAGATGGAGCGCACCGCTCGCACGACGGTGCGTCCTGCGCCGATGTTGCGAATATGTGCTCCGACCAAGTCCCACTCGCCGCTGCGCTCCTCTTGATTAAGGGCGAAAACCTGAACGTCGTGAAGACGCGCGAGGCGCGAGATCAAGGCAACAACGGCGGGGATCACGCGATACTCTCCTGATCGGTCGACTCCTCCGGGTACGACGAGTGCTATGCGCATCGCTTACCTTGCGACGAGCGATCGGAGCACGTCGATCGCCTCGAGCGGATGTGCTCCCCTGCGCAGTTCGAACGCGTCTAGATGGGATGCTTTCCGGCGGAACGCCGGCCACTCCGGCTGGTTTGCCGCATATGCCTGCGCCTCTACCAAGCGCGCGCCCATACTCGACTTGGCCAAGGGTCTAAGCAACGGCCCCCGTGCAGCCTTCTGTGCCGAGAGAAACACGATCGCACCGATCTTGAGCGGCGAGACCGCCAGCCGATAGTCGCTCTGCCGTAAGTTCACTTCGAATTTCTGGACTCCGCTGCGGCGACGGATGACCGGCGATGCCCGTATGGCCGCTAGGTGTCGAGTTCCTTCAACCCAGCGAAGCGAGTCCGCCCGGACATGCAGGAAGTTTGCGGCGCCCGTCGCCAGCAAAGTATCCGGCGCGACAAAAACGCTGTCCTCCGATATGAAATCGAAGCCTTGCAGCAACGACAGCAGTGCGAGAGTCGACTTTCCGGCGCCCGTGGGACCCATCAACAGGAGGCCGCGCCCTCCTCGTCCCACGCAGGCGGCATGGAGCGACACCAGTCGCTGGGCCCGCGCGGCAAGCGTGAACACCGCAAATTCGATTAGCTCATAGCGGGTGTGATAGGGAAACCTCATCATTGGCGAGGACACGACGACGAGCGCTGACCGCTCCATTGGGGATAGAACTGCGAAATCCGAGCGATCGGTCGCGCCACCCAAAATTCCCGCGCCGGAAAACATGCCGAGCGGAGGGGGCTCCAGACGGCTGCGCGGGTGCGGCCGCCCGCCGGATCTCAGCACCAACCGGACAGTGAGACGCGGAGTCACGGCCGAAAGACGGTGCCGTGGCAGGCCCTCGAAGGCAGCATCGACCAAGCGGAGCAGTTGGCCGCTGTCGCTCTCGAATCGAAAACGACCGCCCAAGAGGTGCAAATCCCGCCGATCTGTCACCCGGGATCGCTCGCCGAACGGGTCGGCGAACAAATCCGGGGCCGCGGTGCGAGTTCTGCGAGTCATGTAGCCCGCCTCGCCCATCGACAACTGCAATGCCCGGCGACCGGCGGCGAAAAAGGCGGACAATTGCGGTCGGCCTTGAACCAAAATGACCGATGGAGGCACTTACAGGCGTTATCTCGCATGAATACAATCTCCCAGCAGTCCACAGAATCGGCCTCACCGCCGCAGTTACGCGACACCCAAGATGCCTTCGACAGTGTCGCGGCCGACTACGACGGCCCCAGGGGCAACAATGAGCTCATTCAGGATATGCGCGCGGAGATGTGGCGATGGTTGGACACCATATTCCCCGAGGACAGCGGATTGATCGATTTGGGCTGCGGCACGGGTCTGGATGCCATCCGCATGGGCCAGCGCGGACATCGAGTCACGGCGACGGATTGGTCGCCGAAGATGGTGGAGCGCACTCGCGAGCGGGCGGAGCGGGAGCATTTGACGGGCCGCGTGCGCACGATGGTGATCGGCGCCCACGAGTTGCAGCGCCTCGACGGGCAGGCATGCTACGACGGCGCCTACTCCAACCTTGGCCCCCTCAATTGTGTACCCGATCTCGCTCACGTTTCGAGCGAATGCGCGCGCCTGCTGAAACCGGGCGGCGGCCTTGTGTTCACGGTGATCGGACGCATCTGTCCATGGGAAATCGCGCACTACCTGCGACAGCGGCGCTGGCGCAGGGCGGCCGTGCGCTTTGCGCGTGACACCATCGCCGTGCAGATGAACAATCACACCATCTGGACCCGGTACTATGGTCCTCGCGAGTTCTACTCGGCCTTCAAACACCATTTCACGCTCGAGCATTTTCGCGGACTCTGCGTGTTCGCGCCGCCGCCGTATCTTACGTGGGTGCGCGATGGGCATCCGCGCTGGCACGCGCGGCTGTGGCGCATCGATCGCCGCGTATCCTCCTGGCCCTTGCTGCGCGGGTTGGGAGATCACTTCCTGATGGTGATGAAGAAAAGGTGATGCGGTAGCCGCGCTACTATGAGCGAGACGCACACGGGCGCGCGCTATGTCGAAGCCATCTCGGCCATGCCGTCCGATCGCGGCGCGCGCGCCGCTTTTCAAGATCTCGTGCTGCGAATTGCTCGACCGGGTGCCACCCTCTTCGACTTCGGCGCTGGCCCGGGTATCGACGCCCGCGCCTATGCCGAGCAGGGGTATAAAGTCCGCGCCTATGATGTCGATCCTGGCATGTGCAATTACTTCGCCGTCCATTGCGATCAGTTCATCCAAACTGGTCAAGTCGAGCTTCACAGAGGACCTTACGCAGATTTTCTCGCCGGCGAGGCCTCGCACGAAGCACCGGATATAAACCTCGTCACCTCGGACTTCGCGCCGCTGAATCTCGTCGAGGATCTGCAAGGCCTGTTTCATAAATTCCATGCTCTCACGGCGCCCGACGGTAAAGTCCTGGCAAGTGTGCTGAGCCCGTACTTCGTCGGAGACCTGAAATACCGCTGGTGGTGGTCGAATTGCGGGCGTTTGTGGCGCGATGGACATTTTTCCGTGCGCGGCGCGCAAGGACCGATCGTGCGTCGCCGGCTCGCTGATTTCGCCGCCCAAAGCGCGCCATACTTCGCATTGAAGCGGGTCTTTCCGGGGGCCTCGCCCGATCGAGACCGACATGCAGACGGCATCGACATGAACCGGCACGGCTCAACAGCGTGGTTGCGCCTGACCCAATGCCGATTCATGTTTCTGCTGTTCGAAAAGTCTTCGACCTGAAGTTTTTACGGATAAATACATTTATCGGCTCCTCATAGACGAAAAATAGCAAAATGGAAATTATCCACGTGCCCACGAACGTAAGGACTACATATAGGGGCCGATAACCGCCCCTCGAGGCCAGGAGGGGAACGCTCACATAGTCGATAATGAGGGTGTGCAGCAGGTAGAAGGAATAGGAGCCCCTGCCCAGCACTCGGAGTGCCTTGCTCGACAAAACTCTCGAGAGCATCGTCCTCTCCCGGATCAGTCCCCAGTAAAGCAACGCTATGGGAAAGGGAATCAAGACGTTATTGATCAGAATGACCGCAGCCAGATCGAGCGAAGGGCGCCGATAGACCAGGATCATCGCGATCGCCAGGATGCCGACTCCCACAACTCCGGCAGTCGTGCACCGGCTCCCCCGCGCATAAACCGAGCCCTTTCGCTCGACCCGTATCACAGCCAGGGCAATGTAGACTCCGGCGAAGAACTCGAAGAAATGACCGAAGAAAGTGGTCGATAAGATGAAGACTGCCGTTCCGGGGTAGCCCAGGCTCAGTCTCGAGACAAGCAGTACCGTGAACGACAGGAGACAAGCGACTGCGAATGCGGCGAAAACATTGCGAACTCTGGCGAGAACCATGAACAGCGGCGCCAGGCAATAGAAGCACTCTTCCACGGTCAACGACCAGCTCGGCTGAATTATGAAGTGAACATTGCTGAAAAGTGCGTGTGTCAGAGTGTAGTTCGTGAGCAGCACCCATGGTCGAAACCCGTGATGAATGAGGACTGCAACACTCAACAATAGAAAGTAGACGGGGTAGATCCGTGCAAATCGATTGACGAAATACTTCGCCAGCCACTGGCGATCGAGTGCTGCCTGCTCGTAGTAGATGCAGACGATCAAAAAGCCGCTCAAAGCGAAGAAAAATGCCATTACGTTCAAAGTGACGTGGGAATTGGCTCGAAGTGGAAAATGATCGAAAAACACCACCATCGCGCCCAACGCTCTCACGCCGGTCAAGGCCGGATATCGGTCCCCGCCGACTTTGACTGCCGAACGGGCTCTGCTGCGAACACCGATTCGCGAGGGCGTCTCGCCTGTCGCGAGCGCGCCATCCGGACTCATGTTGAGCCGACACCGATCATCCGCCGGAAGCTGGCGGATTTTCTCGTGAGCTCCTCATAGCGGCCGCTCCCAATGACTCGCCCAGACTCCAGCTGGAATATTACATCGCATCCGCGCACCAGGCTCAGCCGGTGTGCGATTACGATGATCGTAGAGCGTCCACGTAGCGTCTCGAGAACGCTGATGAGTTCCGCCCCTGTCATTCCGTCGAGCGCACTCATGGCCTCGTCGAGCAGCAGCACCGAGGCCTCCTTGTATAGCGCCCGCGCGATGCCGATCCTTTGCCGCTGCCCGCCGCTCAATTGAATTCCGCGTTCGCCGACCTTTTGGTGATACCTATGGGGAAGCGATGCGACAAAATCCTCGAGTTGCGCCGACCGTGCCGCCTGCATCATCCGTTGGACGTCGATTTGGCTCGGCGCGATGCCGAAGGCGATGTTCTGGGCGATACTCGAGTCCAGGAGGAAGATATCCTGCGGCACGTAAGCGATGCGAGACTGCCACGCCGCGCGACTATCCGCATCGAGCGCCGCGCCGTCGATGAGCACCTCGCCGGACGTAGGCGATAGCAAGCCCGCAATCAAGTCCATCAAGGTGGTCTTTCCGGAACCGTTGGCACCGACGATGCCGACCATGGAACGGGCGGGGATGCGCAAATTCACTTCGACAAGCGCATGTGCACGGTCCTGCCCGTACTGATACGACACGTCTAGTAAGCGGACGTCCTCGCGCGGTCGATGGCGCCACGCGTGGCCGGCTGAATGGCGGTGGGCGTCCGAAGCGCGCGTTACCGCGGGACCTGAACGCAGATCGGGTGCGACCAGCGTGAGAGCGGCACGATCCGCTCGGATTCTGACGGCCGCCGCAAAGATCTGCTGCAGCATGGGCAGAAGCCGATAGGCGGCGAAAGCCATGAACGTCAACTGGCCCAGCCACGGCCCCATGCCCTCACTGCGAGTGCCCGCGACGAGGGCGGCGCCCACCAGAGCGGCGACTGCCACACACTCCATGACATGCTTGGGAATTTGGGCGGCGGTGTGGACATGCACACCGAAGTCAGCCACGTCGTGGCTCGCCGCTTCGAAGGCCTCATAAAATAGTCGAGGGTCGGGTAGCAGCAGGATCTCCCTGATGGCTCCAAAGCTCTCGTTGACGATCTTCGTCTGCTCGGACCAAGCGCGGGATTGTTCCTGGCCCAAACGCAGCAGGCGGCTGCGCGCACACAGATAGATCACGGCGTAACCGCCTGCCAACCCCATCAGCATGGTGAGAGAGACTGCCGTGTTCAACAGCAAGACGGAAAGGACGACGCACGCCGCCGCAATGACATTGGTCACCAGAGCCAAGCCGCTCTGCAGGATCCCGTTCGTGACGCGCGCGGTCTCGTGTACGATGTTGTTAAAGAGCGTGGTGCTGTGAGTAGTCGCGTGAAATGTGTAAGGCCGCCGCAAATACTCGCCGAACAGCGCGGCTTGCAGCTCGGCACCGATCCTTAGGGCGAGCCGATTCATGGCCACGCCGCCGATTGCGTTGACCAGATTGGCGAGGAGCACGACCCCGATGAACCCAAACCCCAAGGCGACTGCGAAGGCATGTCCGCTCGAGAAACCGGCGGCGACATATAACCAGTGCAGCAATCTATTTTGGTCGATGAGCCGCGGGTCGCCGAGAACGGCGAAGAACGGCGCGATGGCGGCAATTCCGGTAACGGTGGAAAGCGCCATCGCGACGGAGATGACCTGCGCGCCGATAGCACGCCGCCGTTGCGGAGGGGTAAGGACGCTCCACAGCTCGGCTAGCAGACTCATGAGCGAGCAAGCCGGCGATGGCGCCGGTATTGGCGCACAAGTGTGCGTACGGACTGCGGTGCGCCCGCGCGTACTGTGGCAACGCATGCGCCAAGCCAGCACCGCGGGCGCCCCCAGAAATGCGGTGCACTCGAACAGAGCGTGACGAACGCGTCCCACGGCTTTCCTGAGGCCGCCTGGCTTTTTGCCAGACCGGCCGACATCTGGGCGCGCAGCTTGCGCAACGTCGCGTCTAAGGAGTGATCTGTGTTTGCCCCTAGCGCCTTTTCGAACACGCGCCGGCGATCACGCCAGGCGATGACATCGCTGCCGGAATGCTGTGCGTGTCGGCGCACCAGGGTGAGCGGCTCATCGACGCCGTCGATTTCGCTGTGCGCCGCCAATCGGAACCACAGTTCGTCGTCGTAGCACATGACCAGCTCTTCATCGAACGCCCCGAGCTCAGTGAGCAACCGCCGCATGACGATTACGCTCGGTTGCGCAATGACCGTCTCTTCGACCAGAAGCTTCTTCAGAATCCAGCCGGTGGGCGTTGGCCAATTCCGGGTGCGTACCGGATCGGTGGGATGGCCCAGGGAGTCGATCAGCGCAAATTTGGTATAGCTCCAGCCCCGCTCGGGATGCCGGCGCAGCGACGCTATCTGGATTTCGAGCTTGGTCGGCAGCCAGACATCGTCCGAGTCCAGAAAGGCCACGTATTCGCCTCGCGCTTGCCGAAGTGCCACATTGCTGACGAGGGACGGCCTTCCGGTGTGCGGCATCAAGATCACATGGATGCGCCGGTGGATTTGCAGGGCCTGCAGGTAGGCGCGTGTAGGCTCGCTCGAGCCGTCGTCCGCGATAATGAGCTCCCAGTCCTCGAAAGTTTGCTCGAGGACCGACGCGATTGCGGCCTCGAGGAATTCGAGCCGGTTAAAGGTCGGCATGATGATCGACACCGCAGGCGACATATCGGAGCTCACGATCCGCCCATCGCGGGCATCTCATGCTGCGGGCGGTACTTGCGCCGGTGGACATCGACATACATTGCCGCGAGCTTTCTTCCGAGCGAAGGTTGCGACAGCTCCCGATCGAAATGCGCACGTACCGCTGTGCGCGTCGCCACGTCGAATCGCGCCGAGATCAGTGCCCTGCACAGAGCCTGAGAGTCTTCGCATGGCCACAGCGCTCCCACCGCGCCGCCTCCCATGAGAGAGCGAAAGGACGGAATATCGGTGACGATCGGAGGCAGGCCGCAGGCAAGCGCCTCTATCACCGAATAGCCGCTGCCTTCGTGATGACTTCCGAGGATGAACAGGTCGGCCGCTCGCATCAGTTGCTCGATCCTTTCGTGGGACACCCGCCCGAGCAGATGCACTCTGTCGCGAAGGCGGGGATCCTCGGCGATTCGCCTTTCGACATCGGCCAGCAGCGGTGCCCTGCCAAAGCAGCACCATAGCTGCAGCCCTGGCAACGTTTGCATCGCCGCGCTGACACCCTCCAGAACGGTAAGCGGATCTTTGTTGTCGTCGAAGTGCCCCACCCAAAGAAGCGCGGGGTTCCCCGTGAGGCCGGTCAGCGCGCGCGCCTTGAGAGGGTTCCCCGGTGTGAAGCGGCTGGTGGATTCGGGTATTTCGTACACCGGCGTGTGCTTCGCAAGAAGTCCGGCGCCGGCAAACGGGCGTGCTTGTGATCGAGCGCAGAATGCAACTCCCGCCGCAGCCGCCAGCTGACGTCGCCATAGGGCTCGCCGCCAGAAGCGGGGCGGCTTGTCCGCATGATCTTGCAAAATGATCGGAATGCCCGGGGCGAGCGAGGACAGCGACAGCACATCACGGGCGAATCCCAGACCGTGCACATGGAAGACGTCCGGTGCAAGACGGGCAAGCAGCTGGGCAAGCCCCCCGCTCGCCCTTCCCTGCCGCTCGGGCCCGTCTAAGGGCAAAAAGTGATAATCCACCCCTTCCCGGATGAGACGCTCGCAATGCAGACTCGCCTGCACGACGGTTGTGCGAGTTCCGCCGGCGCATGCGGCCTCAGCGACATCCACAAGGCTCGGCCATGCCTGGAGCAGTTGCTTGGGCAAACGCTCCTCAGGGTCTCTGAAAAAGCTGATCTGTATGACATGCAACGCGGAGAGCATGGTGTCTAGAGGCTCATGACGCGCGGATCCCAATGGCGGATCAGCTTGCGGGAAACGCGAAGCTCCCACGGTCGATCGTAGCGCTGGAATCGGTAGCGCCAAGCGGCGAGCGCGCGCAACGCGGATTTGCCCCACGCCGAGGCGCGGATGTCCATGATGGTCGGATATCTGCAGCCCAAGACGGTCGTGAAATCCACAATGCGGCGGCGCAAGCGCTCGGTGAGCCACGGAGCATCCTGATGACACCAGTAGTCGACCCATCGGGGCTCGGCCCAGCCATCGGCGGATTGCGGAAACTCGACCGGATTGCCGTCGCAGTCGCGCAGCTCGTTTGCCATACGCTCAGCAGTCGCATTCTTGTCCCAGCGCCGCGGTAACGGTGTATAGATATAAATCATGACTTCTGTGGCGGGGTGTATCCGCTTGATCAAACGAATGAAATCGAACGTCTTTTCGGTTTCACCTTCCGGATCACGCGGAGGCGCCAGCATGAAAGAAAGCTCCGGAATCACCCCGTGGCTGCGACATTTCTCCACCGCCTCCAAGGTCTGATCGCAGCTCGTGCCCTTGCGAATGTCGTGCAACAGCCAATCGCTCGGCGATTCCGCGCCGATGTACGCCATGCGCAGACCGCTCTTTTTCACCAGCGACCAAGAGGATTCTGACAGATTGACGAGCGCGTCAGAGCGCGCGAAGCACCACCATGGCATTTGGAATTTGGCCAGCACTTCGAGCAATGGCACCATGTCGACTTCCCGGTCGAAGAAGTTGTGGTCGTAAAATTGGATGGCGTCCACGCCAAACCGATCCCTCATGAACTCGAGATCCTGTTCGAGCCGCTGTGCCGCAGGTAGCGCCGTCTTGCCCCGGAACATCGTGGCGACTCCGCAGAAGGTGCAGCGGTAACGGCAACCCAAGGCGGCCTGATAGCCGATGGTGCGCCGGCCCAGATAAGTATTAGTGAGGTATTGCTGCGGGTTTTTGAGTTTATCGTACGGCAGCATTCGCGTGAGGCTTGCGGCCGAGAACTTGCGCTCCGGGTTGTGCACGATCACGCCGTCTTTGCGCCAGGTGAGCCCGGCAATCGAGCCCAAGTCTGGTTCGCGCCGCCCCTCGAGCGTGTCCACAAGTTCGGTAAACGTCTCCTCGCCTTGGCCTCGAACGGCATAGTCGACATAGGCTGTGTTTAGCGCCGCATCCGGGCAGACAGTCGGAAAAGCGCCGCCCCATACGATGGGAAGCGAGGGCCGTCGCGCGCGAATGGCCTTCGAAACGGCGATGGCCGACAGCAATTGCGGGCCGCCCATGACTGTAATCCCGACCGCTGCCACCGACACCTCGCTCACGAGGCGCACGGCACTCGAAATGAAATCGCGATCGACATTGCCGTCGATGATCACCGGGGCGTACTTGCCTTCGAGCGCCGCCGACAGACTCATGACGGCGAGAGGAAAGCGCGCATGGCGATGTGAGGTGATCGTCGGGTTGACGAGCAATACGGGCTGCGCGGCGCTCATGAGCGTCCTCGGCCCGGCACGAGCCGGAACAAGGTCAATCTTTCGTTGACAAAGCGCCGCTCCGCGAACACATCAATCTTGAACCCTTGGTTGTGAAATTCCTCGAGAAATACTGCCCCGTCGCCGAAGGTCGACAGCAGCACCAGCCCTATGCCCCGCGGCTTTAAATGAGCACGAAGACCCGCCGCATAACGCTCTGCGACATCGCTCGAGCGCCACGCGCTGTCGCGGGTATCCTTTGGCGCACCTCGAACGAACGGCGGATTGAAAAGAATCAGGTCGAACTGCTCACCGCGCACCGGCTCGAACAAATCACCCTGCCGCACCTCGATCTTATGTTCCAAGTGATTGAGCAGCGTGTTGATCCGCGCACAGCGCACGGCGGCAGGATTGATATCCACCGCGACGACGCGTCGTGCATGATTCGCGGCGAACACGGCGCAGACGCCGGATCCGGTACCCATGTCCAGAACCTCGGAGTCCTGCGACACCAGCTTCGAATCAATCTGCGCGGCAAAAAACTGACCGGTTCGAGGCACTTTGGGATTGAAAACGGTCGGCGTCACCATAAACGGCAAGTCGCGAATCCGCTCCAGCCGGAAATCGTCGTAGCGATCCTTTCCAATCATCCGATAGCCCCAGGCCATCGCCTTGCCCAACAGCCGCTGAGGCAGCGGCAGCCGGGCCACTCGCCAGGTGTCGTCGGCCATCATGACAGCTTCTGCGCCGGCGCAAGCCAGCGCGTGAACAGCATCTCGATGGGCCACCGGTAGTTGTCTCTGTTGCACCGATAGCGGGCGATCCGCTGCAGCAGCATCCTTCCGGGCGACACCTTCTTCCAGGCGAGCTCATGAAAGAACTTGAAGCGTTCGATGAGCTCGAACTTCTCCGGCGATACCCACGGTCCCGGCTCGCCCGCGACGTAGTCGAACTGTGCCCACTCCATCAGCGTCTCTGGCAAACGATAGCCACGCTCCACCGCCTCGATCACCAGGGCGCTGCCGGGATAGGGCTTGAAGTAATAAATCGGCGTCAGAAAGTCGGGGCTCATCGCGCGCAGCCTCTTCGCGCAGTCAAGACTCGCCTGGACACTCTCGTCGCTCTCATCGGGAAAACCGACAATGAACGGAAAGTGCCCGGCAATTCCATTCTTCAGCATGATTTCCGCGGTGGCATACACCTGTTCTATTTTGATGTCCTTGCGTATGCGCTTCAGTACCTCGTTTGAGCCGGACTCGACACCGACGAGCAAGCGACGAAGTCCCGATTGTTTGCAACGCTGCCAGACGGCAGGCGGCAGCCGCACGCCTTGGTCAGCGCGCATGGTCGCGGCCCATGTGATTTTCATTCCGGATTCGACGATTCGGTCGGCTAACGCCTCGACCCGGTTTGCCTTGGTGAAAAATGTCTCGTCCTGGAAATTGACGTCGTCGAATTGATAGCGGTCCCATAACTCCTTGAGACGCATCGCCATGCGAACGGGCTCGAGCCCTACCCATTTGCGTCCGTAGACGAAGGGATCCGAGCAAAACGCGCACCTGAAATTGCAACCCTGCGAGGAGATGTAGTCGAGTTGGCGCTTGCCCTTCAGCTGATAGTAGCGCTCCACCGGAATGAGCCCATAGTCGTGCGCGCGGAAGCTGTCGACTTGTGCGAGCGGCCGTGGGGGATTTTCCCGTAGAGTGCCATCGGAGAGCCTGACCGTGCAGCCGGCACAATCCGCGAGCGAGCGGCCTTGCGCGAGCCGTTCGACGATATCGGCAAAGGTCTCCTCACCTTGCCCTCGCACGGTGACGTCTACGGATGCCTCGCTTAAACATTCGCGGGAAAACATCGACGGATGCCAGCCTCCCCACACGACAGTCAGGTCCGGCCGAGCACGCTTCGCTGCACGCGAGATCACAAGCGCATCGGAGATTGGCGCCCCGGTCAGCACGGTGACCCCGAGGCATACCGCCTCGTCGATGTGCGCAAGCATTGTGCTTTTGGCATCGGAATCGATGCGCGCGTCGATAATCACGACTTCGTACCGCTCCGGATCGAGCTCCGAGCCGATGGCGAGCAGCGCGAGCGGCATCGTGTAGAAGACCGCCCAGGGGTTGTAAAGAATGACCTTGAGTCGCCTGCCAGCCATCAAATCGCGAGACCCGGGGCCCGAGACATGGAGATGGACGGGGCAACCGTGTCGAGCTCTCTCCACATGGAGCACACGCAACTGCCGCACTCAGGCCGCTTACCGGCACGGATCTCATCTCGCAGCGCCACCATCCCGTCGCTGTCGAGCGCGGCGGCGAAGCCGTCCCATGCGTCGGCACCTGATGGCCCCGGGATAAAAAAGCAGGGCTGCACGCGGCCCGTCGCGCCGATCACGGCAGAGAATTCGGGCGCGTTGCAGCGCACCGGAGGAAATGCCTCGAGTCCGCATACGGCTGAGAAGTATCGGAGAATACGCCGGAGCTTCCCGGGATTCTCCGCGATGAAGCCGGACCTGAAACTCTCTGCATGCTCCACCTCCGAGGAACGTATTACCTCCTCGAATACCGGCAGGTCCTCGACCCGCAGCGCCAGGTCGGAGCTGAAATCATCGATGCGCCCGAAAGCGTGGGGATTGGCCACGTCGACCGCAAGAAACGAGACCTGGCGGGCGCCCACGGCCCGCGCCAGCTCGACGAACGTCGGCAGCTGCCGGTAGTTGGCCCTCTGCAAGGTGACTCGAATGCTCGGAGCCGCCCCGTAGCTCGCGGCCGTCCGGATCCCATCCAAAACCTTATCGAAGGCATCGAGACCACGGATTGCCGCATAAGTCTCGCGATTCGTTCCATCGAGCGACACCGTAATGGCGTCGAACAGCGCGCTGACTCGCCGCGCATGTTTGGCCAGAGACAACCCGGACGTGAGCAGCCAAAGCTCGAGACCCCGAGACTTCAATAACTGCGCGATCTGCACCCACTCCGGGTGCAGGAGCGGCTCACCCCCCGATAGCGCCACCATTCTCGTACCGAGCTGCTCGAGAGTGGGGAGCAAGCGGGATATGGACGCGAGATTCGCGTCGGCGCGCCCGTGCCGCCAGTGGTCGCAGGTGACGCAGCGCGAATTACAACGCTCCGTCACGTAGAGCGTTACCAAAGGCAGACGGCCACGCAACAAATGGACACCACATGGTTGAGAGAGACAAACTCGCAGTCGAGCGCGGTTACGTAACGTGAGTACCGCCGGGGCCGCCCAGGGTTTAACGGCGGCAGACCATTTTTCTGCTGGTCCGACCCCGTTATGTGTCTATTTGGGAAGGTGCTCTTTGTCGAGCTCGATCATCGCGTATGCGGAATGATTATGAATCGACTCGAAGTTCTCCGATTCGACCTTGTAGGAGAGCACCCGAGGATCCTCATTGAGGGCGAGGGCGGCGTCGCGCACCACGTCCTCGACAAATTTGGCGTTGTCATAGGCGCGCTCGGTGACGTATTTTTCATCTGGGCGTTTGAGCACCGCGTAGAGATCGCTGGACGCCACGCTCTCGGCCGTGCTGATCAGATCCTCGAACCATATCGATGCACCGATCTTCGCCGTGATGGTGATGTGCGCCCGTTGATTGTGAGCTCCGTAGGCAGAGATGCGCTTCGAGCAAGGACACAGGCTCGTCACCGGCACGGTCACCTTGAGCCAGACATCCGTCCTGCCGAACCGGCGACGACCGCGGATCGCAGCACGGTAATCCATCAGGCTCTCGGCACCTGAGACGGGGGCTTTTTTGACGATGAAATAGGGAAAGGCCATCTCGATCTGAGCGGACGATGCCTCGAGGTAGTCCATCGTCTCCTCGACCAATCTGGCGAACGATTCCATGGAGATTGCCTGTCCCAGCGCGTGCAGGCGCTCCAGGAAGCGCGACATATGCGTACCCTTGTGATTGTGCGTCAGACTGACACTCATGCTGAGCTTCGCGACCGTGTGCTGCTCGCCTCCCGCGCGGCCGGCGATCTTGATCGGATACTGCAGATCCTTGATGCCTGCTTCATCGATGGCGATGCCGCGAGCGTCGGCGCTTCCCTGCACATCCTCCATCGGCGCCTCGCGACGCTGGACAGTCGGCGTCAAGGCCTCAAGTCTCAGTGCAACGCGACACGGGCAGACCGGTCGGTATTCCCATCGACGTGGGCGTCCGCAGGGCACGATCCTTTGCCCATCAAGGCCACCACGGCGGCGCACGCATCCACGTGCACTGTCCCATCCCCGCCGGCCTCCGCACGCACACTCGTGTCGCGCAGCAGTTTCGAGGTATCAGATGCCGTGAGATTGCGGTTCTTCGCGAGAAGCAACGCCACCACGCCGGTGACTTGGGCGGTAGCGATCGAGTCGCCCGACGCGAAGTCATAGTGCCCCCCCGGCATGAGGGTCAGAATATCTTTTCCGGGAGCGTAGACGGCGGCATCGGACAGAGAGCGCGCCTCGGCGCTGGCCACTTGGATGACGCCCGGCAACTGCGACAGGCCGCGTTGGCCATCTGCCGTATCGGATGCGGCGCCGACGAATAAGATCCCCCTGCGCATTCCCTCCTGGATGAGACCGCGCAATAGCGGATCGTCCGGACCAATGAGACTCAAGTTGACCATCTGTACGTGAGCGTCCAGCGCGGCAACCAGCGCACGGGCGAGCGTGAATGAATTGCAGTTTGCGGCATCCGCGTCGATGTGCAGCTGCCAGCACGCCTTGAACAGCAGGAGACGCGCGTCCGGTGCGACACCGACGATGCCCTCATGGTTGTTGGCGACTGCGGCAATGACGCCGGCCATTTCCGTGCCGTGCCGGTCACGCCGAAATTGCTCGGCGTCGGAGTCCACGAAATTGTCCGCCGCCGCGATTCGACCGCGCAGATCCTGATGCAGCGTGTCGGCGCCGGTATCGATGATGGCCACTTTTACGCCTTCGCCGCTCGACCACGAATGGGCGTCCATCACGTCCATCTGGCGAAATCCCCGCTGCAATTCCAAATATGGATCGTTATAACCGCTGCGCGTGGAAAATGTCTGCAGAGGTTGCGCGAGCTTGACGCGCGGATCCGCCACATGCCGGCGAGCAACGATGCCCGATCCGCGCCATCGGGAATCTGCAGCACCGCACAATGCATGTGCAGGGGTGCGATCGGCCATTCGCTGACTTCGCGAAGACCATAGTCCTTTTCCAACGCGCGCATGAGCGCCCGCGCCGCGGAGCTCGGACCATATGGCACGATGTTGTCGTAGCCTCGCGGCGTGCCGCCGGCGTCTGCCAGAAAGGCGCGTCGGATCGTTATCGACGGCGGCAATGATGAGCCGTTCGGAAGATTGGGCCGGCGCGTCTCCGAGGGCTTTGGATTCGATCCGCACCGGCGCACTGCTGCACCCACTCAGCAATGCAAACAAGAGCAACGCCGCGCCATCGGCTCATCGCGGTCCGCCGGCTGCGCGTGGGTCGATCCGGGTGCTCTCTGCAAAGCGCACCGCGGCGTGTCCGGCGCAGCAGCGACAGCGAGTCAGTCACCGGACGGTTCGAAGTAGCCGCCAAGGAATAGACCCCGGCTTCCGTAGGACCGGAGATGATCCGCAGCTGCGCCTCGTCGAGAATCGCCTGCAGCTCGACGAGCGTGATCGCCGGAGAGAATACCGCTCGGATGACTTCATCCGGCAGCACGGGGTGCCGTTGTAGTGACCGTTCGGTATTTGGAGGGGAACGCGCGGATCCACCCCCATCGATCCGCCGAAACCAGACTGAGCAACCCCAAGGCGAGGACGGCGATCGACGCCGCCGCGAGACGACGCCCCGGCACGACATCATGCCACCGACCTATCGCGGGCCGGCATGCCTGGCGCGCCGGGGGCTCGGCCACGCGTCGGCTTTTCCGGAGAAAGAGCGTCGAGGCGCGCTTGCAGGCGACTTGAAAGACGCCGGTATGAATTCGAGGCTCGACTCGGCGGACATGGCCCGATAGATGTCGCGCTCGCGCGCCAGTTGGTCGCGACACGCAGCGCAAATGCGCACGTGTTCATCGACCTTCTGCCGCTCCGGCTCGGCAATGGTGCCGTTCAGATACCACGGGAACAGTCCGAAGACCTCCTCGTGCTCTCCTGAAGGATTCTGCTCGTAGATCATCCATTCCTCGTCGGCAATTCGCATTCGTTGGCGCCGATCACCGGCAGGTATTCACGCAGCTTGCGACGAGCGTGAAACATCCGGGCCTTGACGGTTCCGACCGGGGTATCGGTAATTGCCGCAATTTCCTCGAGCGAATGGCCCATGTGATAGGCGAGCTCCAACGTCAAGCGGTGATCGACGCTGAGGCAGTTCAAGCCACGCGTCACCCAGTCCTCCACTTCGGCGGCGGCTCCCGGTTCCACGATCTGCTCGGGCAATTCATCGAGACTCAGCGCCGTCGCGTGATTCTTCTGCCGGCGCAGCGACTTCAGGGCCGTGCGATACGCGATGCCGAAAATCCAGGTGGATACCTGCGAAGCATTACGGAAGTCCTTGGCGCTTTGCCAGACGACCATGAAAGTGTCATTGATGATTTCCTCGACGTTCTCGTATCGCGAAGTGAATCTTGACAAAAATCGGGCGAGCCTTCGGTGGTAGCCGTGATACAGCTGCTCCAGTGCCGCGCAATTTCCGGCCGCGACGGCAGCCAGGAGATCGAAATCGCCGTCGCGGGGGGAGATTTTGGCCAACGAATTCATTGCGCCCTAATGGTCTGTTAATCAACATGAGTCATGCTCTGTAAGTACCCTACCGCGGCCATAAGGTTGCCACCGGCCAACCAATACTTTAGAAACGCCAAATCACCGTTCCGGCCCACCGACCGCCCACAGCAGCGTTGTAAAACAATAGGTTAGCGTCTCGAGAGGCGCTGACGAAGGACAGCGCGATGGCCGCACCAGGTTTTCAGATAATCAACAATCGGCGCAGCAGCCGCGCGCAGCGTGGCCATACCGATATAGTTATCCGGTCGAACGACATAGAGAGAACAGTCGCCGTAGGCGGCCTGCGCGTGACCGTCCGCATCGGCGTATTGACTCGGACTACCGGCCTTAGCCTGGGACTCGGGAACGATTACGTATCCCTGTACCGACCCCTCAAATCTCTGCGCACACTCTTCGATCACAGGGTGCCAGTGTGCTCCAAAACCCAAAATCGTCGCATGAGGGCCGCGCAGTAAATCGAACACTCTACAGGAGCCTCTCGGCCCGATCAGGCCAGGTGCATCAGGCGCCCGGTCGCCCGCTCGTAGACCATCGCTCGCAGGACGCATTTCTAGAGTCAGTCTGGAGTGACGATAGTTCAGATCCAGCTGCAGCGTGCGCTCGTCCCTGCGAAAGAGAATCGTACCCGCCGCCACTGTCGCGGCCATAATTTCGTTGGATATGCCGAGCACTCCCGCGGCGATCGGCAGGCGTTCTTCCTGATAGGTGTCAAGCAGTGTGGCATCCACTCCGGAATGGACTGCGGCAAGCTTCCAGCCGAGGTTATAGGCATCCTGGATACCGGTATTCATTCCCTGACCGCCCGCCGGTGAATGGACATGCGCTGCGTCTCCGGCTAGAAAGACTCGATTCTGGCGATAGCGGTCGACCATGCGGACATTCGCCCGCCAAAGCGACATCCAGGTCGGTTCGCTCAGTTGGATTCCACCGTGGCCGGTCCGACGGTCGACGAGCCGTTGGTACGCCTCGAGCGAGGCTTCGCTCTCCTGACCCGGTGCAATCGACGCTTGCAGCTGGAAGACGTCGGTCGACGGCAGCGGGCAGAGGGCGAGGAAGCCTTCGGGGCTCTTCCAAATATGCCAATGGGCGCGATCAACTCCCTCGACGTGAACGTCTCCGACCAGCATGCGATAGGTTTCCAGGGTTTCCCCCAAGAAGGCAATCCCTGTCCGCTGGCGGACGAAACTCTTGCCGCCGTCGCAGCCCACTAACCAGCGGACTCGAAAGGCCCGCGGGTCAGGTCCGGAAAGTTGGGCGACCACGCCATCGTCGTCCTGCGAAATATCGGTCAGTTCAGTTCCGAATTCGACGCGTACGCCGAGCTCCTCGAGCCTCCGGCGCAGTGTTTCTTCCACCCGCCATTGAGGCGTGATCAACGGATGGAGGAACGGCGCATCGGGCCGCGGCGGGCGCGGTTCATGCGGATGATCGTCCTTCCAACGCCCGGATTCGTCGTAATAGCGGACCGGCAAGTCGAAGATGCCATGAGCAAGCGCGTTGTCGACGATACCCAGGTCGTCGAAGAGCTCGAGCGTGCGGGGCTGCAACCCCTTGCCCCGGGATCCCGTGGCAGGCCCGTTTGCGGTATCCACGATGCGCACACGCATCCCACGTTCTGCCAACGCGCAAGCCAGTGTCAAACCTGTCGGGCCCGCGCCAACGATAAGTACGTCTGATGGGATGTCAGTCATGATGATGTCCAGCGGCTTCCCCGTTGCGGGCACGAAGGCAATTGTAGTCGCTTCCGCGTGGCGGATAAAAAGCGTCGCCGAGCGCGGTGCGACCGCCTGCCGAAAACTTGGGTATTGCGGGTCAATCCCAGCGATTCGCGTTCTTTGGGAAGCCGGGACGCTGCACACGTACGACGCAGAAGCGCTGGCCAGTCGGCGCTTGCATCACCACCCAGCGCTCGAGGCGGTCTACCACCTTCGCGCCCAGCTTCTCCAGGCGCGCGACCTCCGCCGGGATGGCATCGGTCTCGATGTCTATGTGGACTCGACTCGCGTGCTCCACGCGCTGGATCTGCACGATGGGCTCGTCAGGCGGCGTATCTAACATGAGGTAATTGCCGCGGCTGCCCGGGTGTGTTGGGTTTACGGCGCGTCCGAGTGCATGGCCCCAGAAGTTCGCGGCCGCGTTGATATCAGGCGTATTGCAGTCGATCAGAACGGCACAAAGGCGGGAGTGATGCATATCGTTGTGTCTCGCTTCTTGGGTTTACGCGTGGATACGGCCGCGTGCCGATCCGCACGCGCTCATCTGGACTCGTCAAGCGGTGTATTGTTGCGGATATTCGGCATAGCTAAAAGACAATGCTGGAATCGGGAGCTCGATATGGCGAAAGTCGCATTCATCGGGTTGGGCAGGATGGGCTCGGGAATGGCCGGACGCATGCTCGATTGCGGTCATGAGCTGCGGGTCTTCAATAGGTCCGTGGCCCGTGCCGGCGAGCTGGCAAGGCGCGGAGCTCTGCAGTGCGCCACTCCCCGCGACGCCTGCGCCGGCGCCGACGCGGTGGTCTCGATGGTGACGGACGATCAGGCTTCCCGCGCGATCTGGTATGGACCGACCGGCGTCCTCGCCGCGCAAACTGTACCCGGCGCCTTGGCGATCGAATGTTCCACCCTGTCCTACGATTGGGTACTCGAGCTGAGCGCCGAAGTAAGCCGGCGAGGGCTGCGCTATCTCGACGCACCCGTCACGGGTCTCCCGGATAGCGCCGCTGCGGGCGAACTTACCGCGCTGGTGGGAGCGGAGCTCGAGACCCTGGACGCAGCACGCCCCCTGCTGGCCGGCATCTCGAAGAGTGTGCTGCACTTCGGCCGAATCGGCACAGGCACTGCCTACAAGCTGCTGGTAAACATGCTCGGCGCAGTGCAGATTGCCTCCGCCGCGGAAACCATGGCGCTTGCGGAGAAGGTCGGACTTGATCTCGGAATGGTCGCTGACACGCTCGCTATCGGCCAAGCAGCAAGCCCGCAAGTCGTTCGCAACACCCGCCGGATCGCCGACGGGTGCCATGACCGAGATATCGTGTTTACGCCGCAATTGCGGCTGAAGGACGTCGAGTATGGCTTAGCGCTGGCCCGCAAGGTCTCGAACGGCAGCCCCTTTGGGGAGCTGGCCGGGGAAATGTTTCGTCAGCTCTGCGCGCTCGAGCCGCGACAGACCAATGAAAGCAAAATCATCGACGTCGCACGATCACAGTCGGCCAAAGACCCATGAAACCCTATGAAGCACGGCTGATCGACGCGCGATATTCATGCGCGACCCACACACCAGGGATCGGGCTGCATATCGACGGCCGAACCGGGTCGATCCGGCGGTGGAAAGCGGGCCTTGAAGGTGAACGCGTCGGGTGTCGGCCCGTAATGCTCCAGCCGCCATAACCGCGACAAGCCTTCATCGACAGTTGGACGATGATCAACGGCTATCCACCACAGCGCTTGATAGATCCCCTCGAATTTCTCGAAAAACTCTCGCCGCCGCGCCATCACGAGAGTATGCGAGCTTCGATAAACGAATGAAAACAACGCGTCGGCATCTACCCACACCGACATGTTCACGGCAAACAGTGGATCTGACGTCGGCCGGATAGCGGTGGCATTGCCGCTCTCATCCTGTAACCGCCATACGAACCCCGGAGCGGCGTCGGCTAGCGCGTTGATCTCGTCAAGAGCGGAAAAGAATGCAGCGGTACGAGGGTCGCCTCGGGGCGCGACGAGACGGCCAACATTGATTTGAGCCAACTGCCACATAAATTGCCTCGGCACGCGAGTACGCCTGTGCGCACACTACCCCATTGAATTTAGGCGATGCAAGACGTTTCCCGCCCGCTATCACGCGCACGAGTACTGCGGACTATGACTGCTTGAGAAACTCCAGTACCAGCATCTCAGCCTTACGCGGCGAGACGGTCGCCAGATTGCCGCCGGAGGCCCTATGGATCGCTCCCGAGCGCCATCCCTCGAACACCACCGGGTTAATATAGGACTTGCGGCAGACCGCGGGCGTGTTGCGCAACTCCGAGGCAACCTGCTTGATGACACCTGCAATCGCGCTCTTCAGGGCGCTCTCGCTCGCGCCATCATCTCTGGGAATCCGCGCGAGCAGCACCAGCGCACGCAAGGTTGCACCCCACGTTCGGAAATCCTTTGCGGTGAAATCATCGCCCATGGCTTCGCGCAGGTAATCGTTGACTTGGCCGGAATCCACCGGACAGCGGCTGCCGTCGTCTGCGACGTACTGGAACAGATGCTGACCCGGAAGATCCTGACAATGCTGGACGATACGCACGATGCGCTTGTCGTCGATCGGAATCTCGTGCTGCACGCCGCCTTTGCCTCTGAAGTTGAGCACCGCGCGCCCGTCGCACACGAAGGTCACGTGACGGTTGCGCAGGGTCGTCAACCCGAAGCTCTTGTTGTCGCGGGCATATTCCACGTTGCCGATACGAGCGCGGGTGGCGTCAAGCAACGCCACCACGGCCGCAAGGACTTTCTCGCGCGGCAAACCGGGAAGCGACAGATCTCGAGTGAGCTTCCGGCGCAACTTCGGTAGCGCATTGCCAAACGCGACCATGCGATCGAATTTTGCGTTGTCGCGCACTTGCCGCCATTGGGGGTGGTAGCGATATTGCTTGCGGCCGCGCGCGTCCTGGCCGGTGGCTTGCAAATGGCCGCGGGGGCTTATGCAGATCCAGACGTCTTTGTAAGCCGGCGGCACGGCAAGACTCGCGATACGTTTCAATTCGCTGGTGGCCGTCAAGCGTCGATTCTCGGGAGTTAGGTAATAGAAGCCTTTGCCGGCGCGCATGCGGCGGATGCCGGGCTCGCTGCACGAGACATAAAGCAGCCCCGCCTCAACCGCCATCTGGGCCCCCTCGGCCGCCGTGGTTGAAGTGTCGATCGCCGTTGCGCCTCGGAACGTCATAGGCCGGATTCTCAGCGCACCAATGCGACCGGCGCTATCGACTTTCACCGACATGGGCGTAGGAAAACGTGATTATGCGAAGTACCTCACGTGCAAACCGCACGATTCGACAGTATTTCCATTTTACAGTTGCGAGTTTGGGGGTTATCCACCGCGCGCAACCCGCCGGATCGTTTACTCAAGCCGGGTGCGAATTGATGTCCTGGCGCCCGCCTTCGCATGCCGCACGACCGTCGGAATGATGGCGTGGAAATTGCGAGCCGCCAACGTGGCGAGATCTCGTTCCAGTTGACGATAGCTTTTAATCAGAGCATCGCCGAATTCGGTGATCTGCATGCCGCCTCCGTCCCGACCGCCCGTGCTTGCGACCGTCACCGCTTCGCGGAAAGATTGTCTCAGGCTCTCCACCAAGAGCCACGCGCGTCGATAACTCATCCCAATGTCGCGCGCTCCTTGCGATAGAGATCCAGAATCTCGAATGGCTTCGAGGAGACGGATCTTGCCCGGCCCGATGCTGGAATGTTCCGCGAAATCGATCCTGAAACGAACGACTGGATCAGCCATATGAACAGCTCCTCCTACCTCGCCATCATAGTCGAAGGAGAGCCTGCGGAAATCATGCGGCCTTGTGCTGTGTATTGCTCGGCTCCCCGCATTACGGTTTTGCGCTTCATGACGTAGCCGTGTTATATATGCTCGAATACAACGAGTTTAAGCGCGATGGATGATAGGTTTGCGGGGAAAAAGCATCACCCTGAAGAAGTTACCCGTGGCTCTGGACGCAATCGCGGACGTGGCGCCGGCGGCGGCGGATTTCATCGACCATCGCGATCGTTAGATCAGTTCTGAGTTTTCGCTTTTGTAACGATTTCTTCCGGGGGAAAGTAATATGCAGTCTGTGCGGTGGTGCGCCCTTGCGGCGCTTGCTTCGGCGTTCACCTTGAGTCATGCGGCGCTCGCCGTCGACGATCTTCCTGTTCCCCAAGAGGCTACGGCTGCGCCGTCTGCCCCCGAGGCCTGCTCGAGCTACCAAGACTTTGTGCAAACCGCTTGCCCGCTGACGTGGCACGGAATCACCATCTACGGTGCGTATGACGTCGGTGTGGGCTGGGTCAGCCACGGCCTGCCTGAAAATGGTTATAACTACGAAGGCGAATCGCTGGTCAATCGCAATGGGGCTGGCTCTCGAGTCGTTCTTGCACCGAACAACCTGCAGCAGACGGGTCTGGGCATCAAGGGCAAGATCGAGTTGATGCCCGACTGGTACGGTGTCTTCAACGCGTCCACTGGCATTAATCCGCAGTCCGGCCAGCTCGCCAACATGGCAGCCACCAACATCACGAACAATGGCCTGCCGCGGTCCGCCTATTCGATAACCGGCGACGGCGCGCGCGCCGGCCAAGCCTTCAACGACGAGCTCTATGCGGGCGCGTCGTCCACGCATTTCGGCACTCTGACCTTCGGTCGGCAGCGCTCTCTTGGTACCGATGCGATGCTCGCTTACGATCCGGCCAACGGTGCCTACTCGTTTTCGTACATCGGGTATAACGGCACCATGGCCGGAGGTGGCGACACCGAGGACACGCGTTGGGACCAAGCCATCAAATATCGCTTGGCCTACGGTCCAATCCATTTCGGCGCGATGTATAAGTTCGCCGACGGTTCAGGCGGCTGCTACACCGCCGCCGGAACCTGGAGCGCCACCACCTGTACCCCGGAAGAGGCACGCAACACCGCCTATGGATTCGACTTGGGCGCAGAGATCAACCATTTCTCCGTCGACGCCGTCTTCCAACATTACAATCAGGCGATCAGCGTCCTGAATCCCCTGCTCGGGCCTCAGAGTCTGGCGGCGCCCTTTCAGTCGACCACCAACAGCATTAACACGAACACCATCACCGGACCCAATCTGATCGGCACGGACAACACCGAATATGGCATCGTGACCGACAACACGGCCGTGATGCTCGCCGCCAAGTACACGTGGGATCAGTTTAAATTCTATGCCGGCTACGAGCACATTCAGCAGTTCAATCCGACGAACCCGTTGGGTGTTGGCGCTTCTGCCCAAGGCGGCTATCTGTTGAGCGGCGTTGAGGACAACAATCTCGATTCTCCCAAGCTCGTGCAGGTTGCCTGGACGGGCGTGAAATATGCGTACGACCTCAAGACCGACATCACCGTGGCCTGGTATCACCAGTGGCAGAACGACTTCCGCGTTCCTGCCGCCTGCCCGCCCACCAGTTACCGCGCCTCCTGCTCAGGCTTCCTCAACGAGTTCTCGTTGTATGCGGACCATCACTTCACCAAGCGTTTCGACGTTTTCGCCGGCATTGCGTATTCCGACGTGAACGGGGGACTCGCCATCGCCATCCCCCACGGCCCCGGCGTCCCCTACTTGCACACCAATAACACGGCGCCGACGATCGGCGCTCGTTTCACCTTCTGATCGTTCTCTGCGGCGGCCTCCATGGGAGCCCGCGCGCTCGTTTGAGCATGTCGGCGTGTCGGCGAGTGCCGACAATTCTTTGCTGCCAAGGATTATCGACTGACGGGGGAATTGGGTTAGACTCTCGCCGCATGTCAGCAGAAGTCGAATACATATCGACGTCATATTTCCGTTGTTCGATATCAGCGCTTCAGCGGCATGGCTAACGCAACAACCACTACCCATCACGAGCCTATGAGCAATCCCAACCCCACATCCCCGCGCCCTACTCTCAAGCTGAAGGTTGCGCCACGAGTCGCCCCTAGCAAGAGCACCTCGACTCCCCAATCCGCCTCGCCCCCGAAAATGAAGCCGGGTGCGCAGTGGTCGGATGAATACAAGCAACGAATGCAAGCCGATATGGACGCTTTGTCGTCCCGTTGATCCGGCGCAAGCCCCCGCTTTGGCGTGGGCTGCACGGGCCGGGCCTGCGTCGCACTACGCGCCCGCTCGACTTCCCAACGGCGCAGCCTGTCGCGAGGCAAACGTCAACAGCACCTTCTTCATCGTCAGCCCCTCATGCCACCAGCATTCCCGAGGCCATCGTCATTGCAACGAGTCCGAAGGCGACCAGATACAGTGCGAAGGCTACTAGAATCGGCCAGCCATCGAGGATCATGTCATTCGGCCGAATTTGATTGCTGTTCATACGTTTCTCCCGCGTCTTGCCACTAAAACACGGCGGGCAGCAAAAAGTTGCAGGGATCCGCCTCAGCCGGCCAACCGGGCGCCCCGTTCAGTCAGTCGGATTTTGTGACGGTCTCGGCCGCCGTCTCCGATTTGGTCTTAGCCTTCTTTGCGGACCAATCGACAGGACCTTTCTCAAAACGTGTCTTCAGCGCTTGAAGCGTGTACGCGTCGCCCCATTCGAAATGGCGATACAGCGTGTTGAAGCGCTCGCCGGTGCCGTAGCCGGCGTTTGTGATGGTTACTCGCGTGCGGCGCGGCTCGATAGCAATGAACTCGATGATCGTGACAGTCCGCTGGAAAAGCTCGGAATCGGCAAACTCCGCGGGCGCCTGGATATTGCGAATCACGAGGACCCGATCCGGCACGTACGCAACAATCGCATTTTTGATGTTGCCAGGATCTCCAATCTTGGCCTGCGAATCGTAGCTGGCCTCGATGTAGCCACCGATACGAAAGTCGATTTTTGCAATTGGCACGGCCCAACTCGAAAAACCATCGCTTGTTGTGAACGCGCTGAATGCGTCGTGCGGCGAGGCTGGAACATCGGTCGAAAGTTGAATGGATCGCTCCCCACTCGGTTCCACGAAGGATGTATTGGCAACGTCCTTGAAGTCGCGCCAGCTGGGCTCTGCGGCGTGCACGGGGACCAGCACGTAGATGAGGGCGGCGAAGGCGAGAAGGCGTCCGGCGTTCAGCATGATTTTGACTCCTCTAAGGCGGCGGCGTGAAGACGATGAAAGTAATCCTGGAGGGAGGCGACTGATGCATCAAAGGCCGCGAGCGTGCGGTGGGTGCGTGCCTGCATGACACCTCCCTCCATGGTGGTGAGCACAAAAACGGCGAGTCGATGCGTGTCGATAGTCCGCGGAAGTCTCGGCCGAGCGGCATCCAGGCAGGCTTCGATGTGCTTCACCCAGCCCGAGAAATTAGCGGAGAGCAATTCGCGCACCGGTGGGTCGGGCTCATGAATTTCGAGAGCCAGCGATCCGATCGGGCAACCATAGATGCAACTGCTGCCTTCCAGCGCCCGGCGGTACACGGCGAGCAATGCAAATATCTTCGCGATGGGGTCGTCGATACCGACCCATGCCGGCGCGAGGAGCATCGATTCGATGCCGTCGCGGTAGGCCTTGAGGACCGCGAGCAGGAGGTCCTGCTTGGTCGGAAAGAAATGATAGAAGCTCCCCGAGTGGGCACCCACTTCCTGCAGCAAGTCCGCGATGGAGGTTGATTGGTAGCCTTTTGCTGCGAAGAGCCGCATTCCGGCCGCCAAGATTCGGTCACGCGTGCTTTCCGGGCCTGCGACTTGAGTGATCACTCAAGCGACCATATCGCGACTTGGTTGATCAATCAAGTAAGCTGATATCTTATTGATTAGGCCAATGTTTTTCGATGCATCCAGTCAGTGCCTCGGACGGCGCACGAGGATCTGCGCTGCTAGAATCCGAGCCTGATTTTTCTTGGGAGATCACATGCTGCTCTACGTCGACGCCAACTTCGCAAGCCCCTATGCGTTGGTTGCCTTTGTGAGCCTGCTCGAGAAGGGCCTGAGCTTCGACATCGAAACGATGGATCTCGCAGCTCACCGCCACCATCACCCCGATTTCTCCAAGACCTCGATCACCCGACGTGTGCCGACGCTCATCCACGACGGCTTTGCCTTGTCGGAGTCTTCCGCGATCTGCGAGTACATCGACGAGACCTTTCCCGGCACCCATCTGTACCCTTCGGATCCGCGCAATCGCGCCCGGGCACGTCAAGTGCAGGCTTGGATGCGAAGCGACCTCATGCCCATTCGCGAGGAGCGCCCCACCTTTGTGGTGTTTTGCGGGGCCAAGCGCCCGACCCTCTCCAGCACGGCGCGATCGGCGGCTGACCTGCTGTTCTCAGGGGCACTGACGCTGCTAGAGGGACGAACCGACAACCTCTTTGGGGACTGGTCGATCGCGGATGTCGATCTCGCGATGATGTTGCAGCGACTGATCGTGCTCGGCGATCCAGTTCCCCAGCGACTCGTCGATTACGCCAGGCTGCAGTGGTCCCGTCCATCGCTTCAGCAGTGGATTCACCGAACGCGGCCCGCACTGGTCGAGTACTGACCCCTCATTTAGGCGGCGGCCGCGGCATGGGAGACCCGCGCCCCTCCGCAAATGCACGCAAACAATCGTCAACGAATGCAAGGGTCTCTGAGTGCCCGCAGTCGATGTCTATCGCCGACTCGAGCGTCAGGACCTGCGATAGACTCGTCAGCAACACGGTTGCCACAATCGGCTGGAGATCTGGCGAAATGCCGCGTTTCTCCAGATGTTTTACGAGCACCTGAGTCTGCAGATCGCGAAACTCTTCCGCGAAGCGCTTCACCTCCGCGCGTACGGCGGGACGGCGGCTTGCCAGGGCACTCAACTCCAACGTCAGCGTCGCCTGCGCCGAATCACTATTGATCTCCCAGAGCGTGCGCAGCGGCTCCTCCGAGGTCAACGCGGCCTCCAAGCAGGGGCGGGCCTTGTCGGCCCCCCGCCGGATGACAGCGATGAAGAGATCATCCATGGAGTGAAAATAGTAATGGACGATTTGCCGCTTGAGGTTGATTTTTTCAGCGAGATTCCTCGCGGTAACCGACGGATATCCGCCCTCTCGGATCAGGAGCTCTGCCGCATCGATAAGCGCGGATCGCACCGCCGAATTCTCCACACCTCTGCGACGATTCGAAACCATTGCGGAACACCCGATGTTTCATACCTCTTACTTATCGCACCGGCAACGACGCAAGCTCGGCGTCCGCCGCGTCGAGCGCCGCCGCGGTGAACTTATCCGGAGCAAACTTTTGCACGGCGCGCAGGGTCATGCTTTTCGCCATGCCGATCCGCTTATCGTCGCTGACGCCCGGGAAGTATTTATCGAGTACGGCCTTTGCCGCCGGATCGGCGAGCAACGCGCCAATCTTGGTGTCCCCAGTCGAGTAGCGGGTCGCAGGTGCCGCCTTGTTCTCCGCCCGCTTGCCAAAATTGAAAAAGCCAGACCGCGGTTTTGCGGCATCCTGCGCGATCGCAGTTTTCCCTGCTGCGAGCGCGCCCGCTACCGGTATCAGCTTGATCTGCAGCTCCGAGAGCCCGCGAATGATAAAGCTCGCCTCGTAGTCGAAATTTCGCTGGTCCGGCGGACCATGCTTTTCCTCGACCAGGTCGATGTGCGAGGTGTGCTCCAGGAATTTTTCGAGAATGATCCGCACCTCGGCACGCGCGAGCGGTGCGCCCGCGCAGACATGGGCGCCGCGGCCGAATGCAAGGTGCTCTTTGATTTTTGGCCGATCGAGCACCAGCGTCTGAGGGTTTTCCCAGCGGCGCGGATCGCGATTGGCCGCTGACAACGCAAGCATCACCCGGGTCCCGGCGGGCACGCGCAGTTCGCCAATGTGCGTATCCTTGCGCGCGAGCCGGGCCGTCATCTTTGCCGAACCCTCCAGACGCAGTACCTCTTCGAGCAGTTGCGGAATCAGTGAGGGATTCTGCCGCAGGCGAGCTTGCAAACCGGGCTCATCGACAATGAACTTCATCGTGTTTCCAAGAAGCTTGGCGCTGGTGTCCTGTCCCGCGCCAAAAAGGAACGTCGCGAGCCGGACAATTTCCAACGCCTCCGGCATCGAGCCATCGGGATAGGTCGCGTTGGCCAGCTCCGAAAGAATATCCGCGCGCGGGTCCTGGCGCCGCTCTTGCACGTAGCCGGCGAAATACATCCCCATCACCACCAGCGGCTGGTGCTGTGCCATCAAGTCACCGCTGTCAAGGCTTCCAGGCGGCGGACCCGCTTCGATCGCGTCCATAAAAATCTGTCGATCGTCCGCGGGCACTCCCAACAAGTCCGCGATGACCATTGTGACGAAGGGAGTCGCGATCTGCTTGATGAGTTCGCACCCGCCATTCGCGACCGCCTCCCTCACCAGCCGATCAGAATACTCCGCCATGAACTGCTCGTTCGCTCTCAGGCGGGACGGTGTAAACAGGCGGGTCAACAGCGAGCGGGAAAAATTGTGCTGCTGGTCGTCGTAGGCGACGACCAGATCGCCGCCCACGATCTCTGTCCGATGTGCCTCGATCTGAGGCGTGATGTCGGAGCCTTGGGGTTGAAATGGCAACGGCGCTGCCGGTCCGCTCGGTGCGATGACAGATGAGAAATCATTGGTATTTTTGAGTACTTCCAAGATCTCATCGAAGCCGGTCACTACCACGAGTCCGCTGTTCGGAATTTGATAGATCGGCCCCTTGGCGCGGATGGCCTCGAAATAGGCATACGGGTCTTTGAGGATTACGCGGTCCGTGAAGTAGTCTCGATCTTCCAGTAATTGCATGTGAGCTCTCCGCGGCGACCCACCCATTGATCGTGAATTGACGCTGAAAAATGGCAATGGGTGTTATGCTAGACACCTGTATAGCATTGTCTTCAAACACGCGTCAACGACAGAAATGCACGTCATCAGGTCGTCTTTGTCTATCGCGCGCCGTCCCCGGCAGAGCCCATCCCTTGCCAAATCCGGATGGGCACTGGCAGTGATTGCTTGGGCTCTCGGCGGAGCGCCGGCCGCGCGCGCAGAGCAAGCGGACCTCCAGGGCGTCTATGAAATCGACGCACGCGCCAGCGACGATATCGAGGCGGCTATCACGCGCGGCACCGCGCCCATGAACTTCGCCATCAGGCCCCTCGCCCGCCGCTTGATTGCGAAAGCCAACCCTCCCTATCAACGAATTGTCATTTCGCAAGCGGGACTCACAGCCAGTTTACACCTCGACGCACGCCCACTCATTCAAACACCCCTCGATGGCAGTTGGGTACGCTGGATTCGTGAGGACGGCGGCATCGATCGCGTGACCGGCCAATGGTCTTACCCGGCATTTGTGGTGTACTACCAGGGTGAGGATGGAGCGCGTGTACAGAAGTACTTGCTCGATGCGGATGGGCGAACCTTGAGGCTGTATGTCGAACTCACCAGTCCACGACTCCCCAGCCCAATCGACTACACACTCGTTTATCGGCGCCGTTGATCGCGGACGGACACAAGGGACGGTAGCGATGGCCTCAGATCCGGAATTCGTAAAGTTTGTGTGCGAACAGCTGCGCGGCGCCGGCGAGATTTCCTCCCGGCGAATGTTCGGCGAAGCGGCGGTCTACCTTCAGGATAAGGTAATCGGCTTGATTTGTGACAATCAGTTCTTCGTCAAGGCGACTGAGCCTGGGCGAGCCAAGATCGGCGTACCGACCGAAGCACCGCCGTATCCGGGCGCCAGCAACTGGTTCTTGATGGCGGATCTCGATGATCCCGATTTCCTCGCGGACTTGATTCGCACCACAGCCGCTGCGCTGCCGAGTCCAAAAGTTAAAGCGAAGAAGATGCCCCGAGCGAAATCAAAGCGACCCGGGAGGTAAAGGCGGCTCTTACTGACCGATGAGGTGCAACGATAACGCCTTCCAGGTTGGACTGTTCAGCAGCGTGAACGCCGTGAACTGCAGAGCAATCGTCCAGACCACGCCCGCGATATATGCAGGGTGCAATCTTGCGCGGGTGGCCAGGTCATAGACACCGACGCCCAGCATCAGGAGATCACTTCCCAGATAGAGGCTCGCGGCAGTGCGCCACGCACTGAGAGCGAGCGGCGCGACCATGGCGCCGTTTAGCAACCGAGCAAAGCCGGCATCGCTGATATAAATCAGGCCCAGTATCATAAGACGCTTGTGCGCCGATGGAATCCTGCGCATCAGCAGCCCCGCCGCGGTCAGCCCGGCGAAAGCAAGAATGTCGATCAACTGGAGGCTAGAAATTCGGGCGTCCGGCCCGTGGACGCAAAACGCGCGCCGTCGACGACCAACGCTGTTGCGGGACCCAGCACCACCATCACTGCGGCGAGCGCCGCCCCCGCGATGCCGAGCCGACGATGGATGTCCGCCCGCCCCGTGCGGATCAGGGCCACCTGCACCGTGAACAGTGTCAATCAGCCGACGAAGGCGACGGCATGAAAGTGGACAATTAAGGGATAGTCCAGCCCGTGCTTGCTGACGTGCTGGAAGCTGTCGGTTCCGAAGCCAGACAGCACGCCCACCCAGACCAGGCCTGTAAACAAAAGAAACGCGTTGCGATCGGCGCCGGCTCGCGCAGGGAAGTTTCCCAGAGTTATTGTTGCTATTTTCCGCTCCCTCGTCCGAGTCGCCGGGCGCCCGAAGAATATCGATTTAGGCGAGGCGTTACTACCTAAATTGCCGCACGGGCGCGCCCTCAAGTTCCTTAAATCCCGGCCGATACCCCGGGTTCGAGCCACCGTGATCGAGGTCATAATGTCAATTGGAAGCGTCAGCAGCCAGGCCTCGGCTCTGTACAACCTACTAGGCGCATCCAGCGCCGCGGCCGCAGCCAATTCAGCGGCCGCTGCGAGCTCGGCCAATACAACCGCGAGCACGAGCAGCACCTCGAGTTCCACCGCAAGCTCAAGCGTGGCTTCGACCGTCGCGGCATTGACGAGTCTTGCTACCGAATCAGGAGATAGCGAGTTGCTCGGCAGCTTGAATGGAGGTTCCAGTGCCTCCAGCAGCGTCGCCTCGAGCCTGAGTTCAGCATTTCAGAGTCTGCTAAGCACCCTGACGGGTGGCGTCTCGAATGCCTCCGGCACGACATCGGGCACAACGTCCTCAACGAGTGCCGAGTCGGCTCAGTCGATCATTTCATCGTTCATCGATAGCTCGATTGCGGACCTCAGCGGCACCTCGAGCTCGAATTCCTCGAGCAGTCCGACCGGTGCGCTCGGCAGCATCATCGACACAATCGCCTGAGGAGCGCTCGGCGACTGGAGAGCCTCAGAAAGCCGCATCATGATTTGGCGTCGCGATGGAATTTTTCGCGAATGCTTATCATCATAGCGTGTCGGTTGGTCATCTCGCCGGCTGAGCCGCCTCCATCGACCCCCAGTATTTGCCCGGTTACATAGGTGGATCGGTCGCTGGCGAAGAAAAGCGCGGCATTCGCGATGTCGCGCGGCGAGCCGCGACGCTTGATCGGTTGACTCGCGAGCCAAGCCGTATCGAGCGCCTTTTCGAGTTCCGCAGCACGCTCGGGCGGTAACGATGGATCGGCAAAGCTGCCCATCTTGGTGGGCACCGCCCCCGGCGCGATGGCGTTTACGCGAATCCCGTATTCCCCGAGGTCGATCGCCATAGACCGGGTGAAGTTGTTGACTCCGCTTTTCGAGGCGCGATAAATGGGGATCGCGAAACCCGGGTTCAGCGAGGCAATGGAGCTTACGTTGATGATCGAGCCGCGCCCCTTGGTGCGCATATGGCGCGCGGCGAACTGAGTGCCGTACATCACGCCGGCGAGATTGACATGCATGATCCGATCGAAGTCGGTCAGCGCGTCGTCCAGAAAGCGGTTTTGAAAGACCCCGGAGATCGCCGCGTTGTTGACCATGGCATGCACATCGCCGAATTCCGCGAGGGCGTGGTCGACGAGCGATCGGACCTGTTCCCGCTCGGCGACGTCGGTACGCAGGAAGCGGGTGGAGTCCCCCAAAGACTTGACCAACGCGTGTCCGGCCTCATCGTCCAGATCCCCGATGACGACCCGCGCGCCCTCCTCCAGGAAGACCTCAACGATCCCTCGCCCGATCCCGGTCGCCCCGCCCGTGACAATCGCCACTTTGCCTTGAAGCTCCTTTGCCACGCGGGTTCTCCAGTTATCTCGAACAGTGCGCGATATTACCCCTGCCAAAGCGTATGTTCATTCGACTTCATCGCTTGAGGTACGTCAGCGGGAGGTACTGCACGGAATGATTGGAGACGGACGGGAGATAGAAGATTTGCTCGGCTGGCACGGCCAGACGCACGTCGCGCAATCGCCGTGAGACTTCTCGCGCGACGACGACCATTTCCATCCGCGCCAGCGACAAGCCGACGCAACGATGAATGCCGGCGCCAAAAGTGACATGCCCCATGAGATTGGGCCGATTGAGTTCGAAAGCCTCCGCGCTCGCATACTGGCTTTCGTCCCGATTGGCCGAAGCGAATATGATCAGTACCTGAGACCCCTCGGGAATCCGTTTGCCGCCGAGCTCGACGTCGCGCGTCGTCACACGCGATAGCGCGCGAGGCGGCGGGTAGAGCCGCAGGACTTCTTCGACGAAACGGTTGACCGTGGCATTGTCGTCGAGCTTGTCGTGGAGTTGCTGCGCGGCACCGGATTGGGTTGCCAGCACCCGCAGAAGGCTCCCGATGCCGTTGGCGGTCGTTTCACTGCCGCCCCCGAGCAGCGCCCGAACGCAGGCGACCAACTCCTCAAAATTAAGCACGGGGTTCTCTTCGCCCGGGTTGCGTGCATGAACCAGATCCGACACGAGGTCGTTGGACGGTGACTGACGCCGCGCCTCGATCATGGCGATGACATAGCGTTGCAAGTCGCAAATGTCCGCTGCGTTTTGCTGCATTTCCTCGCGGGACTGCATCCTTCCGACCTGGGCGGATAAGGCCAACGACCAGCGCTCGATGCGTGCGTGATCCGCATGGGAGATGCCGAGCTGCTCGGCGAGGATATCGATGGTGAGCGGTAGCGCAAGATCGTTAATACCGTCTATCTTTCCAGAGTCAGGAAGGCGCTCGATAAACTGCACCACGCGGTGTGTGATGCCTTCCTCCAGCAACTTCACCCGGCGTGGGATGAAGGCTTTCTCCATGAGCTTGCGGATACGCGTGTGGTTAGGCGGATCCGTCATGATCACATCGGGAAAGAAGCCGCCACCGTCACGCTTCAGGATTTCCTGGAACTCATCGACGAAGCCGTGCGCATAATTGGTTCGCCAGCCGCGCTCCATCGAATACGTCTCGGCATCAAGCAGCACGGTTTTGACGTCCGCATAGCGCGAAACCAGATAGGCGTTCAGTGTCTTGTCGAAATGCACAGGATCGTTTTCCCGCAGCATTTTGTAGAAGGGAAAGGGCTGTCTGAGCACCGCCTCGTCCGCGAGCGTTGCGCCTTCGAGCGCTACCGGGGCCGTCTGAGTGCTGACGATGTCTTGATTCACTGCCCTCTACCCGCTTATGTCATTGGCCTGTATTCTAGCAAGCCGCCGCGGCCATGGCGGAAACTGCTCGAGCGCTGTCGCGAGCCGTCGAGACTCACTCGGCTGTCGCCGACAAAATCGCGAACACCGTCCGGCGTGGGCCAACGGGCTCGCCGCAGCGGCATGGGGGATGAGATGATTTTGAAGCTGAGCCAATTTCAGGCCGAGGTGGCGGATCGACAAGCGATCAGCGACTGCATGTCCCTCTATGCCCGAGGAATGGACCGAGCGGACGCTGAGCTTCTGACCGAGGTGTTCTGGGACGACGCCCAGATTCACGGCGAATTCTATTCAGGCGGTTCCGCACAATTCATCGCCTTCTCGGTCCCGGCGGGCCAGAAGAATTGGGACCGGATGATGCATGTGATCAGCAACATCATCATCCGAATCGACGGGGATCGGGCAGTTGCCGAGTCTTATTTCTACGGATACCACGTCGGCCATGCCGGCGCGCCCAGCGGGGATCTCATTATCTCCGGACGCTACCTCGACCGCTTCGAGAAGCGCAACGGCGAGTGGCGATTCAGTGAAAAGACCATCCTATTCGAGTGGTACCGCGAATATTCCGACAGTGGCGGCGGCAAGCCGGGTCCCATGGGGAGCCAGGTCAAACTGAAGGGCGAGTCCGCCCCGAACGATCGGAGCTACGCGCTGTTCCGGTCGATCGGATGACTATGTCGCTCTTTCACAGCCACACGGCCTGACCAGTGCAATTCGCATCCGATCTCGACTTGCCGAACCTGCCGATCGAGACAGCGGAATTCTCCTCAGACCCCATGCGGTTCCTCGAACCCGCTCGGAAGAAGCATCCCTGGCTGGCGAAATTCAGCAAAGGCTATGTAGTTCATGGCCTCGAGGCGACTCGTGAATTGCTCTCCATGGATCAACGGATGGGACCTCATTTTTCGGGCTTGATTGAATATTATGGTGCCGAGGAGACCGACTGGGGTCGCTTCATGCGCGACCAGATGGCGACCATCTCCGGCCCCCGACACGATCGCCTCCGCGCGAGCGTCGCTGCCGCCTTTACTCCGCGGCATGCCAATGGAACCCGGGCGATGATGCGCCGGGTCATCGGCGAACTGCTGGACGAATGGGCGCCCAAAGGCGCATTCGATTTCGCGGAGTTCGCCTCCTATTTCCCCATCACGGTGATGTGCGGCCTCCTCGGCGTGCCGGCGGGACCGGTACGAGCGATCCGCGACGCGCTCGACCTGCAGATGGCCTGCATGACCATGGACCGCGGCATCTTTCCGAACATTCTTCAGGCCTACCAAGTGCTCAGAGACTTCGCGGCTGACCTCATCGTCAAACGCGAGCAGAGCGGCGACCACGACCACGATTTGCTGCTTGACGCGTTGATCAGAACGAAGAGCGCGGAGAGCTCGACGATGACGAGTTGCGCGATCTACTAATTACGCTCCTGCTCGCGGGCTTCGATACCTCGAAGAACGAACTGACCTTGACGATGCACGCGCTCCTTGGGCATCCGGAAATGCTCGCACAGTGCGCCAACGACGCCGACTACTGCCGCAAGGTGATCCAGGAATCGCTGCGGCATACTTCGGTCGTCTCCCCTAGCAGGACGTTGTTCGATGATCTCCAATACGCCGGCGTGCAGTTCCCGAAAGGCAGCTACCTATGCTTCGCGATCGCGCTCACCGGTCGCGATCCGTACGCCTATGCCGACCCGATGTCGTTCTGTCCCGCGCGGGAGCAACGCCCGCGGCACATCGCCTTCGGACGGGGCACGCATATCTGCCTGGGCCAATTTCTGGCGACGGCGCAGATGGAAGAAGGTCTGCGCCTCATCGCCCAACGCATAACCAGACCGCGTCTGGCGGGTGAAGTCACCTGGCGGCCATTCCGTGCCGGCGCCTGGGGCATTCGCACGCTGCCAATCGAGTTCGAGCCCGCTGCGGCGCCGGCAGAGGAGATAAGGCGATGACACGGCCTCTCATCGTTCACCAACTCAATGCGGTGGGCCCATCGCACGTCGATTTCATCAAGATGGCGGCGGCTGTGGACATCCAATTTGTCTCAATATTCACTTTCGACGGCGGCACCGTTCTGCCGCGTTCGAATACCGGGCTTAATTATCCTCAGGCGCTTTCTCGGCATGACAAGCAAACTGTTGCAGCGGCGCTCGCCGTCCACGGCGTCGCTATCGACGGGATCGAATTCTTCCCCCTGACGGACGAGGTCGACCTTAACCGCTATGCGGCAGCACTCGACCTCGGCGCGGAGCTCGGCGCGAAGCGCGTGTCGTCACACATCTTTATTCGGGACGACAACTTGGTCGTCGACAAATTGGGCGCGTTGTGCGATCTCGCGGCCGCGCGCGGGATGAGGGTTTCCTCCGAGTTCTGCCCTTTGACGCCAGGCAATCACTCGCTTGCGCGCGCGAAATGGCTGGCCGACCAGGTGCGACGCACCAACTTCGGCATCGGAGTGGATGCCCTCCATGTCGTTCGCAGCGGAACCGCACCGGCGGATATCGCAAAGCTCGACGCGCATTATTTCGGCATTGTGCAAATCAACGACGCTCATGGAGTGCACATCTCCTCCGATTACATTGCCGAAGTGCATAATCGAGAGATCCCCGGCAAAGGCGATCTTCCGCTACGCGCCATCCTGAGCGCCCTTCCCGCCTCGCTGCCCATAGAAATTGAAGTGCCGGCTGCACAACGCCGGGCTGCAGGCGTGACTGCCGCAGAGCACGTGCGGGACGTCGTTGCGGGCACTCGCGCGATCGTTGCAGAGCTGACACCGCATCGATGATGTCGCTGCAGACTCATCGTGCAGATTGGGCGGCCGCGATGCGAGCAGAGCCTCGTCACTTCTTCTGGCTCCGCACCTCCATTGCTTTGCGCTCGGCATAGGCCGTCAGCTTATCCAACCTCGTAGACCAGAAGAGCTCGCGACGGCGCAACCATGTCATTGCTTCACGCATGGATCCACGCCTGAGGCGAACCGTCACCACGCGACCGGATTTCGAGCGAGTGATGAGCCCCGCCTCGTCGAGGACGCCGAGATGCTTCATTACGGCAGGAAGTTTGATGGCGAAGGGCTCAGCCAATTCGCTGATGCTCACGCCGTCTCGCCGCGAGAGCCTGTCCAAGATCGCGCGTCGCGTCGGATCACCGAGCGCGGCAAAAGTGCGATCCAGGCTGCTGTCACTGTTTTCCACCATGGAAAGTATTAACCAGGCTGAATACGTTGTCAAACTGCAGCGCGTCGTCCCAGGCTGCATGGCGCGCCGTATTGTCGAATACGCACCAAATCTCAGCGGCCTCGCTTTTCTTGACAGCTGCGGCGAAAGCACCGAGCTGCGCCGGCGAATACTTCGAATAATACATGCGTGGCGCTCCATGCCAGCGAAAGTAGGCGAAGTCGAGCGCGCCGCCGGGGGCTTCCGCGCCGGGATAGCGGGCGGGATCCGCGGCGACCCGGGACACTCCCGCGTACCGCAGGACGCTTTCCGCGATCCTCGTGAACCAACTTGGGTGTCTGGGCTCGCAGGCCACTCTCGTTCCAGGAAGTCGCGGAAGGCCGCTGAAGAACGTCCTAGCCGCGCGTCCATCGAACTCCAAGCCGGGAGGCAGCTGGACAAGTATTGCAGCGAGCTTGGGCTGCAACGCCGCGACGCTTTCATAAAAGCGTGCGACCTCGGGAGCACAGCGCTGCAAGTGACTCTCGTGTGTGATACTTCGAGGCATTTTGACGGAAAAGCGAAACGACGCGGGTGTCTCATCACGCCAGCGCTCGTAGGTCGCGCGTTGATGTTGCCGGTAGAAGCAGGAGTTGACTTCTACACACGAGAAATGCGCCGCGTAGTAAGACAAGTGCGTTTGACCGGGTTCTCGGTCAAGGCGCTTCGCCGGCGGATTACTCCAGCCCGCCGCGCCAATCTGAATTTCCTGTCGCCCGCTTCGCGCCGGCTCGGCCAAGTCGATCGCGGACTTCCGAACCCTCGCCTCTGCTCTTGTCTCCACCGCGTGCGGGCTATGAGCCGGCGGTCCGGCTCTTGACTCGAGGAAGCACTTCCTTGCCGTAGAACTCGATCACCTTCTGCTGGTCTGGTTGACCTGAATGTATGTTGACGATGGTAGCGCCGCTGTCAATGAGTTGTTTGATGGTTTGTACGTGCGCGTCCGGGCTGGCACTGACGGTCCAATCTCCAAAGACCTTCGACAAGGGCAGTTCCTTTTGAGCGCGGTGCTCGATCTGTGCCGGATCCGGAATGTTCTGATATCCCTTGAACGCTTTGGGAATGAAGTTCCATAATTTGGCCGCCGACAGCGCCTCGGTCTGATCGCCCACGACCACGAATGCCTCCACAAGCACAGGCATTGCGCTTGGATCCTTGCCGGCCGAGCGGGCTCCTTTTTCCCATTCCGCCTTGTGCTGCTTCCAGGTTTGCGGATCGGTGATCAGGCCGTCACCGTGCTCACCCGCGAGCTTCATCGCTTTCGGGCCGTTTGCGGCCAGGAGCAATGGAATCGGTTGCGGAGGCGGATCGTAGAGCTTGCCCTCGACGGTGTAGTGGGGACCCTTGTGCTGCACCGGCTCGCCCGCCCAGAGTTGGCGGATGATCGTGACAGCCTCAATAAGCCGATCCCAGCGCTCGCGCCACGCGGGCCATTCACTGGTCGCTGCCTGCTCGTTCAGCGCTTCGCCGGACCCGAGTCCGAGGAAAATTCGGCCAGGATAAAGCAGGCTCAGTGTTGCGAACGCCTGCGCCACGACCGCGGGGTTGTATCGCAATGTCGGACACGTGACTGTAGGCCCCATCCAGATCCGCTGGGTTCGCTGCCCCAAGGCGCCGAGCGTCACCCAAGCCTGTCCGGCATGGTGCTCGTTTGTCTGCCAGGGCTGGAAGTGATCGCTCGTAGCGACCAAATCGAATCCAGCGTCCTCAGCCGCGGCTCCCTGCCGAATCAGTTCCGGAACCGGGAACTGTTCGTGGGCGAGCATGAACGAGACCATTCCTTTGGAAAGCGAGACTGCACCACCTTTCGGGGCCGTCGCGGAGGCGCGTCCACCGGCGCCTTGAGCCGACGCCAATCTTCCGGCGGCAAGGCTTGCGCCGACGGCCATCAATAGACCGGACTGCAACATTTGGCGCCGGCACCTTCCGGCGAAATCCTCCTCACCTGCAATTGAACTGAACATGGCGACTCCCGCGGTATGTTCGGCACCGACCTACAAACGAGCTTGCCCGATGCCAAGCCGAACTCGCTGTAGGATCAAGCCGCGAGCCGCGTGGGCGACAGGCACTCCCACGATGTGGTGACTGCTCCTACTCGCGCGCTGACTGGTTCGCGAGCAGCTTTCTGCAGATAGTGGTACCCGCACACAGCGGACCGCACTCTTATTCAACGTACCGCAGACGAATAGCTTGTCGGTGCATCGACCCGAACGAGCTATGCGACTCTCATTCTGACAAGCACGCCCACATGGATTTTGAACAAAGGGGAAGCAAATCATGAATTTAACGAGAATATCGCCGATTGTTTTGATCGCGACCGCCGCCATGCTGAATCTCGCCTCGATATCCGCACAGGCCCAGCAGCCCAGCGGATTTAAGGTCTACGCCACGGGACTGGACGCGCCGCGGGGGCTGCGATTTGGTTCTGACGGTTATTTATACGTAGCGGAAGCGGGAAAAGGTGGAACCACGAGTACCGCAGGTGAGTGCGCGCAGGTACCGGGTCCCGTGGGTCCCTACACAGGGGGCAATACCGGACGCGTTTCCAAAATCAGCGGCAGCGGCAAGGTGACGACGGTAGCGAGCGGTTTCCCGTCGACCCAGGATTCACAAGGAGATCTTATCGGGGTAGCTGACGTCGCATTCCTCGATGACACCTTGTATGCGTTGGTGGCGGGCGGCGGCTGCTCGCATGGGCATCCGAATTCTCCAACAGGCGTCGCCCGGGTGAATCGTACAACCGGCGCGTGGAGCCTAATCGCCAATGTCGGCGCCTGGCTCAAGAGCCATCCAGCCCGGATCGAGAATCCTGGCGATTTCGAGCCGGACGGCACGCTGTATAGCATGATTCCGGTGGGCGACTCCATCTACACAGTCGAGCCGAACCATGGGCAAGTCGTGTCCGTGAGTAAGTCAGGAGCGATTGCGCAAGTCATCGATATATCGGCATCCGAAGGCCACATCGTTCCAACATCGATCGCCGAATGGTACGGTCAACTCTACGTCGGCAACCTCTTTCTCTTTCCCATCAATCCCGGCATGTCTCGAGTCATGACCATCGCGCAGGGAGATTACGACGATGAGCTTGCGCCCGGGTTCGGCCCCCGACATGGCTACCACATCGTTGACTCCAAGGCGGGATTCACGACCGTAGTGGCGGTGGATTTTGGTCCGGACGGGTTGCTCTATGCACTCGAGTTGTCCAGCGCGGCGGGCTACCCCGGACTTGGACAGGGCAAAGTGGTGCGCGTGAAGCACTCTGGAGAGATCGAGGACGTAGTCACGGGGCTCAATGTTCCGGGTGGTATGACGTTCGGCCCCGACGACCGGCTGTACATCTCCGATTTTAGTGCCGTACCTGCACCGAATTTCGGCGTCGGCCGCATACTGCAATTCGACATCGCGCCAGGTTGGTAGCAAGGATCGCAGGGATCCCCCGACCGCGACCAAGGCCGCGGTCGGGTTCTCGATTACTTAGCCAAGTCGTAACGATCCAAATTCATGATCTTGTTCCAAACCGCAACGAAGTCCTGCACGAATTTCGCCTGTGCATCGGAACTTGCATAGACCTCGGCAATGGCGCGAAGTTGGGCGTTCGAGCCAATCACCAAGTCAGCCCGCGTGCCGGTCCATTCGAGCTGGCCGCTGGAGGCGTCACGCGCTTCGAACACATCTTTGGCATCCGAGGTCGCCTTCCACGTCGTGCGCATATCGAGCAAGTTGATGAAAAAATCGTTAGTTAGCAGGCCGGGCCGCCTGGTCAGCACACCATGCTTGGTCCCGCCCCAATTGGTATCGAGTACGCGCATCCCACCAAGCAGCACGGTCATCTCGGGCGCGGTCAGCTTCAGCAGTTGCGATCGATCGAGCAGCAATTCCTCCACCGACGTGGGCAAACTGGCCTTCTGGAAGTTACGAAACGCATCCGCCACCGGCTCGAGTACGGCGAAGGACTGCACATCCGTCTGCTCCTGGGAGGCGTCCGTGCGGCCCGGTGTGAAAGGCACCGTCATGGGATGGCCCGCCTTGTTGGCAGCCTCTTCCACGCCCACGCAACCACCGAGCACAATCAAATCCGCCAGCGAAACCCTTTTGCCGCGGGACTGAATCTTGTTGAACTCGTCCTGAATGCCCTGGAGCGACTTTATCACCTTCGACAACTTGGCCGGCTCATTGGCCGCCCAATCCCGCTGAGGTGCAAGGCGGACCCGGGCGCCGTTCGCGCCGCCTCGCTTATCGGAGCCGCGGAACGTGGATGCCGATGCCCACGCCGTCGATACAAACTCCGATGTCGTCAGCCCCGTCGCCAGAAGCTTGGCTTTCAACCCCATGACGTCCTTGGCGTCAATCAGCTTATGGTCGACAGCCGGAATGGGGTCCTGCCAGAGCAACTCTTCTGTCGGGACCTCCGGGCCGAGATAGCGAGCGCGCGGCCCTATATCGCGGTGCGTGAGCTTGAACCAAGCCCGCGCAAAGGCGTCTGCAAACTGATCCGGACGCTCCATAAATCGCCGCGAAATCTTTTCATAAGCGGGATCGAAGCGCAGCGCGAGATCCGTGGTCAGCATATTGGGCGCGGTGCGCTTGGCAGCGTTGTGGGCATTTTTCCTTCACAGCTGTATTCATTTCTGGTTACTCCTTGGGATTCATGCCAACCCGCATTTTCAGCGGAGCGTCAGACCGACCTCGACGTTACCGCGGGTCGCATTCGAATACGGACAGATTTGATGGGCGGCATCGACGAGTCTCTGCGCGTCGGCGCGATCCAAACCGGGAAGACTCACCTCGAGATCTGCCGTGATACCAAACCCGCCCTCTGAACGCGGGCCGATACCCACCGTGGCGGTCACTGCAGCGTCATTGGGCACGCGCAATTTTTGCACGGGCGCGACGGCTTTCATCGCGCCGATGAAGCAAGCGGCGTACCCCGCGGCGAAAAGCTGCTCGGGATTGTTGCCCGCCCCGCCTGCGCCGCCCAATTCCTTCGGCGTCACAAGTTTTATGCGAAGACTCCCATCGGCGGTACTCGCTTGCCCGTCGCGGCCACCGGTCGCGGTTGCACTCGTGCGGTACTTGACGTCCACGGACATAACATTCTCCTCCTGGTGGTTATACGACGGTAGACACGGTCTATGCTAACAAGCGCTGGGCCGTGGTGAAATCGATTGATTCGATGCAATGAAGCCTTGGAAGCTGCGAAGGAGTTGCGGCCGAATATCGGAATCTTTGATATCGGCATGCCGGACCTCAATGGCTACGAGCTCGCCCGGCGCATCCGGCATGAGGCATGGGGAAAGGACATCACATTAATCGCATTGACCGGGTGGGGATAGGAATCCGACCGGCGTCAGGCGCATCTGGCGGGCTTCGATCATCATTTGACGAAGCCGATCGATCCGAACGTGCTCGAGGGGTTGTTTGAGAAAATACCCGGCTAGCTTTCTTTCGGGCTGAATAGCCCCACCATGTAGACGATCAGGCCGCCGACAACAACGCCTGTGGCGAACCCCAGCCGCGGATAGCCGGTAATATAGCGATCGACTGAGGCCGCGTAGCGGCGCATCCGTCGAGCGGCACTCTTGCGCTGTGCCTCGAGCGAATCGACGGCGTCTTGTACGCGCCCCTTCAGCTCTTGCACGTGAGGTGATTGGTCGCCCGCGAGGTTCTGCATCAGTTCCTCGACGTTTTGAATCAGCGAGTCAAGCTGCTTTGAGTCTTTCATGGCGCACGCTCCTTATCGGTAACTTGATACAATATAGCGGCAACTCCGAAACTATGTAGCCCGGCCGGCGTAGGACACAGGAGAAATGAGCTGTCGGTGCGGTGGCCGTCGCGCGCGGAACACGGCGGGTTCTGCAGCCGACGCATCCAGCGGCTCGCGACGCTATACTTTCGACATCTGAAGTCACAGGCATTCTTGCATGCAGTTCAAGCACCTTGCCCGGCCGCTGTCGCGCCTTTTTGGCACGGCGCCGGACGACTCGCCCGCGCGGCTCCGCTCCGATCGCGGCGCTCGATTCGGCGCCGCCGCAGCGCCCTGTCGACGCCGCGTCCGAGAGCGGGGACGAGGCGCTGCGCGCGGCGGCGATCGGCCAAGCTCACGGACGGCGAGAGTCTGCGGATGCTCGCGGGGCTCTGTGCCGGAACGCCGAGCGGCCGTCGTCCGCGTGCCTCGAGCGAGCCGCGCAGGAGCGTCTCGCGCAGCTCATCGATGCGGGGGCCCTCGATTTCGAGACGCTGCGTGCGCCGCCCGTCAATGTCGCCGCCCTCCTCGCCGTGGCGGGCTATTCGAGCGACCCCGAGCGGCTGCCGCGCGCGCTCGCCTCGATCGATGACCGCGGAGCGCAGAGCGCTGGTTCTCGGCGGTCCCTCGAGCCGCATCCGCCAGCTCGCGGCGCAGTCGGTGTCGGATCCCGCCGAGCTCCGGCAACTCCTGAAGCAGTTGCACGGCAAGGACAAGAACGTCTACAAGATCATCCGCGAGAAGTGCGACGCGCTCAATGCCGAGGAGCAGCGAATCGAGAAGGCGCGCAGCGAGGCCGTCCGCGCCTGCGAATCGCTCGAGCGGCACGCACATCGAATCTACGAGGCCATCTACGAGCCGACCTTGCGGCACTTCCACACGCGCTGGCAAGCGCTCGCGGCGCACGCGGCGCCCGCGAGTGCGCGAGCGCGCGGCTCGCGGGCCATCGAGCGCTGCGAGGAGATCATCGCCGAGCACCATCGACGCCTCGCGCAGGAAGCCGCCGAGGCGGCGGCGCGGGCGGCGCGCGAAGCCGAGCGCGCGGAGGCTGCGCGTCTCGCCGAGCTCGAGTCGGCACGCGCTGCGCGAAGAAGCTGCACGCGACGCCGCGGAGAGCGGCGGCGCTGCGCGAGGCTGAAGAGACCGCGCGTGCCGCGGCAGCGGCGGCGGAGGCGGCGGCGCTGCGCGAGGTCAACGCACTGATCGGCAAGGCGCACGCTGCGCTGCGTGAGGGCGCCACGGGCCGCGCCTCGGGCCTGCGGCGGGCCCTCGAGGAGAAGCTCGCCGCGCTGCCGCCGTGCCGCCGCCGGTCTCGCGCCAGGTGCAGAAGCTCGACACGTCGCTTGGCGAGCTCAAGGACTGGAAGGAGCATGCGGCGGCGCCCAAGCGCGCCGAGCTCATCGAGGAGATGGAGTCGCTCATCGGTGCGGCGCTGGAGCCGCAGGCGCTCGCGGAGCGCATCCGTCAGCTGCAGGAGGATTGGAAGACGGTGAGCAAGGGCGTCCTCAGCGATTCGGATGCGGACTGGCAGCGGTTTCATCAGGCCGCGGAGCGCGCCTACCAGCCGTGCCGCGAGCACTTCGAGGCCCAGGCAAAGCTGCGGCAGGAAAATGCGGAGAAGCGCCAGGCCATTCTCGAGCGGCTGCGCGTCTTCGAGGCCGCGCACAGCGGCGAAGACGCGGATTGGCGCGCATTCGCAGCGGTGCTGCGCGAGGCGCCGCTGGAATGGCGCCGGCATTTCCCGGTGGAGCGCGCGGCCGGCCGCGAGCTGCAGAAGGAATTCGATGCTGCGATCGGCCGGCTGCAGGAGCGGCTCGACGCATGGCACGCGAGCAATGCCGAGGAGAAGCGAGCGCTCATCGGCCGCGCTGCGGGGCTGGTCGACCTCGCCAGACGGCCGCGAGGCCACTGAGGCGGTGAAGCGTCTGCAGGCGCAATGGAAAGAGGTCGGCGCCGCGGCGCCCGATCAAGAGCGAGCTCTGTGGGAAGAATTTCGCGGGCACTGCGATGCGGTCTTTCAAAAGCGCCAGCAAGCCCACACGGATTACACCGCGAGCCTACAGTCGAACAAGGCGCGAGCCACGGCGCTCTGCGAGGAGGCGGAGCGATGGGCGGCAAGGTCGGGGGACGATTTGCTGGAAGGCGCCGCCAAAATGGCCGAGTGGCGTGCAGCGTTCGAGGCCCTCGGCGAACTTCCGCGGGCGGACGAGCGTGCTCTCAAGAGTCGATTCGAGCGAGCGCTCGAGCGCGTGAAGGCAGCGATCTCGGCGCAGAGAGCGAGGGACAAGGAGCAATCGCTCGCAAGATCTCCTCGAGGCGGCGAGCCGGATTCACGCCTACGGGCGCGCGGTGTCGCAAGGGGCGCCGGGCGCCGAGCGCGAAGCACTCAAGCTCGCTGCCGAGGCTTATCATTGCCGGCGTTTCGCATTGGCCGAAAGGCGGCGCCGAGGCGCTCGCCGACGCCCGTGACACAGCCGAAGCCGCGACAGCCGCTTGCGGCGGCGCATGAGAACGCGCTCAGGATGCTATGCATCCGCGGCGAGATCCTCCGCGATCTACCGACGCCCGCAGAGGATCAAGACATTGCGACGCGAATACCAGATGCGCAGGCTGGTGGAGCGGATGGGGCAGGCAACGAAGCGGCGGACGACAGCGTCGAGAGCCTGTCTCTGGAGTGGGTTCGGTGTAACTGCAGCGTCGAAGGAGGTCTATCAATCACTGCTCGCGCGATTCCGCGGCTCGCTGCGATCTTCACGTTCCGAGGCATCACGGCGCGGCTGAAGGCTCGAGCGGAGGCAAAGGCACTTCGCGCCGTCCGTCAGCGAGCAGTGAGCTTGATCTCGAACTCGACATCGACCGCGTCGGCAAGCGTCGTCACCTTGGCGATCGCTAGATTCGTCGCCGACTACTTTGATATCCGTTCCCGGCACGCTCGTGGGCTTGAGCAACGGCAAGAGATCGATGTTCACCGATTTCGGCAAGGATCCGCCGGTTGCGGATTGCAGCAGGTCGATGATCTTGCGCGTGGATTCGTCCTGGACATTGTCGATGCGGATGTCATCGATCTCGATGTGCGAGCCGGAGCCCACGAGCTTTCCGGAAACTCTCACGTCCGACATCAGTTCCGTGCCGACGCAGGAATCGCCGACGGTAAGTCCCAGTCGGGACGATAGGTGCGCGTCGATAATGATTCTGGCCGCCTCGAGCGCGACATGCGGCCGCTCGAGGTAGGCGTAGCATTTGCCTTTGACCAGGTACCATCGCCCCTGATCCTTGAACACCGACGTCTCCACCAACGTCTGCAAGACCTCACGGCCGATGACGAGCTCGCTGCCGATTGCGTGGCCGACGAAGCCGAGGCCGAGACAGGCGACCCCAACCACGCGCCGCCGCAGGTGCCGCCGGCGGGCGCCCTCTTCTCCGTCGCGCCATTGAGATTTCGACCGCATCTCGCTCCCCCGTATTGCTGAACCGGACGTGACAATGTAGCACCTTTGCTACGAGGACTTCGTCGTCGAGGCCTGCTCCGGGGATACTCTGAGCCGGCGGCACAGGGACTCACAGCAGCGGCGCGACGTTCGTGTTGGCCAGAAACAGCGGCACGATGGCCTGGTGTGCCACATCCACCGCCATTCCCTGTGACGGCCCCTGTCTGAGGGAGACCAAGATTCCCGTCGCGATGCTCGTTCCGTAAAAACCGCTGAAACTTACCTTATAGCCCCCGGGCACCTCGTAGCCAGCGCCCGCGCTGCCCGGAGGGAACAGGCTGTTATTAGGGGAATGCGAAAAGCGCGGGGCAAACGCCTCATCGACCGCGAAGAAACTCGCGGGAGCGGAAGGTGCGCCGGCAGTCGATGAAGCCGCGGCTAGCCTGTTCTCGTTCTATTTTTCCAGGATTTCGCGGACTCGAGTGGCGAGTGCCTCCATCGCGAAGGGCTTCGTGATCATCGACATGCCCGGCTCCAAGAACCCCGCCGCCATCGCCGCGTTCTCGGCATAGCCGGTCATGAACAGAACCTTGAGCGATGGGCGGGTTGCGCGGGCGGCGTCGACGATCTGGCGCCCGTTGAGACCGGGCAGGCCAATGTCGGAAATCACCAGATCGACGCGCTGTGGCGACTGCAATATCTTGAGAGCCGCCGGTCCATCCTCAGCTTCGAGCGTGCTGTAGCCGAGCTCTTTCAGCACCTCGACGATCAGTTCCCGCACCACGAATTCGTCTTCTACGACCAATACCGTTTCGTTGGTGTGCGCGTTGCGGACGTCGCTCAGATCCGGAATCAGATCTTGTTCCTCGATATCGCCGTTATAGCGGGGCAGATAGAGTTTAACCGTCGTGCCCTTCCCCAATTCGCTGTCGATTCTTGCGTGGCCTCCCGACTGTTTGGCAAACCCGTAGATCATGGACAGTCCCAAGCCCGTTCCCCGTCCCAGAGGCTTGGTGGTAAAGAATGGCTCGAAGGCTTTCGCGATTGTCGCGGCGCTCATTCCGGTGCCGGTGTCCTTGACGCTGAGACAGACGTACTGGCCGCACTCGATGTCCTGATGGAGGGCTGCGTAAGTGCTGTCCAGCTGTGCATTCCTGTTTCCACGGTCAATGTACCCCCATCCGGCATCGCATCGCGCGCGTTGATCACCAGATTCAGGACCGCATTCTCCAGCTGGTTGGGGTCGCACTTGGTTAACCACAGGCCACCGGCAGTGACCAGCTCGAGAGTCACGTGCTCGCCCAGCGTTCTGCGCAGTAGTTCCTCCATGGAGGCAAGCAGCGGGTTGACCTCGACGGCCTTAGGCGCCAGCGGCTGTCGGCGCGAAAATGCCAACAGGCGATGAGTCAGTGCGGAGGCTCGATTCGCCGACGCCATCGCGCCGCTGATGAACCGATCCAGCTCGCTGAAGCGGCCTTGCATGACCCGCTTCTTCACGAGATCGAGACCGCCGGTGATTCCCTTGCAGGAGGTTATTGAAATCATGTGCGATGCCGCCCGGTAAGCTGACCGATCGCCTCCATTTTCTGGCTCTGACGCAGCTCCTCCTCGGTCTGCATCAGCTGCGCCGTGCGATCTTGCACGCGCTGTTCGAGAGTCTGGTTGAGCTCCGTTAGAGCAGCGCCGCATTGCGTGCCTCTGTCTCGCTGTTGCGCAACGCGATGTCCGTCGCGCGCCGCTCATTGACATCTCGCAAGATGACGGTGACGAAGCTGCGCGAGCCGCTGGCCCAAAGCGACGCAGAAGCTTCCAGGTAGCTGAGCGTTCCGTCCTTGCGCCGTGCGATGAGATCGACGGGCTGGCCGGACGGCGAGTTGGCCAACGCGGCCTGCAGAGTCGCTCGCCACTCGATCTTTCGTGTCGAACAGTTCGGTCGCGGATTTTCCCGACAATTCCGCGTTCGCGTAGCCGAATTGGGACAGGGCGGCCGGGTTGGCGAATTGGATCAAGCCGTCCTGATCGACGGTGATGATGACATCTGGCAGCGTTCGCTACCACGGCGTCATATCGGGCATTCTGGCGGTCGCGCAGATACCGCTCCCGCCTCACTGCCATGGTGACATCGGTAATCAACACCAGGCATCCCGCTGCCGGCGCGCCTCCGACCGGGGTGACGGTGATGTCGTGCAGCAGGGGCATCTTCGACCGGGTTTGTAACGGCAGAAGCGACGGGTTGATCGCGTGAGTAACGATCGTGGAGGCGCTCGATGTCAGCGCCGCTTTGATGGCCGGGGTGAGCCGTTTCAGATCGACACCGGAAAAGACATCGGTGAGCAATTTACCGTGCGCAGAAGAGCGGCTGTGGCCGGAAGCCGCCTCCATCCAGACATTCCAGCGCGTGATGCGTTCGTCGCGATCGAGGACAATGAGCCCCCGCATTGATCGAGTCCAAGATCGCATCTTCATCTTTGTCTTGATCGGACGACATCAGGTTGACCGGCCGTTGGTTCATTGCGTCCGCTCGATGAGTGCGCCCAGCAGGGTCTTGAGCATGGCCAAGGATGGAAGATCCAGAAGCATCGCGATGTAGCCCTGTATATCGCGGTGCCGGACTGAAAAGTTGATATAAATAAATATAACGCTGTCCCCGAGGCTCGGACCTTGAGTCAAATCGAAAAACTCGGTCCCCAAGCCGTGCACGACCTCCGGCAAGGAGATTCTAAGCGTGCGTTGCAGGGTGTTGGCTATGGTGGCAAGGCACGCATTCAACAGGATGTTGCCGGTTTCGGCGAGCGCCTCTTGTTCCAATTCCATAATGTCTTCGAGCGAAAGCTCGCTGCCGACGATCGCGCGAACCAGTTCCATGCTTCTCGCCTCGGGAAAAATGAGCAGCGCTCGCCCTCTTATGTCGCCGTCAAAATCTTGATGCACGGCGACCAGCGGTCTGGCATCCCGCTCCCCAAGATTTGCGATTGCCTCCTGCCGCGTGACAACGACCACCTTGGGAACGGACAGAAGTATTTCCTCGCGCACCAACTCGCGCAGACTCGATGCTGCGTTGCTGACGCCCAAATTGACCAACTCCGTAAGGGCATCCAGCTCCAACTCGCTCAAAGCGACCGAGACAGTTGCCATCACGAGGCCGCCGCCAGGCGCTGCTTGACGGCATTGTCCAAAAAATCCGCAAGCGCCTGCTCCGTGAGCGGCTTGGCGAGGAATGCGGCGCCGGCGGCCCGTGCCCTGTCGATCACTTCCACTTGTCGGTTTGCGGAAATCACAGCGACGACGATGCGCGGGTCGCGTTGCCGCAGTTCCGTCGCGAAAGTCAGACCGTCTTTGCCCGGCATGTTGAAGTCCAATAGGACGATGTCCGGCAGCTCTTGGTTGATACGCTCGAGCGCTTCGTCGGCACTTCCGGCTTCTGATCTTGGCCAATCGGGATGCAAGGCGTTGAGTGCCTTGACCACGGCCATTCTGGCCAGTTTGCTGTCATCCACAATCAACACTTTGCATTTCACGAGCGCCTCCTGTTTGGCGCCTCATCATATAGCCATCCAGGCAAGCCGGCGAGACGTACGAGGGTGAGTAACCGTTTATAATTCAAGTGGTTACGCTCCCATGTGATTGCAAAATAGGATACACCCAATCTCTCAAGGTCGAACCGGCCGGCGGCCCGAGCAATTTGGGGCGGGCGGCCATCAAAACTTGGATCACGGCGGTATGGGCGTGCTCACACGCCCGCAAATCGATCGGTGCGCCGGGAGCTGCGGTGAGATTCTGCAGGAGGACCTCTGCGTCTTCCCCGGAACAACTACCCTCCAGGACAATCTCATTGTCGGAGTTCAATCGGACCGTCATCGCAGTAGTTCCGCGATGTCCAATACGAGCAGGATCCGGCCGTCGCCTAGTAGCGTCGTACCCGCGATTCCCGGCAGGCCGTCCAAAAGACCGTCGAGGGGCTTTAAGATCACCTCGATGCGCTCGCCGGGGTGATCCACCCGTATGCCGACCCATTGTCCCGCCGCCGTGGCGATGACCACCGTCGCATGACTCTCATCATGAGCTTTTCTCTCCTCTCTCTCGCCCAACACAGTTCCCAATTCAACCACTGGGATCGTGCGATTCCTGTGCACGATGACTCGGGCGTTTCCGACGCCCGAGACCCCTTCGCTCCCAATTCGGATGGTCTCTACGACGGCGTCCGCGGGGATGCCGAAAACTTGGCCGCCCGCCTCTACCGTCATGACCTGTGTCATCATCACGCTGAAAGGTAGAGAGAAGCTGACCGTTGTACCTTGGCCCTTACGGCTTGCGATCGAGACCCGCCCGCCCACTTTCTCAACGGCGGTACGCACCGCATCCATGCCGACACCGCGCCCTGAAATCTCCGTGATTCTGGCCGCGGTCGAGAAACCCGGCGCAAACACAAGATCGATAACGTCCGTGTCGGCCATCGCACGAAGATCCGTCTCCGTTGCGACACCGCGACCTCTGGCCACTTCGCGAACGCGTTCGACGTCAATGCCGCGTCCATCATCGGTGACCGCGATGAGCACTCGGTTCGCCTCGCGCGCGCCGCGCAGCTGAATGGTGGCCACCTTGGGCTTACCGCATTTCAAGCGCTCGCCGGCTTCCTCCACGCCGTGATCGATCGCGTTGCGCACAATGTGAAGCAGCGGCTCAAACAGCATCTCGACGATCGTCTTGTCCGCCTCGGTATCCTCTCCTTCGATTTCCAGCCTGACAGGCTTACCTAGGTTTGACGCCATTTCGCGCAAGACTCGAGGGAATCGCTGAAATACGGAGCGCAGCGGCAGTACCCGCATCCCGATGGCGGAGCTCTGCAGTTGCGCAACGAGCCGCTCGAGAACGCCATGGTGTTGTTTCAGCAAACCGGCAACGGAATCCCCGTTGGCTTGTGCAAGCTTAGCCATATGGCCTATCGCGTTCTTTGCAACGGTGAGCTCGCCGGTAAGACGAACCAGGGCGTCAATCCGTTCTGCGTCGACACGCAGAGTACGTGTGACGGTTTCCGCGGCTTGAGAGGCTTGCGACTTCTGCGCGGGAACCGCGGAGTCTGACGCGAGAAGCTGCGTGATCGCGCTCCTCAGACGCAGACGAGCGTCCTCCCCGACGCCGTCGCCGAGCGCGCGCCGCAATGCCTCTGCCCGGTCATTGCGGCCACAAGAACGCATGGTATTGGCCGCCGTCAGGCCCACGGACGCGACACGTCCCGCGAGGTGTTGGCTCACCTCGACATCGAGGACAGCCAGCTGCTCTTCGAGGACCCTCCGCACGTTCGCCGAAAGCGGTCCCTCCGTATTCGAGACGACCGCGGCGCTGACCGCAACTACTTCGCAGTCGCCCGAGTGACCCTGCATATGGGCCCTAACCTCGTTTGCAGGTGAGCCGGTCAAGGCCGTCAGAGCGAGATTACAGCTATACGGATCGAGCTCACCCAGAGAAGGCCAATTCTTCACCGGCTCCAAATCGAGCGACAGCAATCGCGGCAAAGCCGATATTCGTGCGATCGGGTCCTCGCTTCGATAGAAACAATCGCGGTCGGGCACGAATCGGACGGCAGTGAGGGCCCGTTCGCGAACGCTTGAATGCCGATCGAGCGCAGCCGCCGTCCAGTTTGGAAGCGCCGGCGTCTTCGCCGGCGAGTCCGCCTCTCCCGCCGGGGTGTCGACAACGCCCGCCGCCTTACGCACCGTCGCGGCTTGCGAAACGTGTAGCGGGAGCTCGCCTGTTCGCTCCAGTGTGTCGAGCCAATCAGAGACTCGATCGAGGCAAGCGAGGCATTCGCTTACCAGCCCGGGGTCAAGCGCACACCTTCCCGATCGTACTTGGACGAGCAGATCCTCAGTCGCATGCACGGCGTGTTCCATGACGGGAAATTCGACGATGCCCGCGCCCCCTTTCAATGTGTGAAAGGCACGAAACACGGCGTCGATGACCTCCTCGTTGGCGGGCGATTGCTCGAGGAGCAGAAGCCCCTCGGTCGCTTGCGCAACAAGCTCGCGCGATTCGATCAAAAATTGCCGCAGGAAATCGTTCATCGCGGTACTCCACAGAGTATCGCGGCGAATTCGACCAGGGTCTCCCGGTCTATTGGCTTGACCAAATAGAAATTGGCCCCTGCCGCGCGCGCGGCCTCGAAATCCTGTTGGCCCGATTCGGTGCTGGTGATCAAAGCAGGGATCGAAGCAAAAGGCCCCTCCTGGCCACGCAATTTCGACAAGAACGTAAACCCGTCCATCTGCGGCATATTCACGTCTACGATCAGCAAATCGACCGCCAAGGCCGGCAGCTTCTCGAGTGCCTCGATCCCATTCAAGGCCTCCACGACACAATAACCCGCTTGCTCGAGCGTCGATCGGTAGTACAGACGCACCAAACTTGCGTCATCGACCACGAGTATTGTCTTCTGCACGCCCATCAAATGGGCTCTCCGGCCGGCCGTTGATAGACGATCGCATCCGCAAACCGTCGCACCTCGAATAGCGGCGAGATTCGGCTCATGGATTCGGTATGACCCAGGCAAATAAAGCCGCCGGGAAGAAGATTTTCATAGAGATTCTCTGCGGCGACGCGCCTCGATGCATCGTCGAAGTAAATCAGAACGTTCCTGCAAAAGATCACGTCAAAATGGCCATGAGTCCGCGTCTCGTCGGGCTCGACGATATTCACCGTGGAGAACTGCACGGAGTGACGTAAATCGTCGAGAATCCTCCATTTCTCCTCGGACAGCGGCAAGAAATATTTCTCCACGAGGTAGGGAGACAGGCGCATCAGGGCGCGCTTTCCGAAGATGCCGGCATGCGCCTGCTCCAGTACTTTCGTATCGATGTCGGACCCGACGATTTCAATTTCATAATCATCGACCAGCGGCCAGTTCTCCAGTAGCCACATCGCCACGGAGAATGGCTCCTCGCCCGTGGAGCATGGCACCGACCAGATACGAATCGTGTCGCCCTTGCGCTTCTCGCGGATCCGCTCCGCCAAAAGATCGGTGGTAAGGCACTTGAGCTGATGCTCTTCGCGATAGAAGTAGGTCTCGTTTACCGTCAGCGCGTTGACAAAATGCTCGCTCTCGCCTTGCGCATCGATGCGCAGACGGGCGAAATAGCTCGCGAACGATGCGGAGCCGGTCGCCGCCATGCGCTCGTGCACGCGCCGCTCGACGTAATATCGCTTCGCCTCCGTGAAAATCATTCCACTGCGCCGGTAGAGATATTCGCAAAGCCTACGAAACTCCTGTTCTGTCAGTGGTGGAAATTCAGTCACGGGTTGGTGTGGACTGCGCGCTGATGCGGTCGGTCGCGACCTTGATCGCGAATGCGATGAAGGGAGAGTCGCCAAACCTCCGCCCGCATTCATTTAGAGCCGCAAGGGCGTCGGGACTCCCAACCTCGGCAAGCACGTCCACTGCAGCCGCGCACACGTTGACCTCCCGCTCGGTGGCGAGCAATCCGCATAACAGCTGTGTCGCTTCGCCATTCGGCAGCGACCGTGCGAGCTCGCAGCTCAGGATCCGGACGTCTGCGTCTTTGTCGCTCAGCAGCCGCGGCAGCAGCTCGGGCGCCACGCCCGCCATGATCCGCAGGGCGTCCAAAGCCCCGGTCCGTAGATTGGCGTTATCCGATCGCAACAACCCTACGATCGCGTCCACGCTTTCGGGCGTGGCATGCCGCGCCAAGCTCGTGAACATGGCCTCCCGAACGCGCGGATCGCGCTCGGTGGGCAGCGCTGCGGCCAGTGCGGCGACTCCGCCGACCACGTTCGCGACTGCACGCGCGGCCGCCCAGCGTTCATCCGAGCTTGCGCTGCGAAGCCGTGCTAGAACCTCCGCGGCCTGCGGCTTTGGCGCCGGCGCGTGATCCGTCGGCTTACGAACGAGCGGCATGAGAAGGGACCAATTTTTGCAGCTTGTGGGCAATCTTCGGCAGCGGTAGCGTCCAGGTGGCCCCGGCGGCGCGCACCAGCTCGCCGGGCATTCCCCACACAATGGCGGTTTCTTCTGCTTCCGCGATGGTATTTCCCCCTCGCGAGCGAAGTTCTGTCATCGCTCGCGCGCCATCATCGCCCATGCCCGTCATCAGAACTCCGATGAGCTGTCGAGCCGGTACATGCTCCATGGCCGAGCGCACCAGACGATCTGCGCTGGGGTGCCAGGGATAGCCCGCGATGACGGGGACCGTCATCACTACGAGATTAGCAGAGCGTTTTGATACCACAATGTCGGCGTCGCCACGGCCGATGTACACGCAGCCCGCTTGCATGACCATGGGGCCCCGGGCTTCGATGACGTTAAGCGAACAAATGCCGTCCAGACGCCTGGCCAGGGGACCGGTGAAGCTGGCCGGCATGTGTTGTGCCACAAGGATCGGCCAAGGAAAGGTCGGCGGCAGAGGAACCAGAAGCGCCTCCAGAGCCGGCGGACCGCCCGTCGAGGTGCCAACAAGAACCAGCCCCTCGCCCTCGGCCGCCTGTGCAACAGGCTCGATCCTTTCGACCGCGACCTTCGCCGGCCGCGGCGAGCTGCCACCGTTCGCTCTGAACTGCAGGCGCTCTTTCAGTCGTCGGGTCGCGGGAAGCTTGGCCGACGCCGCCGCCTGATTTTGTCCTTGAAGAGTCGGTGCAAACTCGTCGATTCTGAGCGAGACCGCTCCCGTCGGTTTGGCGATGAAGTCCACAGCCCCGAGCCGCAGTGCATTGAGGGTCGCCTCCGCGCCTTCCGCGGTGACCGTCGAGACCATCACGACCGGACAGGGCCTCTGAACCATGATTCGATCGAGGCAGGCAAGCCCATCCATTTGCGGCATCTGGACGTCAAGCGTAACGACGTCCGGCCTAAATTCCTCCAGCTGTGCAAGGGCCTCGACACCGTTGCGCGCGAACTGCACGTCGAAATCCGCGTCTTGCGATAGAACACGGCCAAAGAGCTTGCGGACCAGGGCGGAGTCATCGACGACCAGAACCTTGATCACGCATTCGCCTTCTTGCTCTGCGCCTGAAACGTGTCCAGAAGACCCTGCTCTGCACGCGTCAACAGCTCGGTGGGATCGAGCAAAAGAACGATACGATTCGCTTTCTCCAGATTGATGACCCCCCGCACCAGGCGCGAGGTCTTCTCGTCCGTCAGCTCGGGTGGGGGCGCGACATTGCGGCTGTCGGTCCGCAATACGTCGGAAACGCTGTCGACAATGAGCCCCGCGCGGTGGCGCTCGGTTTTGATGACGACGAGCCTGCGCGCCTCGCTCCTTTCGAGCTTCGGCATATCGAAGCGGCGCCGTTGATCGACGACGGGCAGCACTTCGCCGCGCAAATTCACGACGCCTTCCAGAAATTTGGGCGTTTTGGGAACGCGGGTGATTTGCGACGGCACCGGCGCGACTTCGACGACGGCATCGATTGGCAGTCCGAATTCGTCATCGCCCAAACGAAATACCAGGACAATCAATTCCTCGCGATCGGCAGTCGCGGAGGGTGCGAGCGCCACTTGAGTTGTCCTGACGGCTTGCAGTCAATTTCTGCATCACATCCTCCCGAAATATCTGGTCAGGCGAGAGGATCGAGATCAGACGGCTGCCGGCCTCGCCTCGATAAACAGACCTGATGCGCGATTCCCCGCCGGTGCGAGCCGCGATAACCGGTGGAATGGGGTCCATGAGCTCCGGGTCTGCAGCGACAATTGCGCGTGCTTGGTCCGCCACCAAACCTATTTGGGCGCCGCCGAGCTTCATGACGACCACCTTCTCGCGTCCATTCGAGGCTTGACTCGCCGCCAAACCCGAGCAGGCCGCGCAATGAAAGCAGGGGCATGAGCGTGTCGCGCACGGACGTGATGCCCTAAGACGACCGCCTCCGCACGAGCAACCGCCGTCAATGCGGGCGGCAGCGGACAATATTTCCTGAACGGCGTCCAAGGGCAGCGCGAACTCCTGGCCTGCCACCTCGAATGTCACCAACATTTCGGTCTGCTTGGCAGCTGCCTCGGTCTTCACCCGGGTGCCGATGCCGGGCTTGCGCTGTTGCTGTTTGCTGCGTCCCAAGCTGGAAAATGCCGACTCCAGCATCGCCCTGACGTCCAATATCTTCGCGATTTGCCTGCTGGCGCCGATGGAGAACGCGCCCAGCAGTTTCTCGACGCCACCCTCTGCGCCGATTTCTTTCTGATTGGTTTCGATTTGCTCGGGACTGATCGATTCCAGGTTCGCTACCGAATCGACGACCAGAGCGACCCGCGCCCCGATATCCAGCACGATGGCGCGTGCGGTTGAGAGCTCGCTCATCGCCTTCTTGCCCAGCATTTCGCGCAGGCCGGCGACCGGCAACACGGATCCGCGCAAGTTCGCGAGACCCAACAGCGCCATAGGACTCTGGGGAACCCGAGCTACGGCAGGGACTCGGATGACTTCGGTTACATCGTCCGATCTCAGGGCGTAAAGCTGCTCATCGATCCGGAACGTGAGGAATCGATGCGATGCAGTCTGCGCTGCCGTCTGCGCGTTCATGTCACGCAGATTCCTGCCTCATCTCTTCGGCAAGGGTGGCTATCTCCTCAATGGCAGCCGCGAGATCTTCCGCGCCTCTCGACTGCTGCGTTGCCGCGGTAGCCGCTTCTCGCGCCGGCGGCGCTTGCTTCCTCGGCGGCCGTTGCAATTTGGCGAGCAGCGGTGGTCATTTCCGTCGTGGTCGCGAGGATGCCCTCCGCGCCCTCCATGATGGATTTACTCGCCGCGCCGAGAGCGGCGACTTCCTTGTCGATTGTCTGCAACCCTGCGGTAACAGCACGACTGTTTTGGGCTTCGATTTCCGCGGAGAGATGAATTGGTCAAGATCGGCCTTGAGCACCGCTATCTGATCCAAGATCCCGCGCACGCTATCCTTGGCGCGCTCGACGTTCTCGGATGCCTCGCGAGACAAACTGCGAATATCGCTCGAGACCACCGCGAATCCTTGTCCGGAATCCCCCGCTCTTGCGGCTTCGACCGAGCCGCTGACCGCAAGCATGCTGGTCTGCACCGCCACTAACGCAATCCCCTCGACTATTTTCTCCATCCGACGGCCGACGGTTTCCAGACGTTTGATGGTCGCAATGCTCGCTTGCGTATCGCGCAACGCGCTGGTTATGCCGTTGACCAGGCTCTCCACGGCCATGCGCACTTTCCTGCAGGGACGCCTGCAGGCTTTGTACACGCTCAGCTGCGATGTTCGCGTTCTTCTTGGCCAGCTGGGCGCTTTTTTCAATCTGAGTCAAAGCCGCGGATGTCTGCTGCGTGGCTGAGGATTGCAGTTGGGAGGCCTTGCTGATTTGCTCGACGGCCGCCATGACTTCCGTTGCAGCGCTCGCCAGTTCTTGAATAGAGGCGGACAACTGCTCCGCGCTTGCGCTGATTTGGATGACCGAGGACGTTTGCGCCCCCTTGGAGCGGAGCGCGTCGGCCAAGGCCGCCAGATTCTGGGCCCCCGCTTGACCCTGTTCGAGAGCCTTGGCTTGCTGTTCGATTGCCGTCTGGGCTTCGCCGGCGCCGGATGACTGCTCTTCGGCCGCGGCGGCCACCTGTTCAGCACCTTTCTGAGCTTCGATAGCTGCGCGCTCGGCTTCCAGTGCCGCGGTGAAGATATGCCGGCTGCCCTCGGCGATCTGCGACATGTCGTCGCGTCTCGCCTCGAGCGCCTTCCCCACGCCGGCGGCGGCGTTCGCATCCTTTTTGGCCGCCTCGGCGGACCGTTTCAGGGCATCGCTTACTGCGATCACATCGTCTTGGATCGCTTCGGTCAGCTACTGCACCTCCTTCGCGCTCTTATCGGACGTTTCTGCGAGGGTGCGAACTTCGTCGGCGACGACCGCGAATCCGCGCCCGTGGGCCCCGGCACGGGCGGCCTCGATGGCCGCATTCAAGGCGAACAGATTCGTCTGATCGGATATTCGGCTGACCGCCCGGGCAATCTCACTGATATCTTTTGCCTGACGATCCAGTGCCGCGATGTGGGAAACGGACTCGCTCTGACGTTGAGCGCCGCGCTCAATGGCTCGTACAGAACTCATGATTTGCGCGGATACTTCTGCCAGGGAAGCCGCGACCACCTCTGTACGCCGGCTGGAGCTGTCGGCTTGGCCTCTGGCGGTGGTCAGGCTCGCTACTATTCCTTTAATGGCGGACGATTGCTCTTGCGATGCGCCTGCAGCCTCCTCAGCGCCCCCGGCAATCTGCTCCATCGATCGTCCGAGCTCTTTCGTGGCGGCGGCGGCCTCGGTCAAACCACTCGCCAATTGCTCCGTTGCGGCCGCAAGGCGCTCAGAGACGGTTGTGTGACGCCCTTGAGTGGCAGAGGTCCGAATGCCCGGCTTGACCGCCGTTATCCCGCTCTTCGGCGCGATGGGCGACATCGGGGGCTGTGCGCCGCCGCGGGAAATCTTAGTTTTTTTGACTAACGCCATTGGATCCTCGGGTTTCGACCGGCAATTGAACGGGGTGGGCATAGAGAGCCATCGCCCCAGAGCACGATCGTTAGCAGCGGTTGCTTCCTGCCGCTCAAGATTTCTTATGACGATCTTCCACTCCCAATCGATCGATTGTAATCCGAGTGGAACCCCGCCAGGCACCTTGTTTAAGCGGCACACGACTATGCCGACAGATCGGAGCTCCGGTCCCCGGTCGCCGTGCGTTGTTATGTAATAGTTACAATATCCGCTGCGTGAGTGCCGCCATTACGATGCGGGCAAAAGACCGACGACACGGCGCGTCAGCTCCTCGATGGCAAACGGCTTGGTGAGAACCTCGAGGCCGGCCTCGACATGGCCATGGCTGAAGACGGCATTTTCCGCGTAGCCCGTGATGAAAAGCACGCTCAGCTCAGGACGGAGGTTTCGAGCCGCGTCCGCCAACTGTCGTCCGTTCATGCCGTTGGGAAGTCCAACATCCGTTATCAACAGGTCGAGCGGGCGGGACGACTGCAGCACCTGAAGCGCCGAGATGCCATCATCGCATTCCACCGCGAGACACCCAAGATCCTGCAACACTTCGACTACCAGCATGCGCACCACCGCTTCGTCGTCCACCACGAGTACTGTCTTGCCGGGGCTGTACAAAACGGTCGGAGACGATACGGGCTGCGCGGCCTCTGGGGACTGTGCCCCCGTAGCTCGCGGCAGATAGGTGCAAATCATGGCTCCTTTGCCCACCTCAGAATAAATGCTGACCTGTCCGCCCGATTGGCGAGCGAAGCCATAAATCATGGACAACCCAAGTCCCGTTCCCTGGCCTAACGGCTTGGTCGTATAAAACGGCTCGAATGCGCGCGCAGCAACTTCGGGCGACATGCCGCAGCCAGTATCGCTGATGCAAATCGAGATGTACTGGCCCGGCGTCAAATCGCGATCCTTGGCCAAACGATCGTCGATCCACCGATTGGCGGTCTCGATGGTGATTCTGCCGCCGTCAGGCATCGCGTCGCGGGCATTGATGCACAGGTTGAGCACCGCATTTTCCAATTGATTCGCATCTACCAAAGGGTTCCACAAGCCCATCCCGCCAACCACTTCAACGGAGATCTCGGGACCAACCGTGCGACTGATGAGCTCAACCATGTCGGCTATCAAGCGGTTTACATCGGTCGGCTTGGCATCCAATGTCTGACGCCGTGAGAATGCCAGCAGCCGGTGGGTTAAAGCAGCCGCGCGGCGCGCAGCGGCCTGTCCGGCGGCCACAAATCGATCGAGGTCGGTCAGGCGCCCTTGCGCCACACGCGTTTGCAGCAGCTCGAAAGAGCCGCTGATGCCGCTCAGGAGATTGTTGAAATCATGCGCGAGGCCGCCCGTCAGCTGGCCTACGGCCTCCATTTTTCTCGACTGCAGCAACTGCTGTTCCAGGGCGCGACGGTCGGTGACGTCGCGCGCGCTGACCACGACTCGCCGATGAGGCTCTGTCCCGATAACCGGAGTCGCGATGGCTTCGAGCATCCTGTCCCCATGCACTCGCTCATAGCGCAGCGGTACATTCGTGACGAGGCAGTCGCTCAGATGCGCGGTCAGCGTCGCCGCTGTTTGTGCATCGAACACCTCTTCGATCGCGCGTCCAACCACCTCCTCGCGAGTTTTGCCATAGAGGCGGAGCGTCGCTGGGTTGACTTCCTCATAGCGAAAGTGACCGCCCGCAATCGCCACCAGAACGGCGTGGCACTCGGAGGAGTGCTGATAAAAAGTGTGGATGAGAGTCTCGCGCGCCGCGAGCTGCGCCGCCCGCTCAACGACTTTCTGCTCGAGCGTTGCATTCGCCTCACGCAGTTGCGACTCGCTTTCCAGCAACGCGCGCTGCGCCGCGCGCTCCTTCGAGGCGTCGCGAAAAACCAGTACGACACCGATGATCTCCCCGTCGCCACCACGGATGGGGGCGCCGGAGTCCTCGATCGGCCGTTCCGTTCCGTCGCGTGCAATGAGCAGCGTGTGATTGGCAAGACCCACGATTCCATGGTCTTTTAGAACCTGGCTTACTGGAGTCTCGAGCGGCTCTCGCGTCGCTTCGTTGCAGATTTGAAAGACGCGCTCCAGCGGCAAGCCATGGGCGGTCTTCGTATTCCACCCTGTCAACTCTTCCGCAACGGCGTTCATGAAACGGACCTTGCCCGCAGCATCGGTCGAAATGACCGCATCGCCGATGCTACGGAGTGTGGTGGCAAGCTCTTCCTGCATTCCTCGAAGGCGCGCCGCGTGGCGCGTGGTCAGTGAGGCGACCAGGAAAAGCATTACGGTCGCGAAGGCGGTCGTAACCGCAATCGCCCATCGCGCTACCACGCGCGCATGCGTGACAAAAGCCTCCTGCTCGACCAGTCGCTCACTTTGTCGCGCCTGCATGCGGCCAATGAGCGCTCGGCACGCGCTCATGACCCGAGGTCCGTCGCCCGCGACGATTAAAGTGTCGACGTCGGCCAGGTTCCCGCTAATCGCTTCGTTAATGAGATGCCGGGTCTGCGCCGCCCGCTGAGCCGCGAGTTCGTGCAATGGGCCGAGGAGCGACCGCTCGATCGGATCCTGCGACAGGGGCTCGAGCGCTTGCAGATCCACCGGCAGGGCCGCAGCCGCGGCGTCGGCCTCGGCAAAGGCGCCTTTGTCGGCCGTGACTTGATATTGTCGGACCCCGCTACCCATTTGTGTGAGGTCTTCCAGAACCTGAGACAGCTGGGAGCGGGCTCGCTCAGCCTCGGCTGCAAATCGACTACTCTCGGCAAGATTCTGCAAGCTTTCATAAGCGAGCAGACCGAGCACAATCACTATGGCGGCGCAGGCGGACACCAGCAAAACGAGGCGCACCGATAGAAACAAGCTCGTTAGAGTGCTGGGGTTCCGCGTTGGCATCACTTCATGGCTTCGCGTCGTTGGCGGATGGGATTAGCCGGTCATCTTCCGGAAGCATCATACTTCTTCGGCGCCCATAATCCCCCTCGTCGTGCCCGGCTATATCTGGGTAGTGCACACCGTAAAGACGTCCAGGTTTCGGGCGCAAGATATCTTGCTGAACCATCGTTCAACAACGCACGTTGTGCGACGCGGCATTTAAAATCATCGACTGTGATTCGGCGGGCGAAGGCGGCGGGAAAATGCGCTCGGTAATGCGAGTCCCGCGGGACGTGTCGCAGGCGTGAGGATAACGCCCCGCAGCGGGCGTTATCCTCACTCAATACGGTAGCACTGCTGTTACGAGTGCTTCTGGCGGTAAATACGCCGGCTATTTTTGTTCTCCGATTTATTGAGTCGATTCTGCTCACCCTTGGTCAAGTGACCGTCGTGCTTGGCCTCATCGACGCTTTCCCGTTTAGCGATATTGGCATCGTGGGCCTCGTCGCGAGCGGCTTCCTTCCCGGTCATGGTGCCATTAGCCAAGCCCTGATTGATCCGCGCCTGCTGATTGTCCAGACGCTGATTGACCTCGTTGACCCGCGGATGATCGGGAACGTCTTGCGCCATCGCCAGCGACGCACCAAACCCTGCGCAACACAAAACTGCAACCTGCAAGTATCTGAAACCGACCATACTTCCTCCTAAAGGCGTTACATCCTAATGTTAAATACGCGCTCTATACGATACCGCGCTCTAGCAGGTTCAACGCGGGCCCACTTCGTCGGTTGACCAACGAACGATATCGGCGGATATGAAACTGAGATGCAATCGACACAATCGCCGGCATGAAGAATGCGATGTGTATCGTGCGTCGGCGGCCGCCCCTGCCGCTAACCCGGCTCCTCGAGCGCGATTCCGATGGGTGGGGCCTGTGCGCCGGAGCTTTCGGCGCCAATCCTGCGATTGATGAAAAACATCATCGAGAGCGTCAGCAAGGTGGTGCCGACAAGCACATAGCCCACGTGATCGAAGTGCGCCAAGACACCATCGCCACCTTCCACGACGATCATCCCTGACAGCACCGCGGCCACTCCGCCCGCCATCTGCTGCAGCGATGAGCTGATCGACATATAGGCTCCCCGGTCGGCCGGCGCAGGCAGCGCCGACATGAGTGCTGAGGCGGAGATCATCCGCGAAAAAATGCCGATTTGCAGGATGACCAGCACGCTGACGAGAAGCCATAGCGGAGTGCGGCCGAGGTGCGTGAAAATGATTACCATGACGACGGTGACTACGCAGCCAAAAAAGAAGACGTTGAATTTCCCGAATCTGTCACTGGCGCGGCCGATGAGCGGCCCTGCGACCACGGAGAATAGACCCACGAGCACATAGACCAAGGGAAGTCGCATTACCGGCACGCCCACGTTGTGGACCATGAATGCGCTCATGAAGGGCATCAACATGAATCCGCCGACACTCAATAAGGTGGTCGTCGCGAATCCCCGCAAATAAAGCTTGTTGGATACGGTCTGCAGCAAGTGGTGCAACGGACTGCGACCCGCATGGCGTTGCAAATGGCCGTCCACCGGACGCATGCGCGCCTGAATCAGCCAGCCTACGGCGACGCCCACGCCCACGATCAGCAGAAACGGCGCATTCCACCGCCAGCGGGTCGAAAGCACCAACCCAATCGGAATGCCCAGCACCGAGCTCGCCGCGAAAGCGGTCTGGATCACTCCCATCACCCGTCCCCGCATCTCAAGCGGAAATACATCGGTGATGATGGCAAAGGAAACCGATCCAACCACGCCCGCGAACAGCCCCGTGATCAACCGTCCGAGGAGCAGCGCGTGATAATTGGAAGCAAGTCCGCACAACAAAGTGCCCGCCAAGAACCCCGTGTAGAAGATCAACAGCAGGTTTTTCCGATCGAAGCGATCTGCAAAGCCGGCTGCCAGAATGCCCGACACGCCCGCGCTGAACGCGTAGGTCGAGACAAGCAGCCCAAATTGCACCGGCGAGATTTGCAGAGCCGGCATGAGCTGGGCGCCGAGCGGCGAAAGGATCATGAAATCCAGAATGACCGTGAAATTCAGGAAAGCCAGCAAGGCCGCAACGAACTTCTGGTAACGCGAAAAGCCGACCTCCGCTCGAGACTTCATGTCTTACCCCGAATGTCGTTTACCGCGCGGCGTAGAATCCCAAGAATTCTCATTTTTTCCTGGAGGGACGAATCGAGCTTCTCGTGAATGGCCGCTTTGAGGTCATCGCGTACCTCGCGAAACTCTGCCTTCATCTCCCGCCACTCACGTCGATTCCGATCCCGCGGATCACGGGCGAAGTGGTCGGCTACGTCCTCGTCCTCCGCAATTTGCCTTTGGAAGTGGGCGAGCTTGCGACCGACGCGCGCCAAGTGCTGCCAGACTTCTCCGGCCGCCTCTGCGTTTCCCGACAGATGTGCCTTTCCTTCGTCGGTAAGCGTGTATAGCTTCTTGCTGCCTTCCGACGAGGCGGTGGCAAACCCCACCTCGTCAAGGTACGTAAGCGCCGGGTAGACCATCCCGGGGCTGGGCGTGTAGATGCCACACGACTGTTCCTCGAGCGCCTTGATGACCTCGTACCCATAACGGGGTCGCTCGCTCAAGAGCAGCAACATGATGAGTTGCAAATCGCCCGAGGCGAGCATTTTGGTCGCCCGCATGCCCGGCTCGACACCTTGAAATCCACCGCCCGAGCGATGCCCGTGGCGATGACGCTTACCTACTCCAAACATGTCGCAAACTATATCTCATGATATATCCGGCGTCAATGACACGACATCGAAAAGGCGCTCTCAGTTCTCCGACGGCCCGCTGCGCGTGCAGTGAATGTGCGATGGAAACTCCGCTAACCTCGTCGTATCCGGCAATCGGCCGACGCCAGCTTTTCTTGCATCACGATCTATACGTTTTTCGAGGGGGATTTAACCATGCGAACTCAGTCGATCATCATCGGGGCGTTGCTTTTCTGCGCCGTCCTGAGCCTCGAAACGGTATCGAGCACCGCGTCGGCGCAAACCTCCGCCTCGGCGGTCGTCGCGAAAAACGACAAGGATAATGACCAGACGCTTGATCTCGCCGAGGTCAAGGCCGCTGCCAGCGCGCATTTCGACAAGCTCAACAAGGATGCTGATCAGACTCTCGACAGCAACGAGGTGAAAGGCGTCATCGGCGCCAAGATGTTCAAGAAGGCCGATCCGGATAATGACGGCACTCTCACCAAGGATGAATATCTGGCTCTTGTAGAGAAGCTGTTCAACAAAGCTGACGTCGACCACGACGGCACTCTGAGTGTGCAGGAGCTGCGATCGAAAACGGCACGCGCCCTCAAGCGCTTGATCGATTAGCGCTTGAGCCTCTCATTCCGTCAGCAATACTCCGGAGCCGCCCATCTCTTTGGGGAAATCCTTTTGCTTCGGCAAGCCGTCCTTGATGCTTAACACCTTCTCGCCGTAGGACACGTGCAGCGCGGGCTTGAACGCGAGTGTCGGCAGCATCGCCGCATAGACGTCCACGAGCTTCATCGAGGGATGATCCGTGAACAAATGTCCGCCGCAGATCTTGCACCATTTGCGAGAGCTATTCGCCGTCTTGTTATAAGAACCGACATTCTCCGCGCCCTTGGTGATCTTTAGCGCGCTCGGGTCCCACAACGTGAAGGCATTCACCGGACCCGCGGACCAGTGACGACAGGATTCGCAATGACAATAACCCATCGCCGCCGGTGCGCCGCTGACGGTAAATTCAACCGCCCCGCAGAAGCACTTTCCTTTGTAGTCGCTCATGTACTCCTCCGTTCAATGGTCGTATCCGAGAGTGTCCGGGGCGCCCAGCGCTCCGCCTGTCGTTTGAGTGGCCATCATACTCGCGAGGCTTTTTGGGGCGGCGCGCCTAGCCAGCGTGCATTGAGCGCCCGATATCCCGCAACAGTTTCCGCCGTTCCAACGAACCCTCTGGGCAGGACCACGATGCTTCCCGGACCAAAAGATGCGCTTTCGCCGTCGCTCGTGAGGGTCAGCGTCCCCGCCAGCACCTGAATGACTTGGTCCGCCGACGATGTCACGGACCTAAAGTCGGCGTGCTCGATATTTTCGGCTTCGAGCACGTACCTACCTTTGAATACCTCGTGCCTGCCGCTCGCACGGGGCAGCTTCAGCGGATAAGGCGAACGGTCATTCGGCGGCGGGATGAGAGAGGCAACGAAGTAGTCGCCAGGGGTAATCGCAACCTCGCGAAACCAGCCGACGTCGGCTTCCATGCGGTAGATTCCGTGCCAGCCCGCGGGAATCATCAACATATCGCCCGCCCTGAACACCTGCTCGACTTTTGTAGAGTCAGTCAATAAACGAAGCACGCCGTTGACGACGAGCAGGAACTCGTCTCCCGGCTTGCTCGGCGTATGGACCGCGTTCGGCTTGATCTCAACCACATCGATCACGAAGTCGCTGCAGTAGGGTGTCAGATGTACGGACGCCGCGTCGTCCATGCTCTCAACCCAGTCGACCAAGTTTGCGCTCGCATTGAAATCATAGGGCGCGAGTCCCCGGCCTCGCAATGCTCCGGGAGGCACCTCGACCCATCTCGCGCCTTGCCCTGCCCTGCGATCCGCAATTGCACTCATAAATGTCTTTCCCCTATAGGAACCTATACTGCACCAATGCAGCCCTCCCGCCAACGCTTGGCCCTGCACTCCTGTCCGTGTACGGCTACGCGTCCGCCTCGGCTTCACCGCACCACTGGAACTCGCGGCAGACACTCGGGAAGATCGGCGAGGTAATAGGCCAAAACCGCCATGGTGGCGATCTGCGAGGTAAAGTTCGACGGATCCACCTTATCGAGGGTGTCTGCGGCCGTATGGTGGTAGTCAAAGTAGTGGCGCGAATCGACCAAAGGCGCAAATCCGGGCACACCGGCAGTTTGTAGCGGCTCGATATCGGCGCCGACTTCGCCTTCGCGAGGTTCGATGATTGTCGCCCCCAACGGCGCGAGCGCTGCGGCGACCGCCCGGAGCCCGGCAAGCGAGTCTTTTGTCACGGCCGCTGCCACGCCGAGAGAGCGCCCCGCCCCATCGTCGCTTTCGATCGCCGCACATTGCGTATTCAGCTTGGCGCTGACAGAGTCGAAATAGGCCTGCGCGCCACGCCCACCATTCTCTTCATTGGTCCAAGCGATGAAGCGGATACTCCGTCGCGGGTGCAGCTTCAACTGCTGTAGCACCTGGATCACGCCGGCCGCGCCCATCACCCCGACACCGTCGTCGGTCGCGCCGGTTCCAAGATCCCACGAATCGAGGTGCCCCGACACCACGATGTATTCATCGGGTCGATCCGTACCCGGCCAGTCGGCAATCACGTTGTCGCTATCCGCATCGGGCAATGTCTGGGGCGTCAGCAAAAGCCTCATGCTTACCTGCCCCACCCGGGCGAGGCGTACGATGAGGTCGGCATCTTCAGCCGCCAGAGCTGCTGCCGGGATCGGCGCCTGTTGGGCCTTCCACCGCGTCGCACCGGTGTGCGGCAAGCGGTAATCGGCACCACCAATAGAGCGTACCAGTGCGGCGACAGCACCGAGTGCCGCGGCTTCTGACGGTCCGCGGAAGCGATACTCTCCCGCTTGTTCGTACGCCGCCCCGGCGTGGCCGTTATCCGCGAGGCGCTGATCGAAGCGCGACTCGAAGAGCACGATCTTGCCGCGAACTTCCGCAGCGTGTACCTTCAGTTCATCGAAATCCCGAACCACGATCACGGCCGCCTCGAGCCCAGACGGAGGCGTCGCCGACGATCCTCCCAGCGCTGTCAAGTGAAGTTGCTGGGTGAGGCCGTCGGGCCGGTTCGGATAGTGCGTAAGCTCCGCCCGCTCCTCGCCCCGCACCCAGTGGGGCACCTTGGCAGGCTGCAATGTGACGCGAGCGCCCAGCTCGCGCATGGCGGCGGCCACCTGAGCGATCGCAGCGGCATGCCCGGGGGATCCGGAAAGACGGGGTCCAATTTCGTCCGTCAAGCGCGTCAATTGTCGCCAGGCCCAATCACTCTCCGTCGCCGCGATACGAATCCGTGCGAGTGTCGCCAAGGTCGCCGGATCCGTTTGCTGTTCGACCGCTGCAGCCATGCACAAGCCACCGAGAACCGTGGCACCGGCGATTACTGCAACGACAAAATGCCTCATAGGATCATCCCCGCGCTTCGATCTTCGAGCCGGAATGATAGGACCTATTGAGGCCTGCCGTCGACCCAGTGATCAATCGATCACGACTTGAACAGGTGTCGGTACTGAATGAAGCCCGAGCGTTCGGCGATTCGTCCGTAGAGTTGCATGGCGCTCGTATTCGTCTCGTGGGTGAGCCAGTAGACCCGCGAACAGCCGCTCGCCATCGCCTTCTCGTACACGTATTCAATCAGCATCCGGCCTATTCCCCCACCGCGCAAACCTGGCGCCACAAACAGATCCTGAAGATAGCAGTAATTTCCAGTAGTCCAGCAGGAGCGATGTTGAATGAAGTGGACGAGACCGATCGCCGCCGAGTCACGCCAGGCCAGTGCGCCATCCATGGGCTCTGAGGCATCGAGCAGGCGTGTCCAGGTCACTGCGGAAACCGCTGCCGGGATGTCGGTCTCGTAGAAACTCTGATAACCGCGCCATAACGGCATCCAGGCGTCGCGATGCTCGGCGCGTAGGGGAGAAATAGTGACCGGTGGATTCGGGGTCATACCTTTTATTATGCATCAATTAGGAATCCACACCCGCCGTCCGAACCGGTAAGCTTAGGTCCATGGCTGAGATCAGAACCGTTGTCGCAAGCCGTTATGTGACGCCGCTGCGCGAGGGTGGATCGCTGCCGGCAATCATCGAAGCCGACGACGACGGGATGTATGTGCTCAAGTTTCGCGGTGCCGGTCAGGGCTCAAAAGCGCTGATCGCCGAATTGCTTGCCGGCGAGATCGGACGACTGGCGGGGCTGCCAATACCGGAAATAGTCTTCGTCGAGCTCCCCGCCGAATTGGCGCGCACCGAGCCCGATCCCGAAATACAAAGCCTCATCCGCGCGAGCGCGGGTTTAAACATCGCCTTGGACTATCTGCCGGGTTCGGTCACCTTCGACCCGTTGGTGGCGGCGCCTGACGCACGCTTGGCTTCGTCCATCGTTTGGTTTGATGCGTTCGTGTGCAACGTGGACCGCACCGTACGCAACGTCAACATGCTCATGTGGCACCGCCAACTGTGGCTCATCGACCACGGCGCGGCCCTATATTTTCATCATGCGTGGAATCGCGACGATCGTCACGCGCTGGACCCGTTCGCGTTGATCAAGGACCACGTGCTGCTCAGGTACGCAACCGCCCTCGCCGACGTCGATGCGCAGATGGCAGTGCGACTCACGCCGGAGAGGCTTGCAAGCATCGTGCAATCGATTCCCGAGTCGTGGCTACCCGATGACCCGGGGTTTGCTGGCACCCGCGGGCAGCGCGAGGCATATCTGAACTATTTCATGTTGCGGCTGCAATCTTCCCCGGTGTTCGTCCAGGAGGCGATTCGTGCGCGCACTTCGAACCTATGACTATGCGATCGTGCGCGTCGTCCCGCGCGTCGAGCGCGGCGAATTCGTCAACGCCGGAATCATCATGTCCTGCGACGTCGAGAGGATACTAAAGGCGGCTATCGAGCTCGATGAAACCGCTTTGCTGGCGCTCGATCGCAGCGCGGATCTGGAGGTCGTCCGCGAGGCATTAGCCACCATTCCTTTGATCTGCGCGGGCGGCGCGAATGCGGGTCCCATCGGCAATCTCTCGGCGCGCGAACGATTTCACTGGCTGGTATCGCCTAAAAGCACCGTCGTACAAACTTCGCCGGTGCATACGGGTCAATGCGCCGACCCGGACGCGGCGCTCGAGCATCTGATGAAAACAATGATCCGCCGATGAATCACTCCGAATCATTTCCCTCATCTGAATAGAGATGACGAGGATACAGTTGCCGCCCGAGAAGGTCGCGCATCGCGCTGTGTACCCCCACCACCATCAAGAACCCGAGTCCAAAGAGTAGTCCGACCACCAATAGCCCTTGCGTCATAGGATTCTCCGACACGTCCGCCGAGGTTGCTATCGGCGCGGTAGCAGCATCGTGCCCGATGGCCTACCGAGCGTCTTTTATCTGGGCGCCGTTATTTGGACAAAGATGCCTGAATTTCGCGTGCGCAAGGCTCGCAATCTAGAACGACGCGTTGAGGATAACGAGATTCTGCGGGGCCACATGGATGATCCCGGCACGTGGACTGTCGATATCGGCAATCAGGAACAGGGAAATCGCGACGATGAGTGGGAGTATGAAGAGCGTCGCGCTGCGCGACCGCCCGCGCCCGCCGCTGTAACCGACCATGGTGTTACACAGCATTGCGATCAGCACCATGAACGCCCAAGCGGCGGACGGGATTCGATTCCACCATGAGGCTTGGGTGTAGCCCTGCGAGTTAAGGACGTCATTCATTCCCGCAACCGCGAGCCCCCTCAAGGCATCCGGCTGCGACAGAGCCCCAGCTTGCACCGCGGTCCATAATTGTCGCTCCAGGCGCGATGTTTCTTTATCGACTTGAGCCAACCCGCTTGCGCTTGGCGTGGTGTAAAACGCTATTCGCTGCACGGTGTAGGCGCGTAACAGTCCGCGCGCCGTCGAGGCCGCATCCGCCGACAGCATATCGAGTCTGAGGTATTCCGTGCCGATTGCATTGGCTTCGGCTTCTTCGTAGTTTTTCCTTTGATCGTAGCGGCTGAGTGCCATGGAAAAACTGAATCCGATGATGAGCCCGAGAAGCGTCAGCGAGGCGGCGCGCACAACGCCGAACATCTCGCGCGACTCGTCGCTGAGCTCACGATCGCCGCGCAGAACATGACCGCCAACCCACGCCGAAGCCGACAACAACAGCATGGAAAGTATGAAAACAAGGACGGGCGAGTCGGTCAGAGCAGCCATGGCGCCTACGGCCGATGCTTGGAGCGATCGCTCCACTTCGCGAAAGCGAGATCGACACCTTTTTGACGTTCCTCTTGCAGTGTCTCGAAGTCCTTGCGCACGCTGTTATATGAGGAAATGCGATTGCGATTTGTCCCCGTAAAGTGCGGCATGACGAAGCGCGCATAGAGCTCGTAGGATTGCTTGGTTTGCTCCCATCCGGCCCAGTTGTGGGCCTGCAGCAGCATGACGCCGAACTCCCCCTGCTTTTCTTGCAGCTTCTCGATCATGGCGATGGCGTCCGCGGGGGTACCGATGGCGGCGCGACCTGCATTGATCAAAAGATCCACCGGATCCCCCCGGTCCAGCAGCCCGCCCATGCCTTTCGGAGCCACGCGATCGAAGTACTCGCACCATCGCGCGAGCCCGCGTGCGACATCGGCGCGGGCTTGCTCGCGCGTCTCGGCGATATGCATCGGCGCCACGAGCCGCAAGCGGCGCGGGTCCATCGTGCGACCGTGCTCGGCGGCGACCTCCTTGGCGACTTTCCAGTTCTCGCCGAGCACGTCAAATCCCGCGGTCTCGGTTGCCGCCACGCACAGCATTCCGAGTCCCAAACGGCCGGCCAGCATGCCGCCGCTGGGCGTGATGGCGCTCGCCACAGCCACTTCGGGATGAGGGAGGGTGTAGGGCAAAAGGTGCGCCCGCGCCCGATTCAAGTTAAACCAGGACGATTTATGCGTGACCTCTTCGCCGCGCAGCAGCGGCAGGATGACCTCGAGAGCCTCGACCATCATGTCACGCTGCGACTTGATGTCGATGCCCAGCATACTGGCGTCGGTCGGTAGCAGGCCCGGCCCCACGCCAAACATCACCCGCCCCATGGTCATGTGATCGAGTTGGATGATCCGGTTCGCAACCATCAGCGGGTTGTGGAACGGCAGCGAGACGACTCCCGTGCCCAGTCTGATTTTTTGGGTGTTCTCGGCGGCTGCGGCGATCATGAGCTCCGGCGAGCCGATCACTTCCCAGCCCGTCGAATGATGCTCGCCGAACCAGGCCTCGCTGAAACCGAGGCCATCCAAGTGCTGGACAAGCTGAATATCGCGGCGCAGGGCGATCGTCGGACTCTCATCGATATCGTGGTACGGCGCCATGAAGATGCCGTGTTGCAGTGGAATTGCGCTCATCTTCCACCACCCGCACCCGCGCCGGCGAGGAGCGCCCGGACAGCGGGATGCGCGGTGAGCTCAGTGACGAGTTGGCGAGCACGGGCAGACTCTGCATTCGCGGTGCGCGACCTTAGCAGCGCGACGATCGATATCACGAGGCCGGCGACGCCGATGCCGTCTTGTATCCAATCTTGCAAAGTCATGGTTTCCCCTCGATTGTTTCGGATGCGCTCGCTCAACCGCCGCCAGTTTACCGAAGCGACAGCCCGAAAACGTCATTACAATTGGCCGCGGACTTGGGGCGGAACCGCCACTCAAAACCGGGAGAGGTCGATGCGCGTAGCGAGCGTGGGTCACGGGGTCTTCGCGGCGACCATGATCGCCCTCGGCATCCTCGGCCTGATCCCAGGCAATTTCGCCCCCATATGGGACTCGGTGCCGAAGGTTCTGCCCGCACGCGAGGCGCTCGCATATTTCTGCGCAGTCATCTCTCTGGGCTGTGGCCTGGGCTTATTCTGGCGACGCACGGCCGTCACCGCCGCCCGCGTGCTGTTCGTTTATCTGCTGCTCTGGTTGCTGGTGTTCAAGGCGCGCTTCATCGTCACCGGCCCGCTTGTAGAGGGGTCGTATCAAGCCTGTGGCGAGACCGCGGTGATGGTGGCGGGCGCCTGGGTGCTGTATGCCGGGTTCGCCGCTGACGCCGACAAGCAGCGCCTCGGTTTTGCCGTAGGCGAGAACGGCGTGCGCCTCGCGAGGATGCTCTATGGCCTTGCGTTGGTTGCCTTCGGTCTCTCGCATTTCGTCTACCTCAATTTAACCGCACCGCTGGTGCCTGCGTGGCTGCCGGGCCATACGTTTTGGGCCTATTTCAGCGGCGCTGCCTACCTCGCGGCCGGTGTCGCGGTGACCCTCAATGTGTGTGCACGTTGGGCGGCCACCTTGTCGGCGGTGGAGATGGGCATGCTCACGCTGCTGGTGTGGGTACCCATCGTGGCGGCCGGTTCCAAAGACCCCTCCCAATGGAGCGAGACCATCCTTTCCTGGGCGCTGACGGCCGCGGGCTGGGTGGTCGCGGACTCCTATCGCGGCCTGCGGTCGGCGCGACCGAGGGCTTAGCGATTTGGTGGCGGATGCTTCTTGCGCAATTCGACAAACGCCGTGCCTGGACCCTGCGCGAGACGCGCTTCGATCCGTGCGCACAGCTCGTCGGTCTTGAGCGCCGCCGAGTCCAGCTCGAGGTCCGCGCAATCGTTTTGGTAGGCGCGTTCGTAGTACCAAGGCGTCATGGCGCGCAGCGTTTCGCCGAGCTTCTTGACCCCATCGGGACCGCCTATCGCTTCGATCATCGGCGGCGGCAGTTCGATCTTCCGCTCAGTGATGCGCTTCTCGAGGACTTCCCGCGAGGGCTTCAAATTGACGAACAACACAGGGACGTCCGCCATGCGCCAGATACAATCCTGCAGGATCGGTGGATCGATGAACATCAAATGGTCGACCACCATGTTCTGTCCGCTGCGGGCGGCGGCAGCGATCATCTCGTGCATGGCTTCGATCGCCTTCCAGCCGACCGGTCCCCACCCCGTCCCGTAATAGCCTTCGTCCTTCTTGTCGCCGAATATCGTGTACTTGCCTGGAAAAAGCGTGCCGACGAGCAGATCCATCCCAAACATCAAGTACGCCTGTTCGGCGCGCCGCGCGAACGTGCCGCACGTGGTCGTCTTGCCCGCTCCGGACGAGCCCGAAATCAACACGATTTGGCCGCTCATGACCGCTCCCCGTAGCCCGTGGCGTCGCCGCGCACCATCCGGCGGAACTGTTCCATTGGCTGGAACTCTTGAATGTCACCCCAGCCCTTGAGACGTCCCCCGAAATCCGCTTCGAGCAGCGACCAAACCACCTGGCAGCGCGGGAAACCATTGAACATCAGGTGGCTTTTGGTCGTGGCGGTAATCTCGGCAGTACGCCCGAGCCGGTCTTGCAACGCGACCCGAAAGGTGTGCGGGGTTAGGTCGCCCATTTTAGTGACGACGCGCTCGCCGCCGGCAAGCGTGGCTGTCTTGCCGCCCAGCGTCAGGAAGCCGCCGACGACGCGTTGGGTGTCGCCTTCGCCCATGGTCTGCGCATGAAATGCGGTCTCCTCCGACTGGATGGCCCAGAAGTAGCTGCCTCGCTTCACGCTGTCAGTCTGCCGTCGGCCCCAGGAGGTATCACGCAAGGCGAAGCTGTCGACGTCAAGAGCTTCGCCGTTGTGTTCGATCCGGCCCTGCACGCGCCCGCGTTGCTCGAGATGCATGCGATTGTCGGCCGACGCGCCGGTGGCCTCGATCTCCATGCCGAGGAAATGATGCGGTTCCTCGATGGCGGTCCAGAGAAGATCCAACTTGAAGCCGTTGGCATCGTAGCGCAGCCGATATTGCCTCAGCGGCTCGATGACTTTGACATCCAGCGAATTGCTCGCAGTGAAGTCGAATTTTTCCGCGTTCGGCGGGATCGGCTGCAAGTGATGCCAATCGAAATAGAGGCAATCCCAGCTATGAGCTCCCGATCCATCCCACAAGATCGGGCCGCCCATCATCAGCTTCATGTTGGGACGGAAGAAGTAATAGACCATGCCGTGGATGGCTCGCTCGGGAATCGAGAAAGAAAACCAACAGCTTTCGTTCCAGTAGGGACTGTCGTCGCGCGCCTGGCAAAATCGATCGACTTGGGTAGGCTCGCGCATGACAATTCCTGGTGCGGTCGTTGATTGACGATAGAACACCGTATCCGCAGCCGCAACTGGCACCCCGGAACAGTTAAGTCAGGTTGCGTTTACGGACAAGGCAGCGCACTGAGCCACGCAAGCATCATGCATCGATTACCGCCTGGTTCGACATTTTAGCGCGCGCGCTAACCCCGTTTCCCCGTCTGCATCGTTTCAGGTCATGACCGCTCAAAAAGGAGCCGCTATGAAATTTGGATTCTTGTTCGCAACGATCGGATTGGCCCTTGCTGTCGAAGCTCAGGCACAACCTCTGGGAGGCCTCGCTCAGATCGCCGTCATCGATCGAGACACGGGCGTCGCCCTGAGCCCACATTATTATCGCGGCGAGTATTGGGTCGCAGGGCGCCCCAACGCGAAATACTCGATTGAGATTCGCAACCGGCTCGCGGAACGCCTGCTGGCGGTGACCTCGGTGGACGGTGTGAACGTCCTATCGGGGGAAACCGCCGCCTGGGATCAAGCCGGCTATGTTTTCGAGCCGGGCGAGCGCTACCAAGTCACCGGGTGGCGCAAGAGCGATGCAGAAGTAGCGGCGTTTACCTTCACAGAATCGCCCAACTCGTATGCGGAGCGCACGGGCCGCCCCGCGAACGTCGGCGTCATCGGCATCGCGCTGTATCGCGAGCGCCCGCGCCAAGCATGGAGTGACCGCTCGGACGCACTTGCGGCGCCACAGGCCCCTGCGCCTCTGGCCGCAGCACCTCGCCGGGAAACCGAGCCGAAACTCGGCACCGGCCACGGCGAACGTGAGTACTCCTATGTCAATCACACGGAGTTTGCGAGGCTGCAGTCCCAGCCGAATGAAGTCATCCGCATCCGCTACGACAGCCTCGACAACTTGCTGGCGATGGGAGTGATCCGGCGGGAGCGCCCGCTGCCGCCGACGGCTAACCCCTTCCCGGCAGCCCCGGCGTTCAGCTACGTGCCGGACCCGCCGGGATGAGGAGGAATGCCATAATGGGGTGAGATGATCGAAGCCTCCGAGCCGGACGAGGTGTTGATGGGTCGATATGCCCACGGCGATGCCGCGGCATTCGAGTGTCTTTACCGTCGGCACGAAATGCGCACATGGCGCTACATCGAACGCAACGTAGGCAATCGGGCGACTGCTGACGAGCTCATGCAAGAGGTTTGGTTTTCCGTGGCCCGAGAGGCGCCCCGATATCATCCCACGGCGCGCTTCACGACTTGGCTATTCACCATTGCGCGCAATCGCATCATCGACTGGACACGGACCCAACGCCCACAGACGAGTCTTGAGTCGCTCGGCTACGAGGCCGGCGCCGTGGTCATGCAGCTCAGCACCGCACCGAGTTCCGGACCCCTCGCCGCAGCGGTCGCTTCCGAACAATCGAGCGCCCTCGCCCGAGCTCTTGCCCAACTCCCGGCCGAGCAGCGCGATGCGTTTCTGATGCATATCGAGGCCGGGCTCGGCGTCGAGGAGATCGCGGCGATTGCCGGCGTGAGCTTTGAGACAGCCAAGAGCCGCTTGCGCTACGCGCGGATGAAGCTACGTGATTTGCTTCAGGAACATGCATGAGAGAGATTCCAACACCGAACGAAGGCCCCAAGGAGGCCGACGAACAATACCGGCGCTTGTCCGATCGCGATCAGAGCAGTCCCAGCGAGGCCGTGCGCCGCGCGGTGCTGCGACACGCCGCGGCGCTCGCCGCGCAGGCCCCAACCCAGCGAAATTCCACAGCGGTAGACGGGCAGAATGCGAGGAGACCGCGATGGCGCGCCGCAGCTTATGGCGGTCTCGCAGCCGCTGCCGCTCTCACGGGGCTTTTGCTGGCCCCGCACTTTCTGATGCCGGCCCGGCCACCGCCGGCTCTCCAGCCCGAGGTCTCCGCCCCGCCGCAACGCGAAGCCGATGCACAGCCGCTGCCTGGGCCGGCGCGAGACAGCCTCGCGTCCCCCCGAGCCCTCTCGCCATCACGCTCTGCATCGCGCGGGGCATCCATAGCGAGTCCATCGGCCATCGCGGACCCATCAGCGGCGCTGCGCGACGCGGCGCGACGCGGGGATGTGTCTGCGCTCCGACGGCTCCTTGCTGATCCGCCGAACATCGACGCACGCGATGCGAGCGGACGAACTGCCCTCATGCTCGCAGTGCTGCAAGGTCAAAAGGAGGCCGTGAATACCTTGCTGGCCGCCGGAGCGGATCCGAATGCCGCGGACACAAGTGGCACGACGCCGCTGCAGGTCGCATTGGCGAACTCTCGCTCTGCCATCGCCGCGGCGCTCGAGCAATCGGGCGCTCGCTGAGCGCGGCTGTCCCCAGGGCGCCGACAAGGCTATTTCGGGGGCGCGATGGTCAGATCGTTCGTTACATTGCCCTTTCCGGCAGCCGCCTGCGCCTTCGTCTCAATGGCGTTTCTCTCGCGATCGTCACGCACCACCCCGTTCAGCGTCACCGCGCCATTCAGCGCCACGATTTTCACGTTGTGAGCGTAAGTCGACAATGATTTGTCGGCGATCACACTCTTGCGGATTTGCTGAACGAGGGCGATGTCCGCGGAGCTATTGCTCTGCCCTTGCGCGGTGCTGGTGCTGTCCGTCGAATTCATGCTGTCGGCATTGGCCTTGGAGTTGTCCGGCGCGGGAGTCGAATTCTGAGCATCGGCCGCGGCGGCGAGCAACGCCAGAGCGGCGGCCGCTAGCAGCGCATTTCGTGAGGTCATGTGGAGTCCTTTTGTTGTCGTGTCGGCTGGGAAACGACATTAGCGCAGCGGCAACGCACTCGCCGTCGGAGCGGCGCCTCTGCCGCAGTCAGACTTTCCCCCATTCGCCCAACCGCTCGACTGGGAAGCGCCTGTGCCACATTAGAGATCGATCTCGCCGCGGCTCGCGGCTAATATCATCGAATTCCGGCCACCAGGGACACGCGCAAGCCATGAGAAGACATTCGACATACGCCGCAGCGGCCCTCATCACGGGCACGCTTGTCAGCTACGCGGCGGCCGCCAAGGATCCGGACCTGCTATCGCTTGGCGCCGAGCATTTCACACAGACCGCCTCCGTCACGCAGGAAGCGCACGCGACCCTGATCAGCACGGAGCGCGGCTTTGTCGAGCGCAGTGGACTCATGGGCGAGGTGTGGCACGACGAATTTCTGGTGGCGCGCATCGATCGCGACTCGGGGCGAGCGTCTTACGAGATGGACGTGTCATTGACCTATCGTGGCGCCTCGCGCTCCTACCAGACGGCGGAGTTTCGCGGACTCGAGCAACTCCAGACGGTGCCGGTCAAGGTGGTAAAGCGCCAAGTGATCAATTGCCCGACCGGCGAGTGTACCTACACCGATTCTCTCGCGGTTGCCCTCGACGAAGCGCTGCTTCGTCATATCGCCCAGGGCTATGTTCCGGGCAAACCTGGACTGTGGCGCTTTCGGATCCTCGCAAAGGGCGGAGCCGACTACCGCGGCGCGCTATCGAACGCGGAGGTGGCTGGGCTGCTCGCGAAAGTCGACAACTACGTGCAAAACCCCACGGCGGACCAAGCGTCTCCCCCGCCGCCACCGCCTGCCCGTTTGGATTTCGGCATCAGTGGGCTCCCCGTGGCGCCGAGCGCCGAGGCGCCCAATCGCGCGGGCGTGCTCGTGGTCAGCGTGAGCCCCGGGTCAATCGCCCAAAAGGCGGGAGTCATCACCGGCGACATCATCTATGAGTTCGAGGGTCGCCCGATTCACTCGCCTAGCGAGTTGCAAGCGGCCGTTGCGGCGAACGCTACGCACTCGATCGCGCGCCTCAAGCTGTATCGAGGTGCAGAGCCGACGACTCTCGAGGCGCACTTTTGAGCGCGTCATGCTTGGCATATAAATAAGATAAGATATGCGGTGGATCTGATTGATATTGCGAATATTATTATACCTGTACAAAAAACCAGGTATACGCTAAACTGATTTCTCGACGGCTACCCCGACAACATCCGCGGCAGCCGCCATCGGCCCCGCCCGCGGGCGGCGCCAACGCACCTTGCGGATCCCCCTGGTGATACGGCTAGCCGAGGAAAGACTGCGTGCAAGTATTCGGAATTTTTGAGGGCGGCGGGGCCAAGGGTCTCGCACACGTGGGCGCCATTGCGGTAGCTCAAGAGTTGGGCGTGCAGTTCGTGGGGGTTGCGGGGGCTTCCGCTGGCGCGATCGTCGCCGCGCTGATTGCCGTCGGCTACGCGCCCAAGCAGGTTTACGATCCCATCACCCAGACCGGACTCCTGGCCGGCGACCTCACCGATCTGTTCGGTCCGGGACGCTGGCACGAGTGGCAGCGATTCGCCGATTCCCTTATGGGAACGCTGGAAGGCGGCTCGCTTCTGCGCGCGTGGCTTACCGCGCCGCTCTTCTATCGCAAATGGCGTGCTCCGCTCAGTCGTTTGCTGGTGGACCATGGCTTCTTCGACACCGCTCCGGTCGAGGACGCGATCGATCGCTGGCTGCGCGCCGGCAAGGTTTGCATTCCCGCCGATCAGCCCCGTCTTTTGTTCAAAGATCTCGATCCGAGCATCGTCCCTCCACTGCGCATTATCGCGAGCGACATCGACCGGCAAGCGCCGGTCGTCTTCAGCCGGGAAAGGACGCCCGACATCGCCGTGGCGAAGGCCGTCGCTGCCTCCATCGGCTTGCCGTTCTTTTTCCGGCCCGTGCGGCTCACCTTGGACGGCGAGGAGCGCACGCTGGTGGACGGCGGTCTGGTCGCAAACTTTCCGGTTTGGATTTTCGACGATGCGCGCCGCCGCCGCCGTGCCGACCCCACCCCGATCATCGGCTTTCGTCTCCTCGAGCGTGCCGACGCGCCGCACGACCAGCGGACCTCGCCGCTGCGGTTCGCGCGCTCGCTGCTCGAGACCGCGTTGAATGCCAACGTCGAGATTCACGCGCGCGGCATCGACGACCTCTACACCTTTCCGCTCGAGGTGAACGTGTCGACTTACGATTTCGATCTGTCGCCGTCGCACAAGCAAGCGCTCTATGAGAGCGCGAAGCAGCAAGCAGGCTACAAGCTGCTCAAGGACCTCGCTCCCCGCGACCCGCGAGTGCTCGCCATGATGTTGAAGGAGGCCACGGAACTGTTCCTCAACCACAGCGGATTCCACCGTCAGTTGCGCACCAATCTCGCGCTGCTCACTTCGCGAGAGACGCTGAAAATCGTCGCCGGCCACAACATGGACGACGACGCCGATGACCGGCTCGAGTTCGAGCTCGACGTGAGCGCGTGCGGAGAGTGTTGGCTCAGGCACGATTTGGTGGTGCTCGATGTGGGCACGTACCTGCGCACCCGATCGCCGATTCCCGGCCTATCGAAGTATCAGCAGGCACTCGTACGGCCCACCTTGTCGACCATCCTGTCAGTGCCGATATTCGACCCGGCGCGATTCTCCGCCGCGCGCGAGGACGTGTTCAATCCTTTGATCGGTATCCTCAATTTTGACTCCGACAGCGCGAGCGTGCCAGAATTCATGGGTGCGGCGAGTGCCGCACGCGCAGCAGCCGCCATGTGCGGTGAGATCCTCACGGCGCGGTTGTCCGCTTGATCGATCTTGGAGCGATGTAATGAGCAGTGCGACGTTGGATTGGATCGATGCAAAGACGCCTCATGCCAAGCGTCTGCGAAACGACAAGGCCACGGCGCCGCGGAGCCTGCGCAATGACTCCGCGGATATTCGCAGCGCCGTCGAGCGCGTCGAGAAGTTCCAGGCGCGCGTGCTGCGCGAAGCCGTAGAACGGCCGCTCGTACTTGCCGAGAGCGCTTGATGCCGGACGCCGGTGCCGCACCGGCCCACTCTTCTCGAACTCGAGTCTGCACGGCGTTGCACTCGGTTTGGCCGGCTTCTTCGTATTTCCGGTACACGACGCTCTGGCAAAGCTGCTCGTCCGCGACCTCTCCGTGTGGGAGATCATGTTCGTGCGCAGCAGCATCATCTTGCTCATTGTATTTGCGCTCAACGGCGTGGCTCCCCTGCCGCGCGCGTACCGATCACCCGTCCGCTCGCTCCTCACGCTGCGAGCTCTGATCATCGTCGCCGCTTGGGCGCTTTATTACTCGGCGGCCCGCTCGCTCGCGCTCGGCGAGATGGTGACCATTTACTTCGGATCGCCCATTCTGGTCGCTATGATGGCCGGCCCGGTGCTGCGGGAACAGGTGAGCACGGGTCGCTGGGTGGCGGTGTCGGTGGGCTTCGTGGGTGTGGTGATCGCTTGCCGCCCCGGAGTCAGCGCCTCTGGACCGGTTCTGCTGGCGCTATGCGCCGCGGCTCTATGGTCGGTCTCGACGATATTGATCCGCCTGACCAAGCTCTCCGAGCCGACCAGCGTCAACATGCTCATGACCAATCTCGGCTTCTTCGTGCTCGCCGGGCTCATTCTGCCGTGGGTTTGGAAAATGCCGTCCGCAGAGGACTGGGCTCTGCTGCTCGCACTCTCGCTCGCGGGCGCCACGTCTCAATTCTTGGTGTTCGAGGCCCTGCGCCGCGCCTCGGCCTCGACCATCGCGCCGCTCGAGTTCACCAGCCTGGTGTGGGCTTTCGTCATCCAATTCGCCGTGTGGGGCAACGTCCCGGATGGCTTTGTGATGCTCGGTGCGCTGCTTATCGGTTGCAGCGGACTCGTGATCGTGTCGATCGAGTGGAAGGATACGATGCGAACCAAGCGCGCGTCGCTCGGTTAGCCGATGCTGGATTGTCCGCATCGGCCACCGTGCCCCGGCTGCCCACGGCTCGGTGAGCACGGCATCGATCCGATCGTGCGCCGGGCGCTCAGCGATCTCGCCCAACGGCAGAGCTTAGCGGAGCCCGTGGTCGTATCCGGCTCGCCCCTCGGCTTTCGACATCGGGCGCGCCTCGCCATCCGCGGACGGCTCGGCTCGCCGAAGGTGGGGCTGTTCGAGCTCGGCACGCATCGCGTGGTGCATATCCCGAACTGCCTGGTGCAGCATCCGCTCATCAACCGCGTCGCGGGCGTCGTGCGCCGCGCGCTCGCCGAGGCGCGAATTTCGAGCTATTCGGATCAGGCGCATCTGGGCCTCGCACGCTATCTGCAGGTCGTCGTGGAGCGCAGCTCGCAGTCCGCGCAAGTGGTGCTGGTTGCCAACGCGGATACGTCCGCGCCGCTGGCGGGATGCCTGGAACTGATCCGCAAGGAGCTGAATGGCGTGCTGCACAGCTTATGGTTCAATTCACACTGCGATCGCTCCAATAGTGTACTTGGGCCGCAGTTCGAGCATTGCTACGGACCTGCGACGGTGGTCGAGCGCTTCGGCGGAGCCGCGGTGCACTACCCCCCGGGTGCATTCGGCCAGAGCAATCTCGAGGTTGCGCAACACATCATCGAGCACCTGCGCGAGCAAATTCCGCAGGGCTCGTGCGTGACGGAATTTTATGCCGGGGTGGGCGCCATCGGCCTCTCGTTGATCGAACGGGTCCGTGAGCTGCGATTCAACGAGTCGAGCCCGCAAGCATGGCAAGGTCTGGAGCGGGGACTCGCCGGACTCGAGCCGGCGCAACGCACGAAAGTCATCTTGTGGCCCGGCCCTGCGGGCGCGATGCAGGACGCTGCGGCCGGCGCGGACTTGGTCATTGTCGATCCGCCGCGCAAGGGCTTGGATCCCGAGCTCGCGCAAGCGCTTGCGGCGCGCCCACCGCAGCGGCTCCTGTACGTCAGCTGCGCGCTCGACTCGCTGCAGGAAGACATGGGGCGTCTGACCGCACAGCGCACGTTGCAGCTCGTCGGCCTCACGGTCTTCGACATGTTTCCCTTTACGGCACACGTCGAGACAGTCGCTCGTTTCGAGCGCGTGTGATCCCGGCTCAGGCTCCGAGCGCGCTGGCAATGGCCCGCAACAGCTCATCGCGCGTCGCATCGTCCGCGAAATCGATCACCAGCCTGCCGGCCCCGCCCGGTCGTTGATGCAGTTGCACGCGCGCCTTTGCGCTGCGCACCACCTCAGTCACGACCGACACCGCCGGCTCCCGCGGAGTCGGTGGCTGTTGCGCCTTGCGAACGCGCGTCTCGGTCTCGCGCACCGACAGCTGCCGCTCGACCACGAGCTTCGCCATCTCGACGCGCGCGCTTTCATCGCCAAGGCCCAGCAATGCGCGCGCATGCCCCATGCTGATCGATTGGCCATCGACGAGCTCGATCACGGGCTGGGGCAATTCAAGCAGCCGCATCAAGTTGGTGACTGCGACGCGCGAACGACCGACCGCCTCGGCCACTTGTTGATGGGTCAAGGAGAACTCGTCGATGAGCCGTCCGAGCGCTCGCGCCTCCTCGGTCGGCGTCAACTCCTCGCGCTGAATGTTCTCCACCAACGCGAGGGCCAGCGCCTCCTGATCGGATAGCTCGCGGACAATGGCGGGGATTTCGGTGAGGCCGGCGAGCTGCGCGGCCTGCCAGCGTCGGTCGCCGGCGACGACCTCGAATTGGTGCGGGAACCCCGGCACGGGTCGCACTAAAATAGGCTGGATGATCCCTTTCGCTTTGATGGAGGCGGCCAGCTCTTCGAGCGCCTGCGGGCGAAACTGCGTGCGCGGTTGCATGCTGCCGCGCCGAATGGCGGAAATGGGCATCGACCCGACGCCGGAGCGGTATAGCCCGCGCGGCTGTTGTGGATTGAGTAGCGAATCGAGACCTCGATTCAGACTTTTGCCTTGAACGCTCATGGCGCCAGAGACTACCCGCTGCAGTCCTTGCCGTCCATGGACACGCAGGTCCGCGTATGCTTGTATCCGCACACGGTGGCTATTTCCGAAAGCGAGGTGCGGTGGGACGGTTGACCGCGAAGCGTGTGCTCCTGACCGGCGCGGGCGGCCTCATGGGTTCGGATCTGGCGCGCGCCTTCGCCGCTGCAGGCGCCGATCTCGTACTCACGACGCGAACTGCAGCCAAACTCGAGCCTCTGGCCGAGGAGATTCGCACGCTGGGCGTTCGTGCCACGGCCGTGGCTGCCGATTTCGCGAAGGATGAGGACATCGATCGACTCGCTGAGGCGGCCTGGGATGCCTTCGGCGGGATCGACGTGGTGCTGCTCTCCAGTCAGCCGCCAAACCCCCATCTGGGCGACCTGCTGACGACCCCCGACGAGGTCTGGCGGGAACAGCAGCAGACGATCGTCTGGGGTCCGTTGCGTATGATGCGACGGCTCGCACCCAAGATGATGGCGGCAGGCGGCGGCAGCATCATCACGGTGATCTCCTCCACCGGCTTGGATCCCGAGCCAGGCTATGACGCATACGGCATGGCCAAGGGGGCACTGTGGCTGCTCACGCAGTACATGGCCAAGGAATGGGGTAAAGGCGGTATCCGCGCCAATGCGTTGATGCCGGGACTGATCTGCACCGGCGAGAACGTTCGCGAGTTCGAGGAGGCTGTGCGCGCGTACGGCATGCTCGGCCGCACTTCGCTCGGGCGGGTGGGTCGCACGCGCGAATGCCTCGGTGCGGCGCTCTATCTGGCATCGGAGGACTCCAGCTTCACCTCGGGCCAGTGCATCGGCGTCGACGGCGGGCGCTTCTAGATGTCAGCCACGACGCCCGCAGCTTATCCTCACATCTTCAGCCCGATCAGGCTCGGGCCCGTCGAGATTCCGAACCGCTTCTACTTCTCCCCAAATGCGTCGGCGCTGAGTGTCGGGACCAAGCCGTCGCGCGACTTGGCCTACTATCTCCGTGCACGCGTGCAGGGCGGTGGTTGCGGCCTGGTCATTCCGAGCATGACCGCGCATACGCGCGGCAGATCCCTGCAGTCCTCGCCCTTTCCCGCCGAGAATATTCCCTCGTTTCGTGCGATGGCAGACACCGTGCATCAGGCCGGCGGCAGGATTTTCGGCCAACTCTTGTATTGGTGGGGCAGCTATGGGCAGTGGCAGCCGATGAGCCCGCCGGCTCCGTCGCTTGCACCTTCGCAAGTGCAGTACGGAATGGCCAATAAAACGGTATCGACCCACGCCATGGATAAGGCCGAAATCCGTTCGATGATCGATGCATTCCGCCGCTCGACCGAGAACCTTCGCGAGGCCGGAGTGGACGGCGTGATGTTGCATGGATCCCACGGTGCGTTGATCGAGCAATTCCTCTCGCCGTACTTCAATCGGCGCACGGACGAATATGGCGGAAGCCTGCAGAATCGGATGCGCTTTCTGCGCGAGTGCCTGGAGGCGTGTCATGACGCCGCGAAGGGACGCCTCGCCGTCGGCATGCGCTTGAACTGCGATGAATTGCTGCCGGGCGGCTACCATACCGAGCTCGCCCGCGAAGTCCTGCAGGAAATCTGCACTGCGGGAATGCTCGACTTCGTCGATCTCGATATCGCCATCGAGCCCAATCAGTTTTATCTCGGTATGCCACCGCTGTACCTGCAACCCCACCTCTACCGTCCCTATGTCGAGGCAGTCCGCGACGCGGCGGGCGCTGTTCCGGTGCTCAGCGTGCTGGGCCGGCTGACGTCGGTTGCCGACGGCGAAGCCGCCCTCGCGGCCGGCGTATGCGACATGGTCGGAGCAGCGCGTGCGCTCATTGCCGAGCCGGAGCTCGTCAAGAATGCTTACGAGGGTCGCGAGGAACGCAGTCGCATTTGCATCGCCTGCAACTGGTGCGTGGCCGCGATCGCCGACGGCGCGCAAGGCTGCACGATCAATCCCGCGAGCTATCGCGAGCGGCTCTGGGGAGTGGACACTTTTCGCGCAGCTCCCGCGAAACGCGGCGTTATCGTCGTCGGCGCCGGACCGGCGGGGCTCGAGGCGGCGCGAGTGAGCGCTCTCAAGGGACACGACGTCACGCTCTTCGAGGCGCGCGCGCGACTCGGTGGTGCACTCGCGCTGTGGGCGGACCTGCCGGGTCGCGAGCATTTCCGCGAGGCGATCGAATGGTGGGAGCGCGAAATCGAGCGGCTGGGCGTGAAGGTTCGGCGTGACACTGAGGCCGCCGCGGAGGCCATATTGCGCGCCGATCCTCATGCCGTCATTGTCGCCACCGGAGCCCGCTATAGTGCGGGCGGGCGCAGTTACTTCGTCGATGCGGACATACCCGGATACGACCAGAGCTTTGTGTATCGGCCTGAGGACATACTTCTCGGGACTTACCATCCCTGCGGCACAGTCGTGCTGCTGGATGCCGAAGGGTTGAATACGAGCTTGGGGACGGCCGAAGTACTGGGCAACGCGGGCGCTCTTGTTCACTACTTGACGCCTGGGTTCGCCCCGATGTCCGCGCGACTTGTGGATGCTCACGAGTCTCGGTTCATCATGAAGCGTTTGCGGTCGGCCGGGGTCATCATATCGACCAACACTTATATCCAAAGCATCGGCGACCACTCGGTGACCGTCTACGATGTCATTTCCGGGGAGGAACGGACGCTCTCAGGGATCGACGCGGTCGTGCTGTCGACGGCTCGCATCCCTCAGAATGGGCTGACCCAGGAACTCGCCGGCAAGATCGCGCAGTTGTACACCGTTGGGGACGCGCTCGCCGCGAGACCCTGGGCAGCTGCCGCCTATGAAGGACAGAAGTTCGCTCGGTACATCGGCGAGCCGGATGCCCCGATGACCGTCGGCGAGGCCTATTTCATGAAGGATCCGCCGGACGTCATGCCGATGCCTGCCGAGGTCTTGCTGGCCCTCAGCGCTAGAATCATCTGACTGGATCGTTGCACCGGAAGACCTATGGCCACTCGCCGTTCGAATGCGCTGAAGAAAAAAGCCGCACGCCCCGGCTCCTCCCGCCGACGCCTCAAGCCGGCGGCCGAAAGCCGCGGCTTGAATCGCGAGGACATCGCGCTCCTGCTCACGCACGAGCCGCTGCAACCCCTGCTGAAGCGGATCGCCGATGCCGGCGGAGTCGTGCTCGGCAGCTATCGCGATCCATTTGGAGGCCGTGAGCTCGTCCTCGGCGCACTGCCTTTTCGCAGCGTGCAGCCGACTCCGTTTCAGCGCGACCTATCGCCCACTCACACCAAGCGACTCGCGCATAGCATCGAGCAGGCCGGATCCTTCCTCGATCCACTGATCGTGATCCCCGGAGTTGACGGCGGCTTCTGGACGCCTAACGGACGCCATCGGCTCGCGGCCGCCAAGATCTTGGGTCTGAAGTACATCACGGCGTTGATCTGCCCGGACGCCGAGCTTGCCTACCGCATCCTCGTGCTCAACACGGAGAAAGCGCATAACCTCAAGGATCGCAGCCTCGAGGTGATTCGCATGGCGCGTGACCTCGCGCGCCGCCAGCCCACGTCCAAGGAGTCGAGCTACTCATCGCAGTTCGAATCCGCGGAGCTTTTGACCTTAGGTATAGTCTACGAGAAGGCGTCGCGCTTCGCGGGCGGCGCCTATAGCTCATTTCTCAAGAAAGTGGATCGGTTCAGCAGCCGCACGCTGCCCGCGAGCCTACGCGAACGCGAGGGCTACGCAGCCCGGCTCCTCGCCATCGACGCGATGGTGGTCAAGCTCGTGGCGGCGATGCAAAAACAGGGCTTCAAGTCGCCCTATCTGCGCAACTACATCGTCGCCCGCATCAACCCGGTGCGGTTCGTCCGTACCAAGCCAGGCGAGACGGCGCCCGCGCTGCCGATTGGGCAAGCGCTCACGCGCATGACCGCCGCAGCGCGCGCCTTCAAGATCGATCCGAAGATGGGTTCCGACCTGTCATGGTTCGCGCTCGGCAGCGCCTCCGCCGAGTAACGCGGAGCGCTCCCATCGCGCCGCAGCGGGTTGGCCGAGCCGCGCTGCCTCGGCAAGAATCGCTTGGCGCGCGCGGGCGATCGCCCGACGAAGCATGAGCGACTCGGTGCGCACGTCGCCGCAATCGGCACAGCGTTGCAGGCGGTTCAGGCGCCATTCCATCGCTTGCAGCTCGAGATCGACATCATCGCGAAGCCATTGCGAGACGCCTTTGCGGTCGCCGCTGGCGATCGTCGCCTCGCGCTCCAGTTGCTCCTCCCGCTCGGCGAGAAAATGACTGTCCGTCACACGCGCTCGGGTGATGCGGTGAACGAACAGCGCGACCACCCAGAGTGTGGCCGCGGCGACCAGGCGGTTGGTGACCGCCATCCACGTCGGCGCCCCCGTCGGCGAGAGCAAATAGCCGAATAGCAATGCGGGCATCAAGGCAAGGGCCATGCAGAGCGCCGCCCGGGGACGCGGAATCGACCCGCACATCGATATCGCGACGACGTAGGGAAAGCCGTCCAGCAGTCCGTTGGGGGTGCGCACATCAAGCAAGAACAGGGCGAACGCGACCAGTGCGGCCCGAGCAGTTGGCGAGGGCAGCAGCGCGTCGAAATGTAGAGGAATCGAAAAACGGATTGGGCCTGAACTTGCTTCCATGGGCACTCCAGAAGCTCTGGCGATGCCTATAGGATATGTAAACGGCCTGCCGGCGGTAGTGACGGGGATCTCGCTTCGCGGGACCTCATCAGTCAATCGGCGCAGGCCCCGGCGGCTCGCGCGTCTGCGGACTGCACTTGAAGTGCACCTGCTCGAGCAGGCGGACGATCTCTAGAGCCTTGCGCACGCAGTACGCATATTCATGTCCGGCACGCCACGGTGAACGGGTCTTTCCTTCACGGGTATAGTCCACGCGGCAGCGCTGCGGACCGTCGGGGGCACGATAGATGCCGATCAGGCGATCCGGAGCTCCCGGTAGTCTGCAGACGAACTGCTCTTGCGCGACAGCCTTCCCCTCCGCAACAGCGTTCCCCGGGGCCGCGCACGCAGCCGCTGCAACCCAAAAAGAGCACACGATTGCCAGATTCATGTCGGTGCCGACCGGCAAGCGCCTACATCAGTTCGCGGCGATGAGGAAATTTCAAACTGCTCGCACTCGGTAGAGACTGCGCTACTGATGCGCAAGGCTCGAGCCTCTCGTCGCCGACGCGCTGCGAGTCTTGGTGAGATTACTTGAATAAAGAAATGTAACAAGCGGTAATTAAAGGACTTTACATGATCTCTTTGGGTTGGTCTTCGCGCGTCTGGCTGGGCGTCGCCGCACTCGTGCTCGTTGCATGCTCGCCCCAAAAGGAGCCTGCCGGGAAAATGATCTCTGATATCGAAGCGGCCCTGAACGCTGCGCCGGATGCGGTCAAGTATGTGCCCGATCAACTGGCGGATGTGCAGAATAAGCTCGGCAGCCTCAAAGCCGACTATGACAAAGAGAATTACAAAGGGGTCGTGAAGGATGGACCGCCTGTGTTGAGCGAAGCCCAAGGCCTGGAGAGTGCCGCGACCGCGAAGAAGGACCTGATCGCACGCGGGTTCAAAGATCAGTGGTCAGCGCTTGCCAACAGCGTTCCCGGCAACGCCGGCGCGATCCAAAGCCGCATCGACTTTCTGAGCAAGAAAGAGAACAAGAAGCTCGCGTCGGGCGTAGACCTGTCGGAAGCGCGCTCGAGTCTGAGCGATGCCGAGGCGCGCTGGACCACGGCACAAGATACCTATGGGCAAGGCAATCTGGAAGAGGCGGTCAGCATCGCCAAGACCGTGCAGGGCAAGCTCACTGCGCTTGCGGCATCGATGAAGCTGAACCTCAACCAGCCCGCGGCAGTCACCGATACCTCGCAATGACGGCCGCGCGCCGGGCGGCACCCTCCTCCTCCTCGATGTGAGGCTCAACCTCGTTGAGGCTCGAGCGCGTCTTTGCGTAACTTTGCGTCGCGGGCCGCGCCCGGCCTTGCGCAGGGGGCGGCCGATCGCTCATCGTTGCGGTACACTTGCTTCTTCGCTCCGTGGATCCTCGCCTCGGCGGAGACCAGGGCCGCATAGGAACGAAACAAGCGTGATTGGAGCAATGGTCCCAGAAGCGTTCAGCCCGGAACGTTCCGCACTCTATCAAACCTCGATATCGCCTCCCGGGCACGCCTGCGCCGAGGCCCGAGGGTTTAAGTTTCTGGAGTCGACATGAGTACCCCGCAGGATGCCTTATCTCCGTCCGAAACCCCCGGAAGTCATCGCGGCCGGTGGATCATCGCGGCAGTGGTGGCCGTTCTCATCATTTTCGTGATCTGGCACATACTCGCGCAGAGAAAACCCGCTCGCGCGGCACCTCCGCAAGTCGTGAAAGTCGCGAAGGCAGTCCTCGGCGATATGCCCGAGACGCTGTCCGAGCTCGGTACGGTATCACCGGTCGCGACGGTGACCGTGCTGCCGCAGCTGAGCGGCTATCTCACCGAGGTGGGCTACAAGGAAGGTCAAGACGTCAAGAAAGGTCAATTCCTGGCGCAGATCGATCCGCGGCAATTCGAGATCGATTTGAAGCAGGCACAGGCGGCGGTTGTCAAGGATCAGGCTTCGCTCGATCAGGCCCGCTCGGACCTCGCCCGCTATCACCAGCTACAGGCGCAGAAGGCCATTGCCGAGCAGACGGTTACCGATCAGGAATCCACCGTGAAGCAGGACGAGGCTCAGGTCGAGTCGGACCAGGCCAATATCGCCCAATTCAAGCTCGACCTCATCTACTGCCACATCACCGCGCCGGTAGCGGGCCGCGTGGGGTTGCGCTTGATCGACCCGGGCAATTACGTCACGGCCTCGAGCTCGCCCGGCATCGTGGTCATCACCACCATGAAGCCGACGACCGTCGAGTTCACGGTCGCACAGAACGACATCGCCAAAGTGATCGAGCGCGTCAATGCCGGTGCGCAGCTTCCGGTCACTGCCTATGCGAGCGACAACAACCAGGAGATCGCGACTGGAACGCTCTACGCACTCAGCAATCAGATGGCTACCAGTACCGGCACCGTGACATTGCGTGCGAAATTCGAGAACGACAACGAGGCACTTTTCCCGAACGAGTTCGTCAACATCAAAATCCTGGTGGATACGTTGACGCAGGCGGTTCTCGTTCCGACTCCGGCGGTGCTGAGCGGCGCGCCGGGCGACTACGTGTATTTCGTCAACGCGAATAACACCGTGTCCGTCCGCAAAGTGACGCTGGGTGCGAGCGATGGCCGAAACACCGCCATCCTGTCCGGTCTCACCGCGGGCGATACCGTCGTGGTCGACGGGACGGATCGGTTGAGCGACGGCGTCCCGATCAGCGTCTCCGCCGCGGGCGCCGCGCGACCGGGGCCCAGCAAGTGCCGGCGACGCCCGGGTCTCCGCCCGGATCGAAGGCGAGGAAAAAACCGAGCGCGGCCACGCAAGGCGCAAGCGCCACGAGCTGACGGAAGCTCTCGGCGCCCGCGACATGAACATCTCACGCCTGTTCGTACTCCGGCCGGTGGCGACATCGCTCCTGATGATCGCCTTCGTGCTCGTCGGATTGGTGGCCGTGCGATTCTTGCCGGTCTCGTCCCTGCCCGATGTCGACTATCCGACCATCCAGGTGCAGACCTTCTACCCGGGCGCCAGTCCGCAGGTGATGGCGACGACCGTGACCGCGCCGCTCGAGGTGCAGCTGGGGGAAATTCCGGGACTCACGCAGATGACCTCGGCGAGCTCCGCGGGCGCCTCGATCATCACCCTGCAGTTCAGCCTCGCCTTGGGTCTCGATATCGCCGAGCAAGACGTGCAGCAGGCCATCAACGCCGCCAACAGCCTGTTGCCGACCGGCCTTCCCGCGCCGCCGGTGTATGCGAAGGTCAACCCCGCCGATCAGCCCATCTTGACGCTCGCAATCACGTCCGACTCGCTGTCGCTCACGCAGCTGCAGGACCTCGCCAACAACCGCCTGGCCTCGAAGATATCCGAAGTCTCCGGTGTGGGTTTGGTGACCCCGGCCGGGGGCAACGTGCCCGCCGTGCGCGTGGAGGTCGACCCGCAGAAGCTCGCCGGCTACGGTCTCAATATCGACGACATGCGCACCCTCCTGTCGAACATCAACGTGAGCCAGCCGAAGGGCAACTTCGACGGCCCGGAGCTCGATTACACCATCAATGCCAACGATCAGATCCAGGACCCGAACGATTATTTGAACACCGTCATCGCCTATCAGAACGGCGCTCCGGTATTCATGCGCGATGTGGCGCGGGTCACTCAGGCGGCGCAGGACATCGAGCAGGGTGCCTGGTTCAATCACACACCCGCCATCGTCCTCAATGTCATGCGCCAGCCCGGCGCGAACGTGATCGCCACCGTCAATCAGATCAAGAAGCAGCTGCCGCAGCTGCTCGCGAGCTTGCCGCAGTCGATGCACGTGACGGTCGTCGCCGACTCCACGGGCGTGATACGCGCATCGGTGTCCGATGCGACGATCGAGCTGTTGCTCGCGATCGCACTGGTCGTGCTGGTGATCTTCGTGTTTCTGCGCAACGTGCCGGCGACGATCATTCCGAGCATCTCCGTCCCGGTGTCCCTTGTCGCGACCCTCGCGGTCATGTACGAGCTCAACTACTCGATCGACAACCTCTCGCTCATGGCGCTCATCATCGCCACGGGTTTCGTGGTCGACGACTCGATCGTGATGATCGAGAACATCGTGCGCTATCTCGAGGAGGGCATGAACCCGCTCGAAGCCGCGCTCGCGGGCGCGGGCCAGATCGGCTTCACCATCATGTCCCTCACCATTTCGCTGATCGCCGTGCTGATACCGCTGCTTTTCATGGGAGGAGTGATCGGGCGCTTGTTCAGCGAGTTCGCGGTGACGCTCGCGGTGACGATCGTGATTTCCGCCATCGTGTCCCTGACGCTCGTGCCCATGATGTGCGCCCGGATTTTGCGCCGCAAGGCGGAGCGCCAGCCGAGCCGTTTCGAGCGGATCAGCGAGGGGATCTTCGATCGCACGCTCGAGTCCTATCGCAGCGGGTTGCGCTGGGTGCTGGGGCACCAGCCCTTGACGCTGGTACTCGCGACGGTGACGGTGATCATCACCGTCATTCTGTACATCGTCATCCCGAAAGGCCTGTTCCCCGTGCAGGACGTCGGCGTGATCGAGGGGATCAGCGTCGCCGACAACTCGGTGTCCTACGCGGCCATGTCCGCCCGGCAAGGCGCGCTCGCCGATACCATTCTGAAAGATGCCGACGTCACCTCGATCACCTCCTACATCGGCATCGACGGCACCAACACGACGCTCAACAACGGCCGCTTCCTCATCAACTTGAAGGCCCATAACGACCGCTCGCTGTCGGCCCGCCAGATCGCACTGCGCCTGCAGGACGAAGTGGCGAACATATCCGGCGTCAAACTGTATCTGCAGCCCGAGCAGGATCTGACCCTCGACACGGTCGTCTCGCCGAACCAGTATCAGTTCGTGCTGCGCGGTCCGAGCCAGGAGGCCTTCCAGCAGTACGTGCCCGAGCTGGTGGCGCGCATGAAGCAGATCAAGTCGATTGCCGACGTCACCAGCGATCTGAACAATAACGGCCTGAGCGTGAACGTCGAGGTGAACCGCCAGTTGGCGGCGCGCTACGGCATCACCCCCGCGACCATCGACAATGCGCTTTACGACGCACTGGGTCAGCGCATCGTCTCCACGATTTTCAACCAGTCCAACCAGTACCGCGTGGTGCTCGTCGCGAAGCCCGAGACGCTTCCCAACCTGCAGGCCCTCGGTGATCTCTATCTGCCGACGCAGACGGGCAGCACCGGACAGGTGCCGTTGCGCGGCATCGCCGACATCAAGGTGACCAAATCGCCGCTCGTGATCAGTCACCTGGCGCAGTTTCCGGCCGTGACCGTCTCATTCAATCTCGCGCCCGATGCCTCGTTGAGCACCGCCGTGGACGAGATCGGGCGAGCCGAGCAGGCCATACACTTGCCGCCCTCCATCACCACCTCGTTCCAGGGTGCGGCGCAGGCATTCCAGGACTCGCTGTCGAGCGAGGTGTTCTTGCTGGCGGCCGCACTGGTCACCGTGTACCTGGTGCTCGGTGTTCTTTACGAGAGCTACATTCACCCGGTGACCATTCTGTCGACGCTGCCCTCGGCCGGGCTCGGCGCCTTGCTCGCGCTGATGATCGCCGGCAGCGACCTCGACGTGATCGGAATCATCGGCATCGTGCTGTTGATCGGCATCGTCAAGAAGAACGGCATCATGATCGTCGATTTCGCCCTCGAGGCGGAGCGCAAGCACGGCAAATCGCCCGAGGATGCGATTTTCGAGGCCTCGATGCTGCGCTTCCGGCCGATCCTCATGACGACGCTCGCCGCCATGCTCGGCGCCCTGCCGTTGCTGGTCGGCAACGGCACGGGCTCGGAGCTGCGCCGGCCGCTGGGACTCGCCATCATCGGCGGCTTGCTGGTGAGTCAGGTGCTCACGTTGTTCACGACGCCGGTCATTTATCTGATGTTCGACCGCATATCGCAGCGCTTTGGCCGCAAGGCGAGCGAGCCCTCGGGCGGGCAGGCCGCGTGAACATCCCGGCGATTTTCATCAAGCGACCCGTCGCGACCTCGCTCCTCGCGATTGCCATCGCGCTCTCCGGCCTGCTCGCTTACTTTCATATGCCGGTTGCGCCTCTGCCCAACGTCACCATGCCGGTCGTCGCGGTGCAGGCGACCATGGCGGGAGCGAGCCCGGAAATCATGGCCTCGACCGTCGCGGAGCCGCTCGAGCGGCGCTTGGCGACCATTGCCGGCGTCAACGAGCTCACCTCGCAGAGCAGCGTCGGCAGCGCGCAGGTGGTCATTCAATTTGCCATCAACCGCGACATCAACGGGGCGGCGCGCGATGTCGAGGCGGCCATCCAGGCCGCGCGCGCCGACCTGCCGACGACCCTGCGCGGCAATCCCAGCTATCGCAAATTCAATCCGGCGGACTCGCCGATCATCATTCTGGGGCTCACCTCGAAGACTCTCACCACGGCCCAGCTCTACGATTCCGCCGACACCGTCATTCAGCAGCAGCTCTCGCAGATTTCCGGCGTCGGTCAGATCCAGCTGGGCGGCAGTGCCCTGCCCTCGGTGCGGGTCGAGATCCAACCCGACAAGCTACTCGAGTTACGGCATCGGGCTCGAGGACGTGCGTGCCGCCATCGCTTCGGCGAACGCCGACAGCGCCAAGGGCTACATCGATCAAGGCGATCAGCGCTACGAGGTGATGTCCAACGACCAGGCGACCAAGGCGGCGGATTATCAAAATCTGGTCATCGCCTACCGCAACGGAGCTGCCGTGCTGCTGCACGATGTGGCGGCCGTCGTGGATTCGAACGAGAACATCCGCAACGCCGGCCTCTTCAATAATTTTCCGACGGTCGGCGTGATCGTATATCCGCTGCCCGGCGCGAACATCATCAAGACGGTCGCGCAGATCAAAAAAGTGCTGCCCTCGGTCGTGGCGACCCTGCCGCCCAACATCGACGTGCACATCGCCATGGACCGATCGCAATCGGTGACCGCCGCGGTGGGCGATACCGAGCGCAGCCTCATGATCGCCGTGGTGCTGGTCATCGGCGTCGTGTTCGTGTTCCTGCAATCGCCGCGGGCGACGCTCATTCCGGCGGTCGTTTTGCCCATCTCGATTCTCGGCACGTTCGGCCCGATGTACCTCTTGGGCTACAGCATCGACAATCTCTCCTTGATGTCGCTCACCATCGCCACGGGCTTCGTGGTCGACGATGCGGTGGTGGTGCTCGAAAACGTCGTGCGCCACGTCGAATCGGGGGCGGACGTGCACGAAGCCGCGCTCGTGGGCAGCGGCGAGGTGAGCTTCACGGTCGTCTCAATGAGCCTATCGCTGATCGCGGTATTCATTCCGATTCTGCTGTTCCCCGGCGTCATCGGGCTCCTGTTCCACGAATTCGCCGTGACGCTCTCCATCGCGATCTTGATCTCGCTGCTGGTCTCGCTCACCGTCACTCCCACGATGTGCGCCTATCTGCTGAAGCGCGGCGAGTCGCTGCATTCGAAGGCGCGCTGGGCGGTGTGGGCCGAGAGGCAATTCGAGCGGTTCAAGGACGGTGTACTCGCGCTCGCTCACCAAAGTCCTCGATCACGCGCTGCTCGTCGGCATCGGTCTCGTGGTGATGATCTTACTCATCCCCGTGCTGATGCTCGGATTGTCCACCACGCTCTTCCCGGAGCAGGACAACGGACTTCTCATGGGCCAGATCATTGCCGACCAGAGCATCTCCTTTCAGGCGATGCAGAAGAAGCTGCAGCAGCTGCAGCAGATCGTGCAGACCGATCCCGCCGTGGCCTCGGTCATCGGATTCACCGGCACGCGCGCTCTCAACACCGCCACCGTCTTCGTGAGCTTAAAGCCCTTGGCGCAGCGCAAGCTCTCGGCCGATCAAGTGGTGCAGCGGCTGCGGCCGAAGCTGAACCACGTATCGGGCGCCCGGCTGTTCTTGCAGGCGGTGCAGGATTTGCGTATCGGCGGCCGGCAATCCGCCGCCGAATACCAGTACACCTTGACGAGCGAGGATACCGCGGGGCTGTACACGTGGACCCCGAAGCTGATCGATGAGCTCGGCAAGGACCACAGCCAGCTCGTCGATGTGAATTCCGACATGCAGCAAAATGGCCTGCAAACCTACATCACCATCGAACGCGCAACCGCGCAGCGCTACGGCTTCGCCCCCAATCAGATCGATGCCGTGCTCTACGACGCCTACGGACAGCGCACCGTCACCACGATTTTCAATCCCTTTAACCAATACTACGTGGTGATGGAGGTGGCGCCCGCGTATTGGCAGTTTCCGCAGATGCTCGACCGCACTTATTTGAGCACTGCGGCCGGCAATGCGAGCGGCTCCGCACAGACCCAGATGCAAGGCGGCACGGTGAGCGGGGTTCCCGCCTTCTCCGCCCTCACTGCCGCGCCCACCGCGTCCGCATCCAGCAACTCGCTCAACGCCAACGCCCAGGCCAATGCGGTGACCAACAGCATCTCCAACAGCCGCGGCGGCACTTCCACCGGCAGCGCCGACAGCACGGCGGCCGAGACGATGGTGCCGCTGCCCGCCATGACGACCTACAGGAACAATCACACCGCGACTCAGGTCAACCACCAGAACGGTCTCGTGGCTTCGACGATATCCTTCAATCTGCCGCCGGGGGGCTCCTTGAGCCGGGCTCAGCAGGCCATCACTCAGGCGATGCACGACCTCGGCATGCCCGCCTCCATCCGCGGCAATCCCGCGGGCGCGGGACAGGTTTTTGCGCAAAACATGGCGGCCCTGCCGCTGCTGCTGCTCGCGGCATTCGGCGCGATCTACATCGTCCTCGGCATTCTGTACGAGAACACCATTCACCCGATCACCATTCTCTCCACGCTTCCCTCCGCGATCATCGGCGCGATCTTGGCGCTCCTCATCTTCGGCACGCCGCTCTCCGTGATCGCGTTCATCGGCATCATCTTGCTCATCGGCATCGTCAAGAAAAACGCCATCATGATGATCGACTTCGCCCTGCATTTGCAGCGCAACGAGCACATGGAGGCGCAAAGGGCCATTCACGATGCCGCGGTCATTCGTCTGCGGCCGATCATGATGACCACCGCCGCGGCGGTGCTCGGCGCGTTGCCGCTCGCGATCGGCATCGGCCAGGGCGCCTCGCTCCGTCAGCCGCTCGGCATCACGGTGATCGGCGGGTTGATTTTGAGCCAGGTGTTCACGCTGTACACAACGCCCGTCATCTATCTGGGCTTCGAGCGGTTGCGCATATGGCTGCGCAGCCACATGAGCCGCGCGGCCGCGTGGCCCCGAATTGAGCACGGGTACCTCACCATGATGAGTGCAAGAATCGCCTCCCTCTTTACCCTCTCGGCGGCACTGACCGCTTGCATGGTGGGCCCCAATTACCATCGGGCGAGCGCTCCCGTTGCCAAGGAATTCAAGGAGCAACCGCCGCAAGGATGGAGCCAGGCATCCCCGTCGGATGCCGCCCCCAAAGGGGACTGGTGGATCGATTTTCACGATCCGTTGCTCGACGAGCTCGAGCCGCAGGTCGCCATCTCGAACCAGACGGTGCGCCAGAACTACGCCACGTATCTGCAAGCTGTCGCCGAGGTCAAAGTCGCCCGGGCGCAGTTGTTTCCCGTCCTCGGGGTCACCGGCTCGGTCACCCGGCAAGGGGGACCCGGCTTTACCGGCGTCGCGACCTCGACCGGGACCACGACGACGACGGGCACCGGCACGGGAACAGGCAGCGGAGGCACCACGACGGGCACGACCAGCACGACCGGTACGGTCAACGCTCGAGCGCGGCGCAGTGACTTCGGCGACGCTCGAAGGGACCGCGAGCTGGACGCTGGACTTGTGGGGACAGGTCCGCCGGCTGGTCGAGGAGAATTCCGCGACCGCGCAGGCCGACGAGGCGACTCTGGCCAATGCAACGTTGTCCGAGCAGGCCTTGCTGGCAACCACCGTCATCGAGCTGCGTGCGGCGGATGCCCTCATCGATCTCAACCAGAAGACCGTGGATGCCTATCGCGAGGCGCTGCGGATCACCAAGGCGCAAGGTCAGGCGGGCATCACCGCCACGCCGCCCTCCGCCGTGATCACCGCGCAGGTGGCACTCGAGACGGCGCAGGCGAGTTTGATCGGTGCCGGCGTGGCTCGTGCCCAATACGCGCACGCCATCGCCGTGCTGGTCGGCAAGAAGCCGGAGGACCTCGACATTCCTCACAACGGCACCCTGCCGACGCTGCCCAGCATTCCGATCGGTGTGCCGTCTACGCTTTTGCAGCGGCGCCCGGACATCGCGGCGGCCGAGCGGACCATGAAGGCGGAGAATGCGGCGATCGGCGTCGCCGTCGCGGCCTATTACCCGACGATCTCGCTGTCGGCGGCCGGCGGCTTCACCCAGTCGCCCTTGAACGGACTGCTGCACGCGACGAATCACATCTGGTCGCTGGGTGCGAACGGCACCGAGACGCTATTCGATTTCGGCGAGCGGCATGCCGAGGTGCAGGCGGCACGCGCCGCCTATGAGGGCGCGGTCGCGAGTTATCGCAATACCGTGCTGACCGCGTTCGAGGACGTCGAGAACGATCTGTCGGGACTGCGCATCCTCGCCGAGCAAACACAAGCCCTCGAGACGGCCGTGAAGGACGCTGCCCGGGGAACGGAAATCGCCTTGGCGGAATTCAAGGCGGGAACCGTGGACTACACCACCGTGGCGCAGGCGCAGGAGGTGCAGTTCAGCGACCAGCAGACATTGCTTTCCGCGCAGCAGTCCCGGCTCGCGGATGCCGTATCGCTGATCGCGGATCTCGGCGGGGGTTGGAGCGCCGCGGACTTGCACAGTCCGTCGGACCCCAAGAGCTTGCCGCCCGATCCGTCCGAATCGCCTCCCCCGCCTCCTCCAAAGGTACCGTGAGCGTCCCGGATTGGGCGCGCTCACTGCAGTAGCCCCACCGGGAGTTCTCGCCATGAGCTTTAAGCCAACCGCCGCCGGCGTCGGCATCTCTTTGCTTTGCGCATCGCTTGCCATGGGCCAATCCTCACAGCCACCTGCCCCATCGCACCCCACCCGTAGGCCCGACCGCGAAGCCGCGCGCATGAATGAGCGCATCGAGCAGCTCAGTCGCGAGGTCGAGGAGTTGAAGACCCTCGTGCATCAGCTCCAGGGGCAGCTCGCGACGCAGCCGGCGACAGTGCCCGGCGCCGCCCCGGCAGCATTCCCACCGGGTCCGCCCGCCAGTGCCGCGCAGGCGCAGGCGCAGGCCCCGGCCGCGGCCGCGACCGCAGCCGCAGCCGCAGCAGGCACCGTGCCGCCCCCCGCCTCGCCGAGCGTCGTCGCCGACTTGCTGCACGGCTTCACCATAAACGCGCTGCTCGACGGGTATTACGAGTACAACACCAACGACCCGATCGGCCGCGTGAACTACCTGCGCGCATACGATGTGAGCAGCAACAGCTTCAGTCTCAGCCAGGCCGATCTCATCGTGGAGAGCGCACCCGATCCGGCGAACGGCAAGCGTGAGGGCATGCGCATCGACTTGCAGTTCGGTCAAGCGACTTCGACCCTGCAGGGCAATCCCGCCAATGAGCTTCGGCCCGAGATCTACCGAAACATCTTTCAGGCCTATGGCACGTATGTTTTCCCGCTGGGCGGCGGGCTCACCGTGGACTTCGGCAAATGGGCGAGCTCGTTGGGGATCGAGGGTAATTACAACAAGGATCAGTTGAATTACTCGCGCTCCTTCTGGTTCGACTACCTGCCGTTTTATCACATGGGGGTACGGGCGCATTATGCGGTTAACGATGAAGTCGCGGTGAATCTCTGGATCACCAACGGCACCGACCAGACAGAAGCCTTCAACAATTACAAAGATCAGCTCGTGGGGCTCGTGATCACCCCAACGCCGCAGCTCTCCTGGACTATCAATTTCTATAACGGACAAGAGCACCCGGACGTCATCTACCTGCAAACTCCGGGGCCTGGTCAGACCGGCCTACCGAACCAGCAAGGCACCTACATCCTGCCGATCGCCAATCCGCCGACCGGCAAGCTCGAGATCTTCGATAGCTACGTCACCTGGCAGCCGACCACGACCCTCACGTTTGCGGCTGAGGGAGACTACGTGCGGGAGCGCCTCTACACCTACTCCCCTCTCGAGCACGTATCGGGGGGCGCGCTGTACGGTGCCTATCAGTTGTCGCCGAAGATTGCGATGGCGACCCGACTCGAGTATCTGGCCGATGTCGGCGGTCTTTATACGGGCATCACCCAATATCTCAAGGAAGGCACTTTCACCCTCGACTATCGCCTGGCCAGCGATTTCTTGGTGCGCGGCGAATTGCGGCGCGATCAGTCCAACCAGCATTATTTCCTGAGCGACACGTTGGGGGTTCTCGAGTCTTCGCAGCCGACCATTGGCCTGGGGCTTGTATGGTGGTTCGGCCAAAAGCAGGGGGTCTGGTAGAGCGATGAGCGACCTGAAATGGACCGTGCGCCTCGCTCGGCTCGGCGAGTACTTATCCGCGCGCGGACGCGTGACGGGCGGTCTCGCGCAGGGGCTCATGTCGACCGCGGCGGCGCTCATCGCCTATCTGCCCACGAAGCCCCTCGGCCTTCAAGAAGGGTTTTGGGGATCGATCACCGCCATTGCGGTGGTACAGGCGGAGCTTGGCGCCACGCAGACATCCGCTCGCGATCAGTTCGCGGGGGCGATGATCGGCGGGCTGATCTCCGCCATGATTCTAAGTGTCGCCGGCCCGAGCTTATTCGCCTATGGCGTGGGGCTGACCTTATCCATGCTCGTCTGCTGGGTGCTCAACCGCGCCTCGGCAGCACGTCTGGCAGGCTCCACCGCCACCATCATTCTGTTGGTGCCGCACAAGGGTTCCGTGGCCACGATGATGTTCTCGCGTATCGCCGAAGTCGGCTGGGGCGTCGCCGTCGGAATCGCCGTGGTGTGGGTCGTGAATCGCGTCGAGAAAACCGTGCGCGCTCGGCCGGGCGCAGCCGGCTAAGCCGGCACGAGCGCGAGTACACGCAGCGGGCTTCCTGAACCGTTCACGATCTTCAGCGGGCGGTGCAATGATCACCGCGCCAGTCGGCGGGAGCTGATCGAGGTTGGTCAAGCTCGCGAGCCCAAACCGATTGGCGCCGTGCATGATGGTGTGACAGGGGAACATCGGATTGAAGGTCGCCGCTTGGCCCGCATCGGTGCCCACGGTCTCCACACCGACTCCCAGGATGTCGCGCTCGCGCGCCAGAAACGGCACGCAATCCGGATGAAACCCCGGCGTATGCGGACCATCGGCAGAGAGGTTCAGAAACCCTTCGCCGGACCGCTTGGACCAGTCGGTACGGATCAGGACCCAGGCGCGGCTCGGAATTCGTCCATGCTTGCGTCTCCCACTGCCTCCACCAGCGGCTGTGTCAGCGAGGAAATCTGCGCTGCCCGTACCTGCGCAGATACGTCGATCACGCACGCGGGACCGATGAAACGCTCCACGGGAATGTTGTGCGTCGCGTTGTCCGGATAGTCTTTGCCGGTCACCCAGTGCACGGGGGCGTCGAAATGAGTGCCCGTGTGTTCGCCGCAGCTGATGTTGTTCCAGTACCAAGCTGGACCGCGCTCATCGTAGCGCGAGATCTCCTCGAGCGTGAACGGCTTCGAGGGCGCGAATTGCGCCGGCAGCCGGATCGTTTGCGTCGCGGCTTCGAGCGGCACGGTCAGATCGACCACTCGGATGCCGCCGCCCAAGATGCCGTCGATGAGGGTCGAGAGAGTTTGCGCGTGAGTAGCCATGTGCCTGCTCCGGTCTTTAGTAATTGATGGAGGGATTATCGCCGGGATAAATCACGCCGACGACATCGAAGCCGCCGGGGGTCGCGCATTGCACGGAATGGCAGTTGCTTGCGGGGCAGGAACACGACGTCGCCCCCGCCCACGCGCGCCTTGGTGTTCTCGGTCCACACCATGCCGGCGCCGTTCAAGAATATCAGCGCCTCCTCATAGAGATGGCGGTGCGGCTCCGCCTTGGATAGCGGAATGTTGCCGATGAATTGAGTGACGACCGTCGAGCCGTGCTCACGGGCGATCAGCAGCTGATAGTGACGCTCGGCCATCTTGTGACGCTGCGACGCTTCGACGCGGGCGCATCGATGTGGGTGATCGGCATCGAATGCGCTCTCCATGCGCTCCGCCCAGACAAGATCCTCGCTCCCGGGACCGTTCGAGATGAATACCTCGAGCGCGCTCGAGAGACTCGATGCGATAGGTCTCGCCCGGCCGCACATAGACGCCGGTGAGCGGCTCGACCGGGAAGCGCCGGCCGCCGATCTCGATGTGGTCCGTGCCCGCACTCACGAACAGCACGGTATGCGCGGCCATCGGCGCTGATCACGGGAGAGCTGCCATGCGCTATCCGTGCGTAGAACTGCGACTGAAAGAGTGCGCCGTTCGCGGGAGTCACCACGGGCAATACCGCATCGCTCCCTGGGCGACGCAGATGCGCGCGCGCCGTCGAGAACACATAGCAATTTCCGTCGAGCCGCACGATCGGGCCGCGCCCGGCTCGACCAAGCTGACCGCCGATTATCGAGGCTCTCGGGATCGTCGGCCGCGATGGCCGCCGGGGAGGTTGCTGTGGCTGCCATCGCAAAACGGCGGGCTGGCGGGTGTGCTTGCAGCCGCAGAAGATGACCTCCTCGTCGCGCTCGGCTTTGAAGGCGACGGGCGAGAAATCCTGTTCCCGCATGCGAGCCGTCGCAAAAGGGCTGCTGCTTGGATCGACCGCAGCTGCACCAGAAGTAGCGCTCGCCCGCCTTGAGCTCGAAATAAAATCCTTTGCGGCGAGCAATCTCAGGCTCGGTGTCGTCCATGGGACCCTCATCGCTCCATGTTGCGGCTCAGCCGCCGCATCAAAGCGAATGCTGCACGCACCTCCCGCGGGGACATTCCCGCAAGCAGGAGCTTTTCACGCCGACGCACGACGACGTTCAGCGTCTCGAACAAAGCGCGTCCCTTGTCCGTAAGATAGATACCGGCGCAACGTGCATCGTCGCGCCGCACGATGCGCCGCACGTATCCTTCCTTGACCATGCTCGAGAGTGCGCGGCTGAGCGCCGATTGCTGCATCATGGCGCGATCGATGATCTCGTTGATGGTGATCCCGTCGCCCATGGCGAGCACAGCGAGGATGCGCCAGCGGGTGACGTTGATTCCCTCGATTCTCAGCTTCTCGACGAGATCGTCGTTTAGCTGATAGGCGAGCCGCGCGACGAGATGCGGCAGAAAATCGTCGAATAGGCCCTCCGCCGCTTTTCGGGCGCGAGGCGTGGCTCGACGTGCAGTCTTCTCCCTGGCCATTTCCCCTCCTCTAAAGCTCGATGAGCTTGCCCGATGCCCGCGGTCCGTGCCCCCTCGAGCACGTAATGCGCGGACGCCAGGTCTTGCGGCGCGACACCCAGCGATTTGTACAGCGTCACTTCGTCAGCCGAGAGTGCGTCCAGGATTAGTGCCATTGGCGACCTCGCCGATTTCGGCCGCGATATGCGCCGGCGAGATGGCGCCGCAGCGTAACGCTCGAAGGTATTCCCCGCCCTCATTTACCGTGGAATTGCGGCAGTCGACGAAGAAGCGCGATCGCACCACCGCTGCGGTGTCGATCTCGGCCGCCGCGGCAATGCTCGAGCCCACCACGTTGAGGTGCGCGCCGCTCGAAATCCAATCGCCGAACAGAATCGGCTCGCGCGCCTTGGTGAGCGTGCAGATGATATCGGCGCCCTGCAACCGCTTCCCGTACGCTGCCGGTGGTCTCGATCGCCACTGCATGGCGCGCCCCTTCCGTTCTCGCAAAGACTTCAGCCTTCCCGCGGTCCCGCGCCCACACGCGAATGCGACGCAACGGTCTGACAGCCAGCATGGCCTGCAGATGGCTGCGCGCCTGCTCCCCGGCTCCGAGGATGGCAAGATCGCCGGCATCGGGCCTCGCAAGCAAGCGCGTCGCGAGTCCGCTCGCGGCAGCCGTGCGGATGGCCGTGATCTCGGCCGCATCGAGGATGCCAACGGGACAGCCATGCTCAGACTCGAACAGGACAACCAGACCAAGGTGCGAGGAATAGCGGACGGTCTCGTTGCGCGGCACGAGGCTGACGAGCTTGACGCCGAAGCATTCGGGGTCCGCAAGATATCCTGGCATGTTGCCGAGCATGCCGCGCGCCCCCGGCATCGCCATGATCGAACGCAGCGGCACGAGCGCGCGCCCTTCCGAGACAGCAATCATGGTACGTCGCATGAGCTCGACGCACTCTGTCATGGGCAGAAGCGACCGAACTTCCGCTGCCCGCAATATCCGAATTTCCACCGTGCCGCCCCCCCATCCTGCCGTCTTGATCCTGCGCTCAGGCGCGCGCTTGCTGCCGTGGAGCGAAGCCGTCGCGCAGGCTCGCCACGGCGGCGATGAACGCATCCACATCGTCTTCATTGTTATAGAAGTGAAAACTCGCCCTTACATTGGCGTCCCGATACGATGTGACGATGTCGCGCTTCAGAAGCTCCGCGGTCAAGCCTGCGCTGTCCCGGGACGGCAGTGCAACCGTGGCGCCGCGCCGCTCGTCAAGCGTCGGTGTGACACTCGGCCAGCCGATTTCCCCGAGGCGCTGCATGCAGCGGCGAGTGAGCGCGCGAATGCGCCTCTCCACGGCGGGTGTACCTATGCGCAGCAGCATCCGCAACCCCGCCTCGGCGGCGTAGCAGTTCACCACGGGGGGCGTACCCGCCTCGAAGCGGCGCGCATTGGGCGCGGGACGGTTTGCCGTGATGTCCATGGCGGTGATTTGCGCTTGGGCAAACCAGCCGCTATTGGTCGGCAGGAGCGACGGCACCAGCGCATCGCGCACGTACATAAACCCGATGCCTGCGGTTCCGAGCAGGTACTTCAGCATGCCGCCGACCGCGAAGTCCACGTCCCACGCCTTCACGTCGATGTCCACAGAGCCGACCGATTGATAGAAATCCACCAGCACGCGCGCACCCTTGGCATGCGCGAGCCGCACGATCCCCGGGATATCGAGCTGCGCACCGTTGCGGAAGCAGACATGCGTGACGGCGACGAGCTGCGTGCTTTCGTCGATCGCCTTTTCGAACATCTCGAGCGGAATGTAGCCATCGGCAGCGCGCGGCACGTGCACGACACGGGCGCCGCGCGGCTCCTGCGCGTGCCAGATTTGGGCATTGGTCGGGAACTCGAAATCACTCACCACGACCTTGTTGCGCGGGCCCGAGAAGTCAAGAGCACTCGCCAGCGCATTGAGGCCCGCGGAGACGGAGGCGGTGACCGCGATTTCGTCGGGTAAGGCCCGCAGCAGCGATGCCGTCAGGGCGCGAACCGACTCATTCTTGGTTATCCAGAGGTCCCAGTTGGCCCCCACCAGGAGGCGGTCGTCCAAGTATGCCTCGAACGCGGCCTTCACCTCGTTGGCCAGCGCGCAGTAGGAGCCGCTGTTCAGATAGGTTTTGCGCGCCAGCACCGGGAATTCCCGGCGCAGAGTCTCGAAACCCGGCTCCGCCATAGAAATATCCCGTTGCCTGCAGAGCTGCCATTATATGCAATGTCATATAATCCGGCAATTGAGGATCGCGAGGCGGCACGGCTACCTACCGGATTCAACGGGTCACAGCCGCCCGCCGTGCGCGCATCACAGCGAAGTACGCCGCGCTGAGCAGCGCAAGCCAGGGCACGCCGACAATCCAGGAGATCCGCCACTCGCGCGCGAGGCCCATGGTCGCCAGCACCGCGCACAGAACCGCCAGGCCGGCAAATTGCACCATCGGAAATCCGGGCATGCGCACCGGCAGGTCCGCGGGGGCGTGCCTGCGCCTGAAGCTCAAATGGCTCGCAAGGATGATGATCCAGACGATGATGGCATCGAACAGCGCGATGCCGAACAGGTAGTTGTAGGCCAAGGGCGTGAGCTTCGATAGCCCCGCAGCCAGCAAGATGCAGGCCCCGGACAGCAGGATCGCCGCGAGCGGCGTGCCTTTGCGGCTCAGGCGGCCGAGAATGCGCGGCGCGTAACCGCCGCGCGCCAGGGAGAACAGCATCCGCGAGCATAGATACACGTTGGTGTTCATGCTCGATAGCGCCGCGCTCAGCACTACGAAGTTCATGATGCCTGCTGCGTGCCTAATTCCCGAATGGGCGAATACCAGCACAAAAGGACTCTGAGTCACGACGGTCGCTCCCGTATCCGTCCACGGCACGACCGTGACTACGATGGCGAGCGAGAGCATGTAGAACAGGAACAGACGCAGCGCCATGGTGCGCAGCGCCGCGGGAATCGAGCGGATTGGATCCTGCGCCTCCCCTGAGGTGACGGCGATCACTTCGATACCGCTGAAAGACAATATTCCGAGAATGACGGCCATCCAGATGCCCAGCGCGCCGTGCGGCGCGAAGCCACCCGCGAGTCCGGTCAGATTGTGAAGACCGACGGGCGCTGTGCCGGGACCGAAGATATGCACCGCGCCGAGCACGATGAACAGCACGATGGCGACGACCTTGATGAGCGCGAACCAGTATTCGATGGAGCCGAATTTGTGCACCGAGCGCGAATTGAAATAGAGGAGCACGGCGGCAAATCCCAGCGACCAAAGCCATACCGGAGTCCCGGGAAATAGAACGTCATGTACACCCCGGCCGCCACCGCCTCGCCACCCACCGCAATGACCTCGGCCGTCCAGTAGGCGTAGCGTGCGATCCATCCCGCCCAGGGGCCCAGATAGATCTCAGCGTAAGTGCCGAACGATCCCGCCATCGGATGAACGACCGCCATCTCCGAGAGACTGAACACGATGGCCACGGCGGCGATCGCAGCGATGGCGTAGCTCACGATGACACCGGGCCCCGCGTAGCCGATCGCGACACCGCTCCCCAAAAACAACCCCGTGCCGATCGCGCCACCCAGCCCGATCATGACGAGCTGTGCGCGGCTTAGATCCTTATGCAGTCCAGCCTCACGGCGGGCGATCTCCGCAGCATCCACCGGTCGCCACTCTCCCGTTGCCTTGGGCTCTGGCGGGCGCGAACGTGCCCTGCCCGCTCGACTCGCCAGGCGAGTCATAGCATCGGAGTCTACGCTAAACTACCGGACGGGGGTTTAGCAGCCACGGCACAACGCTTCGTCCTCGGGACGAGCTCACGCGAGAGGCCAATATGCACAAGAGCCTGTATCCGGTTCCAGAAGGCTTTGCGGATACCGCACGAATCAAACGGGCCGACTACGCCCGAATGTATGCCGAAGCGATCCGCTCGCCGGAGGATTTCTGGGGCAAGATCGGACGGCGCATCGATTGGCTCAAGCCTTACACGCAGGTCAAGGACGTGAGCCTGGCCGCTGAGGATTTTCGCATCCGCTGGTTCTACGACGGTACCCTCAATGTGGCGGCGAACTGCCTGGACCGGCACCTCGAGAAGCGCGGCGACAAGACGGCGATCATCTGGGAGTCCGACGATCCAGCCATTTCCGAGCGCCTGAGCTATCGCGAGCTGTACGAGCGCGTCTGTCAGTGCGCCAATGCCTTGAAGGCGCTCGGTGTGCGCAAGGGCGACCGGATCACGATCTATTTGCCCATGATTCCCGAAATCGCCATCACCATGCTCGCCTGTGCACGGCTCGGTGCCGTGCACTCGGTGGTATTCGCGGGATTCTCGGCCGAAGCGCTTTCGGGACGCATTGCCGATTGCGGATCATCGCACGTCATCACGGCCGACGAAGGGCTGCGCGGCGGCAAGCGCATCGCCCTGAAAGCGTGCGTTGACGAAGCGCTGACCCACAAGGGCACACAAAGCGTCAAGAAGGTGTTAGTGGTGAAGCACACCGGAGGCTCCGTGTCCATGAACCCGGGCCGCGATCACTGGTATGCGGACCTCGTGCCGGGTCAGCCGAAAACCTGCGAGCCCGAGGAGATGGGTGCCGAGGATCCGCTCTTCATCCTGTACACATCAGGCTCGACAGGCAAACCGAAGGGCGTGCTGCACACGACCGGGGGCTACCTCGTCTATGCGGCATTCACCCATGAAGCCGTGTTCGATCTGCGCGAAGAGGATATCTATTGGGGGACGGCGGACGTGGGCTGGGTCACCGGCCACAGCTATGTCGTGTACGGCCCCCTCGCCAACGGCGCGACCACGGTCATGTTCGAGGGCGTCCCGAACTATCCCGACTTCAGGCGCTTCTGGCAGGTCGTGGACAAGCACGCAGTCACGCTCTTCTATTCCTCGCCCACGGCCATTCGCTCGCTCATGCGCGAAGGCGAGGCACCTGTAAAGACGACCTCCCGCAAAACGCTTCGTCTGCTCGGCTCCGTGGGCGAGCCGATCAATCCCGAGGCTTGGGAGTGGTATCACCGCGTAGTGGGCGAAGGCCGCTGCCCGATCGTCGACACGTGGTGGCAAACCGAGACTGGCGGCATCCTGATCAGCCCGCTTCCCGGTGCCGTCGACTTGAAGCCGGGTTCCGCCACCCTGCCGTTCTTCGGAGTCCTGCCCGGCATCGTGGATGCAGACGGCAAGGCTCTCGAGGGCAAGGCCGAGGGCAATCTGGTGCTGCTCGATAGCTGGCCGGGACAAATGCGCACGGTCTACGGCGACCATCAGCGATTCATCGACACGTACTTCAAGAGCTTCCCCGGAAAGTATTTCACCGGAGACGGCGCGCGCCGCGATGCGGACGGCTACTACTGGATCACGGGCCGCGTCGACGATGTACTCAATGTCGCCGGTCATCGCCTGGGCACGGCGGAAATCGAGAGCGCACTGGTGGCTCACGCTCAAGTGGCCGAAGCCGCGGCGGTGGGCTTTCCGCATGACGTCAAAGGCCAGGGAATTTATGTCTACGTCACGCTGATTTCCGGCGCGCAGCCGAGCGAAGCGCTACGTCGGGAACTGCGTGATTGGGTGCGCAAGGAGATCAGCCCGATCGCCACGCCGGACGTGATTCAATGGGCGCCGGGATTGCCGAAGACACGCTCCGGCAAGATCATGCGCCGCATCTTACGCAAAATCGCGGCTGACGAGTCCGATCAGCTCGGTGACATCTCGACGCTCGCGGATCCCAGCGTCGTGCAGCAGCTCATCGAAGAGCACAACAAGCTGCCCCCCTCGGCCGATCGCAGCGTGACCAAGCCCTGATCCGTGCGCAGACGCGCGAGCGCTATCGGCCCCGGATGGACGGGGGAGTCGGAAACGGCGCGCGCAGCGGCGGGACTGTGCTGTTGGCCGAACGTTTGGGACGAATCACGCGCTCATCCGTGATTTCGATCACCGCATGCTTACCGGTCGCGCCGATGTCTTTGCGGGCCTCGACCCGGTGATGGGCAAAGCGCGTGCGCTCGGCGGTACTGATGCGCTTGACGGTGGGTTCGTCATAGAACGTTCCGAGATAACCTGCGACAGCCTTGGCGTGCGACTCTTCGGAAAAAAAGCCCACGCGCAAGGCGTGCATCGTCTTGCCTTGCTCCTGACTGGCCACCGAATAGAGCCGGTACTCGCTGAAGATATCGAGGTTCGGCAGCGCATCCGGATCGAAGGCTTCCTCGGAGCACGATAGCTGGATCACGAACCAACGTAGCGACGAAGCATCCTCTATCTCCGTCGGCGTCAACGGGCGCAGCGTCTGCGTGGTATCGAAACTCGCAACCAGTCCATCTTGCGGCGTCGGCCGCGTCCCCGCCGCGCGTGGCCCAGGCATCATCCGGGAGGCGAATACGGGTGCAGGAGATGGCCGCGCGATCGGGGGAGCAGTGACGACCGGCGGCAATGTAACGGCTGGCGGTGCCGTGACCGCTGGCGGTGCCATGACGGCTGGCGGTGTCGTGACGACCGGCGGTGCCGTGACGACCGGCGGCGCTGTGACGACCGGCGGCGCTGTGACGATCGGCGGTGTTGTGACGACTGGCGGCGCCATGACGACTGGCGGCGCCGTAGCGATCGCAGGTGTCGTCATGAAGGCAGGTGCCGCCGGGCTCGCGGGCGCCGGCGCCTGAACTTTAGGCGTCGATATGGACGGAGCCGCCGGACGCGAGGCCGCGGACGTGGAGCGCGGCAACGCCATGCTGTCCGACAGCACCGGAATCAATGACTCCGGCACGGCCGATACCGACGGCACCTCGGCACGTGCAGGCCGCGCGACCGTCGCGGGCGACGCCGGGGCTGTGGCGGCGGCAGACGTAGGCGACGGGGCGGAAGCGAGGTCCGAGCTGGGCACGAAGGCGCGAGCCGCTGCCGACCATCGAGCCGGTGCGAATCCCCGGGCGGATTTTGCTGCGGCCGGGGCTGCAACCTTGACGCTCGCGGACGGCGTGGGCGCCTGCTTGGTTGCCGGCATGGTGACATCGAGGTCGTCCGTGGGCTCCGCGGGCGCTGGACTCGGCGTGCGCAGCGCCAGCCAGGCGGGGGGCGGACTCGTCGGCAGCGCTGCTCCCTCGGCGGGCGCAGCCACGGGGCGCTCGGCAGCTTCCGGCGAGGCGGTGCGGGCGACGCTGGGGCGCACATTGGGTAGGGTCGCGGCCGCAGCCTTGTTCATGGCCGCCTTCACGGCCGCGAGTTGCTGCGCCTCGATCTTGTTCTTGATGGCCTCGATGCTGCGCAGATCTTCCGCCTCCGCGCTCGCAGTCAAGGCGCTCGGATAAATCTCGCGCACCGTGGACAGCAACGCCTCTGCTTCCGCTTCGGTCTCGAAGGGACCGAGCCTCAGGCGATATCGGACCCGCCGGTCCTCAGTGCGTTGAATCTGATACACGTGCGTGCCGGGGTGCTCGGCGACTGCTTTCATCGGCACGCTGATCGGCGCCGTGGACGCACTCAGATTGATCACGAATGGACCGGGACCGCCGAGCCGCGGCGACGCTGGAAGCGGCTCGAGCAGATCGTCGATCGTCAAATGCCAAATTTCGCTGGTCAATGGGGTATTAATTGGTGTGCCCATTAAGCGTTCCGCGTTTCTCCCGATGCTGATAGCGAGGATATTGGCGAACTGCGTCAAAGGAAACCGTGACGGGCGTCGCTCGCCGACGACAACCGTGAAACGAATCCCGCTTATGTCAGCAGCGCAAAAACAACACCTGGCGGTCGGACATCTCCTACGTCGACTCGGCGCGCCGCAGAGACTCGCAATACAGACGTGCCGACGGAAGCTTATGTTCAAATCGTCCACGACAAGCCGAGGAGCACATCGATGAAACAGCAGAACAGCAATCACGGCGAAGGCAATCCCGAGGCGGCCGCCGAATTCAACAAGGCCGAGCAGGCGTTCGTGAACTCGCCGCAGGGCAAGTCGAAGATCAGCAAGGGACCCGACGTGCGCCCTGAGGAAGAGGCAGAGCTCGCGCAGGCCGAGCAGCTCGCCAAGGCTCGCGGCAAGAACGATGATTCCGACACGAAGAAAATGAAGTAGCCGCCCCGCGACGCATTCTCCCGCATACTGAACGGGTGAGCCTCTCAGACCCTGAAGAGCTGGGCATCGAAGTCGACGCCACGACGCTCGTGCCGGGCCTTCTGCAAAGAGCGCCGGGCGCGCGTGCAATCTTCGGTGTTGGCGCACGGCGCGGGCGCGGGAATGCGCCACGCTTTCCTCGCTGATACGGCGTATGGCCTGGCGCAGCGAGGTATCGGCACGTTGCGCTACGAGTTTCCCTACATGTCGCGTGGCAGCCGCCGACCCGATCCCCCGCCCCTGTGTCACGCTACCGTGCGCGCGGCGGTCGAGGCGGCACGACGGCTCGCGCCGACCATTCCGCATAATCGCGGGCGGCAAGTCATTCGGCGGCCGCATGACGTCGCAAGCGCAAGCGAGCAATCCCCTGCCGGGAGTCCGCGGGCTGGTATTTTTGGGATTTCCCTTGCATCCGCCGAAGGAGCCTTCCGCGACCCGCGCCGCTCACCTGGCGCGCATCGAGATACCGATGTTGTTCTTGCAGGGGACGCGTGATGAGTTCGCGACGCAAGCGCATCTCATGCCGGTGATCGAGTCCCTCGGCACGCGCGCCCGACTCGAATTGTTCACAGGACGCGGATCATTCCTTTCACGTGCCGGCGCGCAGCGGCCGCACCGACGCCCAGGTCAGGAGCGAGATGCTCGACGCGATCGCGGCATTCAGCAAGGCGCTGTGCGAGCTCCGACTCGGGAGACTAGCGCAGCGCCCCGCGACGCGAGCCAGGAGCCGGCGAGGATCATCCCGAAAGCCGCGACGCCGCCGGCGCCCAAATGCTCATGGAGAAGCCCGATCCCGAGGAGCGAGGCGACCGCAGGATTGACGTAAGTAATCAGAGCTCGCCCGCGATGCCCCCGCATGATTGACCAAGTAGAACATGAGCAGCATCGCAATCGCGGTGCATAGGATACCGAGCACCAGGAGCGCCGCCAGAGCCGCCGCGCTCGGCCAGTGCGCCGGCAGCACGCGCAGCGCGGGCAGCGTGAGCAGCACCAGCGCGATCGCGAGGCAGGCCGCTAACGGACCGACCGCATCGAGGTCGCGCAAGTGGCGTTGAATGATCAACGGACCCACGGCGTAACCGAGCGCAGCGACCAGCATGCACGCAACGCCTGCCCAGCCCCAGGGCCCCGAGATCGTGCCGAACCCGAGCAGCGTGACGACTCCGATGAAGCCCAGCGCGAGCCCCAGCAAGCGCCGCACGCCGAGCGGCTCGTGTACGCCGAACGAGCGCGCCAGCAATACCACCCAGAGCGGCACCGTGGCAATGAGTATGCCGGTGACGGAGGAGCTGATCCATTGCTCGCCGCAGGAAATCGCGGCGAACGGAATCGCGAACTCGGCGAGGGCGAAGACGCACAAAGCCGCCGCGTGCCCGCGCAAGGATCGAAGAGCGCCCCGCTGCCACGCAAGCGGCAGCAAGACCGCGGCCGCGAGCACCAGGCGGCACCAGGCGACGAGCAGCGGTGGGACTTCGGCCACGGCCACCTTGATCAGGAAATACGGGATCCCCCAGATCACACACAATGCCGCGAATGCCGCCCACGCTCTCCAACTCACCGAGTCCCCCTAACGGCCGTCATTGCGCCGAATTGTATAAACTGTGTGCTCCCGGCACTCAATCGCGCAGCGAGATCTCATGGCAACGAGAGACAAGGACCCGCATCGACGCGCAAGCGCAGCGCGACCGCGAGGCGCGCGGCTCATACGCGTCGGCATGCGCGACGTGATCAGTCAAGGCATCTCCAGGGAAATGGTTCAGGACCTGTATTACTATTGCATGATGGTGAGCTGGCCACGCCTGTTCGCCACGATCGTCGCGTTCTTCCTGGTCTTCGACCTTCTGTTCGGCTGTCTTTTTCATCTCGTGCCCAATTGCATCGCCAATTTGAATCCGCCCGGATTCGTCGGGGACTTCTTCTTCAGCGTCGAGACCCTCGCGACCGTGGGTTACGGGGACATGCATCCCCAGACCCTCTACGGCCACACGGTCGCGATGATCGAGATCTTCACCGGCCTTTTGATGCTCGCACTCATCACCGGCCTCATGTTCGCACGCTTCTCACGTCCGCGGGCGCGGTTCCTATTCTCTCGATTCGCCGTCGTGCGCCCCATCGACGGCAAGCTCACCCTCATGTTCCGCGCAGCCAACGAACGCCAGAACGTCGTCCAAGACGCATCGGCGCAGCTGCGCATGCTGCGTGAGCGACGTCACCTCCGAGGGCTACCGGATCCGCCGCATCATCGATCTGCCGCTCGTGCGCTCGCAGCACCCTATCTTCGCGCTCGGCTGGAACATCATGCACGTCATCGACGAGGCAAGCCCGCTCAGCCAGGAGACCGCGCAGACGCTCGACGAGGACGAGGCGATCTTCATTCTGAGCTTGAGCGGTACGGACGAGACCACCGGTCAGGTGCTCAAGGCCCGCGCCGAATATCCGGCCTCGGCCGTCCGCTGGAATGCGACCTTTCGCGATATCCTCGAGCAGGATGGCGGCACGCTGCACATCGACTACAGCAAGTTCCACGATGTCGACCTGCTCGCCGAGGCGCCGAGCCCCGGGGGCCTCTCCATGACGTCGCCGCCGACATCGACTACAATCCCGGCTCGAGCAAAATAACCATAGGGGATTCAATCAATGCATCCGCTCAACACCGTCAAGGGCGCCATCACGACCGGCGTGGTGCTCGCTGTCATCATCGGCATCGCGCTTGCCTACTGGATGAGCAACACCGCTGGGTTTCACGCCGCGAGCCTCGATCGCTGGCTGCACATCCTGTCCGGCGTAATGTGGATCGGTCTGCTCTATTATTTCAACGTGGTGCAGACGCCAGGACTCGCCGCCGCGGCGGCTGATAAGGGGGGTCCGGGCGGCGCGGGAATCACCAAGTACATCGCCCCGCGTGCCCTGCTCTGGTTCCGCTGGGCGGCGGTCGCGACCTGGGTAACCGGCGCGTTCTACCTCGCCACGGCATATGGCGAGGACAAGGTCGTGGCGGCATTCACGCTGCAGCCGGGCTTTCGCGTGATTGGCATAGGCGCATGGCTCGGGACCATCATGCTGATCAACGTCTGGGTCTTCATCTGGCCCAATCAGAAGAAGATCTTAGGCATCGTGGCGGCGACCGACGAGGAAAAGGCCGCGGCACGCAAGACCGCCGGGCGCGCCTCGCGCATCAACTTCATTTTGTCGATTCCCATGATCATGTGCATGGGCGGCCAGGCTCACGGACTGCCGTTCTAAGCCCGCAGCTGCGGCGGAGTGGGCGATTGCGCCTGCTCCGCCGGCTTGCGCGCCTCCATGAGTCGATCGAGCTTCTCGATGACGGCCGACGGCTCGATCAAGTCCATGACGCCGGGTCTCTCGATCTTCACATTCCAGGGCAACTGATCGGGCTCGCGGCCCAGAAACTTGTGCGCAGCTTGCGGAAAGCAATCCACGCACCACTGCCGGCTGAAATAGGGCCCGCTACGACTCGGGTTGGTGGCCGCGTAAAGCCCGATCACCGGGGTGCCCACCATCCCGGCCATGTGCGCGGGGCCCGAGTCCGGCGAAAGCAGCACGGTTGCCGCGCCCAGCAAAGCGAGCATCTGCGGCAGCGTGTCGCGACCGATCTGGTCGACGGGTTTTGAGGCGGCGTGCGAGAGAATCTCATCGCCCATGCGGCGCTCGATGGCGCCGGGTCCGCCGCACAATATCACCCGCATGTTCCAGCGGCGCGCGGCATGGTCGCACACTCGGCGCATAGCCTTGCGGGCGCCAGTTGCGCAGCGCATGGCTCGAGCACGCACTTACCAGCAAGGTGGGCCGTGTGTCGGGAATGACGGCGCGCGCATAGGCGAGCGCATCCGGCGGCAATGGCAGGTCCCACACGGCGGGGTGTTGCGTGATACCGAGTGCGTCCAGGAATCCCATGAAGCTGTCGAGGACGTGCTCCCGGCGGCGCGGGGCGATCCGCCGGTTCGTGAACAGCCATTGCAGCTCGCGCGCTCTCGCCCGATCGAATCCGAGCTTGATGGGGGCGCGCACCAGCGTGCTCAGGAGGCTCGCGCGCATGCTCGCCTGCATATGCAGGAGAAGGTCGAAACGCCGGGAGGCGAGCAGCGTGCGCAGCCGCGCGATCTCGGCGACGAAGCGGCGCTTGTCGACAGGCAGCAGCTCCACGCCCGGAACGAGCGACATGAGCTTCGACTCGACGCGTCCGATGATCCAGGTGATGCGACAATCGGGCCACGCGCGCTGCAAGGCGCGGATCAGCGGCACCGTATGACAGGTGTCGCCGATCGCCGAGAGCCGCAGGATGCAAATGTCTCGCGGACGATTCGCCGGCGCGAACAGGGGGGCCTGATGCAGCCAGCGCAATGAGCTATGCCTTCAGGGCTGACTCGCGCCGTGTAGCTGAATTTCTGGCCGGCGACGGTGATCGCGTACATCAGGCCGCCTTTCGCAATCGTGAACACGGCCATTCCCTTGAAGTAACCTGACGCGTCGGTCTTGGCGTCCTTCTTGCCGCCGCTCGCCCCCGACTCGGCGCCCGTAGTCCCCGCGCTGGCGTTGGCACTGGCGGTCACCGCGATCGCGCTTGCGCCCGCGGAGAACTCGAATGATCCCGATTCGAACTCGTCGAGTGCGCGCTTATCCTCGAAGAAGACGATCTCGCTGTACGCTTTCCCGCCGGCCTGAAAGCCGAGGCTGAGCTGCGTCATGCTGGTATCGCCCATGTACGCCTCGCCGACATAGACACGTCCCGTGCCGTGCGCTCCGCCGGCGATGAAGCCGCCTTCGCCGACGGTCGGAAACACGGCATAGGCGTAGCAATGCCCGAAAAACGCGGCGCTCGAGCCCGCGTTCTTGAACAGCTGCACGGTATCCGAGTACTTGTCCGCGTAGGCGGTGCCCACGCCGAGCAGAAGCAAGGCGCCGAAGAGGAGTGAACGAGTTGCGGTCACGGTGTTTAACCCCTGGTAGTGACAACGACGGCGCATATAGTGAGCTTTGGTGCTCGCCTGCGCAACACACCACCCATCGCCGTGCGCTCAAGCATTTCGCGGTGTAAAGCCATCATCGCTCCACGCCTCGCTGCCCACGCCGTGATGAACCCAGAACAATCCCTCCGGATCGTAGGCACGCTTCACGGCCGCGAGCTTGCCGTAGTTGGAGCCCCAGAAGGACGCTTGCCACCGTGCCTCGAAGTAATCCGACTCCGAGACGTACGAGCCGGCCCCGGGTGCGACGCGCAGCAGCTCCTCCATGGCTCGATTGATCATCGCCGCATCGGCGCGCGCAGCCGCCAAGTCGGGTGCCGGCATGCCGGCGTACGCCGGCGGGCCTCCCCCGGCGCAGATGGCGAGGGCGAACGCCTCGAGCGCCTCGGGGTTGAGCGCGGTCTGCCTCGCGGCGGCGATCTCCTCGGGTGGCGCACCCGCGAGCCCCTTGTTGAAATGCAGCGCCAGCTGCCAGTGGCGGGATGCGGCGAACAGCGCATCGGCAAGGCCGGCCTGCTGCTCCTCGGCGAGCAGGCGACTCGGCAAATAGGCGGATCGATAAGCGTGAATGAACCACCCGACCTGATCCGCATCGCCGGCCCATGCGAAATGGTGTGACGCCGCCGCCGGGCGGCCGTCCGCAACTACCGCTGCCGGCACATGCTGCTTCAGGAATTCCGCGTCCCAGTGATGTCTCGCCGGCACGGCGTGGATCTGGACCTCGCGTGGAAAGCGATAGATCGGGTCGCCTCGGATCGCGTCGAGAAACGGCGCCCAGAGGCGGCGCGCCTCCGTCTCTGCGAGGCCCTGAAACACGAGTGCAATCTCCAACACGTTGTCCTGGCGGAACACGAATTGCTCCCCCCAGTGCGGACCGAACAGCCGGTCGCGGTAAAACGCGATTGCCTTGGCAATGAGCTTGCGGTACGCCGCATCGGAGCCTGCCGCAATGCTGCCGAATACCGCGCCGAAGGTCTCAGGGAGCGGGCGCGTGCGCAATACCAGGCGTGTCACGACCCCAAAGCTCCCTCCTCCGCCGCCCTTCAATGCAAAGAAAAGATCGGCGTGCTGGCACTCGTTCACGATGCGCGCAACACCGTCGGCCGTGACGACTTCCGCCTCCAACAGGGCCGCCGCCGCGCAGCCGAAATTCTTGGAGAGGCTGCCGAATCCGCCGCTTTGCACGAGCCCCGCGACGCCGACGGTCGTGCAGCCGCCCCCCTGAACGTAGCGCCCCGCTTCGGTCGTCACCGCTCGGTAGGCATCGACCCACATCGCACCCGCCTCGATGGAGACGGCGGATTCAGGCCGAAGCTTGCCGCCACAGCCTTGCGGGACGAAGGCATCGTGCAGCACCACGGCGTTCATCGAGCGGGTCCAGATGAGCAGGGAATCGGGCGCCTGCGAGGTCCCTTGGTAGCTGTGGCCGCCGCCCTTGACGACCAGACGCAGGCGATGCTCGCGTGCGAAATTGACCGCCTCGATCACATCTTGTGTGTTCGCGGCGGCGACCGCGTAGGCGCTCTGCTGCGATGTCCAGGCATCGACCCATCCACTCGTTTGCGTCAAGGCCACTTCGTCGCCGACGTAGAACGGGTTCTTCAGAGACTCAAGCGCCGCATGGCAGCTCTCCGCCACGCACTCCGCCAAGGGCGATCTCGGCATGACAAGCCGCCCTTCGACCTTCTTGTTGAGCCGTGTCCAATCCGAGGGCGTGGGCCAGCCGCGATCGCCCGGTCGCACCCGCCCGCGGACGGGGAGCGCCGCATCGCCGGCGGAGCGAGCGCTCCGCGCGCGCGATAGCAGCGACAAGGACCCTAGGAACGCAAGCATCGTCCGTCGATTCATCGTGACTCCAGCCGGAGATTGATCTCCCCAGGAGGGCGACCCGGCTTGAATTGTAGCGTGTCACGATCGGCAATTAAGCGAAGATCAAGAGCCCTGTGACCACGGTCATTCCGACGGCCAACAATGCCTGAGCCAGTCTTGCGATGAGATGAAATTCCTTCATGATGTGCACTCCTTGGTTCTGTTCGACAGTTACAGGTTGCAGCGGCGCGCATTGCGCGACAAACGCAATATCTGACGCTGCATTAAGGAGCGCTTAACGTGCCATCGGCCTATGGAAGGTTGCCCCTCGGGGCGTTGCGTGTTTTCGAGGCCGTCGCTACGCACCTCAATTTTACGGCTGCAGCCGATGCCCTCAATGTGACACCGGCCGCGGTGAGCCAGCAGATCAAGACGCTGGAATCCTACATCCAGGTGCCGCTGTTTCGACGCAGCGGGCGACGCGTCGAGATCACCGCGGAAGGACTCGAGCTGCTGCCCGCGATCAGGGACGGCCTGGAGAAGCTGGAATCGGCCGTGTATTTCCTCAAGCAGCACGGGCGCGCCGGTCCGCTGCAAATCACCTTGACCGGCTCCTTATTGCAAAACTGGCTGCTGCCGCGCATACGCTCGTTTCGGCGTAAACACCCCGAGATCGAGCTGCGCTTTCATACATCGTGGGAGCTGGTGGACTTCTCGCGCACCGCCATGCACGTCGCCCTGCGCTACGGGCGTGGGAACTACCCGAATCTGCACTGTGAGAAGCTGCTCGACGACTGGATCGTGCCCGTCGGCGCGCCCGAGCTCATCAAGCGCCATGGCATGCTCGAGCGCAACACGGACCTGCGCGAGTACCCGCTGCTCGAGGGTGACGATCCACCCTGGCGCGCCTGGCAGAAATCCGACGCGCAAATCGAGTGGCTCTCGCGCGCACCCCTGATCGACGACTCGGCCGGATTGCTCATCGCGGCGGAGGAAGGACTCGGATACGCGCTTGCACGTTGGACCATGGTCGCGCGCTCATTGAGCAAAGGCACCTTGCGCATGGCGAGCAAGGAGGTGATACCGCACGGATCGGCGTATTGGTTCGTCTGTCCGCGCACCTATCTGGACCTCCCCAAGGTGGCACGATTCCGCGAATGGATCGTTGCGGCCGCCCAGGAATTCCCGGGACCGCACTAGGCGTGCGCGGCGGCCGTCACCGCTCGGGTACATAGATCGCGATCCCTCGTCCATAGCGTTGCAGCATGAGCGTCGAGGCGCCGACGCCCACATCGATGGTGCCGCGCGGGCCTTCGTACCCCGTGCCCACCTGCGCACCGATCGCGGCGCCCGATTCGTCGCTGATACCCTCGAGCAGCACGCCGTTCGCACCGAGCTTGCCGGCCTCCTCCTTGAGCCGCCGCACCACCACTTCCGCCTTGCCCTCGAACGTGAAAGACCACGAGCGCTTGCTCGAGGCGCTGACGGCGGCGATGCGCTCGTAGGGCCGCGAGGGCACCTCGGTGTAGAGCTGCACCCGATCGGCGGGAATCGGCTCGCGCGCCGTGCCGATGAGCTGATGCGATGACACGCACGCCGCGAGACAGAACCAAGGCGCCATGGCGGCCCAGCGCGCGCATCTCGCCACCCGCCGACCCTCACCCAGCGGGCGCATCGCAGTCTTCGATGGCGAAATCGAAGTGCCGCGTGCCGCTCGCCTCGCCCATGCGGTCCCACGACCACTCGTAGAAGACCGCTTCGCGCCGTTCATCGACGCGCAACAGCGTGGAGCACCGAGTTCCGTAGTCTGCGGCGCGCACGAATGCGCTCGACAGCAGACGCTCCCAGTCGAGGGTCGCGCCGGTGCGCGGCAAATCGGCATCGCTGGCGCGCCGGTCGTCGCGCAACAGGTGCAAAATGGCGTCGACGTCGCGCGGGTCAGCGAGTGCCGCCGTCAAAGCGGTCTTCGCGTTCTGCACCTTGGGCCAGGGGGTGTCGAGCAGGTGATTGGACAGCCCGAAAACTCCTGAACCGAGCTCACGCCCCACGCCGAGCGCGCTTTCGTAGATGCAGAGTCGCTCGCCGTCGCTGAACAGTATGTTGAACGGGTTGTACTGCGGGCCGATGTCCTGAAGGTGGCGTAACGTCTCGGGCACGCTGCGCGCGGACTCGAGCAGCTCACTCACCAGGGTACCGCGGCTCGGCGCATCGCTGCGCCGCGCGCCGCCATCCCTGAAGTTGGTGAGGGCCGCGAACCGGCCGCGGCGAGTGACACCGAGCCAAGTGCCCCCGGCATGAAGATCGCGACCCGCCAGGATGCCCGCTTCTCCGGGCCACCACTCGGCGGCAGCGCTGGCGCGATCGTGGAACTCGTCGCGATTGGCGGCCAGCACGCAGGGAAACCGCGGATGAACGCGCCACGCCAGCAAGATTAGACACATGGCCGGCAGATCATAACCGAGAGTCCGGTGGGCGGGTAATGGCGATGCGGATGGCCGCGAGCGGCGCATGATCATCGAACGGTTCGGTCAGCGGATTCTGCGGCACGCCGAGCTCGCGCCAAAGCGAGTCGAGCTCGGGAAAAACCGGCGTTGCCTTCTCCCGGTCGTAGAGATCCTCGAGGACTCGCGTGCCCGTGGCTGCATCGCCGATGCGCAGGACATCGGTAATATCTTTGTCGGCGGCATAACCTCCCGTCGCCTCGAGAATCGCCCGCAGCGCCGCTTGCAGTCCCAGGCGATTGGCCGTTCGTTGCCGGATCTGCACGTCGGCCTCGAGGCAATAAAGCGCCCCACCCCAGTACTTGCGCGCCCAGGTCGGGGTTTGATCCATACCGCCCTCTCCCGCGCGCGGCAGTCCCAGCGGCATGGAGCGCCGATCCTCGGCCCACACGTCGGCGACGGCGCGATTGCCGGCCTGCGCGCGGGCGACGCCCTCGACGTAAACAGCGAGTCCTTCCGCAAGCCAGTCGTGCCGGCGGCCGATCTCCGGCAGCGCCAGATGCACCATCTCGTGCACGAGCACCCAGTCATCGACCAGCCGCTCGGGGCTCGCGTCGCGTCCCACATCGACATGGATCGAGAGGCCCCCTTCGTTGATCGTATGCCCCCCGCCGATGCCGTCGCCGCTCATGATGCCGAGATCGATATGCACGAGCGGCGCCGGAAAGCGCCCATAGTATTGCGCGACGATTTCCGCCGAGCGCCGCACCCACACCTGCAACAGCTGAGTCCGCGGCGGGGTCGCCGCCTCGATGGAGAGGCAAAGGGTCGCTGCGCCCACCCTCACGACCTCGGTCGGCTGCGGTCCGCACGGCCGCGCTTGTGCGAGCGCGGCGGAGGAGCCGGCGGTCGCCGCCAGGGCGCTCGCTATCAAAGCGATCGAAGCCGCGGAGCATGGTGGTGGTCAATCCCTCATGAGATCTTCGAAAGTGCGTTTCTGCGCATTCACCCGCGCCAAATAGTCGCGCGCCTCGTGATCCCCGCATCGTTGCCCCTCGCTGAGGCGCAGGCCGCGTTTCGCATACAAATCGCCCGCGCCCGCCCCGCAGAGGTGAATGAGCGCCGCGAGGTCCTGCTTGCGCGCGAGCGTCGCTCCGCGCAGGGCGTGATGCTCGAGCACGCTCGCCACCGCGCGGTCGAGATAGGCGGAGGTGAGCTGCACGGCATGCGAAGGTATCACGCGCGTGTACATCCAGTTGAACCAGCAGGAGTTCCAATCGTTCCAGGGACCTTCCTCCACCACCCGGTGGTTGCGTATGCACAGGCGCCGCGCCTCGTGGAACGTCCCGTCCGTGATCTGATACATGCCCACGGCGCTCGATGCGGGCCGGTACACATCGAACGGCGCGGGCGTCAGCGACCAGCGCCAGTACGTGCGCGCCACCGGATTGCCCGATCCTTCCACCTGCGCGAGCGCCGCCAGCAAGGGCGCGGTCATCACCTCCGTGGCGTAGCTGCGAAAGAGCGGCCCGTATTCACGCCAGGTCTCCGCGGGGGTCTTGTTAAGAGTTCCGCTCACGGGAAAGAATAGCTCGGAGGGCTTACGGACGACCTGGTAGATCCCGTTGAGCGCGAACCAGAGAAGCACGGCGAGCGCGATCACCACGCAGGCTTGCACGAATCCCGGCGCAGCCAAGAAGATCCGCCACGCGCCGCGCGGTACGCGCAGCCTTCGACAGAAACGAGCCGCCCGTGATGTCCAGGCGGCCACGCCACGACGCCCGCGCGCCCGGGCGGCGGCCCTGCGGCCTCGCGCTTTCACCACGAGAGCCACCCGGCATCGGCGCTATATCCCGCCGCGGTTTCATGTGTTGTCCGTTCTTTCAAAATTAATCTTGTCTATTATCATGTACTTATATGATATTTATGCAATTATAGATTAATTCACAACTCCCATGAAAATATTCTTCGCGCTGCCGCCTTGAGCCGCGCCCGTCAGACGAAGTAGGGATCGACCGTCGGAAGACCCCTTGCGCGATGCTGCACCGGCAGAATCTGTAGCAACATGAAGATCCGATTAGGAGAGGCTGCATGCAACGATCTGTCTGGCACGGCGCGATTTCGTTCGGCTTGATCTACGTCCCCGTCGACGTCATGAGCGCGTCCAAGGACGCCTCGCTGTCCCTGCACTATCTCGATAGCCGGGACTTCTCGCCCGTCGGTTATCAACGCATCAACAAAAGCACGGGCAAAGAAGTCGATTGGGCACATATCGTGAAAGGTTACGAGTACGAGAAAGGCCATTACGTGGCGCTCTCCGATGCCGACTTCAAGCACGCCAACATCAAGGCCTCCGAGACCATCGAGATCGCGAACTTTACCGACACCTCGCAAATACCCCCGATGTTTTTCGAGACGCCCTACTATCTGAGCCCGCAAAAGGGCGGGCAGAAAGTCTATTCGCTCTTGCGTCAGGCGCTGCAGTCCACCAAGAAAGCCGCCGTGGGAACGTTCGTGATGCGTGGCCGTCAACATCTCTGCGTGATCGTGCCCAACGGCGAGGTCCTCATGCTCGTCACGCTGCGTTTTGCAAACGAGGTGCTCGCCCCTGCGCAAGTCAAGGCGGCGATCGATTCGGCCAAGGACAAGAAGGCGACCCCGGCCGAAGTGGCCATGGCGCGCAAGCTCGTCGAACAAATGTCCGGCCCCTTCAGGCCGGAGGCGTTCAAAGACACGTATCGAGCCGACCTGATGCGGCGCATCCAGGAGAAGATACGCAGCAAACAAACTCATGCGCTCACCGCGGAGCCCGCGACCGCCGAGCGGCCGACGGCGCAGGTCATCGATCTGATGGAGGCGCTGCGCAACAGTCTGAAGAAAAAAGGCAGCCCGGCACGCGCCGCGCCCCGCAAATCCGCGAAGGTCAAGAAGCGCGCGTGAACGGAGGACGGAGAAGGCTCAGGCGATCTGACAGGGAATCATGGCGTCCTCATCGAAGGAGTAAACCGCGCAAAGTCGATGATAGCCGTCGGCAATGATGAGCTTACCGTGCCGCGGGTCGCGACAAAGCAAGAGCGGAGACACGGGCTCCTTCAGAATGATCAGGGCCCGATATCTCTCGACGTGACTGTCGGTGCTCCGCAGCATCGGCAGCTCCGATGCTCGGAAGATATCCTTGGCCGCGAACTCGGCGACGCGGCTAGGCTTCAGGCGACTGATGACAGCACGCGCCTCGCGCGGCCGCATGAGCAGGCTCAAATAGGCTTCGGCCGCGGGATAATCGTGTTTTTGAGGCTTAGGGAACCAGCGGATCTTATTTTTCTTCATAACGACCGGCATTTCACCCGTGGCGTTGCTGAACCTTAAAGCCTAGCCATTTCATCCCGCCCGCGCAAACTGCGCCGTCGCGGGCACGATGAGCGCCGTTTTCCCCCATTTGCACCCCGCCTGGAGTACGCTGCGGTGGCCGAGGCACGCGCCGGGGAGGTGTCCATGCAGCACGCGGTCCGCAAATATCTCAAGGCCCTCGAGGCCGGCGACGCCGACCGAGCGGGCGCGTTGTTCGTCCCGCAAGGATGGGTGCAATCACCGTTCCTGGGTCGCCTACCGGTACGCGACTACGTCGCCAAGGTTGCGGCAGCATCCGGCCGAAGCGAGCTCACGGTGCACGATGTGCTGGTGAGCGCGGAAGGTCACATGCGCGCGGTTGCCTACTATCTCTATGACTGGCGGTTGAAAGACGGCTCGCGGGTGTCCTTCGAGTGCGCCGATGTTTTCAACTTCGATCTGGACACGGGAAGAATCGGGTCGATCGTGCTGGTGTACGACACGCATCTGGTGAGGGATGTGGTCCAGAACAAGTATCCTTAAGCGCAGTGCGAATCGCGGAGCTCACGACTCACTCGATCCCGCCGAGACTGGTGAGCGTGAGCGCGCCCGATAGGGCCAGATACGCAAGCAGAGGTAACAGAGCGAGAGACAGAAGCGCGGAAATTCGCACCAAGTTCCTGCCGAAGGCGGAACGCATGGAAGCCGCGCACCGGTATGTGGCGATCGTCACATACACGCTGAAGATGAGCCCGCCGATGGTGTACACCCGCATCGCCCGGTCGCTTTCCACGTCGATGAGCAACCCGAATGCGCTGTAGACCAGCGAGCCGACGATGCCGTACCACCCGATTACGCGGCCGAGGCTGGTCTTGCCCCGCAGCGGATCCATGATCCATCGCAGCCAGGCGGGACTCCTCGCTCATGCGGCCGGTGCAATAGCGCGGTTCATGGTGGGCCGACAGTATCACGACCTCGCGGGGCGGGGCTGGCTACTTGCGCCGGTAGGCCGCGAGCTTGCTGTGCGTGCGGAGGGCGTCGTCCTGCGTGAACGTCTCGGATTGCGCGGCCTTTTCGCGCACGACTCGCTCGAACTCGCGCGACGGGCAGCGGCTCGGCTGAAGTGATAACCTTGGTATTCGTCGCAGCCCACCGCCTTCAAGAAATCGAGCTGCGCCGGAGTCTCGACGCCCTCGGCCACCACTTTGAGCCGCAGGCTGTGCGCGAGCGAGACGATCGCCCGCACGATCGAGGCGTCTTCCGGGCGGCTCACGATCTCGTTGATGAACACCCGATCGATCTTCAGCTTGTCGATCGGCAAGCGCCGCAGATAGCTCATACTCGAATAGCCCGTGCCGAAGTCGTCCACCGACACGAGCACGCCCATGGCGCTCAGCTGCTCGAGGATCGCGATGGATTCCTCCGGATCGCTCATCACCGCGCTCTCGGTGAGCTCGACCTCGAGATACTGCGGCTCGAGACCCGCATCGTCGAGCGCGCGGCGTATCGAATGGATCAGGCCGCTGCCGCGGAACTGCGATGGCGAGAGATTCACCGAGACCCGCATGGGCGCAAGCCCGGCGTCGCACCAGGCGCGCGCCTGACGGCAGGCTTCTTTCACCACCCATTCGCCGATGGCGCCGATCAGACCGCAGTCCTCGGCAAGCGGAATGAAGGCATCGGGCGTGATCACGCCGCGCTGCGGATGCACCCAGCGTATCAGCGCCTCGGCGCTGCGCACCACGCCGCTGTTGGTGTGCACCTTGGGCTGATAGTAGAGCTCGAATTGCTTCAGAGCGATCGCCTGATGCAGATCGCTCTCGAGCTGCACGCGGTTGTCGATGCCCGCGCCCATGGCGCCCTCGAAGCATTGCACGGATCCGCGTCCGCGCTGTTTCGCGCAGTACATCGCGGCGTCGGCATGCGCGATGAGCGCCTCGATGCTCTTGCCGTCCTGCGGATAGAAGGCGATGCCGATGCTCGGCGAGGTATGCACGTCGACCTGCGCGATGCGCACGGGCGCCTGCAGCACCTCCACCGCGCGAGCCGCCAATCCCTCTCGCATCGTCGCTGTGATGGATCGAGGTCACCAGCATCACGAACTCATCGCCGCCGATGCGGGCGACCGTATCGGTCGTGCGCACCAACCCGGACAGGCGGCGGGCGACCTCCTGCAGAAGCTCATCGCCGGCCGCGTGTCCCAGCGAATCGTTCACGAGCTTGAAGCGGTCGAGATCGCAAACCATCAGCGCGAACGGCCGCCCGTCGCGGTCGGCGCGCGCCATCGCCTGCGTCAGCCGATCGTCGAGCAGCACGCGATTCGGCAGTCCGGTGAGCGCATCGTGCGTGGCGAGATGCCGCAGCTGGCGGGTGGCGGCCTCCAGACCCCGGGTGCGCACGCTGATCACCTGCTCGAGCTCGAGCATCTGATCGCGCACCAAGCGCTCGTTGTGCCACTTGCGCGTCAGCGCGGTCGCGCACTGCAGGACCTCGATTGGCTCGGCGGGCTTGCGCAGCACCAACAGCTTGTCCGAATGATTCAGCCGCTCGACCACTTCCGACCAGTCGTAGTCGGTGTGCGCGGAGCAGATCACGACCTGCACGTCGGGATCGACTTTCCACAGCTCCTCGATGGTTTGCAGGCCATCCCAGCCCGGCGGCATGCGCATGTCGACGAAGGCCATGGCGTAGGGCTGCCCGCGCTCGAGCGCCGCGCGCACCATCGCAACGCCCTCCTTTCCCTGATAGGCGGAGTCGACCTCGAAATTCGGGCGCGCACCCGCGCTCTTCTGCTCGCCGAAAAGGTCCGCTTCGAGGCGCGCGAGCGTCTCCTGCGCGGAGTCCTCCGCGTCGGCGCTCAGTACTTTGCGAAAATCCCCATGGATTGCCGCATTGTCGTCGATGAGCAAGACACGATTGCTTGGAGGGCTCGGCTTGGACACGGGACTCCGCGGACGCGACCTGGACGATAGTTGAACCAAGCATATCGGCGCAGTTGTCCCAAAACTGAAGCAGAGTTCACAGTTGTTGGCCGCTGTAGTGCGCTAAATTGCGGTTTACTTGGCTCCCGGGCCGATTTGCAGCGCCGACAGTGCAGCCTCGAGATCCGAGGACGCCTTGTCGATGCCCGCTGCGACGTTTTCGATCACCTGCGCGACCTGCGGCACCTGCCCCTCCGCCTCCCGCCAGCGTTTCTCGTCCATGTACTCGCGCACGGCGGCGATGGGCTTGGCTCCGTAGCCCGTATAAGCGCCCGGCGCGTACACCTGGTTCTTGAACCAAGGACGCTCGGGAAGCCCCTGGCTGTTCAGAAACAGCCGAGAGACGCGCAGCAAATCCGCGTTGATGGCGCTTAAGGGACGGCAGTTCGGGCGAGCCCGCTGCCTCGTAGGCGCCGAGGAGCCGCGGAATAGCGCTCCGCACTTTTTCTCAAGAGCGCGACCGAGTTTTTCATGGGAGCGAAGTTGATGAACGGCGGAATCGTCTCCTGCTGCGGCGGGTTCAATGGATGACGCGGATCGTTCGTCGCCTTGAATACGCCCTCTTGCAGCTCGAGATCGAGTTCCTTGAATTCGTCCTGCTTGTCCTTCAACAGCTTCTCGAGATCCGCCTCGTATTTCGCGACGGCCTCGCCTGCGGCGAATAGTCGACCGGAATCAAGTCGGCATCGGCGAGCCGCATCATCGCCGTGCCTGCGGTCTGCGCCAGAGCCCTGCCGTAGGCGAAGTCGGTGTCCACGAAATGTGTGTACCAGTAGAAATCGTCGTAGACGGAGTGGTATTGAGTGCCGTCATTCTCATCCTCGAACTCGAGGCTCAGAGTCGAAATACCGGCAAAGTCCTGGAAGGCCGTGTAATCGGAGCCGTCGCCGAGCGCCTCGACCTCGAGATCGCTGCGCTTGCGGACTGCGGCGCGCTCATCGGCGTTTTTCGCCGTCGAGAGGCTGTACAAGTGCGAGCGCTGATACGCCGTCATGTGAGTCTCGGGATCGACGACGGAGCGTGCCACGCCGCTGATGAATCTCTCCAGATCCTGCGTACCTCCCGGGAGCAAGTAGCCGCGCTTGTTGGTATCGGAGTTGATGTAGGCGACTGCGTGCTTCTGTAGCTCGGCGAGATGGGTCTCGACCCATTCGACCGAGCCTAGGAGTCCCGGCTCCTCGCCGTCCCAGGCGCAATAGAAGAGGGTGCGAGCGGGCCTCCAGCCATGCGCGCGCAGATCCCCCAACACGCGCGCCTCCTCCAGCATCGCGGCCTGACCCGCGATGGGATCTTCGGCGCCGTTGACCCAGGCGTCGTGATGGTTGCCCCGCAGCACCCATTGGTCGGCGTCCTTCGCACCGTGGAGAATCGCGATGACGTCGTAGATCGGCTTGATGTCCCAATTCGAGATCATCTGCAAATGCACGACCGCCGGTCCGGGCCCGACGTGATAGGTGATCGGCAAAGCGCCCACGCCATTCGGGGGGTGCGACCGGACCGGCGAGCGCGGAGAGCAGAGGCAGCGCATCGGCGTAGGAAATCGGCAGCACCGGAATTTTGGTGATGGTCTTCGCATCCTTGACGGCGAGCCGTTTCGCCTGCGGCGTCGCGCCCACGCCGGGAGTCAATGGATCCCCCGGATAATCGGTGTCCATGACGCTGCCGCGCTGCACGCCCTCCTTGGGCCGCCAGCCGCCGTTCGGATACTGATCACCCGCGAAATATCCGTCGCCCTTGGGATCGGAGTAGATGATGCAGCCGATCGCGCCGTGCTCGGCCGCCACCTTCGGCTTGACCCCGCGCCAGCCGCCGCCGTATCGGGCGATGACGATCGCTCCCTTCACCGAAATGCCGAGCCGATCGAGCTTCTCGTAATCGTCGCGATTGCCGAAGTTGACGTACACCAGCGGGGCGGTCACGTCGCCGTCCGCGGAATAGGCGTTGTAGGTGGGCAGCTGCTCGGAGGTCTGGCCCGAGGTCGGATCCTCGGCGATGGGCGGCTCCTGGAGCGATGCGCGAAACGCGGCGGGTTTGACCATCTCCAGAAGCCGTTCCTTGGGCGTCGGAAACAGCACCTCGAAAGTCTCGATATGGGCGTCGAATCCCCACTCCTTGAAGTGCGCGAGGATCCACTCCGCGTTGTCCTTGTCGTAGGGCGATCCGACATTGTGCGGCCGCGCGGACAGCCGCTGCATGGTGTCGCGGATCTTGCTCGCCGACACGCCCGCGCGAAACTTCTCCTCCCAGCTCGCCTCGCGCGCGGAACTCGAGCTGCTGTAGCCGAGGAGCACCGACTCTTGCCGTTGTGCCTGGGGGGGCGGTTGCGGAGGCGGCGCCTCTGAGGATGCCGGTGCGGACGACAGCCAAATGTACGAAACGACTGCGACCGACACGAGAGCGAATCGTCGAAATGGCATCAGGCATCCCCCTAAAGCCCGCATTGCTTAAGTTACGGGCACACTTAAGCCGCGCCGAATGGCGCGGCAAGGGAGTTTAGTGTTCGGCAAGGAAATTTGCAGCGCAATGCGACGCGACCGAAGTGCGCGGCGCGCCGACGTGCCGCCTGCGACGGGATGTCACGGGCGGCACGCGCTGGAGTCACCAAACGTTACGGCCGGGTGTCCTTGTCCGCGTTGTCGGCATCCTTTACGTTGCTCTTGAAACGCTCCTTCGCGTCGCCGAACTCGGCCTGCGCCGCGCCCACGTTCTTTTTCACCTTGCCCTTGAGCTCCTGCGTCGGATTGCCCACTGTGCGGCCGGCGACCTCTTGCACTTTGCCCGCCGCTTCTTTGACTCGGCCGTCGACCTGATCCTTATTGATGCCCATTTAATTTGGCTCCTACGTGATCGGCACGCTGCCGACGGAGCCACTATCGCATCGTGCCCACTCGGTGCTTGTAGGAACGCCCAAGCACCCGCTGTCAGACCGGTCCGCGGCGAATGCAGGAGGGGAGGAAGTCGATATCCGGCGGGCGGACGCGGTATGTTGTCTCGCATGGACAATCTGGTGCGGGTGCGAGGTGCGCGCGAGCACAATTTGAAGAACGTCGATGTGGACATTCCGCGCGACGCGCTGGTCGTGTTCACGGGCATTTCCGGCTCCGGGAAGTCTTCGCTCGCCTTCGGAACACTGTATGCGGAAGCGCAGCGGCGCTATTTCGAATCGGTGGCTCCCTACGCGCGGCGCCTCATCGATCAAGTCGGCGTGCCCGATGTCGATTCCATCGAGGGATTGCCCCCCGCGGTCGCCTTGCAGCAGCAGCGCGGCACGCCGAGTACACGCTCCTCGGTGGGCAGCGTGACGACGCTCTCCAACCTGTTGCGCATGCTGTACTCTCGCGCCGGCACCTACCGGCGCGGCCGTCCGATGCTGCATGCGGAGGATTTCTCGCCGAACACGCCACAAGGCGCATGTCCGCGCTGCCATGGCCTCGGCTATGTGTACGAAGTGACCGAGCGCTCGATGGTGCCCGACGACACACGCAGCATCCGCGACCGCGCCGTCGCGGCGTGGCCACCCGCCTGGCACGGGCAGAACCTGCGCGACATCCTGGTGAGCTTGGGCTACGACGTCGACTCGCCATGGCGCAATTTGCCGCGCAAAGACCGCGATTGGATCCTATTTACCGACGAGCAGCCGAGCGTGCCCGTGTATGCAGGCTACACACCGGCGCAAACGCGCCGCGCTCTCAAGCGCAAGGAGGAGCCCAGCTACATGGGGACCTTCACCGGCGCACGCAAGTACGTTCTGCAAACCTTCTCGACCACGCAAAGCGCGCTCATGAAGAAGCGTGTCGCACGCTTCATGACGGGCACCTTGTGCCCGATCTGCCACGGCAAGCGACTGAAGCGCGAGGCGCTCGAGGTCTCGTTCGCGGGCTACGACATCGGCGCCCTCTCGCAACTGTCGCTCGCGGAACTCGCGCGCGTATTGGCGCCGGCCGCGCACGGGCGCTTCGGCGGCGGCGACCTCCCGGATGCACCGCCGGGACTCACCGAGGAGAAGCGCATCGCCGCCCAGCGCATCGCACGCAGCGTGAGAGAACGTGTGGAGACCTTGCGTGCCTTGGGTCTCGGCTATCTGTCGCTCGAGCGCTCCACCCCGACCCTATCGCCCGGCGAGCTGCAGCGGCTGCGCCTCGCGACCCAGATTCGCTCGAACCTGTTCGGCGTGATCTACGTGCTCGACGAGCCGTCGGCCGGATTGCATCCGGCCGACACCGAGGCGCTCATCACGGCGCTCGATCAGTTGAAACGGGCGGGTAACTCGCTGTTCGTGGTCGAGCACGACCTCGACTTGATGCGGCACGCCGATTGGATCGTGGACGTGGGTCCCGACGCCGGCTCGCACGGCGGCCGCGTGCTCTACAGCGGCCCGCCGCCCGGTTTGCGCGGCGCCGAGGGCTCGCATACTGCGCGCTATTTGTTCGGTCACCGCACCCTTCGGCACGAGCCGCGGACACCGCACGGATGGCTGCGGCTCAGCGAAGTCCGCCGCAATAACTTGAAAAACGTCGACGTCGACTTTCCTGTGGGCGTATTCACTGCAGTTACAGGCGTGTCGGGGTCTGGAAAGTCGAGTCTCGTGAGCCAAGCCTTGGTCGAGCTCGTGGCGGCGCAGCTCGGGCACGAGCCTGCTGCGCCAGCCGATGCAGAAGACGATATCGAGGTCGCCTCCCTGACACCGGTCGGCGGTCGCATCGAGGCATGGCCTGCGGGGGTCAAGCGCCTCGTGACCATCGATCAGAAGCCGATCGGGCGTACCCCTCGCTCGAATCTTGCCACCTACACCGGTCTCTTCGACGCCGTGCGCGCGCTGTTCGCGGCGACGCCCATGGCGAAGGCGCGCCGCTACGGTGCGGGTCGATTCTCCTTCAATGTGGCGGCCGGCCGCTGCGACACCTGCGAGGGAGAGGGATTCGTCTGCGTCGAGCTCTTGTTCATGCCGAGCGTCTATGCACCCTGCCCCGCCTGTCACGGCGCGCGCTACAACGCGAAGACTCTGGAGGTTCAATACCACGGGCGCAACATCGCCCAGGTGCTCGACATGACGGTCGAGGCAGCACAGAGATTCTTCGACGAGTCCCCCGCGATCGCGCACACGTTGAAACTGCTGCGCGAGATCGGGCTGGGCTATTTGCGGCTCGGCCAGCCCGCCACCGAGCTCTCCGGCGGAGAGGCCCAACGCATCAAGCTCATTACCGAGCTGCAGCGCCAACAACGCGGCGCGACCTTATACGTCATCGACGAGCCCACCATCGGGCTGCACCCGGCGGACGTCGACAAACTGATGACCCAGCTCAATGCGCTGGTCGATGCGGGTAACACGGTGATCGTAGCCGAGCACGAGATGCGGGTCGCGGCCGGCGCCGACTGGCTCATCGACATGGGACCTGGCGCCGGTGATCTCGGCGGCACTGTGGTCGCCTCCGGGCCACCTGCGGTGGTGGCCGCAGCGAATCGAGGACGAACCGCCGCTTACCTGGCGCAGTGGCTGCGCACGGAGGCGGTCCCCGCCCGCTAGGACCTTGCAAAACGCCTTGCTTTGGAAAACGACACGTGTCATTTTTGTAGAGGTGAGCGAAAGCCCCAAACCTGTCGAGCACGAGCGCGCGCCAACCCGGCGCGTGGGGCGACCCCGCCGGGGCACCGAACAAGCGCGCACCGATGCGCTCATCGCGGCGGCAACGCGGGTTTTTCTCCGCGATGGTTTCGGGGCCGCCAGCATCGACAAGGTGGCACACGAGGCGGGGGTTTCTACTCGCACCATCTATGAACGCTTCAAGAACAAAGCGGATCTGCTGATATCGGTGATCTCGCGACTGGTAGAACGCGACATGGCGGGCGTCTTTGCCACCGCAGAGCTCGATCGGATGGAGCTGCGCCAGGCGCTGACGGCCATCGGCCGCTCCATCACGGGTCGTGCCTGCGATCCGCAGGCGGCGGCACTGTTTCGCATCGTAGCGACCGAGGCGCAACGTTTTCCGGCCCTTGCCGAGCAAATGCGCATCGCCACCAAAGATCGCATCCTGAGCGCGGTGGCACAGTATTTTCGAGGTCAGATCGCCCGCGGCCGCCTGGCGCTGACCGATCCCGAGCGCGCTGCCGCCCTGTTCACGCACATGCTCAAGGCGGAGCTGCAGGAATGCATGCTATTCGGCTCCATTCAGGACATCGCCCGGCTCGACTTCCAGAGTCACATCGAGCTGGTGGTCGAGATCTTTCTCAACGGCGCTGCGGCGCGCGGACGCAACCGCCGTGCTTGAGGTGATCGTGCAATTGCGGCGGCCGGCGGGAACCACGGGCTGCCTCGCGCTCGCGGCGGCTCTGCTGGTCGCATGCGCCGTAGGACCCAACTTCAAGCCGCCCGCGGCGCCCAAGGACACTGCCTATCTGCCGGCGGACCTGCCCAACGCCACAGCATCCGCGCCGGTCCCGGGCGGGGAAGCGCAGCGCTTCGCCACAGCACAGGACATCCCGGGCCAATGGTGGACCCTGTTTCAATCGCCGGAGGTGAACGCCCTGCTCGAGGAGGCGCTCAAGCACAACCCGACGCTCGAGGCGGCTCAGGCGGCGCTCAGGCAGGCGAACGAGAATCTTGCCGCCGAGCGGGGCGCGTTTTATCCGAGCTTGACCGGCACCTATCAGGCGCAGCGTGCCGACGCATCGCTCGCCTCCTATGGCCTGCCCGGCAACGGTAACTACATCTATACGTTGAACAGCGCCAGTGTGAACGTGGCCTACACGCTCGATGTGTTCGGCGGTATTCGCCGCCAGGTCGAAGCGCTGCAGGCGCAGGCGGATTACGAGCGCAGCTCGCTCGAGGCAAGCTACCTCGCACTCACCGCCAATGTGGTCACGGCCGCGGTCACCGAGGCGTCGCTCCGTGCCCAAGTCGAAGTGACGGAGGAGGTCGCCCGGTCGCAACGCGCGCAGCTCGACATCACCCAGCGACGCGTGACGGCGGGCGGCGCATCGCGCGTCGATGTGCTGCAGCAACAGGCAACGCTGCAGGCGACGCTCGCGACCTTGCCGGCGCTGCGCACTCAGCTCGCGCAGGAGCGCGACCTGCTCGCGACTTACGTCGGAACGCTTCCCGCGCGCTATGCGGGTGGACCGTTGCAGCTCGACGCCTTGCACTTGCCACTGGATCTGCCCGTCAGCGTGCCCTCGCGCCTGGTCGAACAGCGCCCGGACGTACGAGAATTCTCGGCGCTCCTGCACGCGGCCACCGCCCAGGTCGGCGTCGCGACGGCGAACATGCTGCCGCAGTTCACCCTGACGGGCAGTTACGGCGCCGCCTCGGTCAAATTCTCCGACCTGCTCTCACCGAGCTCGGCGGTGTGGAATCTCGCCGGCGGGATCACCCAACCGCTATTCAAGGGCGGACAACTCCTGCATCAACGGCGTGCGGCCGTGGCCGCCGCCCAGCAAGCGGCGGCGAACTACCGCGCCACGGTGCTCACAGCCTTTCAAAACGTCGCCGACAGCCTGCTGGCACTTGAAGGCGATGCCGAGGTTCTGGCTGCACAGACCGGTGCCGAACAATCGGCTGCGGAAAGCCTGCGATTGGTGCAAGTTCAGTACAAAGCCGGTGGCGCGAACTATCTGCAGGTGCTGACGGCCGAGCAGGCCTATCAGAACGCGACGCTTGCCTGGGTCAAGGCGCGGGCGCAACGCTTTCTCGATACCGCGGCATTGTTCCAGGCGCTCGGCGGCGGCTGGTGGAATCGCTCCGATACGAACACGCCGGTCTCGGCAGCGCAAGGAATCTCCTGATGTTGAATAGCTCGGTGCTGGCGGGCGCCCGTTCGCCCGGACCTCGACGGATGGCGGTGGCCCTGATCATCGTGATCTTGCTCGTCGCTCTGCTCGTGGGCGGCGTGTTCGGATGGCAAGCCTTCGCGGGATCGTTCTTCAAAAAATTCATGGAGCAGGCGGCGGCGGCGCCGCAAACCGTGTCCACCGTGACCGCCGCACGGTCCGCATGGCAAGCACAGATTCGCGCCATCGGCTCACTGCGCGCCGTGCGCGGTGCAGACCTCTCCGCCCAGGCCGCCGGCGTCGTGGACTCGATCGAGTTCGACTCGGGCAACGATGTCCCGGCCGGCAAAGTGCTCTTGAAGCTCAGACCCAACGATGATTACGCCAAGCTCGAGCAACTCGAGGCCGCCGCCGAGCTCGCGGCGCAGACCTTGAAGCGCGACCAGGAGCAGTTCGCGGCCCAAGCCGTGAGCCAGGCCGTGATCGATACGGACGTCTCGACCCTCAAGGCGGCGCGCGCCCAGGTGCTCGCGCAGCGGGCGCTCATCGACGAGAAGATCGTCAAAGCCCCCTTCGCGGGAAGGCTCGGCATCCGCGAGATCGATCTCGGCCAGTACCTCGCGGCGGGAACCACCGTGGTCACCTTGCAAGCCCTCGACCCGATCCTGATCGACTTCTACGTGCCCCAGCAGGCCCTCAAAGACGTGCGACCCGGTCAAAGCGTCAGCGCGAACGTCGATACGTTTCCCGGAGTCGCCTTTCCCGGCGTCATCGAGTCCATCAATTCCAAGGTCGACCCCGCGAGCCGCAATATCCAGATTCGCGCCTCGTTTCGCAATGCCGATCACCGGCTCGTGCCCGGCATGTTCGCAAGCGTCGCGATCGATTCCGGCGCCGCGACGAGCGAGGTGACTCTGCCGGTGACCGCGATCACCTACAACCCGTATGGCAACACGGTGTTCGTGGTCGAGCACGGCACGAGCCACGGCAAGCCGCGCGATACGGTGCAGCAGCGCTTCGTCAAGCTCGGCGATACCCGCGGCGATCAAGTCGCCGTGCTGAGCGGCGTTGCGCCGGGCGATATGGTGGTGTCCGCGGGTCAGATGAAGCTGCGAAACGGCACGGCCATTGCGGTCAATAACGCAGTGCAGCCCACCGACGAGCCCAAACCCACTCCGCCGAACGAGTAGGCCCGGCACCGCGGCATGAAATTCACCGATATCTTCATTCGCCGGCCCGTGCTCGCGACCGTGGTGAGCCTGGTCATCCTGGTGGTCGGGCTGCGCTCATTCAGCTCGCTCCAGGTGCTCGAGTATCCGCACACCGAGAACGGCGTCGTCACCATCTCGACCAGCTTCCCGGGCGCCGATCCCGAGGCCATCGCGGGCTTCGTCACGACCCCGATCGAGGCGGCGGTGGCGCAGGCGAACGGCATCGACTACATGACTTCGACCAGCCAGAGCAGCACCAGCACCATCACGGTGTACCTGCGACAAAACTATGACACCTCGAAGGCGGCGGCCGAAATCAACATCAAGGTGAATTCGGTTCTCAATCAGCTGCCCTCCGGCACGCTGCAGCCGACCATCAACGTGAAAGTCGGACAGACCATCGACGCCATGTTCATGGATTTCACGAGCCAGACGCTCGCCTCGAACGAGATCACGGATTACCTGATTCGCGTGGTGCAGCCCCGCCTGCAGGCTGTCGAGGGGGTGCAGACCGCCGAGATCTTAGGGGGCCAGACCTTCTCGTTGCGCGCCTGGCTCGACCCCAAGAAGCTCGAGGCCTATGGGATGACGGCGAGCGATGTGGCGACGGCCTTGGCGAACAACGATTACGTCTCGGCGGTCGGCAACACCAAGGGCCAGATGATCCAGATCACCCTGACCTCGACCACGAGCCTGCATTCCCTCGAGGAATTCCGCAATCTTGTCGTCAAATCGGTGAACGGGGCGAATGTGCGCTTGAGCGATGTCGCGCAGGTAACCCTGGGCGCGGACAGTTACGAGGCGGCCGTGGTGGTCGACGGGCACACCGGGGTCTTCATCGGCATCCAGGTGGCGCCCGCCGCGAACCTACTGGCCGTCATCAAGGGTGTGCGCGATATCTTTCCCGACATTCACGCGCAGCTCCCGCGCGGTCTCGAAGCGCACATCATGTACGACTCGACCGACTTCGTGAATGCCTCCATCCACGAAGTGGTCGTGACTCTGGTCGAAGCCCTCATCATCGTCATGTTGGTGATTTTCGCCTTCCTGGGATCGCCTCGCTCGGTCCTGATCCCCGTGATCGCCATTCCACTCTCCCTGATCGGCTCGCTCGGGATCATGCTCGCACTCCGCTTCTCCATCAATCTGCTGACGCTCCTGGCGCTGGTACTGGCGATCGGGCTGGTGGTGGACGACGCCATCATCGTGGTCGAGAACGTCAACCGCCACCTCGAGGGGGGCATGGCGCCGCTCGCCGCGGCGATTCAGGCGGCGCGCGAGCTCGGCACGGCGATTCTCGCCATGACAGTGGTGCTGCTCGCCGTCTACGTGCCCATCGGCTTTCAAGGCGGCCTGACCGGCGCGCTGTTCACGGAGTTCGTGTTCACGCTCGCGGGCGCGGTGACGGTGTCGGCGATCATCGCGCTCACGCTGTCGCCGATGATGTCCTCACGGTTGCTGCGACCGCACCGCGCGGACGAGACAGACTGGGAAAGCCGTCTCGTCCGCTTCATCGACGCGCGCTTCGAGTCGCTCCGCAGCTGGTATGAGCGGCGCCTCGACCGCAGTCTTGATTACACACCCGTCACCGCGGTGTTCGTCGTGCTGGTGCTGGTGAGCATTGCGCTCCTTTATCGCAGCGCCCATAGCGAGCTCGCGCCCCAGGAGGACCAAGGCTTCATGGGAGCCCAGCCGACATCCGCTCCCAATGCGACGCTGCAACAGAAGCTCCTTTACGCCGGCGAGGAATACAAGATCATCCAGGCCGAGCACGCCATCCAAAACGTCTTTCAGGTGGCGGCTCCCGGTCAGCAATTCGACGGGCTGGTGCTGCGCCCGATCACAGAGCGGGATGGCGCAACCGCCGTGTCGCAGCGCCTGCAACAACGCATGAATTCCGTGGCAGGCGAGAAAATCGTGGTGTTCGAGCTGCCCTCGCTGCCCGGCGCCTCGGGGTTGCCCGTGCAATTCGTGATCAAGACCACCGAGCCCTCGCTGCGCCTGAACGAGGTTTCGCGTGCCTTTCTCGATGAAGTCAATGCGAGCGGCCGCTTTCTGTTCTTCGACACGGACCTCAAGTACGACTTGCCGCAATCCATCATCGAGATCGACCGCGACAAGACCGCCCAGCTGGGGCTCACCATGAGCCAGGTCGGCGCCTCGCTCGGGAGTCTCTTGGGGGGCGGCTACGTGAACTACTTCAGCATGCAGCAGCGCTCCTACCGCGTGATTCCGCAGGTACAGCGCGTGTCGCGCCTCAACGTCGAGCAACTCCTCGACTACCCCATCGCGAACTTGGGCGGCGTGCCCGTGCCGCTCTCGACCATTGCCCGCATCCGTACCGAAACCGTTCCCGAGACGCTGAATCACTTTCAGCAGCTGAACTCGGCGACGCTTTCGGGCGTCGCATCACCCGGTCTGTCCGCGGCCGAGTCCCTCGACTATCTGCGCAGTGTCGCCGCTCGCACCCTGCCCTCCGGCTACACCATCGACTACGCCGGCCCCTCCCGGCAGTTCGTCCATGAATCGATCGGTGTCCTCGGAACGTTCGGTTTCGCCATCGTCATTGCATTTCTCACGCTGGCTGCGCTTTACGAGAGCTTTCGAGATCCGCTGGTCATCCTGATTTCCGTTCCCCTCTCCATCCTGGGTGCGCTCGTCTTCATCGCCATCGGGGTGCACGGCGCCTCGCTCAATATTTACACCCAGGTGGGCCTCGTGACCCTGATCGGTCTCATCAGCAAGCACGGCATTCTGATCGTCGAGGTGGCGAACGAGGAACAGCACAGCGGCAAGAGCAAGCGCGACGCCATCGTGACTGCCGCGAGTGTGCGCCTTAGGCCTATCCTGATGACCACGGCAGCCATGGTGCTCGGGGTGATGCCGCTGGTTTTTGCACGCGGGGAAGGCGGCGCCTCGCGCTATGCCATCGGTCTTGTGATCTCGAGCGGACTCGCCATCGGCACCCTGTTTACCCTGTTCGTGGTGCCTGCCGTGTACCTCTTGATCGGCGCAACGCACGGCCAGGAGCAACCCGAGCCCGCGACATAATCTGCCCTGCAGTGCGGGTCCGGTACGGGTGGTCGGCGCCTAGCTTATATTATTCAGTCCCTTAGGGTTCTATTGACAGGTTACTTCGAGGAAAGTGCCCGCGAACTGCATCGAGATCTTTTGCAAACGGCGCGCTAAAACCTTGACAAAGTCCGCGTTGCGTTTTGTCGATTGTCTTGTATATTCCACTCGCAGAATGTTGATTTAACAAGATTCCGAGGCGGGCAAAATCCTCGAAATCACTTTAAGTCCCGCAGCTCGAGGCGAGGGTCGGCAAATGGTCAAGCCTTTGGAAAACCTGCACTGTGCAACTCTGGAGTTGGTGCGCTCCACGTCGATCAAGCAGCGCTTGATCTCAGCCGCCCGCCACCTGACCCCGTTAGCCGAAGATCAATTGCCGAATGACGAGACTCGCGGGTCCTTCGCACAGCTGATGCGCTCGCTCGCCGGGGTGCAGCCGCAACGCGGCGAGGATGCCGTGGTCGCCTCGGTTCGCAAGATGTCGAACCAGCAAGCCGACGACTGCGCCGCACTCATCGTCGAAATTTTCGGCGCGCTCTGCCGGGTGGATTCGCTCGCGCAACGCTCGCAGACGACCGTGTCCTCCATCGTGCAATTGCTGGATCGCCCGCCGCTGGAGCGCCAGCCGCCCGATCGCCAGCAGGAGGAGTTTCAAGTGCCGGTGCTCAGCGCGACTAATTAGGCGCGACCGGCCAAGTGCGGCCGGCGAGGCGCTGCCAGCCCGGCGCGCTGCAAGGCAAAGTTCCGAACGGATTCCCTCAGTCGTCGAGCTTGAACTCGATGGTATCCCAGCGCGTCGTCTCTTGATGCCGCGCCTGGCGTATGAGCGCATCGATCAAGCTACGCTCGTTCCACGCGCTCACCTCATCCGCCAGATCCGTGATCGCCTTGGCGAGCGGCTGCGTCGAGCCGAAGTTCTCCATGGCGACAATGGGGCGATCCGCCGCCTTGGCGAACTGCATTTGAAATAGCACCAGATCCGGCGCCGCACGGAAAGCTTCGGGAAGCACGATGATCACCTCGCACGGTGAAATCTGCCGGCGCAAATCCTCGCGCTCGCTTTCCTTGTCGATCGGCCGCTTGGCGTGCGGCAGGCTGGTGGTGTGGTAGTAAAAGGTGCCCGGCGCCTCAAGATATTCGAATACGCGAGAATAATCGTCGTTTTCTTCCCAGGCGTGGGTGACGAACAACCGAATCGGATTGACGCGGGTCGACATACGCCTAGTGTATCCCATGAGAGCGCTGCGCGAAGCACTCTGCGTCCGATACAATGCGGGGGGTGCGCTTGATGATTTATAACATCCGCTATGCGACTGGAACGGGACCCGCGTTTCACCTTCCTCTGCCGGGGGCCGGATATCTGCGCTCAAGCCGCCTAGTTCTGTCGCAGATCACAGAATTCATCAAAGCGCAGGACCCGGACGTCGTAGGCTTGATCGAAGTGGACACCGGATCGATACGCACCGGCATGGTCAACCAGGCGGACTTCATCGCCCGTTCGCTCGGCCACTACTCGACTTTCGAGTGCAAGTATGGCCAGTCCTCCGTCAACCAACTGGTGCCCATCGTCCGCAAGCAGGCCAATGCCTTCCTGGCCGCACCCCGAGTCCGCGGCGAGCGCTTCCACTATTTCGACACCGGGATCAAGCGACTCATCATCGAGCTCGAGCTCGATGACATCGCCATTTTCCTCGTGCATCTGTCGCTCAAGTTTCGCCACCGCCAATACCAGTTGCGCTACTTGTACGACCTGGTGCGCAAAACCCAAAAGCCGGTCATTGTCGCAGGGGATTTCAATACCTATTGGGGAGATCATGAGATCTACTTGTTCATGCAGGCGGCCGGGCTCACCAATGCCAATGCCCGCGGTCTGCCCTCCTATCCGAGCTCGAGCCCGCGCAAGGAGCTCGACTTCATTCTGCATAGCTCGCAGATCGAAGTGAACCGCTTCGAGATCCCGGACATCCAGTTATCGGACCACTTGCCTCTCATTTGCGATTTCACGATCCACGAATCGGCACGGGCGGCGGCATGACCCCATGACCTGGACTCTCGACGTCGATGCCGATCGCATCGCCTGGCTCACCTGCGACATGCCGGGGAGCTCCACCAATGTGTTGTCGGCGGCGGTGATCCAGGGTCTGGCTGCCGCGCTCACGCAGGTTGCCGCGCAGAAGCCCGTCGGTCTGGTCGTGTGCTCGGCAAAGCGCAGCGGTTTCATAGCCGGCGCCGATATCAAGGAGTTCGTTGACATCCGCACGCCCGAGGAAGGCTACGCTCTGGTGCGCGCCGGACAGACGGTGTTCGACCAGCTCGACGCATTGCCCTTTCCGAGCGTTGCGGCCATACACGGTTTCGCCTTGGGCGGCGGGCTCGAGCTCGCGCTCGCCTGCACGTACCGGGTCGGTGCCGATGACGCACAGCTCTCTCTGGGATTGCCCGAGGTGATGCTCGGTATTCATCCGGGGTTTGGCGGCACGGTACGGAGCGTGCGGCTGCTCGGCGTGCGGCCCGCCTTGGACTTGATGCTGAAGGGCAAGCCTTATCGAGGTGCGCGTGCGCTGGAAGTCGGGCTCATCGATCGCTTGGTGGCACCCGCGGATCTCAAAGCGAGCGCGAAGCGGCTGTTGCTGGAAGGCCCGCCGCGAAGGTCCCCGCCGTTCGTCGAGAAGCTCCTCAATCTGAAGGCAATGCGTCCTTTCACCGCGCGCCAGGCGACCGCGGCGCTGCGCGGCAAACTGCGCAAGGAACACTACCCCGCTCCGTATGCCATGATCGATCTGTGGCATCGCTTCGGCGCCGTCGGTGCCGAGAGCTTCGAGGCCGAGGCTCACTCCATCGCCACGCTCATGTGCTCGGCAACCTCGCGCAACCTCGTGCGGGTGTTCCTGCTGCAGAATCGATTGAAAGGCCTGGGCGGCAGGCCCGCGGTCGAGTTTCGCCACGTGCACGTGATCGGTGCCGGCATCATGGGCGGGGACATTGCAGCCTGGGCAGCTTTTCGGGGTCTGGACGTCACCTTGCAGGATCGGACCGCGGAGTTGATTCAACCCGCGCTCGACCGAGCCAAGGACTTCCTGGAGAAGCGCCTGAAGGACCCGCAGGCAGCGGCGGCGGCAGTCGGCCGTCTGCGCGCGGACGTAAGGGGCGCGGGCGCGGCCCAAGCGGATGTGGTGATAGAGGCCATTTTCGAGAACGTCGAGGCGAAGCGCGCGCTTTATGCGGAACTCGAGTCGCGCATGCGGCCGGACGCGGTGCTCGCGACCAATACCTCGAGCATCAAGATCGAAGTGCTCGCAGAAAAGCTCAAGGACCCGGGGAGATTGGTCGGTATCCACTTCTTCAATCCGGTCGCGCAGATGCAGCTCGTGGAGATCGTCCACGGCGCGGCGACCGAGGAACTTCCGCGTCAACGGGCCCTGTGGTTCACGCGCAAGCTCGACAAGCTGCCCCTTCCCTGCCGCAGCGAGCCTGGATTCGTCGTCAATCGAATCCTCATGCCCTACCTCAACGAGGCCCTGTTCGCGCTGGCCGAGGGCATCCCCGCCGCGGTGATCGATCGGGCCGGGACACGGTTCGGCATGCCGGTGGGCCCGATCGAGCTTGCCGACGTGGTCGGGCTCGACGTCGCCCTGCACGTGGGCCGCGTGCTCGCGGAAAGCTTCAACCGCAAAGTGCCCGACATCCTGGTCGAGCGCGTGCAGCAAAAAAAGCTCGGTCGCAAGTCCGGCGAAGGCTTTTACGTGTGGAAGGACGGCAAGGTTGTGCCCCCCACGGCGCCCGTTGCGGACGCGCCCGCCGACCTCGAGGACCGGCTGATCTTGCCCATGCTGAATGAGGCGGTCGCGGTGCTGCGCGAGGGCGTGGTGGAGGATGCCGACCTGCTCGATGCGGGAGCGATCTTTGCAACCGGCTTCGCCCCGTTTCGAGGCGGACCGCTGCAGTACGCGCGCTCGCGGGGCGTTGCACAGGTCGTGGCGCGCTTAGCCGAGCTCGAGCGGCGCCACGGCGAGCGCTTTCGAGCGGATCCGGGCTGGGCCTCGCTCGCCCCCGATAGCTCCCCAGTGTGACCCACCCGTGACATGCACGCGGCAGGCACCGCGTATGATACTGTTCTCAGAAATCATGGACTTGTAAGGACAGCTGCGGGCCCATTCTCAAATGCTTGACCGACCGGTGGACATCTCGATTTTGACCGCCTTCTCGCCGCTCGACGGCCTCAAGGCGGAAAATTTGCACGCCCTCGCCCGCAAGACTCAGATCCGCGAGCTGGACGCCGGCCGCGCGCTGTTCAAGGAAGGCGACACTGAAAAGCGCACCTTCTATCTCGTCTCCGGCACCATCGAGCTGCGCAACGACGAGCGGGTGATGGCCGCGATCCGCGCCGGCAGCCCTGAAGCTCGTCCACCGCTAGCGCCGAGTTTGCCGCGCAAGTTCACCGCGCGCGCCTTGACCGACGTGACGTACATCATGATCGACAGCGATCTGCTCGACGTGCTCATCACCTGGGATCAGACCGGTCAGTACGAAGTTGCGGAGCTGAACGGCGATAAAGCGGCGATGACGGGCGACTGGATGACCGCGCTTCTGCAAACCAAAGCGTTCCATCGGATTCCTCCGGCCAACATCCAGGCGATTTTCATGCGCATGCAGCGCATCAACTATCGCGCGCGCGACGTCGTAATCAAGCAGGGCACGGAGGGCGATTACTTCTATGTCGTCGTCTCGGGCAAGTGCGTCGTCACTCGCGAGACACCCCTAAACAAGGAGGGTATCAAGCTCGCCGAGCTCGGCACCGGCGACAGCTTCGGCGAGGAGGCGCTGATCGCCGAGGCGAAGCGCAATGCGACCGTCACGATGCTGACCGACGGCACGCTCATGCGTCTTGGCAAGCAGGATTTTCAGACCCTGCTCAACGAGCCGCTGCTGCAATGGGTCAACTATGACCAGGCCAAGCAGGTCGTGGCCGGCGGCGGCAAATGGCTCGACGTGCGCCTGCCCAGCGAGTTTCAGAACCTGCGCATCGACGATGCGCTCAATATTCCGCTGTATTTCATCCGTCTTAAGCTCAATGCGCTTGCGAAGGATATTCCGTACGTCGTGTGCTGCGACACCGGCAGGCGCAGCTCCGCCGCCGCCTACATCCTGAGCGAGCGCGGCTTCGAAGCCTACGTCCTGAAGGGGGGGCTCTCAGCCAGCGCCCATTCACGCGGAGGCTGAACGGTGAAGATGCGGTGGAAGGCGGATCTGCCGAAGATGCCGCGATTGCCCAAGGTACCGCCCGCATCGGGGGATCCCACCCCGGACGCGCTCGGACCGCCGCCCGCGCCGCGTGCCTATCGGGAAAAAAACCCGTACGAGTCCCAGCCCGTCGAGTACCAGGCCCCCTCGATGCTCGTCGAGCATCGAGCGCTCGCTCTCTTGTTCCTCGCCGCCGCGATTGTCTTCGCGCTGTATTGCTGGCGGATGCCGCGCCGAACGGCTGCGCTTGAGGCGCCCGCCGCTGTCGGGGCCGCACCCACTGCCGGCGCCGCGCAAACTCCCGCATCCGCACCTGCGCAGTCGCCGATCTACGTCGAGGCAGTGCCGGATAAGGATCACTGACCGATACACGGCCGACCTACATCGTGTGCGTCGGCTTGTCTCCGCCGAGTGCGCCGGCGAGATAGTTCTCGATCTTCTTTTGCGTATTGCCGCGGTCTTGATCGCTGAATTGCACGCCGATGCCGGCGGTGCGTTTGCCTTGCGCGCCCTTGGGCGTCATCCAGATCACGCGTCCGGCAACGGGAAGCTTTTCTTCCTCCCCCATGAGATTCAGCAGCATGAAGACTTCGTCGCCCAGACGGTAGTTGCTGTTGGTCGGTATGAACAGACCGCCATTCTTCACGAAAGGCATGTAGGCGAGGTAGAGCGCGCTCTTGTCCTTGATCGTAAGGGTCAGCAGACCGGGCTTGTTACTGGGACTTCGCAATGCGTTTCTTTCCGTCATTTCGCTTCTACTTCGCAAGCGCCTTGCATAGGGCCACCCTACCGCCGAGCAGCAGCGCCTCCAGCGCCAATTGCTGATTCAGGCCGGTCGCGGCAAAACGCCGCAGCTCCCGCGCGGCGTCGAGCAGTTCGAACAAGGGTCTTATCTTGGGCTTAAGTAAAGCGACGGGCAAGCGGACGGGTTCCGCACTTTGAGAGGAAACGACACCGCCCAGCTCAACTTGTACGCGCCGTGTGATCCAGTTCTCAAGCCACATGAGACGCAGTGCCGGATCGGATTTCATCCAGGTATCCGCTACCGCCGTGATGTCCGAGGTCCCGTCGACGAGCCGCTTCAAGGTGACTCGCATCTCGCGGTCGAGCTCGGGTGTCGCCGCCGGTTGCAGCTCAAGCGTGAGGAGCGGCGCACCCGCTGCCAGCGCGAGCGCGGCCTGCCAGTCCTCTACCGCCGGATCGCGCTCCCTGAGCCACGCCAGAGCCTCGTCCCTCGCGGGTGCCTTGAGTGTGAGCCTCTGACAGCGGCTGGCGATGGTGGCCGGTAGGCGATTGCTGGGCTTGGCGATGAGCATCAACAGCGTGTCCGCGGTCGGCTCCTCGAGCGTCTTCAAGAAAGCGTTGGCGCCATTCGCATTCAAGGTCTCCGCGTTCTCCACGATCGCCACTTTGTGGCCGCCGCGGTAGCTCGACAGAGACAGCGTCTCGATGAGCGCGCGAATCTGGTCGACCTTGACCTGCTGAGCGTCCTCGGCGAGACCGACCCTGTGCAGATCCGGATGACTGTCGGCGCGCAGCAGCACGCACGCGGGGCACGCTCCGCACGGCGCTGCGTCTGCGGACTCGCAGAGCGCGAGCGCCGCGATCCAATACGCCAATTGCTCGGCGCCGAGGCCCGCTGCGCTCAGGATCAAAAGAGCCTGCGGCACCCGTTTCGCGGTGCGACTCGCGCGCATCAGACGCTGCGGGTCGCGCAGCCAGGGCAACGAGTCGGCGCTCAGGAAATCCATTGTCGCACCCTCAAGGTATCGAGGATCTGCGCGGCCACTTGATCGACGCCGGCTGCGGCATCGATCACCGCGATCCGCTCAGGCTCGGCAGCGGCGCGCGCGAGATAGCCTGCGCGCACGCGCTCGAAGAACTCCGCACGCTCGCTCTCGAAGCGATCGGCGGCCATTGCCCGCCCTGCCCCGGCATTGCGGGTCCGCACACGCTGAAGGCCGGCGGCCACGGGTGCGTCCAGCAGCAAGGTGAGATCCGGGCGCAGCGTCTCCTGCACCAGGCGCTCGAGCTGCGCGATGCTGTCGACTGCGAATCCGCGGCCGGCGCCTTGATAAGCGTAGGTCGCGTCGGTGAAGCGATCGCAGACCACCCAGCGGCCCGCCTGGAGATGCGGCTTGATGAAGTTTTCAAGGTGCACGGAGCGGGCAGCGAACATGAGCAGAAGCTCCGCGGCATCGGGCAGCGCCTCGCTGCCGGGGGCGAGCACCAGCTCGCGGATCTTTTCGGCGAGCGGGGTCCCTCCGGGCTCGCGAGTGAGCACGCAGGCGATGGCGCGCGCGCGCAGCGCCTCTGCGAGTCGCGGCACCTGGGTGCTCTTGCCCACGCCCTCGATGCCCTCAACGGTGAGGAAGCGGCCGCGCTCGTTCATTTCCCGGTCCCCGCCGCCTTCTCGCGCAAGTGCGCCACGTACCGTGCGACGGCGGCATTCTGCTCCTCGAGCGTCGCGGAGAAAATGTGACTGCCATCGTCCTTCGGTGAAGCCACGAAGTATAGCGCGTCGGTGTTTTCCGGATGCGCGGTCGCGCGGATCGCCGCAGTGCCCGCGAGCGCGATCGGCGTCGGCGGTAGTCCGGCGCGCACATAGGTGTTGTACGGCCCGTCGGTGCGCAGATCGACGCTGTGCAGTTGCCCATCGTAGCGCTCCTCCAGCCCGTAGATGACCGTGGGGTCGGCCTGCAAGCGCATGCCGATGCGCAACCGATGCAGATACAGTCCCGCAATCTTCGGCAGCTCTTGCGGCAGGCCGCTTTCCTTTTGAACGATCGAGGCGACGATGAGCAGCTCTGCGGCGCTTTTGAGCGGCAAAGTGGGATCACGGGTCGCCCAGGCCGACTCCAGCTCGCGCTCCAGCGCCGCGTGCGCCTGCCGCAATATTTCCAGCCCCGGCGTGCCTTCGGGAAAGCGGTACGTCTCGGGCAAGAACTGGCCCTCCGGATCGAGCCCCGGGGCGCCCAGCTTGCTCATCAAGTCCTGCGTGGAATCGTCCGGGGCGATGTCGGAATCGCGCCTGAGCGCCGCCAGCATGTCCTGTGCACGCCAGCCATCGACGATGGTGAACGAATGCAGCACCACCTGCCCGGTCACCAGCTTCTCGAGCAGGCTCCGCGCGGTCGTGCCCGGATCGATTTCGTATTCCCCGGCCTTGATCGCCGATGCGAGGCCCCTCCACCGGGCATAGAGGACCCAGGTCCGTGGCTGCTCGACGACCCCCTGCGCCCCGAGCTCCGCCGCCACCCGGTTGAAGCGGCTGCCCGGAGCGACTTTGAAGCGCAGCGGTGCGCTCACCTTGAGGGGTTCATCGAGACTGGCCACGGCGCGCCGGACGATGAGACCGGCCGCCGCCGCGGCCAGAGCCACGAACACCGCGCTGAGAAGCACCCGCCGCAGCTCCCTCATTCGAGCTCCAGGCGGGCGCGCAACCGATCGGCCGTCTCGGTAGACGGCAGACGCAGGGACTGGGAGGCCGCCCGAATCAGGCCGACCGACACCACGCCTGCCACTGCGTTGGTCATGAACACTTCCTCCGCATCGCGAAATGTCTCAATGGGCAAGCGACCCTGCCACACGCGCAGGCGCAGACCCTCCGCCTGCTCGAGAACCCAGCGGCGCATGACCCCGGCGACACCGCAGCGATCGAGCGCGGGGGTCATCAAGGTCGAGCCGCGCCGCAAGAATACGTTGGACATCGTGCCGCAAACCACGCCGCCGTCCACATCTCGCATCAGGCCCTCCCAGATGCGCACATCGCGCCACTCCGCCCGCGCCATCACCGATTCCAGGCGATTCAGAGTCTTGAGTCCTGCCAAATCGGGATTGATCCCCAGCCGCGTGCGGCACAGCCGCACCGTGCGAGGCCCTGCCGCGATCGCCGGGATCGGGTGCAGCGAGAGCACGCGCGTGCAGCGCTCGCCTGCGCTCGGGCGATAGCCGCGCTCCCCTCGTCCCCGGGTCACGATCAGCTTGAGAACCCCCTCGGCGCCGTGTCGAGCTCGCAGGACCAGCTCCCGCTCGATCCCCGCGGGAACCGTGAGACCCAGACGCCGGCAGCCTTGCGCAAACCGCTCAAGATGCAGCTCGAGCAAGCGGATGCGTCGCCGCCGCACGAGCATGGTCTCGAACAGCCCATCGCCATACTGCAGCCCACGATCACGACAGTCGATCAGGGTCCCGCGCCGGCCGTTGATCCAGATGCTCATGCTGCGGGGCCGGCGCGCAACGCGCGCAACAGCCCCTCGGCCTTCGCGCGAGTCTCCGCGAGCTCGTGGGCCGGGCTCGAGTCGGCGACGATGCCGGCGCCGGCGCGAAAAGAGAGCGTCGAGCCCTGCGCGGTGATAGTGCGAATGAGGATGTTGAAGTCGCAGCTGCCGTCGCGATTCAGATAACCGAGCGTGCCGGTGTAAGCCCCGCGTCCAACCGCTTCGAGCTCGGCGATGATCTCCATGCAGCGCACCTTCGGGCAGCCCGTGATGGTGCCGCCCGGAAACACGGCGCGCAAGATTTGAATGGGCGAAACACCCGGGAGCTTGCGACCGCTCACATTGGAGACGATGTGGTGCACGTGCGCATAGCTTTCCACGGCCATGAACTCATCGACCTGCACCGAGCCTGCGGCGCAGACCTTCCCCAAATCGTTGCGCTCCAGATCGATGAGCATGACGTGCTCCGCGCGCTCCTTCTCGTTGCCGAGCAGAAGCTCGATCAAGGCGGCATCGTGCTCGGGCGAGGCGCCCCGCGGCCGGGTCCCCGCAATCGGCCGCGTCGCGATCCGATCGCCGTGTACCGACACGAGCCGCTCCGGGGAGGAGCTGATGACGGCGAAATCCCCGTCTCGCAGGAGCGCTGCGAACGGGCTCGGATTGGCGGTCCGCAGGCGCCGATAAAGCGCCGCCGCATCGAGCGTGCCGCGCACCTGTCCCCGCCAGCGCCGCGAGAGGTTCGCCTGGTAGACATCCCCGGCGGCGATGAACTCGAGTGCGCGGGCGACCGCCGCCTCGAAACGGGCGGGGTCCTCCTCCTCGATTTCAAAGATCTGCGCCGGCTCCGGACGAAGGCCACCGCCCGCGCGGCGCACGTCATGCTCGAAGCGATCGAGCAGAGCCTCATGCCCCGGCTCGGCCACGACCCACGCTTCGCCGCTTCGCCGATCGCGGATCCACGCGGCGGGGGCGCGGATGGCGAGGGCAGCGGTTGAATCGGGGCTCTGCGGCAGGGCGAGGCGTGGTTCGATCTCCGCCGCGACCTCGTATCCGAGGTACACCAGCCAGCCGCCGGAGAACGGCAGACGCACCTCGCCGGGTGCGGCGCGCAGCGCCGTCCACCAGCTCTCCAGCGCCGCGAGAAAACCCGGCGCCGCCGCGCAGTGCGGTCCCGACAATCGGCCGGTCGCGGAAAGCCGCAGCGCCTCGCCCGAGGCCATCGGGAGAATGTCGAAATGCGCCCCGCCGGCCGCGGGGGCTGGCGGTGCGCTGCTCTCGAGCAAGCCCGGATAGGTCTCGGGAAGCTGCGCGATGAGCCCTAAGGGCTCAAAGTCTGCGGAAAACGAGCGAACCGTTGGTGCCACCGAAGCCGAACGAGTTAGATAGCACGGTGTGGAGTTTCATCTGGCGGGCGTGCTTCGGCACATAATCGAGATCGCAGCCTTCGCCGGGCTCGTCCAAATTGATGGTCGGCGGCGCCACTTGGTCACGCAGCGCCAGCACGGAAAATATCGCTTCCACCGCGCCGGCGGCGCCCAGCAGGTGCCCGGTCATCGATTTGGTCGAGCTGACCGCGAGAGACTTGGCCGCCTCGCCGAATGCGCGATGGATCGCGGTCGTCTCGGCGCGGTCGCCGAGCGGCGTCGAGGTCGCATGCGCATTGACGTACTCGACTTGATCCGGGTTGATCCGCGCGTCCTTGAGTGCGTTGGCCATCGACTTGCGGGCCCCTTCCCCGTCCTCGGGCGGCGCCGTGACATGAAAGGCATCGCCGCTCATCCCGAAGCCGATGATCTCGCAGTAGATCTTTGCGCCGCGCGCCTTGGCATGCTCGTATTCCTCGAGCATCACCGCGCCTGCGCCGTCGCCCATGACGAAACCGTCCCGATCCTTGTCCCAAGGACGGCTCGCGCCCTGCGGATCGTCATTGCGTTGCGAAAGAGCCTTCGCCTGAGCGAACCCGCTCATCCCCGTGACGCAGGTGGCCATTTCGGAACCCCCGGCGAGCATGGCATCCACGTCGCCGTACTGGATCATGCGCATGGCCATGCCGATGGCGTGCGTGGAGGTCGTGCACGCGGTCGCAATCGCCAGGTTCGGGCCGGTGATGTTGAAGGCGATCGACAAATGTCCGCTCACCAGATTGATGATGCTCGCGGGTATGAAGAAGGGCGACACCTTCTTTGGCGAGTGCGTCTCCAAGTATTTGTCGTAGGTCTCCTCGATCGACTCGAGTCCGCCCATTCCGGAGCCCATGAGCACGCCGATGCGCTCGGTGTTGGCGGCCGTCACCTCGAGCCCCGAATCGCGCATGGCCTGCATTCCGGCGACGACGCCGTACTGCATGAACGCGTCCATGCGGCGCGCATCCTTGGGCGTCATGTACGGCGCAAGATCGAGGTCGCGGATCTCCCCCCCGAAATGGGTCGGAAAACTGGCCGCATCGAACCTGCCGACAGGCCCTATGCCGCTGCGGCTCGCGAGAATCGACGCCCATGCCGAAGATACGTCGTTACCGACGGGCGAGACGATTCCCAGACCCGTAACAACGACTCTGCGTTTGCTCAAGCTCGCCTCGTCAGGCCTTGCCTTTATGCGAATTGATGTAATCGATGGCTTGCTGGACGGTCGTGATCTTCTCCGCGTCCTCGTCCGGTATCTCCGTCTCGAACTCTTCTTCGAGAGCCATCACCAACTCAACCGTGTCCAGCGAGTCTGCGCCGAGGTCGTCAACGAACGAGGCGTCATTGGTTACTTCTTCTTCTTTAACGCCCAATTGTTCGGCCACGATCTTCTTAACCTGCTGCTCAACAGTACTCATCGTTATGGTGTCCTTTCGGGAAAGCCCATTGGAAAAACTGATCAAACTACGCCGCTTCTCGTCGGGGCCCGCGGCCAGCCTCTTATCGGCAGGGCGCGTATTTTATGTGAACCGGACCTCGGCGGCTACCGGCATGCAATCCGCGGCCCGGGGCGGCCCGGGTCGCCTTGACAAACTCCCAGGGTTTAGGGCCGCGCGCACCCTTCAGGCCATATGCATCCCGCCATTGACGTGCAGCGTTTCGCCGGTGATGTACGCGGCCTCCGGGGAAGCCAAGAAGGCCACCGCGGCAGCGACGTCGGCGGGCTCGCCGAGGCGTCCCAAGGGGATTTGCGCCCCCAGCGCCGCGCGTTGTTCCTCGCTGAGTCCACGCGTCATGTCGGTGTCGATGAAGCCGGGCGCAACCACGTTCACCGTGATCGCGCGCGAGCCCACCTCGCGGGCGAGCGACTTGCTGAAGCCGATCATGCCCGCCTTGGCGGCCGCGTAGTTGGCTTGGCCCGCATTGCCGATGACTCCGACTACCGAGGCGATGCTGATGATGCGGCCCTTGCGCGCCTTCATCATGCCGCGCAAAACCGCCTTCGACAGCCGGAACACCGAGGCGAGATTGGTCTGGATGACGGCGTCCCAGTCCTCCTGTTTCATGCGCAACAGCAGCATGTCGCGGGTGATGCCCGCGTTGTTGCAAAGGATGCCGATCGATCCCTCGCGCGCCTCGATATCGGCGATCAGGGCGTCGACGGACGACTGGTCCGCGACGTCGAGCACCGCGCCGCGTCCACCGCCCGCCGCGAGTGTCTCCCCCACGCGCGCGGCGCCCTCCGCAGTCGTCGCGGTGCCGACGACGCGAGCTCCCTCCGCGCTCAAGCGCGCCGCAACCGCGGCGCCGATTCCGCGCGAGGCGCCAGTCACCAAGGCCACCGCTCCTTTCAATCTCGAGCTCTCGTGCATGACAGCTTCCTCTTGGCCGTGGGTCAGATGCTTGCGGCGGCCAGCGCCGTATCCAGCGAGGCCGGATCCTCCAGCGCAAGCATTTTCAGATCGCGATTCTTGTCGATGCGCCGGTTGAGCGAGGTCAGCACCTTGCCCGGACCGCATTCGACGATGACGGTGGCGCCCGCACCGATCATCGTGCGCACCGTGGAGGCCCAATAGACCGGCGTGTGCAATTGCTTGACGAGCGCCGCGCGGATCTCGTCCGGCGTGCGTTGAATCTTGATATCGACGCCGTAGACGTCGATCCCCGGGGCGCTCTGCATCGCGACGCGTGCGAGCCGCTCGCGCAGCATCGTGGCGGCGGGCGCCATGAGGGAGCTGTGCGCCGGTACGCTGATGGGCAACGCCACCGCCCGCTTCGCGCCCTTGGCGCTCGCCGCCTCGATGGCGCGGGCAACGGCGGCCGCTGCGCCCGCGATCACCACCTGGCCGGGCGCATTGTAATTCACCGCCTCCACCACCTCGCCCTGGGCTGCCTCGGCGCACGCCGCCACCACATCCGCATCCTCCAGGCCGAGAATCGCCGCCATGCCGCCTGCGCCCGGCGGGACCGCGGCCTGCATGGCCTCTGCCCTGAACTTCACCAGACCCACTGCCTCCTTGAAATCGAGGCACCCCGCCGCGACTCGCGCACTGAACTCGCCGAGGCTGTGGCCGGCCATCAAGGCCGGCACGGAGCCGCCGCGGTCGCGCCACAGCCGATAGGTGGCTACGCCCGCGGCGAGCATCGCGGGCTGGGTGCACTCGGTTTGGTTGAGGGCTTCCTCCGGCCCTTCCTGACAGCGCTTCCAAAGGTCATAGCCGAGAACCTCAGAGGCTTGCGCGAAGATCGACTCGATCACCGGCGAGGAGCCGGCGAGCGCGCTCAACATACCGAGGGATTGCGAGCCTTGTCCGGGGAATACGAACGCCAGCGACATGAGTGAGGCACCTCTTGGTTTGCTCGTGGGTCAACGCCGCAGCGGCGGCGACGGCCCGGCCACGCGCGAACGGAGGCGGATTATAGCCACACGCCAAGAGAGAAGAGCCCCCACCGCGAACCCACAAGCGGCTCCGTAGAGGTGCGCATCCACCACCACCAGCGCCGGCTCGTGTCCGCCAAGCTGCTCATAAGCGAGCTTTGCGGCGAGACAGCCGATCAGGATCCAGCGATCCCAGGCCCGCTCGGCGAGATGCCGCGCGCAACCTGCTGCCATGACGGTGTGCAATACGCCCGACAGACCCACATACCAGCTGACGCGCGGACTGAGCCACCACAGTCCCGAGCTGATGGCGAGAGCTCCCGACAGAACGATGATGCACCACTCGAGCGGATCGTAGTCACCGGCAAACAGCGCCCAAACCAGCACCAAACCGAGTTCGTTGAGCAAGAGATGATGCAAATCGAGGTGTACGATGTGGGCTGTTAGCAACCGCCACCATCCGCCCGCCGCAATAGCGCTGCGATCGTAGCGCAATATCGCGGCGACGCTGTCGCCAAGACCCAACACCAGATCGAGGGCCAGCAGCGCGCCGAGCAGCCAGACCCAGCGCGCCCGGTCCCACTGCAGCGCCTGCGCGAATTGTGCAAACGGGTTCGCACCTTCATCGGGCATGGCTGTCTCTGGTTTTGGTATCATTCATGAATGTCTGAGAACACTATGCGCAAGCGTCAGTTTGGTTTCACCTTGATCGAGATCATGGTGGTGGTGGTCATTCTGGCAGTGTTGGGCGCGCTCGTCGTTCCGAAAATCCTCGAGAACGTCGACAAGGCGCGCGTCACGCGCGCGCAGAGCGACATCCGCGCCATCCAGACGGCGCTCGACCTGTACCGCCTCGATAATTTCAAATACCCCACGGCCGAACAAGGCTTGCAGGCGCTGGTGACGCAGCCGTCCGATCCGACCATCACCAATTACCGGTCCGGCGGTTACCTGCCGTCGCTCCCCAAGGATCCCTGGAACAATCTGTATGTGTACGTGAATCCAGGCCCTAATGGAATGGATTACGACATCATCAGCTACGGACGCGACGGCAAGCCCGGCGGCGAAGGCTACGACGCGGACATCAGCGCCTCTTCGCTCAATCAGCGGTAGTGACCTGCGGGTGCCGCGCGATGCGCAGCAAGGGCTTCACGCTCATCGAGATCCTGGTGGTGCTGGTGATCATGGCCATCGTCATTTCGATCGCCGTGCTCTCGATCAACACGACCGGGAGGGACACACAGCTCGATGAGGAGAGCCGCCGCATCCAAGGCCTCGTCGACATCCTGCACGAGCGGGCGTTGCTCGAGGGCCGCGATTTCGGCCTGCGCATAGAGCCCACGGGTTACGGCTTCGTCGTCTACTCCCCCGACCGCGACCTCTGGCTGCCGCTCACCGATGAGCACGAGTTCCGCCATCGGGACCTGCCGAAGGGCGTCACCTTTCAGCTGGAGCTCGATTCCGTGACCGTCGTGCTGAAGCCCCTCGAGCAGGGCCTGTCGAGCGGCGATTCCCCGCCGCCGCCGCAGGTGGCCATCGCCGCAAGCGGCGAAGGAACGCCCTTTCGCCTGACCTTGCTGCGCGATGAAACCCAGGCGCGCGCCGCCGTGAACGGCGATGCATTCGGCAAGACGACCCAGGAAGGCTCGGACCACCCGCGGGCAAACCGCTCATGAGTGCGAACCCGGCAGTCGAGCCGAGGTTTCACGCTGGTCGAGGTGCTGGTCGCGCTCACCGTAGTGGCGCTCGGGCTCACCGCGCTCATGGTGGCGGTGAGCGGCACGGCGCGCACCAGCGGCTATTTGCGCGACAAGACCATCGCCCAATGGATCGCCCTCAATCGCCTGACGCAAGTGCGTCTGATGGTGAACAAGCTCGGCGATAACCAGGACAAAGGGCAAATCGACTTCGCCGGCCGCAAGTGGCACTACGACACCCGATACTTCGATACGCAGTTCCAGAGCATGAAGCGCGTGGAGGTCCGGGTGTATCCCGGCGATGCCGGCACGAAGTCCAACCCGATCGCCCAGTCGACCGGCTTCATGGGCAGCTCCGTGGGCATCCCCGGCGGCTCGAACGTCGATTGGACCGTGGGCTCGACGGTGGCGTCGAGCGTGACCTGCGGCAACGGGACCGGCACGCTCGGCGCAGGCACGACCCCCGGAGGCGCGGCTGGTTCGACGTCTCAGCGGCTCGGTGGTCACGGGCGCGACTCAGATGAACGGTGCTGCGCAGAGCCCTAATTGCGCGCCCGCCTCGAGCACTCCTGCGACGATCTCCACGAGCCCGACCACGACCTCGGGTCAGACCACACCGTGACCGGACTCCCCGCTCGACCCTCCCGTGCGCGCGCGCGGCCGCGGCTTCACCCTGATCGAGATCCTCGTCGCGCTCCTCATTCTCGGCATCATGTCGGCACTGGGCTACGAGACCTATCGCGCCGCTCGCATCTCGGCCGAGCGCAGCGAGGAGTCCCTCAAGCGCTCGCGTGAAATCGAGTTCGGCATGCGCATGATGATCATGGATTTCGTGCAGATGGTGCCGCGGCCCGGTGCGCGATCCGCTCGGTCAGTCGCGCATACCCGCGCTGCTCGGCTACAGCGGCAACGGCACCACCGCGGGTGTCGGCAACACCGCCTTCGGCAGCGGCGGCGCGCTGGGGTCCGACTTCAAGCAGCAATTCCAGTCGCAGCATTTCAATTCGGATCCCGGATTCCAGTCCTCGCTCGGCGGCGGCTCGAGCAAGACCACGGTGCCGCTTGCGGAACTCACGCGCGCCGGCTGGTCGAACACGGCGGGACAACAGCGCAGCACACTGCAGCGAGTGTCCTACGCGCTGGTCGATGACGTGCTGAAGCGCAGCTACACCACCTCGCTCGACACGGTGCTCGCCACCCAACCGCAGATTCAGGACTTGTTCAGCGGCGTGAAGACCGTGCAGTTGCGCTACCTCGACGGCAATCAAACCTGGCAAACCCAATGGCCGCCGCCCAATCTGCCGCAGGCCGAGGGACTGTGGGTGCGTCCCGTGGCGGTCGAGATCACCATCGAGTTCAAGGATTGGGGGCGCGTGCAGCGGGTGATCGAGGTGGCTGGATGAGAGCCGGACGCGGCGCTGCGAAAGAGTTCCCGAGGCCGCGGCGCGAGCACGGCGTCGCGCTCATCATCGCGCTCATTCTGGTCGCGCTCGCCGCGATTCTCGCGACCAAGCTGAGCTTCGACGGCTGGATCGAGCGCCGCCGCACCATCAGCATCATGGCGACCGAGCAGGCCTTTCATTTTGGCATGGGCGCAGAAGCACTCGCCGCCGACGTGCTGACCCAATCGACGCAAGGCGTGCAAGTCGGTCAGAACGGGCAGCAAGCTACCAACGGCAGCAGCGCGAACAGCACCACGGGCACCACGACCACCGGCAACAGCAACAGCAACCAGGTCACTCTGGCGCAAGCCTGGGCGCAGCCGACGCAGCCCATGCCCATCACCCCCGAGGATAATCCCGAGGGGGAGCCGATCGGCGTTTTGCAAGGCGCGATCGAGGACATGCAAGGCCGCTTCAACCTCAACAATCTCGCGCACGTGGTACCGGGGCAAAACGGGCAAATCATTCAGGACCCGGTGCCGTTGCTAGCAGTTCCAGCGGCTCCTGGTCGCGGTGGGACTCGAGGCCAAATGGGCGGGCATCGCGCGCGATTGGATCGACGCCGACGATCAGCCCGGCGAGCCCGATGGAGCGGAGGACTCGGTCTATACCTCGCAGACTCCGCCGTACCGCACCGGCAACTGGCCCATGATGACCCCGAGCGAGCTCATGAACATGCCCGGGTTCGGCGCCGATCGCTATCGCAAAATCGCGCCCTACGTGACTGCGCTGCCGACCGCCACGGCCAAGATCAATATCTGCACGGCACCGGCGCCGGTACTGCAGAGCTTTGCGGAAAACCTGGGCAGCGACTACACACCCGAGCTGCTGGCCGGCGAGCGCAAGAGCGGCTGCTTCCCCGACAAGCCGACCTTCGCCAACGTACTGGGTCCCACCGTGGCGGCAAGTGTCGCAAATTGGTACACCGACACGAGCATGTATTTTCGCCTCACGACGCGCGTCACGCTTGGCACTACCGAGTTCACCTTGTACAGTCTTTTGTATCGAACGGCCGGCGGCAAAGTCACGCCGTTGCTGCGCACTTTCGGAACGCTCTAGAAAACATGGCTCATACATTGTTGCTGCGCCTTCCCGCACCGGGCGACGAGGAAACCGAGTGGCTCAGTATCGAGGACTCGGGCGCGCCGAGCACCGCGCGTCAACGCGGCCCCTTGAGCCTGGCCGCAGCCGTGGCGCGCTCTGCGCGGGTGGTGGCGCTCGCACCTGCCTCCCACGTGCTGCTTGCCGAGCCCGAGCTGCCGCCGGGGAGCGGTGTGAAGCTGGCACGCGCGGTGCCGTTCGCGCTCGAGGAACAGCTCACCGAGGATGTCGATCAGCTGTGCTTTTCGATCGGCCGACGACGACCCAACGGCCGCACGCCCGTTGCGGTGGTCTCGCGCACCACCCTGCAGGGCTGGATCGCACAGCTCGCGGCGGCCGGCATCGATCCCGTTGCGATCTATCCCGATATCTCGCTGGTGCCGGAGAATCCAGGACACACGGTGCTCTGGCTCGAAGGCCCGCGGCTCACCGTGCGCCGCCCGGGCGCGCTGCCGTTCGCAGTCGAGCTGACACCGGTGAGCGAGGCCTTGGTCGTGGCGGGCGTGATACCCGATCCCTTGGCCGAGCCGGCGCGGGAGGGTGACGTGCCCGCGCCCCTCGAAAGCGCCGTGCTGTATGCGACACGCGAGGACTGGACGGGGGTGCAGGAGGAGTTTCAGTCGCTGGCGGGCATGTTCGCAGCTCTCAAGGTGCAAATACTCACGGACGGCCCTCTGCCGTGGCTCGCACGGAGTCTGCAAGGCACCGAGGCCGTGAATCTGCTGCAGGGGGAGTTCGCCCGCTCCACCGACTACAATGCCCGTTGGCTGCGCTGGCGCACCGCCGCAATGCTCGCGGCGGGGCTCTTGTTCGCGCACATCGCGGCCGCGATGATCCGAATCCATCAAGCCAATCACGAGACTCAGTCGCTCGACACCCAGATCTCGCAAATCTTCCAGCAGGTCATGCCGTCGGAGAAGATGCAGGACCCGCGCCGCCAGATGCAGTCGCGTCTCGACCGGATCCGACATTCGGGCGCCGGACCCGAGTACTTCTTGCATGCTCTGGAGGTGCTGAGCAGCGCGATTTCGACCGCGCCGAACACGCGCATCGATTCGCTCAGCTATCGCGAGCAGGCTCTCGACTTGCGTGTGACGGCTCCGAGCCTCACCGCGCTGTCGCAGCTCTCTCAGCAGGTGGGCAAGCAAGGCTTGACGGCCGACATCCAGTCCTCCCAGCCCGTCGAAGGCGGTATCGACGCGCATTTGCAGGTGCGCACCGCGGGCGTCAAGGGACATCCATGAACGAGCTGCTCGCCAAGCTCAAAGCCTGGTACGGCGCCTTGCAGCAGCGCGAGCAGCGCATGGTGACCGGCGGCGCGCTGACGCTCGCGGCGTTGATTCTCGTGCTCGGCGTGCTGCTGCCGCTGCACGCGGCGGTCACGGATGCCGTCAAGCGCGTCGATTCGCGGCGCGAGGATTACGCCTGGATGCAGGTGAATGCCGCCGAAGTGCAATCGGGCAGCGGCACGGTCTTCAACGACACCGGCGAGGCCCCCATGGTCGTCGTCGACCGCGTCGGCCGGGAAGCCGGCCTCGGCAGCGCCTTGAAGGGGACGCAGCCGAGCGGCAACGGTGTCCGCGTGCAGTTGGAGTCGGCGCCCTTCGATACCTTGGTGACCTGGCTTGCTACCCTCGATCAGCGTTACGGTCTAGCGATCGATTCGATCACCGTCGATCGCGCCGCCCGCCCGGGAATAGTCAATGCCAACATCACCTTCGCCGCGCCGCGGCGCTAAGCGAGCCGCACCTCCCGTCGCGCCCGCGCGTTCTCTCTGGCCGCGCATCGCGCTCATCGGTGTGCTCGCCGTCCTCGCGGTCGTCATCGCTGTGCTGCCCGCCTCGCTCGCCAACAAGTTCCTCCCCGCCGCCGTGCAGGCCGAGGATTTTTCGGGAACACTCTGGCACGGCTCCGCGGGCCGCATCAGCATCGCGGGACGCGATGCCGGCGCCCTCGAATGGCGCTTGCACCCGCTCGCCCTGCTCAAATTACGTCTCGATGCGGACCTACATTGGGTGAAGGGCAGCTTCGTCTTGGATGGTGGCGCGAACTTGAGCCGCAGCGATTTTCAGGCATCGGACCTGCGCGGCGGCGGCCCGATCGCCGATCTCGCCACCTTCGGCCTGGCGCCCGGATGGCGGGGGCTCGCGGAAATTCGTATCCGCAATATCGGCGCCGACCTTGCAGGTCCCGGCCCCTCGCTGCGCTCGGCCGTGGGCGAGATCGACATAGCGGATGTGAGCTCGCCGCAGGTCGCGGCGGGCGCCGATATCGGCAACTACGCGCTGACTTTCGACGATGCGTCATTGTCCGCAAGCGGCGACGCCCGTGCAGCATTGGTCGACAAGGGCGGCCCCTTGAGCCTCGATGCCTCCATTACGCTCACCCCGCAAACGCGCACCGGGATGCTCTCGGGGACCGTAAAGGAGCGTGCCGATGCGCCGCCGGCGCTGCGCAAGGATCTGGATAATGTCGCACAGCTGCATGCCCGGGACGCCCAAGGACGAATCCCGATCGATCTCGAATTCACATTTTGACGACTGTGATGGCCGTCATTGTTTTAAGATACGGTCCGTTTATCGTACCTTCACAGCCACTTGTACCGAGGCCCCTAGATGCTGCTGCTCGCCCTCATCGCCCGCTTGTTGCCGGTTCCCGCGGAGCAGCCCGATCAAGGAGCTTTGCCGTTGCACTCGGCGATCGGGCATGTGGGTCTCACCATCATCGCTCTCGTTTACGTGCTCGTCGTGATGTGGCGCGGCTGAGGGCAGCCGCGGCCCGCGCCGGCGGTATCGTCCGGACTTCAAGCTCTGTGACGCAGAGTACTTGACGTTGCAGTATATAACCCCTTAAATTTCCATTCTTATCCCAGAGGGCTTGCGGCCGACATGCAGTCCGACTTTCCCATCCCAATCGAGACCCGAGCGCTCGGAACGCTCGCTTACATACGCCGTTCCATCGATGCTTCCGCCTCCATGGCGGTTCCCGGCACGGCGGGCGTCGTGATGGGCGTCATCGGCTTGCTGGCGACCGTTTTTTCCTCGCTCCCGCACTGGGGAGCGCACTGGCCGCGCATCTGGATGTGCGCGGGCGGGGTCGCATCCCTCGTCGGCGGCGCGCTCATGGCGCGCGAAGCGGCTCAATCGGGACATGCTCGCTATCTGGGTCCGGTGCGTAAATTCATGCTGTGTCTGTGCCCGGCGCTCTTTGCCGGCGGCGTGCTCACGGCGGTGCTCTGGCGCGCCCACCTCGAGGGACTGCTGCCCGGGACCTGGCTGCTGCTTTACGGCTGCGCCGTACTGTCGGCGAGCACCGTCACGATCGCGAGCACTATGCGGCTCCTTTGCAGCATGGGCGCACTGTTCGTCGCCCTGGGCTTGCTCGCCTTCGTGCTGCCGCCGGCCAGCCATATGGCGATCCTCGGTTTGGGGTTCGGCGTCCTGCACGTGGTTTTCGGCTACTTGGTGGGCAGATCCGACCGTGCCGCATAAATTGCCTGCCGCCAGGCGCCACGAGGCGCAGATGCCGTCTCGTCCCCTGCCAGGGTCACCCCGACCGCTGCCAGGATCATCCAAGGCGCAGTCGCGACCGGTTGCCGTCCCGAATGCCGCGGGCATGAGTGCGGATGGCGGGTTCGACCGCCTGATCTACGAGCGGGTGCGGCTCGGCATCATGAGCGCGCTCGCGATGAATGACGAGCTGACCTTCAACGAGCTCAAGGCACTCTTCAACGCAAGCGACGGCAACTTGGGCGCGCATGCGCGCAAGCTGGAGGAAGCCGGCTACGTCGAATGCACGAAGTCGTTCGAGGCGCGCCGGCCGAAGACCATCTATCGCATCACCGGCGTCGGCCGCAAGGCGCTGCTCCGCTACCTCGAGCACATCGAGGCCGTGATCAAAGCCACGCGGCGCGCCTGAGCGCTTTCGACACCCGCATGCACGTCGCGATCATCATGGACGGCAACGGACGCTGGGCGACGCAGCGCGGTCTGCCGCGCGCCGCAGGCCATGCCGAGGGCGCCAAGGCGGTGCGCACCGCCGTCGAAGTGGCCGCGCGCGCCGGCGTCGATACCTTGACCATGTACGCCTTCTCGGCCGCCAACTGGGCGCGTCCGGCAGCCGAGGTCGCGGCCCTGATGCGGCTGTTCGGCCAGTACCTGTTCACCGAGACTCGCCGCTGCGTGGAACAATCCATCCGCTTGAACGTCATCGGCCGCCGCGACCGGCTTGAGCGACAGTCTGCTGCGCTCCATCGAGCAATGCGAGCGCATGACCGCCGACGGCGCGGGGATGCACCTGCGCATCGCGATCGATTACTCGTCCCAGCACAGCATTTTGCAAGCCGCGCGCCGCGCCGCCGGCGATCCGCATCTCGATACCGAAGGATTTCGACGCCTGCTGCACGAGGTCGATCACTGCACGCATCACGCCGGCGAGGTCGACCTGCTCATCCGCACCGGCAGCGAGCAGCGCTTGAGCGATTTTCTGCTCTGGGAGTGCGCTTACGCGGAGCTGCATTTCGCCGATTGCCTGTGGCCGGAATTCGACGAAGTCCGATTCCACCAGGCGCTGCGAGGATTTCGCCGGCCGGCAGCGGCGCTTCGGCGCGCTCAGCGGGGACTGACCTGCCGAAGACCCTCGTCTCTACCATTGGCCGCGCGCTGCTTGTATTGGGCGCCGCGGGGCTCGCGGCCGCGCAAAGCGCACCGCCCCCGCCGCCCACCGCGCCCACCGCGCCGACCGCGCACGGCGCACCGGCCGCGACACCTATCGCAGCCGCGGAGCGCCTCGAAGAGACACTCCCGAACGGGATGCGCGTCATCATTTTGCGCAACACGCTCGCGCCCGTAGTGACCGTGGAGATGAACTTTCTGGTCGGTGGCAACGAGACCCCGCCGGGATTTCCCGGCATGGCGCATGCGCAGGAGCACATGGCCTTCCGCGGCTGCAGCGGCATGAGCGCGGATCAGACCGCCGCCATCTACGCCGAGCTCGGCGGCGAGAACAACGCCGACACGCAGCAGAACATCACGCAGTATTTCGCCACGGTTCCGGCGGCCGACCTCGAGGTGGCGCTCAAGGCGCAGGCCGCCTGTCTCACGAGCATCGATGACTCGAACAGCGAATGGGCGCAGGAGCGCGGCGCCATCGAGCAGGAGGTGGCGCGGGATCTGTCGAACCCGACGTACAAATTCATCGACCGGCTGAACCAGGATATGTTCTCGGGAACGCCGTATGCGCACGACCCGCTCGGCACGAAAGCCTCCTTCGATGCGACCACGGGCGACATGCTCAAGTCCTTCTACCGCACCTGGTACGCGCCGGGGCGTGCCATCCTGGTCATCGTCGGCGACTTCGATCCCGCTGCGACGCTGCAGAAGGTGCGACAGCTGTTCGGCGCCATCCCGAACCATCCGACGCCGCCGCGGCCGGTCGTCGAGCTTGGGAAGGTGAAGTCGGAGAGCTTCACGCTCGACAGCAACCTGCCCTATACGCTCGCGTTCATCGCGTATCGCTTTCCCGGCACGAGCTCTGCCGATTACGCGGCAGCCGAGGTCCTCGCGGACGTTCTCAGCAGTCAGCGCGCCGAGCTCTACGGCATGGTGCCGGCGGGCCACGCGCTCGCGGCGGAGTTCGGGCTGGCTGAACAGTACGAGAAGGCGAGCGTGGGCTATGCCGTGGCGGCGCTGCCCGCCGCGGGAGACGCAAAAGCGGCGCTCGCGCAGATGCGCAAGATACTCGAGACCTACGCGCAGCACGGCGTGCCCGAGGATCTGGTGATGGCCGCGAAGCGGCGCGAGGTCGCCGATGCGGAGTTCGAGCGCAATTCGATTCCGGGGCTTGCGAATGTCTGGTCGAATGCGATCGCCGCCGAGGGTCGTGCGTCCCCCGATGAGGACGTGGCGGCCATCCAGCGGGTGACGGTCGACGATGTCAATCGCGTGGCGCGGAGCTATCTGACGGTCGCGGGCTCCATCACCGCCACCTTGAAGCCCGTGCCGTCGGGGCAGCCGGTTGCCTCCAAGGGCTTCGGTGGGGCCGAGCAAGTCACGGCGCCGCCGACCGCTCCGGTGCAGCTGCCGGCCTGGGCGAGCGCCGACCTGGCTCGGCTCGAGGTACCGAGCGAGCCCATGGAGGTGGCGGATTCGACGCTGCCGAACGGCCTGCGCCTGATCGTCAGGACCGATCGCACCAGCCCCACCATCTCGGTGAGCGGCTCGGTGAAGCACGACTTCGGTCTGCAGACGCCGCCGGGAAAAGAGGGCGTCTCCGAGATCTTGGGGTCGCTGTTCTCTTACGGCACGCGCACGCTCGAGCGGCTCGCTTTCAGCAAGGCGCTCGACGACATTGCCGCCAACGAGACGGCCGGCTACAGCTTTTCCGTGAGCGTCCTCAAGAGCGACTTTTCCCGCGGTGTCGAGCTCCTCGCCGACAATGAGCTGCGTCCCGCGTTACCGGCCGCGGCATTCACGGTCGTGAAGCAACAAACTGCAGAGTTCGTGGCGGGCAATCTGCAGAGTCCCGAGTATCGCACGCACCGCGCGCTCGATGCGGCGCTGCTGCCCGCGGCGGATCCGGCGCTGCGCGAAGCCACCCCGCAGACCGTCGCAGCCATCACGCTCGCCGACGTCAAAGCATTTCATGGCGCAACCGTTCGGCCCGATCTCACCACCCTGGTGGTGATCGGCGATGTGTCCGCAGAACAAGCGCGTGCGGTCATCGGCCGTTGGTTCGGAGAGTGGCACGCGACCGGCGCCAAGCCGAACACGACCCCCGCGCCCGTGCCGCCCAACGCAGCCGCCGCGGTGGCGGTGGCGGTGGCCGATGCCGAGGCAGTGCAGGACACGGTGTACCTCGCCCAGCAATTGCAACTGAACCGCTTCGACCCGGACTACTATCCGCTCGAGCTCGGCACGCACGTGCTGGGCGGTGGATTTTACGCGACGCGCCTCTATCACGATCTGCGTCAGGTGGCCGGCTACGTCTACACCGTGGATGTGCACCTCGATGCCGCGAAGACCCGAGCCGGTTACGAGGTGACCTACGGCTGCGATCCCGCCAATGTCTCGAAGGCCCGCGCGCTCATCGAGCGCGATCTCGATCAGATGCGCACCCAGGACGTCTCGGCCGACGAGCTGCATCAGGCCAAGGCGCTGTTATTGCGCGAAATCGTGTTGAACGAATCGAGCGAAGAGGCGGTGGCGCGCGGCTTGCTGGCGCGAGCCGAGCTGGGGCTACCCTTGGATGAGCCGCAAATCGCCTCGCGCAAGCTCTACGCGCTCACCGCCCCGCAAGTCAGGGCGGCGTTCGCGCGGGTCATTCGGCCGCACGGCTGGGTTCAAGTCGTACGCGGACCCGCGCCGCACTAAAGACACGCGCCGGCCGCTCTCTAGTCATCGTTGTCCACCGGCGCGCAGTTGGTGCGCCCCTGCATCACGCAGTCTTGCAGCGCCGAGCTTCTCTTCAAGGCGTACACGAGGAACAATCCGCCGAGCACCAGCGCGAGGCAGATCGCGAGGCCGATGAGCGCCGCGCGCTGCGAATGCGCATCCTGCCGGCGGTCAGTTTCCAATTCGTCATTCATGGCGGAATCTGCGCATCAATCCTGCGGCGCCCATTCTCGCCAGGCGCGCATCAGCGGAAAGTATAGCGCCACGCGCACCGGTTCCGGGCCCAGGCGACGCGCCAGCACCGCGTAGCGCTCGAGCTGCAGACGGTAGCGCTCGACCTGCAAGTCGAGGAACGCCTCGCGACCGCCGCCGGAATGCTCGCTGGTCTTGTAGTCGATCACCCAGCGAGTGCCTTGTTCGTCGACGAAGCTGCGATCGAACACCGCGCGCACCACCTCGCCGCGCCACAGACCCGAGAGCGCATGCTCGCGCAGGTCATCGCGATAGCCCGTCTTGAATATCCAGCGCGCGCGCGGGTCGCGATGCACACCGACGAGCGCCGCCGTCACGCTCGCGACCGCCGCCTCGAGACGCTCATCGGGTACGCCATGCAGCGCAAGCCAGCGCTTGAAATGCCCCTCGCGCGCGCGCGCGGTGGTCTCGTCGTGGCGGTCCAAGTCGAGACTCTGCAGCTCGGCGTGCACCAAAATGCCGACCCGGCGGGCGGTCTCTCCCGCCCAATCGAATACCACCGGCTCCTCGCGCGCCGTCGCAGCGAGCGGCAGATCGGCCTGCAGTGGCTGGTGCCGACGCGGCGCCCAGCCGCGAGGCACCCGCCGCAACGGACCGCCGCGCAACCCCGCCAGATCCTCATCGGCCGCCGCTGCCGCCGCCGGCTCGCGGATCGCAAAGCTCGCGCTTTGCGTCGGCCACAGCACGCGGAGCAGACTCCCTTTGAAGGGCGACCAAGGTTTTGCGCCGTCCGCCGGCCGCGCATCGCCATTACTCGGCGTCTCCTCGGTCTCCTCCGCGACCTCGATGGGCTCCCCCATCCAGTCCGGATCCACGCGCAGACCGACCGTCGCGGTCAGATGCAGCTGGTGCTTCGCGCGGGTGCAAGCCACGTACAAGAGACGCTCGGCCTCGAGTTCCGCGGCTGCGGATGCCTGCCGACGCAAGAACGCGAACAAGCCACGCCGATCGCCAGGATCTGCGATGGGTGGCCGCGCCGCCATGATCAGGCCATCCCGGTCGCGGCGCGCGAAGGGATGCATGAGCAGCAGGGGACCGCCCGCGATTCGGTTGTGCCGGTGCAAGGCGGGCACGATGACGCAATCGAACTCGAGGCCTTTGGCCTTGTGGATGGTCATGATCTCCACGCCGCATTCGGCACCGTCGTCGGCGTAAAGATCGGCAAACCTCTGCGCCAGCGCCGCGGGATCCGGTAGACCTTGGCGTTCGAGCTCCCGCAAGCGCGCGAACACGACCCGCACCTGATCGAGCTCACGCGCGTCCGCAGCGCAGCTTGGCCCTCCCAGGGTGAGCCATGTGCGCTCGACCCAGCGCGCGATGCGGCTGTGCGTCTGCACTTTGAATGCCGCATCGAGGACGCCGCGCAACCGCGCGCATCGCGTCCTGCCATCATCGCTCAAGCGATCCAGCACCGCAGCGTCGCGCAGCGCATCCCAGATCAGGGGATGCGCGCGGCCGACCACCAGCAAATCGCGGAGCGTGAGGCCACACCAAGGGGCTCGCAGGATGGCGAGCCACGCAATCCGGTCACCGAGGTGAGCGAGTGCGCAGGCGAGCATCACGGCGTCGCGAACTGCAGGACGATCCTGCAACGGCTCGATCTCGACGGCGCGGAACGCTGTGCCCCGGGCACGCAGCGCGTGCGCGATTTCGCGCGCATGGGTGCGCGCGCGCACAAGGATGGCGATACGCCAGTCGGGATGCCGCTCGCGGCACTCCGTGACCGTTTGCGCGACGGCGTTTGCCTCGTCGGCAACGCTGCCGAATCCTCGCAGGCTCACGCAAGCCTCGCCCGCCCCGCTCGGCGCAACGGCCGGTGTGCTGGGACGAAACGCGATTGCGCCACGCTCGCGATCGTCGCGCTGCGGGAGGATTTGCTCGAAGCACCGATTGACCCAGCTCACCACCGCTGGATCCGATCGAAAATTGGCGGTGAGACGCTGCACATCGAAGCGGACGGCGCCGAGTCCGTTCTCTGCCAGGTCGAGAAACGCCCGCACCTCGGCTTGGCGAAAGCCATAAATCGATTGCATTGGATCGCCGACGCAAAAGACGCTCCGCCCGTCGTCTCGCTGCCAGCCCGCGGTGAGTTGCTGCACCAGATCGAGCTGCGTCGCCGAAGTGTCCTGAAACTCATCGAGCAGCAAATGCTGCAGCCGATAATCGAGTCGCAGGCTCAAGTCGGTTGGCGCCTCGGGAGTGCCGAGCGCGCGCAGCGCCGTCATCGAGACAGCCGGAAAGTCCACCGTGCCTTTTTCCCGAAACACCCCGTCCAGCTCGGCCGCTGCGAGCACCAGAACCTGGGCGACATCGCGCACTCTCTCCCAGTCCGCATCGTCGTAGCGCGGTTCCGGCAGATCGCGAACGACGGCAAGGGCAGCGACCACCGTCTCCGCGGAGTCGCTCTGCTCCAGCTCCTCGAGCAACGCGTGCATGACTCCCTTCTCCGCGCAGCCGGGCGGGAAGCCGAGGTTCTTGTCGACTTTCTTGCGAAGCTTGCCGGCGGATGTCAGCAACACCAGCGCGACAGCCCGCCAACGGCCAAGGTCTCGAAGCTCGGCGCCGAGCACTGACGTATCGGTCTTCCAAGGATCGAAATCCGCCCGTAGCTCGCCGATATTTCGCGCCGCCGCGCGCAAGCACGGTCCCAGTGCGGCCAAGAGCTCTGCGCCGATCACGCCCTCGACCCTCGTGAGCTCGCGCTTCACGAGAAGTCCCAGATCCTCATCGAAAAGCGCTCGCACGTGCGCGAGCTGGCCCTCGTTCATCTCGACGGCGGCACGCAGGTGCCCGACCAAGAAAGGCAGCCAGCGGTCCCGCTGTGGCAGCATGGCGACGATCAAATCGATGAGGGCGCGCCAGCGCTGATCGCCCACGGCCAGCACGCGCTCCACGGCGCTGCCGAAATTGTCGCCTCGATCGTGCAGCAACGCGCGCGCGCGCGGCCTCCTCATACAGCGGTCGCGCATTGTCGATGAGCGTGAGCCGTCCTCCTGCGCCGGAGATGATCGGCAATTGCGTCGCGAGCCAGGCGTTGAACGAATCGATGGTCTCGATACGCAGCCGCGAGGGATGGCGCCCCAAGTCGATGCCGAGGCCGCGCAAATGGCGGCGCGCGGCGACGGCGTGGGCCCAGGTTTGTCGATTGAGAGTCCCCGGGCACTCCGCCAAGCCGCCGGCCTCGAGGGCGCTGATCACCCGGGCACGCATCTCCTCGGCCGCGCGGCGGGTGAATGTCAGCGCAAGAATGCGTTCCGGCGCATCGACCGTCGCGAGCAAACGCAGATAGCGCTGCGCCAGCAACGTCGTCTTGCCGCTGCCTGCCGGCGCTTGCACCAGCACCGAGCCGCGTCGCCTCGACCGCGCTCGCCCGGGCGCCGGCGTCGGCGATGGAGACGGCATTCTCGGTCATGAAGTCGCCACGATGGGAGCGAAAGGCTCCAGGGCATCGAGCGTCGACGGCACCCGGCACAACCCTTGAAGATGGCAGTAGCGGCAGGCAGTCTCTTTGGGCGCAACTTGCGCCGCACCGCTTGCGAACTCCTGTGCAAGGCTCTCGACGCGTCGTTCCCAAGCCGCCACGAGCAGGGTGAAGCTCGCGAAGCCTTCCAGCCGGCTGGCTCGGGCAGCCGGGAAAATATCGCCACGCGCGGACTCCGCCACGAAACGACACTCGGTAGCGCTCACGCGCCCGTAGGCGACCGCGACCAGATTCTCACGGTGCCGCAGCGCGTACATGGGAAGCTGAGGGTTGTCCGGCCGCTCACCGCGCCAGTCGGGTTGCACCCACCCGCTCTTATAGTCGATCAAAACGTGCGAGCCGTCCTCGAGACGATCGATGCGATCGATGCGCAGTTGGTACGCGAGCCCTCCGTGCACGGCGGTCTCGCCGCTCCCTTCGACGTGCTCCACTTGGAAGGGCGCGCGCCTCGATTCCAGCTCCAGCCAACGCTCGAGCAGTCCCTGGAGACGCGTGCGCTCGCGCTCCGCCCAGCGCGCGCCGGGATTGCGCTTCGCGCACTGACCGTCTACCGCGCGGCCGATGTGGTCGGCAATCAGCGCCGCGCTCGCCTCGCGCCGCGCGAGAAGATCCTGAAGGCTCCGAGAATTGCCGACCGCGGTGAAAATTCCCTGCAGCGCGTCGTGCAGGATCTGTCCGCGCTCGCGCTCGTTGAAGCCGGGTATGGGCTGCTCGAGGACGCAAGCGTCGAGCCGCGTCTCGGCAAAGCCGCGAAACGGACATTGCGATTGGCTCCTGAGAGTCGCGACGCCGTGCGTTCGCTCCTCCGACCCCACGGCTGGAGCGCGCTCGTCGACGAGCTCCTCGAGCACCGGCGCCTCGATTTGCTGCGCCGACCAAAGGGGCGGCGCCGACATGGTTTCCGCCGACCCAGCGGCTGGCGCACCCTCCGCGAGCTCGGCGAGCAGCGGACTTGCCGGCACATGACGACCCTCTCCGGGGTCTGCGCAACTGAAAACGCAAGCGCGAGCGCGCGCCACCCACCGTGACTGCATATCCGCGGCGAAGGCGAGCTGTGCCTCCGCACTCGCGGCAATCACTCCGTGCCGTCGCTGCAATACCGCGGGAATGAGTGGAATCGGATCGACCGGCGGCGGCCAGCGACTCTCATCGCAGCCGCTGACCCAAATCCCGTCATAAGCCAGCCAGGGATCGCTCAGCTGGCTGCTCACCCAGAGGGGTGGCACGCCGGTCTGTATCTGAAAAGGCGTATCGCGCGCGGCCCGCTCCAATATGCTTTCGGCGGCCGTGCGCGAGAGATACTCGAACGTTCGATCCCCGAGCGCCAAAGTCTCGAGCAGCTCTTGAAAGCGAACGGCCGATTGAAACTCGGCACTCGACCAGCGTGCCCGCAAGCACCACGGCCCCGCCTCGAAAGCGTCGATCCAGATCGCGAGCCACCGGCTCATACGGTGACGTCCCTGCAGCCCATCGAGCGCCCGCAGCGCGCCGCCGAGACGCTCGAGCGCCGCGGACGGCTGGAGCGAGCGGCCGCGGGCGATGCCCGCGGCGATGGTCAGCCACTCGCGCAGCGTCGCCTCGCTCGGCACCCGGCTCCGCAGCGTCGCATCGAGGCGCGCCGCCGCGCTCGCGTCGGCGCGTGAAGCCTGCAACTCGGGCGCGCGCAACAAAGCGCTGAAGCGCTCGAACGGCACGCTGCCGCTCGCCGCGGCAAGCAAGTCGAGCGCCACCCGCACGGGTGCGTGGTCGCTGAGCGGCGTGCCGCCCGCGATGGCATAGGGCGCCGGACCCTGCGTCTCGTCCAAGGAAAAGCGTTGTGGAGCGAGAGCGGCGTCGAGCGCATCCGCCACTTCCTCGCGGCGCGCCGTCAAATCGCGCAGACTCACCCAGGCGCGAAAGCCAGAATTCGCCTGCAAGCTCGTGCTCAGCCATTCAGCGAGCAAGGCGAGTTCGGTCGCCGCTCCGGCGGCCTGCACGGTGCGTGGGACGCGGCGGCCGCTGCTCGAGGACGCTGCTTCGGGCAAGAGCGGCGCGCCGGCATTGCGTTCCAGCCAGCGCCTCGCCACCGGCCGCCAGAGCGGACTCTCGATCCAGGTCAAAGCGCCCTCGCGATATGCGTCCGGCCGCTCGAGGCCGCCCAGCAGCTCATCGGCGCCGATGACTCGCAGCTCCCGGCATCGCGACTCGAATGCGGCCCGCCAAGCCTCGAACGCCTGAGTCTCCTCGGTGCCGTAGGCGTTGATTGCGGCGCGCGGAATGCCGTACTCGAAGGTCGCGCGCCGCGCTCGCTGCGCGGCCCGCGCCGCGCCCGACGGCTCGAGAAACTGCGCACTCGCCGCGCTCTCGAGCACAACGCGCCGCCAAAGCTCACGCTCTTCGGCGTCGGACAGACACCGCGGGAGCGAGGAGTCCAGCAGCTGTCGGTCGAGGTGCGCGGCTTTCAACCACGTGCCGAAATCGAGGATCTTCGGAGTCGGCCAGATTTCCCGTCCCGCCTGCCGGTGCGCGCGCTCGACGGCGTCGACCAATGCCGTGGCGAGCTCCGCGCTCGGCGCCAGCACGATGCGTCCGGCAGCGGCGGCTTCGATCAACCGAGAACGCATGCGCTGCGGCTTAGGACTTGCCCGCGCCACGGACCAAGGACAGCGCGGGGGCGCCCGACGCGTGGGCGTCGAGCAGCTCCTCGATTCGCGAGAAAACGGTGCCGAGTACTTGCGGCTCGGGCAGGTTGGTGATGCGGAAGCAATTGCGGTACGGCACGTTAAAGCTCACGCCCGGAGCCACCAGCACGTGCTTATTCTCCAGCAGGTCGAGCGCGAACGCCTGATCGTCGAACTCCGGCAGCACATCGCTTTGTACCTCGACGAAGGCGTAGAGCGCGCCCATGGGACGCGCGAGCCGCAGATATTTGCTGCGCGCCACACCCTCGAGGATGGCTTGGCGCGATTCATACAAGCGTCCACCCGGACGGGTCAGCTCGCGAATGCTCTGGTGGCCGCCGAGCGCCGTCTGCACCGCCCATTGGCCGGGAACGTTGCTGCAGAGTCGCAGCGAGCTCAGCAATTCGAGGCCGTGCAGATAATCCGTGGAGTTCTCCGTGTCGCCGGAGAATACCGCCCAGCCGACGCGATAACCGCAGGCGCGATAGACCTTCGACAATCCGCTCATCGTGCAGCAGAGCGTGCCCTGCACGAGCGTCGCCATGGGCACGAACTCGGCATCGTCATACAGAATCTGGTCGTAGATCTCGTCCGATAGCACGACCAGACGTTGCTTCTCGGCAAGGCGGGCGATCGCCTCGAGCACCTTGCGCGGATAGACCGCGCCGGTGGGATTGTTGGGATTGACCACGACGATGGCGCGGGTGCGCGGCGTGATCAGCGCTTCGATCTCGTCCGGGTCGGGAATAAAGCGCTGCTCGGCGCGGCAGGGATAGTGCACGGCGCGGCCGCCATTCAAATTGACCGCGGCGGTCCACAAGGGATAATCCGGGCTCGGCACCAACACCTCGTCAGCCGGATTCAAAAGCGCCCGCAAGCTTAAGTCGATGAGCTCGCTCACGCCGTTGCCGATGAACACTTCCTCGGCCGTGACGCCCTTGACGCCGCGCTCCTGTTGCTGCATGACCACGGCTTCCCGGGCGGGGAATATGCCCTTCTGGTGCACGTACCCTTCGCTCATGCGCAGATTCTCGATCATCGCCAGACGCATGGTTTCGGGCGTGCGAAATCCGAAGGCATAGGGATTGCCGATGTTGAGGGATACGATGTCGTATCCCAGACGCTCCATGTCGAGCGCACGGCGCGCGAGCTTGCCGCGAATTTCGTAGCGGACATGGGCGAGTCCCGCGCTCGCCTGCAACGGGCGCCGTTGGCTCATCGATCGGCCCGTGCGCGGGCTCGCTTGGCTGCGATGCTCATCGTTCACAAGAATACACGAGCTCGGCGCGGCGGTGGCAGGCTACGGCATGCTCCGCCGCCGGCGGCTCGAGCAGCGGCACGGCCTGCTCGCAAACGGCCTGCGCCAGCTCGCAGCGTCCTCGATAGGCACAGCCGCCGCGCGCGGCGGCCTCGTTCGCGCTCCGGGCCTTCTCGCCGGACTCGGCCTGCGGGCGCAACGCCGCCGCCGGATCCGGCACAGCGGCGAGCAATGCCCGGGTGTAAGGATGCCAGGGCGCGGCGAACAATTCCTCGCGGCTCGCGGTCTCGACGATGCGGCCGGCATACATGACCATGACGCGATCGCTCAGATGCCTCACGACCGCGAGGTTATGGCTGATAAAGAGCATTGCGGTCTTGAGGTCACGCTGCAAATCGCTCAGCAGATTGACGATTTGTCCCTGAATAGAGACGTCCAGCGAGCTCACCGGCTCGTCGCACACCAACAGCTGCGGCTGCGGCATCATCGCTCGCGCGATGCCGATCCGCTGGCATTGCCCGCCGCTGAACTCGTGCGGATAGCGCCCGGCGGCCGCGGGCGCGAGGCCCACCCGTTCGAGCATCTCGGCAACGCGCTTCGCCCTGGCCTGCCTGCCCAGCTGCGGCTCGAAAATCTCGAGGGGCTCCGCCAATGTCTCACCGACGCTCATCCGCGGATCCAGGCTCGCCAGCGGATCCTGAAAGACCATCTGCAAATCGCGCCGTGCCCGCCGTAATGCCGCGCCCTGGTAGCGGAGCAGGTCCGTACCCCGCCAGTGCACGCTGCCGCGCGCCACCGGCACGAGGCGCAGCAGCGCCCGCGCGAGCGTCGACTTGCCGGATCCCGATTCTCCGACGAGTCCGAGAACCTCTCCCGGGGCGATCTCGAAGCTGACGTCCTCCACTGCCGCGCGGCCCTCGTATTCCACGCCCAACCCCCTGACCTCGAGCAAGTTGGGCGAAGTCATGGCGCGAGCGGATGATGGCAGGCGACTTGCGAGCGCTCGCCACTGCGGGTCAGTGCGGGCCGCTGCACGCGGCAGAGTTCGCTGACGCGCGGACAGCGGGGCGCAAAGGCGCAGCCGATCTCCGGCTCGGCGGGATTCGGCGGCTGACCCGGAAGGCACGGCATGCGGTCGAGACGCGCCCGCTTGAGACTCGGCGCGCAGTCGATGAGGAGCGCCGTGTACGGATGGCGCGGTGCGCGCAGGAGCTCCCGCATGGGCGCGCTTTCGACCACCCGGCCGGCGTACATGACGACGATGCGCTCGGCAATCCCGGCGACGACGCCAAGATCATGACTGATGAGCACGATGGAGGTGCCGAATTGCGCGCGCATATCGCGCAGCAACGCCAGGATCTGCGCCTGCACGGTCACATCGAGCGCGCTGGTGGGCTCGTCGGCGATCACCAGCCGGGGCTCGCACATCAGGCTCATGGCAATCATCACGCGCTGGCGCATCCCGCCGGACAGCTCATGCGGATATGCACGCAGGCGGCGCTGCGCATCCGGCACGCGCACGCGCTCGAGCATGTCAAGCGCGCTGCGCTCTGCGTCGCGCCACGTGGCCGCGGCGTGATGCACCCGCACTTCGGCGAGCTGTACGCCGATTCGTACATGCGGGGTGAGCGAGGTCATCGGGTCCTGAAAGATCATCGAGAGCTTCGAGCCGCGAATCCGATTGAGCGCCGCGGCACCGAGGCCGAGCAGCTCGGCACCGTCGAAACGCACGCTGCCCTCGATATGTGCGTTGCGCGCGAGCAATCCCAAGGCGGCGAGGAACACCTGAGATTTGCCGGATCCCGATTCCCCTACGATGCCGAGGCATTCGCCGGCGGACACCTGCAGGGAGACGTCGCGAACGGCCGCAATCGACGCGCCGTCCGCGCCGCTGCGGCCGTTGCCGTAACGAACCTTCAGCCCGTCGATGCACAATGCCGGTTGCTCGAGCTCGGGGGCGGCCGCGCTCATCCGGGCTCCCGCACGTCGAAGGCATCGCGCAGCCCGTCGCCAAGCACGTTCAATGCAACGAGCAACAGCGCGAGAAGTATGCCGGGCGCCAGTAAAATCCAGGGCGCCGCCTCGATCTCCCCCGCCCCTTCGGCGATGAGCGTGCCGAGACTCGCGTGCGGCTCTTGGGTGCCGAGGCCCAAGAAGCTCAAAAAGCTCTCGAACAGAATGATCTGCGGCACCATGAGCGTCGCATAAACCACGACCGGACCGAGCACGTTGGGCACAATGTGTTTGATCATGACGTGCAGCGGACTGCCGCCCGCCGCGATCGCGGCCTCGATGAACTCGCGCCGCCGAATGCTCAAGGTTTGGCCGCGCACGATGCGCGCCATGGTGAGCCAGCTGACGGCGACCAGGGAGGTGTACAGCACGTAGCCATTGCGTCCGAGGATCACGGTCAGGAAGATTACGAAAAAGACCAGCGGCAGTCCGCTCAGGATCTCGATGATGCGCATCATGAAGTAATCCGCGCGGCCGCCCACGTAGCCTGCGAGGGTGCCGAAGCCTAAGCCGAGCGTGAGGCTCACGGCGCCCGCCACCAGACCGACGGCCATGGAAGTGCGGGCACCCTCGAATGTGCGTACGAACAAGTCGCGACCCAAGCGGTCCGTTCCGAACCAATGCGCGTGCATCACTCCGGGAGCGGTTGCGACCTGCGACCAGTCGAGCGTTTCGATCGAATTCGGATTCAGTGCCGGAGCCGCGAGCGCGAGCAACACGAGGGTTGCGATCACGGCAAGCGCAACCACCGCTGCGGGGTTGGCACGCAGTCGCTGACCGGCTCCGCGCCATAGCGTGGCGGTCATCGTGCGAATCTGACCCGCGGATCGAGCCAGGCGTGCAGCAAGTCGACGATCAGGCCCATGCCGATGAGCACGCTGGAATACAGAATGACCATGCCGAGCACGAGCGTGTAATCGCGATTCAGTGCGCCTTGCACCAAATAGCGGCCGACGCCCGGTAAGCCCGCGAGTGATTCGACCACGAGCGATCCCGTCATGATGTTGGCGACGGCCGGTGCGAGATAGCCGGCCACGGGTACCAGCGCCGGGCGCAAGGCGTGGCGGGCGAGCACGGTCCGCAGCGGCAGACCTTTCGCAATGGCGGTGCGGATATACGGACTGCTGAGCGTCTCGAGCATGCCGCCGCGCGTGAGTCGCGCGATGTAGGCAAGCGGCGATAACGATAAAGCGATGACGGGCAATACCAGGTAGCGGATCGACCCCGGTTCCCAGCCGGCGACCGGCAACCAGTGGAGCGCAATGCCGAATATGAGCCCGAGCAGCGGCAATACGACGAATGGCGGAACCGCGATGCCGAGCACCGCGAGCGATATCGCGACATAGTCGGTGGCGGAGTGGCGGTGCAGTGCGGCGAGGGTGCCTAAGGGGACACCGACCGCGAGCGCGAGCGCCAAGGCCAGCGTGCCGAGCTCGAGCGTCACGGGCAACCCCTGTGCGATGAGCTCGCTCACCGTGAAATCCTTGTACCTGAACGAAGGGCCGAAATCGCCGTGGACCAAGCCGCGCAAATAGCGCGTGTATTGCACCCACACGGGCTGATCCAACCCGTAGGCATGTTGCAAGTTGGCCATGATTTCCGGCGGCAACGCGCGTTCCTCGTCGAAGGGTCCGCCGGGCGCCCAGCGAGTGATGAAGAAACTCAAGGTAACGATGATGAGCAGCGTCGGAATCGCGGCTCCCAGACGCTTGAGAAAGTAGCGCGGCATTTCTGGCCCGAATCCTAGCTCTTGACCACGAGGTGGACAAGTGCCGGCACGGTCCTTAGAATCCTCGGCTCACCTGTCGAGGTTACATGGAATCCACACGTCCGATACGTGCGCTGATGCGCGGCCTGGATGCGCTGACGGTACTGAACACACGCGACGGCGCGACGGTATCTGAGATCGCTCACGAGATCCGCCTGCCGCGTACCACGGTATACCGCATTCTCGAAACTCTGTGCAGTGCGGGGTTCGTCTTTCGTGACGAGAGCGACGATCGCTACCGGCTCACGATCATGGTGCGCTCGCTGAGCGAGGGTTTCGACGACGATGCCTGGGTCTCACGGATCGCGAAACCGCTGATCGAGGAGCTGGGCCGCGAACTTGTCTGGCCGGTGTCCCTCGCGACCCTCTCCGGCACCACCCTGGTCGTGCGCGAGGCGACCGATCATTCGAGCCCCCTCGCCGCGGAGCGCTATTCGGCCGGCCATCGCCTGCCGCTCCTGTCGAGCGCCTGTGGACGGGTGTACTTGAGTTTCAGTCCTGCAGCGCAACGCGACACGCTCATCGATATCCTGGCGCGCTCCGGCAAGGAAGAGGACCGGTTGGCGCGCGCGCCTCGCGCCGACTTGCAGCGCATCCTCGCCGAGATCAAGACGCAAGGCTACGCGGTGACCTCACGCACCCGCCGACTGATCGAGGAAATCAGCTTGAGCGTGCCGGTGATGAGCGGTGAGCGCATACTTTCGTGCCTGACCGTGCGATTCACGGCAACGGCCGTGCCGCTCAAGGCGGCGCTGGAGCGTTTCCTGCCGAGACTCAAGTCTTGTGCGGGCAGGATCAGCCATTCATTTGTCGAAGTTAAGGCCGAGGCGCAAAAAGGTGCGCCGGAACGGTCTGCCTAAGGAGCGTTGATGCAGAAAATCATGGTGTGTATGAAGCGCGTGGTCGACTACAACGTGCGCGTGCGGGTCAAGCCCGACGGCAGCGGGGTGATGCTCGACGGCGTCAAGATGAGCCTCAATCCGTTCGACGAGATTGCGCTCGAAGAGGCATTGCGCATCAAGGAGCGCCTCGGCAACATCGAGGTGCTGGCGGTGAGCATCGGCGTCGCCGACACCCAGCAGCAGCTGCGCACGGCCCTCGCCATGGGCGCCGACCGGGCCATCTTGGTGCAATCCGACGCGGCCGTCGAGCCGCTGGTTGCAGCGCAGACTTTTCTCGCCCTGGTCAAAAAGGAAAACCCGGACCTCGTCCTGCTCGGCAAGCAAGCGATCGATGACGATGCCAACCAGACCGGACAGATGCTCGCGGCGATCTGGGATCGGCCGCAGGCCACGTACGCCTCGAAGGTCGAGATCAACGCCGGCAAGGTGCAGGTGACGCGCGAAGTCGACGCTGGGCTCGAGAGCATCGAAGTCGACTTGCCTGCCGTCATCACTGTGGACTTGCGGCTCAATGAGCCGCGATACGTGAAGCTGCCCGACATCATGAAAGCCAAGAAGAAACCACTCGAGGTGACCTCGCTCGACGCGCTCGGCGTCGCCGCGGGACAGCTGATCAAGGTGGTGAAAACCGACCCTCCGCCGCAGCGCCAAAAGGGCGTGATGGTGAAGGATGTCGCGGAGCTCGTCGACGTGCTCAAGAAGAAGGGTTTGATCTAATGCACAAGATACTCATTATCGGTGAACACGACGGCAAGACGCTGAATCCCGCGACCGCCAAGTGCGTCACCTGCGCGAAAGCCATTGCAGATTCCGAAATCACCATTGCCCTGCTCGGAGCTGACACTGCCGGCGCCGCCTCGCAAGCGGCCGCGCTTGCCGGGGTCAAATCCGTGCTGCGCGTCGATCGAGCCGAGAATGCGCATCCGCTGGCCGCGACATTTGCGCCGCAGATCGTCGCACTCGCCGCGGATTACAGCCATGTGTTCGGCCCCTCGACCAGCTTCGGCAAGGATCTGATGCCGCGCGTGGCGGCGCTCCTCGGCGTGCCGCAGGTCAGCGATCTCATGGCGGTCGAGAATGCCTTTCGCTTTCGCCGGCCGATTTACGCGGGCAATGCCATCGTGACCGTCGAGGCCGACGCCTCGCGCAAGCTCGTGGCCACGGTGCGCGTGGCATCGTTCGAGGCCGCCGGCACGGGTGGCAGTGCCGCCATCGCCGCAGAGAGCCCGAACGTCGCTCTGCCCTCGCACACGCGCTACATCGGCGCCAAGTCGGGATCGACTGATCGGCCTGATCTGCAGACCGCCTCCAAGGTGGTGTCGGGCGGCCGAGCCCTCGGCAGCGCGGAGAATTTCAACTTGCTGTTCAGCTTCGCCGACAAGATCGGCGCCGCGGTGGGCGCCTCGCGGGCGGCGGTCGACGCCGGCTACGCGCCCAACGAGATGCAAGTGGGCCAGACGGGCAAGATCATCTCGCCCGAGATGTACATCGCCGTCGGCATCTCCGGCGCGATTCAGCACCTCACCGGCATCAAGGACGCGCGCACCATCGTGGCGATCAACAAGGATGCCGAAGCGCCGATTTTTGAGGTGGCCGACGTCGGGCTGGTGGGGGACCTGTTTCAGATCGTCCCGGAGCTCGAAAAACTCGTCGGGACTTAAGCCGGGCGCGGCGAGCCGAGGGACGCGATTAGCCGAGCGCCGTGGCAGCCGCCTCGAGGGCCTCGACGAGACGGTCGGCATGCTCGGGACGAAACGGCATGGGCGGTCGCAGCTTGAGCACGCTCGCCTCCGGACCCTCATAGCCGATCAGCACGCGCGCTTCGGCGGCGAGCCGGTTGATGAGGCGTTTGGCGCCCTGCCGCGGCGTTCCCGCGGCGCTCGCCTTGACCTCGAGCCCCAGCAAGAGGCCCGTGCCACGCACCGCTCCGAGGCATGTATGCCGGCTCGCGAGCGCGCCGAGCCGATCGCGCAGATAGCGGCCCGTGGCCGCGGCGTTCGCCTGCAAGCGCTCCCGCTCGAGCACGTCGAGCACGGCAAGCGCCGCCGCTGCCGCCACGGCGTTGCCCCCGAAGGTGGAGAAAAACCCATATTTTTTCTGAAAGGCTTCGATCAGCTCGCGGCGCGCCACTACCACCCCCATGGGGTAGCCATTGGCCACGGGCTTGCCGAGCGTCACGATGTCGGGCTCGAGGCCGCGCCGCTCGAAGCCCCAGAGGTGCGAGCCACAGCGCCCGAGGCCGTATTGCACCTCGTCGGCGACGATGAGCGCACCGGCCGCCCGCAGCCGCCCCGAGACCGCGGCGCTCCAGAGGGGCGGCGGATCGAAGATGCCCGAGCTGGTGATGGCCGTATCGACGAAAAAAGCTGCCGGCGCGTAGCCGCGCCCGGTGAGGACGGCGACGGCTCGATCCACGTCGCGCTGCGCGGCCTCGTGCGCTTCTTGCGGCAGCTCATCGTCCTGTGTAAGGCCGTTGGGCGGCGCGGCCAAGGTCACGACCCGGGCATCCCGCGGTTGGCCGGTGCTCGGAGTCAGCGCCGCCACGGCGTCCGTGATGCCGTGATACGCGTGCTCCATGACGATGCCGCCGCTGCCGCCTGTCGCGAACTGTGCGAGGCGCCACGCGACATCGTTCGCCTCGCTTCCAGAGTTGACGAACATGCACGCATCGAGATGCGGGGGCATGGTCGCCGTGAGGCGTTCCGCGTACTCGAGAATCTGCGCATGCAGATAGCGCGTATGCGTTGCGAGGAGCGCCGTTTGCCTCTGGATTGCGGCTACCACGTCGGGATGCGTATGCCCGACGTGCGGCACGTTGTTGTAGACATCGAGATAGGCAAGCCCGCGCGCGTCGTACAGCCACACCCCGGAGCCGCGCACGATATGCAGCGGCTGCTCATAGAAAAGCTCCGCGCCTGCGCCAAGGAGGCGGTGCCGGCGCGCGAGCGGCACCGGCTCGTAGGCGGCCCCGGCATCCTCTTTGAGTGCCCGCCGCCAACGCTCGGTCAACGCCTCGCGCCCGACCTCCTGCAAGCGCGCCAGGGAGCGTGCGGTTGGGGCGATCGATCCCTCGAGCACCCGCGCACCCTCGGCATCATGGCGGGCGCGCCAGGCATGCACCAGAATCGTGACTGAATGGCGGCCGAGAATGAGATCGTAGAGCAGCTCCAGCTCGGCAGGCTCGAGGGGCGTTCGCCGGGCATAACCGGCGAGCACAAAAGGCAGGATCTCCAGCGTCACCCGCTCCTCGGCAAGCAGCTCCGACATGGCGATGGCGGGCTCCAGCACCCGCGGGGCGTGCACCATATCGCCAAAGTCCAAGACGCCGCTGATCCCACCCGAGCTCGGATCGACCAACACGTTGCGGGCATGGCAATCGCCATGAATGGCCTGGCTGTGCAGAGAGCGTAAGGCCGGAAGGCGCTCCTTGAGCGCAGCCGCGACGTTTTGCACGGTGCGTCGCAGGCTGGGGGATTCGAGATAAGCGGCATGCTCGATCAGCTCCGGCAGGCGCCTCACGTCCCAGGCCAGGCGCTGCCCGAGCCCTGGATGGAAGAAGCCCTGGAGCGCAACGTCCAGCCGTGCGAGCGTTCCGCCCAGATTCTCGAGGAGCGGGACATCAGGTGAGCGGCCGGCGAGCAATTCGCCCGGCAAGTAGCCCATCAAGCAGGTTGCATAGCTGCCCTCGCGTCCGGCAACCGTGCCGATTTCCCCGCCCAACGTCGTCGGATAGACGCGTGGTACCGGCAACGCGGGATCTTGCTCGGCGAGGTGCTCGAGCACCCGCAGCTGACAATCGGTCGCCTCCGGGCTCGAATTAAAATCCAGGATTTTGAGCACGTAGTCCCGCCGGTCGGCGGTGTGCAGATGAAAGTTGCGGTCGCGCTCACCGGGGAGCGACTGCACCGACACGGCAAGTCCGTAGGTATCCCGCGCGATGCGCTCGACTTGCGCCTCTGTGAATACCGGCGGAGAAGTCCGCAGGGCGAGCAAAGCTTCAGCGCGCTAGAGCTGTTTCAAGACGTAATCGGCGGCCGATACCTTGAACTCGCCCGGCGCCTCGATGTTGACGTGCTGCGCGGTTCCATCCTTGACGATGATGGCGAACCGCTGACCGCGCGTTCCCATACCGAAGCCCGAAGCGTTCAACTCCAGCCCCAGCGCCTTGGCGTATTCCCCGTTGCCGTCGGCGAGCATCAGGATCTTATCCCCGACGTTGCTCGATTTGCCCCAAGCGTTCATCACGAAAACGTCGTTGACGGCGGTGCACGCGATGGTGTCCACGCCCTTCGCCTTGATCTTGTCGGCAAGCTCCACGAAGCCCGGCAAGTGCTTCGCATCGCAGGTCGGCGTAAACGCGCCTGGCACCGAGAAGAACACCACCGTCTTGCCCTTGAAGAGCTCGTCTGTCGTGATTTTCTGCGGGCCGTCCTTGGTCATGCGGGTCAATTTGCCCTCAGGCATCTTGTCGCCGGCTTTGATCGTCATGAGATTGCTCCTGAAATTTCCGGCTCTCAGCCCGACGCCGCCGACATGCCGAGCGTGGCGCCATACAGCTCCCAAACCTTCAGCACGCGCGGACTGATGTTCGGCACGCTCTTGAGGCTCGCGATCGCTTTTTTCGCTTCCGCATAGTTCTTGAGCTGCGCGTCCGCGAGGGCCTGGTACACATAGGCCTCGTCCTGATGCTTGATGTTGCCTTTCTGCAGACCTTGAACGATCGCGTCCGCGGCCTTCTGGTAGTCGCCGAAGCCGTAATAAACCTCGCCCAGCTTCACGCTCAGCTCACCCGCGGCATTCTTGCCGGCCTCGGCTTCCTGCTGCGGCAAGCCCTTCTTGTCCGCATCGGCCCGATCCTGCAGCGCCTTGAGCAAGCGCGCGGTGCGCTCCTTGTGCTCGTCCTTGATGACGCCGGTCGACATCGCCTTGTTGAGCACGGCCGCCGCCTCGCCGGGCAGCGCGGCATCGCCCAAGAGCTGCGCCATCTCGATGTAATCGGTATCGGCATTCATCGCGTTGGTGTTGTACATGACGCGGTAGATCATCAACAGGTTGTGATCGTCCCGCTCATCCTGACGCTCGAGCCGCAGGAACGTATTCCAGTACGTCGTCTTGTTGGTGAGCTTGATCAGATCCACCAGCGAGGCTTCCATCGCCGCGGTATCTCCGGCATCGGATGCGCACTGCAACTTGAACTGGTAAGTGTTCTCCTTGGGCGTCTCGCCGGCCTTCTTGGAGGCGGCCAACGACTTGTCGGCCCAGGCAACCGTGTTCTTGCAGTCTTTCTGCAGATAATAGAGCTGCGCCATGATGTTGAAATCGTCGGGCTTCGCGGAAGGCGACTCGGAAACCTGCTTGCCGTACTCGATCGCTTTCGCGTATTGCTGATTCTGCGCAGAAACGCGGAACAGTAGGTTGGTGGTCTTCGCAGCCTCCTCCGGGGTGTACTCTCCCGATGCAAGTGCCGCCTCGTAGTCGGCCTCAGCCTCCTTGTACTTGCTCAGCCTAAACTCGGCGAATCCCTTGAAGTCGTGAATCTTGAATTTGTCGAAGGCGGTGATGCCAGATTTACCTTCCGCCTCGTCCAGCGATTTGAGCGCTTCTGCCCACTGCCCCGCCTGCAAAGCTTTTTGCGCAGCCTGCATTTCCTTGCCGATGATGTGGCTGATTTCCTTCTTTTCGGCCGCGAGCGACGTGCCGGCATGCAGGGCAAGCGTCGCGACCAAGGCCACCGCCGACATGACCGCCGCCGCCTGTTGCAATGCTCGCATCGAACGTTGTGCTTCTTTTTTCATCGATGGAATCATGATCACACCTTCAGATCTAGCAAGTTATTGGGTAGCGGTGAAACAAACGGCGCGTCAACCCGGAGGGAATCGGGTTGACGCGCCGCAATACCCGCTAGGACCCTATTTCAGAAATAGTCGTTGTTGACGAATCCGATCTTCTTCAGGCCCCGATGCTGCAGATCCGCAAGCGTCTGGGCGACGATCTCGTACTTGGCGAACTTGTCGACCGTGATGTGCACCTCGGGCTGCGGATCTTTCTGGGCTTCCGTCCCGATATAACCCTGCAGCGTCGCACGATCGACCGGCGTCTTGTTCCACAGCAACGTGCCGTCGAAGTCGATCGACAGGTCGATCACTTCAGGCGGCGGCGGCGGTACGAAATTCGGCGGTGGCGGCAACGGATTGTCGATCTTCACCGCATGCGTCTGACTCGGGATCGTGATGATGAAAATGATGAGGAGCACCAACATGACATCGATCAACGGTGTCATGTTGATATCCGAATAGGACTGGCCCTCGCCGCCCCCGCCTACTGCCATCGCCATGGTGAATCGCTCCTATGTCCCGGGGCCGAAATGATCCGGTGTCGTGATGAACGCGACCTTGCGGATGCCGATCTGCTGCGTCGCCACGAGCACCTGCCCCACGAACTGATAACGCACGTTGGAATCCCCGCGGATGTGCACCTCGGGTTGCGGATCAATGCGCGCAATGCCGCGCAGATGCGCCTTGAGATCCTCCGTACTACTGAGCTTCTGCGTATTCCAGAAGATGTCGCCTTCCTTGTCGACCGCGATCGTGATGTTCTCAGGCTTCGTCTGAGTCGGCAGATTGGTGGCCTTCGGCAGCTGCACCGGCACTTGTTGAATGATGACGCGAATCGTGATGATGAAGATGATGAGGAGCACCAACATCACGTCCACGAGGGGCGTGACATTGATGTCCGACATCGCTTCGGCTTCTTCACCGCTGCCGATGTTCATCGCCATGGCGATACCTTCAGCGAGCGGCCACGGGCGAGGGCTTCACCACGGGCGGAGGCGTCCCTCCCTTGTCCATGCCGAGGCCCATCTTCGCGCCCGCGATCAGGTAGGCGTGCAGCTCATGCGTGAAGTGGCTGACCCGCTCCTGCACACCCTTGTTGCGACGCAGAAGGATGTTGTAGCCGAGCACCGCAGGCACGGCGACCGCCAGACCGATGGCGGTCATGATCAGCGCTTCACCGACGGGACCTGCCACTTTGTCGATCGACGCCTGGCCCGCAACGCCGATCGCGATCAGCGCGTGGTAGATGCCGATGACGGTGCCGAGGAGGCCGACGAACGGCGCCGTCGCACCGACCGAGGCGAGCACCGGGAGGCCCGATTGCATACGGCTGATCACGGTGTCCGCCGTTCTCTGCAAAGACTCGGTGATCCACTCGCTGGTGCCGATCGCACCCGAAAGCCGGGTCTTGTTCGTCTCGTGGTACTCGTACGCTTGCTTGCCGGTCTCGGCAAGCGCGCGGAACGGATTGGAGGTGCCCTTCAGCTTACTGATCGCATCGGTGAGGCTCGAGGAGGACCAGAACTCTCGCTCGGCCGCGATGGCCTGCAGTCGGGTGCGGCGCTGGTCGAAGAACTTGGTGATCATGATGAACCATGTCAGGAGCGACATGATCAACAGAATGACGAGAATCGATCGTGCGATTATGTCGCCATTCGCGATCAGGGCACCAAGGCCATATGGGTTATCAACAGCTGTCTCTTGCATTGACCGATTCCCTCTACATTTAGATTAAGCGTAATAACAAGCGAGATTCACACCAGGACCGTATTCGTTGCGTCGTATCTATTTCGTGAGCTTCCAGACGATGGGCAGCGCGACAGTCGTCTCGACGGGCTTGCCGTCCTCAGTCGCGGGCTTCATGCGCTGATCTTTGACGCCTTTCAAGCAGGCTTCGTCGAGGCGCGGAAAGCCCGACGATTGTTGAATGGACGCGTTCGTGATGCGCCCATCGGCGGCAATCGTCATCGTCACGATGCAACGGCCTTCCTCGCCGGCGCGCTTCGAGGCGTCGGGGTAATAGTCCTCGCCGATGTGCAGCGGATGCTTCGGATCCATCGCGATCGGAGTATGCGTGTGCTGCACGGTCGGTGCTGCCACGGGCGCCGGAGCTCTCTGCACTTGCGTCGTTTCAGTGATGGCGTTCGTCTGCTGCGGCGCCGCCTGGATGTCGACGAATTCCGGCGGCGGCACGAAGGGCTTGACCTCTTCGAGCTTCGGCGGCGGCGGCGGCGGCTTGTCGACGTCCTTCGGCTTGTCAATCTGCGCGATCTCCACCGGCGGAATGATCTTCTGCACCAGCTTCCCGGCCAGTCCGGTGTAGAAAGCCCAGACGATGCCAATGTGGAGAATGATTACTGCGATGAGCGCCGCGCCACGCGGCCCCGAAAACATTGACGGCTGTTCGTATTTGTACATAACTCTAGTTCGACACTCGCCCCTAGCTAGTGCTGACACGCCACGCACGCTCTGTGCATGTTGCCACGCGCTTGAAAAAACGCGCGAGCCGCAGACCGCCCCTATATTCTAGAAGCGTCCTTCAGTCCCTACGGCAAGTAAAGAGCCTGACACATATCCCGCCCGCACTGCAAGCGGGTTTTGGTGGCCTTGCATTACTCACGATCGGTGATCGCTCCCAGCGATGCGCTGCTGACTTGCTTGGCATACTTCGCCAGCGCGCCCCGGCGCGCATAGGGCTTCGGCGCCCTCCAGAGCTTGCGCCGGCGCTTCAACTCGGCAGCAGCGATATGCAAAGTGATTTCACGACGCTCTGCATCAATCGTGATTTCATCGCCATTCTTGACGAGCGCGATGGGGCCGCCGAGCGCCGCTTCCGGCGATACGTGGCCGACCACGAAGCCATGGCTGCCGCCGGAAAACCGCCCATCGGTGATGAGCGCGACGCTCGTTGCCCAGACCCTTGCCGACGATGGCGCCCGTCGGGCTCAGCATCTCGCGCATTCCCGGGCCGCCCCTCGGACCCTCGTAGCGGATGACCACCACGTCCCCCGCCTTGACCTTGCCGCCAAGAATTCCCGCGATCGAGGCCTCCTCGGAATCGAACACTCGCGCCCGGCCCCTGAAAGCGCAGGCCCTCCTTGCCGGTAATTTTTGCAACGGCGCCCTCGGGCGCGAGGTTGCCGTACAGCACGACCAATGGCTGTCCTTCTTTATAGGATCCTCGAGCGGCGCACGATGTCCTGCCCGGCCGGGTAGGGCGCCACGTCGCGCAGATTCTCGGCAACGGTGGCGCCGGTGACGGTCAGGCAATCGCCATGCAACAGGCCCGCATCGAGCAGCGTTTTCATCAGCGGCCGGATGCCGCCGATCGCCACGAGCTCGGACATCGAATAGCGTCCGCTCGGGCGCAGATCGGCCAGCACCGGCACGCGCCTGCCCGATCCGTGTGAAATCATCGAGTTGCAATTTGACATTTGCCGACGAGGCGATGGCGAGCAGGTGCAGGACAGCATTGGTCGAGCCGCCGAGCGCGATGCTCACGGTGATGGCGTTCTCGAATGCCTTGCGGGTCATGATGTGCCGCGGACGAATGCCGCGCTTGATCAGCTCGACGACGGCCGCGCCCGCACGGTCGGCAGTCCTCGCGCTTTTGGTCGGACACGGCCTCCTGCGCCGAGCTGTTCGGCAAGCTCATGCCGAGCGCCTCGATCGCCGACGCCATGGTGTTGGCGGTATACATGCCGGCGCAGGAGCCCGGCCCCGGAATCGCCGTGCGCTCGATGAACTTGAGCTCGATGCTCGGACACCGTTGCCCGCGGCATGCCCGCCGATCGCCTCGAACACCGACACGATGTCCCGCCGGTTCGCGCCCGGACGGATGGTGCCGCCGTAGACGAACACCGCCGGACGATCGAGCCGCGCGAGCGCCATCACGCATCCCGGGATGTTCTTGTCGCAGCCGCCGAAGGCCACCACGCCGTCGAAGCCCTGGGCGCCCACCACCGTCTCGATGGAGTCGGCGATCACCTCGCGCGACACCAGCGAATAGCGCATGCCGGGCGTGCCCATGGCAATGCCGTCCGAAACGGTGATGGTGCTGAAGGTGACCGCCTTCGCGCCCTGCGCCTCGACTCCCGCCGCCGCCAGGCGAGCCAGCTCGTCGATGTGCATGTTGCAGGGCGTGAGATTGCTCCAGGTCGAGGCGATGCCGACCTGCGGCTTCTCGAAGTCGCCCTCGCCGAATCCCACGGCGTGCAGCATCGCGCGCGCCGGCGCCTGCTTGACGCCGTCGACCACCAGGCGTGAGTACGGCCGGACATCGACGGCATCGCGGGCAGATCGGCCCCGGCATGCGAGTCGTGGATTTCCGCGGATCTTTCTGCGACATAATCAGACCGTCCCGTAGCGCTCGAGCAGATAGCAGTAGGTGCCGCGCACCGCCTGCGCCTCGGCGCCCAACCCGCGGCCGGGGCGCTCCTTCGAGTTCCAGGCATACAGATCGAGGTGCAGCCACTCTGCACCGGCGGAGATGAAGCGCCTCAAGAAGAGCGCGCCGAAAATCGCGCCCGCGAAGCCCGAGGAGGCGACATTGTTCAGGTCCGCGATTTTGCTGCCGAGCTCCTCGTCGTAGCCCATCCACAGCGGCATCGGCCACACCGGATCGTGCACCGCGGCGCAGCTGCGCGCGAGATCGGCACGTCAGGGCATCGCTCGTGCCGAAGAGCGCCGGCAGCTCGGGCCCTAAAGCCACGCGGGCGGCCCCGGTCAGCGTCGCGAAATCGATGATGAGATCGGGGCGCTCCGCATCGGCAAGCGCCAGCGCATCGCACAACACGAGCCGCCCTTCGGCATCGGTATTGCCCACCTCGACGCTCAGGCCCTTGCGAGTGGCGAGCACATCGCCCGGGCGGTACGCGTTGCCGCCGATCGAGTTCTCGACGACCGGGACGAGCACCTGCAGCTCGGCGCGCAAGCCGCGGCTCATCAGCATATGCGCCAGAGCGAGCGCGACGGCCGCGCCGCCCATGTCCTTCTTCATGAGCGCCATGCCCGAGCTCGGCTTGATGTCGAGGCCGCCGCTGTCGAAGCACACGCCCTTGCCGATCAGTGCCAGGCGCGGCAGCCCGCCCCGCCGCTCGGCGGCGACCAGCGAATTTCGAAAGGCGCGGCGGGTCGGCGCTCGCACGGCCGACCGCGTGGATGGCCGGGAAATGCGCCTCGAGAGCTCCTCGCCCACCCATTCGCGATAGTGCGCCCGATGCCGCTCGGCGACGCCGCGTGCTGCGGCGGCAAGCTTCGCGGGTCCCAAATCGCACGCCGGCGTGTTGATCCAGTCGCGCGCCATGGAGAGCGCCTCGCCCGCGAGCGCGACGTATGCGACATCCGCATTTTCCGGCGGCTCGAGCGCCGCGAGGCGCTCGGGCTTGGCGGGCCGATAGCGCTCGAAGCGATAGGCGCCGTAGGCGAACCCGAGAGCAGAGCTGCGTCGCCTCGGCGGCGGTGAAGGGCTGCGCGAGCCGGTAGCGGCGCGGCGGCAGCCGCTCGGCAGAGCCGGCGGCGTGCCAGAGCGAGAGCTCCCTGGCGTTTGCCGAGGCCCGCGACCGCGAGCGCGGCGCCGCCGCGCGCGATCGGGCACGAGCAGCACGCGATGTTTCTCGCCCTTGAAATGATGCTCGCCGAGCCAGGCGGCGACGTGCGCGGGCTTGCGCGCTCGCCAGGCCTCGACCTCATCTTCGTACAACAAGCCACAGCGGAAGCGCGGCGCTGCCTTCGACGGTCATGGGTGATCGATCCTCCTCAACGCGCGGAATCGAAGCGCGCCGGTCCTTGCATGATAAGAGATTCTGTGTTGCTATTTCCGGCTACTTTCACGGAGCTCCTCATGCGTTTGTACTCGCACAAAGACGTCGACAAGAAGGCCTTGCGCGGCGCGCGCATCGCCGTTCTCGGTTACGGCAGCCAGGGCCGCGCGCACGCGCTCAATCTGCGCGACAGCGGCTACGACGTGGTGGTCGGCGTTCGCAAAGGCGACAGCTGGAACAAGGCGAAGAAGGACGGCCTCAAGGTCTCGGAGCCCGCCGCCGCGGTCGAAGGCGCGCAAGCTCATCGCGATGCTGGTTCCCGACATGACGCAGAAGGCGCTCTATCAGGAGTTGAAGCCGCAGATCGAGAAAGGCGCGGCGCTGCTGTTCGCGCACGGCTTCAACATGCACTTCAAGCAGATCAAGCCGCGCAAGGATCTCGACGTCGTGCTGATCGCGCCGAAGGGGCCGGGCGATCTCGTGCGCCGCCAGTACCAGCAAGGCCGCGGCGTGCCGTGCCTGATCGCGGTCGCGCAGAATGCCGGCAAGCGCGCCAAGGCGATCGCGCTCGCCTATGCCGACGGGATCGGCGGCACGCGCGGCGGCGTGCTCGAGACCACGTTCGCCGAGGAAACCGAGACGGATCTGTTCGGCGAGCAGGCCGTGCTCTGCGGCGGCGCCACCGAGCTCGTCGTCAAGGGCTACGAGACGCTGGTCGAGGCCGGCTATCAGCCGGCGGTCGCCTATTACGAGTGCCTGCACGAGCTCAAGCTCATCGTCGATCTGCTGCACGAGGGCGGCATCACCAAGATGCACCGCTTCATCAGCGAGACGGCCAAGTACGGAGATCTCACCCGCGGTCCGCGCATCGTGAACAAGGCGACCAAGAGGGAGATGAAGAAGATTCTCGCCGAAATCCAGCAGGGCAAGTTCGCGCGCCAGTGGATTTCCGAGACCAAGAGCGGGCGGCGCAAGTACTCGAAGCTCTTGAAGTCCGACCTCAGCCACTCGATCGAGAAAGTCGGCGCGCAGCTGCGCGCGCGCATGCCCTGGCTGGAAGTCGGCCAAGGCGTGACGGGCCCGCGATGGCGCCGAGCACGCTGTTCGACAAGGTCTGGCGGGCGCACGAGGTCCTGCCCGAGACGGCGGATACGCCGGCCGTGCTGTACGTCGATTTGCACCTCATCCACGAGGTGACCTCGCCGCAGGCGTTCAGCGTGCTGCGCTCGCTCGGGCTGCCGGTGCGCCGGCCGGAGCGCACGCTCGCCACCATGGATCACTCGACGCCGACGCTCGAGCGAGCAGGTGTTCGGCAAGGTCCCGATCAAGGTGGATGCCGCGGCCAAGCAAGTGCGGCAGCTCGAGCAGAACGCCGCCGAGTTCGGGGTCGAGCTGTTCGGCATGCGCGATGCGCGGCGCGGCATCGTGCACGTCATCAGTCCCGAGCTCGGCGCCAGCCGGCCCGGCATGACCATCGTGTGCGGCGACAGCCACACCAGCACGCACGGCGCATTCGGCGCCCTCGCCTTCGGCATCGGCAGCACCGAGGTGGGCCACGTGCTCGCCACCCAGTGTCTGTCTGCAGCGCAAGCCCAAAACCTTCGCGATCAACGTCGAGGGCCGCTTGCGCCCGGCGTCACGGCCAAGGATTTGATTCTCGCCATCATCGGCAAGATCGGGGTCTCCGGGCGGCACCGGCCATGTATTCGAATACCGCGGCTCGACCATCCGCGCGCTCTCGATGGATGAGCGCATGACGGTCTGCAATATGTCCATCGAGGCCGGCGCACGCGCCGGCATGATCGCGCCCGACGCGACCACGTTCGCATACCTCAAGGACGGCCGCGCGCGCCATCGCGGGCGGGATTGGGACTTGGCGCGTCGCGCGCTGGCGGACGCTCGAGAGCGACGCCGGGCGCGGCCTTCGACGCCTCGGTCGACATCGACGCCGGCGCGCTCGAGCCCATGATCACCTACGGCACCAATCCCGGCATGGTGGTGCCGATCAGCGCCTCGATCCCGGAGCCGCGCGGGCGATCCGGTCGCCGCCAAGGCGCTCGGCTACATGGGATTTCGCGGCGGCGAGGCCATGCTCGGCAAGCCGGTGAACACGGTGTTCATCGGCAGCTGCACCAACGGACGGCTCGAGGATTTGCGCGCCGCGGCGAGGGTGCTCAAGGGCCGCAAGGTGGCCGCCGGCGTGCACTTGCTGATCGTCCCGGGCTCGCAGCAGATCAAGCGCGACGCCGAGGCGGCAGGGCTCGCGGAGATGTTCAAGACGGCCGGCGCCGACTGGCGCGAGTCGGGTTGCTCGATGTGCTTGGGGATGAACGGCGACACGGTGGCGTCCGGCCAGTACTCGCTCAGCACCAGCAACCGCAATTTCGAAGGCCGGCAGGGCGTGGGCGCGCGCACCCTGCTCGCGAGCCCGCTGACCGCGGCGGCGAGCGCCGTGCGCGGCCGCATCACCGACCCGCGGGAGCTGTTGTGATGCAGGGAGCGACGTCATGCAACCGATGAGCAGCGTGCGCTCCAGGACCGTGGTGCATGCCGCTCACCAACATCGACACCGATCAGATCATCCCGGCGCGCTTTCTGACGACCACGACCAAGGAAGGACTGGGCCGGCAGCTGTTCGCCGACTGGCGCTACCTGGCCGACGGCACGCCGAATCCCGATTTCGTCCTGAATCAGCCGGCGGCCCAGGGCTGCGAGGTGCTGGTCGCCGGACGCAATTTCGGCTGCGGCTCCTCGCGCGAGCACGCGCCCTGGGCGCTCGTCGATTACGGCATTCGCGCGGTGATCAGCACCGAGATCGCGGACATCTTCCGCAGCAACGCCTTGAAGAACGGGCTGCTGCCCGTGGCCGTGGACGAGGCCACCGCCGCCTGGCTGCTCACACATCCCGGCGCGGAGGTGACCATCGACCTGCAGGCCTGGCGGCTGACGCTGCCCACCGGCGTCTCGGTCGAGTTTCCCATCGAGGCGTTCGCACGCCATTGCCTGCTGCACGGTCTCGATGAGCTCGGCTTTCTGCGCGGCAAGCTGCACGAGATCGAGCGCTACGAAGCGATGCACGCGGGTCTTTGAATGCGGGCCCTCATCGCGGTCATCGCCGGCGACGGCATCGGCACCGAAGTCACCGCCGAGGCGGTTCGCGCGCTCGAGCGCATCGCTGCGCGCTGCGGCCATTCGTTCGGGTTCGAAGCCGCACTGCTCGGCGGCGCCGCCATCGATGCCACGGGCGAAGCCGCTGCCCGAGAGCACGCTCGCGCTGTGCCGGCGCGCCGACGCGGTGCTGCTCGGCGCGGTGGGCGGACCCCGATGGTCGGATCCGAACGCCAAGGTACGCCCGGAACAGGGGATCCTGCAGCTGCGCAAGTCCCTCGGCCTGTTCGCGAACTTGCGCCCCGTCGTGCCGCATCCCGCCGTTCTCGACGCCTCGCCGATCAAGGCGGAGCTCCTGCGCGGCGTCGACATCATGGTGGTGCGCGAGCTCACCGGCGGCATCTATTTCGGCGAGAAGCACCGCACGGCGACCGAGGCGATCGACGTCTGCCGCTACAGCGTCGTCGAGATCGAGCGCGTGGTGCGGGTCGCGGCGCAGCTTGCGCGCGATCGGCGCCGCAAGCTCACCTCGGTCGACAAGGCCAACGTGCTCGAGACCTCGCGCTTGTGGCGCTCGGTGGTCGAGCGAATTCTGCCGAGCGAGTTTCCCGAGGTCGCGTTCGAGCACATGCTGGTGGACTCCGCGGCGATGCATCTTCTCCGGCGGCCGCGCGACTTCGACGTGATCGTCACCGAGAACATGTTCGGCGACATCCTCACGGATGAGGCGTCGATGCTCGCCGGCTCGATGGGGCTCTTGCCTTCGGCCTCGCTGGGCGCCTTGTTAGGTTCCCGTGCGCGCACCGCGGGTGCGCCCGCCGCAGGAGCGCGCGGCATGTTCGAGCCCATCCACGGCTCGGCGCCCGACATCGCCGGGCGCGGCATCGCCAATCCTTATGCCGCCATCTTGAGCGCGGCCATGCTGCTGCGCTATGCGCTCGGGCTCGACACCGAGGCGCGCCTGGTCGAGGCAGCGGTCTCCCGGGCGATCGACTCGGGCGCGCTGACCGCGGACCTGGCTCCGCGCGGAGCGGCCTCGGTCACGACCCGTGACGCCGGAGCGGCAGTTCTGGCTGCGCTTTAGCCGCACGCGCCAAGCCGGCGGCGATGTCCGCCACCAGGTCCCCCGCATCCTCGATCCCGACCGAGACCCGAGCAAGCCCGGGCCGATACCGGCCTTCAATCGCGCGGATTCTTCCATGCCCGCATGGGTCATGCTGGCCGGGTGGGAGATCAGGCTCTCGACGCCGCCCAAGGATTCGGCGAGCGTGAAGCACTCGAGTCCCTCGAGGAACGCGGCGACCGCCGGCTCGCCGCCTGCGAGCTCGAAGCTCAGCATGGCGCCGAAGCTCGATTGCTGACGCCGCGCGATGTCGTGCCCCGGATGATCGGCGAGACCCGGATAGAACACCTGCCGCACCGCCGGGTGACGCCGCAGGCACTCGACCACCTCGGCCGCGTTCTCCGCGTGCACGCGCATGCGCGCAGTGCAACGTGCGCACGCCGCGCAGGCTCAGAAAGCTGTCGAACGGCGCGCCGGTGACGCCGATGGCGTTCGCCCACCAGGCGAGGCTCTCGCGAGCTCGCGCGTGGCCGCGACGACGGCGCCGCCCACCACATCGCTATGGCCGTTCAGGTATTTGGTGGTCGAATGCACGACGAGATCGGCGCCGAGTGCGAGCGGCTGCTGCCAGAGCGGCGAGAAGAACGTGTTGTCCGCCGCCACCAGCGCGCCCGCGGCGTGCGCCGCCTCGGCAACCGCGTCGATGTCCACGATGCGCAGCAGCGGATTGCTCGGGGTCTCGATCCACACGAGCTGCGGCTTCGCGGCGAGCGCCGGCCGCCAGAGCGTCCGCGTCGGTCTGATCGACGAAATCGGCCACCAGCTTGCCCTGCGCATGCAGCGCGGCGAGCAGCCGATAGGTGCCGCCATAGCAATCGTGCGGCGCGAGGATGCGCGCGCCCTGCGGGAGCGTCGCGAGGACGAGCGTGATCGCGGCGAGCCCGGTGCAGGTCACCACCGCGCCGGCGCCGCCCTCGAGATCGGCGAGCGCGGCGGCCGAGCTGATCGCGCGTCGGATTGCCCGAGCGCGAGTAGTCGTACTTGCGCGGCTTGCGGTAAGCCTCGAAGGCGAAGTTCGACGACAGATAAATCGGCGGCACCACGGAGCCGTGCTGCGCATCCGATTCGAGGCCGGCGCGCACCGAGCGCGTGGACAAAGCTTTGCGGGGTTTTCCTTCACTCATAGCAGCGGCTCCGAGACTGCGCGTTTGACGATCGGCGTCAGCGCCGCGCCCTCCTTCAGGAATGCGTCGTGGCCGAAGATGGAATTGATCTCGATGAGCTGGCGCGGGCCGTTGAGCCGCGCCGCCAGGCCTTGCATGTCCTGGAACGGCACCAGCTGATCCTCGCGCACCGCGATCAGCGTCGCGGGCGTGCGCACGCGCGTCGCGTCCATGCGATGCAGGTCGATCGACTCGCTCAAGCGCAGGAAAGTCTCGGCGCGATACTTCTGCACGTAGTCGTCGCCGCGGGCGAACAGATAATCCTCGATCGGAAATCTGAAACCGTGCGCCTCGCGCACCGGCGCCGCGCCGAAGCGCAGCTCGAACTCCACCGAGCTGCGGTAGGTCGCCATGGCGAGCGCGCGCGCAAGCTTCAGGCCCGCGGGCCCATCGCCGCGCGCGATCGCCTCGCGCACGATTTGCCGCTGCACGCTGCGCCACGCGGTCGAGAGCACCTGCGCTTTGTCGGCCGCGCTCAGCACCACGATGCGGCCGACGTGCTCCGCATACGCTTCCGCGAAGCACAGCGCCACCATGCCGCCGTAGGAGGCGCCGACGATGGCATGCAGGGATTTGAGCCCGAGATGCTCGACGATGCGGCGCAAGGCGTGCGCCTGGTCGTACGAGCTCAAGGGCGGGAAGTTGCCGCCCGTCTCGCGGCGCCGAGCTGCCGCCGCGGCCGCCGAGATAGTCGATGCCGAGCACGCAGTAGTCCGCCGTATCGATCGCGTGGCCGGCGCCGACGAGCTCCGGCCACCAGCCCTCCTCGCCGTTCACGATGCGATGCGCCGAAATGCCGCCGAGCACCGCGACGACGGGCGCATCCGCGGGTCCGACCAGGCGAAACGCGATGTGCGCATCCGGCAGCTCATCGCCGTAGTGCAACCGCCACGGGGCGGGCAGCGCCAGCACCTCGTCGCGGACCATGGGCTCGATGACCATGGGCTCGGTTGCGGCGCGAATGGGCGTGACGTTGGCGGCGCTCTTTGTTTGCGCGCCGGGTTTCGGCTTTTCGGGGATTTGACTCGGCACCGACGACTCCTCCAAAAGGTTGACATAACCCCTGAGAAGCGGCGCCACGCGCTCGGCTGTTGCGGCGCCCTGCGCCCTGCAACTCGCCGCCCATCTATCGAAGCTTAAGGCTTGCACGGCCGGCCGCTTCGCAGGAGTTGGCACCGTTCCCTGCGGGTCCTTGCGGACCTTCGGTTGGTTGCCCCGGCTTCTAAGGGCCTTTCCCTCAGCCGGTCTAGATAGGCCTGCAAATGGTATCAGGCAGGGCGCGCCCGTCAAGCAACTTCGTCCTTGCGCACATTCCTCTCTTGTACTAACGTACTAGTACATTATTACATTGATACAGGTCGCGCCGACTCGTGAAAACCAACCGTCCCGTCACCCCGCGGCAGGAACAGCAGCACGAGCGCGCGCTTTTCACCGCCATTCTCGCGCTGCGTAGTGTCGAGGAGTGCCGCAGCTTCTTTCGCGACCTGTGCACGCCCACGGAGCTGCAGGCCATGGCGGATCGCTGGTCCGTGGTCGAGCTCCTCGAGCGCGGCCTGCCCTATCGCGATATCCACAAGCAAACCGGCGTGAGCGTGACCACCATCGGCCGCGTCGCGCGCTACTTGCAGACCGGCAACGGCGGCTATCGCGCGGTGACCGATCGGCTGAAGGCGCACGCATGAGCGAATCGGGTCCCGTGCGGCTCAAGATCGCCGTCCAGAAAAGCGGCCGTCTCACCGACGCCTCGCTCGAGCTCCTGTCGCGTTGCGGGCTGAAATACACGCGCGGCAAGGACCAGCTCATGTGCTACGGCGAGAACATGCCGCTCGACGTGCTGTTCGTGCGCGACGATGACATTCCGGATCTCGTGCAGGAGGACGTGTGCGACTTGGGCATCGTCGGTCTCAATGTAGTGGAGGAAAAACGTCTGGCGTTTCGAGCCCGAAGCCTCGCGCCCCTGTTCGAGACCGTGCAACCGCTCGATTTTGGACGCTGCAAGCTAAGCGTCGCGGTTCCCGACGGGTTCGTGTACCGCAGTGCGGAATCTCTCGCGGGCAAACGCATCGCGACCACCTATCCCTATATTCTCGGGCGATTCCTCGCCGAGCGCGGCATTCGCGCCGAAGTCGTGGTGCTGTCGGGATCGGTCGAGATCGCTCCACGACTCGGCCGGGCGGACGTGATCTGCGATCTCGTGTCGACCGGCTCCACCCTCGCGGCCAACCATCTGCGCGAGGCCGAGGTGGTGCTCGAAAGCCATGCGGTCCTCATTCGCACGCCCGTACCCATTCCCGCCGAGAAGCGGGACTGGACGCGGCGTTTGCTGATGCGCATCGACGGCGTCGAGCAAGTCCGGGGCAGCAAGTACATCATGCTGCACGCCCCGCGCCAGGCCTTGCCTGCGATCGCGAAGCTCCTGCCGGGAAGCGAAGCACCGACGGTGATCCCTCTGGAGGGCCTGGGGGACCGGGTAGCGGTCCATGCTGTGTGCCGCGAGAGCGTGTTCTGGGAAACTCTCGAGCAGCTGAAGAGTGCGGGCGCGAGCTCCGTGCTGGTACTGCCCGTCGAGAAGATGCTGGCGTAGGGCCCGCATGCGCATGCTCGACTGGACGACGCTCTCGCCGGCTGAACGGCGCACCGCTCTCGAGCGTCCGGCGCAGCGCAGCGCGGGACGCGTCGCGCGCGAGGCCGCCGCGATCGTCGAGGCCGTGCGCCGCGGCGGCGATGCGACGCTTCTCGATCTCACCGAGCGGTTCGACGGGGTACGCCTCGAGTCGCTCGAGGTGTCGGACGCGGAATTCGCGACAGCCGAACGGACCTTGAGCGCCACGCAGCATCGGGCGCTCGAGGTCGCGATCGGTACGGTGCGGACTTTTCACGCGGCCCAGTCCCTGGAGCCGCTGTGCATCGAGACCGCTCCGGGCGTGCGCTGCGAGCGGATCAGCGTGCCGGTCCGCGCCGTCGGCCTGTACGTGCCTGCGGGCTCCGCACCCCTGCCATCCACGGCCATCATGCTGGCGGTGCCGGCCGCGCTCGCGGGCTGTCGCCAGCGCATTCTGTGCACGGCGCCCGACCGGCGCGGGGCGGCCGATGCGGCAGTCCTCGTCGCAGCGCGCAAGGCCGGCGTGCAGCGGGTGTTCAAGGCGGGCGGTGCGCAGGCCATCGCCGCCATGGCGTATGGCACGGCCTCGATACCGAAGTGCGACAAGCTGTACGGCCCGGGCAATGCGTGGGTTACCGCGGCGAAGCTCTGTGTGGCGGCCGATGCCGCCGGCGCCGCGGCGGATCTCCCGGCGGGCGTCACCGAAGTGATGGTCATCGCCGACGACAGTGCGCGCGCCGATTTCGTGGCCGCGGACCTGCTCGCCCAAGCTGAGCACGGCGCCGAGGCGCAGGCGATTCTGGTGACGCCTTCGCGAGCGCTCGTGGCCGACGTCGAGCGCGAGATCCGCTCGCAGGCGCAGCAGCTGTCGCGGCGCGAGATCCTCGAAAGCTCGGTGCGTGAGATGCGGCTCATCACCATCGAGTCCCTCGATGGCGCGCTCGACCTCGCGAATGAATACGCGCCCGAGCACCTCATTTTGCAAGTGCGCGAGCCGCGGCGCTGGCTGGCCAAGGTCGAGGCCGCGGGCGCCGTGTTCCTCGGCGCCTGGTCGCCGGAGCCGATGGGGGATTATTGCAGCGGGCCGAATCACACGCTCCCGACCTACGGCTACGCACGAGCCTACAGCGGCCTATCGCTCGAGGATTTTCAAAAGCGGATCACCGTGCAGGAGCTCACCCCGGCGGGCCTTTCGGCCTTAGGCGGGACCGCGTGTACCTTGGCGGCGCTCGAAGGACTGGATGCTCATGCCGCAGCGGTGAACATCCGTTTGGCGGCGCTTGGGAGCCAAGCCGCGTGAATCCCGTGCTCGCCCTCGCCCGACCCGAGATTTTGGACTTGAAGCCGTACTCGCACGCGGCGTGGCAGCCCTCGCTCACGCGCTTGCATGCGAACGAGGCCCCATGGCGGCCGCCCGGCGATACCACGGCGGCGGGCCTCAACCGCTATCCGGAACCTCAGCCGCAAGCGCTGGTCGCGCGGTTGGCCGCGCTTTACGGTGTCGCCACCGACATGCTGCTGGTCGGACGAGGAAGCGACGAAGCCATCGACCTGCTGTCGCGCATCTATCTACGCGCCGGCACGGATGCGATCCTGCAAAGCCCGCCGACCTTCGGTATGTATCGGGTGGCCGCGCACATTCAAGGCGCCCACGTCGTCGACGTGCCCTTGGAGCGGGAGTGTGGCTGGAGTCTCGATCCTGCCCGCCTTCTGGCAGCCTGGCGCCCGTCCATGAAAATCGTGTACCTCTGCTCACCCAACAACCCGACAGCCAACGCTTTCGACCTCGATGCCATCGAGGCGGTGTGCATCGCGCTCGACGGCAAGGCCATCGTCGCGCTCGACGAGGCCTACATCGAATGGTCCGGCCGCTGGAGCCTTGCGTCCTGGCTCGAGCGGTTTTCCACCCTCGCCGTGCTGCGCACGCTTTCCAAGGCGCACGCGCTCGCCGGCGCGCGCATCGGCGCACTGCTCGCCCGCCCCGAGCTCATCGAAGTGGCACGGCGGGTCATCCCACCCTACTCGCTCGCCCAGCCCACCATCGAAGCGGCGCTGCGCGCTCTCGAGCCCGATGCGCTCGCGGCGTCCCGTGCACGGATCGAGGCCCTCCTGGCGGAGCGGGATTACCTGCGCGGGCGGCTGGAGCGGTTGCCTCTGGTCACCAAGGTGTGGCCAAGCGATGCGAACTTTCTTCTCATCGACAGCGCGGACGCCGATCGCATGCTGCGCTCGAGCAGGGCCGGCGGTACGCTCGTGCGCGATTTGCGCGCGAACCCGGCGCTGCCGAGCGCGCTCAGAATCTCGGTGGGCGCGCGCATCGAGAACGATGCCCTGATCAAAAGTCTGGAGGCGGCGTGAGCGCGACCCAAGCTGGCGCCACCCGACACGTCCTGTTCGTCGATCGCGACGGCACGCTCATTGAGGAGCCGGCCGATGAGCGCGTGGACCGACTCGAGAAAATCCGTTTGCTGCCGGACGTCATCCCCGCCCTCCTCGCTCTGAAACGGGCGGGCTTCAGTTTGGTGATGGTCACCAACCAGGACGGGCTCGGCACGCCGGCTCTGCCTCAAGACGCCTTCGATCGTGCCCACCGGTTCACTCTCGACCTCTTCGCATCGCAAGGCATCGACTTCGAGGCCGTGTTCATCTGCCCGCATTTTCTGAATGAAGCTTGCGGTTGCCGTAAGCCGCGGCGGGGCCTGGTCGAGGAGTATCTCAAGACCCATCCGATCGATGTCGCGCGCAGTTTCATGGTGGGCGATCGCGACACGGATCTCGAGTTCGCGCGCAACATAGGCATCGAAGGACTGCGCGTTCGTGTGGACGGCGCCGCCGCGGAGCGCTGGCCGGCGATCGCCGAGCGGATTCTGGGTGCGGCGCGGCGTGGCCGCACCGAGCGCAAGACGAAGGAGACGCACATCGTGGTCGATGTGGACCTGTCGCGCGAAGGTCCGAGCCGCATCGCCACGGGCCTGGGATTCTTCGATCACATGCTCGAGCAAGTCGCGAAACACGGCGGCTTTGCGCTCACGCTCGAGGCCTCGGGGGATTTGCACATCGACGAGCATCACACCGTCGAAGACACCGCGCTCGCGTTGGGCTCGGCGCTGCGCCAGGCACTGGGCGACAAGAGCGGTATCGGCCGCTACGGCTTCGTGCTTGCCATGGATGAGGCCGAGGCGCACGTTGCGCTCGACCTGTCGGGCCGCCCTTTTTTCGTCTGGGACGGGCACTTCAATCGGGAGCGGATCGGGGACTTGCCGACCGAACTGGTGCCGCATTTCTTTCGATCCTTGTGCGATACGCTCGGCGCGACGCTGCACCTGCGCGTGAGCGGGGAGAATTCGCATCACATGGTCGAATCCTGCTTCAAGGCGGTCGGCCGCGCACTGCGGCAAGCCATCCGCCGCGAGGGCAGCGAGCTGCCCTCCACCAAGGGAACCCTGTGAGCGCTCGCGATATCGTCATCGTTGCATGCGGGGGCGCCAATATCGCCTCGCTCAAGTTCGCGCTCGAGCGTCTCGACGCTCCGGCCGAGCTGTCCTCCGATCCGAGCCGCGTCCGAGACGCGAGCCATGTCATCCTGCCCGGGGTGGGCGCCGCGCCCGACGCCATGACACGCCTGCGCTCGAGCGGTCTCGATACCCTGATTCCCTCCCTCACCCAGCCGGTGCTCGGCATCTGTCTCGGCATGCAACTCCTCCACGAGTCTTCCGCAGAAGGGCCCGCGCGCTGCTTGGGCATCATCCCGGGGGCGACCGTCCGGCTCGCCGACGCGCCCGATCGCCCCGTACCGCACATGGGATGGAACACGATCGACATCGAGCGGCCCTCGGCCCTCCTCGAGGGCCTCGGCCAGCACGATCATGCTTATTTCGTGCACAGTTACGCCGTGCCGCCGGGTGATGCCACCCTCGCCAGTTGCCGCTACGGGACGGCATTCAGCGCCTGCGTCGCCTGGCGCAATTTCTACGGTGTGCAATTTCACCCGGAACGCTCCGCCGCCGCCGGTGCGCGCGTGCTGCGCAATTTCATCGGTTTTCACTGAGCGCCCGCTTGGCATGCGACTGCTCCCCGCCATCGACTTGAAGGACGGCCGCTGCGTGCGCTTGTTGCGCGGCGACTTCACCCAGGAGACGGCGTACCCGGCGACACCGCTCGACCTTGCGCGCAAGTTCGAGGCGATGGGCGCGGATTGGTTGCATGTCGTCGACCTCGACGGTGCCCGCGAGGGCCGCGCCGACCACGGCAACCGGTTCCTGATCGCGCAGCTCGCGCGCGAATCGAGCTTGCGGCTGCAAGTGGGGGGCGGGTTGCGCACCCGTGCCGACGTGGAGCGCGTGCTCGAGGCAGGCGCCGAGCGAGCCGTCATCGGCAGCGCCGCGTTGTCGGATCCGGCGGCGGTGCGAGGCTGGATCGACGACTTCGGCGGCGAGCGCATCGTCCTCGCCTTTGACGTTCGTCTCGATGCGGCGGGCACGCCGTGCATCGTCACCCACGGCTGGCAACGACAATCGACGCACCCGCTGTGGGAAGCCCTCGCGGACTTTCCCGGCGGCGCCCCCGCACACGTGCTCTGCACCGACGTCGCGCGGGACGGCGCCTTGTCGGGGCCGAATGTCGCCCTTTATGCGCAAGCCGCGCAGCGTTTCCCCGGCATCGCCTGGCAGGCATCCGGCGGCATACGGGATGCGGCGGATCTCAACGCGCTGGCGTGCTGCGGCGCCGCTGCCGCGATCAGCGGCAAGGCTCTGCTCGAGGACCTCATTCCCGTCGAGGAGCTGGTGCCATTCTTGCCAAACGCATAATCCCCTGTCTCGACGTGCGCGACGGCCAGGTGGTCAAAGGCGTGCGTTTTCGCGGGCATCGCATCGTCGGCGAGATCATGGATCTGGCGCTGCGCTACCGCGACGCAGGCGCCGACGAGCTCGTGTTCTACGACATCACGGCGAGTCCGGATGCGCGCTCGGTGGATCGCCGCTGGATCGAGCGCATCGCGCGGATTCTAGACATCCCCTTCTGCGTCGCCGGCGGTATTCGCAGCGTCACGGATGCCGAAGAGGTCCTCGGGTCGGGAGCGGAAAAAATCTCGGTCAACTCGCCGGCGCTCGCGAATCCGGAGCTGATCGACGCGCTCAGCCAGCGCTTCGGCAGCCAGTGTGTGGTGGTCGGCGTCGACAGCCAAACGGCCGACGGCGAGTACCGCGTGCAGCAATTCACCGGGGATGCGCGGCGCACTTGCGATGCCGGACGCACGACCTTAGATTGGGTCGCCGAGGCGCAACGCCGCGGCGCCGGGGAGATCGTTCTGAATTGCATGGCGAGCGACGGCGTGCGGCAAGGCTATGACATCGAGCAGTTGCGCGCGGTGCGCCGTGTTTGCCGCGTGCCGATGGTCGCATCGGGCGGCGCGGGCCGTGCGGAGCATTTTGCACGGGCGTTCCGCGACGGCGGCGCCGATGCGGCGCTGGCTGCGAGCGTGTTTCATTCCGGGGACATTGGCATTGCCGATCTCAAGCGCGCGCTGCGGGCGGACGGCATCGAGGTGAGAGCTTGAGCGGCCTGGACACACTCGATTGGGACAAGAGTCAGGGATTGCTGCCCGCGGTCGTGCAAGACACGCAAGACGGCGCGGTGCTCATGCTCGGCTACATGAACCGCGAGGCGCTGGCGGCGACGCAAGCCAGCGGACGCGTGACCTTTTATAGCCGCAGCAAGCAACGGCTCTGGACCAAGGGTGAGACTTCGGGCCATTTCCTCGAAGTGCGCGCCATCGCCGCCGACTGCGACGGCGACGCGCTATTGATTCTCGCGCATCCCCTCGGGCCCGTCTGCCACCGCGGCACGCGCACCTGCTTCGGCGAAGACGCCCCACAAACCGCCGCGCAGCCGTACGGCTTTCTCGGCGTGCTGACGCAGACCATCCGGCAGCGTATCGACGCACGGCCGCCGGGCAGCTACACCGCAAAGCTTCTCGATGAGGGTCCCCGGCGCATCGCGCAGAAAGTGGGCGAGGAAGGGCTCGAGCTCGCGCTCGCGAGCGTCGCGCAGGGCGATGAGGAGGTGATCGGCGAGGCCGCTGACCTCCTCTACCACGTCGTGCTGCTGCTCGAAGCGAAGGGATTGTCGCTGGCACGGGTCGTGGCCGAGCTCGCGACGCGTGGCGACGGCGGCCGCGGATGATCTCGCAGTCGCAGAGCACCGAGGGCGAGCAGCGGCTCGTCATCGAGAAGGCCGCGCGTACGCTGCATCTCTATGTCGGGACTTCGCTGCAGCAAAGTTACCCGGTCGCGCTCGGCAGGAATTGGGCGGCCGACAAAGCGGTGGAAGGCGACGAAGCGACGCCCATCGGCGAGTTCTACATCTGCAGCAAGAACCCGCGCAGCAAATTCTTCTTGTCCATGTGCTTGAGCTATCCGAACGCGGAGCACGCCGCGCGCGGGCTCGACGCCGGGCTGATCAGTCCCGACGAGCACGGCGATATTTTGGCGGCCCTGCGCGACAAGCGCTTGCCGCCGCAGCACACGCGGCTCGGCGGAGAGATCTACATCCATGGACAGGACCCCAGCGGCGGCCCCGGCGCACCCAAGGACTGGACACGCGGGTGTATCGCGCTCGACAACGGCGCCATGCAACATCTCTACGAGCGAATCGTGCTTGGGACGCCCGTGCTCATCCGCGACTGAATCGCGCTTAGGGCGTGCTGCGGCGATTGCGCCGCATCGCCAAAATGGCGATGCCGAGCCATACGACATTGAGGCCGGCCGATGGCCATGCGCCGTTCCAGCCGCTGTTGATTGCGAGGCCAATCGCTCCAAGGAGGTTCATCGAGTGATAGAGGGACGAGCGTGGCTGCAATTTGCCGGAAGATATCAGCGCGTAGGAGCCCAACACCAGCACGGTACCGGACCAGCCGGCGATATCGATGAAGGTTTTGAGCTGCAACTTAGCCGACCTCGAGCGCGGCCGCGGCATCGGGCATGCGGCTTCGAAGCTGGGAGCGCACCAGCCATAGACTCACGACGGCCTGCACCGTCATGCTCACGATGGATACGTACCACAGCTCCACCAGACGAAAGTGCGGCTGATGCGAGAGCCACAGCGCGGGTACGATGGAGCTCACGAGACGCGTCGCGGCGCTCAACACCGCAGGCACGGTATTGCCGAGCCCCTGGAACACCGCCGAGCACGTGAACACCAGTCCGGATGCGATGAAGTTCAAGGAGATGAGCTTCAAGAATTGAGTCGCCACGGCGACCGCGCCGGGCTCGCTGGTGAACGCGCGTGCCAGCCACTCCGCGCGCCACTGGCACAGCAAGGTCAACGCGGCCATGATCACTGCGCCGATGAGGGCGGCGCGCACGAAGGTCTCGCGCACACGCGCGAATTTTCCAGCCGCGTAATTTTGCCCGACGATGGGCGCGGTCGCGAAGGCGACCGCCATCGCCGGCAGAAATAAGCTCTGATTCAGCCGCATGCCGATGCCGAATCCCGCCTGCGCGTCCGGACCAAAGGGGCGGATGATCCAATAGATGAACACCATGTACACGAACATCAGGGCGAACTCGCCGCCGGCCGGCAGGCCGATGCGCATGAGGCGGCCCCAGACGGCGAAATCCCATCGCCAAGCCGTCGAGTCGAATGCCACGTAGTGTTCCAAACGGAGGAAGTAAAAGAACAGCAGCGCGACGCCTACCGCAAGCGATAGCGAGCTTGCGAGCCCGGCGCCGGCGACGCCCAATGGATGTCCCGTGCCCCATCCCGCGATCAGGACCGGCGCAAGCACCGCATTCAAAATGACCGTCAGCATTTGCACGATCATGCTCGGCTGCACTATTCCGGTGCCGCGCAGCGCGGAGCCCATGGCAACCACCGCGAATTGCAGCGCCAGACTCGGCAGGAACCACCACAGATAGTCGATGCCCGCGCGAACCGTGGCGGCGTCTGCCCCCAAAGTGTGCATGTAGGGCGCCGCAACGAGATAGCCGAGGACCAGCGTCAAGATCCCGCACGCGATGGACAGGGAGAAGCTCTGATTGAACACCCGCGTCGCATCCGGCTGGTCCTTGCGCCCCACCGCATGCGAGATGAGCGCGACCGTGCCTACCCCAAGCACTTGCGTCAGCGCGAAAACAATGAACATGATGTTGCCGGCGGCGCTGACACCGGCGATTGCGGCATCGCCAAGACGGGCCACGAAATATAGATCGATCAGGAAATAAAGCGTTTGAAACAGCATCCCCGCCGCAATGGGCAGCGCCATGTGCAGGATGTGTTTACCAATGGAGTGCGCCGTCAGGTCCTTCACGGGACCGCCCTTATAGCACATCGGGCCGGGTCACTTGCGGGCCGGCGCATGCTACGCTTTCCTCTGTCGCAGCCACGGATTCGCTCCCATGACGATCTCACCCGCCGACGTGAAGCACTACCCTAACGCCGCGGCGCTGGCCAGCGGGCTCGCCGGTAATATCGCTGCGGCTCTCTCCGAGGCGATCGCGCAACGCGGGCTCGCAAGCCTGGTGGTGTCCGGCGGTAATTCGCCGGTCAAGCTGTTCCAGGCGTTGCGCACGGCGCCGCTCGACTGGAGTCGCGTATGCGTGGCGCTCGCCGACGAGCGCTGGGTGGCGCCTACGGACCCGGGTAGCAACGAGAAGTTGGTTCGCGACAACTTATTGCGAGACGCCGCGGCCGCCGCGCGTTTCGCGGGCCTGAAGAACACCGCGCCCTCGCCGGACTTGGGTGCCGTAGCCGCGTGGGAATCCTTTGCGCATATCCCCCGGCCGTTTGACGTCACGGTGCTCGGCATGGGCGATGACGGTCATACCGCTTCACTCTTTCCGCGCTCCCCGAACTTGCCTGCTGCGCTCAATCCGAGCGCGGCGGCCGGTTGTATCGGAATGCTGGCGCCAACCGAGCCGCACGCGCGCCTGAGCCTGAATCTGGCCGCACTTCTTGGCTCGCGGCTGGTGTACATCCTGCTCCTCGGCGAAGCCAAGCTGCGTACCTTCACCGCGGCGAGCGGCGGAGGTCCCGTCGAGGAGATGCCGGTGCGTGCGGTGCTGCGCCAAGACCGCACGCCCGTCGAGGTGGTGTGGGCACCATGACCGCGCCCGCCGACGAACGCACCGCGCTCGACAAGGAAGCGATCAAGAACTCCTTCCTCGACGACCTTTTCTACATGCAAGGCAAGTTCGCGGCGCTTGCCACCCGCAACGACTACTACATGGCGCTCGCCTACGCCGTGCGCGACCGGATGCTGCAGCGCTGGATCAGCACCGCCGCGACCTATACCCGGGAAGCCTCGCGCACCGTCGCCTATCTCTCCGCCGAATTCCTCATGGGCCCGCATCTCGGCAACAACCTCTTGAATCTGGGGATCACCGATACGGTGCGCAAGGGCATGGCCGAGGTCGGCCTGGATCTCGAGGATTTGCTGCGACAAGAGGAGGAACCGGGCCTCGGCAGCGGCGGCCTCGGCCGTCTGGCGGCGTGCTTCATCGATTCGCTCGCGACGCTCGAGATTCCTTCGCTCGGTTACGGCATCCGCTACGAGTTCGGAATCTTCCAACAACAGATCGTCGACGGCTGGCAGATCGAAAAGACCGACAAGTGGCTGCGCTTCGGCAATCCGTGGGAGCTGGTGCGCCCCGAATGGGCGGTGAGCGTGAAGTTCGGCGGCACCACCGAGCACTATCTCGACGACCGGGAGTGCCCACGCGTGCGCTGGACGCCGCACAAGATCGTGCACGGTGTGCCCTACGACACGCTGATTTTGGGCTATCGCACCAATACCGCCAACACCTTGCGCCTGTGGAGCGCCGAGGCGCCGGAGTCGTTCGATTTCGCCGCGTTCAACAGCGGCGACTATTACGGAGCGGTCAACCAGAAGGTCACGTCGGAAAACCTGAGCAAGGTGCTCTACCCGAACGACGAGCAGTTGCGTGGCAAGGAGCTGCGCCTCGAGCAGCAATATTTCTTCGTGTCGTGCTCCATCCAGGACATGTTTCGCATCGTGCGCATGCAGGGAGTGCCGCTCGAGCAGTTTCACGAGAAATTCGCGGTGCAGCTCAACGATACCCATCCGGCCATCGCCATCGCCGAGCTCATGCGGCTCCTGATCGACGATTATGCGGTGTCTTGGACCGAGGCCTGGAATGTCACCACGCGGACGTTCGCGTACACCAACCACACTCTGTTGCCGGAGGCGCTGGAGCGCTGGCCGCTGGAAGTCTTCGGCCGCGTTCTGCCGCGTCATCTGCAGATCATCTACGACATCAATGCGTATTTCCTCGAGGAAGTGCGCATGCGTTTCCTGGGCGACGAGGAGCGCATCCGCCGCATGTCGATCATCGACGAAAGCGATCAGCGCTATGTGCGCATGGCGCACCTCGCCTGCATCGGCAGCCATTCGATCAATGGCGTCGCGGCTCTGCACACCGAGCTTCTTGAGCGCGACGTGCTGCGCGACTTTTACGAGCTCTGGCCGAAGAAATTCAGCAACAAGACCAACGGCGTCACGCCGCGCCGCTGGCTGGCACTGTCCAATCCATTGCTCGCCGCGCTCATCTCCGAGCACATCGGCGACGGCTGGATCAAGGACCTGGCCGAGCTCAGGCGGCTCGAGCCGCTTGCCGAGGATGCCGGGTTCCGGGCTCGCTGGCGCGACATCAAGCTAAAGAACAAGCGGAGCCTCGCGGCCCTGGCGCTGGAGCGCACCGGCATACGCATCGATCCCAATTCCATGTATGACGTGCTGGTCAAGCGCATTCACGAGTACAAGCGGCAACATCTGAAAGTCCTGCACATCGTCTCGCTCTATCACGGTTTGAAGTCGAATCCCGGCTCAGCCTTAGTGCCGCGCACGTTCATTTTCGGCGGCAAGGCCGCGCCCGGATATCACCTCGCGAAGCTCATGATCAAATTGATCACTTCGGTGGGAGACGTGATCAATCGCGACCCCGACATGCGCGGCCGCCTGAAGCTCGTGTTCCTGCCGAATTTCAACGTGACCAACGGCCAACATGTCTACCCGGCCGCCGATCTGTCGGAACAGATCTCCACCGCCGGCAAGGAAGCGTCGGGCACGGGCAACATGAAATTTTGCATGAACGGCGCGCTCACCATCGGCACACTCGACGGCGCGAACATCGAGCTGCGCGAGGAAATCGGCGCCGAGAATTTCTTCCTGTTCGGCCTGTCCGCCGAGGAGGTGCTCGCGCTCAAGTCGCGCGGCTATCGGCCCATGGACTACTACGCGGCCAACCAGCAGTTGCGCGAGGTCATCGACCTCCTGCACAGCGGCTTCTTCACGCGCGGCGACACTGCATTGTTGCGGCCCTTGCTGGACAACCTGATGCGGTATGACCCGTACATGCTGTTCGCGGACTTCGCTTCGTACCTCGAGTGCCAGGAGAAGGTGTCGACGGCGTATCGCGATCCGGAGCACTGGACGCGAATGGCAATTCTCAACACCGCCCGCAGCGGCATGTTCTCGTCCGATCGCAGCATCCGCGAATACAGCCGCGAAATCTGGCAGGTCGAGCCCGTGCCCATCACGCTGCTCCCGCAGGAGCAATCACTCAAGCCAGCAGAATACGCATAGCGCGCCGCAAGGGCTCGGCGGCTCCCCATAGGAGCTGATCGCCGACCGTGAAAGCGGAGAGATACTCTCCGCCCATGGCGAGCTTGCGCAATCGCCCGATCGGAATGCTCATGGTGCCGCTCACCGCCGCCGGCGAGAGTGCTGCGATGGAGGCCTCGCGCTCGTTCGGCACGACCTTGACCCAATCGTTGCCGGCGGCGATCAGGCGCTCGACCTCCGCCAAGGGCAGATCGCTCTTCAACTTGATGGTCAGCGCCTGCGAGTGGCAGCGCATGGCGCTCACCCGTACGCAAATCCCCTCCACCGGCACCGGATTTGCTTCGGTGCCCATGATCTTGTTCGATTCCGCACCGGCCTTCCATTCCTCGCGGCTTTGACCGTTGCCGAGATCCTTGTCGATCCAGGGGATCAAGCTGGCGGCGAGCGGTGCGCCGAACTGCGCCTGTGGAAAGTCCCGCCGGCGCAGAGACTCCGAGACCGCGCGGTCGATGTCGAGGATGGCGCTCGCAGGATCTGCGAGCAGCCCGGCCGCCGATCGGTGCAGGGCACCCATCTGCTCGAGCATCTCGCGCATGTTCTGAGCGCCCGCGCCCGATGCGGATTGATAGGTCATGGCCGTGATCCATTCCACCAGCCCCGCGCGCAGCAACCCGCAGACGGCCATGAGCATGAGCGAGACGGTGCAGTTGCCGCCGATGAAGTCCTTCACGCCGCGCGCATGCGCCGCCTGTATGACGGATAGGTTCACCGGGTCGAGAACGATCACCGCCGCATCCGACATGCGCAGCGTCGATGCAGCATCGATCCAATAGCCCCCCCAGCCCGCCGCGCGCAACGCGCCATGCACGGCTTGAGTGTAATCGCCGCCTTGGGCGCTGATCAGCATGGGCAGGCGCTTAAGTGCCGCGAGATCGTGAGCATCTTGAACAGGCCGCGCTTTACGGCCGATATCGGGCGATGCGGCGCCGGCCTGCGAGGTGCTGAAGAACACGGGCTCGATCAGATCGAAATCGCGCTCGGCGCGCATGCGCTCGAGCAACACCGAGCCCACCATGCCGCGCCAACCGATGATGCCAACTTCCGTCATGACTCGATTACAAACTCCACCGCCGGGGGCCGCAGATTATAGTGAGAGGCCATCGCGTAGCCATAGGCGCCGCAGTTGGCGATCAGCAGCACATCGCCCTCCTCGCTCGGCGGCAGCCAACGGTCGCTTCCGAGTTGATCCGCCGTCTCGCAAATGGGCCCGACGATGGTCACCTTATCAGTCAAAGGCTCATCAAGGCGCGAAAGGTTGCGGATATCGTGATGCGCACCATACAACGCGGGACGAATGAGCGAGTTCATGCCCGTGGCGATGCCCACGTAACGCGTCTCGCCCTTGCCTTTCAGCTGCGTGACCGTCGCAACCAGCACACCCGCCTTGGCGACCAAGAAGCGCCCCGGCTCCATCCAGAACTCGATATGGGGAAAGCGCCGCACGAGCTGCGCGACGCCCGCCTCGAGGGCGTCCAAGTCGATGCCGCTCTGCCCGAGCTGTTCGGGAACGCCGATGCCGCCGCCCAAGTCGACCACGCGGACATCGGGGAACTGGTCGGCGAGCTGCGCGAGCAAGGCGCCTGTCTCGGTCCAGTTGGCAACGTCCAAAATGCCGCTGCCGGTGTGCGCATGCAGTCCAACGACCCGCGCGCCGCCGGTGCGCGCGAGGCTTGCGAGCTCCGCCAACTCTGCGAGAGGCACGCCGAATTTCGAGTGCTCGCCGGCGGTGCGCACGTAGTGGTGGTGCCCGCGGCCGGTCCCGGGATCGACACGCACGAAAATGTCGCGGCCGGAAAACACCTCGGGCCACGCCTTCAGCGGGTACAGGTTGTCCAAGGTGACGCGCACACCCTGACCGAACCCAAATTCGTACTCGGCGCGCGGCGCGAAGTTCGGCGTGAACAGCACGCGCTGCGGCTCAAGGTCGGGCACTTGTGCAAATGCATGCTCTAACTCGCCTTGCGATACGCATTCGAGCGAGAGACCGGCGGCGTACACGCGCCGCAGAATCGCGGGGTGCCAGTTCGCCTTCATGGCGTAAGCCCAGCGCGAGACCGACTTCACGCCATGCAACGCCGCGACCGTGGCATCGATGCTCGGCAGGTCGTAGACGAACGCGGCGGATTCGCGCGCCGCGATATCGAGAAGCCGCCGCCGCTTGGAGGACTCTTCCCACCAATTGAGTGCGGCAGGCACCGGCGAGGCTGGCGGCGCAAACAGCTGCAACCAGGTGGGTCCGAGCACTTTGTCTGAGCCGATGCTCGAGATGAGACGGTCGTGCAGTTGTTGCACCAAGCGCTCGCCCTGCGACTCGTCGATCACGAACGTGAAGTTCAAGTCATTCGCGGCCTGGCTCACCAGATAGACCTTGTGATCCTGGAACAGCTCGAAGGCGGAGCCGAGCTCGTGCAGGATGCCGCGAATGTTATGTCCGAGCAGACTCAAGGAGGCACATGGTCCCAGTATCTCGACCCGGCACAGCTCGCCGAGGGCCGCCGTCAGCCGCTGCAGCGCCGCAGGATCGAGCGTATTGGCTGTGGGATCCAAGGACACGGTAACGTTTGTCTCCGAGGTGGAGATCAAATCCACGGACATGCCCTGATCCTTGAAGACCTGGAACGCATCGGCGAGAAAGCCCACCTGGTGCCACATTCCGGGACTGTCCATCGAGACGAGCGTAATACCCTTCTTGATGGCGATGGCCTTCACTTGAGCTGCGCTGCCGGCGACGTCGGCGCTGATCACCGTGCCTTCCAGGCCGGGCGCCTGCGTCGCATAGACATGCAGCGGAATTTTGTATTGACGAACCGGCAGTACGCAGCGTGGATGCAGCACCTTGGCGCCGTTGCTCGCGATTTCCTGGGCCTCGTCGTAATGCAAGGCGCGCAGCAACCGCGCGCTCGGAATGGCGCGAGGGTTGGCGCTGAACAGGCCCGGCACGTCCGTCCAGATTTCCAGCCGCGCGGCGGCGAGCTTGGCGGCGAAATAGGAGCTCGAGGTGTCGGAGCCGCCGCGCCCGAGGAGCACCGTATCGCCGGCCTCGTTGGACGCGATGAACCCTTGCGTAATGACGACGCCGTCGAGCGCGCGCCACGCCGCCATGAGCGTCCGATCGGGCGCGAAATCGCAGGTCGCCGACAGAAAGCTCGCCTTTAGGTTGGAGCCGGCACGCTGCTCGGCACGCAGCACGGTGCGCGCATCGATCCAGCGAGTGTCAATGCGCTGCGCGTTGAGAAACGCGCAGCCGAGCGCCGTGGCGAACAGCTCGCCCATCGCCATGACCCGCGCCCGATGCCGCTCGTCGATCTGCTGGCTGCGCGCGATCTGCGCGGTCAGGCTCGTAAGCTCCTCGAGAAATGTCTCGAACACAGGACCCGGCTCGACGCCCAGCTCGCGCGCCAGATCGCGGTGCGCGCTTTCGATGCGCTCGAGCCCTGGGCCGTGAGCGCCGCTTACGGCCGCGGTGAGGAGCGATTCGAGGCGATCGGTGATGCCTGAAAGCGCCGAGTGCACCACCACCGGCCGCAAACCCTCGGCGATGCGCTCGCGCAGAACTCGGGCGATGTTGTGCCAGTTCGAGACCGAGGACACGCTCGTGCCGCCGAACTTGAGCACCACCCAGGGTCGTGGGTCGGAGGGGGGTCGGCCATTGGACCGGGACTGCTCAGACATGGACGGCGCGCGCAGCGGACGCCAAAGCCAATCGCGCGCTCAAGGGATCATTCGTCCTCGAAAATGTCGCGCAGCTCTTTCTCTAACTGGCGCTCGGCCAAGACGTCTTCTACGCGGCTCCAAGCGGCTTTGCCGCGCTTGGCGGCGGGAGCGGATGCTTTCGGGCGCCGCTCGGCACGCTCCAGCAAAGGATCGAATTCGTGGGATTCCTCGGCTTCGCCCAGGAACTCATCGTCAATGTCAAAGTGTTCGTCTTCGCGTGCACTCATTTTTCGAGAAAAGCCCTTGAAATCAATGGGATCGAACAGGCCGACACATGAAGTTGCGCACTATAGCGGATTTTGCAAGCCATTCAACTAATTCCCCGCTGTGTCGGTAATGCCAGGCTGCGCGCAGGCGCGCGCCGGGTCAGTACCGCACAACAGGGCCTGGGACTCCTACTCGGGGCGCCCAGGTGGGTTTTCAAGCCGCCCCTAAGTACCTGTGCGGGTGTTGCGCGCCGTGGGCGCCAGAGCCCCGAGCGCAACGGCCCGATTGACCGCCGAAATCACCGCCAGCAGGGAGGCGGTGATGATATTCGAGTGCATTCCCGCCCCGAATAAGGTGCGCCGCGTGCGCGTCGTGATCTCGATGTAAGACACTGCGGTGGCGCCGCTCCCCTGGCCACGGGAATGCTCCTCATAGGAGAGCACGTCGAACGGCAGGCCGATGGCGGCCACGATCGCATCGATGGGACCGGAACCCTGCCCGAGCCAGGTCTCGAGCCGCCCGTCCCGCTCGACCTGCAGCGACAGCTTCTCGGTGTCCGCTCCGTCCGTGGAGAGCTGCGAGCTGATGGCCGCGATACACGAAGGGTGCTCGCGGCGTCAGATATTCCTGGTTGAACAGCTCCCATAACTCCTTGGCAGTCAATTCTTTACCTGTAATATCTGCAGCAGATTGGACGACCTGACTGAATTCGATTTGCAGGCGCCGCGGCATCACCAACTGATAGTCGCGTTCGAGCAAGTAAGCCACCCCGCCCTTACCCGACTGACTGTTGACGCGGATGATGGAATCGTAGGAACGGCCGAGGTCCGAAGGATCGATGGGCAGGTACGGTACGTCCCAGAGGTCGGATTCGGTGCGTGCCGCCAGTCCTTTCTTGATGGCATCCTGATGAGAGCCCGAAAAGGCGGTGAAGACGAGATCCCCCACGTACGGATGACGGGGATGGATGGGCAATTGATTGCAGCTTTCCGCGCAGCGCGCCGCTTCGTTTATGTTGGAGAAATCCAGTGCAGGATCAACGCCTTGGCTATACAAGTTAAGAGCTAACGTCACGATATCCACATTGCCGGTGCGTTCGCCGTTGCCGAACAGCGTGCCCTCGATGCGCTCAGCGCCGGCCATCACCGCGAGCTCGGCCGCCGCCACGGCGGTGCCGCGGTCGTTATGCGGATGCACGCTCAAAATAATGCTGTCGCGCCGGTCTGATATGCCGCAGAAACCACTCGATCTGATCGGCATACACGTTCGGCGTCGCCATCTCGACGGTCGCCGGAAGGTTCAAGATGGCGCGGCGCTCGGGGTGGGCTCCCAGACCGCATTCACCGCATCGCAGATCTCGACCGCGAAATCGAGCTCCGTTCCCGTGAAGCTTTCCGGACTGTATTGAAAAACCCATTCCGTGCCGCGCTCGCGCTCGGCGTGCTCGCGTACGCAGGTTGCACCCCGAACCGCGATATCGACGATGCCGGCGCGGTCGGTGCGAAACACGACGCGGCGCTGCGCGACGGAGGTGGAGTTATACACATGCATGATGGCCCGGCGCGCACCCTTGAGCGATTCATAGGTGCGTGCGATCAGCTCCGGACGCGCCTGGGTCAGCACTTGAATGGTCACATCGTCCGGGATCAGCCCCTTCTCGATGATCTCCCGGACGAAATCGAAGTCCGTCTGGGACGCCGCCGGAAATCCGACCTCGATCTCTTTGAAGCCGATGCGGATCAGCATGTCGAACATGCGGCGCTTGCGCGCGGCATCCATGGGCTCGATCAGCGCTTGATTACCGTCTCGAAGGTCGACGCTGCACCACGTCGGCGGGGACTCGATGACGGCGCTGGGCCAGCGGCGGTCCGTGAGATCGATGGGCGCGAAGGCCTGATACTTGGTCGATGGATGTCGCAACATGATGTTCTCTGCTCGTTTAGGTCATAGGCCACGCCTCTCGCGCACAAACCGCCTGTTCGATTTGCTGGCGAGGGATTGGTTTTCGGTCTTGTGGGCGCCGACCGATGGCGCATGTGTGAGTGGCGCCTAGCGGCGCAGCAGCAGAGCAAGCGAGTCCAGGCACAAAGTGCCGAGCGGACCGCCGAGACTTGGGACTGCCGAGAACATATACGCTCGAATCTAGCACCTCTCAGGCGGCCCCGGCAAGCGAGCAGCCTACTATCCCGACTGGAACTCTTCGGGCCGACGGTGCCCAAGGCGAGGCTTTCATGTCAGCGGCCATTCCTAATCAGACCCCGCCGCTCTGCGATTACAATCTGTTCACGACCGATGAGGCGCTGCAAGAGGCCGTGACGCGCGAGGGGGCTGCGTCTCACGCCGCACAGCTCGCGCGCGACGGCGCCGCCATCGGGACCGCGTCCAGCTTCGAGCACGGACGGCTCGCCAATCGCCATCCGCCCGTGCTTAGAACCTTCAACGTGCGCGGCGAGCGCATCGATGCGCTCGAATTCCATCCATCCTGGCATGCGCTCATGGAGGGCATCGCGGCACGCGGCTATCACAGCGCCCCATGGGCGCGGGAGCGCGGCCGCCCCGTCGCCGGCGCGCACGTGGCGCGCGCCGCGGGTTATTTGATGCAGGCCCAAGTGGAGTGCGGGACGCTCTGTCCGACGACCATGACGTACGGTGCGATCGCCGCCCTGCGCCGCGATTCGGAGCTCGCGCGCGACTGGGTGCCGCGGCTCATCACCCGGGTCTATGACCGCCGGGATATTCCGATCGAATCCAAACAAGGCGGCCTCGTCGGCATGGGCATGACCGAGAAACAAGGCGGCTCCGACGTGCGCACGAATACCACGCACGCGAAGCGCACGGCGGACGGATCCTATCGTCTCAACGGCCACAAGTGGTTCTTCTCGGCGCCCCAGTGCGATGCGCATCTGGTGCTCTCCCAAACCGCGGCGGGTCTTGCGTGTTTCCTGGTGCCGCGCCGCCTGCCGGACGGCACCCGCAACGGCATTGTCATTCAGCGACTGAAGGACAAACTCGGCAACCGCTCCAACGCCTCGGCCGAAGTCGAGTTCGTGGACGCCTGGGCGCGGCTGCTCGGTGAAGAAGGGCGCGGCGTGCCGACCATTCTCGAAATGGGCAACTACACGCGCCTCGATTGCGTGCTCGGCAGCGCCGGCATGATGCGCCAGGCCGTGGTGCAAGCCGTGCACCACGCTCGACACCGCCGGGCATTCGGAGCGCGGCTCTACGAGCAGCCGCTCATGCGCAGTGTGCTCGTCGATCTGATCCTCGAATCGGAGGCCGCCACGGCCCTCGCGATGCGCCTTGCGCGAGCATTCGAGAGTGATGCCCCGAGCGAAGCGACGCTACGCCGCGCGCTCACCTCGGGCGCCAAATTCTGGGTGTGCAAGCGCGGCTGCGGGCTCGCCGGCGAGGCGATGGAGATTCTGGGCGGCAACGGCTACACGGAGGAGCTGTCGCTCGCGAGGATGGTGCGCGAAATGCCGGTGAACTCGATCTGGGAGGGCTCCGGCAACATCATGTGCCTCGACGTGCTGCGCGCGTTCGGCAAGTCTCCCGCGACCACCGAGGTCGTGCTGCGCGAGCTCTCGTCGGCGCGCGGACAGAACCGATATTTCGACGCTGCATTCGAGCGCTTCGCCGCGTTCCGCGCCGAAGGTTTCGATGAGGCGCTCGCACGACGTTTCGTCCAAATCTTTGTCACGCTGATGCAGGCGCAGTTGCTGCTCGGCGCCGCAGCCGCCTCCGCCGGAGCGCGCATCGTCGCCGAGGCGTTCTGTGCGACGCGCCTCAATCCCGAAGCGGGCTGGGGCGCCGTGTTCGGTGCGGGCGGCGCGTTCCCGGATGCCGGCGTGTTGCTGGACCGCGCCTTCGCGGAATAGGTCTCGAGCCCGATCGAGGACTCAATAGGCGCGGCTCTTCCAGCGCGCGCCGGCCCCGCTCCAGGCATCGACGGCCGAGCCCACCGTAGCCGCCATGTAGAAGAGCGCGATCAGCGGCAGGGCGAGCGACCACGCAAAGCTTCGCCGATAACGCGCGAGCGTCGGCAAATAGCTCATGACCGCGAGCGCGCAGGCGGCGAGCCCGCAGCCCCGTATCCAGCCGTGCCCGAAAAGCGCCGCGGCGAGCGGCGCCAGCCACACCAGACTCAAGCCGAGAAGTGTCCCGAGCAAAAGCCACGCCGAATGGCGCAACTGCGTGAAAGCGGTCCGCGCGACCATGCGCCAGATATCCGCCAATTCGGGATATGGACGGATGGAGGCCGCCAGCGCCGAATGGCCGAGAAAAATTGCGCCCCCTCCGCGTCGCTTGATTGCCTTGGCAAGCGAGACATCGTCGATGAGCGCGCCCTTGATGGCGCCGATGCCGCCGATGCGCTGCAAGGCCTCGCGACGGATCAACACCGTGCCGCCGGCCGCCGCCGCCACGCTCGAGCGCGCATCGTTCACCTTAGCGAAGGGATACAGCATCTGAAAGAAGTAGACGAACGCCGGGACGAGCGCGCGCTCCGCGAAACTCGAACAATTGAGGTGCACCATCTCGCTCGCCATATCGAGTTGCGCGTGCTCCAAGCAGGCCACGAGCGTCGATAAATGCTGCGGCTGGTGCATGATGTCGGCGTCGGTCAACAGGATGAGCGGCGCATCGCCCGCGGCGATCCCCTGCTCGAGCGCCCACATCTTGCCCACCCATCCCGAGGGCTTCGGGGCGCCCCGCAGGATGTTGAGATTCGGCGCGCGGCCGGCGCGTTCCGCGGTGCCGTCGGTGGAATTGTCATCTACCAGCGTCACTGCGAACGAGCCGGGTGCGCCCGCGCCGTAGTCCTGCGCGAGGAGCGAAGCGATCACGGGGCCGATGCTCTGCGCCTCGTCGCGCGCAGGCACCACGATGTCGACGCGCGGTCCGTGCACGCGAGCCACCGATGCAAGCTCGGGCCGGGACAGCCAGAACCGGCCGTGCGCGGCGATGAGGTACACCCAGATGGCGACTGTGGCGAGCGCCAGCGCGCCGATTATCGTTGACATAATATACATATAATCAATTTATTAGAGCCATCCTTGCAAGTGATTTGTGATTATTCCGCTGAGTGCATCGACGTGGCGATCATCGTCGTTGAGCGCAGGAATCAACTCGAGCGACTCTCCGCCGAACTCTCGAAACTTGTCGCGATATTCCAGAGCCACTTCTTGCAAGGTCTCGAGGCAGTCCACCGCGAACGACGGCGACACGACGTTAAGCTTGCGCTTGCCGCGTTTTGCCAGCTCGTGCAGCGTGTCCTCGGTGTAAGGCTGCAGCCAGAGCACGCGCCCGAAGCGCGATTGGTAGCAATGTGACCAATCCTCGGAGGCGAGCTGCAGGCGCGACACGACCGCTCGGGTCGTCGCCTCCGCCTGGGCTTGATAGGGGTCTCCCTCGCTCACGTAGGATGCGGGCACGCCGTGATAGGAGAACACCAAGTGCGACTGCTCGCCGGCGCGCTCCCAGTGCTCGCGGATGCGCCCGCACAAGGCGTTGATATATCCGGCATCGGCATAATAATCGTTGATGAAGCGCGTCTCGGGAATCCAGCGCCAACGTGCGAGCGCTTCCATGATGCGATCGAATACCGAGCCCGTCGTCGACGAGCAATATTGCGGATACAGCGGCAACACCAGGAGCCTGCGCACGTTCTGTTCCGCGAGGATGCGTACCGCGCTCGCGACACTCGGATTGCCGTAGGTCATGCCGAGCGCGACGCGCACCCGGTCGCCGAGCGCCGCCTGCAGCCGGTCGCCCAGTTTGTTGGTCAAGCGATGCGAGTAAACCGCCAGCGGCGAGCCGTCCTGCATCCAGATCTTGCGGTAGTTGGCGGCGCTGCGCAGCGGCCTGAGCGGCAGCACAATGCCGTACAGAATGGGGCAGCCACACCGCCGGCGTGGTGTTGATGACGCGCCGGTCGCTCAAGAATTCCCGCAGATAACGCTGCACGGCGAAATACGTGGGCGAGTCCGGTGTCCCGAGATTGACCAGCAAGACACCGATGCGTTCCGGGATCGACGCCGCCGCTTGCGTCACGGCGCGGTAATAAGCCATGTAGAAATCCTCTGGCGGTTCCGGACGAATCGCGTCGCGCCCGGGCGAACCTTTAGCACACCAGTATACTGCGTGCAGCATGCAGCCCCGGATTCTTCACTCGCAGCGGAAGAATGATGGCGCCGACACACCAGGAAGTCGCGGCGCTCGAGCTTGAGCTTGAGCGTCGCTTGGCGCAGCGTCGTGTTCAGCCTGCCGCCCGCGATTTTCTTCGCGTGGGTGCTCACCCGGCGCCGCTTCGTCGGCAAGACTCTGCTCGACGCAGTCGTCCACCTGCCCTTGGTGCTGCCTCCGGTGGCTGTCGGCTATGTCCTGCTGCTGCTGTTCGGCACCCGCGGGCCCATCGGCGGATGGCTTGACCGAACGTTCGGCATCGTGCTCATTTTCACGCGCAACGGCGCGGCGCTCGCCACGGCCGTGATGTCCTTTCCGCTGATGGTGCGCGCGATCCGCATCTCCCTCGAGAACGTCGACCGCGGACTCGAGGATGCCGCGCGTACGTTGGGCGCGGGGCCGCTCGATCGGTTCATGAGCGTGACGTTGCCGTTGATGCTGCCCGGCCTCCTGGCGGGGGCCATCACCGCTTTCGCGGCCGCCTTGGGCGAGTTCGGAGCCGTCATCACGTTCGTGTCGAACATTCCGGGCGAAACCCGGACCCTGCCGCTCGCCCTATATTCGGCTTTGCAGGAACCGGGCGGGGAACATGCGGCCGCGCGGCTCGCCATCATGTCAGTGGTGCTGGGACTCGGCGGCTTGCTGTTATCCGAATGGTTCGCGCGGCGAGTGCGCTGGATGCTCGGCCGATGAGCCTCAAAGTCGCCGTCGAAAAGCGGCTCGAGTCATTCGTGCTGGATGTCAAATTCGATGCCCCCACGCCCGGAATCGTCGCCCTGTTCGGGCCCTCGGGATGCGGCAAAAGCACGACCATCAATATCATCGCAGGGCTTCTCGCGCCCGATCGCGGCGAGATCAGTCTCGATGACGACATGCTGCTCGATACCCGGCGCACGCTCGCCATCGCAGCGGAACGGCGCGGCATCGGCTACGTATTCCAGGATGCTCGACTGTTTCCGCACCTCAACGTCGCCGCGAACTTGAGGTATGCACAACGTCGCGCGCGGGGTGCGCCCTATGTGAGTCTCGAGCGGGTGCTCGCCCTGCTCGATCTCGAGCCCCTGCTGTCGCGCCGCGTCCATCAGTTGTCGGGCGGAGAGCGCCAGCGCGCGGCGATCGGCCGCGCCTTGCTCTCGCAGCCGCGGCTTTTGTTGCTGGACGAGCCTCTTGCCTCGCTCGATCGCGACCGGCGGGAGGAAGTGCTGCCTTATCTCGAGACCCTGCGTGATCAGCTGTCGATTCCGATGATCTACGTCAGTCATCAATTCGACGAGGTGCTCCGACTCGCTACGCATATCGTGCTCATGCAGTCGGGGACGGTCGCTGCCGAAGGCGGCATTACGCAGATGAGCCTCGACCCGAAGCTGCGCGCCCTGATCGGTGCCGATGCCGTGGGAGCGGTGCTCGACGGCACCGTGACCGGCGCAGATGCGGTGAGCGGCCTGACCCGGGTCCAGGTCGGCAACGGCGAGATCAAGGTCGAGGCCGCGCGGCTCGTCGCGGGAACGCGGATGCGGGTGCAGCTGCTCGCCCGCGATGTCATTGTGTCGACACGTCTGCCGCAGTACTTGAGCGTGCGCAACAGCTTGCAGGGCGTCGTCGCGGCGATCGACGACGACGCCGGCTCCGATCTCGTCTCCATCGATATCGGCGCGGGTGCCTCGATCCTCGCCCGCGTGACGCGCGCGGCAACGCGCGAGCTCGAGCTTGCGGTAGGAGCACCCGTATGGGCACTCGTTAAAGCCGTGTCGTTACGCGGCCATTCCTTTCCCGGCAGGAACTCGCCCGCAGCGTCGAGCCCGGAGCACCGCGCCGCTATTTGACGCGCGTGCCGAGATGCATGATGCCGACGATGTGGTCGGCGGCATTGAGGCCGACCACCGCTTTGACGTCCAGGTCGTAGGCCGCGGCGCCGGTCTTCCACATCACGCCATAACCCAAATCGTGTGCCGCCAGGAACAGGTTTTCCGCAGCCGCACCGGCCGCTACGATTTGCTCGATCTCCGGCACTTTGGGGTTCTCGCGCACCATGCACCCCACGACGATGAGGGTGGGGGAACGCAGCATTTTCTCGCGCTCGGCGGCGAGCTGCTCATCGCTCATCAAGGTGGTCCGGCGGCGCTTGGCCTCGGCCGCAGCGGCGGCGAAGCGCTCCCGATCGACACCCTCGAGCACGATCAGTCGCCAGGGCTTCATACGCCCGTGATCGGGCGCCCGCTCGGCGGCTGCGAGGATGCGTGCGAGATCTGCGGAGGTTGGACCGGGCGCGCTCACGCGACCGGCCGAGGAGCGCGTCTCGATAGCGGTCAGTAAATCCATCGGTTCCTTCGGATCGTGATAAAAACGGGATAGCGCCGTGCAATCGGCTATCATTCGTGCCATCGGCGCCTGTAGCACAAGCGGACGGCGTCGATCCGAATTATACCCACAGTAGCTCAAGGAGCCTTCATGAACCGTATTGTTTTGGCGTCCATCGCCGCGCTCGGGTACGCGACCGCATTCACGGCGACCACATTCGCCGCGCCGGTGACTTATGTGCTGGATCCTAAGCACACCTATCCCAGCTTTGCCGCGGATCACATGGGCGGGCTGTCCGTGTGGCGCGGCAAGTTCGCCGAGACCTCCGGCAAGGTCGTCTACGACAAAGATGCGAAGACCGGCGCGATCGACGTCACGGTGAATCTGAGCTCGGTGGATTTCGGCAACGCGAAGCTCGACGAGCATGCCAAGTCAGCAGAGATTTTCGACGTGGCGAAATATCCGACGGCCACCTACGTGGGCAAGTTCACCAAGTGGAGCGGCGACAAGCCCACGGAGGCGGAAGGCACGTTCACGCTGCACGGTGTAAGCAAGCCCCTCACGCTCAAGATCGACTCGTTCCTGTGCAAGCCGAATCCCATGACCAAGAAAGAGGTCTGCGGTGCGGATGCCTCGGCCACCTTCGATCGCTCCGATTACGGCGTCACGTTCGGCCAGGCGTACGGCTTCCAGATGTGGGTGAAGCTCGAGATCCAGGTCGAAGGCAGCCCTGCGGGCTAAGCCGGTCCGCTCTTGCGCCCGAGATACGGGAACCACCAGGGTTTGGGCTCGACGCTGGTGCCTATCCGGGCGATATGCGAGTCGGGATTCTGCGCGGGCAGCGTCGCGAAGGCCGCGAGCAGACGGCCCGGCCGCATGCCGCCGAAGGGACCCGCCTGCGCATAGCCCGGATCGTTGATGAAGAAGGTGCCACTGCTGCGCGTTCGCAGGCGGCGTGTCGCCGCTTCGGGATCGCCGGTATAAATCCACGCCCGCGGCGGTGCCGCGGCGTGGCTCGTGAGCTCGAGCGCATCGGCGAGATCGTTGACCGGCGTCAGGGTAATGACCGGACCCAGAATTTCCTCACTCGTCGGTGCACTGCCTGCGGGCACGTTGCTGAGGATTGTCGGCTGAAAGAAATGACCTGCCAGCCCCGACGGCCGAAAGCGGCGGCCGCCGAGGATCAGCCTGGCGCCCGCACGCAGCGCGCGTCCCACCTGATCCTCGACGCGCAGCGCGGCCTCGTGTGAGACCAGAGGTCCCAAGTCGGTCGGCGGCTTAGCCGGATCGTCGACGTCGAGAAATCCCACGTACTGATGCAGTCTGTCGGCGAGCTCGCCCGCGATCGTGAGATCGACATAAATGTGACGCGGCGAGGCACAGGTCTGACCCGCATTCATGAGTCGCGACCATGCGATCGCCGGCACGGCGCGCTCGAGGTCGGCGTCCTTGCAGACGATAAAGACGTCGAGCGAGCCGGTCTCCAGATCGAGGGATTTGCCTCGGGCGGGGGCTTGCAAGCGACAACCGACCGCGGAGGAGCCCGTGAAGCTCACTCGGCTTATGTGCGGATGTGCGACCAATCGCTCGGCGCAATCGGCACCGCCCGTGACCGCATTGATCGCCCCGGCGGGCAGGGAATCGCAGAGACGCACGAGCGCGAGCAGCGTGAGGGGATTCTGCGGCGCCGGCTTGCACACGAGCGTCGCGCCGGCTGCAAGCGCCGGGACGGCGGAAGCGGCGAACGCCAGGACGGGAAAATTGTACGGCGTGATGACTGCCTGCACGCCCGCGTGCCGCGCATCCGGCCCGGTGGGCTCGGTGTCGCTGCGACGCTCTATGTTGCCGCATCGCTCGAACATGGCTGCGGCGGCATCGATGCAATCGAGCGCCTCGCACGACGGCTTGCCGGTCTCTCGACTCAATGAAAGCGCGAGCGAGGCCCTGTGCGCGCGCACACGCCGTCCTATCTCGCGCACCTGGGCGACGCGTTCCGCCGGCGGCGCTGCACTCCAGGCAGGCAGCGCGGTGGTGGCCGCAGCGACCGCCGACTCCACATCCTCCGCGCCGCAATCCGGCACGGTGTCGAGCGCTTCGAGTGTCGCCGGATTTTTGATCTCGCGAACCGACGCCGTGCGCGCATCTGTCCACGAGCCGTCGATATAAATGGGGTGCATCTGCCAAACCTCGGCGAAACGCAAAACTGCCGTATCATGCCCGACTTGTGCTCGACTTCGATCAACTATGCCGGCGCGCCGCGCCGATCGGTCTCGCGCCGCGCGGTGCCTTTCACCCTGCACCCGGTGAGCTCGGCGCAATAGCCGGCGTGGCCGAACCGGGAACCGTGGTGTTATTGGGCTTCACCGGCAGCGAGCAGTGGAGCATCTTTCAAAGTTCGACAGAAGCCACCGATGGACTTCCCCATCCCCTCGACCGATGGTCGCAGCGGGTGATCGGAGCGCTCGCACGCGAGCTCGGCGCGGTCGACTTTTATCCGAGCGGTCCCCCCTCACCACCACTTCCCTTCCAGCGCCTGGCGCGGCGTTGCGAGCCGGTCTATCCGAGTCCCATCGGACTGTTGATTCATGAGACTTATGGCCTGTGGCACGCCTACCGGGGCGGCTTATGCCTGCAAGAGAGACTCGCGCTGCCCCGTCGTGCCGTCGCTGCAGCCAAGGTCGCCTTGCGAGCGCTGCCCGGATCGTCCCTGCCTCACAGCCTGTCCGGTGCGCGCGTTCCAGAACGGCTCGTTCAATGTCGATGCTTGCGCGAGCCATGTGCTGAGCGCCGCCGGAACCGACTGCCGTGAAAACGGTTGCCTCGCGCGGCGTGCCTGCCCGGTCGGTCCGCAGTTTCGCTACGCTGCGCCCCAAGCGCGCTTTCACATGAGCGCGTTTCTGCGCGCTGTCGCGAGGGATGCCGCGCCCTGAGACTGCACACGGGGGAAGAGCGAGGGAGAAGCCGTAAGTTCGATTCAGGCCATGACTACGAGTCGATGTCGCCCCAAGACTTGATCGGCTTCTCCCCCGTTGTGAGGCATGGTAGCGCAACGCATGCAGCTGCCGATCAGCGCCCATCCCGAGTTCGTGTGAGTAACTGCCGACGCGGCCGCGCCCATGCGCTCGGATCCGCGCTATCATTGCCCTCGGCCATGGATCTTTCACCGCACGACATTGCCTATGCCCCGACCACCGGGGTCCGGCGCCTGCACATGACGCCCCTCGTCGAGGCCACAGAAAAGAGCCTCGAGGGATACGGAGCCCTCGTGGCAGATCCGCGGTCCTTCCCGATCGAGATCGTGCGCTGGCCTGCTCAAGGCTGGCGTCCCATCGACGTGAACTCGGGAAATCAGGGCGGCATCACCGAGGGAATATTCGAATTCTGGTGGAAAGGTGAAATCCTGTTCGCGCGCAACAACGCGGTCGGCGACAGTTACTTGTTCGGCTGGAGCAACTGGCCGGAGGAAGCGAAAGCAGAGACGTCGGCCGCGCGGGAACACGCTTATATCTGGCGAGCGAATTATCATCCGGACGGCGGTCAACTCATCTATCCCATGCATGGCGAGTCATTCGTCGTGCCTCTCGCCCTGCCGGGCGATGATGTCTCCCCGGATCGCTTCACCACGTTTTGGTGCGATGGAACCTGCGGACTGTACGTCCACCCGAACGTCTGGCATGGCGCCTTCGTGCCCTTGGACGATCACGCTGAATTCCTGGACCGCCAGGGGCGCGTGCATGCCCGCGTGTCGGTTGATTTCGCAAAAGAGTTCGGTTGTTACCTGGCGGTGCCTCTGCGCCGACCCTGATCGCCGGGTCTCATCTCGCCCGAGCTTCCATGGACTTCGCCTTCTCCAATAACGCCTCCGCCATGCGGATGCTGGCGTAGTCGATCAGTCGTCCGTCGAGCGACACCGCGCCGCGCCCGTCCCGGGCCGCTTGCTCCATGGCCTCGATGATGCGCCGCGCCTTGGCGATCTCAGCCGCTGACGGGGTGAACACCTCGTTGCACAGCGCGATTTGCGAAGGATGAATGGCCCACTTGCCTTCGTATCCGAGCACGGCGGCGCGGTTGGCGGCAGCGCGGAAGCCGTCCGGGTCGTTGAAGTCCCCGAACGGGCCATCGATCGGCCGCAGCCCGTAGGCCCGGCACGCGATCAGCATGCGCGTTTGTGCGGCGTGCCACGGGTCCGTCCAGTGGTAGTCGCGCCCGCCTTCCGCGTCCTTGTCCGTGAGCACGCCCGAGTCCTTATTCACTCCGCCGATGACCGTGGTCCGCGCACGCGTGGAGGCGGCATAGTCGGCGACCCCGAACGACATCGCCTCCAAGCGCTTGCTCGATTGCGCAATGGCCTCGACGTTCGCCATGCCGAGTGCGGTCTCGATGAGCACCTCGAACCCGAGATGCTTGGTGCGACGCTTCGCGGTCTCGATTTGGGTGATGAGCATATCGACGGCGTACACGTCCGCCGCCACGCCGACCTTCGGAATCAGAATCATATCGAGACGCGGGCACGCCTCGACGACGTCGACGATGTCACGGTACATGTAATGTGTATCCAGCCCATTGATGCGCATCATCATGGTCTTCCCGCCCCAGTCGATTTCGTTGAGCGCCTGGATGATGTTTTTGCGCGCCTGCGCTTTCTCGTCCGGTGCCACGGCGTCCTCGACGTCCAGGAACACGATGTCCGCGAGCGACTTGGACGCCTTTTCGAAAAGCGCGGTATTGGACCCGGGCACGGCCAGCTCGGACCGCTGAAGCCGCGATGTGGCCGGCTCGATGCTGGTGAAACTCATGGAAGCCTCCTGATGATCTGAACCTAAGCTAGCCGGTAGCCCCGAGTCCTGCCGCCGCACAATTGATGGATCGCAGCAGAGCCCTGCGCACCTCATCGCCGCCGTCGTTGCGGTACGCGCGCAACAAGTGCACCTGCTCGCGGCTGACCTGATTGATGGTCTTCAGGCGGCGTGCGAGCCGACGGCGGTATTGAGGAAATCGCTCGCCGATGCAGGCACCGGAGACGGTCTGGACCATCTGGCAGGTGCGGTGAAACTCCCCGCTCACCTGGGCGAAAATGATCTCGCGCACGGACGCATCTTGCACGAGCTCCGCATACTTGCGTGCAATCGACATGTCGACCTGCAGGAGCGTGCGCTCGACGTCGTCGATGATCAGTCGAAATAGGCGCGCCTCGTTGAACATGCGCCGCAACAGATCGAGCCCCCGCTCCTTGCGCACGTCGAGAAATCCCTTGATGCCGCTGCCCACACCGTACCAGCCGGACAGCATGTGACGGTTCTGCGTCCAGGCGAACACCCAGGGAATCGCACGTAGATCCTCCAGCGTCGCCGCCTGCGTACGCCGCGCGGGTCGCGATCCGATGTTGAGAAGCGACAGCTCCTCGAGCGGACTCGAGTGCTGCAGGTAGCCGAGCATATCGGGCGTCTCCATAAGCTGGCGGTACGCGGACCAGGCCATCCCAGAAAGCGCCTCCATGGCCTCGTGGAACTCGTGTACCGGCACGAGCGCCGCTTCGCGCTGCGAGCGCAGCACGTGCTCGACCACCGAGGAACCCAGCAGCTCGACTTGATAGGCCGCCGTGCCGCGATTGGCGTATTTGAAAGACACGACCTCGCCCTGCTCCGTGACGCGGAACTGTCCGCGAATCGACCCCGCCGGCGCGGCGGCAATGGCGCGGCCGGTCGGGGCCCCGCCGCGGCTCAAGGATCCGCCGCGGCCGTGAAAAAAAGCGATGGCGACCCCTTGCTCGCGCCCCAGCCGCGTCAGCTGACTCTGCGCCTTGGCCAGCTCCCAGTGCGCGGTCAGATAGCCGCCGTCCTTGTTCGAATCGGAATATCCAATCATCACCTCCTGGACCCTTCCCTGCCCATACAAGCTGCGCTGTACCAGAGGCACCTGGAGCAATTGCTTCAATATGGCCGGCGCGCGGCGCAAGTCCGGGATGGTTTCAAGCAGCGGCACAATGGGCAGCGTGCAGCGCTCGACCGCGGCAGCGTCGACGAACAATCCGGCCTCCTTGGCGAGGAGGTAGACACCGAGAACATCCGCGGCGCTGCGCGTCATGCTGAGGATGAGCGCGCCGAACGCCTCGCGGTCCACATCCTCGCGCAGGCGCGCGATGGTCCGGAAGGTTTCGAGCGTTTCCGCAGCTTCCGCCGGGAGTTCCTCGTCGCTCCGGGTTTCGCGGCGGCGAGCAGCGAGCTCGGACTTCAGCCAATGGGTCCACTCATCGGAGCTTGGCGCCGGCGCCTCCGCGCCGTCGTGCCTTGCCCGATAAAGGGCGGCTAGCGTCTGATTCACGCGCATGCTGTTCTCGCGCACGTCCAGGCGCACGGTGCAGAATCGGAAAGTAGCCACTTCGCGCCGCAACGGCAGGAGCAACGCGTCGGCCAGCGCCAAGGCGCCCGAGGACCGTAACGCATCGCGCATGAGGTCGATGTCCTCGATCAGCGCGTCGGCGCGGAGATAGCCGGTCTCGCGCGGCGCCGGCCGCTCCTGCACCGCATAGTCAATGGTGGTCTCGAGGCGCGACAACATGCAGCCGATGAATTGGCGAAAGATCTCGCCGCGATTACGCGCTGCGCGCGCTTGCCCGTCGGGCAGGCTACGAATGGCCTCCGCGACCGCCGTACGAAACGCTTCGGGCAGCGGCAGCGCATGATCTTCGATGCTCGCCGCGCGCAACAGCTCCAACAATCGGGTCCGGTAACGCTCGAGACTTGCCAGGCGCGTCTGCCAGAGCGTGCGCCGCGTGACCTCGCTGGTCACATAAGGATTTCCGTCTCTGTCACCGCCAATCCAAGATCCGAACTGGAAAAACGCCGGCACGTCGAGCGGCTCGCCCGGGAACTGTTTGACGAAGGCGCTGTGCACCTTGGCGAGCATCTGCGGAACGACGTCGAACAGATTCTCATTGAAAAAATATAGACCCCACGCCACCTCCTGCTCGACCGTGGGCTTCTCGAGCTTGAGCTCGCCCGTGAGCCATAAGAGCTCAATTTCATCCCGCAATCCCTGAATGAGCTCATCGCGCTCCCGGTCGGTCCAGCGCGGTGACTCGAGCTCGAGAAGCTTGAGATAGATGCGCCGATGACGTTCCATGACGGTCACGCGCTTGGCCTCCGTCGGATGCGCCGTGATCACCGGCCGCACGTGCAACGCGCCCAGCACCTCGCGCACCTCGGCAGCCGAAATGCCCTCGCGCGCCGCGGTCGCGAACACGCCGGCAAACGTGCCGCGCAGCTGACCGTAGCCGCGCTCGCGCTCGCGCTCGCGCCGATTGCGCATGTCACGGTTCTGTTCTGCGATCGCGAGCAGCTGGAACCAGATGCCTTGGGCCTGCAGGGTTCGCGCGAGCAACACCGCCGGCATTCCCGCGGTGTCGCGCTCCTCCCGCAGCACCGCGGCAACCGCCGGCTCGTAGCGTCTCACCACCTCCACCAGCAGATCGAAAAGCAGCTCGGCGCGCGAGAAATTTCCGCCCGACTGGACCTGGGGCGCGTTCATGAACCCGCTAGCGCCGCGCCTTGCGTAACGCGAGAGCGGTGGTCGCGCCGAGTTGCGCCGCGCTCGGCGCCACCAGCAGCCCGTGAGACTTCATGAGTTCGGTCTTCTCGGCAGCGCTATCGCCCTCGGCCGAAATGATCGCGCCCGCATGCCCCATGCGTCGCCCCTTGGGCGCGGTGAGGCCCGCCACATAGCCGACGACCGGCTTGGTCATGTGCTCCTGCACCCATTTGGCTGCCTCCGCTTCCTGCGGTCCGCCGATCTCGCCGATGATGACCACCGCGTGAGTCTCCGGGTCCTGTTCGAACAACATCAGGTGGTCCAAGAAGGAGCTGCCGTTGATGGGGTCGCCGCCGATACCGACGCTGGTGGTGACGCCGATGCCGAGAGCCTTCATCTGTGACGCCGCTTCGTATCCAAGCGTCCCCGATCGCGACACGATGCCGACGTTGCCGCGAATGTAGATGTGCCCTGGCATGATGCCGAGCATGGCCCGGCCCGCGCTGATGATGCCGGCGCAGTTCGGGCCAACGACCGTGGTGCGCTCGGCTTTCGGGTAGCGACGCAGATAGCGCTTGACGCGCATCATGTCCTGGGCCGGAATGCCATCGGTGATGATGCAGACGAGCCGCAATCCCGCATCCGCTGCCTCCATCAGAGCATCGGCCGCGTAGGGCGGCGGCACGAATGCCAGGCTCGCTTCCGCGCCGGTGGCGTTGACCGCCTCCTTCACCGTGTTGAAGACCGGCCGATCGAGGTGCCTCTGGCCGCCTTTGCCCGGCGTCACGCCGCCGACCACCGCTGTCCCGTAGGCGATCATCTCCTTGGCATGAAAGCTCGCCTTGTCGCCGGTGAAGCCTTGCACGATCACGCGTGTGGTCTCGTCGATCAAGATGCTCATCGCAATGATTCCGTGCGCGAGGCGGCGACGGCTTTTTCGGCCGCTTCCGCCAATGTCTCTGCCGAGATGATCGGCAGGCCGCACGCCCGCGATGATGCGCCTTCCCTCCTCGACGTTGGTGCCGGCCAGACGCACGACGAGCGGCACGCGCAGACCCTGCGCCGCCTGCACCACCCCCTGCGCGACCCAATCGCAGCGATTGATGCCCGCAAAAATGTTGACGAGGATCGACTTGACGTTACGATCGGACAGCACGAGATTGAACGCCGCCGCTACACGCTCGGGCGAGGCGCCCCCGCCGATGTCGAGGAAATTGGCGGGCTCGCCGCCCGCGTGCTTGATGACGTCCATGGTCGCCATGGCGAGACCGGCACCGTTGATGATGCAGCCGATATTACCGCTGAGGCCGACATAGTTGAGACCGAGCTCGGCGGCCTGCGTCTCGCGCGGATCCTCCTCCGCGGCATCGCGCATCTCCGTCACGCGCGGTCGCCGGAACATCGCGTTGTCGTCGAACGACATCTTGGCATCGAGCGCAAGCACGCGGTCATCCTTGGTGACGACCAACGGGTTGATCTCGACCATGGTCGCATCGAGATCCCGAAATGCGCGGTAGCAGCCCATGATCGTGGTCACGGCCTGACTCACTTGTTTGATGTTGAGGCCGAGTCCGAAGGCGAGCTCGCGCGCCTGGAATGCCTGCAGCCCGACGGCGGGATCGACTTGCTGCTGCAATATGGTCTCGGGCCGGGCCGCCGCGAGATCCTCGATCTCCACGCCGCCCTCGGTCGAGGCGATGACGCGAATGCGCTCGATCTTGCGATCCAGCACGAACCCCAGATAAAGCGCGCGCACGTACGGCTCGGCTTTCTCCACGTAAAGCCGGTGAACGGCCTTGCCCGCCGGGCCGGTCTGCGCGGTGACCAAGACCGCGCCGAGCATCCCCTTGGCCGCAGCAGCCACTTCCTGGTACGTGCGGCACAGTTTCACGCCGCCCGCCTTGCCGCGGCCGCCGGCGTGGATCTGCGCCTTGATGGCCCAGTGCCAGCCGCCGAGCTCCGTCGCCACATAGACCGCCTGTTCCGGGCTGTAGGCCACCCCGCCGGGCGGCACATTGACGCCGAACCCGGACAGCAGTTCTTTCGCCTGGTACTCGTGGATATCCATGATCTCCCCCGGCGAGCCGTCGTGGCTCGCGCGCATCGCGATACAGCTTCTTTTCGATCATAACAACGCGGTTGCGGGCGCATCATCAGAAAAGCCGATTCACATCATAAGCTGCGATGCTCTCCACACCGCGCAGATCCATAATGATGTTATTTCGACTATAATAGTCGTATATAATTGATATTTAAATAGTTTCTATGGTCTCATTAGCGCCTGTGCCGCGTCGGCGCGGCGCGCCAGGCGCTCATCACCCAGTCCTGCGGCGCACGCGGCGAAACGCGCCGTGGGCCCTTGCCACTCGAGTTCCTCGACGCGCGCGAACAGCGGCGCATCGCTGCGCAGAGTCGCAAGCCGTTTGAACAGAAGCGCGAGATCTCGCCGTTCTCCCAAGATCTCCGCCGGGGAACTCCTCGAGGGATCCATAGCGCTCGATGAGTCTCGCGGCGCCTTTGGGACCGATACCCGCAAGACCCGGATAGCCGTCCGCGCTGTCCCCCACCAGTGCGAGATAATCCGGAATCCATTCCGGCCCGACGCCGAACTTGGCGCGCACGCCCGCCGCATCGCGAATGCTGTTGCTCCTGCGGTCGACTTGTACGACCCGCTCGCCGCGCACACATTGCGCGAGATCTTTATCGGGCGTCCAGATCGAGACCTTTTGCACCCGAGCGTCGGCTGCGGCAAGCGCGGCCGCCGAAGCGAGCGCATCGTCGGCCTCGAGCTCGATCATGGGCCACGTCGCGATCCCCATCGCAGCGAGTGCCTCCTCCAGGGGCTCGAATTGCGCGCGCAGCGCCGGCTCGATCCCCTCGCCCGTCTTGTAGCCGCTCCACAGTCCGTTGCGGAAGGATTCGATCACATGGTCGGTGGCGACGCCCAGATGCGTCGCGCCCTGTTCGATCATCTGCAGAACCGTGTTGAGCACACCGACCACCGCGCCGCGAGGCCGGTCCTCGCCCTTGGTAAAACGCCGCAGTCCGTAGAAATGCCGGAACAACTCGTAGGTACCGTCGATGAGATGCACGATCACGCCTCATCATCACATGCCGCCCTATCGCAGCGCGAGTCTCACACGCGCAGCCGCGCCTTGCGCTTCGCGCGCCTCGCGGGGGCCACGGCGGCGACAGTCGGCTGGGCCGGCAATGGATTGCGCAAAGGGATGATGGTTTCGAGCAGCACCGAGGTGCTCGAATCCGCAGCCACCGTAAGCCGTTGCAGGATCTCGGCAAGCTCCGTCACCGAGCGGGCGACGACGCGCGCCACCATGCAGTCGTCTCCGGTCACGCTGTGCATTTCGATGACCTGCGGCATCGCGCGCGCAATATCGCCGAGACCGCGCTTTTGCGTCGGCTTCGCCCGCAGCCGGACGAAGGCACTGATGTTGAACCCCAGCCGCGCATGGTCCAAACACAGCATGGCGCCACGTACGATGCCGCGGGTCTCGAGCCGCCGGAGCCTGTCGGCGACCGTCGGCTGCGAGACGCCCAGCTCGCGCGCTATCTCGGCGTAGGGACGCCGTGCCTCGGCGTCCAGTTTCGCAAGAATCTTGAGATCCAGTGCATCCATAATGAAAGACCTCACCGGACTTGTGGCTTCATAATCTAAGCCATAACTCATTTATAGCTTATAGATGAGGAAGGCATGGCCGCCAATCCGCGGCTATTATCCAAGGCACGATAAGCAGGGAGCCGCCATGTCGACAACAACAGTCGCCGCCAGAGGACCTCGCCTTGGATGATCGGAGCGTGCCTGCTGGCGGTGTATATCATCTGGGGTACGACCTACTTCGCCATCAAGGTCGGCGTCGCCGAAGTTGCGCCTTTCTTCCTGGTCGGCACGCGCTTCATGCTCGCGGGGGGCGCCTTGATGCTCGCGCAAATGCTCCGCGCAAAGCGGATGCCGACGCTCAATCAGTGGCGGAACGCGGCGCTTCTCGGGTTTTTACTGCTCGTCGCAGGAAACGGCGGCGTGGCGGTTGCCGAACGCTGGGTCAGCTCCGGCGCAACCGTTGCGCTGATCAGCGTCACGCCGCTCGCCACCGCCTTGTGGAGCGGCGCACTCGGCCAATGGCCGCGCCGCTGGGAGTGGCTCGCCATCGGTCTCGGCGCCGTCGGCGTCGCGGTCATGCTCATGGGCCGTGATTTGCACGGAAGTCTCCCCGGCACGGCACTCATTCTATGCGCCGCGACTTGCTGGTCTTTGGGCACGGTCCTATCCCGCCGGCTCGACCTGCCACACGGACCCACGGGTTTCGGCGCCGAGATGCTGTCGGCCGGGATCATTGCGCTCATCGTCAGCGCCGCGCTCGGAGAGCACTGGACCGTGCCGACCGAGCCGAAGGTTTGGTGGGCGTGGGGCTACCTCGTCGTATTCGGATCGCTCATCGCTTTTTCCGCTTATCGTTACGTCGTCGAGCGCGTATCGCCGACGCTCGCGGCGACGTATGCCTACGTCAATCCGCCCGTCGCACTATTCGTGGGATGGTGGCTCGGTCACGAATCGTTCTCCTCCAACGTGCTCGTGGGGCTACCCATCGTGCTCGGCGCCGTCGCGTTGCACGCCTGGATACAGCGGACCGCTTTCAAGGCGGCGGCCGAGACCGTGGCTCCCCGCGAAACAGTCACGCCGCCTCGAGGGGCAAGCGATCAGCCTTCACGCGCGGCCTGAGCAACGTCAGGTTTAGCATCGCTCGCGATGACGACCGCGCAACTTCGGCCGACGGCTTGGCCTCGCATTTGTGTTCCTCTGGTTCGCCCTCGGCGGGATCGCACACTTTGCCTTCACGCGAGTCGAGGAACGCATCGTCCCGGCGTATATTCCTTGGCATCATGCGACGGTGCTGATCACCGGCGTGTTCGAGCTGCTCGGAGCGGTGGGTTTGCTGTTCGAGCGGACACGGCGCGCGGCGGGCTGGGGGCTCTTCGCGCTCACGATCGCCGTGACGCCCGCCAACATCTACATGCTGCAAAAGCCCGAGCTATTCCGGATTCCGTACTGGATCCTGGTCGTGCGCCTGCCCATGCAAGCAGCTCTCCTGGCACTCATCCTATGGGTTTCTAATGACGCAGGGAGGCGACGAGCTCCTGGAAATGGGGAGCGGATTGCAGCTCCTTGAGATCGCGGTCGGCCAGTAAGTCATCTGCGTTCGATAACCCCGCTGCGCGGCGAGGCGCAGATAAGCTTCGTGCACCAACGCGCCCGACCGATCCTGGGGCATTTATTCTTCCCAGCGGTGTACGTTCAATCCATCGTATGCAAGCCTTCCTTTGGCGTCAAAATTACCTGGATCGCATTCGTGCTGCGATGCACATCGCGCCGCTGCCGTGCCGATCGTCGGGCCGGCGCCAGAGTCGAGCAGCACAGCACAGTACGGTCCGAATCCTGCCGCGTACGATCGACCGTCATGACAATTCGGCAATATTGGACCCGACGAGGGGCGTGGCTCAACCTCCTGTGGTGTGTCGCCGCGGCGAATTTTTTCTATTGCGGCTACCTCAGTCTCCAGCCGCACAACCCCATCACCCTCTATGCAGTGGAAACCTTATCGCTGGCCCTAGCGGCAAGCCATCTCGTTTTCCTGAAGCGGATTCCCTGCCCGAGGTGTAGGAAGGGAATGGGCCTCGCCACTACGCGCCCCGCGAATCGGCGCCTGATCGGCAAACCGATTCACTGTAAGAGTTGCGGCGTTGACATCGACGAGCCGATGCTTCCAAGCGCAATCGCAAGTAACTGAACACGCGCCGGACCGAGAGTCGGCGCCACTGCACCCGCCGATAAAGCCACAATGACAGCGCGATGAGGGAGCCCCCGGGCAGCACCACACTGATGGCCGCATAGGGCGCGAGACCTCTTGAGCTTCGCAACGACGGCCGGCATGCTCGGTTACCCAAACACCAGCGCCAACTGCAACACCACTCCGGAAGCGACCGTCGCCGCGACCGCAAGAGCCGCCTGGGCAAGCCGTACTGAGAGTATCTCGTTCTTCATGTGCATTCTCCGCAGTTGAATTGATCGAACGATGGCAGATTGCGCCGCTCGCCCAGGTACAACAAACGCAATTCCTCACTGCGCGTTTAGCTTTTCTTAACAGAGGGAAAGCGCAATTCGCCGAGCTTCAGCACTGCGCGAGTTGCCCGGCGCCTGCCTACCCGGCGATTTTGTCCTGTGTCTTCGTGTCGAAGTCACTCGCCGCATGGCGCTCGTGCAACTGACTGGCGGGCTCCCCGAAGGTTCTGTTGACCATGCGCCCGCGCTGCACGGCAGGTCTGGCGAAGACCGAGGAGGCCCAGCGCTGCACGTTCTTGTAGTCATCCACTGAAAGAAACTCGGCCGCGCTATACAGCCAGCCTTTCACCAGTCCCCCATACCAGGGGAAGATCGCCATGTCGGCGATCGTGTAGCTGTCGCCCGCAATGTACTCGGACTCTCCGAGTCGACGATCGAGGACGTCGAGTTGACGCTTCACCTCCATCGCGAATCGATCAATCGCATACTCGATCTTGGTCGGCGCGTACGCATAGAAGTGACCAAATCCACCGCCGAGGAACGGCGCGCTTCCCATCTGCCAAAACAACCACGACAGACACTCGGCGCGCGCGGCGATGCTCGTGGGCAAATAGGCCTGGAACTTCTCGGCGAGATACAAGAGTATCGCCCCGGACTCAAAGACACGAATCGGCTTCTCGCCGCTGCGATCCAACAGCGCCGGAATTTTGGAATTCGGATTCACGGCCACAAAACCGCTACCGAACTGATCACCATCCATGATATTGATGAGCCACGCATCGTATTCGGCACCGGAGCGCCCGAGCGCTAACAGCTCCTCGAGCATGATCGTGACCTTCACTCCGTTCGGCGTCGCGAGCGAGTAAAGCTGCAACGGATGGCGCCCCACGGGCAGCTCTTTCTCCTGTGTCGCGCCGGAAACCGGGCGGTTGATGCCGGCGAACTGGCCGCCGTTGGCCTTGTTCCATGTCCAGACTTTTGGGGGAAGATAATTCGACGAATCGTTCACGGTACGCTCCGGGCAATGACCACAATGTCGAACCTACAGCCAGCGCCGAATACGCTCGGCCTGCTGGCGCAGGACCTCCGGATCCGCTTTGACGGCGGCATGCATGAGCAGCTGTTCTCCCGGACGGCGGGGAATGATATGAAAGTGCACATGCGGGACCGTCTGACCCGCCGCCGAACCATTTACCTGGGTGATCATGATGCCCGGCGCGTCGAAGGCTCGCTTTACCGCCGCGGCCACGTGCTGTGTGGCGCGCATACAGGCGGCGGCACCTTCAGGCGACAGATCGAACAGAGTTTCGGCCGCCTCACGCGTGATCACGAGCGCATGCCCTTCGGACTGCGGCATGAGGTCCATGAATGCGAGCGTGTACTCGTTCTCGAAAAGCCGCACGCAGGGCAATTCGCCGCGAAGAATCCGTGCAAACACGTTTTGCGGGTCATAAGACATGATTCACAGAATATCATCCAGTGCTCATGCCGTCGCTCTCATCGCGCGGTCTCCGGACGTTGCGGAGGCGCCATGAACTCCGGGCCGACCGGATCAAGAATCGCCGTGCTCAAGATACGCTCGATCTGCTCCCGGTCCGACGGCTGCAGTGACCATCCGCCGACACCGAGCGCCGCCTCGAGCTGGTCGGGACGACGGCCTCCCCAGAGCGCGACGCTGATTCCTTGGTCGAGCATCCAACGCACCGCCAGTTGAATCACACGCCGGCCGAAACGGCGCTGCGCGAACTCATCGAGCTGCCGCACGGCCTGCAGATACTGCGCAAAGCGCGGCGGCCGAAACTTCGGGTCTATGCGTCGCAGATCGTCACCGTCGAACGAGGTTTCGGTGCGCATGCGCCCGCTGAGCAAGCCGCGACACAGCGCTCCATAACCGAGCGTCGCGATGTGATTGGCGCGAGCATAGGGCAGAATGTCCGTCTCGATGGCACGCTCGAAGAGATTGTAGGGAGGCTGCAGTACGTGCAGGGGTGCCACCTGGCGAAAGCGCTCCATCTCGGCGACCGAGAAATTGCTGACGCCGATAGCGCCAATCTTTCCTGCCTCGTACAGTGCCCGCATGGCGTCGGCGGTTTCCTCGACCGGGACCGCGGGGTCGGGCCAATGGACCTGATAGATGTCGATATAATCGGTACGCAGTCTGCGCAGCGAATCATCGACCTCCTTCATGATTCGCTCACGTGTCGCATTGCGATAGACCTTCCCATCACGCCATTCCAGGCCGGTCTTGGTGGCAATCACGGCCCGGGCGCGCACGCCCTCGAGAGCCTCACCGACGATCTCTTCGGACACGCCGAAACCATAGACTGGCGCCGTGTCGATCAGGTTGATTCCTTGATTCAACGCGGCCCGTATCGTGGCGATGGATTCGCGCCGGTCGGTTCCTCCCCACATCCAACCGCCCATGGCCCAGGTCCCCAGCGCGACGCGCGAGACCTTCAGCTGGATTGCGGGGATATCGGCGAATTCTTCTTCGCTGGCCGGGATGCGGAGCTGCGTTGACGGTGCCATGGAACGGTCTCCTCAGAGGACATTCGCTTGCTGCGGGTCGCTCGACGGTATGACTCTGCGCCCGACGGGTGTCGGACGTATTGCAGATCGCACCCTATCCGTTACGCATGAAACAGCGGAAACCAGCAACCACGCTGAGCCTCAATGCCGGCAGATGCCGCACTACCCCTGATAACCAGAGCCTCAGATGTTGGGCATGCGTCTTACTCGCCAACGATACAAGGCCACCATAGCCCACACCGCTTCCACGAGCCCGAAAGGCCATGCACCTTGCAGAAAGCCATAAATTGAACCGAGAACACACGCTCCGGCGAATGCAAGGACGAACCAAGGGCTGCGACTCTCGAGCGCATAGGTCACCAGCATGGCCGAGACTGCAAAAAGACCAAACGCTGTTAATCGGTCCACCGGTGCCCTCCGCGCTTGCGACTACCGGGATCGGTCCCAAGCACGAAGGGATCGCAAGTCTGGGCGGGAGAGGAATCGAAGGAAATTCCCGAGTTCCGTCACGGTCAGGAGACCATCTTGGTCACGGTCGGCCGCCTGGAACTTCGCCTCAATGAAACGCAGCAGCTGACTCTTACTCACCGTGCACTCTTCGCTCGAGCGGGCGGCCTGATGATGGGTGTGTTCAGTCATGGCAAATTTCCTCCAGCAACCAATTGTCCTGCTGTCGGCATTAAGATGTTGTGAAGACTCGGAATGCTGGACCGAGGCGCAGCTGCGTACGTGCCCGGCGCCCTTAATTGGGCAACATCAGCACAAAGCCGCCGTTTTCGTAGGCGTAGAAATGCCATTCGCGAACCGTTTTCGGTGTCCCTAAAATGACGAGTTGCTGACGGAGCGTCGCAACGTCGTTAAACACGTCAGCGCTTTTTATAAGATTCTCGCACTTGCGAAGCAGGGCGTCGGTCGCATCGTCAGCTGCATACGTGATCAACACTTTCAGCGGCGCGTTGAACGACTGCAGCTTATTCATCTTTTCGTGCACGCGAGAACTGTCGTTCTCGTGCTCGATTGCAACGGAAATCCAATTCGCGTAGGTGGCGTACTTCCCGGTGTTGTCTACGCCGCGCTCCTCGTACAGCATGCCGTCGAGCGTGTAGTACTCCTTGTTCCATGCCAGCAGGCCCAGTTGTCGGGCGACTCTCGGGTAAATGGTGGTTCGCATGAAGAAGTTATACGATTTGGTCTCATAACCGACCGCCGTACGAAAGTCGTCGCGCTCCGCTTGCATGACGGCAAGAAAGGCATTTCGAAAATCTCTCGGCGTAATTTTATTCATCGCGCGCCTTTACATTTCGCCGCAGCTGAAAAGATAATTATAATCAGCAAGCTAATCCTCAGCGAGTCAACGCCTGGCGATACCACTATGATACGACCGACGCGTTCGCGGCGTTGGTTCTCAGGGTGCTGGACGGCGATCCGATCGAGGAGCCGAAGGGATTTGCCTCGATTCGCTACACAATCCGTGACGGCAGAGCTGGACCACTCTTTGAGACAACGGGATAAGTGGCAACTCCGTTCATTACAGGCGAGGATATCGCTTGAAAGGAAGGAGAGCCATGACGAGAGATCCGCCGCAATCATTCTGCGGCATTTAAAGCCAAAGTGGCGCTGGCTGCGATCAAGGGCGAAGAGACCTGGCGCAGTTGGCCACGCGGTTCGATGTTCATCCGAATCAGATCGTTCAATGGAAGAACCAGTTGCTGGAGCGAGCGGCGGATGCCTTTAACGGTTCGGGACAGGCAGCAGAGGCCGGCCCTGACATCAAAACTCTGCATGCGAAAATCGGACAACTCGCGCTTGAGAACGATTTTTTAGTCGGCGCGCTCGGACGGTCACCGGATCGAGCGCCAAGCGATGATCAACCCCGACCATGGATTGAGCCTCACGCGTAGGCGGTGATCTTGCAACTCTCGCGTGCGTCGATCTACGACCGAGGGACGTGCAACAATTGAACCATGGGCTGCATCGATGAGCTGCACCTGCAGTGGCCGTTCCTGGGCAGCCGGATGCTGCGCATATGCTTCGCCTCGAAGGCATCGCGATCGGGCGCAAACACGTTGCGACACTGATGCGAAAGATGGGCATCGAGGCGATTTACCGGCGCGCCATCACGAGCCGACGGCATCGGCGACATGCGATTTATCCGTATCTGCTGAGAAACCTGACCATCGATCGACCCAATCAAGTCTGGTCGACCGACGTGACGTACATCCCGATGGCGCGCGGCTTTGTGTATTTAGTTGCGGTGATCGATTGGTTCAGCCGCAGGGTCTTGAGCTGGCGGGTCTCCAACAGCATGACGGCGGACTTCTGCGTCGAAGCGCTGGAGGAAGCTATCAGCCGCTATGGTGCGCCGGAGATCTTCAACACGGACCAGGGCTCGCAATTTACCGCAGCAAGCTTCATCGATGTGCTGCAGAGAAACCAAATCCGCATCAGCATGGATGGACGCGGTGCGTGGCGCGACAACGTGTTCGTCGAGCGGTTGTGGAAGTCGGTTAAGTACGAAGAGGTCTATCTGCAGCGTACGACTCCGTCGCGGCGGCCAAGGCAGGCATTCAACGCTATTTTTCCTTCTACAACAGCCGGCGTCCGCACACATCACTTGACCGAAAGACGCCCGATCACGTTTACTTCGACTCTCAGCCGCTCGCGGCGGCTGCATAACCCGCGGAGTTCATTACTCTTGGCGAATCCACACACTGAGGTATATGGCTGTGACACTTGGCTCCATTCGCCGCCGGTTCTGTGAACATCCGTCTTCGGTGGGCGAAACGTATCTCGAGCATGGTCACCACGCGCTGAAATTCGGTTGGGCAATGTTGCGTGGCTCAATGGCGTGCTTTATCCACGCGGCATTTCCTTGGGTCCACACGCGCACCGGAAGTCGGGCGATTGTCCGCCTGCATGGCCAAATGGTGATCAATCGCCGGAAACAACGTGCAGATGAAATGAGCTCTCTCGATCCTGCGGATTGGATTGCCGAGGACATCTAACGTCCCTTAATGCCTCATTGCAGGGAGCGCACGGCGGTCACACTCTGATCGGGACAGGCGGCGGATCGGCCCAATCGCCTGATGCGGTCGCTTTCGCACATTCATGCTTAGGTTCGCGGGACAGGTAGCTCACTCCCACGATCAAGCTCACTCCCACGATCAACAGGCTGTTCAGCATGATGGCGATGGCGAACGCGGTAATCTTCGATGCGATTTGAGCATGCATGCCAGGCTCCTACGGGGTCCGATCGCGGTCATCGTCGGCTAAATATCTCTCTCGGCTTCTTACCGAAGCAAGCGCCATGCCAGGTATGAATACTCGCTAAGTAACTGATTTAGCACCCGTTAGCTGCAATTGTCCAGTCGCGGCGCGATCGCGGACAGTGTCCGCCGGACAGCAGCGGACACTTGAGCGTGCCGAGACGGCCGAGCGCCAGAGCCGGCAGTGTCTCGCGAATTGCTGAGCGCGAGTCAGCGAGAGGTGTAGTCCACACTAATTGCGACTTGGCGTGTGTGATCCGCTCGATTGTAAAAGTACACCGTGACCACGTCCTCGTGATTTTGATTGAGTGCGTGCACGGCCTGCGCAAAACGTGCTTTGGGCAGTTCTTTCAGCCCCGTCTCGTAGGGCGCGCCGCGATCGTTGGGGTAGTCGGCGGAGGTGAAGTAGTGCGTACCGACATAAGTCGCGCCGACCGGCAGCCGCAGGATCAGCTCGCAGCGGTACGCGCATGAGTCGGCGTCGCAGGGCCGCGATTGGGCGCCCGGGCACTCCACCGTCTTCCCGGCGATGTTCTGCGGAGCGTTCGCTGCCGTCGCCCCCACCGCCGCGAGCGCAGCTAAAGATACCGTGAGAACAAGAATGTATCTGCGCATACGGGCCCAATCATTGTCGCTTTGCTGAATGGACGTTAGCACCGCAACAAGCTTGAATGAATGCCATTCTTACCATGCTGCGCGTAAGGGCTCTCTGACAGCGCACCGCTCGCGATAGTTATGCGCTGTTAAGGGAGCGATTCAGCGTAGGCGATTTCAAAGGCCACCAGCCGCAGCGTAGCAGTCGCAGCACTCTCAGCTGATCGGTCTGCCTGGCGAGCAAGTCCTGCGAAAAATCTACGGGCGTGAGGTAATCGTATAGCCGCGCGAGCTCAACGATATTGTCGGACAGCAGCGCGGCGCGAAGATCTGCAATGGTGGCGGCAAATCGCGGTGGGAATAGCCCCATTAGGGAGGCGAAACTTCCACCGAATATAAAGGTATTCCATAGGCCGCCGGCGTTGATCAGTCTGCGCGCTCGGTAGATATTGGGCCTCTCGACGAATTCGTAGACGCCCGTCGGCATGAGGATGGCATCGTGCCAGGGAACGATATAGCCCAACTGGTCGTGCGGTCCTTGCGGAAGAGCGCCCAACAGGTAGACAGGACCAGGTTCCTCAGCGATCCATTCGATCATGGTCGTCAGAGCGTTCGTCATTACGTCTTCATCGTCGACGACATGGTCTGCGGGAAGGAAAAACACCGGAGTCGTCGGAGCGACACTGCTTTCGAGTAATAGCAGCGCTAGCAATACCTCGTATGCCGTTCCTCGGTGCTCGGGCTGAACGAACAGATTGCGCGTAGCCAGCTCTTGCAACGGGGTCTGCCGCCACGGGTCGGCTGGGGCCGCGATGACCGCAGCGATCCGGTCGAGTGAAGTGACCGTGGCGGCACGACGCACGGTAGCAGCCAAAGGATCGCGCTTGCTTGGCAGTCGAGCGGGGATACGGCTCGGATCTTCCCGACTCGCCAGAATTACACACCAAGGCTCAGTCACCAGCCGCTACTCCCCCAAGCTCGAGCGATGCACGCAAACGCGTAGCTTACTCTTCATCGAAGCCATGCGCATGACTCCTCGGAACGCCTCACCACCAGCCTCGACGTTTGAACCACAAGATCGGCAGGAGGACGCTTAATGCGATGAGCGTAAGAACGTACGGATAGCCCCAGCGCCAGCCCAATTCCGGCATATCGTGGAAGTTCATGCCGTACATGCTGGCAATCAGCGTAGGCGGAATTCCCACCACCGAGACGATGGTCAATACCTTGAAGATCTCATTCTGTTCGGTGTTGATGAAACCGAGAATGGCGTCCAAGAGAAATTGCGACTTGCCGGCCAGATGCGCCTCGAAATCGACCAACGAGACGAGGTCCTGCTGCGCCGTGCTCAAGCGCGTCTTTTCCTCCGGCAGCAACCAGTCGGTCGCCATCTTCAGAATGAACCCGATGATACGCTGCAATCCAAGCATGCTTTCGCGACTGTGGGACAACTGATCGCCCGCGATCCCGATTGCCTTGAGGCACTCGCGCAACCCCGGTGAGATTCGTTTATCGTGCTGCTGCGAAGGGGTCTGGCGACCAAATGCGCGCGCCGAGACTACCGCCAGATCGCCGCTCAATTTCTCGAGTCTGTCAGCAGCGAAGTCGACCATGGCCTCGATGAGTGCACAGAACACCTGGGTACTGCCGGCGTCTTGCTTCTGTCCAATTCGCGCCTCGACCTGAGTGAAGGCGGGAACCTCCGAATAGCGCACCGTGACCAGGACCTTCGCCGAAAGAGCAAATCCGAGCGGCACCGGCGCAAACCCGGCGCTCTCATCTTGTATGGCCAGCGGCATGCTGACGTACAGCACTTGTCCGAGCGCTCGCAGGCGGCTCGAGGTTTCGATCTCCTGCAACGACTCCCGCGACGGCACCGCGATCTCATAGTCGAGCCGCGACCTGCGCAATTTCTTCTGCGGTCGGATTCAACAGGTCGATCCAGAAGGCCCCAGGCTGGCGCGCTCCTCTATGGGAAGCCCCAACGGCATGAGCAGTCAGCATCGAAGAAGGCCCGATGTCTTAAACAGTTTGACGTTCATGAGGTCGCGGGCTGACTTGGCCAATGCTGGTCTAAGACCTGAATATTACTTGCAATCAGCTGCCTATGGCCATTCGTACGCCGATTGGGGTCCTTCGTGGCTGACGTCTGTCATACGCGGTCACTGCGCTCGGTGACATCCACGGCCCAGCGATAGCACACTTGTTCATTGGATATGCGGCATTCGACCCTTGCCCTCGACGAGGCCGCCGTCGACCAAAACAATCTCGAACTCGGCGGCACCTATTCGGTACCGCCGTACTTCTTGGTAGGCCGGGCTTTCATACCATCGCATCGCCTCGTCCATCGACGGAAACTCGATCATGACGACGCCTTCGACCGGATTACGCACCTCGAGCGGCTTTACCCGTGTATAGACCGCGAGCAGCTTGACGTCGAAGCCCTCGAAGGTCGGTCTCGAATGAGCCCAATATTGTTCGAGTCGCGCACGATCAGAGACGCCCCGGCAGATCGCGATCAGGTAAGCAGGCACGTTCAGCTCCTCTCATGACTAATAAACCTCACGGCGCGGCCGCCGAGACTCGCCAGACACTATTTCCCGTGTCGTCGGCGATCAGGAGGGCGCCTTGGCGGTCCACCGCGAGCCCGACTGGCCGGCCGCGCGCTTTGTCACCCTCGATGAGGAAGCCCGTGACGACATCCTCTGCCGGCCCCGTTGGTTGGCCGTTGGCGAACGGCACGTAAACGATCTTGTAACCATTCAGCACGGGCCGATTCCAGCTTCCGTGCTCGCCGACAAAGGCGCCTCCACGGTAGTGCGCCGGCAGATTCGTCCCTGTGTAAAAGACGAGCCCCAACGGCGCGACGTGCGAGCTCAGAGCATAGTCAGGCATTATCGCCCGCGCGACGAGATCCGGGCGCTGCGGGCGAACACGCGGATCAAGATGTTGGCCATAGTAGCTGTAAGGCCAACCGTAGAATCCGCCGTCCCGCACGGAGGTCAAATAATCGGGTACCAAATCCGGGCCGAGCTCGTCGCGCTCATTGATGACGGCCCAGAGCGTGTGGGTTTGCGGCTCGAACTGCAGTCCGTTTGGATTTCGCAGCCCCGTGGCATAGACGCGGTGCGCGCCGGTGGCCCGATCGATCTGCCAAATAGCCGCGCGGTCGACCTCGGCCTCAAGCCCGTTCTCCATGATGTTGCTGTTGGAGCCCACGCCCGCATAGAGCTGCGTTCCGTCCGGGCTGGCGGTCAGGCTCTTCGTCCAGTGATGGTCGATCGGCCCACCCGGCAGGTCGCACAGCTTTACGCCGGGTGCGCTGATCTGCGTCTGGCCGGTGGTGTAGGGAAATCGGAGCACCGCATCGGTGTTGGCGACATACAGATCGTTATCAACCAGCACGACGCCAAAGGGAGAATTGAGATGATCGAGAAACACCGTCGGCTGATCCGGTCTACCGTCGCCCTGAGTGTCGCGAAATAAAAGGATGCGCTGACCGGGCTTGGTCCGGGAATGCGCCATTTTCTCCACCCAGTTCATGACAATCTCTTTGGGTCGGCTGACTGGGCCGGGCGGCCCACCGGTCTCGACCACGAGCACATCACCGTTCGGCAATACATACAGGGATCGCGGATTCGCGAGACCGGTCGCAAACGGCTGCACTTTCAAGCCGGGCGCCGCGATTGGCATCGCACCGTTCCACCCCACCACTTTGGCGACATGCATCTGTGGTAACAGATACTGGTGGATGGGGGGCAAGTAGGGATGCGCACCGATTTGACGTTGCGGATCCATCGGGGCGGGCCCGCAACCGGCTATCGCGAGGAGACCGAGGATCGCACCCGCGATGAGGCGGGCGGGCTTCATTGCGGCTCCTTTGGGCGCACACCGACGCCGTAACGGTACACCATGGTCCAGCCATTCCAGCCGGTCACCAGCAAGATGACGACCACCAGCGCCGATAGGATCAAGCCTGAGGGAACGACGGACGTATAAGCGTCACGGGTATGAATCATTGCGTTGTAGATCGAGAGCACGAGCACCGCGATATTACCGAGTCCGTGAATCCAGGCCGAGCGCAGCTCGCGAATGCGTCGATCGCCGAAAAAGTCGATCAATCCCAATGACGCGGCGAATAGCGAGACAATGAGGCCGATTATTAGCAGCCAGGCGGAGATATCCGCCCAGAGCATCGCCGCCGTTTGCCAATACACAATGTCCGTAACCAGCGTAGCGACGAAGCAAACGATCGGAATGGGAACGAGCATCGCGTGCAGAGGGCGACCGCGGATGCTCGCTGTGGAGCGGGGATTGCTACTTGGCATATCTGTACCGATACGCCAATCTAATGCACCGCGTTCCCGTCATAAAGGCGGATCGGCGCAACAGGACTTTTCCGACGCATACTTAGGGGGATTCCGACACCCATGGGACTCACCGGGAGGCGTATGAGATTGCCGTTTTTCGCTCTGTTATTACTCTCTGCTCTGCCCGCCCCGGCTCAGGTGGCCCACATGAATCAGCCGATGCTTGATGAGCGTACGACCCGGATATCGGAGCACGTGTGGGAAATTACCGGATTTCCGAACATTGCCATCGTCGTTGGCAGCCGCGCTACCCTCATTGTCGACACGGGGCTTGGAGCGAAAAACGGAGCGACTGTCGCGCGCGTTGCCGCGAAACTCGCGCCGCACAATGCGAAACTCTTCCTCACGACTACGCACTTCCATCCCGAGCACGCCACAGGCGAGCCTGGTTTTCCGTCCGGCACCATCTTGATACGCGATGCCGCGCAACAAGAAGAGATGGATCAGCACGGAGCGGAGATGATCGACATGTTTCGCGGTATGTCGGCGCAGAACAAGGAACTGCTCGCGGGAGTCGAGTTGCGTCAGCCGGATGTGACCTATGATCGTGAAGCGACCGTCGACTTGGGCGGGGTTACTGCCCGCCTGCTATGGCTCGGGGCAGCCCATACGAAAGGGGATGAGCTCACGCTGATCGAGCCGGACAACACCTTGATCTCGGGCGATGTGGTGCAGAACAGGACCATACCGTTCATCTTTGGCGACGGCGGCACGCCCTCGAGCTGGCTCGGCGTGCTGGATAAGATCGCAGCGTTGAACGTGGCGCACGTCGTGCCCGACCACAGCCCGCCGGGCGATGGCTCGCTCGTCGCTGCCGAGCGCGAACTCATCACTGCGATTCGTCTACAGGCTCTCGCCCTCAAACGTCAGGGGATTGCGGCGGATGCGGCGGGACAGCAAGTGAGCGCGACCCTGAAGAAACAGCATCCCGACTGGCCGGACACCAATGCCTCCGGGTTCGTGAAAAGTGTCTACGCCGATACTGCCGAGCCTTGATCGTCGCCGATCTCAGCCTCTTCCCTTCCCCCGGGCCGTCCGGCAGCATGGATTTATGAGCATCAAAGTAATCATAACCGGGACGACGGGAATGGTCGGGGAAGGGGTGCTGCTGGAGTGCCTCGACAACCCCGATGTGGATCTCGTATTGGTCATCAATCGAAGGGCTGGGGGACTCACTCACCCAAAGCTGCGAGAGATTATTCATGCTGATTTTTTCAATCTCGCACCCATCGAGCCGCAATTGATCGGATATGACGCTTGTTTTTTCTGTCTGGGTACATCCTCGGTGGGTATGAGCAACGAGGAATATAGGCACATTACCTATGAGCTCACACTGAACGTAGGCCGGCTTTTAGCGAAATGTAACCCGGAGTTGACCTTCTGCTACGTCACCGGCGCAGGTACCGACAGCAGCGAGCAAGGACGGATCGCGTGGGCCCGCGTTAAAGGCGCTACCGAGAACGCGTTGATGCGGCTATTCAAGCGATCGTACATGTTCCGCCCCGGCTTTATGAAAGCCATGCCTGGACAGAAAAATCTGAAAAGCTTCTACAAGTGGATCGCCTGGCTCTATCCCATCGGACGGGCATTCTATCCGGCCGGTTTTTGTACGCTGCAGGAAGTCGGGCAGGCCATGATCAACGCGGCCAGCAAAGGCTACCGTCAACAGATCCTGGAGGTGAAGGACATCGTGCAGTTGGCGCAGGCCTGACGCCCTCAGGCGCCGGGCCCTCGCTTGGCGCCCGGAGAAGGCCCCAAATCGAACAGTGTGGTTCCCTGTAACGTGAGGACTTGTCGGTCGTTTTGGTTCCATAACTCCGACTTGGATAAGATAATGCCGGTGCGGTTCGAGGGAGATTTGCTGGAGCGTAAGACCTCGAAATGCAAGGCAACGGTATCGTCCCCGCGGACGGGGTGCTGCCATTTAATCGCGTCGATTCCCGGCGAGCCGAAAGCCTCCGATCCTGACAGTACACTCTTTACCATGAGCTCCATCGCGATGGCGCAGGTATGCCATCCGCTGGCGATCAGCCCGCGCCACCTGCCTTCAGAGGCACGAGCCGTGTCGATGTGAAACCATTGCGGGTCGTAACGAGACGCGAACTCGATCATTTCCTTCTGTGTGACGAGGCGGGGCGGCGAACGTACAACCAGGCCCGGAATCAGATCGGAAAAACGCACGGGCAAACCCCTCCAGCAGTGGAACTCGGAGTATGCATGAATATATGAACCGCAGCGATTTCACTAATAACCCCGAATACTGACCTTAAACCGTAAGAGCATCGCAATGCGCGCATTGCACACCGACATAGTTTTGACACGATAGCGGCGCGCCGAAGCATAATACCCCTGACATGCCCATACCCGAGGATGCTGCCGCACTTGAACTAATCGCCGTGGGACGTCGGCTCGACGCGCGTGGACTGGCTGCTGCCACTTCCGGCAACTATTCCTTGCGGGTCAGTGACGACCGCATCGCGATCACGGTATCGGGCTCCCACAAGGGCCGTTTATGCGCCGCCGATGTGATGCGGGTGGACAGTGACGGCCGCTCGTTGGACGATCGGGTACCCTCGGCGGAGACGCCATTGCATGTGCAGCTCTACCGTCTGTATCCGCACGTGCAGGCCATTCTGCATGTTCATTCGGTCGCTGCGGTGGCGCTGACCAAGTCATCGCCCAAAGCCACGCTGCTGCCGCTGGAGGGGTATGAAATGCTGAAGGCATTCCCCGGCATTACCACCCACGAAGCTCGCATCGACGTCCCCATATTCGATAACTCACAAGACACCCCGGCACTGAGCCGCTCCATTGCGACCCGACTCATGAGCGGTGTGCCACCGCCCGCCTATCTGATTCGGGGGCACGGCATGAATGCCTGGGGCAGAAGCCTCGACGAGGCCGAGCGCGTGGTGGAAGCAATGGAGCACCTGTTGGCGTGTGAACTACAACTAAGGCAGCTACATCCCAAACGCCTCGAGGACGGTTATGACCCGCCTGACCATTTATCCAGAACATCCGCCGCTGACACCTGAGTTCGACAGCGCCGACGTGGCCGCGATCACCGCTGCGTTGCGTCGCGTCGGCGTTCGATTCGAGCGCTGGCCCGCCACGCGCCCCTTGTCGAGGGATGCGAGCGACCGCGAGGTGTTGGAGCTGTACGCGCCCGACATCGAGCGGCTCACGCGCGAAAACGCATATCAGTCCGTGGACGTGGCACGGTGTCGCCCTGACAATCCGCAGAGAACGCAAATGCGGGAAAAGTTCCTGAGCGAACACACGCACGACGAAGACGAAGTGCGCTTATTCGTGGAGGGAGCGGCGATGTTTTACCTGCGCGTCGGCGGAAAGGTCTACATGACCCAGTGCGAGCGCAACGATCTAATTGGTGTGCCCGCCGGCACGCGGCATTGGTTCGACATGGGCCCTGCACCTGATTTTACGGCAATTCGGATGTTTACCACGCCCGACGGTTGGGTGGCGCGGTTCACGGGCGATCCCATCGCCGCTCGCTTCCCCGCTTTTAACCCACCCTCGACATGAATTTCAGCGGTGTTCGTGCGGTGATCGTCGACGTCGAAGGTACGACCAGCAGCATTGCGTTCGTCAAGGAACAGTTGTACCCGTACGCGCGCGAGCACATTCCCGATTACGTGCGCGAGCATGCGGGTGCCATCCATGACATCGTCGAGGCTGTGCGCGAAATCGAACGAAGCGCCACGCTCGACATGCAGCAGCTCATCGCAGTGCTGCTGCGCTGGATGGACGACGACCGAAAGCTCACGCCCCTCAAGGAACTACAGGGCCTCATCTGGCAGAAGGGTTTCGACAGCGGCGCACTGTGCGCACCCGTTTACCAGGATGCCCTACGTGCCCTCACGCGCTGGCATGAGCGGGGCCTCAAACTGTACGTGTACTCCTCGGGCTCGGTGACGGCGCAGCGGTTGCTGTTTGCGCATACAGAACATGGGGATATGACGGCCTTGTTCTCCGGTTACTTCGACACGACGACGGGTTCAAAACTCGAGGCCGAGTCGTACCGTGCGATCGCGAGATCTATTGGCCTGCCCGCCGAGACAGCCTTGTTTCTATCCGATCATAACGGCGAGGTCGAGGCAGCCCGCGGTGCTGGAATGCAGGCAGTATGGGTGGACCGGGGTCCTCATTCGATGTCCCGGGGAGAGCCGGACCGCATTCGGAGTTTCGACGAGATCGACTTGACCTCGATAACCGCGCCTCCGTCTGATCACTAGGCTACGTTAGTGGACCCAGGTCCACTGTCGACTATCGGCGCGGCAGCCGCCGCCAGGCAGACCGGTCCAAGCTCGGCCGCGTACGACCCGCCCGCTCGGCAAGCCGGTTGCCTTGCCGTCGCGAAGCGCTTGCACCCCGTTGACCCAGACATCGTCCACCCCTGTCGCAAGCTGATGGGGGCTCTCGTAGGTTGCATGGTCCTGGACGGTATTTGGGTCGAAGACGACAACATCTGCAAAATATCCGTCGCGAAGCATGCCGCGGTCCTTTAGCGACAGGTTTTTCGCGGGCATTGCACTCAGCTTGCGGATTGCTTCCTGGAGCGTAATGACCTTATCGTCGCGAACGTACTTCGCCAGCACGCGCACGAAGTTCCCGTATGCTCGCGGATGCTCGCTGGACTGCAAAAAGACACCTTCGGGCGCCGGCGCACCCGCATCGGAACCGAAACTTACCCAGGGAAGCGCCACCTCGCGCCGAACGTTGTCCTCGGACATCAAGAAGTAGGCGACGCCCACCCGCGATCCGTCCTCGACGACAAGATCCATGGCCGCCTCCTCCGGCGTCACGCCGCGCATTTTGGCGACTTCATCGAGCGTCTTGCCCGCGAGCGGCTTGAGCTTGGGATTCTTGAATTCGAGCAGAAGCGCACCCTTGGGGCCGGCCCGCTGCAGTAGGTTTTCCCAGGACGGCGACGGGTCGTGCATATCTGCGAGGACTCTGGTTCGGATCGCCGGATCCTTCAGGCGCTCGATCCACTTGTCCAGGCCGCCCTCCTGGACCCAAGGCGGCATCGTCACATCGAGCCCGGTGGCACCCGCCGTATAGGTGTACATGTCGGCTGTGATGCGAATGCCGGCCGCCCGCGCCGCCTCGACCTGTCCGATCACCGTGTCGAGCTTGGGCCAATTCACTTGCCCTGCGACTTTCAGGTGATAGATCTCGGCGGGCGCACCCGAGGCCTTGGCGATGTCGATGGTTTCCTGCACGGCCTCGACCAGGCGATCGCCTTCGCTGCGCATATGCGCGATATACATGCCCCCACAACGCCCCGACTCTTCAGCCAGCGCGATCAGCTCGGGAGTCTTGGCATAGGTGAACGGATTGTAGATAAGCGCCGTGGTAACCCCGAGCGCCCCCTCTTCCATTGCCTGATGGACCAATTTTCGCATCTGCAGGAGTTGCTCCGGACTCGGCTGGACATCGTCCTCGCCGAGCACGTTGGTTCGCACGGTACCGGCGCTTACGAAGGAGGCGATGTTGGGTGAAATGCCCTTTCGCTCCAGCTTCTCGAGGTACTGACCGAGCGTCGTCCAGTCGACATCGTAGTGGATATCGCCCTGCTCCCGAACCATCTCTTCCTTCATCGCGGGCGTCAACGGCCCCATCGAGAGCTCGCCCATCACCTCGAGCGTCACACCCTGGCGTAAATCGCTCAGGGCACGGCCATCGACCAGCAGCGACTCCTCCGGATGGGCCAGCATGTTGATGAAGCCGGGCGCAATGGCCTTGCCGTGCACATCGATTTCATGACCGCCATGACCCGAAGCATGTCGGCCGACGTAAGCGATTCGATCACCGTCGATCGCCACATCGCCGCGGTACGGCGCTTTACCCGAACCATCGTAAATGATGCCATTGCGAATGATCACATCGCGATGTTCGCCGGCGGCAGCGACGCGCCCTGAGATCAGGGCCGCGATGGCAAGAGCCATGATTGGTATGGCGCGCGCAACGTGCCGGATTATTGCACAGGGTCGCATCGGTTGCTCCAGGCGTCGTTCGGCGTTTAGTTTAGCGAAATCTCCGGACGAACCGCGTCCGCACGGGTCTCGCGGGCCCGCGCCGCCTCGAGACCCCGGGCCGGCCCATCGAGAGCGTAAAGCAGGCCGGCTGCAACGATCGCTATCGTCGCGAGCACAGCAAAATACAGCGCATGGCTCATATGGCTCCACAACATGCCGACGACGCCGGCCGCGAAGCTGCCACTGAAAATCGCCAAAAACCAGATGGCGATTGTCGTTGCGCCGAAGCCAGCGGGTGCCAACCGCGCAAAAAGCCCCAGCCCGGTGGGCAGAATATAGAGCTCGCCCAAGGTGAAGACTACAAAAAACGCAGCGAGCCAGGGCCAGGCGGCGCGGCTGGTCCCCGCCTCGAAGGCCACGACGGCGAGTAGCAGATAGGCTGCAGCGACAAGCAGCGCACCGACGGTCATTTTTTGCAGAGAGGACTGCTCGTAGCCCGCAGCTGCGCGGCGCCGCCAAACGGCAAGCAGCGCCGGCGTCATCACGAAAACGAGCAAAGGATTCAGCGACTGAAACCAGGTCATCGGAATCGTCTTCCAGGCGATCGTACGGTCGATACCGCTATCGGCCCACAGGGCGACGGTATTGCCGACCTGCTCGTAGACTCCGCGGAATACGGTGACGGCAAGCACGACGGCACCGAAGAGCAGGAACGTCGAGCGAAAGCTTGCGAGCGATTTCTTCGCCACGCTCGGAGTCGGCCGCCGGCTGACGCCAGGCTCGGGCAAGTACTTACCGCCGAGCACGTAGATCATCAAACCCGCAAGCATGCCGACACCCGCGGCGCCAAATCCCCAATGCCAACCGTAAAACTCCCCGAGCGTGCCGCAAATCAAGGGCGCCAGAAAGCCGCCGATGTTGATTCCCACATAGTAGACATTGTAGGCCCGACCGCGGCGGGGATCCTCGGCGCGATACAGAGAATCGATTTGGCTCGGAAGGCTCGGCAAAAAAAGTCCATTGCCGAGTGCGATCGTCGCGAGGGCCGCGTAGAACCACGGCTGGAAGGTCATCATGAAATGGCCGGCCGCCATGATGCTGCCGCCGAGGATCACCGCGCGCCTCTTACCGAGCCATCGATCGGCGATGATGCCGCCGAAAACCGGGGTGAGATACGCCGTCGCGATATAGGTGCCATAGATGAGCGAAGCTCTCTCCTGCCCGATCAACAGCTGCTTCGTCATGTAGTAGACCAGCAGCGACCGCATTCCATAGTAGGAGAATATCTCCCACATTTCCGTCAGGAACAGAATCGTTAGGCCGCGCGGCTGACCGAACCACGTGCGCTCGTCCGGCCTCATGCAGGCACCGCGTCCCGCGCTCCCCATACTCGGTCATCGCTCCACGCCGTGCCGTCGACGTACTTCATGCCCGGTGCGCGGTCCCTCGATAGAAAGATCGGTCCGTCCAGATCGACCACATCGCAGAGTTGCCCCAGAACAAACGCCGGTGCCATCGCCAGGCTCGAACCCACCATGTTGCCGACCATGACCTGTAACCCAAGGCGCCGCGCCTCGCGCGCCATCGCGAGTCCTTCCGTCAAGCCGCCGCATTTATCGAGCTTGATGTTCACCACCTGGAACCGTCCGACAAGCCCGGAAAGATCCTTGAGGGAGAGCGCGCTCTCATCGGCTGCGATCGGGATCGCCGACACATAGCCCGTGAGGTCGCTCTCTCGGCCGCGCTTGATCGGCTGCTCGAGCAGCGCGATTCGCAAGACCGTCAGCGCACCAATCAAAGAATCGAGGGCGCTGATGCGGTAGCCCTGATTCGCGTCCACGCCGATCCAACAATCGGGTCGCGCAGCGCGAACGGCCTGCACGCGAGCAATGTCGAGATCCAACTCGCCCGTGAGTTTCAATTTCAACGACTGCGCCTGCGCGTAGTTCCGGGCGCCCGCCGCCATTTTAGTCGGCGAGTCGGCACCGAGCGTGAAAGTCGTGACCAGCGGCCGCGGGGCCGGCACGCCGGCGAGCTTCCATACGGGTGTCCCCGCGCGCTGCGCATCGAGCTCCCACAGCGCGCAATCGACCGCGTTGCGGGCGCCGCCCGGGGGTAATAGTGTCTGCAGCCCGCCGCGATCGATGCCCTCCTCGATCTGCGGGCGCTTCGCTTCGATGGCGGCGATCATCGTTTGCGCCGTATCGTTCAAGTAATAGACGCCGGATGCCTCACCGCGGCCCTGATGCGTGCCATCGTCAAGCGTCGCGATGACCACGTCCTGCTCTTCGAATACGAAGCCGGAGATGTGAAACGGCGCCGCGAGCCGCAACTTCTCGACCTCGATGCGCAACTTGAGACGCGGCATCAGTAATTCACTCCGAAGCCGATCAAGTGAAAGGCCAAAGCGACCCAGAGCATCCCGAGGGCAGCCAGCGCGAGTACCACGCTCCAAAGCCTTGCCGGCCAGCGACGTCTGCGCGTCCACACCGCCACCAGATTCCACAGCATGGCGGCGAATCCGCCGATAAAGGCGATAGCGCCGAACGCCTGCGCAAGGTGGACCATGGGATCGAAGCTCGCGCTCAGATTATTGAGGTCATTCACCATGCGTACAACGGTAAAGGCCCAGAGGCCGAGTCCCGCCAGGATCAGGACCGCCGCGATGCGGCTGAGCCTGAATGCGCGCAAGGTGGCCGGGTCAAGAGTCAGCCTGACCTTGTAGTGCCGACGCACGAGCGCCGCCACCGGCCACAGCAGCGCCGTGAGCGCCAACGCACCGAGGCTTGCGTACAACAGCGGCAACAACCACGCACTGTCCTGATACCAGGGCGCGCGATCGAACACCATGAATGGCGATAACTCGTCGATGCTGAAACGCACCACTTTCCCATTTTCCACTTTGGCGGCCAGGCGCTCATGACCATCGGGATCCCGCCACAGAAAGGGTGCAACCTCGACCCAATGCCGTGGCTTGTCATTCAACCCATTGAACGGCACCACGAGTTCGCCCTTGGGTCCCAGGCTCACTTTGGTCTGGCTGAGAAACCCGACGGCAGCCAAGAAATTGGACTGCGAGCCGCGGGAATTGACCCAGTGGCCCACCAACATGGCCGCGTGCGCTGCAGCGGTTTTGGCATCGATCTGCTCCGGCGTTTCAGGAGCAGGGAAATAGCGGTCGGCGAAATCGTCAAACAGCGCCATACGCAGGCTGTGGGCGGCCCCATTCTTGCCGGCGCTGTTGAAGGAGACGTAGAAGCCGACGCCCTCCTTGAGAAACAAATGCAGCGAGGTGTGAAAATAAGACGTATCGCCCAAGTGACCGATGACCTCATGCCCGTTGATGTTGGTCTCGAAGAAGCCGAGCTCCATGCGATTGAGCGGCGGCAAGAGCGTGAGTGGGCTGTTGTGCATCATCTCGGCGGTCGCCGCGCTCAGAATGCGGTTGCCGTGGTATTCGCCGTTTTGCAGATGCGCGATCATGAAGTGCGCCATATCCTCGGCCGGCGAGGACATGGCCCCGGCGGGGGCAGGCCCGATGATCTCGAAGGGATGCGCCGGGTCCGACGCAAGCTCGTATCCCTTGGACATGAGCGGCACCAGAGCCGCCGGCAAGGGCTGACGGAAGCTCGAGTGCTGCATGTCGAGCGGCCGGAAAATGTGGTTCTCGACGTAGCTGTCGAAGGATTCCCCCGAAAGCCGCTGCACGATATAACCGGCGAGCGATGCACCATAGTTCGAGTACGCGGGCGTGCCCTGCGGCGCGAAAACGCGCTGTGGGACCCACTGTTTGAGCAGCGCTTCGAATCCGGGCGCCTTCGGATCCTCCGATATGATGCCTTTGGCCTGTTCCTCGAAACCCGCCACATGTTGCATGAGGTTGCGCATGGTGATGGGCTGGCCTTCGCGCGCGGGAATCTTGAAATCCAAGTATCCGTTCACGTCAGCATCGAGGTCGATTTTGCCCTGCTCGACGAGCTGCATCACCGCGGTCCAGGTCACGAGCTTCGATACGGACCCGGGTCGGAACAAAGTGAGTTTCGGATCGACGGGCGTGCGGGCCGCGACATCCGAGTAGCCGTAGCCGCGTTCGCTGAGTATCTGACCGTCCTTGACCACCGCGACGACTGCGCCCGCTATGTCGGCGGTGTGCAGCGCATAGGGCATATAGCCATCGAGCCACGCGTTCAAATCCTCGACCGTCAAAGCTGTCGGGGAATATTGCGCCGCTGCGGGTTGCGCGGGAACATTTGTCGGTGACGCGGGCGCGGTCGACGTTGGCGTTACCGGAGGAATGGGTCCGGTTGGCGCGCTCGTGACGTTGCGGGGTGGGGCTGCCTGCGCGATCGCTAGCACCAGCAGAGCAGCCATCGCCGAGACTATCTTATGCATCGCGTTTTTTCCTTGCCTACCAGGCTGCAATCAGGTGAGACATGCGTCGACCAGGCGCTCGAAGTGCGCACCGCCGCGCATCGGATCTGCGACGGGGCAGCCGAGCCGCTCGGTCTCACGTCCGAGCAGTTCCGCGGCGTCATCTGCGGTGAGGCTCGATGTATTTAAGCTCACGCCGGCGCAGCGAATCGCCGGGTTGGTGCGCGCTCCCAGCATCAAATTCAATTCCATGGTCTCGGCGATGCCCGGTATCGGATAGCCCGGATACCCCAGCAAGTGAGAGCGGCCGGGATCGTGGCAGACCACGATCAGATCGGGCTGACTGCCGTGCAGCAGACCGAGTGATACGCCAGCGTAAGCTGGATGGAATAAGGAGCCCTGCCCCTCGATCACGTCCCAATGCCGTGCGGGTGCATCGGGACTCAACAGCTCCGCGGCACCCGCTTCAAAATCCGCGACTACCGAGTCCATCGGCAGCCCACCCCCGGCGATCAAAATTCCGGTTTGTCCCGTCGCCCGGAAATGAACCGGCGTACCGCGTTCGGCGAATGCACGGGTCAGAGCGAGCGCTGCGTATTTTTTGCCGATGGCACAATCGGTGCCCACGGTGAGCAGGCGCTTGCCCGAGCGCTTGCGGCCCGAGGCTACGGGAATGTTGGGCGGCGGAGTCCGCACATCGATGAGCCGGCGGCCGTGGCGCTCGGCGGCGCTTTTGAGGCGAGGGATGCCGGCAAGCTTCGCATGCATGCCGCTGATCAAATCAAGCCCCGATTCGAGCGCTTCGATGAGCGAGGGTATCCAGCTGTCGCTGATAATCCCGCCGGAATTAGCGACCCCGATCACGAGCGCCCGGGCGCCCCGGGCGCGCGCCTCGAGCGGCGTCAATAGCGCCAGGCCGGTCGAGACCGTGGCACCGCACGACCACTCGCCCACGCAGCGCTCGCGGGCCCAATCGCGCAGTCCAAATGCGGTCTTGGCGTAACCGCGCTCCGTCGTGTCGCCGAGAAACAGGAGGTACGGAGAGGGGAGATCCACGACCTGAAGATCAGAATTTCGCGGACAGCGCTAGGCCGACGGTGCGGGGCTGAATGACGCTGATAGTGGAATACGGGGCACCGCCGTCCACAGCGCTCGTGTAATCGGTGATCCCGTTCGCATTGCTCAAGTTCTTGCCGTACAGCATCACTCTGTAGCGATCGTTCTCCAAGCCGAGGCGAACGGCCGTGGTGTTGTAGCTCGGCAAGACCACCGGAGGCGCGGCTGCAATGCTCGAAAAATCGCTGCTCCTCGAGCCGACATAGCTCCATGTGGCACCTACGAAACCCTTGACGCCCTTGAACAGCGTCCACTCATATTCGCCGTCGAGCGCGGTCGTCCACTTCGGGGCGTAAGGCAGCGCGGCGCCGGAATCGGCGTTCAACGCGGCCGCCGCAGAGGTGAGGTTCGCCTCGGTAAAAGCTCCGATCCATTGAAACTTCAGGCCATGCACCGGGACGTAGCCGAATGTCCATTCCAGTCCCTGCGTTCGCGCCGTGCCGCCGTTGGCGTTGATACCGAAGCCCTCGACCACCTCGAGCAGCTGGATGTCTTTCCAATGAACGTGGAAGGCCGCGACGTCGATGGAGACCATGCCGTCAAGCTGCGTCGATCGAATCCCGAGCTCGACATTGGTGGTCTTGTCTGCGGCATATTGCCGCGGCACCGACGCCGGGGCTAGGGGCGGCGGCGGCACGTCATTCGGACCTCCGGGGCGATAGCCGGTCGCCAGGCGCGCGTACACCATGGTATTCGCATCCAGGTGCCAACTTGGCGCGGCCGAATAGGTGAACACATTGCCGCTCGAGCTTCCAGGCACATATTGGGTTGTCAGCCCCAGCAGGGGGTTGAACGTGGTCGTCTGCGCAAAGGTCTGCTCGTTGTGGGAATACCGGCCGCCGATCTGGATATCGAACTGCGAATTGAAGTGATAAGTCAGGTCGCCGAACCCAGCCGTCTCTTTGTAAACGGAATCGATGACCGGCTGCTCAACCAGTCCGAGCTGCGTGCCTGCGGGAAGCTCTGCCGCGTTCAGAATCTCGTTCAATACGCTGGTTTCGCGGGTGTAGAAGCCGCCGACCTGCCATTCGAGTGAATTCTTGGCCGGCGATGTCAGCCGAATCTCCTGGGTGAATTTCTTCGTGCTCACGTTGTCATCGAGGAGCGCGCCCGACGCGGCGGGGGCCAGACCGAAAAGCGCACCGGCAAGTCCGCCGTACACAGGCGTCGCATCGGTGTCGGTATCGGCATCGATGATGCCGTAACTCGTGCTGGATAGCACGCTGAGCGGACCGGGGTTCCAGTCGATGGTCGCATTGTAGTTCTCGTACTTGAAGCTGCTCGGCTCCTGCAGGAAGCGCTCTTGCGTCAGGTTGCCGTACAGCGGCTGCAGCGTGACCGGATTGATGTCGACCAGATTGGTTCCATCGTATTTCGCTTGCTGCGATTCGGCGGTCAACCGAATGGAAAGAGCATCCGTGGGTGCAACGAGCAGGGAAGCTCGGCCGCCTTCCTCATGACCATCGTTTACGTCGCGTTGACCGCTCAAGGGGTCGTTGATATAGCCTGGCACATCTTGACCAAAGCCGCTGATGCGGAAGGCCACCATATCGCCGAGCGGCAGATTCAGCATGGCGTGCACGTCCCCACCCTTGCCGCCGTGATCGACACTCTCGCCGGTCACTTCGGTCGCGCCCGATAGGCTGCCGAGCACGGGCGCATTCGTCACGAATTTCAGAAGACCGCCCTCGCTGTTGGCACCGTACAGGGTGCCCTGAGGGCCGCGCAAGACTTCAATGCGCTGCATGTCCCAGGTATCGAGGTCGCCCGTATTGAAGGCGCCGTTAGCCAGGGCGTTGCTCGAGCCGAAGGGCGACTCGTCGATGTAGACGGCTACGGTCGATCCGTCGCCGCCGGCGTTCTGGCCGCGCAAGGTGAGCCGCGTGTTGCCCGGTTGAGCGGTCTGCAGCGAAAGGCCTGGTACCAGCGGCGCGTAGTCGGCGAAATTCCGATCTTGCAGCCGGTCAAGCTCGCCGCCGTTCAAGGCGGTCACGCTCATAGGCACATCTTGGAGCGGCTCCGCTCGCTTCTCGGCCGTGACGATGACCGTTTCCAGCGTGGTGGAATCGCCGTTCGGGGGCGTCGCGTCGAGCGCGGAACTCGCCTGCCAACAAAGAGATCCGGCGCCCCCCAGAAGTGTCAGCACCGTTAGTCTGGCTCGTGTAGTCATGGTTGATCCCCGGTCTTCTTGAAATGGCCAGCTTGTGCAGTTGGCGTATCCAAGACAGTATCGTCCTGATTAGAAACTTGTCAACAGGGGCGTGCGATTAGGGTTTCGAGCGCTGTTTCATCGTACTTATGCCGCTCGTCGGCCTTCCGAGACCGCACGTATTCTCCGACTGACCGCAAATCATAGGGCGGTTGACCTGTCACTTGCGCTAGGTATGCTTGATCTGCAACCACCACGTCCTGTTCAGGACATAGGGCTTGCCGACCTGACTTGCGATCGGCACGGGGACTGATATGGATATGAAAACGCGGCATCCCACTCTAGGCAGTCTCTTGCGTTCGCTGCGTTTACGAAAGCGCTGGACGCTCAAGGAAATGAGTGAGCACACCAGTATTCCGGTATCCACGCTTTCCAAAGTCGAGCACGACCGCCTGACCCTGACCTATGACAAGCTGGTGCAATTGAGCCAACGTCTCAACATCCCAATTTCCGAGCTGTTCGCGGATGCCAGCGCCGCGGAGCCCTCTGTGACGGCGCGCCGGAGCATCGGCCATGTCGAAGACGCCGTACGGGTGAATACCAAGAATTACGACTACTACTATTTGTGCCCCGAGCTGCGCAAGAAGCGCATGGTTCCAATTTTGACTCGGATCCGCGCCAAGAGCGCCGAGGAGTTCGGTGCGCTCGTGCATCATTCGGGCGAGGAGTACATCTACGTCCTCAAGGGCGTGATCAAAGTCCTCACCGAGTTTTACGATCCCGTGGTCTTGAGTGTCGGCGAATCGATCTATATCGACAGCAACATGGGCCACGCCTATGTCACCGCCGAAGGCTGCGATGAGGCAACGGTGCTCGGCATGTGCTCGAGCACCGATGAGAGCCTGATGGAGTCATTGCTGTCGCTGCATGGCGATGCCGGTGCCGTTGCAAAGGCAAAGCCGGCACAGGCCGCTGCAGCAGGAAAATCCCGCAAGACTCGCCAGCACAAAGGCGCGGGCTGATCGCAATGGAGCCGGCGCGGACTGCTGATTGAGTCTATATAGGATTATAATGGTCTGATTAGAGAAATGGCGAAAATGGCGGCCGCGCGTGATGCAAGTTCCCATGATGGCTGGTTTGCACCGTTCAACCCTCGCATTCGACCGTCCGCCAAGTGATCCGCTTGCTCGTGTTTCCCCGAGTATGGTGGTGAGCGTGCCATCCGGATCCACCGCCCCGCCCCACCGATCGAATCGTCTTTACTGGCTTTGCCAGCTCATCGGTTGGGGCTTATATGCGTTAGGAAATTTTCTCGGAGCGGTAGTCGTGCTGCATCCGCCGGTGAGACGAGCGGCGCTCGATTTGCTCCTTTTGACTGTACTTGGACTCGGAACTTCGCACGCCCTGCGCGCCTATATGCGTGCTCACGGCTGGGTGAGCTTGCCGCTGCTTCCTGGTATCGGTCGTGTTCTTCTTGGGAGCAGCGTGTGCGGCCTGGCAATCGCGACGGTCAAAACCTTGTTCGGCCTGGCCCCATGGCAAACGGAGGATTTTCCGATCGAGTTCGGCCACTTGCAGCACTCGTTGGCTTTCGTCGTGCCGGCGCTCAATTGGACGTTCCTGATGCTTCTCTGGTGTGCCCTGTATTTCGGCGCACTTTCCTTGCGCGCCCACAAGTCGACGCAGCTGCGCGAATCCGAGCTGGCGCGCGCGTTGCAGCTTTCCGAGCTGAGAGGCCTTAAATCGCAGCTGAACCCACATTACCTCTTCAACGCGCTCAACACCGTGCGTGCGCTCATCGCCATCGACCCGGCCGCTGCGCAGCGGGCCGTCACGCAGTTGGCGCGCACGCTCCGCTATACCCTCGGCGCCGGTCAGGAGGATCTGGTGTCTCTCGAGCAGGAACTCGCGACCGTCGAGGATTACTTGGCGCTCGAGTCCCTGCGCCTCGGCGAGCGCCTGCGCCTCCGGTGGGATATGCCCGCGGCCGCTCGCGGGGTGCGCATTCCCGTGATGCTTTTGCAGACCCTGGTCGAGAATGCCATCAAGCACGGCATCGCCGAGCTTCCCTCGGGCGGCCTCCTCGAGGTCGCAGCGCGGGTGGAGAGGGACGTCTTTACGCTCATGGTCAAGAATGCGTGTCCGAACGCGGCGATGAATCCCTCAAGTGAGGGTATCGGGCTGCGCAACGCGACCGAGCGCCTGCGACACCTGTTTGGCACCGATGCGTCGCTGCGACTCGCCTTCACGACGCCGCCCTCCTACCCATCGGAGCCTGCGCAAGCGATTGCACAAGTGACGATCCGGCTTTCCTCATGAGAGCAATGGTTATCGACGATGAGCCACTCGCAAGGCGGGAACTGCGTCGGCTGCTGCTCGAGTTTCCTTGGGTGGACATCGTGGGTGAAGCGGGACAAGTGGTGGAGGCGGCCGAAAAGATCGAGACTCTGACCCCTGAGCTTCTGTTTCTCGATATCCAGATGCCGGGTGGATCCGGCTTCGATCTGCTCGCTCGCCTCGAGCATCTGCCGCAGGTCATCTTCACGACTGCACACAGCGAGCATGCGGTGCGCGCCTTCGAGGTCAATGCCCTCGATTACTTGCTGAAGCCGGTGGAGCCGGAGCGGCTCGCGGCCGCACTGACGCGCATCAGGCGCGGGGACGCTGCGCCCGCAGCGCTTGCCGGGGCGCCGCTCGAGCAACTCTTCGTTCGCGACGGGCCTCGCTGCTGGTTCATTCCGCTGCGCGAGGTACGGCTTCTCAGCGCGGAGGGCAATTACGTGCGCCTGCTGTGGGGGAAGCTCCAGCCGCTCATGGGTCGGCCGTTGACGCTGCTCGAGCAGCGACTCGATCCCAAGCATTTCTTCCGCGCGAACCGCAGCCAGATTATCAATCTCGACTTCATCGAGAGCGTGGAGGTTGGGGTCAATGGCCGGCTTCATGTGCAACTCCGCGATGGCGGTCCCGAGGTCGAGATCTCGCGCCGGCAGGCGCGTCGCTTCAGAGATCTGACGAGTGTTTGACACGCAGGCAACGACCGCTCGACCTGCTTATCGACCGCTCGACATGCGCGCGCCGCGGTTCCCGGCGCTTCAGCTACTTTATGTCTCGATTGCAGAGCTGTCGAAAGGCACGCCACACCTTGGATTGGAGATCTGATTTATGTCCGCGAAAACAACAATGCTCGGCCTCGCGTCGCTGTTTATCCTCATCGCCCCCGCGACTCCGCAGCCCGCCAGCCCCTCTTTACCCTCCGTGCCGCCGGCCTCCTCTGTGACCTCGACCGGCGCTCCGCAATCGCTTCCGACAGCAGCCCTCAACAATCTGGATGATCGGCCGGCTCTGGAGGCCTTTTTCGATGGAGCAATGCACGTCGGGATGGAGGAGCATCACGTGACCGGTGCCGTCGTCGCGATCGTGAAGGACGGCAAGGTGTTGTTCACGAAGGGCTATGGCAAGAGCAACCTCGCCAAAGATACGCCGATCGATCCCGCGACAAGCTTGTTCCGCATCGGATCGACCACCAAGACGCTCACTTGGACCGCGGTCATGCAGCTCGTCGAGGAGGGAAAGCTCGATCTCGACACCGATGTAAACACGTATCTGAAAGGGGTCAAGCTGCCGGAGGTTTTCGGCAAACCCATTACGCTGCGCGACATCATGACGCACACCGCAGGCTTCGAGGAAGGGTTTCTGGGCTACCTCATCAACAGCGATCCCAAGGCCCAGATTCCGATCGCGGCAGCCATGGCGCTGCATCGGCCGGCCGAAGTGTCGCCCCCGGGGAGCATGTCGGCGTATTCGAATTACGGCGCCGCCCTCGCCGGTCTGATCGTAGAGCAGGTCAGCGGCATGCCTTACAACGCGTACATCGAGACGCACATCTTGCAGCCCCTCGACATGCACTACGCCACGGTGCAGGAGCCGGTGCCCGAGCGGCTCGCACCCTACGTGACCACAGGTTACAAATTCGAGAACGGCGGTGAGGTCGCGCAGCCCTATGAAATCATCGGCGGCTTCCGGCCCGCGGGGTCGGGTGCGGTTTCGGCCCTCGATATGACGCACCTGATGCTCGCCCACCTGCAAGGGGGGCGTTATGGCGATCGTCAGATCTTGAAGCCCGCCACACTCGATCTCATGCACACGACCGCCTTTCAGCTCGATCCGCGCTTTCCGGGGATGGCGCTCGGTCTCTACCATGCGGACATCAATGGCCGCGATGCCATCGGGCATGGGGGCGATACGGAGTATTGCCACTCGGACATGCTGCTGCTGCCGAAGGAGAACGTGGGACTGTTTTTGTCGTTCATCACTCCGGACAACCGAGTGCGTGAACGTATCGAACAGGCCTTCTTCGACCGTTACTTTCCGCGCGCCACGCCGCAACCGCAGCGACTTCCCGACGCCGAGGCCGTCAAGCTCGCCGCGAAATACTCAGGCGCCTATCAGTGGACACGACGCAATCACTCTGACATCGAGAAAGTGCTGAACCTCACGGCGGGCCTGAAAGTGGGCGCGTTGCAGAACGGCAATCTCGTGGTGAGCGGCCTCGGGCAGGATCCCCTGCAGTTCGAGCCCGTCGGCACCGATCTTTACCGGGAAGTGCTGCAGCGGAATATGCAGATCGCCTTCCGCACCGATGCAAGCGGGCGCGCCACGCACATGTTCTTCAACATGCTCCCCTTCATGCCGACCGAGCGAGCGCCCTGGTACGACCAAGCCTCCGTGTGGTACGCGGCGCTGGCAGTAATCTTCCTTGCGTGCTTCGGCGCCCTCGCCTCCACGTACTACCGCTGGCGTGAGATCCGCACCATGCCCGCGCCGGAGAAGCGCGCCATCTGGACCGGCGCGCTCACCGCATTTTGGGCTCTCGCCACCTTTGCAGTCCTGGGCGGGGTCCTTGCGGCCACCGGCATCGACAGCCTTCTCGAGCGGGTTCCGACTGGGCTCCGAGTTGGACTCGTCATGCCGCTGGTGTTTGTCGCCCTCACGATCTATCTGGTCGTGATCACCTTCGCTGTGTGGCGCCAGCGGTTTTGGACGGTCGGCCGCAGGATCGGCTACTCGGTCATGGCGCTCGCCGCGACTCTGCTGTGCGTATTTTTCTGGCAGTGGAATTTGCTGGGCTGGCGTTTTGGCTGAATGACGGACGGGCGAGTACTATGGGTGCTTTAATCCGCCGAGGTTACCAATGAATCTTCATCTCGCAATTGCGCCGGCGATCGCGCTCATCGCCGGTATCCTGATACTCCTGATGCCCCAGTTATTGAATTTGATTGTCGCGATCTACCTCATCGTCGTGGGCATAACGGGGCTGCTGAATAAAGGAACCTTCAGCTCCAAGACACCCTAATTGCAGCGGGCGCCGGGGCGCCGATATCAGTGCGGAGCATCGCGCAGATGCGGCGAAAGCCGCACCACGAGTCGCGTGACCAGCGGCGCCAAGCCGATCACGAACAGCAGCCGCATCGATTGCAAGGCGAGCACGAACTGAAGATCCACGCTCGGTGTCGAGGCGGCGATGATCGCAACCGAGTCGAGGCCGCCGGGGCTGGTGGCGAGGTACGCGGTGAGGGCATCGACGTGCGCCAGGTGAGTCAGGCACCACGCGAGCAAGCCGCAGAACCCCATCAGACAGAGCGCGGCAGCGACGACCACGGGCAGCGCCTGTCCCGCATGACGTAGAAAGTCACGTCGGAAGCCAAGGCCGATGTGCCAACCGAGCAATGCGTAGGCCGCAGCAAGGAGCCAGCGCGGCAGATCGATCGTGAGCCACCCGGCGGCGTGCAGCGCGGATAACAGCAGCATGGGCCCGAGCAATGCCCATGCGGGTACACGCAACAACCGCGCCGCCTGCTGGCCCACAGCCGCAAGCAACACCACGGCCCCCAGATTGCCCCAATGCACAGGCATCAACCAGGGTGTACCGGGAGTGCGCGCGCCTGTCGCAGTCCCCGCCCAGAAACGCGCAACGGTAGCGGCGCCCAAGGCCACCAACAGCACCCGCGTGTACTGCATGAAGGCCACCAGTCGCACATCGGCACCGTCGGCCTCGCCAAGTAGCACCATGGCGCTGGCTGCACCCGGAGCGGTGCCATAAACCGCAGTGGCGCCGGGAATGAGTCCGGACCGGCTGATGAGCCAGCCGAGAGCGGCAGCGCCCAACAGCGTCGCCGTCGTAACTGAGCAGAACAGCACAAATTCGTGGCTGAGGCTGACGATGATCACCGGGGTGATGCTGGCCGAAACCATGGCTCCGATCAGCGCTTGCGCTCCCAGATAGGGCCATGGCGGCACCTCCAGACGCAGGCCATTCACACTCAATACGATACCGGCGATCATCGGGCCCATGAGCAGGCCGGCGGGCAGGCCGGCAGCGGTCCAAATTAGCCAAATGAGCGTCGACAGCGCCGCGAGCACTGCCCACCGAACCGGAGTCGGCCAAGGCTGCTGCCAGGTCACCGCCGGGCTACCGCTCGCTCCGCCCTGCGCTCCATCGACTTCGTAGCCTCTCAGTGCTCGTCTCGTTGACCACAAATTTCGCCTCGCGCGATTGTAGCTGTTGATCTTGAGCGGCGGCAGCTAAACTGGTGGCGTGAAATCCATGGGCACACGCGCCGCCGGTGCGCGCCTTGAACGGATGAAAGCCTCTCCTTTGTGGGCGGGCGACCGCTTTCAAAATGTGCATCCGGTGCTGCCGAACCTTCGCGATCCGACGGTGCCCATGCCGTCGCTGAAAGATTTTATTTGCGGCGGCGAACGGCGCGTCCCGCGCGGATCATTGCCGTCGATGAGTCCGCTCGAGGCGTGGGCAGTGAAGCCGCAATCTGGCTTGCGGGTGACCTGGCTCGGGCACTCCACCATGCTGATCGAAATTGGTGGCGTGCGCATTCTGACCGATCCTGTGTGGGGACCGCGCGCGTCTCCTTCCGCGATCTTCGGGCCGAAACGTTTTCAGCCCATCCCCGTATCGCTTCGCGAGATGCCGCCCGTCGATGTGGTGATGGTCTCGCACGATCACTACGATCATCTTGACTATCCCACCATTCGTGCCCTCGCCAAGACCCGCGTGCCGTTCGTCACGTCCCTGGGAGTCGGCGCGCATCTCGAATATTGGGGGATTCCGCCGGAGCGCATCGTTGAGCTCGATTGGTGGGAGGCTTACAACTTGCCGAACACGGATGTCGTGTTGACAGCCGCCCCATCACAACATTTCTCCGGACGCGGTTTGAAGGATCGCAATTCGACGCTGTGGTCATCGTTCGCGATGCGCTCGCGGGAACACTCCGTTTTCTTCAGCGGCGATACCGGTTTGACTACAGAGTATCGATCGATTCGCGAGCAACTGGGGCCATTCGACGTGGTGATGCTGGAGATCGGTGCGTTCTATCCCGCCTGGGGCGACATTCATTTGGGACCCGATAATGCGGCTAAAGCGCACGCCATGTTGGGTGGGGCATTCATGCCTATTCACTGGGGTACGTTTTCATTGGCGATGCATGCTTGGGATCAGCCAGCCGAGAGATTGCTTGAACTCGCGTCCCACTCAGGCGCCGAGCTGCTCATGCCAATACTTGGTCAGCCGGTCGAGCCAGCTCACGCGCAGGTCGTGAAGCCGTGGTGGCGTGAGGTCGATAGTGTCTTCGTCCAGCCCGCACTCGATATGGAGAGAGAAGTCGCCTTGTCCAAGTCAGTGCCCTGGCCATTGGACTGACAACGAGCACTGCGGCAGCTCGCGTTAAGCGTAGGTATCGATCACCTGGCTTCTCGTGCGGTCTCCCGAGAGATTTTGCGTACGGGCATATTCGGCAGCACCCCCGGCAGAGACCGCGCGGTTCGGCGACGAGTAGGGCACGATATGTTGGCCATCCACGGGCGACGCGTCGACGGCCGACGGCAGCAGGACGCGCTCAGCGGCGGCAGCCAAGAATTTCGCCGCGCCTGACTCGGCCGCGAGCGTGGCCGATGCATAATCGCCCTGGACGAGCAGCATGGTCACCCGCTGCAGCTGCACGCGCGTCTCGGAACCACTGACACCGCGATCTGCGTTCTGACGCGGAGGCGGAATGGCCTCGCCCGCCAGGATCAGCGTCTGCTTGTCCGAGCTTACTTTCACGGCAAAAGCACTCATTGCTTATGGGAGAATCAAGACCATCGTGGCCTTGTGACCATTATACAAGCGGCCGCATTCGGGCAGCGGGCTTGCGTGGGGATTCTGCTGTGGGATACGCCTGACAGGGGCAGTTTATGTCTAATCGTCGTCGCTTACTGCACTGACCACTGCTGGCCGGGCGATGAGGTGCACGTGGCGAGGATCAGCGCCGCGTGATCCTGGGCGCGGCCGCCGACGATGTCGATGCACTTGCCCCCGATGCCGACGATCTGACCGTTCGCCAGGGTCCACTTCTCGCTATCTCGTCCGTTGCAATGGACGATGATGATCTGCGCACCGTCGTTCGGCGCGCTGCCCATGACGTCGAGGCAGACGCCCGACATGCCGGTAATCTGGCCGTTTGTGATGGTCCATTGCTGGTTGGGGCTGCCGTGGCAATTGAACAGCGACAAGGGCGTGCCGTCGTCGGTCTGCTGGTGCGGAATGTCGACGCATTCGACGCTGTTGGCGATAACGATCTGCGCCGCGCCCGTCGGCGTCCACGCGACCGTCAGCCCGACCAGCATGCCCGCCAATCCAATCGCTGCTCTCCTCAAGGCAATCGCCTTCATGAAGCTCTCCTCGGCCGCCTCACTGCCATCGTTTTTCATGGAATTTCCCGCATCGTCTCGAGCGCGCGGTGAAATGGATAGTCGCTGACGTGCACCCAACCTTGAAATGGTCGGTCGATATCGGCGATCGTCAGCATGACCAACGTGATGAGGAGCGTCAGGGACATGACCTGAAGAATGTGCATGCGTAGCTGACGGGCGCCAAAAATCGAGACGGCTATGACGGTAAGAACACCTCCCGTCATGAGCACGGACCAGAAGATGCCCGGAAGCTCGTAGGCGCCGTCCAACAAACGCGTGCGCCGGTGTTGGGTCAAGAGACTGAGCTCGCTCAAGGCGTGATCGTGCGCCGAAATTTCCATCGGCGTCTCGATCTGACCGGACAGCAATGCTTTCCACAGATGCTCGTTGACCGCGTGACTTTCCTCGGGCGTATCCGCGCGCGCCATTTCGGGCCAGTCCCGCTCGATCACATCCGTCGCATAGTCGATCGTCAATTTCTCGATCTCGGCGCGCTCGCGCGGCATACCCTGAGCCAAGCGGTATATGTTCCGCAGCGAGTTTGCCTCGAGCTCGACGTTGAGCTCGGCACTCTTGAAGTCGGCCCATTCGGTGGAGAGCATGAACCCTAACGTCACGGCATAGGTGGTCCCGAGGACACTCAGTTGCCAGCCCACGAGATCGTTCTCCGTATACCGTCGGGTGACAGGCCAGAGACGATGCATGACCAACGTGAAGGCCAGCGCCGCGGACATCGCCAAGACGAGGATCAGAATGTTCGCTGTAAAGCTCAAAGGGATTTCTTGCTTAGAGAAGCGCCGCTCAGTGCACCGACCATTGCTGACTCGGAGCCCCGCTGCAGGAGGCGATGCTCAAGGGCACCGCATAACTCTGACCGCCGCCGGCGACGTCCAGGCATTTCCCACCGACGCCGGTGATCTGGCCGTTGGCAAGCGTCCAATTCTGGCTGGGGCTCCCGTTGCAGGTTACCCCGATGACACGCGCACCGTCGAGCGCATTGCTGCCCTCGACGTCCATGCAGCTTCCGCCCACCCCGACGATCTGGCCATTCTTCACATTCCACGCTTCTCCGCGTCGACCGACGCAGGGGATGAGACGCACGGGGGTACCGTCGATCGGATATCCATGCCAGGGAAGGTTGGCGCATTGATTGGTGGCATTGTTCACGATCTGGCTTGCGCAGGCGGTGAGTAACAATGCCGCTGAAGCGGCGAGCAGGCGGCTGGTTTTCATGACGATGTGTCTCGCGAAAATCAATCCCACACCGCGGCGGTGATCTTGCCTTCTTTGTTAAGTATCAGTGTCAGGCGGTTCGGATTCGAATCGGCGCTTGAAATGCCCTCCGACGGACGCACGATGCGCGCCGCGGCAGGCAGCTGCTCCTCGCGAACCAGCTCCGATGCCGATCTCCCCGCGGGCGCCGATGCGCCCTTGGCGACGAACGTCTTGCCGACGCACTTGCTGCAATCCTCGACGAGCGCCTTACCTTCCGCGTAGCCCGGAAGTTGCGTTACGCTGACGGAGTCCGAGGCGCTATGGACGTTGACTCCCTTGAACGGATGATTGGTCTCCAGGGGAAAGATCGCCTCCACTTCCTCGAACCCTTTTGCGTCGGCCGCATCCTCAGGGGCACGAGCGATCATGATCAGCTCGAGCATGCCGTCCGCCGGGATCCCGCGGCTCAATGGGACGAGTTCCGCCTCTTCCCAACCCGGACTGCTCGCAACGCCACGAACCCGGATAATGTCGATGACGGGTGCGTGCACACTGCGGATGATTTCGACGCTCCTGATGTGCAGCACTGGTGCACTCACCGAATGATCCTCTGTGCCCGTCGCCGAATTCGCGGGTGCGCTGGCGGCCTGCGCGCCGTATTTCCCGCCACCCGCCTCCTTCCCCTGCTCGGGGCTTTGCGCAAGAGCTGCCGAAGCCAGGACGGCTGTAACCAGCAAAGCCTTCAGTGGTGTGTTCATCGACCTCTCCCGTAACTTGAAATCAAGAACCCATCGTCATTCCGATTCCGCGCGCCCGGTCCAGTGCCCGTTGCGCGAGCTTGCCAAGGTCTGCATCCTCGAGACCGCCCTCCAGCCGCCCAAATGCGTCCAGAATCAGATCGATCGGCACCTTTTGCGTGAGATCACAGAAAGACGTGCGTCCGCTCGCGAAGCTACCGTTCTCGAACAGCTTGTTTACCGGCGCGCCGCCGCCACAGACCGAGAAGTATTCGCAGCTTCGCCGGCACGTCTCTACTCCCGAGGCGATATCGCGCGCCATGGCGCGCATCGCGTCGCTGCCGCGCATCTCCTCGAGCGACGAGGAGTGCACATTGCCGATGATGAAATCGTGATACTGCGCGTTTCGGAGCCCGAGAAGCTCCGGTGAGAATGTGGACACATTGCCTTTGGAATCAATATTTACCATGCCGAACGGCTCGACCTGAATGTTTCTGACGCTCTCGGTTTCGGGGCGAAACACGCGTGGCAACATGCCATCGATCTCGCGGATGAAACGGATACGGCGTCCTTGCCGTGCGAGCCGCCAGAACATGCCGAGAAAGCGCGTAAAGCGGGCCTGCAAACCTTCGCTCGTGAATAGCTCCGAGACATGTGCGCCCTCCGATTCCTCGACGTTGAAGCAGATATCCTCGATCCCCTCGGACTCGTAGAAGGCGAGCATCTCCTCCGCGGCGTCCATGCTGCGTCGGGAGAGCACGGAGATGACGTGAAAAGGCATTCCCTCCTGCCGCAGTAACCTAATCCCTGCGAGCGCCTGCTCGAAGGTACTTTTTCCGGTGCGTGTGACCCGATGGGCGTCGTTGAATTGCCTCGGTCCGTCGATGCTCACGCCGACGCCTACGCGCCAGGACTTAAAGAGCTCGCACCACTCCCGCGAGATCAGCATCCCGTTGGTCTGCATAGAATGGCGCACGCGCACCGATGTAGGGCGCAGTTCCTCGATCGCTTGGAACGCACGCTCGTAAAAGCCAGGTGACACGACCAAAGGCTCGCCGGCATGCCAAATCACGGAAAGGTCATCGCTCGCCCATCCCGAGGCAAACACGCGGGCGAACGCAGCTCGGAGAGTGGCGTCGGCCATGACGGTCTTGTCGCTGCGCTCGGGCAAGTAGCAATAACTGCAACTGATATTACAGAAGGGTGTGGGCTGAAGGACTACCATGCCGATCAGCGGCGTGTCCGATCGCGATTGCATGAGGGCCGTGCCTACCAGTTATGCCAATAGTTGTGCCAACCCCCGTTGTGCCAGCCGCCATTACCCCAGCCGCCGTTGCCCCACCCGCCATTGGCCCAGTTGTGCCAATTCGGCCAGCCCAAGCCGTGGTTACCCCACCCGTAGTGCCAGCGGCCCCAGCCACCGTTCCCCCACCAGGTCAGCTCGGCGCGCGCACCGTCTCCCGGCGCGAATTCCCCCGACCCCGACGCCTGCGGAGCACTTGCGACCTCGGGGTTGATGTTCGATACCGCCGCGCGTATCGCGGTCAAGCGCTCGGCTACGCTCGGCGACGATGCCGCATCGACCGGCTGAGCGGGCCTCGCCTCGCTCGGGCTGGACGCAAGCGCAAGTAAGAGAGATGCGCCGAAGGCGCCGCTCGGAAGGAGCGTCGCGAGTGCCCTCGAAAGTCTCTTTTGGTTCGACATCTTGTCTCCCTAAATCTTCCATGGACCGCGAGCAATGGCAACAGCACGCCCTAGGTCGTCCCTAGATGTTCGATTTAGTCACCCAAGCTTTTACTATATTCCTGGGTGCTTAGGGGTGTCCATCGCATGCTTGGATCCGCTAGTGTCGGCACTACGCCGGATTACTCGCTAACGACATGCCAAATGTCGCGGCGAAAGCCACGCGAGTCGAGCTCCGCGATCGGAGCGCCGCGCAGGGCCTTACCCGCCGCGCATCGCCACGAGTAAATCGTCTGGTGGCCCGTCGCGAAGGCGGGGACGTCCGTCGTAGCCGGATTATCACGGCAGTAAGTCTCGGCGCCGGGATTACGTTTCGCCCGGTCGGCCTTGGAGCCGCACGGAAGATTCGCGCCCACGACGCATACGTAGACCTTGCCCTGCATGCACCGCCAGAAGACATTCCCGGCGGGGAGCTCGGTCTCAACGGGCAATCCGAGGGTGCCGCGCAGATACGGCTCCAGGATCTTGGCAGACGCCTCGGTCGAGGCACCGCCGGCGCCGGTCAGGCGATCATCGGTCCCGACACGCTCACAGTAGGCGAACGGATCGGAGACCTCGAAGCCAGAATCCATTGCAAGCGCCGCCTTACCCGCAACTGCGCCGGTGATCGCCAAGAGCATGCATGCCGCCTCAATCCGCACCGACATCACCTCCTGCGGGTCCTTAGGTCAGGTCTCAACTCAGCTGCCGGTGACCCAGATCGGATCGGTGTAGGCGATTTCGCCGAGCGCATCCTCCACCGTTATGGCACAGAATCCGGGAGCAGTCGCGGAGAACACCACGCGCGCGATGGTCTCGCCCGCGCTGTACTCGACCACCTTCACGGGCTGTCCCTGACAAATCACCGTCGCGCGCTTGAGACCGGACACAGATTCCAGACGGAAGGTCAGATCGACACTTCCGCCGTGCAGAACCGCCGTCGTTCCAAACATAGGATCTGAGAAGACCAGCGGTCCGTGGCTGACGAAGGCGTGGCCTCGCTTCAGACCGTCCAGGAAGCTCGCCGCCGTCAGCGGTCCGTCGAGGTGCACGAAGACACGCGCATCACCCGAGCGATCGTTCCACACGTCATGGGTATCGGACCCAGCGGCGAGATAGTATCGCTTTCCCTCGTTCCAGAATTTCCAGGCCGCCGCGAGGGTCCGCTCATCCTTATCGGGCTCAGCGCCATTGATTTCCAGAAAGTCGAAATCCCCGTCGAATCCACCGAAAGCAACACCGCGCTCCAAGCTGGCGAAATAGCCTTCGCCCGGATTATAGGGGTGATTCACTTGGATAAGCCGGGCTCCCATGCGATGCGCCTCGGCGAACACCTCCTGCACCGTGGCCTTGTTCATCTCGAGAGTCATGGCGGCGCCGAGCTTGATCGGATAGGCGTTGAAATGGCCCCAGGAGGGAGACAGCTCGATCGAGGGGATGAAAGGGACACCGCGCTCATCGGCGATGGCCTGCACCACGTTATGGTTCACGCTGGAGTCATGATCGCTGACGAAAAGCACATCCAGCCCCGCTGCCAGCTCGGAACGAGCGACTTCGGCCGGCGGGCTGACGCCGTCCTCCTGGTCGGAGTGATGGTGCAAGTCAGCACTGTACCAGCCGTCCTCCTCGGGCTTGAACAGGCGGTCTATGGCGACCGCGAGCGGGTGCGCCTCGCCGGCAGTCACAGTGACCGGAACATCCCGCGCCTTGGACGAAAAGCCCGCGCCGGATCCGATGGACAGTACGTACCGGCCCGGCGCGAGGTTGATCTGTGTGCTTCCCTTGGGCTGAAGCTCAGTAAAGAAGACATGCTTGCCAAGATACTCGACCACCGGCTTCTGGCCGGTCTTGATGTCGAGGCGCGCATCGAGGGGTTCGCCGCTGTGCTCATCCGAGACCGACACGAGCAATCGGCCCGGCGGCATCAGTCCCGCAAAATCCCGGCGAACATTCTCGTTGGCGTGCAGGGAGACTGCGACACGGCTGCTTTCTGAATAGCCTTCCCCCGTCGCATACAGAGCATATCGCCCGACCGGCAGTTCGAGAGCGTAATGGCCGTTCTGACCTAGAGTCCATGCGTACGGCACACCCTCCCTCTCCGCCACCACGACCGGCGCCGTCACGAGCGATCCATCGGTCGCCCGTACCGCGCCAGCCAATGTGCCGCTGGGTAGCTTGCGTCGGTGGATTTCGCTTTTCACCACAGGCGCCATGTCGCCCCGCGCCACGATCTGCAACCATCCCTCAAAGGTGCGGACCTGGCCGGGCGCCAACGTGTGGCGAAGGTAAAGATCCTTCTGCGCGTAGCCGAAGCGGTCGAACACCGGCTCGTGGAGTGCGATCAGCCAATCCTTGTCATACGCGACAATCCGATCCGTCATCGCGCCTGCCGCTGAGCCGGACATCTGACGAGGCAGTCCCGGCACGCCGAAGAAATAGCCGCCTTGCGCCCAGAGGACCAAACCGGATAGTGCGTCCGTTACCGGTGTCGTACCGCGGTTGGTCATGGTGACGACGATATGGACTGAGTCATCGCCCGCCCGTAGGGAGTAGCTCGTGACGATCTGCACAGCGTTCCAATCTCGCGTCGCGCGCACCATGACAAGTGTGGGTGTCGCGGTGACGATCTCCACGTGCTGATAGGTGCTCGGCCAGGCACTCCAGCCATTCGGCAAGAAGTCGGCGAAAGCGATGCGGTCGCGTTGGATCGCGCCGTTCACCACGGGCGCGGCATCGATCAAAGCGCCTTTCGGGATCGCCCAGGGTGGCGAAGTGTTCACCGCGATGGAAGCGGCAAGTTTCTCGTTCACGAGCGTGAGGTCGCCAGCGGCATTGGCTTGGCCGCTAGGAATCGGCGTCGGACCTACGATTACTCGCACGGCCGCGATAGACGGGGTCGGATACCCATGCACGGCGAGAACGCCGCACCACGACCACAGGAACAGAGAAGCTGCCCAGCTCGTTTCGCCTCGTGCGCTCCGCTCCCCGTGAGTCACGCGTGCATGCGTCATTTGGCATCGGCGGCCGTATGCGGTCCGAATCGCGACAGCGCCCCCCAGAGCGCAACGAGCGCGACCAGATAACCTCCCGCTATGGTCAAGACCAATGGCGGCCCGAGCCCCTGTGCCACACCGAACACGTGCTCGGCGGCAAGCGCCACCGCGGTAGGTCCCAGACCAGCACCGAGCGCCACGTTCAGAAAAAAGCTCATCGACATGGCAAGCCCCCGGGATCGATTTGGCACCGCATCGAGAATCGCGGAGAAGCCGACCGCCGTAACGATTCCCGACAGGGCGAAGTATGCCGGCACACCCGCCAACACCAGGCGATATTGCGACGAGTTGATCAGCAGGGAAATCGGCAGAATCAACAGCCCGGAATATACACATACTCGCAGCTTTGCCCGCCAACCGCCGCTCGCACCGGCCCGGTCGGCCAGGACGCCGCCGATGAGCACGCCGCCGCCGAAACCGACGGTCAACAGGAGCCCCAACTGGACGCCGATCTGCGCCGGATCTCGGCTGAAATTTCGGATGAGGAGCGTCGGCGCCCACGCGCCCACGGCATTGTCGACGAATGAGGCCGCCGCCAGCACGAGATAGATCGGCGCTACGCGAGCCCATGGCGTGGTTCGCCAGGCACTCGGATCCGCGGCGCCAGCGGATGCCGGGGCGGCCTCGTCGCGACGCTGCGGATAGGCTCGCGAATCAGCAGAATCACGAGCGCCCACAGCAATCCCGGGCCGCCGATGACCAGCAATACCATGCGCCACGGCGCCTGCGGAGCAAGCGGTGTAGCGGCCAGCGCACCCAATTTGATGGCGTGGAGAACGCCGCCGCCGATCAGAATGGCTGCGCCGTTGCCCATCGCGATGCCGCTCAAGAAAAGCCCGACGGCCGTGCCGCGCCGCGACGGCGGAAAGTAATCGCTGATCAGGGATATCGCGGCCGGAGAGAGCGCAGCCTCCCCCAAGCCAACGACGATGCGGCCGGCAAATATCTCGGCGAAGTTGTGCGACAGACCGCATGCGATCGTGCCCACGCTCCACACGGCAACACCGGCGAATATGAGATTACGACGCGATGTGCGATCAGCGAGATAGCCCAATGGGATGCCGGCGATGCCATAGATCACGGCGAATGCCGTGCCGAGCAGCAAGCTGATCTGCGGTATCGCTGATGCCCAGCTCGCCGCGGATCGGATCGACGAGCAGACTCAATACTTGCCGGTCGGTGTACGAGAGGACCGCCGTCGCAATCAGAATTGCGACGACGGTCCACGCGTACGGGCGACTGGGATATTCGGTCACGCCGCCGCTTCAAAACTTGAAATTCAAATCGACGCCGATCGTTCGAGGTTGGTTCGTGGCGACGCGATTGAGAATCGATATGTTCGCAGAGAGCGCACCCGTGTCACTGAGATAGGCGATCTTATTGGTGGCATTGTCGACGAACAGCATGGCCGACCATCGGTCTGTCTCCACGCCGGTACGCACACCCACGAGATCATAGGGCGGAAGCGAGTTGCGCGCATAGGTGAGGTCCTGAATGGAGTCGACATAGGTATTGGTCGCCCGCGCCATGAGATTCAGCGAACTATTCAACGGGTATTTGTATGAGAGACTGGTATTGGCGGTGAACTGGGGGACATCCAGCAAGCGCTGACCCGCCACCACGCCGGCAAGCGGAAGAGTCGTCGAATTGGTCGCATGGGTAAAGCCCGCGTTTTGCGAGATCGCCAGCCCCGGCGCCAGGATGACTCCAACTTCCAATTCCGCTCCGTACACCTCCGCCTTGCCGGCATTGGTCGTGAATTTGAAACCGCACGGAGGCGCAACTTCCTGCTGGATGTTGGACCAATTCTCGTAATACATATCTCCGTTGATGGAGACTCGCGAATTGATCATTCTGGCCTTCTCTCCCAGCTCGTAGCTCCAGACGCTGTCCGGACCGAACTGACCGGGAGCCGGCGGGCAGGGAGAGGGGATGGGTGAATTAGGGCCGCCCGGACGAAAGCCCTTGGACACGGTTCCGTAGACCGTAAGATCATCGGTCGGCAGATAGGCGAGGTTGAACTTCGGCGTGACGCCGGAGTTCTGCGCCAGCCCGAACAAGGTCGCGCTGGTGCCGTTGGCCGAGACGCCGCTGACGCTGGTCGCCGAATCGCTGTGATAGAGGAAATACCGCAAACCCACGGTCGCCTTCAGATGATCGGGAAACTGATAAGACGATTCGCCGAACAAGGCGTACTGATCGAGCTCCAGCTCGCGATGGTTGTCGGCCAGGTTGGTGGTGCCGAAATTCGCGTCAAAGCCATCGTCGGCGACGGGATAGTAAGAATAGACGTGCGAGGTCGCATGGAAGTGACTGAAGTAGCCGCCACCGAGCCACTGCAGCGCGCCATCGCCGGTCGACGCCACGCGCAACTCCTCGCTGAATTGCCGCGTGTAATCAGTCCTCGGAAATCGATCCGGCGCCGAGTCCGTAAAATGTGCCGCCGCCCTCCGTCACCGTTTCGTTAGGCGAGAACGGGAAGGCGGCCGGCGGGCCGAAAAAGCCGCCGATGTAGTCCTGCATCGCCTCGGAGATATCTTGAGTTTGAAACTGCGTGCGATTCCAATCCGCACGTCGCCGAGGTGACTTGGAAATCGTCAAAACTATATTTGCTGGTCAACTGTACAAAGTAAATGTGTCGTTGAAGGGCTCGGACGACGTTGAAGGGCTGGTAGTGCACCTCATCGCCCGGCGGCACATCGATGGTATTGGGCCCACCCTGGTCAATGCGCTGATACAGCACGGCCCCGCTGTATACTCAAGCGATCGGTCGGTGTGACCAATAGCGTCGCGCGGCCGCCGCGCAGGGTTTCCCAGTTGGATTCCGAGATAGCTCTCGGCAACAGGCGCTGCCGCAACATTGCCTCGCGTCGTGCTGTTGTTGGTCTCGGGAGGAAACGGGCTCACCACGTCCCGGGCGATCCAGCCTTGCACCACTTTGTCGGTCACGACCAGACGCAATGCCGCCAGATCGTCCACGATGGGGATGTTGATCATGCCGTTTTCGGTGTGATTGAAGCCGCCCCCGTCGGTCCCCGAGCCGATGCCCTCAACGTCGGCAGAGAAATTTTTCGTGTCCGGTTGGTTGGTGACGAGCTTGATCGTTCCGCCCATGGATCCGGAGCCATACAGCGTGCCCTGCGGGCCGCGCAGAATCTCGACCCGGTTCAGATCGTAAGAGACTCGGATCGATGACGACTTTGCCGTTCTGCGCCATGGCCGGCGGCGTCAGCGCAGTCTCATCGAGATAGAAGCCGACAGTCGGCGATTCGCCGCCGGTCGAGGTCAACCCGCGCATTTCGAATTCGGTCTGGCCGGGGCCGGAGGTTTTGAACGATACGCCGGGAGTTTCCTGCGCAACCGCCGTCAAATCCGAAAGTCCTTTAGCCTGAAGCTCCGCGCCGGTGAACACCGAGATGCTGATCGGCGTTTTCTGCACGGTAGACTCGCGCTTTTCGGCGGTGACGACGATCTCTTCGAGCTCTGCACCTGGCGGCGCGACCTGCGCCCACACCGCGCCGGTCGACGCCATAAACAACCCGCAAACCGCCATCTTCTGTCGAAGAAAGTATTTCTTGTGCATATCCCCATTCCTGTTTGAGTCAATTAAAATTCAGGACATCTCTCAATAAACAACTCCCTGAATTCATTTTTGTTTTACCGGCCACACAGCCGCTATGGCAGCGCGTTCAATTCATATCGCATTACTCGACCGTGCGGCCCCGTGCGATCGCGTTCCAACTCGTAGATGTCGCCGGCGGGCCCTCGCCGGCGATCGGTAACGACGGCGATCGACGACAAGTCTTCGGCGTCCAGGCGCAGCATTCCGATCCGTGCATGGGCGGCAAGATGCGATGTGTTGACGGCGCCGACGATCGCCGCGGCGACCTGGCGGCGGTCAAGGATTGCCCGCGTGGCCACGGAAGCGATGTCCGTGCCGTGTTTGACGGCTATCCGTCGCAGCGCCTGCAACAGCTCTTGAAACAGATCCCAACCGCCGAAATCGTCGATGATCAACTTGTACTTTATCAACGAGCGGTTGGCCAAATCGGGTGGCGGAGCGGGTTTTCCCAGCCACCGGTCGGAAAGAAAGCCGCCGCACACCGTGCCATAACAGAGCAGCGAGATATTCTTGGAACGGCAGTACTCGACCATGCCGTGATTTGCTCGATCATCCAGGAGTGAATACTGAACCTGGTGCGAAGTCACGGGTACGCCGGCATCGACGAGCTCCACAAGATGCGGCGTATCGAAATTCGTGAGTCCGATTCGCGCTATCTTTCCGATCCGGCGCAACCGATCGAGCTCGAGAGCTACGTCGACAAAGCGTGGGATCGTGAAGTCCCACCAGTGAAATTGCACGAGATCGAGCCGCTCCTGGCCCAACCGCGTCAAGGATCGATCGATGATCGTTTCGACATAGACGCGATCCACCGATTCAAGATCGGACAGGTCCGGAACGAACTTCGTATGGATCTGGACTCGATCTGCGTGCGCCGGATACTCCCGACGGAAGCTGCCGATCAGCAGTTCAACGCCCGTATATATATCTGCGCAATCGAAGGTGGTGATGCCCGCATCGACGAAAGCCGCCATGTCCCTGCGCGCTTGCGCTGGGTCGATGACTCCATGATCGCCGGCGAGGTGCCAACCGCCTTTGATGATGCGAGAAATCGTATATTCGCCGGCCAGCGAAAACCGAGGAATCACGGCAGTTTCTTGGTGTTAAGCGCGGTTGCGGTAACTTCCGAGCGGTTGAAACGACGCTTTCCGAGGCGCGTGATACGAAACCTCGTCGGGCAATTCGGGTCGGGACAGGCGATCTCTGCATCGGTCGCCATCCAATCATTCGGATCGGACATCCGCTGTTTGGCTGGCAGCAAGGGTAGCAGCGCCGCCAAGGAGTAAATCGAGAAACCCTGCCCCGGTGGAAGCTGCAACATCTCGCCGTGGAGCTCGAAATAATCGCCCAATCGCGCGCCACAATATATCGGCTGATCCGCAGGTCCGATCACCTCGACGCGCAGATCGTAGAGCTCGAACTCCGCACCCTTCTGACCGCTGCCGCTAGAAGGGGTCACGCGGCTCCATCCCGCTGCCAGAGCGACTCATCGCTCATCACCAGATCGAACGCACGCCCAATGTCCGCTTCGAGGGCCGCGCGCGCCGCGATGCCGTCGTGCTGCGACAGTGCGTCGAGCATCTCGACGTGAAAGTTCGTGCCGCGTCCCCCGGCACCATCAAAACGCTCAGAGGCTTCCCGCAGATAAGGACCGAACTGCAGCCAAAGGCTTTCAATGATGGGCAATAAAACCGTTGAGCCGGATTGGCGATAGATCGCGAAATGAAATGCACGGTTTTGTTCCGCGCTGCGCTCCGAGTGGTGCTCCGCATCGGTCTCGCTTTGCACGCGATGAGCTGCCTGAGCGTCGCTAGTGACTCAGCGGTCATCTGCGAGGCCGCGCGCGCAATCGCCAGCCCTTCGATCGCAAACCGCGTCTCGCGCAAATCCTGCAGCGCCGCCTTCGACAAGGCCGGCACCCGAACGGTACGGCTGGGCAATGTCTCGAGAGCCCGCTCGACGGTCAACCGGTTGAGCGCCTCGCGAACCGGCATCGCGCTGGTGCCAAAGGCCTCGGCGAGCTCGGCGATTTTGAGCTTTTGCCCGGGTTCGAAGCCGCCTCGCATCAACTGATCCCGGAGAGCGGAGTACACGCGCTCCTGCACTGTTTCGCGCGCAATACGCGCAAAACCGAGGTTCGTTCGAGCAGGCATCGCCACCCCCGGATTTGTGATCAGATATTTATAATCAAAGATATATGATGATGCAAGCGGTTCCGAGATTTTTTTGCCTTCCGATAGGACAATGCCGGCCTAGCCGACCTCGGGCCCGCCCAGCCGGCAAAGGTCGCACACAGGGGATTACGTCCATGAGAGGTTTTGCTTTGGCAGGCGCGTCGCTCCTGCTGATCATGATGAGCGCACGGGCCGATGATCACGGCGTGCGTCTGGTCAAGGCCTCGATTCCCATGCCGGATGGCGTGCAATTGGCCGCGACTCTTTATATGCCGGCGGACTTGCAACCGGGACAGCGCGTCCCTGTGCTGCTCGAGTACCTGCCTTACCGCAAAGACGATGACGATGCGGTGAGCGACTACGGCCATCATGCGTACTTCGCCCGCCATGGCTATATCGGTGCGAGAGTGGACATCCGAGGCTTTGGCAACAGCGGCGGCGTCCAACCGCCGCGCGAATATTCAGCGCAGGAGCAACAGGATGGCGAACGCGTCATCGCGTGGCTCGCACGTCAACCCTGGTCGAACGGCAAGATCGGCATGCTCGGCATCTCCTGGGGAGGCTTCAACTCGATCCAGATGGCCATGCGCCGCCCGCCCGCATTGAAGGCCATCCTGGCCGTTGCCGCCACCGAGGCGCTCTTTACCGAAGACGTTCACTACATGGATGGCATCATGCACGTCGATGAATTTGAGGTATCCATGGACCTCGATCAGGGGCGGAGCGGAGCGCCAACATTTGCACTCGATGAAGACACGCTCGCGAAGCGCATGGACTCGCCTCCCTGGTCGCTCGATTACTTTCGACATCAGCGTAACGGCGCCTTTTGGCGCGCCCCTGTGCGGCGGCTGCAAGACATTCAAATACCCTGCTTCCTGATCGGCGGTCTGCAGGACGGTTACCGAAACAGCGTCGCGCGCATGCTCGAGCAGGTGCGGGCGCCCGTTCATGCATGGGTAGGACCTTGGAATCACGACTTTCCAAACGAGAGCATCTACGGTCCGCGGGTCGAGTGGCGCGATCAAGCCGTGCGCTGGTTCGATCATTGGCTCAAAGGCATCGACAATGGCGTCGAGCACGATCCGCGGGTCATCTTCTATCAGCAGCAGGGGCATCCTCCGGGCGCCGAGCCGCAAGATATCCCGGGCGAGTGGCGCGCCGAATCTTGGCCGCCGGCGGGACTTGAGTCGGTCTCCTGGTACTTGGCGCCGAATCATCAGCTCACGCCGGTCCCGGCCGCCGCCGCGACCGATCAGCTGCGGTATGTGCCCTCGGCGGGGGTGGAAGCCGGTTTTTGGTGGGGCGAGTTGTTGGGTGATCAGCGATCGGTCGATGCCTACAGCCTCACCTATGACAGCGCGCCGCTCGAGAAGGATGTGGCGATGCTGGGACGCGCGCACGTGCGCCTGTTGGCCTCGGCGGATGCGCCTCTGGCCGATTGGTTCGTGCGTCTCGAGGATGTCGCGGAGGATGGGCGCGTGACCGCCATCACGGGTGCCGGCTTGAACGGCGCTCAACGGCAGTCGGCGGATCGGCCCGAGCCGCTGGTACCCGGCACCGAGTACAAGCTCGACATCGACTTGTATTTGAGCTCCTGGGTGTGGGCGCACGGCCACCGTATCCGCGTCGCCGTCTCGAACGCACAATGGCCGATGCTTTGGCCCACCCCTTATGCGATGACCACGACCTTGCGCCTAGGCGGCACCGAAGGATCCTCGATCGAGCTCCCCCTCGTACCTGTTCACGGCCCAGCCGCGCCGCCCTTCGCGTCGCCGGAGCCGGTGGAGAAGCCGGCGGATATAACGACGACCGGAGACTACGCGTGGCCCGGCACCTGGACTCTGGAGCGCGACGAGGCGAGCGGACGGAGCACCGTCACTTGGCGCGGGACCTCGGCCCTGCACTTTCCGTGGGGTTCGTACGCTCATACCGAACAGCTCGTGTACCGCGTGGACGACGCCCATCCGGCCGACTCCGCCGCCGAGGGCGACAGCGAGAGCATCGAGACGCTGGCGGATCGCGTCCTTACCTACCGCGGACATCTACGCATTAGCAGCGATGCGACGACCTTTCACTACGCCTACACACGCGAGCTGCTGCGCGACGGGGCAGTCGTGCGCACGCGCAGCTGGCACGAGGACATTCCCCGAGACTTGCAATAGAGCCAGGGAAAGCCGCGGCCTGTCGCGCTACCCGCCGCGCTTGAAAAACTGAACGGCACGTTCGTGCTTTTCCGCGGCGGCGCGCGTCGCGAAGGTCCCAAGATTTTTACGGCGCTTCGTGCGCGGATCCAGCTTGCGCGAATACAACCGATATTGGCCATTGGGGAGCTTGCGGATCATGTTGGCAGGAGATCAAATCCATGCATTCCCCGCAATCGGACGGATGGCAGCACCGGGTAGGAACGCGCCGACGATAAGGCGGAATCCATCGCAGGCACGGCCGGGTTATGTCTCGTCCCCGCGGCAAAACGTGCGCGGGCTCACACGCGATTTGTGCCGCAAATCTCATTCATGTTCGTGGATGTAGGAATTTTCTCACAAGTCCTACAAGCGGCAGCGAATCGTCAGGTTCGCGCAAGGTTTTGCCAATAGCGTCCGCTCATGGCAATTACAACAAATCTGGCGGTTTCTCCCACCTCGCGCGGCAGGATCAATCGCATGCGCGCCGGTGGCTTCACCCTGGTCGAGGTGGTGGTCACCATGGCCATCGCGGCGATTCTCCTCTCGCTCGCCGTGCCATCGTTTCGCTATGTCACCAACTCCAATCGCATCGCCGGCGAGTCGAACGGTCTGGTCGGCGATCTGCAGTTTGCGCGCGCCGAGGCGATCAAGGAAGGCCGCACGGTCACCGTCTGCGTTTCCACGGACGGCAACACCTGCGCCAACTCGGCCACGTGGCAAAGCGGCTGGATCGTCTTTTCCGACCCCACGAACGTCGGCGTGCACGATCCCAGCGAGACGGTCTTTCGCTTTCAAAAGACTTTCTCGAGCACGGACACGTACGTGGCCTCGAACAATGTCTCGATCATCACTTTCAACCGCGACGGCTATGCCGTCGGCATTCCCAACGGCACATTGATCACGCTGCATGATGCGACCGATACCAGCGCCTGGACGCGATGCTTGTCGGTGAATTTGAGCGGAGAAATGACGACGGTAGTCGCCGGCGTTACCGCCAACGGTGCGACCTGCACATGAGCGCTCGCGATCGCTTCCGAAGCCGCATCGCGGGCCGTTCGGCGGGTTTCACGCTGATCGAGATCATGGTGGCGCTGATCATCACATCGATCGGCCTGCTCGGCATTGCGAAGCTGCAGGCGCTCGCCTACGCGAGCACCGGATCGGCCGCCATACGCTCGCTGGTGGCGCTGCAAGCGGCCGGCCTCGCCGCCAGCATGCATGCCAACCGCAGCTATTGGGCTGCCGGCGCTGCGCCCTCGCCCTTCACCATCACCGGCACCGTCATCAGCGACTCGACTCTCAATTCGACCGCTGCGGTTGCGACCTACTGCCAGCCCGGCGGTGGGGGGGCGCCTTGTCCCACGGACGTAATGGCCGCCTACGATTTGCACACTTATGCGACGGCACTGAACGCGATGCTCGTCAATTCCGATCCGGTCACGACCGTCACCTGCACTGCCTCCGTTCCGGTGAATTGCACGATTCAGGTGACCTGGAACGAAAAGGCGGTGTCGATCAATACCCAGGGCGTCGCCAACACCACCGATTCGACGTTCGCCCCGACTTACACACTCTACGTGGAGCCCTAGCCATTCGCACCCTTCGCACACTACCGCGGGCTCTGCCCCAACGGGGCTTCACGCTCATCGAAATCATGGTCGCCCTGCTGATCGGGTTGTTCCTGCTCGGCGCGCTGCTCGTCATCGTGCAGACCAACAAAAGGGTATTCGTCAATCAGAACCAGCTCGCGCAGTTGCAGGACGGCGAACGGATGGCGCTGACGGTCGATCTCGGACGTGATCCAATCAGCCGGCTACTTTCCCGACCCGACCACAAATACCCTGGATTTGACTCTCACCGCCGTTGCGCCCTTCGCCATTGGCCAATCAGTTTACGGCCTGTACTCGGCAACGCCCCCGGGCGATCAGCTCTACGTTCGCTACATGACCGCGGGCGGCGACGGAATATTGAACTGCAGCGGACAATCGAATCCGACCGGCGGCCCGAACACGCTGTACGTCAACTTGTTCCAGGTGTTGAACGGTCAGCTCGTCTGCACGATGAACGGCACCCAGTACAACTTGGTAAGCGGCGTCACCAACATGAGCATTCTGTACGGCGTCAAGGCCAACGCCGTCGCCACGGGCAACAACGTCGACACCTACATGACCGCCGCGCAAGTCAACGCCGCCGGCCTTTGGGACAGCGTGATCGCTGCCCTGGTGCAATTGACGTTCACCAATCCGATGTATGTCGCCGGTCAGACCGGCCAGCAACCCGACCGTCAGCATCCAACGCGTCATCAGCGTCATGAATCAAACGGGACCCATGCAATGAGCGGACGTACCCACGAGCGCATGGCGCACAACGCGGCATGGTGTTGGTCTCCAGCCTGCTGCTGCTGCTGGTGGTCACCATCATCGCGCTCAGCATGTTTCGCAGTTTCGGAATTCAGGAAAAGATCGCCGGCAACATGCGCGAGAAGCAGCGCGCGCTGTCCGCCGCCGTATCGGCGGAACAATACGCGGAAAATTGGCTCGACAACGGCGGTAATTCGACCTCGGCGTCGGTGGTTTGCAGCAACCTGCTCAACGCCAACGTGGGTCAGGGTCAAATTTGCTCGAACAAATTGCCGCTCGTGGTCACCGACTTGACCAACGTGCCGTGGACGATCAGCGGCGCGCCGGTCGGCGTGAGCTACCTGCCGCTGAGCATGCAGGTCAGCACGACCACCTCGGTGAGCGCCGCCAGCCTCGCGAACCCCAGCTATTATGCGACGCCGACCTTCTATATCTCCGACATGGGTGCGTCGGCAGACCCGACCATCCCCGGTGAAATCTACCAGGTCGATGCTGTCGGCTATGGCGGCAACATCCGACACGGCAGCCGTGGTCGAGAGCACTTATGCCGTCTACACCAGCTCGAGCAGCAGGACGTTATGATGAACATGAAACATCGGCGTGCGGTGGCTCTTGGCATCCTGCTGGCTGCGCTTGGCGGCATCGAGAGCCGGGCGCAAATCACTTTCAGCGAAGATTTCACCGGCGCACGACCACCAACAGCTGGTACTTCTTCAGCGGCGCCTGCCTGACGGCGGGGACGTCGACCGCCCGGCGCGAACCCTGGCACGATACCCGGTTGCACGGCCGTGTTGTCGAGCTATTACGATCTGGCGGCAAACGCCGATCCCTATCTGGTCGGTGGCAACAACGGCTTCCTCGGATCCAGCACGCCGCCCGGGAGCTCCGACGCAGCGCGGATCCCGGCACGATCCTGTCGGCAGCGGCGCGCTGCGCTTCACCAACGGCTCGCGTGACACAGCGGCACCACCCACAGCTATGGCCACAACGAGCGCGGCGCCATTCTCTCCGCCAGCACGTTTCCCACCGGATCGGGATTCCAGGTGACCTTCAAGACGGTCACCTACCATGGCGACTCCGGCGGTACGGGCGCGATGGCGCGGACGGCATCAGCTTCTTCCTGCAGGATGGCAGCCAGACCCCGGGACTCGGCGCCTTCGGCGGCAGTCTCGCCTACTCCTGCTCGAACTCCAACACGCCCCACGATGGCTTGGTCAGCGGATATATCGGGCTTGGGCATCGACGAGTACGGCAACTTCTTGAACGGCACGAATCTCAATTCCGGTTACACGGGCACCAATGTGGCCATCGGGAGACAATACCGCCTACGGCTACGGCTATAAGCCTGGCCGGATCGGACTGCGCGGCGCAGGCAACGTAGCGTGGTCATCTTTGAACGGCGCTTATGGCACCAACCCGGGCAACTCGGCGGCACCCTATTATCCGATCTCGCTCACGACCTCGTGCCTCAATGCGGGCGGCATCTACAGCTCGCCACCAGCAATTGCATCGATATTTGCTCGGCCGGCTCTACCTATGACTCGGTGAACGGTCTCTGCAACAAGGCGTGCGCCACCGGCGCCACGTACGATTGCCGGCACCGATACCTGCAACTCCTGCCCGAGCGGGACCTATAACTCGGGCACAACCTGTGCACGAACACCACGAGCTGCGCATCGGGAGACTTATAACGCAGTACCAACACGTGCAACACCTGTCCGGCGGCCGGCTATGCGACGGGCACCTATAGCTCCAGTTCGGGGCTGTGCATCAACAGCTGTCCGACGGGATACGCCTACAACTCGACCTCTCCGGGGTACTGCGTCCCCACGGGCGACACGTTCTCGACTACCGCGGACGCTTACTGCCCGGCGGGCTACACCTATGGCTCGGGATACTGCTACCCGACGGGCGACGTGCTTAACAGCACCGCGGACGCTATTGTCCGTCCGGCAACGCCTATGGCTCGGGCTACTGCTATCCCTCAGGAAGTGTACTCGGCGCGGCAGGATGGTATTGCCCGAGTGGAGACACCGTCGCCTCCAACGGTGCTCAACTACGTCTGCTATCCCTCCACCGGTGTCTATAGCGCCGGCTATTACTGCGCCAGCGGCAAGACCATGACGGGCACATCCTGCTATCCCAGCGGCGACTCCATCGGCGGGAACTACTATTGCTCCTCTACTCAGACCGTCAGCGGGGCGTATTGCTACCCGGCCGGCGACTCCAACAGCGGAAACTACTACTGCGCTTCCGGCAAGACCATCAGCGGGACATCGTGCTATCCCAACGGCGACTCCATCGGCGGCAACTACTACTGTGCTTCTACTCAGACCGTCAGCGGGACACACTGTTATCCGACCGGTGACTTGACCACGGGACCTACTACTGTCCGTCCGGGGATGCCGCGCCTACCGCGTCCACCAGCTCGGGAAAATGCTGCCCCTCCGCGTACCCCTACAGCACCAGCACCGGCAAATGCTCCAACAATACGACGGCCGCCGGCGACACGGCGATGACGACCAACGCGACCGCGATGAGCACCGCGTCCTCGATGACCGCCGCGACTCCGATGACCGCCGCCACCGTCGCGCCCGCCGCCACCGCCGCGACCACCGCGACCACCGCGCCCGCCGCCACCGCCGCGGCCCTCGCGATGTCCGTGACGCCGAACCAGACGGCGACGCAGAATCTCAGTCCGACCGACCGTTGCACCCGCGACGCTTGCGCCCACGACGGGCAATGTCGACGCGCAGTACGCCGTGCAGAACACATGCTCGACAGGCAATCTCTACAACTACAGCTCTGCAAGCGCCGACCACTGCGGCCGGACCCACGCTGCTCACCAATGCTTTGAATACCGCCGGCATCCTCGACTACGCCCCGATTCCGGGCGCTTACAAGGAGCTCACCAGCTTCCAGATCGCCAATGAGAGCGCGCTCACGCGCGGCGCGGCGACGCCGATTTTCTACAACTTGAAAATCACCCAGAACGGTCTTCTGAGCTTCTCTTACAGCGTGAGCGGCGGTGCGTACTCCTACGTCATCAAGAATCAATCCATCACCGCCTCGAACGGTCCGCTGCCGGCGAGCTTCCGGGTGGGATTCGCCGGCTCGGACGGCGGCGCCAGCAACGTCCACGAAATCATGTGCTTCAAGGCCGCCTCGCGGTTCAATCGGGCAGCTCCGCGACCGTCAACGAGAAGGAATCCGCAAAAGTCCAGGCAGGCACTCAGGCCTATTTCGCCTACTACAATCCGAACGATTGGACCGGCACGGTGACGGCAACAACCTGATCGACACCGCGGGCGTGGTCACCGTCAGCACCACGGCGAACTGGGATGCCTCGTGCGTGCTAAGCGGCACTGCTCCGGCGCGCCGGCGAGCGGCGGCGGGTGCGCCACGACCAACGCCGGCGGCCCGACGACCGCCGCGCCGGGGCCCACCAACCGCGTCATGCTCACCTGGGATACGGTCAACGGCGTCGGCATTCCGTTCGAGTGGTCGAACTTCAACAGCGCGCAGCAGGCGGCGCTCGATTTCGGCGACTCCGACGAGCACCGTCTTTCGACTCAACTATCTGCGCGGCGACACGCAGCAACGAGATCAATTCCTCCGGAGCGGGTCTGTACCGCGCCCGCGATACCATCCTCGGCGACATCGTCGATTCGAGCCCGACCTGGGTGGGACCGCCCTCCTCGCCGTACACGGCAACGTGGCAGGATCGCCTGTACCCGGCGGCGGCAATGCCGGAGAACAGCGGCACTCAGACTTATCTGCAGTTCACCACGGCCGAACAGAGCGCGGCTCAACGTGGTCTACGTCGGCTCGAACGATGGCTTCTTGCACGGCTTCCGTGCCGGCAGTTTCGATGCCGGGCGGCAATTTCGTCACCGGCGGCGCGACCCCGAATGACGGTCAGGAAGTGCTTGCCTACATGCCGGGATCGATGCCTGGTGAGCGCAGCGCCTTGCCCTCGGCCGCCGGCGGCTGCACCAACGATGCGAACACCGCAGACCGCTGGTGCAAGGCATCCATGGCGTGACGCCGGCCGTCGGTGCGAACCCCGAATGCGTCGAGCCGATCGCTCGACTACTCGAATCCGCAGTACGGACACAACTTCTTCGTGGACGCGACCCCGGGTACCGGCGATCTGTTCTATGGCGGCCAATGGCACACCTGGCTGGTCGGCGGCCTCGGCGCCGGCGGCGCGGCCATCTATGCGCTCGATGTCACGAACCCGTCCGCCAGCAACTTCACCGAAGGCAATGCCGCTTCCATCGTCATCGGCGAGTGGAACGCCGGATCCATCAATTGCTCCAACGTCGCCAATTGCGGCACCAACCTCGGTAACACCTTCGGGACACGCCGCAAATCCGCCGTCTGCATAACGGCAACTGGGCGCATAATCTTCGGCAACGGCTTCGGCAGCGCCTCGGGCGATGCCGGTATCTACGTCATGTCCATCGACAGCACGTCGGGCGCGCAGACGTTCTACTACATCAGCACCAACACGGCCGGCGGCAACGGCATCGCTTACGTGACACCCGCCGACTTGGACGGCGATCACATCACTGACTACGTCTATGCGGGTGACCTTAACGGCAACGTGTGGCGGTTCGATCTGACCAGCAGCAACCCGAGCAACTGGGCTGCGGCAACTGCCCCGCTGTTTACCACTCAGGCCGGACAACCGATCACCTCTCAGCTCCTGGTCGTCTCCAGCACCATCACCGGCGGCTTGCCGCGCCTTTTCATCGAATTCGGCACCGGCTCGCGGACGCAGCTCACCAATTTGGCTCCGGTCCAATACGCGAGCGGCACGCAATCGATCTACGGCGTCTGGGACTGGAATTTCTCCGCCTGGAACGCGATGGAGCCGGGCTCGAGCTACTCGAGTCTAGCGGCCACGCTGCCGGCGACCGGGTTGTCCTCGCCCTTCACGCTGGGCTCCTCCAATCTGGCGGCGCAAACACTGACGCCCAACACTCAACGGGGTGGTGGACGGCACGAACGTGGCGGTGTGCTGGCAAGGCACAGCGACGTGCGGCACCACGAGTAACCAATTCGGTTGGTACGCGAACCTTCCGGGCGCATCGGAGCAGATCATTTTCAACCCGGTGTTCTTCCAGGGCGCCTTCATCGTCAATTCCACAATCCCTGCGAACAACGTGGCGACCTCGTGCACCAGCAATTTGGATACCGGCTACACCTACGCGCTCGCAGTTGCGAACGGCGGTGTTTTCACCAATACGTTCCCCACCTACACCAAGAACGGAACCTTGGTCACCGATGCACTCGAGGCCGGCGTCCAGACCAACGCAACCGGCAGCGTCTATGTAGTCACCACGGCCCAAGGGACCGCCAACATCGTCTATCAGACGATCTCGGGCACCCCCGGAGCCCAGCAGCTCAATATTCCGTCCAACACCAAGGCGAAGCGCCTGACCTGGATCGAACATCGATGATAGTCAGGAGTCAAAAACGCATGTTGAAGCAAATCCCTCCGCCGAAGAGAGCGTCGCGCGGCTTCACGCTGATCGAAATCATGATCACCGTGCTCATCGTCGCCGTCTTGGCCGCCGTTGCGACGGCGGGCTACAGGAACCAGGTGCAGAAGTCGCGGCGCACGGACGCCCGCAACGCGTTGCTCGACTTGGCAGGTCGGGAGGAGAAACTGTTCAGCACCGCCAATGCCTACAGCCAGACCCCATCCGACCTCGGCTATGCGGCGGTCGGCATCTCGTTCCCGATCACCATCGGCAGCGGTTATTACACCGTCAGCGCGACCGTTCCCAATCCGCCTGTGTCTTACGTGATCACGGCGACCGCCATCGGTACCCAGGCCAACGACACGCAGTGCGCGACGCTCAGCGTCGACCAAACAGGTTCGCAGACTTCCACCGGCGGAGCGACAAGCTCGACTTGTTGGGGCAACTGAGTGCGCTGATCGATAATGACGGTGGACGGATTGGACGCCGCCACTGAGAAATACTCCCATTTCCGCGCGGCACTGCGTTAGCATCGTCTGCACAATAAGACCGCCGAGCCGCCGAGCCATTTGAACGACGTCGATCCTCAATCTGCTGATGCCTCTACCAAGGGCAGCACGCGCGCCGTATTTCTAAGCTATGCCTCGGAGGACGCGCGCGCAGCCGAGCGGATCTGCGCCGCCCTGCGCGCCGCCGGCATCGAGGTATGGTTCGATCGCAGCGAACTGCGCGGAGGGGATGTCTGGGATAACGCCATCCGCCGGCAAATTAAGAGTTGCGCTCTGTTCATTCCGTTGATCTCCAGCAATTCCCACGCACGCTCCGAGGGCTACTTTCGGCTCGAATGGAAGCTCGCCGTGGATCGCTCCCACCTCATGGCAGCGGACCGCCCGTTTCTGGTTCCGGTGGTCGTCGATGGCACGCCAGACTCCGACGACCGCGTACCCGAGCGGTTCCGCGAAGTGCAATGGATGCGCTTGCCGGACGGCGAAACACCGCCCGCCTTCGTGCAGCATATCCTGCAGCTGCTGTCGCTGCCCCAAAGCGCTCGAAGCGCACCGCAGGCCGCCGCCGAAGTCTCGATTGGCTCGACAGCCGAGTCTGGCAGCGCCCCGCTGGCCGCTCCGCCGCCCGCTCCGCCGCCAACGCTCGCTGCGAAGCGCACCAAGCTGCCCCGGGTGGCCGCGATCGGCGTAGGCGTGCTGATCGTCGGCGCGGCCATCATCTGGGGCACCGCACGGCTGCGCGATAAAAGCAGCGCCGCTATCGTGCCCTATTCGCTGGAAGATCGTCGTCTCACCTTTGCCGTGCTCCCCTTCCAGGCGCCGGCCAACGACGCGCACGGTGCGCAGGTGGCCGCGGCCACCACGGATGAATTCACGGCGCATCTCGAGGAAGACTCGCTCTGGGCGCAGAACATCCCGCGACGCAGTGTCGAGGAAGCCGTCGCCAAATACAGCAACGCCAGAGACATTGCCAAGACCCTCGATGTCCATTTCCTGATTCGCGGCGCATTGGCCAAGAACAGCAGCGGCTACTCGCTCGTCATGTCGCTGGTCGATGGCAGCAGTGAACGCATTCTCAAGTCCGAGACCGTGCAAATCCCCGGTGAGTCACTCTCCCCGCGTTATCGATCAGACATCGAATACGCCGAGAGCGACTTGGGTTTTGCGGCCCTCCAGGCAGAGGCCAAGCGCGTCGAGGACAAGCCGATCGACGCGCTCGATGTCCGTGACCTGACCATCCGGGCATTCGTGTCATGGTCGGGACATCACGGCGCGGAAGCCAAGGGCGCCTACGCCAATGCCAGCGAGCTGCTGAGACGCGCGCTCGCCTTGTCTCCGGAGGATCGCGAGGCGACTTGGGTGACCGCGGATATCAATCTATGCGATTGCGTCATGGCCTGGTCGCAGGACGTCGAGTCGCAGAAGGCCATCGGCGCGGCGGCGCTGGATAAGTATCTCAGCATGGATTCCAACAATCCGGACATGCTCGGCGAGAAGGTTGCCCTGTATGACCTACGCGGTAAGCATGAGGAGGCCCTGCTGCTCAACGAGTCCTTGCTGCAACGGGACCCGGACGATCCATGGAATCTGTGGAGCAAGGCGCTGGAACTCTTGAAGCTGCACCGCGCACCCGAAGCGCTGCCCATCATCGATGCGCTGGTGGCTCGAGATCCCAACCGATACAGCTCGCTCGAGGGACTGGCCGCTTCCATCCATTATGCCGTGGGCGACTATGCCGCCGCCGCGCAGCTGGCGCGCATTTCGACCTCTCGCATGCGGGAGGATCAACTGCGCAGTCCGGTCAGCGGCCCGGTTCGCCTAATTCTGGTTGCGGCGGAGGCGCAATTGGGCCATCGCGATCGGGCGCAGGCGGCCTTGGCCGACTTCGACGTCTCAGTGCCCAATGTCAAGACTATTACCGCCATGAAGAAGTGGGTCTGGCCCACGGCCTCGCTGGCCGGCTACGAGCCGCTCTACGATGGCCTGAGGAAGGCCGGCGTTCCCGAGTAGGCACATCCCGCGGCTCGCCCCCCGGGTTTGCCTGCGGCCGCTTGGGCAGCTCGCTTCAATTCGCGGATGGAGTTCCGTTGAATTGCTCGAGATTCTGTTCCTCATCGAACAGCGCGACCGAGGGCTTGACGAGGTCGCTCGGGCGACGAGCCCAAAGCTGCGCGAGGCGTATCCTGGACGACCGGCAGCCGTTCCAGCTGATGCACCGCGAGTCGGGTCGCAATCGTTCGACATGTCTCCTCGGGCAACGCCATGACAGGGAGATTCTCTCCGAAAAGATCACGCAGCTTCAGAGAAGGCGAGGTCCCCGCATACTTGGTGAGAGTGGCGCGATCTACCATTCCCACGAAGGCGCCGCCCTCCACCACGGGGAAAGCGCGGTGCGATTGCGTCGGACCGAAATAGAGCTGCAATGTGTCCTGAATCGAGGTGTCCGCATCGACGGTCCTGACCTCGCGAGTCATCACCTCACTCACGGTGTGCCGCTCGAGGGGGTCGATCCCGTATTCGCGGTAGATATGATACCCGCGACGGGCGATCTTTTCGGTCAAGATCGAGCGTGGCATAACAAGCACGGTGAAGCCGTAGGCTACGGCGCAGGCGGCCAATAGAGGCACGAGCGCATTGGCATCGTGCGTCACCTCGAATGCGAACATAAGGGCCATAATCGGCGCTCGCATCATACCTCCGAGCGTCGCGGCCATGAACACGAGCGGCCACAGACCCTCATTGCCGCCTGGAAGAACAGGCCCCAGGACGACGCCCAAGCCCGCGCCAAGCATGAGCAACGGAGCAAGCACCCCTCCCGAGGTGCCAGAGCCCAATGCCACGACCCACATGATGCCTTTGCATAGCAATAAGGCGATCGCAGCGCCGAGGGCGAGATGATTGTGAAGGAGGTCTCCAATCACATCGTATCCCACGCCGAGTGCCCGCGGCTGCAGATACCCGCCGATTCCCACGATGACGGCGCCGATCGCGGGCCACCACATCCAGTGGATCGGCAATCGATGAAAGGCATCTTCGATCTTGTAGAGCGAGGTCGACAAAACCCAAGAGAGCGCACCGCTCGCAAGGCCTGCGAGCAGGCAGGACAGCAGACAGATCGGCGTCACAGCGGCCGTCTGCAACGGAAAGAGCGGCCCGGGATCGAACAAAAAGGGCCGGGAAAACGCCGCGACCGCACACGCGACGGCGACGGGCAGCAGGCTCCGCGGGCGCAATTCGAACAGCAGCAGTTCCACCGCGAGCATAACCGCGGCAATCGGGGTGCCGAAAATCGCCGTCATTCCCGCGACCGCGCCGGCGACCAATAACGTCTTGCGCTCTGCTCCGGTGATGCGCAGCTGCTGTCCCAAGAGTGAACCCAGCGCGCCACCCGTCATAATGATGGGCCCCTCCGCGCCGAAAGGACCACCGCTCCCAATCGCAATGGCGGAAGACAAGGGCTTCAGCAATGCGACGCGGAGCGACATCCTGCTCTTGCCGAAGAGAATCGCTTCGATCGCCTCGGGAATGCCGTGTCCGCGGATCTTCTCCGAGCCGAAACGCGCCAACAGCCCGATGATCAGGCCGCCCAGGATCGGGACCGGAACCACCCAAAGCCCCAGCTGATTGTCGGCGGGCGAATGGCTCGTCGACGACCAAGAATGGAAGAAAAAGAGGCCCGTAAACAGACGAATCAAGCCGAAGCAGGATATAGGCGACGCCCGTGCTAAAAAGACCGATCACGGCCGCCACGGCCGCGATGGCCAGCAAGCGCACATCGGCGGCGAAGTCCCCGCGCGTGTCCAAGGTCTTCATTGAGCTAGTCGTCTTCCAATTGAATGGGCAGAATGCCTCGCATCGATTTGAGCTCGCCGCGATGCAAGGCCGCGAGCTCAACCAGCAGACGCTCGCCTGCCTTGAGTAAATGAACCTCGACTTCCCGTCCATCGCGCACACTCGGGTGTCTACGGACGAGACCGCGCTTTTCGCAACGGTTTATCAGCGCCACCACACTATGCGGTTGAGCCTGCAATCGCTCGGCGAGTTCGCCGACATTGGCGTATTCACGTCCCGGATAGCCCTTGATATGCAGCAGCATCAAATACTGCAGCGGTGTTACCCCATGGGCCCGCGCGGCTCTCTCTGAAAATCGCTCAAAGCGCCGCAATTGATAGCGAAATTCCGAGAGCTGCTCGAGAGCTCGCTTCGAAATCGTGACGGCGCTGGTGCCGGGTCGTCTCAGTTAAGAGGCATCCGCAGAATTATATCACACTGTGATATAGCTGAGGCTTGGCGGAGATCGTTCAGCTCGGGGGGCGCCGGGAACGAGCCAGCGCCACGCGATGGATACACCGATCGGTCACGATCAAATCCATCGGAATGTCGTGGCGCTTGCGGGTAGATGGTCGGCAACAACGAATCCTCATACCCCAGACCGATTGCGTAAGGCCGGGGCCGCGCCGCGGCGAGCGTACGATCGAAGTAGCCGCCGCCATATCCAAGGCGAAAGCCCCATGGGTCAAACCCGACGAGAGGAACGAGGAGCACGTCGGGCATCATCACTGCTCGCTCCTTCGGAATCGGGATATCCCAGATTCCCTTCGTCATGGCGGACTCCCGGCTGCCATCTCCAAAACTCTACCGGGGCGGAACGCTCGACGACGACGGGAATCGCAACTTCACCGCCCGCCGCCAGATGCCGTCTCGCGAGGCTTCGCACATCGAATTCTCCCCGCATCGGCCAGCAAAAGCCGAGCACTCGATGGTGTTTCAGGTCGACTGCCTGGACGAGCCGGGCCAAAGCGCGCTCGCCGAGCGCTTGTCGTGTCTCGACCGCAAGAGCCATTCGACTCTGTATCAACTCCTCGCGTTTGCGCTTGCGCCAGTGCCGGATCTCCTCCCAGGTCGCCGAACGCTCTGGAGTCTCATCGGTGGGCATCGATCGCAGCATGTCCGCAAGAGCCGTATGCAAGACGGGGGCGCGTACGCGGGGCAGCATCGCGCGCAATTTTTTAGCCACCCGGCCTCGACCGAGATTCAGAAAGATCATGCGCTCGCGCAGATCCGCGATGGCCATCGCTTTATCATAGAAAACAGCAGTTTTCGTTGAGGGCTCGCCGCCGAGCGCCCGGATCTGTAGTAACAGCATCGTGCACGATCGTGTCTCATCCTGCTCGATGCTGCCGAGCAGTTCGCGGAGGCCGTCTTCGCCGGGCGCCGCGGCACTTTCCAGCGCAACTCGCGCCGCGGCGCGCTCCGCCTCGAGCAGTTCATCGAGAAACGCGATGAGCTCGGCCTTGTCGGCATAGCCCATATAGACATCACTGACTTCATGCATCAAACAGGCAGGCGAACTGAATTCGTCCGCCGCGTCCGCACCGCCATCGCTAATTCTGGATTTCGACATTCGGGATGCCTCTGCGAATCTCCGTCGAAAAGCTCTCGCTACGGTCAGCCGCCTTGGCTCGCTCCGTAATCCGCCCGCGCGCCCGCAATTCTGCGAACGAGTAATGCGAGTCAAGGCCGCCGATTCTGTAGACGTATTCGGGAAGGTATCCTGTCAGCAGCAGACTGTAGTTCAACGGCAGGTGACCCACGATGCGCTTCATCATGTGGTAAACCAGCGTCGCGCAGTTGGCGGTTATCGTGTTATAGAAGCGCGGCGTGTGCACGAGAGTGTTCGCCTGGTCGATGTAGGCGAGGAACAATGAGCGCATCGTCGCGGCCGGCATTTGGATGCGGTACAAATAATCGTCCTCTCCGCGAACGTTGGTGCGCACCCGAATTACGTCACGTTCGTCTGCAGCAATGATACTGAGCTCGAATTCCTTGAAGAATCCGCCGATCTCCGAGAAGCCTTCACCCTTGCGCGGACGTATCTCGACCGAGAACACGACATAGTCACCGTTATCGAAGCCGAAAGACACCAACATGTGCGCGATCGCGGGTATGGTCCAGTAAGACATGATCATGTCGACCGATTTGAGCTTGTCCAGGTCGTAGCGACGCGTTTCCCAACGCTGCGTGTAGTCGCTGTCACTGCGCCAATCGAAATTCCGGACATTATGCAGCGTGACGTACTGACCATCGACCATGCCGGACGTCATTTGCGCTACATCGTCTGCCCAGATTTCGTCGTTCGACGGTGGAATGAGATGCCACCAAGCAAGCAAAATGGCAAACGCCGCTGCGAATACCCCTAAGCCGCGCGCGATATGCCTGCTCCAGAGCGCGACCAGCACGGCGAGGCTCAAGACGGACCAGAATGCCACCCCGACGGCCTTCAGCCCGTGGTTGCCGGGCAATTGATACCACAGCGCGAAGGCACCCCAGGTGGCGGCGAGCCCGACGAATACGGTGAGAGCCCCTCGTGCGGCAATTCCCCGAAAGCGTTGCCATGAACTCGCAAGCATCTGTCGCCACTCCGCTCCGCATCATCGGCGCATATACTCGGGCCGCCACCCGGTGGGACCCTATCGAGGGATAAATCGCATCATGGGGATCTTGTTAGATGTCATCGCGGCCGTGCTGATCGTCTTGGGTCTTGCGGGCGCGATCATACCTGCGGTTCCGGGTATTCCGCTGATTTTTATCGGTATCTGGCTGATTGCCCGTAGCGACCATTACCATCACCTTGGGTCTGGGTGGCTCATGTGCATTGCGGCTGTCGGTGCGGTCGGACTGGCCATCGATTTGCTCGCGGGCGTTTTGGGCGTCAAGCGAATCGGAGCCAGCAAGCAAGCGCTCTTGGGCGCCCTCTTAGGCACCGTGGTCGGATTATGCTTTGGGCTGCCCGGTTTGCTGCTCGGGCCCTTTGTGGGCTCCGTACTGGGCGAGCTCGCCGCCGGCGGCAGCGTTCTGCGCTCCGCGAACGTAGGCCTTAGCGCGTGGCTTGGCTTGATCTTTGGTGCGATTGTCAAACTGGTCTCGTCCTTGATGATGGTGGCACTCATGGGTGCGGCTTGGTGGTGGAACCGCAATCCGTGAGCTGCACGTTCATTGCTTACGCCGCAGTCCATCCATCAGAAGGTCGATGAGCCGACGCGCGCTCGCTTCCCACGCCTCGTCGGAATTCCCATAACTCACGCCGACCATCGCGCGCAGCAAGTCGGATGGGGCGATGTCTTTGCGTACCGCGCCGCTCTCGGCAGCGCGTGTCACGAGGGTTGCCACTGCGCGCGTGATCAGCTCAGTCGAGTTCGCACGCAGCGCGGACGTCTCGCCGGTCGCAGCATTCAGCGACGGCGCAATCATTCGCTTGGTGGCGATGTAATCGACAAAGAGGTGCATCCACTTATGCAGCGCTTCGCCGGGCGGCGAGGATTTGAGAAGTTCCGGAACGGCTTCTGCGAGCTGTTCGACCTCGCGCCGGTAAACCGCTTCGACAACCGCCTCTCTGCTCGGGAAGTGCCGATAGAGCGTGCCGATGCCGACACCGGCGCGGCGCGCAATTACTTCCAAGCTCACATTGAGCCCAACATCCGCAAACGCACCTTTGGCGGTATCGATCAGCAATTGTCGATTCCGGGCGCTGTCAGCGCGGGGTTTTCGCGCCTCGGCCGTTGCCTTTCGTTTCACTTGTAACTGTCCCTCCCGAGGAAAGCCCTTGCAAAGCGGAGGACCCCTCCGTATATTAAACGGAGGATCCCTCCACTTCACATTAGAGCACTTTTCCAGGGTGCAGCGGTAGGGCGAACAAGCAGCAGCGAGAGGTGACCATCATGATCGACTCATTTGGTGCCACATCGACGACGGATGAGGTGCTGCAAGGCATCGATTTGACAGAAAAGCGCGTGCTCGTCACGGGCGTCTCGGCAGGACTTGGTCTCGAAACCGCGCGCGCCCTTGCGGCGCACGGGGCGGAGGTTGTGGGCGCCGCGCGCGACCTCTCGAAGGCACAGCGGGTGGCCGAGCAGGTTCGCTCCCAAGCCGCCCGCGGAGGCTCTCTGCAACTGGTGCAACTCGACTTGGCATCGCTCGAGAGCGTCCGCCGTTGCGCCGATGGCCTGCTCGCCGCCGCGAAACCCTTCGACGTGATCATTGCCAACGCCGGCGTCATGGCGTGCCCAAAGGGCACGACGGTCGACGGGTTTGAGACGCAGTTGGGCACCAATCATCTCGGACACTTCGTTTTGGTAAACCGAATCGCTTCACTGCTGCGGCGCGGCTCGCGGCTCGTGAATCTCTCTTCGGCGGGACACCGATATTCCGACGTCGACCTTGACGATCCCAACTTCGAGCGCTCGCCGTATGCTGAATTCGTCGCCTACGGCCGATCCAAAACCGCGAACGTGCTGTTCGCGGTCGAATTCGACCGCCGTCACAGAGCACGAGGGGTGCGTGCGACGGCGGTGCACCCCGGGACCATTCAGACGGAGCTCGGTCGCTACATGGGACCCGGAGTACTGGAGAAGTTGATCGGAGAGATCAACGCCAGCCAGCCCAAGAGCGCGCCGCCCTTCAGCTGGAAAAGTATTCCGCAAGGAGCGGCCACCTCTGTGTGGGCGGCCTGCGTCGCCGACGCCGCGGCTATTGGAGGCCGCTATTGCGAGGATTGCCACGTTGCCCACATCGCTTCGATTCCCGGGGTGCGCGACGGTGTTCAGCCTTATGCGCTCGATCCCGAACATGCACAAGCCCTTTGGAAGAAGAGCGAAGAGTGGGTCGGCGAACAGTTTGACAGTTGAGTTAATAACTCGAGGAGAGATCATGGGTACATGGACTTCTAACACAAACCGGGCGGAGCCCAGAGCGGCCGACGTGCTCATTCCGGTCATCCGAACGGCGGCAACCATCGGCTTTGCGATCGCACCGTGCTCGCTGGGCTTCGTCATCGTCGCGGTTTCCGAGCAACTGATTCGGTCGATCATGGTGGGCGATGATCCCGAAATGCTCGTGAGCGATCTGCAGAATCAGTTTCCGAACGAGTCTCTCGAGGTCATGGAGAACGATCATGCCGGGTTGGTCCCGAAGGTCGTTGACCTGATAGAGCATCCGGGTCGGGCCCTGGAGCTGCCGGTCGATGCCGGCGGCATTCGGTCGCATGTCCTGCAGGCACTTCATCGAGTGCCCCCCGACACCTTCTCACAGGAGCACCCCTCGTATGCCAAGTAAGGTTTGGTTCATCACGGGCACGTCCCGTGGGTTCGGACGCGTTTGGGCGCAGGCAGCGCTGGCGCGCGGCGATCGGGTCGCCGCCACGGCACGCGACATCAAAACGCTCGCCCCGCTCGTCGAGCAATACGGCGATCTCATCGCGCCGCTCACGCTCGATGTGACGGACAGAGCGGCAGCCTCGGCCGCCATTGCGTTCGCGCATGAGCGCTTCGGTAGGCTCGACGTGGTCGTCAACAACGCGGGTTACGGGCTCTTCGGAACAATTGAAGAGGTCAGCGAATCGGAGGCAAGAGCCCAGATCGAAACGAATCTCTTCGGCGCGCTCTGGGTGACTCAAGCCGCGTTGCCATTCATGCGCGCCCAGGGATCCGGACATATCATCCAGGTATCCTCGATCGGTGGAGTTAACGCGTTCCCTACCGTGGGCCTCTACCACGCATCGAAGTGGGGGCTCGAAGGTTTCAGCCAATCTCTCGCCACGGAGATTGCCGGCTTCGGCATCAAGGTGACCATCGTCGAGCCCGGTGGTTTCGCAACGGACTGGGGCGGGACCTCGGCGAAGCGTGCGGCGCAGATGAGGATCTACGACGGCGCTCGCGAAAAGATTGCGGCCGTGCGCAGCAACTCCGCCCCCGGTGATCCGAATGCGACCGGACCTGTCATTTTGAAATTGGTCGATGCAACGGATCCACCGCTTAGGCTTTTCCTCGGCTCAGGCGGTTTGCCGATGACGCGAGCGGAATACGCCCGCCGAATCGAGACCTGGGAGAAGTGGAGCGATCTGTCCATAGAGGCGCAGGGCAACCTTGCCACGAAGAGGTGATTGCGCCGGGCCCGCTCATTCGGCATGCATGGGCTCGAGTCGCTTTCAAGTATCGATGAACTGCACGGAGGCGTTGACGAACGCGTCCACATAGGCCTTGCCTCTCGCGGCGGTAGCGAGCGACGGATCAGCTTCGCTCCATACGCCGGTGGCGGTCATCTCGCGGGTGGAGGTATGCTTGCCGGTGTCTTTCGCCTTCAGGGCTTCGGACAGGAAAATCAACGTCGTGGTTTGATCCGAAGTGTCCACTCGCGGCAGCATGGCCTCAAGAGGAGGCGGCAGGGTAATCCGTTCGGCCGGTGGCGCGCGCTTCATGTCGACGAGGCTGGGTATCAGGTAGAGCGATCGGCTGGTCTCGGAAACGCCGGCATGATGGTCGAAGCCTGCGATATCGGGCAGTTTCTCCAGTTCCGCCCGCAGCGACGCCGGCATGTGCGCCTCTGTCATAAAGGGCTGATTGGCCTGATCGAGATCGACCGCGGTAGCAGAGGTCTCGTGGTTCACGCGGTCCACGATGAAGCGAGTCGTTGCCGCGTTTCCTGCATGTGCGTTCGGGAAGATGAAGCGCCTGAAGCCATGCTTGATCAGACTCTGCGTCGCTTCGAAGTAGACCTTCTCCAGAGTTTCGCTCGACAGCGTGATCGTGCCGGGAAAGCCCATGTGATACGGCGAGTTGCCCGGCATTAAGATTGGCGCAACCAGCACATCCGTGACTTGAGCGATCAACTCGGCTTCGGCCACGCCATTGTAAAAGTCGGTGCCAATGGGTCCTTGAGGGCCGTGCTGCTCCAGCGCGCCTACGGGTATAATCACCATGTCGGTGCGCGTGAGCAGATCCTGGACTTCAGGCCAGGTCATGTCAGGAGGTAGTTCTTGACCGTTGGTGCGCGCCAAAGCGGATTTATCGGCGTCTCTCGCTCAGGACCGGTCGACGCGGCCAGGGCAGCCACAACCGTGAGAAATCCCAAAAACGCCATCACGATAGTGCGCATGAGATCTCCCCCGATAGTTCCAGCGTGCCGATGAACGCTAGGATATCGCACCGTGCGTATCGAGGTCACCCGAACATGCCTAGCCAAGCTCCTCTTTCGCCGCTCGAGACGCTGCTTGAAGCAAAACGCGGCCGCGCACTGAGACTGACGCCGAATCTAACGCGACTGTATGGGAGCTTTCGCATATCGCAAGCCCATGCTGGTCAGTACGTCTTCAGCAATTTCGTCTCGACTTTGGATGGTGTCGTATCGTTGCAGGCGCGAGGTCACGTGGGCGGCGGCGACATCAGCGGGTTCAGCATCCAAGACCGCATGGTGATGGGCCTGCTTCGTGCCATTGCCGATGTCGTGATCGTCGGCACCGGCACGCTCGAGGCGGACCCGGAGCATATGTGGACGCCGGACGACATATGTCCGGATCTAACTGATGACTACCGAGCCCTAAGGATGGCGCTGCGCAAACCCGCAGCGCCCCTGAACGTCGTCGTGAGCGGCAGCGGCCGGATCGACTTGCGTTTGCCGGTATTCGCATCCGGTCGCGTGCAAACAGCCGTAATAACAACGAGCGCTGGCGCCAAACACCTGATCCGGCAAAAGATCCCGCCGTGGCTCAAGATCCACGCCGTTCCTCGCTGTCGCGATATGATCCCGCCGAGTTCGATACTCGCTGCGGTCGACCGGCTGAATGCCGGTAAATGGATCCTCATCGAGGGAGGTCCCCAACTACTCGGAGAGTTCTACGCACGGCGGCTCGTGGACGAGCAATTTCTGACCTTGGCTCCGCAAATTGCGGGCCGCCAATATGGCGACGGACGACTCAGCCTTGTAATGGGCCAGGCGTTCGCGCCGGGCAACACGCGATGGGGCACACTGACCGACCTACGCCGCGGTGCCAGCCACCTATTTCTGCGTTATACATTCCGCTCGTCGGCCACCGCAGTCGCCCGCCTGAGCCGGAAGTCGAGCTCGCAACGCACTACGCTCGGCTAGCGCCTTTCCCGCCTCTGAACTATATTGGCCCAGAAGCGGCGTAGATTCTCGACGCCGCCGGCGGTCGAGCTGAACATCGTCGTGTCGCAGACCAGCAGCTTTCCCGCGAACGTTTCCGGCCGCGATTGCAGCAGTGCATCGAAGCTCGATCGGCCGTCTTGCGTAAACGGGTGGGGCGGCGCCGTCGGATCGATTCTCTGCCGAGCAAGAACGTCCATCCGCTTGATCGCTGTGCCAATTCGCTCGAGTTGCGGCAGGTGCGGATGGAGGTGAAAGGCGCCGACATCGCGCAGCAGGCCCAGAGCGTCAAGGGCACGGTCAATCTCGACGGCAGCTGGTGCCCCGTCCGCGGTCGCTGCCGGGCGCAGGCCGAACCGATTCTCAACCGGTACACCGAGCCCCGCCAGCAGCGTCCGCGCGAAGCCGCCGAAGCCTTGTCGCGGTGGAATGGCGTGGTCGCCATGATGGCGATATTCGACGAGCTGGCGTTCGAGGCGCACCGCTTCCGTCGAACCCGCAACTTCTCCGATGTCATGATGCGGGCAAACGAAAATCAGATGATCGGGATTGTCGAGGAAGTTCCTGACCGCTTCGACCTCCCGCGTGGTCGCCGTTTGCTCGGTGCGGATGGAGTCAAAGCTGATGAGCACGATGCTGTCGACGTCTTCGAGCACGCCATCGAGCGGGGTCATTGCCCCATCCTTGTTGATGCGTTCGATCTCAACGACCTTGCGGCCTGTCAGCGCCTCGGTCTGTTCGGCGAACGCCTGGAAATTCGGTTTCTGGATGTGGTCCAAAAAGCCGGCGATACCCTGATCAATCTTTTCGCCGTCCGACAATTGTTCGAACTTGGGATAAAAGAGCCTGCGCAACTCGAAAATCGCTGGGAAGCGATCGTCGAGAACGCCAAGCGGTGCGCTGGTCTCCGCTGGATGGCTCCAGGCGAAATAAAGAAGAATCTGTCGAGCGCGCATCTTTACTCCAGAGTAGGAGCCAACTCGGGGGCCGGCGGGTATCAAGCCGACTTCAATTCATTGACAGCACGCCATGCCTGATCGATCGCCTCGTGAGTGTAGGAATTCCACCCCGCATCGGAGTTGGCGATGGTGACGTTTCCGCAGCGCCTGCGGGCAATCTCATAGGGTTGAGGTCCTGAGGACTGCGGATCAAACAATGAGTCGGCGCTGTAGGCGTAGCCGTGTGGCCAGCGATTGACGGTGATCGCCGCAATATCGCGCGCCGACTGAAATCCACCCGGCCCCAGCATGCGGTCGAGCTGATCGACGATCCGCGTTTCATATTCTTCGAAGGCCGTATTCAAGAGCAACTGCCGTCCCAAGCGAAACTGCTCCACGTTCGAAAGACCTTGGTTTGGCGTGAGCGGTATGTGCTCCATATGCAGCAGCATCGGCTCGCTCGGCTCGCGCGGATTGCGGTAGCCGCCAAGTGCCACGGGGTAATCCAGCTTGGTGTTCGAGAAATACGCGTGAGGACTGTAGATGTCGTGAACGCCCAGCTTGACGAACGAATGCCAGTTTCGAACGGCGACGTTGACGTAGACCAGCGGCATTTTGACGCTGAGGGCGAGCGCCTGTCGCTGCGGCTCGGGCAGCTCCGGCATGATATGGGGGATCATCATGTTGTAGCCCGCAAGCACGCAGTGCTTCGCGCGGACACGGCTCAGCGACCCCGCACGCATGTAGCCGATGTCCACCGGCCCACCCGGGTTCCGTACATTGGCGATGGCCACCGCCGTGCTATTCAAGCGCAATCGGATGGGCGCTCCGTCGACATCGAGCTTGGTATAGTCGAAATCAGCGAGAACCACATCTTCCATGGTGCGACCCGGCGCCACCGTGGGAACCAAGCTGCGCACCAGCAGTCGCGCGACGGACGCATTGCCGTCGGGGAAATGATAGATGTAGGGCTCGTTGAAGGCCGCAATTTCCGGATCGTTGAGGTCGCCGAGGCCCAAGCCCGCGAAGCCGGTGTACTGGCTCGCCATCGCATCCAGCGCGGGCAGTATGTCGGGACCCATCGCCATGAGACCGAATGTCGAACCGTCGAAGAACTTGACCGCCTCATCGCCCAACCCGGCATCTTTGCGCAGGTAATCTCGGTAGGAGATTTTCCTCAAGTAAGCGATTTTCTCCGCTTTCGACTTCCCGGCGAGATAATCCTTCGGGTGAGCGAAGAACTCGATGAGTCGACCCCTGGCGTCATCGGACATGGGGAATTGCTCGACGACGTTCTTGATTGGACGGTGAGGGGCGTCACTTGCAAAGGAGTCGCCGCCCGTAACGACTGGGTTGCCTGCGACCAGGCTGTCCGTTCCAAAAGTCTCACGGTCGAAGTACACCCCTTGGGTCAGGCCGAGCGAGGCATAGAGCTTACGATCGAAAGCCGTATCGAAGCGCCCTAGCTCGACACCGAGCGAGCGTAGCAGTCGATTGACCGTCTTACTGAAGAAAGTTTTGGGAGATTGCAGCGATTCAGTACCACCATACCCGAGCAGCAGGCGGTCGCCAACGCGAAATTCGTTGCGCTTCGCGTGGCCGCCGAAATCGTCGTGATTTTCGAGAATCAGGATGCGTGCAGCGGAGCCGTGCGCCTCGCGATAGAACCACGCCGCAGCCAAACCACTGATTCCCCCTCCGACCACGACCAGGTCGAAACTCTGTTCGACCGGCAGAGCGGAGATATCAAACGACTTGCCCTCGCGACCCACCTGATGGGCAACCTCGAACGATCCAGGGTGGCTGCCTCGCAGGCCGGTGAGCGACGGCGGGTAATAGCGGCCTGACTGGGCGCGTATCTGCGCGAGCGGCGTCAGACCGGCGGCGATGGCGAGCGCAGTGCCGCTGAGAAAGTCGCGTCGGTTGATTTTGTTGGACATGAGTTTCCCGACCCGCGCGGGTTCTGGAATTGGGGACGGCTGGGCGTGGCATTTTAGCTATACGGCTCTGACTATGGGAAGGAAATTGTCTTGTGCGCATCGCGAAGCCCGAAATCGCTGGTTGGTTCGAGCAGCGGTTTTCTTCAAGTTTCGATATTTTTGCGCAAGATCCTCCAATTGCATCCGCAATATAAATGTCGCCGGTGACGCCGGCCGTGGCGTCGATCTCTGGAACGCGGCGTTGTATAAAATTGCACATCAAGGAAACATCATGCGAAAGTTATTGTCGGGTCTTATTGCTTCCGTCTTCGTGTCTGCCGCCGTGTTCGCCGCAGACGCTGCCACTTCGCAACCCGCTGTCGCCGATAGCGCGATACCGTCGGCCCGCGTATGGCTTTCTGGCGGCGCAGTCGGCATCGGCATCGGCTACGCCTGGGGTCACGGCACACTTTATTTCAACAAGGACCAAAAAGAGTACAAATTCAAACTATCGGGCGTTTCGGTCGCCGACGTCGGCGGCGCCAGCATTACCGCAGAAGGCGAGTTCTACAATCTGGCCAAACCCTCGGATCTGAATGGCAACTATTCGACAGTAACAGCCGGAGCGACTGTCATTGCCGGCGGCTCGGTTGCATATCTCAAGAACGACAACGGTGTCGTCATCAAACTGCACTCGCAGACCGAGGGGTTGCGATTCAACCTGTCGGCCGACGGAGTGCGTGTCACGCTTCAGAAATCCTAAGCAAGGGCGGCGCCCTCGCCCGCTGAGGTTTGGGCGCCGAATTCGAGCGTTATGAATCTGGAAGGACGAGCGGTGCTGTATCAAAGCGACTCGATCGAGGTCCGGCGATATTCGACCAGGGCGGCCTCGCGCGCTCCCACTTTCATGGCGCTTTGGCAGGCGCGCTGTGTTCAGGGCTACGTGGCCGTCCACCTCCATTCGAAGATCAAACTGGGCGACCTCGCGGGGGTAACGCATTTCAGTCGTGGCAAGTTCAATCGAACATTCAAGGCAAGTTTTGGTTGTACGCCCCACGAGTATGTCAGGCGAATGCGAATCGCTCGCGCGCAGAACCTGATGAGGATGTTCCGCGATCCCCTGAGCCAAATCGCGGCGGAATGCGGTTTTGCGGATCCATCGCACTTTAGCCGTTGCTTTCGCAAAATTGTCGGCGAGGCCCCCACGATTTGGCGGAGACGGTGTTGCGAGAGGCTCCCTTAAGCTGCAATAGCGGCTTCAAAACCTCAACCGCGCAGTGGCACCCCAAAAACGCGGGTCACCGGGCAAGAGTGAGTACGCTCCAAATGTCGGTGCGATAATTGCGCCCGTGAGATAGCGCTTATCGAGTGCGTTATTAGCCCATGCCGACAGATCCCACTTTACTCTCGGACCTAAGTCTCCACTCAGACCCACGCGCAGGTTCAGGAGGCCGTAGGAGTTCACAACGCCGTACTCGGAGTTGTCGGGGGTACCAAAGTATGAGGAGCGCCAGCTATAGCCGACCAAGCCATAGCCCGTTATCCCCCCGCCCAGATCATGGCTCAGGCTTAGGTAAGGATTCACCACCCAGCGTGGTGCGCCAACGACCTGTTGACCGGTCAAATTGCAAGTCACCTCTCCCGCGAGCGTCGACTCGATCGAGCAAGGCGCATTCGCGTAGGAAGTATAGACGGCGTCATTGTAGGAAGCGTTCAAATCGAACGACAGCCAACCGAGAGCCTTTGCCGCGAATTCTGCTTCGACGCCCCGGGTACGCACCCCGCCGATGTTCGTCAGGGTCTGCACCAGGACTCCCGGAGAGGTTTGCGCGACCTGCGTTGCCTGATAATTTTTGACGTCCGTCCAAAAAAGATTCACGTTGAACAGCAGCTTCTGATCGAGCCAGGTGGATTTGAGGCCAAGCTCGTAATCATTCGCCGTTTCGGGAGCAACGAAGAGGGAGGAAACGCTCATGTGATCCGGGGGTACCGACTCGTTGATGCCGCCGGCCAGCGCGCCACGCGCGGCCGAGGCGTAGCCGAGAAGATTAGGATCGAACTGAAAACTTAAGCTTCCGAGCGCCGAGACGTCGTTGTCGCTGATCTTGAGGTCTCCCGAGCTGTAAGCCGGCAGAACGAGATCTATGCCGGGAGGGCCAATCGGCGGGTTGCGATCGATGTGGCTCGTCTTATCTTCCTCGGTATCGCGAAGACCCGCCGTCAGACTCCATTGCCCGGTGATGTGCCAGGTGGCTTGTCCGAAGGCGGCGTAGCTGTTCGTTTCGGGGTATGCGCGCACCTGGGAATAGGCGTCATTGTAGAAGACGGGCAAACCGTAAAATGCGTGCGCCGCCGGCCCGTACTGCGTAAAGAATAGATTGTCTTGGTATTGATAGAAGTAATAGAGGCCCGTAACCCAGTTGATCGGACCGCCGGCGGGCGACGCGAGCCGGATCTCCTCGCTCCATTGCTCATCGTCCACCTCCTGCCCCTCGTCGATGATGGCCGAGGCGCTGGTATCGTCGAGATCGTTCGTCGGCATGAATTGCCACGATCGATAGGCCGTGATCGACGTCAAGCTATACCCTCCGTTCAAGCGCCAATTCACCTGTACGGATCCGCCCCCTTGCCGCACGTGCACGTATTGCGGACCGTTGATGCTGGCCGACAGAAAGTCAGGGTCATAAACCTCCACGGCGTTCGCTGCAGCCAAGTGGGTCTTCAATAAGGCACCGTCATTTGGGCCAACGCTGGAGAGCACGGTGATGCAGCATGGAGAATTCTCCTCCGCGTAATCGGCGATCAATCGCACGGACAACGCATCGTTCGGCTTGAACAAAAGCTGGCCGCGAACGCCCTCGCGATCGACGCCGTTCAAGCGGCGACCATCCGTGACGTCATCGACGAAACCGTCACGAAAGGTCTTGGAATAGGTGATCCGTCCCGCGAGCGTATTGTCATCGATGGGCCCCGTCGCCGTTCCGCGAACCTGGTAGAAGCCGTAGTTTCCGGCCGAGGTCTCGATCGTCGCGCCCGGCGAAAAACTCGGCGGGCTGCTGCTCAAGATAAGCACACCGGCAGTCGTGTTCTTTCCAAAGAGGGTCCCCTGCGGTCCGCGCAGAAGCGACACTTGGTCTAAGTCGATCAGATCCTGATTCGCCATGCCCGGTCGACCCAGATACACATCATCTAGATAGACGCCGACACTCGACTCCAGTCCATCGTTGGCCGGATTATTGCCAAGCCCGCGCACCGCAATGCTGATCTGCCGCGGATTCGCGAGCTGCACGTTGAGACTCGGCATGCGGTCGTTCAGGTCTTCGAGCCGATAAATGCCACTCTGATCGAGCGCACTTCCGCTCAACGCCGTGATCGGTATCGGCACATCCTGAGCGTTCTCTGCGCGCCGCCGCGCGGTCACGATCACCTCGTCTAATCCAGCATATTTATCGCTTCCGTACGGCGCCGAGGTCTCGATCGAAATAGCGTCAGCAAGCTCCGCCGCGCCGGATCCGCACGGCATTAAGACAAGCGCGGCGACCCCTGCCGCCGCGACGACGACGAGAGCTCCACGACATTTAAGCATCCATCGCGTGTTATCGATTCCTGCGCCGAAGGTGGAGTGTCGCTGAGGACTATAAAGGAAGGCGCGCGAGCGAGGAATATGGCGATCTGCAACGGGCTGCGCCAAGCCCGGTGCCGGCCGGCACTCAGGGTGCTGGACCGTCCGCTGCGCGCGACGTTGCGGCGACGTAGCGCCGCTCACCGGTGCCCGGGTCAAACATCACCTCAACAGGATCGCCACTCGATGGATCGATAAATTGCTCCCCCGTTCGCTGCCAATTTCCCCTGGGCGGCTCCTCGATGCGACGGTATCGCCAGCGCTCGAACAGTGTGCCGATGAGGACCATCAGGCCGATGACGAGCACCTGCCAACCAGGCGCATGGACTCCGCGGGCTATGAGGCAGACGCCGACGCACATGAGGATCGCTGCCGATGTAATCACCAGAGACCGCAACATGATCAGGCCACCGGTTCCAGCACCACCGCCGTTCCATACGCAACGATCTCGCTCATCGTCTGACCGATCTCGGACGAATCGAATCGCATCATGACAATGGCATTGGCGTGCATGAGACTTGCGTTGCGGACCATCCGATCTACCGCGTGACGCCGCGCCTCCTCGAGCAATTGCGTGTACTCGGTGATTTCGCCGCCGACGATTGAGCGCAACCCCGCCATGATGTTGCCGCCCAGCCCGCGGCTTCTGACTACCAAGCCGAAGACCTGACCCTTGACCTCGCGCACACGATGTCCGGGCACGTTTTCTGTTGTCACGACAAGCATAGCACCTCCGCAAGCGTTGCTACCGATCCGCGCAGGCTACCCGAGCCGACCGTGCCCGGCGACAGCCGAGTTCACGAATTTATCGCGGCACACCGAATAAATGCGGGGTTGCGGACGAGCGGAGTTACCTTTCTCGAGCCATCTGCCGGCGCATCAGCTCATGCCTGCGGTTGTTGAGTGCCGATGAAAGGACCGCGTTGCGAGGGCGGCACGGGCTTGCGCCGCATCTTGCGCCACAGATCGTAGATGGCGAGCCCGCCGGTAAGCGTCGCCAGCGCACCGAAATAGGCGCGCGGCCCGAATTGCGCCATCAGGCCGCCCGCGAGCACGGGCCCGAGCGCCGCGGAAGTGCCGTTGAGGCGCAACAGCTTGCTCGAGGCGGCGACCATCTGCGACTGCTCCAGCTTGTCGTTGACGTGCGAGACCGCCAGCGAGTAGATGGTCAGGACGAATCCGCTGAAAACGGCGGCCAAGCACAGGAACAGCGCCTGCGGCAGATGGGGGAAGGCGGTGATGATGCCCGCCACCACGGCATCCAGCGAGCACACCGCGGCAATCATGGTGCGCCGGTCCATCCGGTCCGACAGGCGGCCGATCGGATATTGAGTCAGTACGGTGGCGAGGATGCTAACCGCCATGAACCTGGCGACGCCCGTCACGTCGAGACCGCTTAGGCGAGCGTACACCGGCCCCATCGAGAAGATAAACGCCGATATCATGCCGGAGACCGCGACCGCCACCACTCCGAGGGGCGTATCCCGATATAGCTCGCGCAACCGCACGGTGCGCGGCAGCCCATGCTCGGGCACCTGTCGCGAGGATACGAGGATCGGCACGAGCGCGAGGGAGATGAGCACCGAGACCAGCATGAAGGGAGCCGTGGTCATTGGGCTCGCCGAGATGAGCAGAAGCTGCCCGGCACCGAGTCCCACGTACAGCACCACCATGTAGATCGCGAACAGCCTACCGCGGTTCTCGCGACTGGCGCGATCGTTGAGCCAGCTCTCGGCGACTACGTAGATTCCCGCGAGGCACAGTCCCGTTACGCCGCGCATCGCGCCCCAGACGAACGGGTTGACGAAGGACCCTTGAACCAGAATCGAGGCCGAGGAAATGGCCGCGAGCGCTGCGAACACGCGGATGTGCCCCAGCCGGCGTACCAGGGGCGGAGCCATGCGAGTTCCGAGCAGATACCCGAGGTAATAGCAAGACATGATCGCGCCCGTGACGACCGTGGGAAATCCCTCGAGCGTCGCGCGCACGCCGAGCAGCGTGCTCTGCAAGCCCATGCCGAGCATGAGCACGCCCATGCCGAGCAACAGCGGCCAGGTCGCAGCAAGCGCACTGGCAGGCCAGGCAACGTCGCGAGGGGCCGGCGCCGGTGTCTGCTGCGACGATGTCTGAGTAACGATGATCTCTCCAGTCTCGACCGGATCGGCCCGATCGCGGCTGTGCGAATTCTACTCTAGAAGTCGCTTCTGACGACGCCGCCGTCGATCCGTAACGGGCTTCACTTATATAAGCCAGCCTGCCTGCCGGCCAGAATTCGTTGCGGTAAAGCAGTTGGTCGCAATGGCGCCCTGATAGAGTACTCATCATGCGTCGACATCATGATGAGATCAGGGCGCTGCGGCGGGGCGCGTGAGCGGTCCATCGAGTCTGCACTTTGCGCTCGGCCAGTTTTACGGCGGCGCGCGACTCACCCACTCCGGCGCCGGGATAATTGTCACGCACCGAGTCGCCGACCGGACGCCGGACGAAGTCCTTACCCACACCCACGCTGACGCGCACTTTGTACTCATTTCCGGCGGGGACTACGTTTCTTTGGCAGAGCGACAGCCTGCCGAGAGGTTTCCCGTCCTCGTCTACAACCCGCCGGGAACGACGCATCGGGATCACTTCAAATATGGACGCGGCAGCTACTTTGCGATCTCCCTGGAACCTGCAAAGCTAGAAACGGCCAGATACGAGATCGCGATGCCCGATGGACCTGTATATCTAAGTGCAATGGCACAGGTCGCAATGGCGATGCGAGTTGCCAGGTGTTGCGTTGTGCAGCCCGACGGATTGACGCTGGACGCCCTGTGCCACGAATTGCTCGGGAGCATGGATCGGCTCCCGCGACGCGTCGATCGAAAGCCACCGAGCTGGTTGGAAAAAGCCGTTGAGCTCCTTCATGACAGACATTTGGAGGACCTCAAAATTGCCGACGTTGCCAGCGGCGTCGGCATCCATCCGGTTCATTTGGCACGCAGCTTTCGCCTTCACTTTCGCTGCAGTCCGGGCGAATTTACGCGCTTCTGTCGACTGGAGCGTGCCGCTCGCATGTTAACGCGATCCGACCGTCCGCTCAGCGAAATTGCTTTGGAATCTGGATTCCGGGACCAGAGCCAGCTCAGCAAAGCGTTCGCACGAGATCTGGGAATTGCACCCGGGGAGTATCGGAGTATGGCGGGGCCCGAACGATTTCGCGCTGGCATGTTTCAAAATGACAAGAGATGCACACCGCGAATGCGCAAACTCCGCGAGTGGGATAGGGCTGTCCGCGGATTTGTGAGGTCAAATCGATGATCAATCGTGGGTTTATCTATTTGCTCAGTCTTTTGGCGCTGAGACTTGGTCCGATGGCAGTCGCCGCAGTGGATCCGGACCCGATTGATCCGGCCGCAGTCGGACTATCAGCGCAGCGCTTGACTCAGATGGAAGCATCCGTCAGGGCCGGAGATTTCAAGCAGATCACAAGTGTGCTGATTTCTCGTGGTGGCAAGTTGGCGTTCGAGCGCTATTTCGACGAAGCAGGCAAAGAAGGACTCCGAAATACCCGATCAGCGACCAAGAGTGTCACCGGCATGCTGATCGGTATTGCCATTGACCGGGGACTGCTCTCGGGAACTCAAGCCCACATCCTGGATTTTTTCCCCGAGAAATTACCCGTTCAGAATCCGGACGCCCGCAAAGCTCGCATTACGGTGGAAGATTTCCTGACGATGAGTTCGCTGCTCGAGTGCGACGACGAGAACCAGTTTTCGCGCGGCAACGAGGAACGCATGTATCTAGTGGAGGATTGGGTCAAATTCACGCTGGATCTGCCCATTCGAGGCTTCCCCGACTGGGTTCCCAAACCGGCTGATTCCGCTTACGGACGCAGTTGGAGCTACTGCACCGCCGGAGCGACGACGCTTGGTGCTGTCCTTGAACGGGCGACCAAGACAAGTGTTCCGGAGTTCGCTCGCGACAACCTGTTTGTTCCACTCGGGATTACGAATGTAAAGTGGCAATTCCAACCGCTTGGCACGGCCATGACTGGCGGCGGACTGAATTTGCGAAGCCGTGACTTGGTCAAGTTGGGCCAACTCTATTTGGACGGCGGCACTTGGGACGGTAAGCGCATCGTCTCTGCCGAATGGGTCGCGCGCTCGATTAGTCCTCATGCCAACGCGCGTGAGGACACGGACTACGGCTACTTGATCTGGCTGCAGACCTTTCACGTGGCCGGTCGTGACTTCAAATGCTTCGCCATGTACGGTTCCGGCGGCAATAAGGTGTATGTATTTCCGCAGGAAGGACTGGTCGTAGCAGTTACCACCTCGAACTTCAAGGTGCCAGGCGCGGGTGCTCTTACTGACAGACTGCTGACCGAGCAGATTCTCCCCGCGCTGATGAGGGACGCGGGCCGCTCGCGATGACTTGGGGGCGCCGCTACTCTAAGCCGGTACGTCGCGGCTAAGGCGTGCGGCCGGCTTTGATTGAGCGATGGCACGCCCCCGCCAGCAAGCGGGGGCGTTTTCGCCAACTTCTGCTCCAATCCTACAATCGCAACCGTGCGCAGATAGCGAACCATGCGCTCTCGAACAGGCCCCGCAGCTCAATGTCATTGAGAGATCGGCAATCCGCCGAGCTGGTGGATTGGCGTGCGGTCAAACGCCTGTGGAGAAAGAAATGAGCACGTTTAGCGCTTACGAGTACAGGAAACAGCCCGGGTTCGATATGAACACGTTCGAGGGTGCGAACCAGGCCATTCCGATGAAGACACTTGTGATCCAATGCTTTGACCCTCGGGCGGCCGAAATCCCGCAGGCCGTCGCCAGGTATTTCGGGGACGAGGTCTATCCGGGTGAAAATATCCTCGACGAATCCGGCAACCGGGTCGGCCACACACGGACGCTATTCACCGAGACTAACGCGGGTGGACGCGCCGCCTTCGCCCTTGAGTCCGTCGCGGCCATGGACTATATATTCAGCGTTCAGAATGTCGTTGTGGTTCACCACTCGTTCTGCGGCACGACGACTCTGACGCCTGAGCTCCTCATCGGGGAGTTCCACGACCATTATCATGCCGATATCACGACGATGTTTGATCGCGATAGCCTTGCCATCATGGATTTCGAGATATCGCTCAAGCATGATGTCGCGTTGCTTCGTTCAAGCCCAGCCGTGCCGAAGCACATCAAGCTCTACGGCTTCTTCTACGAAATCAGTTCCGATAAGTTGACCGAAGTGGTGCGGGACATACCTGTATAGATTGCAGTGTGAACCAGCGAGTGCAGCGCTCAAAGGTGACCCCCGCGCCCAGATTTTCCGCAAGTCACGCGCTCGGTGTTGGTCAATCGTGCCGTTGAGCAAACGCCGTCTGCCAAAAGTCGGGGCCAGCGCTTCGAGCCTCTAGAATTATAGGATTTGTTGCGATTAGTTGATCGATGCCGGGGCGGAAGTACTCGGGCTGGTAGCGGTGCATCTTTTCGCCCAATGAACCCGTCACGGTCGAGAAGCCCTGCTGCTCGATCAACAGATCGAGAAACGCGCTCGCAACAGGCCGGCAAGTGACGCTCGACGTAATGCCGAATTTTCGAACGCCGAGCATTATCTTGTCCTCGATAATCTCAACGAGCTCAGAGTAGGGCCAAAATCTCGGCGCCATGTTTACGTCGCGCGCCCCGGTCGCCACGTAATGGGCGAATATGTATTGCTGTAGCTCGGAGAGTTTCACATTCGCGTTTCCGCAAAATCCGATCGGGAGATGCTCAAGGAAAAATCGAAGCGCCGAGCTGGCTTCTGTTTAAGAAAAGGCGACTTGCCGCGGCAACTTACCGGCGCGGAAATCCACTGTCAACCGTCCCAAACTTGTTCGGCCGAACACGACCCACATACCCACGTTTGATGAGACCGAGTGATGTGAGCTGTCTTTAGCATGGGACCGGAAGCCCCGTCTTACCCTTTCGTTTGGAATTTCGCCATCAACGGCAGCAGCTTCTGCTCCACGATAACCGCGTTGTAGTGCTCGGCGATCCAAGAGATTCGCCCATCGCGGATGCGAATGCTGAATACATAGGTGTTGCTGTAAGGCTCCCCGCTGATCAGCGTTGCGCTGGAGTGCGCCTCCACGAGCACGCGATCATCCTCGGCAGTAATGGCGTCAACGGCGAACTGAATCGGCGTGGCGCACATCTGAGCCAGCAACCGGATCATTTTTTGGTACGCCGCCTTGCTGACGGGCCCGAGGGTGGTCGCCCATGCAGTCATGTCTGGCGTGAGCAGATGATCTGGCAATTCGCCGGCGGTGACAGCGGCAAGATAAGCGTAGGCGAGTTTGTGATTGGGATTCGCCATCGAACTACCCTGCATGCTTATTAACGACGCCATCTCGAAGCAGCCCGAACATCAGATCCGTGTATTCGCGAGAGATCCTGTCCAGGTCTTCTGCATTGGTATTGTCGCGAATCACCGGATTTGCGGTGAAATAAACCAGAACACCGCCGATGAGTAGAAAGGCGAGCTGGTCTATCCCCACATCTCTAATGACTTTTCGATCCTTTGCATCCTGCAGTATAGATAGAACTTCTCGGAATATTACGCCCGTATAATTCTCTTGAACCCAGGCAAAGCGATCCGATTCCGAGCGCGCTTCGGCCATAATCATCACAAAATTGTCCGGCCAGCGGGCCGCATGCTGAGTCAGCGCTTGAAGAATGACTCGCAATCGATCAAGCGGCGCGAGAGCCCGCGTGGCCTCACCGATCGCGAGTGCATCGCGGCGTAAATCACGAAGCGAAAGGGCGACCGTTTCGCGCCAGAGATTCTCCTTGGATCCGAAATAATAGTGAATGAGCGGCGCGGCGACCCCCGCACGTTTCGCTATCTTCGGCATCGAGGCCCCATCATAGCCGTCGCTCGCGAATACTTTCTGCGCGGCCGTAAGAAGAGCTTCCTTTGATTTCAGGCTTTCCTTCGGTGGCGTAACTACCGGATTTATAGACACTTTCTTAGGGGTGCGCCCGGATGATCTGTTCAATTTGTCGCTTCGCGCGCGCATGTATTTGATAGGTTACACAAATATATTGACATCTAAAACAACAATACACATTCTGTCGCAAGCGGGGTTGCGCGCGTAAGGATGATGACATGGCAGTGACGGTAGCGCAGGCACTGAACGGTTCCATAAACCGGCGCGGAAACCGCGCAGGCGATCCGTTTGGCGGCGGCATTCCGCTGGCGGTCGTGGCAATCGCGGTGACCCTGATCGGATTTTGGAGGACCTTTTTTTCCCAACTGGGTCATGTCGATGCCCCGCATATGCTGCATGGGACGGCCTCGACGGGGTGGCTGATCCTGGTGCTCGCCCAGGCAACGCTGATCCGCTATCGCCGGTTCAAGTGGCATCGGGTAATTGGTTGGAGCTCACTGCTGCTGTTTGCGCTCCTGCTCGCGAGCAGCTGGCATATGATGGCCTTACTCTTGTCGGGCAAGGGTGCGCCCATGCCCTTCCAGATCGCCAAGCTGTTCGTATATTCAGACGTGACGGCGCTACCCCTGTTCATTGTCTGCTACGTCGGTGCAATCGTTCTGCGAAAAGATCGCCACGTGCATTCGCGCCTGGTGTCGACCACGTTGCTGGCCGGCCTGCTTCCCGCGATTGCCCGCATGTTCGCCCGGATATGGACGGGACTTGACGGGCTGATCTTCTCGATGCAACCCACCTATATTTTCGTGCTGGTCATTCTTGGGATCGCGATTGTCGTGGACTGGAAGAAGGATCGTCTCCGCTGGCCGTTCCCGTTCGCATTCGTCTGGTTTGCGATCTCCTATGCGACGCTGTTCCCGGGCACGTCATCACTGTGGTTCGACCATGTGGCTAGGGCAATCGCAGCCACCGCATGACCGGGAGAGTCCCATGTCTGGCAAGCTGACCTTCGGCTATCTCTATGACTTTCGCAATCCCCCCCAATGGAGACGTCCGTGGCAGGACCTTTATGCGGAGATCCTGGACGTGGTCAGCTGGACGGAGGAAGCCGGTTTCGAGGGCGCCTGGGTGCCTGAACATCACCTCGCTGACGACGGCTACGTGCCATCGCCGTTGATCGCACTAAGCGCCATCGCGGCGCGCACCAAGCGCCTGAAGCTTGGATCGGGAATTGCGCTTGCGCCGCTTTATCACCCCCTGCGCTTTGCCGAGGACTGTGCAGTGCTCGATATATTTTCTTCTGGCCGCCTTGAGATAGGACTCGCGGTCGGCTATCGGCGCCGCGAAGCCGCCGCCTTCGGAGTGGATTTTGCCAAGCGCGGTCGCCTATTCGACGAATGGCTGCACATCGTGACCCGACTCTGGGCCGGTGAACAGGTCACCTTCGAGGGGCATCATTTTACTCTGACGGGCGCGAAACTCTCGCCGCCCACGCTCCGCGGACGCATTCCGCTTTATATCGGCAGCTTTACCGACAAAGCGATGCAGCGCGTCGCTCGCTACGGCGATGGCTTCATTGGCAGTGGGGATTTGTGCGACCTTTATGCTGCGAAGCTCCAAGAGCAGGGCAAGGATCTCGCCTCGGCCAAAATCCGTTCCACCGATCTGTTTCTGGTAGTCGCGCACGATTGCGAGAAAGCGATGGACGAGCTGGCGCCCTACTTCCATCACGTCAACAATACTTACGGCGAATGGTTCAACGAAGACCAGTCGGTTGAAGGACTGAAACCGATGAGCCTCGACGCGTTCAAGGCCAGCGGTATTCTGCAGATCATGACGCCCGACGCCGCAGTATCCATGCTCAAGGCCAAGCAAAAACGCATGCCCCTTGAGCATGTGATGATGATGATGCCGCCCGGGCTCCCGCCCGCAAGATTCGTCGAATATGCGCAGATTTTCGCCAAGGAAGTGATCCCGGCGTTTCAGTGAAGATCATGCTGAACACTTTCCACCGCGGAACCCAATGTCTATTGCCCCACACGTAACGCCTATTGTTAGGGACCTTTGGCACAAGTCCGTACAGGGCCTGAGGGGGGGAAATCGGTCAAATTCCCGCTGGTTCTGGGTGATCCAGAAAATGCAGTGTGGGCTGATGGCGCCGACATCGTGATCATTGGCTTCGGCAGTCCCGGGGCCGAGGGCGAGCGCTATATGAAAGAGGACGCCAACTACGCAGTCCTGGCGAGGCCGTGTCAAAGCGGGAAGATTACCGCGCGTGGCTGATCCTGGATTCGAGCACTTTCTGGGAGGGATTCCGGCAGATGCTGCCACCCAGCCAGATGTTCTCGCTGTTTGGCACGCCGGCGTTTCTCAACATCCTTTTTGGCGACACGCGACGTGCGGACAACCAGGACGCGGCCTGCGGCCGTGATCCGTTGGGCAAGCGCGAGGAAAACCTGGCCCCGATCGGGACGGGCCCCTACTATGCAGTCAACATGTCGCTGCGCAACAAGTAGGCCATGAGTTCGGGTATACCTTATGGCGGCCTTCAGGTGGACGAGGAAACTGCGGCGATCCTCAGATCCGATGGTTCAACAGTTCCGGGACTGTTCGGCGCCGGACGATCAACGGTCGGCATGTCGTCGCGCATTACCTTCAGCGGGTTGTCGCTGGGCGACACAGTCTTCTCTGGACGGCGTGCAGCCCATCATGCGATGGTGAGACAAGCGCCGAGAGTCCCGCGCGACGCACCGCATCGTGCGACAGCAAACGCGACGAATCAACCAATCACAGGAAAGCGATCATCATGCTGAAGATCACCATGATGTTAGGCAGCTTCGACAAGCTGTTGGGCGAGTCGAATATGGCCCAAGCGATCGATGTTGCGAGGATCGTCGATCAGGCCGGGCTGTATGCCATAGCCATCGGGGAACACGTATCGCTCAGTTCCTCGCTGGAGGGATACCCGTACGAAGGCGGCTTGCGCTACGGAGATGGCGGGCGAAAGCCCTACCTGGAACCCGTGGCCCTTCACGGGAGCTTCGCCGCAGCAACTTCTAGGGTGAAGCTGTCTCACTGCGTGCTGCTGGCGCCACTGCGGCCTGCGGTGCTCCTCGCCAAACAGCTGGCGACAATCGACGTACTCTCACGCGGACGACTGCAACCCGTATTCGGCACCGGCTGGAGTCGGGATGAGTATGCATCACTTAATGTCGATTTCGGCAAGCGACGGCAGATCCTTCGGGACAACATCGCGGCCTGCCGTGCGCTCTGGGAGAAGCAGCCGGCGACCTTCCAGTCAGAGACGGTCTCTTTCGAGGGACTCTTCTCAATGCCACAACCGGTCCAGGAACGAATTCCTATCCTGTTGGCCGTGAAGGCGAATGAGAAGAATGCGCGTTTGGTGGCGGAACTCTGTGATGGCTGGGAGAGCGGTCCCGACGACAGCAAGTCGCTGGAGAAGATCCAGGAAGGCGTCGAGATCTATCGCCAGGCGTTCACGAGCGCCGGCCGAGATCCCAAGGACCTCATCGTCAAGGCCCATCTTTTCCCCCAGCGGACGGAGCAGGGTGAGCTTGATTGGGACAAAACGTTCTCGAGTGTACCGGCCATGCTCGAGGCGGGTGTCACCGAGTTTGCGTGCGCAATGCCGATTGGCATGAACGCTCCGCTTTCGCTCGATGACATCGCTCGTTTCATGGATCGGCTGGTAAGCCAGGCGCAGCGGTTCTGACGGAAGGAGAATGCGAATGAGCGATGCAACGACCGACTCGCGAAGTCAGTTCGACGCCATTGAAAAGCGGCTCAGACACCTTGAGGACCGGCAGGCGATTCACGACGCTATCCTCCGCTACTGCCGTGGCGTGGACCGGAGCGAGCCGGACTTAATCCTCAGCGCCATTCATGATGACGCAATCGACAACCATTTTGGCGTCGTGCTGCCCTTTCGTGAGGCCATCGCGACGCTGAAGACAGCGCGCAGCGGAGCCCCGCCATCGATCACCGCGTCGATGCACAACATTTGCAATGTGCTCATTGAACTCGACGGCGACGTCGCTCGATGCGAATCGTACCTCATCGTGATTGTCAGAATTCCCAAGGCTGGCGGCGACATCGACTGGTTGCACGCGGGACGTTACGTCGATCGCTTCGAGCGACGGAACGGCGAGTGGCGCATTGCGTATCGAACTGTCGTTTACGACGTAGAGCGTTTCGACGAGGTCGTACCCGCCCCGGCTGGACTCTCGCAGGCCAGCTACCTCAACAACGCTGTCCGGGGAAAGCGCGGACCCAGTGACTTCTCCTATGAGATCTTCAGACCGACTGGCGCCACGGCTAGCTCGAACCATTAGTCGAGGCTTCCGCCGGACATCAGTACTTCGCCCTGCATCCGGGGGATGTCCCGGTCCGCCATTCACTGGCAGCTTCGCGGAAGCTGCTACCGCCGGTTCCGGCTACCGACCGGAAATGGACGTTTCAGCTATTGAATCGCTTGAGCTGGGTGAACACTCGCTAGAGCCGCTCGCGCACAAGCACTGCCATACGCTCACCAGTAGTTCCCGGAGGAAAGAATGCGACATAGCGGCCATCTTGATCAAGTAGATACGTCAGCGAAGCGTGCTCGATGTAATACGTGCTCGATTTCTGTGGATAGACTTTGCGGAAATACAGCTTGTAGCTTGTCGCGACGCGGCGGACCTCGGTCTCGCTCCCGCGTAGGGCAACAAGCCGCGAATCGAATGCCGCAGCGTATTCTCGCAGAACTTCTGCAGTGTCACGCTGCGGGTCGAGCGTGACGAACAGCGGCTGAACCTTCGCGCTCTTGGGACCCAGCACTTGCATCAGGTGTGCCATGGAGGCGAGGTTGGTCGGACACACGTCTGGGCAGAACGTGTAGCCAAAATAGAGAATCACTACTTTGCCGCGGAAATCGGCGAGACTGCGGCGTCGGCCGTCAACGTCGGTCAGCGTGAACGGACCGCCGACTGCCGCGGTCCCTGACATCAAGTCGCGCATCATGCGCGCGGCGTCGCTTCGCTGCGGTTCGCCGGCCGCATCAGCGTTCGATCCTGCGAGTAGGGATGCTCCGATCAGAGCAACCGCGATAAACGCGACCGCCACGATGCGCAGATGATGCATCACGCTCCGAACGTGTATTCGGTCCCGGTCGTGGAGGTAATCAAGCGATCGGGCATCTGCTCGCGCGTGACCTGAACGAACGTGGGTCCCGAACAATGCATGGGAATGACGACGTCAGGATCGAGTTGCTTGAGCTCCGTCACTGTCTTGCGCACATAGTCGTCATCCGCCGCAAACAGATGGAATCCGCCAACCACCGCGTGGACCTTCGAAACGCCGGAGACATCGATCGCCTGGCGTACGGTGTTCACGATACCGGCATGCCCACAGGACGAAATGACCACTAACCCGCGGTCCTTGACGTTGAAACAGGTACCATGCTCGTCCCAGTGTTGGTCGGGTACGAACTTCCCTTCGGCCTTGGCGTCGAGCACAGGCATGTCGCAGCCGAGCCCCTCAGTCTTATGGTATTCGACGGTCGTATTCGGCAGCACGCGCTCGAACGTCCGACGCTCGATGTGGCCGGTCGAGAACGCGTGTCCCTCGATGACTCGGGGTTGCTCACACTTCACGATTCGCACTCGCAGCGCCTCGAGTTCCCTATGATCGAGCACGCCCCAGTCGGCGAAATGTCCAGGTGCGCCGATTACCGCCTTGCGATTGCAGAAGTTGTCCTCCCCGCCGACGTAGAGAGTCAGGTCGGAGGGAAGTTTGTCGCGGTATCTTTGCAGAAATCCGATGAGGCCGCCGAAATGGTCGAAATGGCCATGGCTCAAAATCAGGGCTTGGACCTTTGAGGGGTCTACACTCATGATCTCCATGTTGTTGAGCAACGCCTCGGGCGTATAACCATAATCGAGCAGGAGGTTGCGCGTGTCGTTGCCAACGCGCGATTCCAGCGCGAGTGCCAGCCCCCATTCGTTGTGCAACGCCTTGCGGTAGTTCGTTGTCGAGATGAATGACGCGCGTTTCACTTTCACCCACTTCGAGCTGCCGGCACGCGGCGTGTCATAGCTGCTGTCAGTGAGCACCTTGATCACGAGCGTGTCGACAGTGGGAACGGTCGCGAGCTTCGGCGACTGAGCCGAAGTGATTCGGGGGAGGCCGCACGCTGCGATGACAGCCACGGATCCGACGACGAAACGACGCCGCGATGGGATGCTCATAGCTCCCCTCCCATTGGTTTGGTCAGACAAGACACATTGTAGTCCTCTAGATGGAGGCCGGCGAGCGCCGCCAGCGCGTAGCGCACACCTCGCGATTCGATATCTTTCGGCAACGCCCGATGGCTGCTTCGGGATCGCAAAGAGACCAGTGGTAGTTGCGCACGATTGATGTCGCTTTGCGACTACGAGAGATTACGCTCGATGTCGGTTGATGGGTTGATGGGTTGATGGGTTGATGGGTTGATGGCGAGATAGCACGTCCCAATTTAAGTGCAACGGCCACCGACGCCACGTCGCGCAGAAGCAGGACATCGCTCAATGTAAATTATAGTCATTTATCATAACATATTGATTTTGTTAATTAATTAATGGTTGGACGGCTGGCCACCGAACACCCGGTCTAAGCTCCTGTTTTAACAGATATCAAATTGAAGCCGTTCTTGAGGAGGCCCCCACTGCTGCCCCTCAAAATGTTGGCTGCCACCGGACTTCGTAGGACAACAGTATGCTTTGCATGGAACGGCGTCTTCAGACGGTGCCGGCCTATGCCGGCTGCTTGCGACTTGCGTCGCTTCTTGACGTTACGGTATCCAGATAAAGCCGTGAAGCAGTGTGTTTTCATCCGCTTCCCAACCAACGACTTCTCCTTCGGCGTTATTGGTCGATGGACGCGTGCCTTGGGTGCAGCTGGTGCAGGCACCGGGGGCATCGAATCTGGCGATCTTGCCGTCGGCTGAACGCGAAAAGCCGTGGAATACGCCCGCGTCGATGTAGATTCCTGTCACGGCGCCAAACAAATTGATTGAAAATACAGCGGTATTCTGCACCGCGCCGGTCGCGAGGTCCGTTAGTGCAAACGTGGTAATCGCGCCGTCGCGACGGCGCAAGAAGCCCCGATACATCCCATCTGTATCTGCGTAGTATCCAGTTATTGTGCCCTCCTCATTGATGCTGGCACCGCCCGCTCCCAGGCTCGCAGGAGGGTCGAACGTCGTGATCGTTCCGTCCGGCTCGCGCAGGAAGCCATGCTCTACGCCGCTCGCGTCGTAGTAGCCCCCGGTGATCTCGCCCACGGCGTTGAGACACGTTTCCTCGCACACCCCGGTGAGAATCGAACCCGGCGGATCGAAGCCGGTGATTTTCCCGAACGGCGATCGCACAAAGCCGTGCTGTACGCCGCTTGCGTCAATATAGATGCCCGCAGTCGTTCCCTCGAGATTCAGACTATATGCCAATGTACCTTGGCCCTGGCCGGGAACGGCGCCGGCGGCATCGAATGTGACGAAGGATCCGTCCGGATAGCGGATAAAGCCATGAAAAGTGATATTCGCGTCTTCGAACTGCCCGGCGATTACGCCGAAGTCATTGATGGCGACGGCGACGGTTCCCTCGTCGAGGTTGGCGCCGAGACCCGCGCCGGGGGCGTCAAAGCTAATAAAGTCGCCGCTGGGGGTACGCAAGAAGCCGTGAGGCACCACGTTCGCGTCCGTATAGGTGCCTACGATCGCGCCCTCGTCATTATTGGCAAGCGGCTGCGTTCCACAAAAAGGCGCGCACTCTGGAACGCTTGCCGTGCCTGCGTTCGGAGCATCGAACACGATGATGTGGGAGTGGTGAAATGCGGGATCCTGCGCTGGCGCCCGCGCTGACATTGCCAGAACACCAAGGGTGGCGATGGGTAGGACTATCGTACGGATGTGCCGTTTCATGGAATTCTCCATCTCGTTTTTGATGCCTCTAAAGAGAGCATCATGCTGAGAGGTTCATTTTTCTTTCATAACGCGTTATGGCTTTGCCCTACGACTAGCAGCCGAATGGCTGACTTGGCTGCTGGCCTGGGGATCGTCTCCGCAATCGTTGCGTAGCTCGTTAGGGGCACCGGCCGGTGACGGGCTCGATGTGTTGTCGATGCAGGGGATGGCACTTAGATATTCATACAGGGCCTCAATATCATGGTCGGACATGTCCTGCATGTCTGGCCAGGGCATGACTTGGAGAAGATTTCCGTCGACGGGAGGCGGAATGCAGTTTGCTGGCGTGGGGGTAGGCAAAGCCGATGTACAGGTTGGATGGATGTGATCCAGGTCGTGGCCGGTCCGCAATATCTCCTTGAATTGAGCGAGCGTGCGGCCCCCTTCGGCCCGACCGGTTTTATCCGGCGTCAAATTGCGGGTAATAATGTCCGGACCCACATAGCTCCCATAGTCTGGTGGCGGATAGATACCCGGTATAGGGAAGACGGCCGGGCCGAAGTCCGTGCCTCCAGCCAGATAAGTGGTCGGATCGGTTTTCTTCCTCTGGCCAAAGTACGGGTTCCCGCCATTCGCGTAATTGAGGTTCGGAGGGCCACCGGAGGTGTGACAAAAGTTGCAATCGCTTACGGCGTTGACCCAATAGCTACCCAAGCCTACAAGGTTCCGGTCTTTCCCATTCAGGTTCAGCGGAACCGGCGCAATCTCGAAGCCGATCTTGATGCGTGATCCCTCGTCGTCGTTCCAGTCCTCCTGTGCTTGTACGGCTGGCGACCGAGTCAACACCACCGCAAGGACTGCTCCGGCAAGAGGCAAGGTCGCCAGAATCTTGATTCGCTGTTGTTGTGACATGGGATTTTCCTCTCAGATTTTTGGAATGCGATTAGCGGTTCGTTATCGCGAGCTTGATGTCTTTGAGCGTCAGTCCCGCCGGCCTCACCGCGGCAATGACATGTGTGGAGAGGCGCTGTACCTCGGCGTGTCGGTTGACCGTGCAGACCGATTTGGCCAATAGCTCGTTGCCGCGGATAGTCTTGGCAGTCATCTCAACCACCATGATCTTGTAAGGGGCCAGAAGACTGTCCCCGTCGTAGGTGAAGATGTTGATGCCGTCGGCAGGAATTACCGTGCGTACCCGCGCCTTACCGCCGGGAAGTAGCTCGGCAATGAAGGCGTTGAAACAAGCGTTCGTGGCCTTCTGGTCGAGGCTGTGCGGAGGTGAGGTCGGACTACCGGAAACGATCAAATCGTCAGAAGCGAAGGCGCAGGCCGATCCTGCAATCATGGCCACCGTGGTCAGCGTGGTGGTGAAGGTGAGCTTCATGTCAATCCCCTTCAAGTAAAGTGATGCCCATCCTCACTTCGATGCCACCTGCCGCGGGACGTCGATCCCGTGTGCCGCGGCTTCCCGAAGCGTGTGCGTCTGCAGATAGGCCTGCGTGAGCAGCGGCAAATTGGCGGAGCTGATTGAATTGGCGAGCGCCTTCTCGTAGCAAGCGCTCTCGTCTGCTACGGGCTTGAGGTAGAACCGCATGCCATGCGTGCAGACGACCTCCGCAGCATGCCGAAGCCGTAGATACAACGCGCGCGCTCCGGCGGGCTGATTGACATCGAGTCCCTGCGTCGTCACCCGATAAGCAACGGTGAACTCCTGCTCTTCGGCCGCAACGCCGCCGGCGAAGAGCGTGCATGCAATAACGGTGGCGCCAAGAGCGGACGCACTCATGAAAGCTATTTTGCTGTACATGGGAATCTCCTCATGGATTCGCGTTGAAATGGTCTCGGTGCATTGACAACGAGTCCTCGGGGTGCGGATTGGACACCCTTAAATTCGGGATGACGGGTGTGATGATCGGTCGAGGGTGACAGTCGGCGCGGGTTCACAAAATATTTTGGTTGCCATTTCGGACCTGCGGGACTCTTATAGAAGATAAGAGGGAATTTCATGAGTCACCATGGCCGGGGCTGAGCCGAAACCGTCGCTGGTCGAGCGGCTGTTCGCCGACCACCGAGGCGCGCTGCAGACGTTCTTCCTGCGTCGCATCCGCGCGAAAGCTGACGCGGCAGATCTGGCGCAGGAGGTCTACGTGCGGATGCTGCGGATCAGCGATCAGGAGGCGATCCGCAATCCCGTCCATTACCTCTATACGGTGGCCAACAATCTCGCCAAAGAGCATGCGGCACTCGATCGTCGGCAATCGCGCGGTATCGACATCGACGAGGCGCCGCCGCACGAGCAGCTCGAGACGCTGCCGGCATTCGACGGGGAGCTTGATGCGAGGCAGCGGGTCGCGCGCCTCGGGGTGGTGCTCAAGCAGCTGCGTCCGAAATGCCGCGCCGCGGTCGAGCTGCGCTTCACACAGGGACTCTCCTTCCGGGAGATCGCGATGCACCTCGAGGTGTCCCCGCAGATGGCGAAGAAGTACGTGGCGCAGGGCTTAAGTCACTGTCGACGCCGCATGGCGGCGCTAGGTTGAGGTAATGAATTCCAGCGAAGAGCAAGTCCGAGCCGCGATCGCCGAACAGGCCGGCGAGTGGTTCGCCGTGAACGATGAGGGGCCGATGGATGCGCGAGACTCCGCGGCCCTTGCGGCGTGGCTCAAGACCTCGCCGGTGCACATCGAGGAGTTCCTCGGCGTGTCAGCCATAGCGCGCGATCTTCGCGAAGCCCGCACCGATCCTCAGTACTCCCTTGAGGCGATTCTCGCACGCGCAAGCGCCGAGGAGGAACCTACCGTCCAAGTACTCGGATCGCGCGATGATTTTGCGGTTCGAGCCAGACATTCGTGGCCCTGGCTTGCCGGCGCCGTGGCAATGGCGGCGAGCATGGTGTTGAGTCTTGGCTTGTTCTCGTGGTGGAACTTGAGGGACGCCGGGAGGCCGCCGGTCGCGGAGAGCATTACGGAATTACGCTTTCAGACAGGTCACGGGGAACAGCTGAGCCGTCGTTTGGCGGATAATTCGGTGCTGCACCTCAACACCGATAGTGCGGTAACGATTCGCTACAGTAAGACCGAACGGCTCGTCACGCTGACGGTCGGCCAGGCCGGCTTCGAAGTCGCCCACGAACCGGATCGCCCATTTCGGGTGCTCGCCGGATCGGCTGTAGTCGTCGATATCGGCACCCAATTCGATGTGCGCCTGGCGCGGAATTCCACCGTGGTGACCGTGGTCGAAGGAAGGGTCGAGGTCGGACCGTCCCCGATGCGGGGAACACTCGGCAGGAACGTGGGGCAACCCCAAGCCCCGCGGTTTGTCGAGCTGGCAGCCGGACAACAGGTCAGCGTGGCCGAGGGAGAGTGGCCTGCCGTGCCGATTACGGTCGACGTGCAAAGCACGACCGCTTGGCTGCGCCAGGAAATCGTGTTTGACCACGAGCCGTTGGAGCGTGTCGTGGCCGAATACAATCGCTACACCACAAAGCCGATCGAGATCGCGACACCCGCGTTGCGGAATCTGCCAATCAGCGGGGAGTTCGCCACCAACGACCCCGACACATTCATCGCCTTCTTGCGAAGCCTCAAGGGAGTGCGAGTCGAGGTGACGTCGACCCGGATCAACGTGTCGCAAGACTAGGCATGGCGGCACGCACCACCTAATTTCGCCCGCACTGCGTTATGCTTTGGTATCAGGCCCCTCAAGATGCCTGAACGGATGCGCATGGAAGGCCAGACAGGTCGCCGATCGGCGCGTATCGCGACCGTGGTGTCCGCGGTGCTGCGCGGTCTATCGATCTGCGCGCCCATTGCGATGTTTGAGTCTCCGGCGCTGCTGGCTCAGACGTTTGAGCCCAAAGCGCTCGCCGCCGACATTCCCGCGCAGCCGCTCGCACAAGCGCTGACAGCGTTCGGCCGCCAGACCGGACTGCAGCTCCTCTATGTCTCCGGCGATGTGCGTGCCCAGAGATCCCACGCCGTTTCTGCGGGACTCGGCGCTCATGAGGCGCTCACTCGAATGCTCGAGGGCACCGGACTCAAGGTCGAGTACCTCACGCCGCGCAGCATCCGCATTCTAGTCGCGGAAGTCGCGCCGCCGCGGGAGCCGACGACGAAGATCTCTTCCGGAGATGAGCTGCCAGACGTGATTGTCACCGCTAACCGACGCGAAGAGGACCTCCAGAACGTACCGATGACGATCCAGGTGTTGACCGGGGAGACGCTTGCCGAGCTCAACGCCACGACGTTCGACGACTTCGTGAAGTACTTGCCCGGTGTGACTGCACACGGAGTGGGGCCTGGTCAGAACACCATCTATGTGCGCGGCTTGGGGGAGACCGCGGGAGGATTACAGGGGTCGGGTGTCGTCGGCACCTTCCCGAACGTCGCGGTGTATCTCGATGAGCAATCTGCGCAGCTTCCAGGCCGCAATCTTGACATCTACGCCGCGGATCTCGACCGCATTGAGATCCTGGAGGGTCCGCAGGGCACGTTGTTCGGCGCGGGCGCCGAGGCGGGTGTGGTGCGTTACATCACGAACAAACCGAAGCTCGATGTAACTGAAGCGATGGTGAACGCCGGCTACGCCACGACCGCGCACGGGGATCAGAGCAGCAATGTCGACGCCACCATCAACATTCCCTTGATTGCCGACACGCTGGCCGTGCGGGGCGTGATCTACAACGAGCGCCGCGGCGGCTACATCAATAACATTCCGGGGACCTTTGCGCGTGCTGCTACGGACCTCGGGACTTACTATATAGGGGGCGTTCCCGCCAACAGCGTCGTGATCAATAACAACGCCCTCGTGGCTAATGACATCAACCCGGTCACCTATCAAGGCATACGCGTCGAGGCCCTGTACCAATTCACCGAGGGCTGGAGCGCGCTACTTGCACAGTCCTACCAGAGTATGGAGGCGGACGGGGTCTTTGCCGAGATGGCGGCGAATTCGCTCGGTGAACCGCTACCCGACTTGAGCGTCCAGCTCTACAATCCCTCCTACGACAAGGACAAGTTCGAGAATACCGCGCTCACCATTGACGGCCGCGTCGGCGCGCTGAAGCTCGTCTATGCGGGCGCCTATCTCGTGCGCAACGTCGAGCAGGTGCAGGACTACACGAATTACGCACGCGGAGTCGTCGCGGACTACTATCAATGCGCATTTCCAACTGAGACTGCTGTGATTGGCCAGTGTTTCACGCCCAGCTCGACCTGGCATGATCGGGAGCGCAACACTCACCAAAGCCACGAGCTGCGCGTGAGTACGCCCGATGATTGGCGGATCCGCGGCATCGGCGGCCTATTCTATGAGAACTACCGGATTCAGGAGCAGACCGACTGGTACTATCTCACGGCGCTTCCGGACTTCAATCCGATCGGGCCACCCACTGGCTACTACACCCTAAACGGATCAATGCTGCTGCCGAACGGTACCCTGGTCGCGTCCAACACGCCTCACGCGGTCTTTGTACCCGACCCGGTGACCTCGAACAACCCCAACATCCGGCCGCTGGGGGATGCCTTCTTTAACGATATCACGCGCGGTTATCAACAGAAGGCGGCCTTCGCATCCGTCGACTTCGAGCTCATTCCGAAAACGCTGACGCTGACGGCCGGCACGCGCTATTCCAGTACCGATACCTCGGAAGTCGGCTCGACCGTGGGGAGTGACAGTCACGGTTGCCAGATCGTCTACAATTCGGGGGTACCCAATCCGTGTGTGAACCATTCCTACTTCATCAATCTCAATGCGGAGGGCCTCGAGCGGACCTTTTCTGGCTTCAGGAGCCGTGCGAACCTGAGCTGGAAAGTCACCGAGGATGCGCTGCTGTACTACACCTGGTCGCAAGGCTTCCGCGCGGGCGGCTTTAATCGAGGGCCTATCGTAGCAAACATCGATTCTCCGCTGGCAGTCGGCGCGCAAGCGAGCAAATACGGGGCCTGGGTATCGCCCCTGGCCTTCGCGCCCGACAGCCTCACCAACAATGAACTCGGCTGGAAGACGATGTGGATGGACCGGAGCATCCAATGGAACGGCGCGATCTATCAGGAGAACTGGAACCACGTACAGATCGATGGAGGTGCCAGCGGTATCATCACCGAGCGCGTGATCCTCAACGGTGGTAACTACCGGGTGCGCGGCGTCGAAACCTCGGGCGTGGCCCGCGTCACGACCGGGCTCACCCTCGAGGCGGGCGCGGCCTGGAATCACAGCGAGTTGGTCAAGCAGGCGACACTCCTGTGGCAGGACGGAACTCCGATTGACTTCAGCGCCCTTCACATTCCAAATCCGGGCGGGGCACTCGGCAGCCCACTCGCCGGGGCGCCCCCCTTTCAGGGCAACATTCGCGCACGTTACGAGTTCCCGATCAACGGTTATGCCCCGTTCGCTCAGATCGACGCGGTGCATCAGTCACACTCCCTCGCCGCGACCAATCAGCTGCCGCTTGACCTGCAGGGCAAGTCCACGGCTTATGACCTGCCACCTTTCACAACTTATGATGGCGCGTTCGGTGTCGCAAAGGACCCGTGGCTCGTGCAAGTCTATGGAGAGAACCTGACCGACACGCGGGCGCAACTGTATGCGAACTACTGGCAGTGGTACAAGGCCATAACGGTGAGTCGTCCCCGAACCATCGGTCTGCGCTTCAGCTATAAGTTCAGGTAGCCCAAGCTTGCAGCGATCCGAAATCCAGCGGCGGATGATCGACGTAGATGCGTTCGATTAATGTCGCTTTGCGACTACGAGAGATTTCCTTCGATGTCGGTTGATGGGTTGATGTCGAGATAGCACAATCCAATTCAAGTGCAACGGCCAGCGACGCCACGTCGCGCAGAGGCAGGATATCGTTCAATGTAAATTATAGTTATCTATTATAATATATTGATTTTGCTAGTAAATTTTATGTGGGACGGCTGGGACTCGAACCCAGGACCAAAGCCTTAAAAGGGCCTTGCTCTACCAACTGAGCTACCGTCCCAAGGAGCCGCGCATGATAGCCGAATTCGCGCGGTCAGGCATGTCGCACGGCCGCCTCGAGCCCGATTGAGCCCTCGGCGATCAGGCGTAGCGCGTCGGATCCGGCACCGCCGCTTCCGCGAAGCCGATCGCGCGCAATCGGCACGAATCGCAGCGGCCGCAGGCGAGGCCTTCCGCATCGCCTGATAGCACGACACCGTCATCGCATAATCCACGCCCAGCTCGAGGCCCGTGTGAATGATCTCCGCCTTGGACATGTGGATCAGAGGCGCATGGATCTTGAACCGCGTGCCTTCGACGCCCGCCTTGGTCGCGAGCTGCGCGAGGTGCTCGAAAGCCGCGATGAACTGCGGGCGGCAATCGGGATAACCCGAGTAATCGATGGCGTTCACGCCGACGAAAATATCGACGGCCCCGATCACTTCGGCCCAGCCGAGCGCGAGCGCCAGCATCAGCGTATTGCGCGCCGGGACATAGGTCACCGGAATACCCGACGCTGGGCGATTCCGGCACGGGGACGTTCGGATCGGTCAACGCCGAGCCGCCGATGCCGGCGAGATCGACGCGCATGACGCGGTGCTCGCGCGCACCGAGCGCTGCACGCGAGCTGCCCCGCCGCCGCGAGCTCCGCCGTGTGCCGCTGCCCGTAGTTGACGCTGAGCGCGTAGCTGTCGAACCCGCGCCTGCGCGCGATGGCGAGCGTGGTGGCGGAATCGAGGCCGCCGGACAGCAACACGATCGCGGCTCTCATTATTCCCGGCACATCGCCCCACAATACCTTGTGGAGCTGCAGTTGAAATCGCACCGGCAGCCGATCGGCGAGAATCCAGTCCGCGAGCGTCGCCGCCGGCACCTCGGTGTAGCTCGGCGAGAACAGCACCTGGCAGCGCTCGCTCAATGCGTGCTCCTCAAGATACGCCTTGCTCCAGTCGTAGTCCTCGCGCGAGCAGATGACGAACTTCACCTGATCGCGCGGCGTGAGCAGCGGGAAATTCTCCACCCGATTGCGCGCGGCCTCGCCGGATCCGGGCGTCTTCACGTCGACGACGCGCACCACCCGCGGATCGACTCGGGCGATGGACAACGCGCCGCTGGTCTCGAGCGAGACCTTGAAGCCTGCCGTCGCAAAGCCGCTCGAGCAGCGCCAGGCAGTTCGGCTGCGCGAGCGGCTCGCCGCCCGTCACGCAGACGTGGGGCGCGTCGAACTTTCGCACCGACTCGAGAACCGAGTCGAGATCGTGCCAATCGCCGGCGTGAAACGCATACTCGGTGTCGCAGTACCGGCATCGCAACGGACAGCCGGTCAGGCGCACGAACACCGTGCGAAATCCGACCGAGTCGGCCTCTCCCTGCAAGGAATGGAAGATCTCGTTGATGCGCAGGCGCTCGCGTTTGGCAGCATCGACACTCAATGCTTCTCCGTCGCCATTTTCTCCAGGCGCTGCCTGCGCCAGGTTGCCGGCGGGCGTATCGGGATAATTCGCTACAACCTGCGCGAGCGTGTCATGGGCTGCTTGCCATTGCTTGAGCTCGTAGTCGCAGTAGCCGACCTTCAGCAAGCGCATCGGGCACCTTGCGCGATTGCGGATACTTGGTCGACGACGCGCTGGAAGGCCGCGAGCGCGTCGGGAATCCTTGTTCACGTAATAGGCCTCGCCGAGCCAGTACTGAGCGTTATCCGCAAGCGAGCTGTCCGGATAGGTCGTGAGAAACTGCTGAAATGCGGCGATCGCCTGGTCGTACTGGCTGTCCTTCAGCAGGCCGAACGCCGCTTGGTAAGCGGCCGAATCGGAGCCGGCCACCGTCCCCTCGCCGCGGCCCGCCGCAGCTCCGCCAACCGCTGCCGCTGCCGCAGCTCCCCCTGCAGCACCTGCGCCACCGGCACCGGCGCCGGCGCCGGCGCCGGCGGACGATGCCGCCCCACCGCTCGCAACGACGCCGCTGCGCGCCTCGATGACCTTCAGCCGCTGATCGAGGTCGGCGTACAGATCGCGCTGCTGCTTGCGGCTCGTGTCGAGCGCGTGATTCAGCTGGTCGATATCGTTGTGCATGGCCCGCACATCGGCGCGCAGCTCGCCCATCTCATTGGAGAGCTCGAGCAGGCTGTTGTTCGAGACCACCTGCTCGATGCGCGCGAGGCGCGTATCGAGATCGTTGAGCTTGATCTGCACCGGGATCCTCTTCGGCGGCGTCGCACAGCCGGCGACCGTCAGCAACGCAAGACCGGCGACTGCAGAGGCGCGAGCGCTCTTCACGGCCCGTAGACCAGTTCCACCCGGCGATTCTTCGCCCAAGCGGCCTCATCGTCGCCCTCGACCGCCGGACGCTCGGCGCCGAAGCTCACCGTGGTGAGCTGGACTCTCGCGATGCCCTTGCAGCATCAGAGCGCGCCGCACGGCTTGCGCGCGGCGCTCGCCCAGACCGATGTTGTACTCGCGCGTGCCGCGCTCGTCGGTATTGCCTTCGAGCTTGAGCTTCAGCATTGGGATGCGCCGCGAGGAACTGCGCATTGCCCGTGATCACCGCCGGCGAACTCGGGCTTGATGTCGGATTTGTCGAAGTCGAAATAGATGATCCGGCCGACCGAGGCGTCCGGGCCGCCGCCTGGCACCGCCGCCCGCGCCCCCGCATCGCCGCCGAGCGGCGTCGTCGACGTGGTCGACGCGCCTCTGCCGCACCGCTCGTCGCCTCCGGCGCCCGGAACCTGACGTGCCCGCGCTGGGCGGCTCGACGGTCGTGGCCTTCTTCGGGCAGCCCGCGAGAAGCGCCGCGGCGGCAAACAAACAAGCGATCGATACGATTTTTTTCATTGAATGTCCATCCGAGTGCTACTGTGACCACGAGCGAAATCTTGCTCATTATGAACTTTGTTGGGCGATTCATCGACCTCAGAACGGCGACCAAGCGGGTTCCTGCACCTCGCCCTCGCTCGATACCAAGCGCTCCTGGACGCGGCCGTCGGGGGTGACGAGCGCGAGCACGCCGCGTCCGCGATCGCGGCTCGCGTAGATGATCATGGCGCCATTCGGCGCATAGCTCGGCGACACGTCGAACTGCCCCTTGGTGAGCACTTGCACGTCGCCGCGGCCCTTGAGATCCATGACTGCGATCCGATACGCGCCATCCTCCTGCGTCACGAAGGCCATCTGCGACTCGTCGGGCGAGATGCGCGGCCGCGCGTTGTAGTTGCCCTGGAACGTCAAGCGGCGCGGATGATCGCCCGGCTGCAGGCCCACTTGGTAGATCTGCGGGCCGCCTGCGCGGTCCGACGTGAAATACAGGCTCTGGCCGTCTTTCGACCATTGCGGCTCGGTATCGATGGCCGGATCGTCGGTGATGCGGGTGAGCCCGTCCGTCGCCAGATCGAGCACGTACACATCCAGGTTGCCGTCGCGGGTCGACAAGCGTGAGGGCGAGCTTCTTGCCGTCGGGCGACCAGGCGGGCGCCTGATTGACCCCGGCCTTGGCCGACACGCGTGCGCTCGCCGGTCTTCAAGTACTGCACGTACACCGACGGCAGGCGATGCTCGAACGAGACATAGGCGAGACTCTGGCCGTCCGGCGACCAGGCCGGCGACATCAGCGGCTCGTTCGATTGCATGACCACGTGCGGATTCTCGCCGTCCGCGTCGGCGACGATCAGCCGATAACTGCGATTCGGCAGGGTTCCCGACACGGACACGTAGGCGATGCGCGTCGCGAAGGCGCCGCGGATACCCAGTGATCTTGTCGAAAATCATATCGGCGATCTGATGGCTGGCGAGCCGCAAGCCGGGGCGGTTCGCGCTGATCTGGTAGCCGAGCAGCCGCTGGTGATTCAGCACATTGTAGAGCTCGAAGTTGATGTTGTAGCGATCCGGAGCCCTGCGGCTGTCATGAGCCCGACCACGACGTAATCGTTGCCGAGCCGCCGCCAGTCATCGAAGTTGATGCTCGCGCCGGTGTGCGGCTGTTCCACCATGTCCTTGCGATCCATGGCTTTGAAGCGGCCGCTGCGCGCAAGGTCGTTGCTCACGACTTGCGCCACATCGACGTCGGCGATGCCGGCGATCCGCCGCGAACGGCACGACCGCGATGGGAACGGCGTTGTCCTGCCCGCGGGTCACCTCCACCACGAACTCCGCCGAGCTACTACGCGCGCAGAACACGCAGACAGAGCATCAGGGCAGAGCGGACAGGGCTTTATTCATCGGGTTTGAACCTGAACGCAAAGTTTCGTTGGAAGAGCGCCGGATCCGGCGGATCGGGCAGCGGCGAGGCGCGATAAACCGCATTCTCGATGGATTGGCGAACGGCGGCATCGCCGTTGCATTGGGTGACTTGTGCGCTCGTGACCTCGCCGCCCGGCACCTGGGTGACCTCGACCAGGCAATCGATCCCGACCCGCGCCGAGGGCGGCTTGATCCAGGCCTTCTGGATGCGCGCTTGCAACGCGGCCTTGTAGCGATCCGCGAGCGGGCTCGCCTCGACGGCGGCGATGTGCTCTTCTTCCGCCATCTGCCGCCGCAGCTCCTCGACTCGCGCGCGCTCGTCGGCGGCCTTCGCGGCAGCCGCCGCCTTGGCCTCCGCGGCCGCTTTGGCTTCCGCCGCGGCCTTGGCGTCCGCCGCCGCTTTGGCCTCGGCGGCAGCCTTGGCTTCGGCCTGCCGCTTGGCGTCCTCGGCGGCCTTGGCTTCGGCCTGGCGCTTGGCCTCCTGCTGCTCGTGCCGCGGCCGCCGCTTGCGCTTCCTTGGCCGCCTCGACATCCTTGGCGGCCTGGGCCTGCTTGGCGACCTGGGCCTCCTTCGCCTGCTCGGCCGCTTTCGCCGCGCTCGCAGCCTGTGCCTCTTCCGCCTCGCGCTGGGCCCTCGCGGCCATGGCCTGCTGCAAGGCTTGCGTTTCCGCCGCCGCCTTGGCGGCGGCCTGTGCCTCGGCCGCCGCGCGTACCTGCGCGGCCGCCCGGGCGGCGTCGTCGGCCTGTGCGCGCTGCGCAGCACGCAGGATCTGCGAGTCGACGAGCGTCGCGTTGATGGGCGCGGATTGCATGCTCACGGGCGAATGCGTGCGCACCGAGGTCAGATATACCAAGGCCGCCGCCAGCACGCCGTGCAGCAGCACCGAGACAAATGACCGGACCCGAGTGCTCGCGGACGAAGCTCGCCATCAGTGCCTGCTTCGGCCGGCCGCGCGGCGCGGCGGCGCGCTCGGGATCCGTCAGGAGACCCACCTTGTCGGCGCCCGCGCGCTGCAGGAGCACCATGGCGTGCGCCACGGCCCCGTACGGCACCGTCGTGTCGGCTCTGATCAGCACGGGGGTCTGCGGATCCCGGCGCAGCAGCGCCGCCGTGCGCGAGGCCACGGTGGCCTCGTCGGCCGGGCTGGTCCGGGTTAGGACCGAAATTGACATACAGCCGCCCGCGGGCGTCCACCGTCACGATGAGGGGCTCGTGCTTCTGCAGGAATGCGGGGTCGATGGGCTTCGCGCCCGCGGTCGGCAAATCCACCTTGATGCCTTCCTTCAGCAGCGGCGCCGTGATCATGAAAATGATGAGGAGCACCAGCATCACGTCGATGTACGGTACGACGTTGATCTCTCCCATCAGTTTGCGACGACGGAGCGGTGCCGGCATGCGTTATGCAGACGTGCGCGCGCGCCGAGCCGTGGCGCTGCAGAATGGTCGAGAACTCTTCGACAAAGGTATCGAAACGAAGTTCCAGGCGGCTCACCTGGTCGGCGAACCGGTTGTAGGCGATGACGGCGGGTATGGCTGCGAACAGGCCGATCGCCGTGGTGATGAGCGCCTCGGCGATACCCGGCGCGACGGCGGCGAGCGTCGCTTGCTGCACGTTGCCGAGGTTATGGAAGGCCGTCATGATGCCCCAGACGGTGCCGAACAGACCCACGTACGGGCTGGTCGAGCCGACCGTCGCGAGCGTCGCGAGATTGCGCTCCAGGCGATCCATCTCGCGCATCTGCGCGACCCGCATCCCGCGCCGCGAGCCCTCGAGCAGCAGGTCGGCCGCCGTGCCGAGTTGACGCAGGCGGCTGAACTCGCCGAAGCCCGACTCGAAGATGCTTTGCAGACCCGTGCCCGCGCGGCCCTTGGTCTCGATGGTGCGATACAGGGCCGCAAGATCGCCGCCCGACCAGAACTGGCTCTCGAACTGATCGGCGGTGCGCCGCGAATGGGAGATCACGCGGCTCTTGCGGAAGATGATCGCCCAGGACATCGACCGAGGCGAGCAGCAGCAAGGCGACGACCGCCTGCACGATCGGGCTCGCATCGAGCACCATCGACCAAACCGACAAGTCATTGGGCATCGCGCCACTCCGTGAATAGATCCTTCGGGATGGCGCGCGGCCGGAGCGTGGCCGAGTCGAGGCAGGCGCAGCGGACGTTGGCGTCGATGAGCTGCACGTCTCCTCGCCATATCGATTGCTTGAACTCGATTGTCGCACCGGTCAACTTCGCAAGCTCCGCGGTGACGAGAATTTCATCATCCAGCATCGCCGGCCGCAGGAAGTCCACCGTGACGCTGACCACCACGAACTGCAGTCCGCGCTCGGCTCGCAGCCGCGGCTGATCGACCCCGAGCGCCCGCAGCCATTCGCTGCGGCCGCGCTCGAGGAATTTGAGGTAATTCGCGTAGTAGACGACGCCGCCCGCATCGGTATCCTCCCAGTACACCCGCACGCGATGCTCATAACGGTGTTCGTAGGCGAAATCTGACGTCGCCGGCATCTAGGAGGGATCCCGGAATAGCGGCAGGCTCAGATCGCGCTCGATCTCCGGCGCGTTGAGCCCGAAATGGACATAGGCCTTGCGCGTCGCGACCCGGCCGCGCGCCGTGCGCATCAGAAAGCCCTGCTGGATGAGAAACGGCTCGATCACATCCTCGATCGTGCCGCGCTCCTCGCTCATCGCCGCCGCGAGGCTGTCGACGCCCACCGGGCCGCCTTCGAACTTCTCGATGACCGTCAAGCAGGAGCTTGCGGTCGAGCATGTCGAAGCCCTGCGGATCGACCTCGAGCATATCGAGCGCGGCCAGCGCCACCTCGGCGCTGATGAGTCCGGCAGCCTTGACCTCGGCGAAGTCGCGAACCCGGCGCAGGAGCCGGTTGGCGATGCGCGGCGTGCCGCGGGAGCGCTCGGCGATGCGCACCGCGCCCTCGGGCAACAGAGCTGGAGCTTGAGGATCGAGGCGCTGCGCGCCACGATCTTGATCAACTCTTGGGTGCTGTAGAACTCGAGCCGCTGCACGATGCCGAAGCGGTCGCGCAGCGGCGAGGTCAACAAACCCGCGCGCGTTGTCGCGCCGACCAGGGTAAAGGGCGGCAGATCGAGCTTGATGGAGCGCGCACCCGGGCCCTCGCCGATCATGAGGTCGAGCTGCGAGTCCTCCATGGCCGGGTACAGGACCTCCTCCACCAGCGGGCTTAAGCGGTGGATCTCGTCGACGAACAGCACATCGCGCGGCTCTAAGTTGGTGAGCAGCGCCGCGAGATCTCCCGGACGCTCCAGGATGGGCCCGGAGGTCTGGCGCAGGTTGACCTTGAGCTCGTTCGCGATGATGTGCGCGAGCGTGGTCTTGCCGAGCCCCGGCGGTCCGAAGATGAGCACATGATCGAGCGCTTCGCCGCGCATGCGCGCCGCCTGGATGAAAATATCCATCTGCGCCGTCACCTTCGGTTGTCCCACGTACTCCGCGAGAGTTTTGGGACGTACCGCGCGCTCGATGACCTCCTCGTCGCCCTTGCCGGCCGAGCTGATGATGCGGTCCTGTTCGATGCCCATATCTTGAGTTTACGGCTTGGCCGCCGCTTTGAGCGCGCGACGGATGATTTCCGTGGTCGACAGGCCCGGCTCATCGGCCGCCTTCAAGAGGCGCGTGACCTCCGGCGGCTTGTAGCCGAGCGCCACCAGCGCGGCAAAAGCCTCGCCCTGCGGGCTCGAGACCGCCGGACCCAAGGCATTGCCTTCGCGGGCGGTCGGCGCCGCAAGTTTCTGCACGCTGTCGCGCATCTCGATGATTACCCGCTCCGCGGTCTTGCGGCCGATGCCCGGAATACGCGTGAGCATGGCGATGTCCTCGGCCTCGACGATGCGCAGGAAGTCCTCCACGCTCGCTCCCGACAAGATGCCCAGCGCGATTTTCGGGCCCACCCCCGACACCTTGAGGAGTCCCCGGAACAGGCGCCGCTCGCTCTCTGTCCCGAAGCCGAACAGCACATGCGCGTCCTCGCGCACCACCAGGTGCGTGAAGAGCGCGACGGGCTCCCCCGCCGCCGGTAAGCCATAGAAGGTCGACATCGGCGCCTCGAGCTCGTAGCCGACTCCGTTCACGTCCACCATCAGGGATGGAGGGAGCTTCAGTGCGAGGCGGCCCTTCAGGAAGCCGATCATCCGCGCGTCGCCAACTCGAGCGAGGCACGCAACCGTCCGCGCAGGGCGTGACAGACCGCGGCGGCCAGAGCATCCGCCGCATCGGCAGCGACCGGACCGTCGAGCCGCAAGATACTCCGCATCATGAGCTGCACCTGAGCTTTCTCGGCGGCGCCGGATCCGACCACCGCCAGCTTGATTTGCCGTGTCGCGTATTCGAATACCTCGGCGTTAGACTCCGCCGCCCCACAGATCGCCGCACCGCGCGCCTGGCCGAGCTTGAGTGCGCTATCGGGGTTGCGGTTCACGAACACTCGCTCGATGGCGATCTCGTGCGGTCGGTATTGCGCGACGACGCTGCGTACACAGCTGAAGATCTCCCAGAGGCGCGCGGCAAAGTCGCCCTGCGGGGTTCGAATCACCCCGCTCGCCACGTAGGTCAATCGCGGGCCGGCCACGTCGAGGACGCCGAAACCGGTGCATTGCGAGCCGGGATCGATGCCGAGCACCCGCACCATCGGGGGCTTAAGCACCAAGCGCGGCGCCCGCCGCCACGCGAATGAGGTTCGTCATGGGAGTTGACATGGCCGGTATGATACCGGCATTGGCCGGCTAAACCCACCGACCGCCGGCTTGATAAGGTAGATGGAAACCACCACCCCCATCCGCACAGCGAGCTCTGCGCTCGAATCTCGGATCGCCGCCGTGCTGCAGCTGGAGGTATCACCCGAGTTGGAGCTGCGGCGGCGCGCCGCGCTCGAAGTGGCCGAGATTGTGCGCACGCTCGATGCGGACGATGACGTGGTGCTCGCAGCGCTCTTGCAACCGCTGCTCGAGGCCGGCGTGATCGAGCGCGAAGCGGCATCGACGCGCCTCGGCGCCGAGGCCACGCGGCTGGCGCGCGCCTTGAGCGAGCTCGGCGAATTCGGTCTACCGCCCGACTGGACGCCGGACCGCGGACTCGAGCCGGTGCAGGCGGAGGCACTGCGCAAGATGCTGGTGGCCGTCATCGGCGATGTGCGGCTGGTGGTCGTCAAGCTCGCGGAAGCATTGCAGCGCATGCGCCGGGCGAAGGTGCTCGAGGGCGCCGATAAACGCAAGCTCGCCGTCGTGACGCGCGAGGTGTACGCCCCGCTCGCCAACCGGCTGGGCGTATGGCAGGTGAAATGGGAGCTCGAGGATCTCGCGTTTCGCTACCTGCAGCCGAACGAGTATCGGCACATCGCCGCCGCGCTCAAGGTGCGCCGCACCGAGCGCGAGCACTACATCGAGGAGCTCAAGAGCCGCCTCGAGCGAGAGCTGCGCGCAACGGGCATCGAGGCGCGCATCGATGGACGGCCGAAGCATATCTACAGCATCTGGCGCAAGATGCAGTCGAAAAAGCTCGCCTTCGAGGAGATCATGGATATCCGCGCGGCGCGCGTGCTGGTCGACACGGTGGCCGAATGCTACGCCGCCCTCGGTATCGTGCATTCGCTCTGGCAATTCATTCCGGGGGAGTTCGACGATTACATCGCCACCCCGAAACACAACTTCTATCGCTCCATCCACACGGCCGTGCTCGGACCCGGAGGGCAGGCGGTGGAGATCCAGATCCGCACCCACGAGATGCATGCCCATTCCGAGCGCGGCGTGGCCGCTCACTGGCGCTACAAGGAGGGCGGCCGCGGCGATCAGGCGTACGAGCGCAAGATCAATCAACTGCGCTCGCTCCTCACCCCCGACGAGAAGGATGCGACACACGACTTTCTCGACCGCATGCGCGCGGAGCTCTTCCAGGACCGCGTCTACGTGCTCTCGCCCAAAGGAGAGATCGTCGATGTGCCGGTAGGCGGCACGCCGCTGGACTTCGCCTACCAGGTACACACCGATCTCGGTCACCGCACGCGTGGCGCCAAGGTCAATGGTCGCATGGTGCCGCTCGACTATGCGCTGAAAAACAGCGAGACCGTCGAGATCATCACCGGGAAATCGGCACACCCCTCGCGCGACTGGCTCTCGCCCCAATCGGGCTTTCTCGCGAGCCCGCGACATCGCAACAAGGTGCGCGCGTGGTTTCGCAAGCAAGAGGCATCGCAGAATAAGCTCGAGGGCCGGGCAATGCTCGATCGCGAGATCCAGCGCCTCGGCGTCAATACGCCCTCCATGCCGGAGCTCCTGGCCGAGCTCAAGCTCGAGAGCGCCGAGGATCTGCACGAGGCATTGGGCTTGGGTGAGGTCAACACCGCCCAAGTCGCGGCGGCCATCCAGCGCCTAGTCGCACGCGCCTCACGCGCGGACGAGCCCGTAAAGGCGCGGCCTGTCGCGCCGCGCGAGCCCGAGCTCGAAGTACAGGGCGTCGGCGATTTGCTTGCGACCTACGCCCGATGTTGCAAGCCGGTGCCCCCCGAGCCGATTGTGGGTTACATCACCGTCGGCCGCGGCGTCACCATTCACACGCAGTCCTGCCTGAATCTGTCCCGCCTCGCGGTGAAGGCGCCGGCGCGGATCTTGCCCGTCGGCTGGGGTGTCGCGGGCGGCGAATTTCCCGTCGATCTCGAGGTCGAGGCATTCGATCGCCGCGGGCTCGTGCGCGATGTGAGCGCAGCACTCGCGGACGAGAAAATCAGCATCCGCAGCATGACGACGACCACGGACGCGCGCGACCAGTTCGCGCGCATGAAAATCGCGATCGACATCACCGGCTTGCCGCAGCTCGCGCGGGTGCTGGCACGCATCGGCCAGCTGCCCAACGTGGTGAGTGCGCGGCGCAGGAAATGAGCGCCGCTCCGCATCCGCTTCTCTCTAGGTACCGGCGGCGGCCTCCTTGCGGGGGCTCGCGCTGGTCCGGCGGATGAATCCCGCCACGTTGTCGTGCAGCGCGCGCAGCGATGCCTCCTTCGCATACACCATGTGCCCGGAATCGTAGAACTGATACTCGATGTTGCTTTGAAGCGCCGCCGGAATGGGCAGGTGATGCATCTCGTAGACACCCTGATAGAAAGGCGTCGCCAGATCGAAATAGCCCGCGTTCAATTGCACCTTGAGCGTCGGGTTGATCTTCATGGCATTCGCGAGGTCGGGCAGCACGTTCGCGGGCATGCCGGAGGGTATCGGCGGGGTCTGGCCCGGCTGCGCGTGGCTGAAATTCCACGTTCTGAAGGTGCCGATGCTCGGCTTGAATGCCTCGTCGGGGGTCCAGTGCAGCTCCTTGCGCGAGTAGTCGTTGAACGCCGAGACATACGCCGAGCTCAAGGCGCTCGATTGCGGGTCATAGTTCGCCCGCTGGCTCAAGGGATCGATGTCAGGTCCGGAAAAGCGGGTATCGAGCCGGCCGGTCGTCATCTCCTCGGCCGACTGCAAGGTTTGCCGAAATTCTCCCCCGTCGATACGCAGATCCGCCTTCAAAATGTACTCGATCGGCAGGCCCGTGTAGTCATGCAGCTTCTGTGCAATTACCGTGCGCTCCGCGGCCGACAGATCGGAGCCGGCCGCCAGCGCCCGGGCGTAATCCCCCATGGCGAACTGCTCGACCTCGGCGAGCAGCGCCGGGAGATCCGGGTGATTGCCTGCGAGCTTGTGGTGATACCAGGCGGTGGCCGCGTAAGTGGGAAGGACCGTCTGGTAAGGCACATCGATGCCGGGATTGTTGGTCGGCCGGTCCGGGCTCAGGTCGAAGCTCAAGATTTGGGACAGCAGAATGACCCCGTTGAAATCGACGGAGCGGTCGGCCTCGAGCTGGTTGATAAGGACTGCCGAGCGCGGGGTGCCGTAGCTCTCGCCGAAGAGATACTTGGGCGAGTTCCAGCGCCCATATTTGGTGAGGAACTGCGACACGAATTCGGCGAACGCATAGGCGTCCTGATCGATCCCGTAGAACGCCTTTTCCTTGTCCTTACCCGCGATGCGGCTGAAGCCGGTGCCCGGTGCATCGATGAACACCAGGTCGCTCACGTCGAGCAGACTCGAGGCATTGTTCACGAGCGAATAAGGGGCCGCCGGCGTATGCGAATCGGTCGAGGTCACGATACGCCGCGGGCCGAATGCTCCCATGTGCAGCCACACGGTGGCGGAGCCCGGGCCGCCGTTGTAGAGGAAGGTTACCGGTCGTGTCGTGCCGCCGTTGTTTTTGAAGTAAGCAACATAGAACATCGAGGCTACGGCCGTTGGGTTGTGGCCCTCGCCCTCGTTGCCCGATGTGCTGTCCTCTTTGTCGGCCTTCGGGTCGTGCGGCACATCGTCCCAGCCCTTCGGATGCACGATCAAGGTGCCCGCGACGGCCTGGTAGCCGATCATCTGCCCGCCAATCGTGACGCTTCCCGTGCTCGTCTTGGATTCGGATTTGAACGGCTCGAATTTCCCGGTGGCCTTGGCGCCATCGGCCTGCGACTCCTTATCGGAGGAGCCGGCCGACGCGGGAGGGTCGGCGAGGACGGCTTGGACTGATAGGAATGCGACGACCGCCGCCAGCAGCGTCCCGTACCGGATTGCTTTTGCCTGCGGCTTGACCTGCGCCTGCCCCCTCGCCTTCGACCGCCCGATTGCTCTCCACCCACTCATTAAGCTCTCCCCAGTTCGTAGGGCGCCCATTATAAGGGGGACGGAATGTTTTGCATGGCCGCGCGGAAAGCCTAGGAAAATAGGGGTTTCCCGCATTGACCGGGCGAATGCGACGCTTGCTTAGATCGCTTGCTTCGTCGCCGCGTCGCGAGCATCCTTCAACGCTGTCCAATTGGGGGCGTACTTGAGCGCCTCGTCGTATTTCTCGATCGCCTTTTTGCCTTGACCCTGCTTCATGAGCACATCGCCCCACGCCTTGAGCGGGTCCGCCCAGTGCGGTCCTCGCTGATTGGCGCTCTTGAATTTCTCTGCAGCACCCTCGAGATTCCCATGCCTGGCGAGTGCCATGCCCCACGAGTAGTAACCTGACGGGACGCTGGGCGCAAGCTTTACGGCCTTCGCATACCACGCTTGCGCATTCGGCCAGTCGACTCGCAGATCCAAAATATCGCCTCTGAAGCGGTAGCAGTCCACAAGCGTCAGCGTTCCAACGGCATCGAGTGCCGCCTCTGCCTTAGCCGACTGACCGGTCTTCTCGTAGCTCGTTGCGGCATAACAGATCGTATGAGGATCGTTGGTCCGGACGCTCGGATTGGCATAGGCCTCGACGTAAGCATCCCACTCTCGCGCCGCAGCCTCAGGATCACTCTTTTCTTCGGCGAGCAGCGCTCGCACAAAGGTCGCCTGTGCGACGTCGGGTGCGTACTTGGCATCGACGGGAGTGGTGTTGAGGCGCAGGGTAGCTGCTTCGACGTCGTGCATTTGCGCTTCATACTGCGCGATCTGAAGATTCTCGGCGCCGCCGGCACTGCCCGTCGTTCCGATGCCGCCGTGGGATTCCACGTCGGCGATGGCCTCCGCGCGTTCGGCCGGCAGGTCCCAAACCGTCCGGTCGTAGTTTTGATATTCGTGTTCGGGCGCCCGGCCCGGACGCCCGCCGGCAGCCTGCACCAGTTGCTCGCTCACGCGCACCAAGCCTTCCTCATCGCCGAGGCCATTGAGCGCATACATAATGTTGTTGTAGGCGGTCCAATAATCGGGCTTGCGACGCAATGCCTCTCGATAGAGCGGCAACGCCTCGCGCATCGCCCCGTCAGCCCCCTTTCCGGCAATGGCATTCGCCCAGTAATTGAGCACATAAGGTCGCTCGCTCGAATCTGCTCTCGCGTAGGCCGTCTGACTGAAGCGAATCGCCTCGTCGTTGCGGTCATTATTGGCGAGGTAAGCGGCGAAGAGGCCGGGCTGCGATTGACCGTACGCGTATTCGCCCGCCTGTGTCAGCAATTTGTCGAGATGGCGCGCCTCCCCGATGAAGGTCTTCGGTAATATGCCGGTGCCGCGCACGGTCAGCGCGAGACCGCCGCTTTCGCTTTGCGCCAGATCGCCGTCGATGTGCTGATCGCGGCCGAAGCGGGCCTTCATCGTGCGCTCTAATTGCCCGATCGAGATCCCCGTCTCGGGCACGTCGATGGCAATATCGTTGGTCCAGGCGCTCGAGAGTGCGCGGTGTTCCGCGCCGCTGCGAGTCGCTGACTGAATCCGTGTCAGCACGTCGAGTAAGCCCGCGGCCACGATCTTGCCGCTGGGGACTTGTGCGGCAACATTCGGTGCAATATCGAACGCATCGATGACGACGCTGCGCGACGCGACAGCATCGTGAATCATGATTATTGCACCGATTGCGATGCCGATTGCGACAAGCGCAATGACCGCATGTAAGCCAATTCGAACGCGCATCCCAATCCGCCGGGTGTTCTCCGCGCGAACCTGGTTGCGCAGGTGCGCAAGACGTAGCGCGTGCTCGTCTTTGAGGAACTCTTTCTGCGCCTTCAACAGCTGCGTTTGCTCGTTCAGGAAATCGACTGTCTTGCGAGCCACCTCGGGGTCGCTTCCTGAAATTTTTGCGGCCACGGCGGCGGCGAACGCCTCGGCGGCGGCGAGCGTGGCCGAAGGCGTCGCGTCCGACTTATCGTCCTCACCCCCCAGTATTCCACCAAGCAAGCCGTAAGCCATGCCAGCCTCGATTCGGTCAAGTCTTTGGACCCGGTTCGACTATCGCCCCGGCAAGCCACTCGGAGGTCGGCGGCCCCGCGTTAGGCGGCGGGCATTTCAAGACGAAAGGATTGAACCATCGCCGCGCACACCGCCATTGGACTCTAGTCCCACTGCCGACACTCACCGGTAAAGTGAGCGACCCGGGGGCTGTGCTCGGCTGCCGCCCCGCCCCGAGGCGGGACTGCTCAGCGATTGATCGCGTCGATCGCGCGCTTATCCGCCGCCAGGGCGGCCTCATGAACGGCCTCGGATAACGTCGGGTGCGCGTGGATGGTGCGCTGGAGGTCCTCGGTGCTGGCCGAGTATTCCATGGCGAGCACGGCTTCGGCGATGAGCTCGCCGGCCAACGGTCCGACGATGTGCACGCCGAGGATCTCGTCGTCGTCCGTGGCGGCCACGATCTTTGCCATGCCCTGCGCCGCTTCCATGGCGCGCGCGCGTCCGCTCGCGGCGAAGGGAAACGAGCCGACCTTATAAGGACGTCCGCTCGCTTTGACCTGTTCCTCCGTGAGACCCACCCAGGCAATTTCCGGAGCGGTGTAGATCACCGAGGGAATGACCTTGTAGTTCACCTCACCGTAGCGGCCGGCGATGAGGTCGGCCACCATGATCCCCTCTTCCTTGCCCTTGTGAGCCAGCATCGGACCCCGGACTACATCGCCCACGGCCCAGACGTTGGCCGCAGCGGTGCGGCAGTGCTCGTCCACTTGAATGAAACCGCGGGCATCGAGCTCCACGCCGGTGCCGTCGGCCAAGAGGTCTTGGGTGAAGGGGCGCCGCCCGACGGCGACGATCAGCTTGTCCACCTGCAATGCGTGTTCGCCCTGCGCAGTCGAATACACCACATCGACCGCCGAGCCCGAAACCGTCGCGCGGATCACCTTCGCCCCGAGCTTTATGTCGAGACCTTGTTTCTTGAAGTGGCGCTGGGCTTCCCGGGCGATGGTCTGATCCACCATCGGCAACAAGTCGGGCAAGGCTTCGAGGACGGTCACCTCGCTGCCGAGACGGGACCAGACGCTGCCGAGCTCGAGGCCGATGACGCCCGCGCCGATGACGCCGAGCCGCCTCGGCACGGCGTCGAATTCGAGGGCGTTCCACGAATCGACGATGTATTTTCCATCGTGCGGAGCGGCCGCCAGACGGATGGGCGTCGAGCCCGACGCCAACACGACATGCTTCGCCTGCAAGATCTTTTGCGAGCCATCGGGCGCCGTCACCTGCACGCTGTTGCCCGGCAAGAGCCGCCCGTGGCCTTGGATGCCCACAGCGCCGGCGGCTTTCAAGAGCGAGGCAATGCCGTTGGTCATGGTCTTGACGATGGTTGCGCGCCGCTTCTGCATCTGCGCAAGATCGAGCTTGATGTCGCCGATCTTGATGCCGTGCTGCGCGAACTCGTGCTTCGCGCGGTGATACAGTTCGGTGGACTCGAGCAGCGCCTTCGATGGAATACATCCGGCATTGAGGCAGGTGCCACCAAAGGCGTAGGTGCCGTCGGTGTTCTTCCACTCGTCCACACAGGCGACCGTCAGCTTGTTCTGGCCGGCACGAATCGCCGCCGGATAGCCTGCAGGGCCAGCGCCGATCACGATCACGTCGTAGTTGTCGCTCATACGCCTAGCACCATGCGCGCCGGATCCTCGAGGCATTGCTTGACCGTGACCAGGAACTGTACCGCCTCGCGCCCATCGATGATGCGATGGTCGTACGTGAGCGCGATGTACATCATGGGACGCACCACGACCTGGCCGTCGACGGCTATCGGACGCTCCTGAATTTTATGCATGCCCAGAATCGCGCTTTGCGGGGAATTGACGATGGGCGTCGAGAGGAGCGAGCCGAACACGCCGCCGTTGGTGATGGTGAAGGTCCCGCCGGTCAGCTCTTCCATGGTGATCGTGCCCGCGCGAGCGCGTGTGGCGAAATTGCCGATCGACTTCTCGATCTCGGCGAAGCTCAACTGATCCGCGTCGCGCAGGACGGGCACGATCAAGCCGCGGTCGGTGGAGACGGCGACACCGATATCGAAGTAATCGTGGTACACGATATCGTTGTTCTCGACCGAGGCATTCACGGACGGAAATTTGCGCAGCGCCTCGACACACGCCTTGGTGAAGAACGACATGAAGCCGAGCTTCACGCCATGCTGCTTCTCGAAGGGCTCTTTGTAGCGGGCCCGCAGCTCATTCACCAGATGCAGATCGACTTCGTTGAAGGACGTGAGCAGCGCCTGGGTCGACTGTGCCTGCACCATGCGCTCGGCAATGCGCGCGCGCAGCCGCGTCATCGGCACGCGTTGCTCCATGCGCCCCCCCTTGAAGCTCGGCTTCGGCACGAGTGCAGCGGCCGGCTGCGTCGCCGGCGCCGCCGGCGACTGCGCCGAGGACTTGGGCGCAGCGGGCGCATCCTTTGCCGCGAGGAAGTTCACCACATCCGATTTCGACACGCGTCCGTCACGCCCCGAGCCGATCAGGGACTTCGCATCCAGTTTGTTTTCCTCCGCGACTCGTTTGGCGGCCGGGCTCAATTTTCCGCCGGACTCGGGGGCGGAGGAGCCCGGTACGGCCGCACGCACGGCGTCCTGCGCCGGGGCGGCGGCGCCGTCTGCCGGAGCCATGACGGCAGGCGCGCTCGCGCCCGGCACCGTGGCAGCCTCCTCGATCAGCGCCAACAGCTGGCCGCTGGTCACGGTTGCGCCGTCCTTGAACTTGATTTCCGAGATTACGCCGGCCATCGGCGCCGGGACCTCGAGCACGACCTTGTCCGTCTCCAGGTCGACCAGATTCTCATCGCGCGCAACCGCTTCGCCGGGCTGCTTGTGCCATGAGACCAGCGTAGCGTCGGCGACCGATTCCGGCAGCTGCGGTACGCGCACTTCTATTGTCATGACCCGGTCCTAGTTTGAGCTTCGGGAAGGCGCATCGTTTGGCGAGAGGTCTCTTCGGGCGGCAGTCCCTGCAGAGCGGCGGTCACGAGATTTTTCTGCTGCTGCTCGTGCAGCACCGAGATGCCGGTGGCGGGCGCCGCGGCGCCGGCGCGACCCGCATAGAGCAATTCGTCTCGCGGGCCTAAGGGCAACTGCAAGCGGTGGCGGATTTGATACCAGCCGCCTTGGTTCTGCGGCTCCTCTTGACACCACACGATCTCGCGGGCGTTGGAGTATTTGCGCAAAATCGCCTCGTAGCCATCCGATGGGAAAGGATAGAGCTGCTCGAGCCTTACGATGGCCACGGTCTCGACCTTCGCTTCACGGCGTGCTTTGAGCAAGTCGAAATACACCTTGCCGCTGCATAACACGATGCGCTTGACCGCCTGCGGATTGATCTCGTCGATCTCGTCGATGACGGTGTGAAAGCTTCCGGAGGCGAGATCTTCCAGCCGCGACACCGACAACGGATGCCGTAACAGGCTTTTCGGGGTCATGATGATGAGCGGCTTGCGCAGCGGACGCAGCATCTGCCGGCGCAGCATGTGGAACATCTGCGCGGGCGTCGACGGCACGCAGACCTGCATGTTGTACTCCGCGCAGAGCTGCAGGAAGCGCTCGAGTCGCGCCGAGGAATGCTCCGGCCCTTGACCTTCATAGCCGTGCGGCAGGAACAGCGTGAGGCCGGAGAGCCTGCCCCACTTGGCCTCTCCCGAGCTGATGAACTGATCGATGATGACTTGCGCGCCGTTGGCGAAGTCGCCGAACTGTCCCTCCCAGATGGTCAGACAGTGCGGCTCGGTGGTCGAGAATCCATACTCGAAACCCATCACCGCCTCCTCGGACAGCACCGAGTCGGTGACGGTGAAGGTCGGCTGGCTGGTGGCCAGATGCTGCAGCGGCACGTACGTTCTGCCCGTCGTCTGATCGTGCAGTACCGCGTGCCGGTGGAAGAACGTGCCGCGGCCGCTGTCCTGACCGGTGAGACGTATCGGATAGCCCTCCTGGATCAGGCTCGCATAGGCGAGTGTCTCCGCGCATCCCCAATCGAGGGCGAGATCGCCGGCGACCATGCGCTCGCGCGCCTGCATGACCGCGAGCACCCGCGGGTGCAGCGTCCAATCGGCCGGATAGCTCGTGATCGCCTTGCCGAGCGCACGCAGGCGGACCATTTCTACCGAGGTCCGCACGGGCTCGGACCAATCGGCCTCCAGGTACTTGCTCCAATCGACGGTGTACTTGTTGCCGATCAGGCCGAGGGCCGCCCGCGCCTGCGGCTTGCCCTCGTCGAGACCTGTGCGGTATTGCTCGATCATGGCGGCCGCCTCGCCCGTGCTGAGCGCGCCCTCGGCGATGAGCTTGTCGGCATACAGCTGGCGTGCGGTGGGTTTCTTGCGAATCACCTTGTACATGAGCGGTTGCGTCGCCGCCGGCTCGTCGCCCTCGTTATGCCCATGCCGCCGATAGCAGACCAGATCGATCACGATGTCCTTGTGAAACTTCACCCGGTACTCGAGCGCGAAGCGCGTGACGAAACACACCGCCTCCGGGTCATCCGCATTGACGTGCAGGATCGGCGCCTCGATCATTTTCGCGACGTCCGAGCAATACAGCGTCGAGCGCGTATCGCGCGGCTCACTGGTGGTGAAGCCGACTTGATTGTTGATGATGATATGCACCGAGCCGCCGGTGTAGAAACCGCGCGCTTGCGAGAGCTGCAGCGTCTCCATGATGACGCCTTGTCCGGCAAAGGCGGCGTCGCCGTGGATCAGCACCGGCAGCACCTTGTCGCCCTTGGAATCGCCGCGACGTTCCTGCCGCGCGCGCACCGAGCCCTCGATCACGGGATCCACGACCTCGAGGTGCGAAGGATTGAAGGCCAGCGCCACATGCACGTTGCCCGTGGGGGTTTTCAAGTCGGCGGAGAAGCCCTTGTGATACTTCACATCGCCCGAGCCGCGCAGCTTCTTGAGGTCGTACTGTCCCTCGAACTCGCTGAACAGATCCTTGGGCGACTTGCCGAGCAGATTCACCAGCACGTTGAGCCGGCCGCGATGCGCCATGCCGACGATGGTCTCCTCGATGCCATCCTTGCCGGCTTCCTGCACCAGCTCATCGAGCAGCGGAATGAGGCTGTCGCCGCCCTCCAGCGAGAATCGCTTCTGACCCACGTATTTCGTGTGCAGATAGCGCTCCAGGCCTTCGGCGGCGGTGAGCTGCCAGAGAATGTTCTTCTTTTCCGCCGTGCTGAAGCGGTGCTGCAGGCGCTCGGACTGAAAATGGTCTTGCAGCCAGAGCCGCTCCTCGCCATCCGACACGTGCGCGAACTCCGCGCCGATGGTGTCGCTGAAAATGAAGTGAAGCGCCGCGAGGATATCCTTCAGCTTCATGCGCGCCGGAATAGCCGCCGTGCGGCTGCCGGTGACGAACTCCGTGTCCATATCGGCCGCCGTCAGACCGAAGAACGCGGGGTCGAGAATGGCGGGCTTCTCTCGCGGCGCTAGATCGAGAGGATCCAAGTGGGCGATCAGGTGACCGCGATTGCAGTAGACCTGAATGAGCCGCGACACCGCCGCTTGCTTCGCGCTCGCCGCACCGCCATCCGCCGGCGCGGGCCGGTGATCGCGGCGCTCGCTGCTGGCCCGCTCGATGGGCATGCGCGGGGTGTGCTCGCGCAGCGAGCGTTGCGGCTTCTCGGCCGCGCCGCCCACCTGCAGGCTCGCAAAGTACTGGGCCCAGCCCGCGTCGATGGACTTAGGGTCGGTAAGGTAGCGCTGGTAAAGCTCTTCGATGAAATCGGCGTTCGCGCCGCCAAGAGCCGTGGTGGCCAGCTGATCGGCTAGGGATGCACTCATATGAGAGGAGGAAAAACCTATCTGAATCAGGCGGATGCGGAAGGTAGATAAACTCGCGGATAAGTGAATATTCTAGCCGAATACGACAGAATATGGAATGTGACCCAGCCCGCGGATTCCACACGCGGCGCGCGGATGGGTGAGGGTGGCGCGCGTCGTTTACTAGTAAAAGCCGCGGTCCGGGAGCATGCGGAGCATGCTCATCTCATGGCCCACCAGGAATAGGTAGGTCAGGAGCACACCGTAGAGCAACAGCTCCACGCGAACCACGCGCATGAACCGGTAGCGCGCGAGAAACACCATCAGCATCACACAGACACCGGTCATTGCGATCTTGAGGACAGCGAACATCCCAATGTCATGGCCCATGACGGCCGCCATGACCGGGTTCACCTCTACCGCTCCGCCCGACATCAGCGTCACGGTCAGAAATGCGTCCACAACGCTCAAAATCAAGATGCCCACGGATACCGCCCACAGATGGGCACCGTGCCAATCGGTCGGCTGAAACCGGCCGTCATCCGTGCGGCGCCCCACGCGGCGCCGGCGGGGCCGAATCGCCCCGTAGAAGAACGCCCACCAGAGGCGGTGCCGCCGCTCAGTCCGTGAGCGCCGCTCGAAGCCGCGGCCCGCGTGTTGAGGCCTCACGGGGGACCATTCGTCTTGCGTCGGCGGCAGCGATGACATACCGCACTATCTCGAGATGGACGGCCCCTCGGCAAGCCCGATTCGCCATAATCCGGGCGCCGACGGGCATATTTTTTTTGGTGGTTAGACGGCGCTCACCATTTGCGCCATGAAGTCGCTCACCGGAAGCGCCGCGAGCGCCGTTCGGTCGACAAACATCTTTTTGATGGCCTCGGTTTGCTTGGCTGCGAAATGCGCGGCGACGCTCGTCTCGAACTTCTTTACCAGTACGGGCATGCCTTCGGCGCGGCGCTTGCGGTGGCCGATGGGATAATCCACTTGGATGCGTGGCGCCGACGTGCCGTCCTTGAAGAAGACCTGCACGGCATTGCCGATGTAACGCTTGTCGGCCGCGTAGTATTCCTGGGTAAAAGTGGGGTTTTCGCGCACTTGGGTCTTCGCCCGCAGGGCATCGACGCGCGGATCCTTGGCAACCTCGTCTTCGTAGTCCGCGGCCGTGAGCCTGCCGAAGATCAGCGGGATCGCCACCATGTATTGGATGCAGTGATCGCGGTCCGCGGGGTTCGCGAGGGGTCCGGTCTTGTCGATGATGCGCACCCCGGGCTCCTGCGTCTCGATCACGACCCGCTCGATGTCGGCAAGCTTCGCGTGGATCTGCGGATGCAGAGTCATCGCCGCCTCGACTGCGGTCTGGGCGTGAAATTCCGCCGGAAAGGAAATCTTGAACAGCACGTTCTCCATCACGTAACTGCCGAGGGCCTGCGGCAGGGTCAGGGGCTTGGACTTGAACAGAACGTCCTGGAAGCCCCAGGTCTTCGCCGACAGCGCCGACGGATAGCCCATCTCGCCCTTGAGCGCGAACAGCGCGTGGCGTACCGCCCGGCTGGTCGCATCGCCGGCCGCCCAGCTCTTGCGCGAGCCGGTGTTCGGGGCATGCCGATAGGTGCGCAGCGCGCCGCCGTCGACCCAGGCATTGGAGACGGCGTTGATGATTTGATCCCGGGTGCCGCCAAGCATCGCGGTGACCACGGCCGTCGAGGCGACGCGAACCAGCAGCACATGGTCGAGTCCGACCCGGTTGAAGCTGTTTTCCAGCGCAAGCACGCCCTGAATCTCGTGTGCCTTGATCGTGGCGGTGAGCACGTCGCGCACGGCGACCGGCTTGCCGCTCCGGGACAGATAATCGGCGACCGCCAGTATGCCGCCCAGGTTATCCGACGGATGCCCCCACTCCGCGGCAAGCCAGGTGTCGTTGAAGTCGAGCCAGCGGATCATCGCGCCGATGTTGAATGCGGCATTGATCGGATCGAGCTCGTAGGAGGTGCCGGGAACGCGCGCCCCGCCCTTCAGCGTGGCGCCCGGCACCACTGGGCCCATGAGCTTGGTGCAGGCGGGATACTTGAGCGCTTGGAATCCGCAGGCGAGCGTATCCATGAGACAGTAGCTCGCGGTCTCATAGGCGAGATCACTCTTGATCTCGAAGGACAGGGCGTAATCCGCGATGGCGGCCAGTAGCGGATCGGGAGCGGGACGTTCTGCGGACTTGATATCGTGTGATGACATGCCTTGGGGTCTCTGTTTATGAATGCGTACTGCGTATCGACTGAAGGTCAGCGGCGCTCGGCGAGCGGCACGAACTTTAGATTCTCCGGTCCCGTGTAATTCGCGCTCGGACGGATGATCTTGCCGTCGATGCGCTGCTCGATGATGTGCGCGGCCCAGCCCGACGTGCGGCTGATGACGAACAACGGCGTGAACATCGCCGTCGGCACACCCATGAGGTGATAGGAAACCGCTGAGAACCAATCGAGATTCGGAAACATATTCTTCGCCGCCTTCATGACGGTCTCGATGCGCTCCGCCACCTCGAAGTTCTTGGTGTCGTTGGCGGCCTTTGCGAGGTTGCGCGACACTTCTTTGATCACTTCGTTGCGCGGATCGGAAATCGTGTACACGGGATGGCCGAAGCCGATGATCACCTCTTTCGCCGCCACGCGGCGCTTGATGTCCGCCTCCGCCTCGTTGGGCGATGCGTAGCGGCTCTGGATCTCGAATGCCACCTCGTTCGCGCCGCCATGCTTCGGTCCGCGCAGCGCGCCGATGGCGCCTGTGATGCTCGAGTAAATATCCGAGCCGGTGCCCGCAATCACTCGAGCAGTGAACGTCGAGGCATTGAACTCGTGCTCGGCGTACAGGTTGAGCGAGGTGTGCATGGCGCGCACCCAGTTGCTCGGCGGGTGCTTGCCGTGCAGCAGGTGCAGGAAGTGGGCGCCGATGGAATCATCGTCGGTCTGCAGCTCGATGCGCCGGCCGCTGCGCGCGTAGTGATGCCAATAGCACAGCATCGAGCCGAGGCAAGCGAGCAAGCGGTCCGCGATATCGCGCGCGCCCTCGACCGGGTGCCCGGCGCTTTCCGGCTCGATGCAACCGAGCACCGACACGCCGGTGCGCAGCACATCCATCGGGTGGCTCGCAGCCGGCAGCTGCTCGAGCGCAGTCAGCACGCCGCCCGGCAGACCTCGCAGACCCTTGAGCTTCGCCTTGTAGGCGGACAGTTCGGCGCGGTTCGGCAGCTTCTCGTGCACCAGCAGATAGGCGATCTCCTCGAATTCGCACGTGGTGGCGATATCGAGAATGTCGTAGCCGCGGTAATGGAGGTCGTTCCCCGTCGTGCCCACGGTGCAAAGCGCCGTGTTGCCCGCGGTTACGCCCGATAAGGCCACGGATTTCTTCGGCTTGAATCCGGCCGGCTGCGATTCGCTCATTTGTTTTTCCCCTCGGCAAACAATTCGTCCAACTTCGCCTCGTACGCGTGATAGTCGAGATACTTGTACAGATCGGCGCGCGTTTGCATTCGATCGACCACATTCCTCTGAGTTCCGTCGCGGCGGATCGCCTCGTACACCCCGAGCGCCGCGGCGTTCATCGCGCGGTAGGCCGAGCAGCAATACAGCACGATATCCACACCCACAGCGCCCAGCTCGTCGCGTGTGAACAAGGGCGTCTGGCCGAATTCCGTGATGTTGGCGAGGATCGGCACCTTGACCGCATCCTTGAAGCGGCGGTACATCGCAAGTTCGGTCATGGCCTCGGGAAAGATCATGTCCGCCCCCGCCTCGACGCACGCGATCGCGCGCTCGATCGCCGCGTCGATGCCCTCCACCGCGAGCGCATCGGTACGCGCCATGATAACGAAACCCGGATCGGTGCGGGCATCCACGGCCGTCTTCACGCGATCGACCATCTCCTGCTTGGACACGATCTCCTTCCCCGGGCGGTGGCCGCAGCGCTTTGCTTGCACCTGATCCTCGATATGCAAACCGGCCGCGCCGAACTTGACGAACGATTTGACCGTGCGCGCAATATTGAAGGCCCCGCCCCAGCCCGTATCGGCGTCCACCAGCAACGGCAAATCGCAGGCATCAGTGATGCGACGGATGTCGGTGAGCACATCGTCCATCGTGCTGACGCCGAGGTCCGGCACTCCCAGGGAGTTTGCGGCGACTCCGCCGCCGGACAGATAGAGCGCCTTGAAGCCGACGGCAGCGGCCATGCGCGCGGTGTACGCGGTGATCGCCCCTACGGCCTGCAGCGGCCGCTCCGCGCGTACCGCCGCGCGCAGCCGCGCTCCGGGCGAGGGGTTGGGAGTCGATGTGTCAAAGGTAGCCATACAGAATATTCCTGAAGAGTCAAACTACAGTGGTTTAGCCGCGCGCCCACGCCTGCATGGCTGCGGCAGCGAAGCAGACGGATCCCGTCCCGGGCACCCCCGGCGCTGGAAATCCCGAGGCGCTCGAGGGTTTGATTGTTGAGTGGTCGGAATCCGCATAAACTCGACGCTAGTTTACGCGATGCGGACAGCCCAAGGGGAACTCTCATGACCGGCAAACCAGCGCTTGTGCCTGATCAGGCGGCGACCGTCAAAATGCTGCTCGACGGCAAGTTGATCGATTCAGAGACCAACGAATGGCACGACGTCGTGAACCCGGCGACGCAGCAAGTGCTCGCACAAGTCCCCTTCTCGACCGATGCCGAGATCGAAGCCGCCGTAGCCTCGGCCAAAAAGGCCTTCAAGACTTGGAAGCGCACCCCGATCGCGGCCCGCGCCCGGATTATGCTCAAACTGCAGGCGCTGGTGCGCGAGCACATGAGCCGGATCGCGCGCACTCTCAGCGCCGAACAAGGCAAGACGCTCGCCGATGCCGAGGGCGACGTATTCCGCGGGCTCGAGGTGGTGGAGCATGCGTGCTCGATCGGCTCGCTGCAGCTCGGTGAATTCGCGGAGAACGTAGCGGGCGGGGTCGATACCTATACCTTGCGCCAGCCCATCGGCGTGGTGGTGGGTATCTCGCCCTTCAACTTTCCCGCGATGATCCCCTTGTGGATGTTTCCGATGGCCGTCGTCTGCGGCAACACATTCGTGCTGAAACCGTCCGAGCAGGACCCGATGACGCCGATGCTGCTCGCGGAGCTCGTCATCGAGGCAGGCGTGCCGCCCGGGGTGCTCAATATCGTTCACGGCGGCAAGCGCGCCGTCGATGCCCTCTGCTCGCATCCGGACGTGGCCGCCGTCTCCTTCGTCGGATCGACCGCGGTGGGCACGCACGTCTACAACCTCGCCTCGCAGCACGGCAAGCGCGTGCAGTGCATGATGGGTGCGAAGAATCACGCCGTGGTGATGCCGGATGCGAGCAAGGAACAGAGCCTGAACGCTGTGGTGGGTGCGACGTTCGGCGCGGCCGGACAGCGCTGCATGGCCACCTCGGTCACGGTCCTCGTCGGCGCAGCCCAGAAATGGATCCCCGACATCGTGGCCAAGGCGAAGACGCTCAAAGTCAGCGCCGGCACCGAGAAGGGCGCGGATCTCGGACCGGTGATCTCGAAGAACGCCAAGAACCGCATCTTGGGACTCATCGACGATGGCGTGCGCGAAGGCGCAACCCTCGAGCTCGACGGCCGCAACGTGAAAGTCGCGGGCTACGAAAACGGCAACTTCGTCGGGCCGACAGTGTTTTCCGGTGTCATGCCCGGAATGAAGATCTACACCACCGAAATCTTCGGGCCGGTGATGACCATCGTGAGCGTCGACACGCTGGATGAGGCCATCAAGCTCGTCAACGACAATCCTTTCGGCAACGGCACGGGCATTTTTACCCAAAGCGGCGCCGCGGCGCGCAAGTTCCAATCGGAGATCGACGTCGGACAGGTCGGCATCAACGTGCCCATTCCCGTACCGGTACCGTACTTCAGCTTCACGGGTTCGCGAGGCTCCAAGCTCGGTGATCTCGGTCCCTACGGCAAGCAAGCGGTGGAGTTCTACACGCAGACGAAGACCATTACCTCGCGCTGGTTCGACGATGCCGCCGTCTCCGCTGGAGTGAACACGACCATCTCCCTCAAATGAACTTTCGACAAACCTTGGCGGTCGTCACGGGCGGCGCCTCGGGACTAGGGCGTGCGGTGGTCGAGCACATCGTCTCTTGCGGTGGCCGCGCCGCGATTCTGGATTTGCAGGAAGAGGCCGGCCGGACTGCCGCACGCGAGATCGGCGTAACCTTCCACAGCTGCGATGTCGGCGTCGAGGCGCAAGTGCAAACCGCCGTGGCGGCCGCGCACGCGGCGATGCGGGGGCTCAATCTTCTGGTCAACTGCGCCGGCGTCATCGGTGCCGGCAAGCTCCTCGGCAAGACGGCCCCCATGTCGGGCGAGTTCTTCGAGAAAGTGGTGCGCGTCAATCTGATCGGCACCCTGCTTTGCGACAAAACCGCCGCCGCGCTCATGCGCGAGAATGCGCCCAACGCGGACGGAGAGCGCGGGGTGTTGATTCACACCGCCTCGGTCGCGGCTTTCGAGGGACAGATTGGACAAGTGGCGTACTCGGCCACCAAGGCGGGCATCGTCGGTATGACGCTGCCCATCGCGCGGGAGCTCGCGGCGTTCGGCATCCGTTGCGTCGCCATTGCACCCGGCATCTTCATGACGCCGATGCTGGCCGGGCTCTCCCCGGACCTGCAGGCCTCCCTGGGCGCGCAGGTGCCGTTTCCGCCGCGCCTCGGCAAGCCCGAGGAGTTTGCGCGGCTGGTTCAATCCATCGTCGAAATTCCAACGCTGAATGGCGAAGTGATCCGCCTGGACGGCGCCATCCGCATGCAGCCGCGCTAGCCGCGCGCGGCCCAGCGCTGCACGACCGCGTGAATGGCGCTCAAACCGTCGGTGAGCGCCGCGGGTCCCGGCTGCAAGATCAGGGGTGACTTGATTTCGTGCAGCTCGCCATCGCGCACTGCCGGAATGTCTTCCCAGCCCGGTCGCGAGGCCACGTGCTCCGGACGAAAGCGCTTGCCGCACCAGGACCCGAGAATGATCTCGGGCGCACGCCGCACGACCTCGCCGGCGTCCGCGACAATGCGGTCCTTGCCGAGCGGGCATGCCGCCCGCTCCGGAAAGATATCTTCGCCCCCCGCGATCGCGACGAGCTCGCTCACCCAGCGAATTGCCGTGATCATCGGCTCGTCCCACTCCTCGAAGTACACGCGTGGCCGGCAGCCAAGCCGAGCGGCCGCGGCGCGAACTTTGTCGATGTGTTGCTCGAGCTCGAGTGCGTAGCGCTCGGCACGCTCGGCCGCGCCGATGAGCGCACCCAAGCGGCGTACGTAGGCGAGAATCCCCGCCACCGAGCGGTGATTGCTGATCCACACCTCGATGCCGGCCTTGATGAGTGCCTGCGCAATGTCCGCCTGCATGTCTGAGAATCCGACGACGAAGTCGGGCTCGAGTTCGAGGATCCGATCGATCTTGGCGCTGGTGAAGGCTGAGACCCGCGGTTTCTCACGCCGCGCGCGTGCGGGTCGCACCGTGAATCCGGAAATACCGACGATGCGCCGCTCCTCGCCGAGAGCATAGAGCACTTCCGTAGGCTCCTCGGTGAGGCAGACGATGCGCTGCGGCCCCGTGCGCACGCGGCTACAGCACACCCTCGGCGAGCACCCCGGCAGACCCCTCGATGATTGCATGGGCCAACCCCGGTGCCTGCGACAGCACATGATCGGCATAGAAACGCGCCGTCTCGATCTTGGCTCGATAGAAGGCCGCGCTCGCCGCGCCTTGCGCGGGCGGCGAGGCAAGGCGGTCCCGCGCCACGAGGGCGGAGCGCAGCAGCTGCCAGCCCCCCGCCACCACGCCGAACAGCTCCAGCAGCGGCACGGCGCCGGCCGACACGCCGCGCATATCCTTGCCGTAGTTGGAGACGACGTAGCGAGTCGCGGAATCGAGGGCGTCGACGGCCGCGGCGAACACGCGTCCCGCCCCACCGAGGCCCGGTTCCGCGTTGACGGCTTGGCCGAGTTTGCGCATGTCAGCGATGACGGCCTGCGCTGCGCGGCCGCCGTCGCGCGCGAGCTTGCGCCCGACGAGGTCGTTTGCCTGGATGCCCGTGGTCCCCTCATAGATCGGCGTGATGCGCGCATCCCGATACAGCTGCGCGACGCCCGTTTCCTCGATGAAGCCCATGCCGCCGTGAACCTGGATCGCCAGCGAGGTGAGCGCCACGGAATTCTCGGTGCACCACCCCTTGATGACGGGAATCATCAAATCGGCGAATGCCTGATGCCGGGCGCGCTCTTGTGCGTCCGGATGCACGCGCGCCGTATCGAGCGACACCGCCGAGACGCTCGCGAGAGCACGCATCGCTTCGGTCTTCGATTTGATGAGCATCAGCATGCGACGGATGTCCGGGTGCCGCGCGATCGGCACGCGTCCCTTCGTGCCCGGTTCCGTGCCTTGGATGCGCTCGTTCGCGAACGCAAGCGCGGCTTGGAACGCCCGCTCCGACAGGCCGATGCCCTCGAGTCCCACCGCGAAACGCGCGGCGTTCATCATGATGAACATGTATTCGAGGCCGCGATTCTCCTCGCCGATGAGCTCGCCCACGGCACCGCCTTGCTGCCCGAAGGCGAGCACGCACGTGGGGCTCGCATGAATACCGAGCTTGTGCTCGACCGACAGGCAGCGCACGTCATTGCGCTCGCCGGGCGAACCGTCGGCATTCACGAGGAACTTCGGCACCACGAACAGGGACATACCCTTCACGCCATCGGGCGCTCCCGGGGTGCGCGCGAGCACCATGTGGATGATGTTCTCCGTGAGATCGTGCTCGCCATAGGTGATGAAGATCTTCTGGCCCTTGAGCGTGTAGCGGCCGCCACCGAGCGGCTCCGCCAGCGTGCGCACCGCCGCGAGGTCCGATCCTGCCTGTGGCTCGGTAAGATTCATGGTGCCCGTCCATTCGCCGGACACCATTTTCGGCAGATACGTCTCCTTCAGGTGCTGCGAGCCCTTGAGATCGATGGCCTCGATCGCGCCGCGGGTCAGCATCGGGCAGAGCGTAAAAGCCATGTTGGCGCCGTTCCACATTTCCTCCACCAGCGCCGAGAGCGTCCGCGGCAGGTTCTGGCCGCCGAATTCGCGCGGACAGGCGAGCGCACTCCAGCCGCCTTCCACGAATTGGCCGTAGGCCTGTTTCCAACCGGCAGCGGTCGCGACCTGCGTATCGCTCCAGCGCACGCCTTCGCGGTCGCCGACACGATTGAGCGGCGAAAGCACTCCGCCCGCGAATTTCGCCGCCTCTTCGAGCACCGCCTCACCCAGCTCGAGCGTCGCATCCTCGAAGCCGGGTAGCCGCGCCAGGAGCGCGTGATCGACCAGCTCGCGCAATACGAACTGCATATCTGCCAACGGTGCCTGATACTCTTGCATTGAATCGCCTCTCGCTTCTCGTCAGTAACTGTAGAAACCTTTCCCGCTCTTGCGGCCGAGCATGCCGGCCGAGACCATCTCACGCAGCAGCGGCGCCGGCCGGTACTTCGGATCGCCGAAGTCCCGCTGAAACACCTCCAAGACGGAGAGCAGCGTGTCGAGACCCACGAGGTCTGCGAGCGCAAGCGGTCCGATCGGATGATTGCAGCCAAGCCGCATGCCCTCATCGATCTCCGCCGCGGTTGCAACGCCCTCCTGCAGCGTGAAAATCGCCTCGTTGATCATGGGCACCAGGATCCGGTTGACCGCGAAGCCCGGGGAATTCTTGACGCTAATCGCCGTCTTGCCGATGCGCCGGATGAAATCGGCGGCGGCGGCCTGCGTCGCATCGTTGGTGAGCAGCCCGCGAATCAACTCGACCAGCGCCATGACGGGCACGGGATTGAAGAAATGCATGCCGATGAAGCGCTCGGGATGCGAAGTGCCCGCGGCGAGCGCCGTGATGGAGATCGACGAGGTGTTCGTCGCGAGCACCGCCTGCGGTGCGATGATCTCATCGGCCTGCTTCATGATGCGGCGCTTGATGTCCATGTTCTCGGTGGCGGCCTCGATCACGAGATCCGCCTGGGCCAGATCCGCGTACTGAGTCGTCGCGCGAATGCGCGCCCGCACGGCGTCTGCATCCTGCGCGGACAGCTTCTCCTTTTTCACCAACCGATCGAGGCTCGTGCCGATGGCCGCGATGCCGCGATCGACCGCCGCCTGCGCAACGTCCACCATGATCACGGAAAGTCCCGCCGCGGCGCTCACCTGGGCAATGCCATTGCCCATGGTTCCGGCGCCGATCACTCCGACTGTCGATATCTGCATGAATTGCTCCGATTGATTTGGCGGCTACATGTTGCGCCGGTAGCGCCCGCCCACCTCGTACAGGGTCCCCGTGATCTGCCCGAGCGAGCAGCTGCGGACCGCCTCCATCAGCACGTCGAATGTATTGCCGTTCTCGATCACCGTGCGCCGCAGGCGCTCGAGCACCGCCGGTGCCTCAGCGGCGTTGCGAGCCTGGAAATCGCGCAAGCGCTCGAGTTGCGATTGCTTTTCCGCATCGCTCGAGCGTGCGAGCTCGATGGTCTCGGGCACGGCGTCGCCGTGCGGGTTGCGGAACGTATTCACGCCGATGATGGGGTAGGAGCCGTCGTGCTTTTTGTGTTCGTAGAACAGGGACTCGTCCTGAATCTTGCCGCGCTGGTAGCCGGTCTCCATGGCGCCGAGCACGCCGCCGCGCGCGGCGATGGCGTCGAACTCCTTCAGCACCGCCTCCTCCACGAGATCCGTCAATTCATCGATGATGAAACTGCCCTGATTGGGGTTCTCGTTGCGGGCGAGGCCCCACTCGCGGTTGATGATGAGCTGGATCGCCATGGCGCGGCGCACGCTCTCCTCGGTGGGTGTCGTGACCGCCTCGTCATAGGCATTGGTGTGCAGGCTGTTGCAGTTGTCGTAGACCGCACACAGCGCCTGCAGGGTCGTGCGAATGTCGTTGAAGGCCATTTCCTGGGCGTGCAGGGAGCGCCCCGACGTCTGCACGTGATACTTGAGCTTCTGACTGCGCTCGCTGGCGCCGTAGCGGTTCTTCATGGCCACGGCCCAAATGCGCCGCGCCACGCGGCCGATGACCGAGTACTCCGGATCCATGCCGTTCGAGAAAAAGAACGACAGATTCGAGGCGAAGTCATCGACGTGCATGCCGCGCGCGAGATACGACTCGACGAAGGTAAAGCCGTTGGCGAGCGTGAAAGCGAGCTGCGAGATCGGGTTCGCGCCCGCCTCGGCAATGTGATAGCCCGAGATCGACACCGAATAGAAATTCTGCACCTTGTGGTGCACGAAATATTCCTGGATGTCGCCCATCATCTTGAGCGCGAACTCGGTGGAGAAGATGCAAGTGTTCTGTCCTTGATCCTCTTTCAGAATGTCGGCCTGAACGGTCCCGCGCACGGTCGACAGCGCCCAGGCCTTGACCTTCTGCAGCTCATCCGCCGTGACATCGCGGCCGTTTTGCTTGCGAAACTTGTCGAGTTGCTGATCGATCGCCGTGTTCATGAACATGGCCAGAATGATCGGCGCCGGGCCGTTGATGGTCATCGATACCGACGTGGTCGGGGCGCACAGGTCGAATCCGGCATACAGCGCCTTCATGTCGTCGAGGGTCGCAATCGAGACGCCCGAATTGCCCACCTTGCCGTAAATGTCGGGGCGCGGATCGGGATCCGAGCCATAGAGCGTGACCGAGTCGAAGGCGGTCGACAGCCGTTGCGCGGGCATGCCTTCCGACAACCGCTTGAAGCGCTGGTTGGTGCGGAACGCATCGCCTTCACCGGCGAACATTCGGGTCGGATCCTCTCCCTCGCGCTTGAACGCGAACACGCCCGCCGTGAACGGGAAAGAGCCCGGCACGTTCTCCTTCATGAGAAAACGCAGAATCTCCCCTTCGTCGTCGTAACGCGGCAGCGCCACCTTGGGGACTTTGGTGCCCGAGAGAGACTCGTACTTGAGCTGGGTGCGAATCTCCTTGTCCCGGATCTTCACCACGTACTCGTCTTGAGCGTACAGCTCGCGCGTCTTCGGCCACTGCTCGAGCAGTTTCGCGCTCGCCGCCGTCAGCTCCGCGCCCTTTGCGACGATCAGCTCGTCGAAGTCCACGCCCGTCTTGCCCGCCGCCTCGAACAGCGCGCGCGCGGTTCGCAGCGACTGGCGCTCGCGAGCGCCGCGGGCCTGCGCGTCGATGTGGCCGTGGTAGTCGCGTACCGCTTGAGCAATCTCGGCAAGATACCGCACCCGCTCGGGCGGCACGATCGCCCGGCCGCGCGAGGAGGCCTTGACGCGAACGGGCGGGAGCCTGGGAGCGCGCAGCTCCAGGCCCTGCTCGCGGAGCCTCGGCACGATGGCCTGGTAGAGAGCGGTCACGCCGTCGTCATTGAAGCGCGACGCCATGGTGCCGTAGACCGGCATGCTGTCGGGCGGCTGCTGAAAGAGGCTGCGATTGCGCTGATACTGCTTGCGCACGTCGCGCAGCGCATCCTCTGCGCCCTTGCGGTCGAATTTGTTGATCGCCACGAAATCGGCGAAATCGAGCATGTCGATTTTCTCGAGCTGCGAGGCCGCGCCGAATTCCGGCGTCATGACGTAGAGCGACGCATCGACCAGCGGCACGATCGCCGACTCGCCCTGCCCTATACCCGAGGTCTCGATCACCACCAGATCGAAGCCGGAGAGCTTGCAGCACGCGATCACTTCGGGAAGCGCGGCGGAGAGCTCCGTCCCGGTATCGCGCGTCGCCAAGGAGCGCATGAAAATCCGGTCGGAATCGATTGCGTTCATGCGGATACGGTCGCCGAGCAGAGCGCCGCCGGTGCGCTTGCGCGAGGGATCGATCGAGATGACGGCAACGCGCAGGCGATCGTCCTGATCGAGCCGCAACCGCAAAATGAGCTCGTCGGTGAGCGAGGATTTGCCCGCACCGCCCGTCCCGGTGATGCCGAGGACGGGCACCTTGATGGCTGCCGCGGCCTGCAGCAGCCCCTGGCGGGCACGCATGGCGTAGGTGCGATTCTCGACCGCGGTGATGATGCGCGCGAGCTGACGCCGCTCGCCCGAGCGCAACGCCGCGAGCGCGTCGCCTTCGGCCGGCGCGAGCACGGTCAGGTCGTAATCGCTCAAGCGGATCACATCGTCGATCATTCCCTGCAGGCCCATCTTCGCCCCGTCTTCCGGCGAGTAGAGACGCGCCACGCCGTAGGCTTGAAGCTCGCGAATCTCGTTGGCGACGATGACGCCGCCGCCGCCGCCGAACACCTTGATGTTCTCGCCGCCGTTCTCGCGCAACAGGTCGATCATGTATTTAAAGAACTCGACATGACCCCCCTGGTAGGAAGTGACTGCGATGCCCTGCACGTCCTCCTGCAACGCCGCGTTGACGATTTCCTGCACCGAACGGTTATGGCCGAGGTGAATGACCTCGGTTCCCGACGCCTGCATGATCCGGCGCATGATGTTGACCGAGGCATCGTGCCCGTCGAAGAGCGCGGTCGCCGTGACGAACCGGACCTTGTTCTTGGGGACGTACGGCGCCGGTTTTGCGGCGATGGAGACGGCGTTCATGATTCGGCTCCTACGACAACGTCAGGATTTCGACCGGGCCGGCGGCGTGCCGCGCGGCGTGCTGCTCGGGCGCGCGCGGGCCCGCGCTGCGGCATTTGCGGCCGGCTGCGCGAGCTCCGTGCGCGGGGCGAGACCGAGATTGAAGATGCGCACGAATGCCTCCGCGATCTCGGCCGCCGTCATGGACTGATTCTCGCGATACCAGTGGGCGATCCAGTTGAGGGCACCGGCGAGTGCGAATGCGCTCATCTTCAGATCGTGCGTCTCGATCGAGCCGTCGCGTGTGCCCTCCTCGAGGAGCTGGCGGATGGCATGGTCGATCTCGGACTTGAGCTTCTTGATGCGCGCGAGCGAGGCCGCCGTGAGCCCCAGATCCTCGGCCCGCACCATGCAGCCGCCGTATTCGGACGCGATGGCCTGTGCGTAATGGCGAATGGTCTCGTTGAGCTGCTCGCGGGCGCTCATCCCAGGGGGGCGTGGCCGACGAAACGGCGCCAGCACGCGCTCGAGCCCGGTCACGATGCACTCGAGCAGGAGTTGCTCCTTGTTGGCCACGTAATAGTAAATCGTCGGCTTGGTGACGTTCAGAGCCGCGGCGATCTCGTCGATGGAGGTGTTGTGATAGCCGCGTTCGCTGAACGCACGCGCCGCCGCCCGGATTACCGCCTCACGCTTGACGTCACGCGTGCGCTGGCGCGAATTGCGCACGGGCCAAGGCGAGACCTCGGCCGGTGCGGATTCGACCGACCCCGCCGCAAGGTCCTCACTCGCCGCTTTCATCGCCGCTCTCCTGCGAACGCGGCCGCCGAGACCGCTACCAGGACTATCCTACTCTCCGGTAGAATCTACTGTCAAGTAGACTTCTACGGCCGGGTAAGCCTGAGCGCCCGCCGCTCAGGTGAACTTCGGCGTGCGCTTCTCGAGAAACGCGGCAATCCCCTCTTTGCCCTCGGCCGTTTCGGCACGCCCGGCGATGGTGTGGCCCTCGCGCGCAAGCTGCGCCTCCCAGCCGGGTTCGGCGTCCGCCAACAGGCGCTTTACCGTGCCGTACGCGCCCGCGGGGCCCGTCGCCAGGCGTGCGGCCAATGCTGCCGCGGTGTCGGCGAGCTGCGTGTCCTCGACGATTTGGTTGATCAAACCCCACTCGAGCGCCAATTGCGCATCGAGCACGCGATTGGTGATGAACATTTCCATGGCCCGCTTGTAGCCGACGGCCCGCGGCAGCAAGAACGTGGTGCCCGCATCGGGCGTGAGTCCGACGGCGGTATAGGCGGCCGTGAACTTCGCGCTCTTGCCGGCAATCGCGAAATCCGCCGCGAGCACGAGCCCCAAACCCGCGCCTGCCGCCGTGCCTTGGACGGCGGCCACGACCGGGGCGCTCGCCCGCGCCAGATGCAACAAACCCGCATGCACGTCGGTCGTGAGCTCGGTCAGATAGCCATGCACACTGCCGCCCGCCGCCGTCATGCCGCGCAAGTCGCCGCCGAAGCAGAAGTTCTTGCCCTCGCCCCGCAGCAACACGGCGCGAACGCTGGAGTCTTTGCGTATGGCGTGGGCCGCGGCCACGAACTCGCGTCCGAATTGCAGATTCATGGTGTTCGCCGCATCGCCACGCGTCAGGATGAGGTGCGCAACGTGCTCGCGAATTTCCAGGCGTACCGCCGGTGAAGAAGCATCGCTCATAGGCTAAAGACTCCGATTGAGTGAGCGCTCGATGGTACCTCGATCAGGAACACGATGCCCCACCGGGGCCGCGGCCATAGCCGCCTCCGCCGGGCGTCGAGATAACGAACACATCGCCCGTCCCCATCTCGCTCTGGCCGATCGCTCCCAAAATCTCCACCTTTCCGTCCGCGCGCTCGATGCGGTTCTCGCCGGGCGCGCCGTCCTCGCCACCCGCCATCCCGAAAGCGCCGCGACAGCGTCCGTTGCTCAAGATCGAGGCGGTCATGGGCTCGAGAAAACGCATGCGCCGCACGCCGCCATCGCCGCCGCGCCAACGACCCGCTCCCCCCGACCCCGCGCGAATCGCGTACGAGTCCAAGCGCACCGGGAATCGAAACTCCAGCACTTCGGGATCGGTGAGCCGCGAGTTCGTCATATGAGTCTGTACGACGCTCGTACCGTCGAAGCCGGCGCCCGCGCCGGAGCCGCCCGCGATGGTCTCGTAATACTGATAACGCTCGTTGCCGAAGGTGAAATTATTCATCGTGCATTGGCTCGCGGCCATCACCTTGAGCGCGCCGTACAGCGCGTTGGTCACGCAGCTGGAAGTCTCGACGTTGCCGGCAACCACTGCCGCAGGCGGGTTGGGATTCAGCATGCAACCTTCGGGCACGATGATCTCGAGCGGCTTCAGGCAACCCGCGTTGAGCGGGATGTCGTCATCGACCAGCGTGCGAAACACGTACAGCACCGCGGCCACCGTGATGGCTCGCGGCGCGTTGAAGTTGTTGGGCAGCTGTGCGCTCGTGCCGGTGAAATCGATGCGCGCAGTGCGCCGCTCGGTGTCCACGCGCACGGCGACGCAGATGCGCGCGCCGTTATCGAGGTCAAGCACGAACTCGCCGTCGCTCAAGGCGGTGATCACGCGGCGCACGCATTCCTCGGCATTGTCCTGCACATGCCGCATGTAGCGCGCCACTGTATCGGCGCCGAATTGTCCCACCATGGCCCGCAACTCCAGGGCGCCCTTCTCGTTGGCGGCGATCTGCGCCCGCAAGTCGGCCAGATTCTGCGCGGGATTGCGTGCCGGGTAGGGCCCCTGCGTCAGCAGCTCGAGCAGTTCCCTCTCGTGCAGCTGCCCCGCCTCGAGGAGCTTGAGGTTATCGATCAGCACCCCCTCTTCCGCGATCGATGTGGAGAACGGCGGCATCGACCCCGGGGTTGTGCCGCCGACATCGGCGTGATGGCCGCGCGAGGCCACGAAAAAGCTGGGCGCGGGTGCATCGGCGCCGCCGCGCGGCGCGGCATCGAGGAATACCGGGGTGACCACGGTGATATCCGGCAAGTGCGTGCCGCCGCGATAGGGGTCGTTCAGCACGTAAGCCTCGCCCGGCGAGAGCTTCGGGTTCGCCTCGATGATGGTGCGGATCGATTCGCTCATCGAGCCGAGATGGACGGGCATGTGCGGCGCGTTGGCGATGAGATTGCCGCGGACGTCGAACACGGCGCAGCTGAAATCCAGGCGCTCCTTGATGTTCACGGAGTGGGCGGTGTTCTGCAGCGAAAGCCCCATCTGCTCCGCAACGTTCATGAACAAATTATTGAACACTTCGAGCATGACGGGGTCGGCCTGGGCCCCGATCGTCCGTGCCGTTGCGCGGGCGCGAACTCGACGGAGCTCGAGGTTTCCGAGTGGCGTGACGCGGCCGCGCCAGCCCGGCTCGATCACGATGGTCGCGTTGCGCTGCGCGATGATCGCGGGTCCCTCGAACGAGGCTCCCGCCGCGAGCGCCTCGCCGTCGATCAACAGCCCGCGGCGCCAGCCGGCCGGCCGATCATCCGCCGCGCAGTACATGTCGACGCTCGCAGTGGCAGCCACAGGCTGCGCGGCGGCACCGAGTCTCGTGTCCGCGTGCGAATGCGTCTGCACGGTCTCGCCGACTCCGACGCATTCCACCGTCACCGACTCGATCACGAGATCGACATGCGGCATCAGAAAGGCGAAACGGCGCCTGTAGAGGGCCTCGAACTCGGCACGGATGGTGGCTGCAGCATCGCGGCGGCCGTTGCCGCCGGCGGGCAGCTCGCAGGCTAACGCGGTGTCGGTGCCCTGATAGCGCACCATCAGCCCGGCTTTGCGGTGCACGCGTTCCGCGGGCACGCCTTGGGCCGTGAGCGCCGCGCTCGCGTCTCGCGCGAGGCGTTCGGCGAGCCGCCGCGCCTCCGCAATGCCTGCGAAATCGAGGACGCGCTCGAGCGTCGCCTCGCGCAGGGCGATCTGGTCGGCGAGTCCCATGCCGAGGGCCGACAGCACACCGGCGAGCGGATGGCAAAATATGTGCTCGATGCCCAACGCGTCCGCCACCTGGCAGGCATGCTGGCCGCCCGCGCCACCGAAGCACTGCAGGGTATAGCGTGTCACGTCGTAGCCGCGCGCAACGGAGATGCGCTTGATTGCGTTTGCCATGCTGCCGACGGCGATCCGTAAAGCCCCCGCCGCAGCCTCCTCGCGGCCGATCGCGAAGCCCGCGCTCGCGCTCATGCGTTGGGCAAGCTCGCCGAAACGCAGCTCCACCTCGGCGCGATCGAGCGCTTGCCGCCCATCGGGGCCGAAGACCTTCGGAAAATGCTCCGGATGAACACGCCCGAGCAATACGTTCGCATCGGTGACGGTCAGCGGGCCGCCGCGCCGATAACAGGCGGGCCCCGGATCGGCGCCGGCGGATTCGGGACCCACGCGCAGGCGCGACCCGTCGAAGCGGATGATGGATCCTCCGCCCGCGGCGATGCTGTGGATGCTCATCATGGGAGCGCGCACACGTACGCCCGCCACCTCGGTGTCGAAGACGCGCTCGTACTCGCCGGCGTAGTGGCTCACGTCGGTCGACGTGCCGCCCATATCGAAGCCGATCAAGCGCGCGTGTCCCGCCGCGCGCGCGCATTCGGCCATACCGACGATGCCGCCCGCCGGGCCCGACAAAATCGCATCCTTTCCTTGAAAGTGCCCCGCCTCGGTGAGGCCGCCCGAGCTTTGCATGAACAGCAGGCGCACACCCGGCATCTGCGCAGCCACACGCTCGACATAGCGGCGCAGTATGGGCGAGAGATAGGCATCCACGACGGTGGTGTCGCCGCGCGCAATCAGCTTCATCAGCGGACTCACGCGATGCGACACCGAGATTTGTGTGAAGCCCGCGCGCCGCGCCAAGGTCTCGGCCTCGAGTTCGTGAGCCGGCGCGCGATAGGAATGCAGGAAGACGATCGCACAGGCGGACAGTCCTGCGCGCCGGGCGCTCTCGAGCGCGCGCTCGAGGCCTGCGCTGTCGAGCGGGGTGATGACCCCGCCGCGAGCATCCACGCGCTCGTCGGCCTCGATCACGGCCGCGTAGAGGAGCTCCGGCAGCACGATGTGTCGCGCGAACAGCCGTGGCCGCGCTTGCGTGGCAATCCGCAGGGCGTCGCGGAACCCGCGGGTCGTGACGAGCACCGTCGGCTCGCCGCGCCGTTCGAGCAAGGCGTTGGTGGCCACAGTCGTGCCCATCCTCACGGACTCGACCTGCGCGGGCGAGATCATCTCTCCGTCGCGCAGCCGCAAAATGCGCCGGATCCCGGCAACCGCGGCATCCTCGTAGTGCGCGGGGTCCTCCGAGAGCAGTTTCAATGTCGACAGGCCGCCGTCGGGCGCGCGCGCCACGATATCCGTGAAGGTGCCGCCTCGGTCCACCCAGAACTGCCAGCGATCGTGGCCTTGGCGGGTCAAGCGCGCAGCTCCCGTCCGCGCGTCTCGGGCAAGGCCCAGGCCGCGACAATCACCAAGCCATAGCCTGCCGCGGTGGTTGCGCCGATGCACGCGGCGAGCGGTGCATGGGCGTGGGTGCTCGCGGCGCCGATGACAGCGGGAAACAGCGCGCTCGCGGCGCGGCCGGCGCTATAGGAGAAGCCTTGTCCGGAGCCGCGGACGGCGTTCGGATAGAGCTCCGCGAGATACGCCCCCATGCCCGAGAATATACCCGACTGAAAAAATCCCAGCGGAAACCCGAGCAGCATCATCTGGAAATTGCTCACAGCCACGCGGGTGTAGGCGAGCACCAGGACAGCGCCGGCCGCAGCGAACAGCATGAAGCAGCGTCGCCGCCCGAGCACATCGGACAGCCATGCCGACGTGAGATAACCGGCGAATGAGCCGGCGATCAGGATTAGCAAATAACGCGAGGTGCCGCCGACGGATAGATGACGCTCACTCGACAGGTAGGTCGGCAGCCAGGTATTCACGGCGTAGTAGGCCCCCAGCATACCGGTGCACAACAAGCTCGCAAGCACCGTCGTGCGGCGCAAGGGTGGCGCGAAAATATCCAAAAAGTGCGCCTCGCTGCGCCGCTCCCGCAAGCTCGCATACACCGGCGATTCTTGTACCCGCCGGCGCACATAGACGATGAGCAACGCGGGGGCAATGCCGAGCCAGAACAGCACCCGCCATGCGAGCGTCGCCGGCAGCAGCGCGTACAAGCCAGCGAAGCTAAGCGCAGCCGCAGCCCAGCCGATCGCCCAGCTGCTTTGCACGAGCCCGACCGCCTTGCCGCGATGCCGAGCCGCGATGGTCTCGGCGATCAGTATCGACCCGACCGCCCATTCGCCGCCGAAGCCGAGACCTTGGAGCGCGCGCGTCAAAAACAGGGCCGGATAGGAATCCGTGAAGCCGCTGAGGGCCGTGAACACCGCGAACCAGGCGACAGTCCACTGCAAGACGCGCACCCGGCCGTAGCGATCGGCCAGCACGCCCGCGGCCCAGCCGCCGACAGCCGATGTGATCAGCGCGCCCGTGGCGATGTAGCCCGCCTGTGCCTTGCTCATGTGCCACACCGCAAGGAGCGTCGGCATGATGAAGCTGTAGATCATGAAATCGAAGCCGTCAAGCCCGTAGCCCAAGCACGCCGCGATCAACGTATGCCGCTCGGACGGGGAGGTTTCTCGCAACCACACGGCGTCAGCTCCGGGCGTGCACCCGCAAGCTCTCCCAGCCGCCGTCGGCGATCCATCCTCCGTCGACGGGAAGGCAGACGCCGTTGATGAATGCGCTGCGCTCGGTATCGAGCAACAGGGCGATTGCCTGCGCGACATCGTCCGGGCTCGCGAACCGCGCCATGGGAACGCGATTTACGATGTCCGCATCCGAGTAGGCGCCGCCGCCCTGATCCGCCACGTCCATCTCGGTCTTGATCCATCCGGGGCATACGGCGTTGACGCGCACGCCCCGGCCGCCCCATTCCGCCGCCAACGTCCGGGTCAGGCCGATGAGACCGTGCTTGGAGGCGTTGTAAGCGCTGCGATGAGCGATCCCTGCGAGCCCCGCGACCGAGGCGACGTTGACGATGCTGCCGCTTGCGCGGGACAGCATCTGCGCGCCCAAGTATTTGCACAGCAGAAACGGCCCAAACAGATTGACGTTCATCACCTGCTGCCATTGCTCTGCCGAAGTGTTCTCGGCAGGTACGATCAGACTGATGCCGGCGTTGTTGACCAGTGCATCGAGCGCGCCGTAATCGCGCGCGACGCGCTCGGCGAGCTCGCGCACGAAGGACTCCGCAGCCACATCGCCGGCAATCCCGATGGCCTGCGTACCCGCCTCCTGCAGCTGCCGGACTCGCGCATCGAGCGCTTTGACATCCAACAGGACGACGCGATACCCGAGCCGCCCGAGCAGCGCGGCGGTGGCGAAGCCCACGCCTTGCGCCGCCCCGGTGACGAGCGCGGTCTTCATGCGCCCGATGCTTGCGGTGTGAGCGCTGTCGCGGCGGCCGCCGGTGAGCCGCTCACGCGAATGCCGAGCCAGGAGGCCGCACTCACGACGGCAAAACCCGCGCCGATGAAGAACGCCGTGTGCCAGGCGTGCAGGCCCGAAAAATATGCCACGATCGGGATGCCGATGATGCCGCCGAGGTTACCGCCCGTGTTCATGAACCCGCAGACCGCCATGCTGTCACCCTCCCCCACCATCATACCGGCCGCCCAGAAGGATGCTTCCGTCAACTCTACGGCCAGGAAACACAAGGTAAGCGCAGCCAGCGCGAGATAAGCACTTGAGGCGTTGACGGCGAGCAACAAGAGCACCGCCGCGCTCGTCATGGCGCCGAGCGGCAAGATTGGAAGACCCCAGCGATTGCCGAGGCGCTGCATGAGAAGACTGGTCGCGACGCCGCCCAAGCCGGCGCCCACCGCAGCACCGAGAGGCGGCGCCATGGCAAGGATGCTGCTGTCGAGCGAGGAGAAATGCCGATCCTGAACCAGATAGAGGAACACCCAGTTCGAGAGCAGATAAAAAGTATAATTCATGCACATGTATGAGAAGAACAGCAGCAAAACATTGCGGTTGCCGATGAGCCTCAGGCTCTGCCGGAAGTTGATCGAGGAGTGTGCCTGCGGCTGACTGCCGATCTCCGCGAGCTCCTGCCCGGTCATCGACCGATGCTCACGCGGTGTATTGCGGCCATACCAAGCCCAGAGTGCTATGAACGCAAGCGTCGGCAAGCTGCTCCAGATGAGGGCCTGCCGCCAGCCGAAGCGCAATGTGAGCAACCCGATGAGCGGCGGCGTCACCACCGACCCGAGGTTGAGTCCCATGGTTTGCAGTCCCTGCACGAATGCCCAGCGCCTTTGCGGAAACCAGCTCTCGAAGACGCCCGCGGAAACGGGGAAGATGGCGCCTTGCGAGAGGCCGAGAGCGAGCTGCGCGCCATAGAGCGCCACGAACAGCGCTCTGCCGCTCAGGAACGCCGGCGCGATGGGCGTCACGATGGTGGCGACGAAGGCCAACAGGCCAATGAGCACAAAGGTGAGGCGGGCGCCCAGGCGCTGGCCAAGCACGCCTCCCGGCATCTGGAAAAGCGCGTAGCCGATGACGAACGCTTGCTCGATGTAGCCGATGTCGAGCTGGCTGAGGCCGAGATCCGGCATCATGGGCGCAGCCGCCACCGTGATGGTCTTTTGCTGAATGTAAGCGAGAAAGCCGAACCCGAAAAGAAAGGAGAAGATGCGCCAGCGAATGCGAAAGGCGGGAGCAGCGTTCCGGGTCATTTTCCAGCGGGCTCGTCGGGCTTAGGCTTCGGCACGGGTTTGCTCTTGTGCAATCCGGCGTCCTCGATCAACTGCTTGCGCATGTAGAGGAAACGAATGGTCTCGTACTCGAACGGTGACCCCGTCGAGTAGTAGCGAAAATCGACGTTCGAGCGCTGATCGATGGCGTTGGTGACCCCCAATCCCCAGGATTGGCCTCCGCGGTACAGATCCGCCAGATTGATCGCGTACTCTGTGCCGTAATCGACGGCATAGCCCGCCCCTTCGCGGAACGTCGAGGGACCGAGCAGCGGCATGACCAGATAGGGACCGGGATGCATGCCCCACTTCGCGAGCGTGGTGCCGAACCCTGTCGGCTCGTACGGAATGTTGAATCTCGCCGCGATATCGAACAATCCCCCAATGCCGAGCGTCGTGTTGATCACGAACCGGCCGAAGCTGCGCACGGTGCGGTGCAAGCGCCCCTGCAGCGTGTAATTGATCACGCTGTCGACCTCGGAGAGATTCGCGAAGAAGCTGTGCACGCCGCCCCGCAGCGGCGCGGGCACGAAGCGGCGGTAACCGTTCGCCACCGGCAGAAAGAGCGCCTCGTCGAAGCGCGCGTTGAATCGATAGGTGAAGCGGTTGAGACGTGCCCATGGATCGTAAGTCTTGAGCGAGGGCGCATCGTCGGGCTTCACCGGCGGCGGTGGCGGCGCGGCCCCACTCCCGGCCTGGTCGGACGCCTGCGGAGTCGCCAGGGTCGCCGCAGCGGCCGCTGCGGCTTGCAGTCCCTGCATCTTCGCAATGTCCGCCTTGTTGTTCGCCGCCGGCGTTTCAGCCGGCCAGCGGTGGAATTGCACCGGACGCGTGGCGCAACCGGCGAGCACGAGTAGCGCGATTATTCCGCCGCGGCGCAGGCGCATCAGCGCCCCCCCTGCCATTGCCCATTCAGCATGGCGAGCATGTCGGCCGCTTGCTGGCGATCGCCGAGATTGCCGAGATGCCCGCCATGATCGTAGACCGCGATGCGCGTACCCAACGTTTTCGTAAGCCAGCCGAGCTCGGCGTGATCGAGGATCAGATCGTCGCTGTTGGTCAAACAATAGTAGTCGGGGTCCGTGCGCAGCTGATCGCCGATGACGTCGAGCCGGTTTTGCGCGATGAGCGAATCAACCGTCGCGTTCGGCAGCCGTTTGAGATAGTAAGGCGCGAAGACACGGCTGAAATATTCGGCGAAAGTCTTGCTGCGCAGGACTGCCGCCGTCTCCTCGAGCGAATCGCCCACCTTCGGCGGATGCGCGGGATCGGTGACCACGCCTGCCCCGGAGTACATATCCCCGGCCAGGAACACGTTCGAGAGCGCAATGCGAAAGGACAGAGCGATGGCGGCGGAGAATTGCGCATCGGTCTTCAGCACCGCCGCAGCCGCGCCCAACAGGAAATCCTCATCGAGCTCCACCCGCCCGCTGGCGCGGTAGGCGTTGGCGAGCTGGGCATAGAGCTGCTGATAAAAGCGCTCGATGCCGGCGTCGCCGTCGCCCAGCGAGACCGCGTAGAGCTTGTCGAGTCGGCCGATGGTCGCGAACAGGCTTACCGGCGGGTTGATCATCAGCGCGCGATGAATGTGCAGCTTGTGCTCTGTAGCGTCGATCGACTTGACGATGGCCGCGTTCGCTCCACCGAGACTGTAGCCGAGCACATCGACATCGGTCACGTGCACCTTGCGAGGCAAGTGCGCGATGATCTCGTCGAGCGCCGCGTAGAGGTCTTGACCATCCTGCAGGAGGTCGCCGGCGACTCCCGTGCTCGAGGCGGACACGATGAAGCCTGGAAACGTAGGCGACGGCACGGTGAGCACGTGATAGCCGGCGCCGTAGAGTATGGCGCGCAACACCGACAGCTTCGCGGTGTTGGCATCGCTCCCGGTACCGGAGATGACGATGGCGAGAGGCGCGGGCCGCTTCTGGGCGGACAACCAGACCCGCAGCCGCTTGTCGAACCAGAAGATCTCCGGCACCGGCCGCCGCCACGGCAACGCGACGTCCATCTCGAGCATCGGCACGCTCTCGGGAAGTGGACCGATATCCTGAGGCGGCGTGCCGAATACAGTCGCGCGCAGCGCCGCGGAATCAGCGAGTCCCGTCGCGGGTCCCGGCGCCGGTGGCAGCTGCGCGGGCGTGGGTTCTGCAAAGCTCGAGGAGCAAAGGACGATGAGCGCGAGGACGGCGAGAAGCTTCATCCTCGCATGTTATAGCGGAAAGACAGTCGGCCTGCAGTCTTAACGACTGCAGGCCGACATGCGGACAGAGACGCAGGGTTCGAAAAAGCGCTTAGCCCAACCCGACCGGCACGAAGATGCGCGTGTCGCCACGCTGAATCAGCAGCGCCACCTGATCGCCATGACCCTGAACGAGAGAGCGCAGCTGCTCGACGCTGCTCACCGGCGTGCCGTTGACCGACAGCACCACATCGCCCTCTTGGATGCCCGCCTCGGCTGCACGTCCGCTCGACTCCTCGACGACCAGACCGGCCGGAACGCCCGCCTGGTTGCGCTCATCCGGCGTCAAGGGACGCAGCTTCATCCCGAGATGCGATCCTTCGGGAGCCACGCCGCCGTTCTTCGCCACCGCGGCGCTGCTCGCCGAACCGATGGTCACGTTGATGCTCATCGGCTTGCCCTCGCGCACGATGTCGAGCGTCGCCTTCTCACCGGGCGCCATGGCATTCACGCGCACCGACAACGCCCCGGAGTCCACGATCGACGACCCGTTGAACTTGAGGATCACGTCTCCCGGCTTGATGCCCGCCCGGGCAGCCGCGCTGTCCGGTACGACCTGCGCGACCAGCGCACCTTCGGGCGCGCTCAGCTTGAAGGACTCAGCCAGCGACTGATTGACGTTCTGAATCTCCACACCGAGTCGGCCGTGCTCGACCTTGCCGGTCTTCACGATTTGCTGCTCGACGCCTTGCGCCAGATTGATGGGAATTGCGAATGACACGCCCTGATAGCCGCCGGAGTTCGTGTAGATCTGCGAATTGATGCCGACGACGGCTCCCGTCGAGTCGAACAGCGGCCCACCCGAATTGCCCGGGTTGACTGCGGCATCGGTCTGAATGAACGGCACCGCACCGTCGCCCGGGAGCGAACGCGCCGTGGCGCTGACGATGCCCGCCGTGGCGGTTTCCTCGAGACCGAACGGAGCACCGATCGCGAGCACATAGTCGCCGACGCCGAGCGCGTCGGAGTTACCGAGCCGCACCGCCGGCAGACCGTGGGCCTCGATCTTCAGCACCGCGATGTCGCTGGTCTTGTCCGTGCCGAGCACCTTGGCCTTGAACTCGCGATGATCCATCAGCTTGACCGTGACCTCTTTTGCGCCGTCGACGACATGCGCGTTGGTCAAGATCAGGCCGTCGGAACTCACGATGAAACCGGAGCCCTGCGCATGCATTTGCTGGTTACCGTGCTGATGCGGCATCTGACGGAAGAACTGCGAGAACGGATTGTTATCGTCGTCGCCGAACGGATTGAAGGGTTGTTGCTGCTCGGCGGCTGCCTTCAGCTCGCCGGCCACCGTGATGCCCACGACCGAGCCGCGGTTTTGCACGACGATGGCGTGGTAATTCGGCGCCGTGCCAAGCGGAATGGGTCCCGCGGGCACCGTCACGGCCGGTGCACTGCCGCCGGCGTTGTCCGCCGCCTGTGCGTTCTTGAAGATGGCCGGCGCAATCCAGCCGGCGATCGCCCCGATGGCGAACACGCCCGCGGCTGCTCCGGCAACAAACCTGGTGGGAGATCGCATTGAAAATCCTCCTAAGGGAATGACAGGCCCGTCGTCGGGCACCTGACGACATGCTGCCTCCCCCACCTTAAGCGAACCTTAAGCGAGGCGCGGAAAGGCGACCGTGACTTTCAGGCCTCCGCCGGGAGCATCGTCGAGGCGAATCTGGGCGCCGTGACGATCGGCGATAGCCTTGACGATGGCCAACCCTAAGCCACTGCCACCCTCGGGTGAATTGGAGCGCCGATAGAACCGGTCGAAGGCGCGCTCGCGGTCGGAGGGCGGAATCCCGGGCCCGGTGTCGACTACCTCGAGCGTGGCCCCGGATGCAGGCTGACAAACACTCACGCGCACTTGCCCCCCCTCGGGCGTGTAGCGCACCGCATTGTCGACGAGGTTGCGCACCAAGATGCGCAGCGCGTCGCGATCGCCTTGCACGGCTGCGGGTGCGGCCTCGAGCCCAAGGTCGATGCGCCGCGCCACGGCGAGCGGGTTCGCGTCGGCGATACCGTCGGCGGTCGCCTGCTCGAGCGGAATCCGCGACCATTCACCGGCTTCCTCGCGGGGCTCGCTCCGCGCGAGCGTGAGCAATTGCTCGACCAAGTGAATCGCGCGATCCACGGCGGCGCCCAAATTCGCGCGCGCTTCACGACGGGCGGCTTCGTCGGGCGCGCGGTCGAGGAGCTGCAGCTCGACGCGCACTGCCGTCAACGGCGAGCGCAACTCGTGCGCCGCATCGGCCACGAAGGCTCGTTGCGTCTGAAAGGCCGCGTGCAGCCGCAGCAGCAAGCGATTGAGTGCGTCGATCAGGGGCGCAACCTCTTGCGGCAGCCGCTCCGTCGCAAGGGGTGTCAAGCTGTGCACGTCACGCCGCTGCACTTCGGTCGCCACGCGGCGCAGCGGCCGCAGTCCGTTGCCCACCACGCCGAAGATCGCCGCTCCGAGGAGCGGCACAAGCAAGAGGAGCGGTATCACGACGCGCAAGGCCGCGCCCCGCGCGAACGCTGCCCGGACTCGCAGCGGTTGCGCAATCTGGATCACCCCATCCACCGTTTGCAGGCCGTAAGTGCGCCAGGATCCGCCGGCGACGCGCACGTCCGCATAGCCGAGCGCGGTCGCATTGATGAGCGGCAGCCCAGGGCGCGAGAAGTAGACCCGCGTCCCGTAGATGTCCCATATTTGGATCACGAAATCCGAATCCGCTTGATCCGGCGGCAGCTCCAGACGCGGCGCCATCGGTATCTGGCTGCGCAGCGACAACGCCATCTGCCGCAGCTGATAGTCGAACAAGGTCGAGGTTTCAGCGAGGACGCGTCGATAAGTCAGCAACCCCGCGAGCAGCGATATCACGATCACCACGGCGAGCAACGCCATCAACAGTCGAGCGCGAATGGAGGTCATGAGTCTTTGGGCACGAAGTAGCCCACGCCTCGCAAGGTGCGGATGGCATCGTTGCCGAGCTTGCGCCGCAATCCGTGCACGTACACCTCGACGGCGTTGCTCCCGACGCCCTCCGACCAGCCGTACAAGCGGTCCTCGAGCTGCGCCCGCGACAGAACCGTGCCGGGACGCTGCAACAGCGCCTCGAGAACGGCGAACTCGTGCCCCGACAGCACCACAGGCTCGCCATCGCGCTCGACCGCGTGCGAGACCGGATCGAGTGTGATGCCCCGGTGACGGATGCACGGGTCGCCGCGTCCGGCCGCCCGGCGCAACACCGAGCGCATGCGCGCCGCCACTTCGTCGAGATCGAACGGCTTGACGATGTAATCGTCCGCCCCCGCGTCGAGCCCCTGAATGCGATCGTGCACATCGTCGCGCGCGGTGACGATGATCACCGGCGTCGCATCGCCGCGTGAGCGCAGCTCGCGCAGTACCTCGAGACCGTCTCGTTGCGGCAGGCCAAGATCGAGCAGCACGACGTCGAAGCGCGAAGAGCGGAGCGCCTCGGCAGCGCTGCGGCCATCGCTCACGCCATCGACGGCATAGCCGTCCTGCTTGAGCGCGGTGTGCAGCCCCTTGGCAATCATCCGGTCATCCTCGACGACAAGCACGCGCATCGCTGCCAGTCTACTGCGTCGAGGGTTCGCGGGCCTTCTGCAGGGCTCGCATTTGCCGGTCGCTGAACCTCGCATCGTAAATCGACCGCTCATCGAGCGTGCGCGCCACCACGGTGGCGGTGACCACCGCGAGCAGCATCGGCAAAATGAACGAGCGGTCGCGACCGGTGAGTTCCATGACCAGGACGATGGAGGAAACCGGTCCATGGGTGGTCGCGGCAAGGACAGCGGCTGCGCCGATGATGGCGCAGAGCCCGGGTGGGACGCCCGGCCATAGCAACGACCAGGCGCTCCCGAGTACGCCCCCGAGCAGCGCCCCGGTGGCGAGGGACGGTGTGAAAAGTCCTCCCGGCACGCCGCTCCCAAGGCACAGCACCGTTGCAAAAGGCCGCAGCACCACAAGCATGAGCAGCAAGGGGACGGCGACTTGGCCCCCGAAGGCGAGCGCTGCGATGTCCTTGCCGTTGCCGAGCACTTGGGGATAAGGGATGGAAAGCGCTCCAATCAGGCCGAGCGCCCCGAGGGGAGCAAGCAACCGCGCCGTGCCCTTCGGCTTGTTGCGGTCCGCCCAGGCGACGATGCGCACGAAGCCCACCGAGAACACGCCCGCGATCGGCCCCGCCACCACCGACCAGCAGACCACCGAGGCCGACAACGAATACGACGGAATCACGTAGGTGGGCTCATTGGGCATCGCGAGCAGCCAAGCGATGCCGGTGGCGCACGCCGAGGCGAGCAGCGCGGGCAAAATGAGCCGCAGCGCGAGCACGCCGCGCAGGACCTCGACGGCGAACAAGGCACCCCCCAGCGGCACGCCGTAAGCCGCTGCCATGCCCGCGCCCGCACCGCACGCCACCAGCAAGCGGCGCTGCTCGTCCGTCAAAGCACCGCGATCCGCGAGGGCATTGGCGATGACCGCGCCGGCCTGTTTGGGAGCGCCCTCGCGTCCGAGCGATGCGCCCATGCCGACCACTGCCACCGAGAGCGTCGCGGTCGCGAGCGTGCGCAGCGCAGGCAGGCGACCCGCGAAGTTCGATATGGCCTCGGTTATGTCGATGCTGTTGCCGGCCGCGAGGCGGCGCACGAGCACCTGTCCCGCGCCGGTCAGCGCGCCAGCCGCCAGCAGAATGACCAGGTGATGCATCGCATCCGCCTGCTGCGCGCTGTCGAGTAAATGCGAACCCGGCCAGCAGGCGTGCTGAATCGTAAATAAGAGGTGCGTGAGAATCGCGGCGGCGACGCCGGCGCCGAGTCCCGTCAGCAGCACAGCGCTCCAGAATACGGCGGCCCCAGGACTTCGCAGGGTCGGCGGGATACTCGAAAGGGTCTGACTGGACGCGTCGGTCATGGACTTCGCTGGGGACGCTCAGAAGGATTTACGCCAGTCCTTGCCTTCTCGACTCAAAAACTCCTTGCCCAGCTTCCAAATCAGAATGCGCGAGGACTCCTGACCGTCGATGTAGCCGGCCGCCGGCACGGACCGCGTGGTGTATTTACCGAGGGCGATCCCCCCGCGAATGTTGTGGCTCTCGGTCTGCACGGCCTTCTTGAAATCGCGCAGATTGATGGGTAAGGGGCTGCGCATGTACCAGTAGTCGGCGTCCTCGGCCTCGAGCGCGTACGTTCCTGCGGGGAACCGTATCTCCCGAGTGGCATGGGACTTGTCGTCCCAGACCATCTCCTGAACGACGGTCAATGTCTTCGAAGGGTCTCGCTCCAGACGGACGCTGCGCGGCTCGTTGATCAGCGGATTGAGCTCGAGCCCGCCGCACGCAGTCAAGCATGTCAGCGCCACGCCGATTCCCATGAGCAGTTGTTTCAAGTTTGATCCCCTTGCCGCGAGGATACGGCAACCGCGCCCGCGCATTCCGCGCATTATAGGTCGCGATGGCGCGGCGGCAGCCACCCCGGGAGGATCCGGAGCGACTCAGCGAGGCAAGCCACGCGCGCGCGCGCGTCGAGTGCAAGACGCGTTAGGCGTTAGCGCGGCTTCTGCGGCCGCGTAGAATCGCCACGCCTCCGAGCAGCAAGGTGAGCCCCGTCGCGGCGAACCCTGCATTCATTTCCGGGGCCGGTGCCGGCGCTGCCGGCGCTGCCGGTGCCGCCGGTGCCGCTGTCAAATGGGGCGCCGTGGTGGCCGTGGTGGATACCACCCGAGGGGCGGCGGCGACGTTCCCGCCGCGCCCGCCCCTGTTGGAGGCCTCGAAGTCCCGTCGCATGAAAGTATCGACGGGACGGATTTGCGCCGCGGGTACCTGCAGGGTGATGGGATCGCGCACAAAGCGCGGCTCTTCCTTGAAATGTGTCGAATACCAAAAGTCCGCAACGTTAGCCGCTTGGTTGTCTGCGCGGGCACCCAATGGCGCCGCCACGGCGATCGTCATGAACCCTACCCACCACTTGACGCGCATCGTTCTGCCCTCGATTTGAACTAAAGATCAATGGTTAATCTGCACCTCAACGGCAATGCTCTGCGTCGCAGGCGACCCAAGCATGGTCATGCCAGTAACGGTTGTGATCGTGGTCCCAATACCCCTCGCGAGTCTCAACCACGCAGGCGGAAGCGAAAGTGATCAGGGCTAGCACGAAGCTGCCGGTCATAAAGCGCCGCGCGGTTGTCTTTTGTGGATTTCGCATGTTGTTCCCTTCTTTTTTGATTCGGTGGCACTAGGGTAGCCGGTGAGCGAAGCGGTGAAAGTCCGCTGACGCCGTAACGTCCTGTAGCCGAGGGTCCTACAAGGATCGCGTGTGTTGCACAAACGCGACGCGTGTCTGCCCGCAGCCATGAAATGCCCCGGGCAGGAATCGAACCTGCGACCTAGCGCTTAGGAGGCACTCGCTCTATCCACTGAGCTACCGAGGCGAAGACGGGCCGGAGTCGATGGACGTCCGGCCTATGGGTTGGTGGAGGAGAAGGGGATCGAACCCTCGACCTTCGCATTGCGAACGCGACGCTCTCCCAACTGAGCTACTCCCCCCAAAAAGGGCTGAGAATACTACCAGCAAAGCCGCGGCAAGCCAAAGTATCCCCACTCTGCAGCGAACTTAGCTAGGATATAGCGAAGAGGCCATAACCAATGCTAAAAGCGGGCGAACGCGCGCCGGAGTTCACTCTTCCGGACCAATCAGGGACAGATCGATCGCTCACTCAATTACTGAGCGCAGGCGCTATTGTCCTCTACTTCTACCCCGCCGATTTTACGCCGGGCTGTACCCGGCAAGCCTGCATGCTTCGCGATTTGCACGCCGATATTCAGAAGGCCGGCCTGCACGTGGTGGGCATCAGCCCGCAATCGCCCGAAACACACTTGAAGTTTCGAGAGAAGTACCGTCTGCCCTACGACTTGCTGTCGGACCAGAACAAAACCGTCATCAAGATGTACGGCCTCAATGGCCCTTTGGGAATTGGGGTCCGGCGCGCCAGCTATCTCATCGACGCCAGCCGTCGGATCCGCGATGCGGTGCTTGCGGATGTGCGCATCGGCCGGCATATGGAATTCGTGCAAAAGGCCATCATGCTGCGCGCAGCGAGCAGCTGAATCGCCTGGGAGTCAGGCTCCTAGTAATCCACGCGCAGCAAATTGGGCCGGCCAATGCGCGGAACGGTGACGATGTACATGGCGCCGAACTCCATCGGCCGGATCGATGGGATGTCCGACACCCCGCTCAGCTCCGCCGCCAGATCGCGCGCCGCCGCGGCGGGCGCGACCACCAGAATACGACCCCCTCGATGCTCCCGCAGGATACGCCGCCCCCAGGCTCGCGGCGTCAGCGGCGCGACGACCACCGGCTTTATGCCCAGCCTTCCCGCCAAGGGCAGCGCGGTCGCCTGCGTGGCGAGCGTGGGCAACACATAGATGGCATCCACACGGTTCTCGAGCCGGGCATCCCCGAACATGCGGGCAAGGAGCTCCGCGCGTTCCCGTCCCTCAGAACTCAGCGCCTGTTCCTGTGCCTCCCCGGGCGGGGTCGCCGCCGCTGCGGCTGCGGCGGCCGTCTCGGCGCCCCTGACCAAAATGACAGTCGTTGATTTGGCCGTGACCAGAAGCCATGCGAGCAGTGCCATGACCAGCGCGGCCACCACCGCAGAGACCGCCGCAAGGCCGACCGGGGCCCAAAAGGGCTTGCGCTGGAGGTTGGAGTGGTTCGGCATACCGCGATGATATCAACGAATTCGAACGTACCGGCCGCGCTGCGTATGGTGGTGCTGGCCGCCGGCTTCTCGGCCCGCTTGGGCAGGCCGAAGGCACTGGCTCGGGTACGCGGCTTGAGCCTGATCGCGAGGACGCTGCGCATGCTCGCACCGTTCGCGACCGCGCCGATCATCGTCGTGGTTCCTCCACGCGCAGCGCGCTTGCGGGCGGAGTTGCGCGGTCACGCGTCGGTGCTGGTCGCGAATCCGCTCCGCAACGCGGGCCTTTCGAGCTCGGTACGCCGCGGATTGCGACACGCCCGTTACGAGGCCGCGGTGCTGCTCGTGCCGATGGACTTGGCCCATCTCGAACGGCGTGACATTGCGCGGCTGATCGCGCGGTGGCGCGGTGCAAGGCGGCGGGTCGCCGCTCGCCGCATCGGCGCGGAGGCGGCGGCGCCGCTCATTCTGCCCCGCCGGCTCTATCCGCGCGCGGTTCGGCATCGCCGGCGACATCGGCTTGAAAACGCTGGTGCGGGATCTGCCGCCCCGGGATATCGTGCTCGTGAGCCTGGCGTCCGCCGCCTTCGACGTGGATACGGCGCGCGATCTCGAACGCGCGCGGCGCCACTCCCGGCCGCGCGGTCTCTAGCGCTCGCCGAGCCCCCGCGACCAACCCGGAAATTCCCGAAACGCCTGCAGTGCGGCCTCGATCTTGGCGCGCGGCGCGTCGATATGCGTGGCGAGGCGCGTCAGCGGGGCAATCGAGGCGAGAATGCCTCGCTCCGCCAGATGTGACCGCAGCAGGCTGACGTGCTCGTTGGCAATGTCCACGAAAACAATGTTCGTCTGCGGCGGTTCGACCGCGAGACCGAGCCTTGCAAGTCCGGCCGCGAGGTACTCGGCATTCTCGTGATCCTCCGCGAGGCGGCTCACGTGATGCTCGAGCGCGTACAAGCCCGCAGCCGCCAGCACGCCCGCCTGGCGCATGCCGCCGCCGAGCGCCTTGCGCCAGCGGCGCGCAGTGTCGATGAACTCGCGCGATCCGAGCAGCACCGATCCCGCGGGGGCCCCGAGGCCCTTCGAGAGGCAAATGGACACCGAATCGAATCCGGCCACGGCCGCGGGCTCGGCGATGCCCGAGCTTCACGATGGCATTGTAAAGGCGTGCGCCATCGAGATGCGTGCGCAGCCCGCGCGCGTGCACCAAGTCGGTCGCGGCGCGCAGATACGCGGGGGAAAGCACCCGGCCGCCCATGGTGTTCTCCAGCGCCAAAAGCCGCGTCGGCGCGAAATGGATGTCCGCGGGCTTGATGGCGCGCGCGATCCGCTCGAGCGAGATGCTGCCGTCCCGCTCATTCTCGAGCGGCTGCGGCTGAATGCTGCCGAGAACCGCGGCGCCGCCCTGCTCGTAGCGGTAGGTATGCGCATCCTGGCCGACGAGGTACTCGTCGCCGCGATTACAATGCGACATGAGCGCCGCAAGATTGCTTTGCGTGCCGGTCGGAAAAAACAGCGCACTTGGAAATCCGAAACGCTCGGCCAGCGTGGACTGCAGACGGTTCACGGTCGGGTCATCGCCGTAGACGTCGTCCCCGACCTCGGCGGCAGCCATGGCGGCGCGCATCGCCGCAGTAGGCCGGGTCACTGTGTCGCTGCGCAGATCGACGCTAGGAGTCATCGCATTACGATAACCGAACGGGCGCGCGCGCGGCTACACTCGCTCCATGTCAGGCAGAGCATCCGCACCGCCCTTGCTCCTCGGAGGCCTGGAGCTCGGGGGCACTAAATGCTCGTGCCTCATCGGCACGGGTCCTGACGATGTCCGGATGCAGGCAACGGTTCCAACCGGCGCCGACCCGGCGGCGACGTTCGCGCAAATCGAAGCGGAATTGCACCGTGGTATGCGAGCGCACGGCCCAATTCACGCGCTCGGCATCGCCTCCTTCGGCCCCATCGACCGGCGCCCGACTTCGCCGCACTACGGATGGATCACCTCGACGCCCAAGCCCGGATGGCGCGACACGCCGTCGTACCTCGCCTGGCGCATCTGGGTGTGCCCGTCGGCTTCGACACCGACGTGAACGGCGCGGCGCTCGCCGAGGGCCGTTGGGGCAGCGGCTCAAGGGCTCGAGGATTTCGCCTATGTGACGGTCGGAACCGGCGTGGGCGTCGGATTGTTCGCAAACGGTGCGCTCGTGCATGGATTTCTTCATCCAGAGCTCGGGCACATCCGCGTGGCCCGCCGCGCGGGAGACACCTGGCCGGGTGCATGCAGCCTTCCATGGCGATTGCGTGGAGGGGCTCGCGTCCGGACCCGCCATCGCCGCGCGTGCCGGTACGCCTGCGCATTCAATCTCGCCGGCCGATGCGGTCTGGGACGGCGTCATTCACGCGCTCGCCCAGCTCCTGCACACGTTGGTTCTGGCGACGGCACCGCGACGAATATTACTGGGCGGCGGCGTGATGCAGGCGCGTCCCGAGCTCTTGGCCGGCCTGCGCCGTGAGCTCGCTGCGAGCCTGAATGGCTACGTGCCGCACGAAGGCCTTGGCGTCGGCATCGAGAGTTACATCACGAGCCCAGGCCTCGGCTCGCGCGCGGGCGCCCTCGGCGCGCTCGCGCTCGCCGCGGACGCCATCGGCGAGGTACGCGCGGCGAGCGCTTCCCCGCATTTAGGGCGGCTGCTGTGCTGCTCAAAGCGCGGCCGGCCGCACGGCTCGCCTCGACCACGCAGAGCGCCGACATGTTGACGATGCGCCTGACGGTGGCCGCTGACGTCAAGATGTACGCGGGCGCGGCGCAGCCGAGCAGAATCGGTCCGATCGCGACATTGTTGCCGGCGGCGGATTTGAGCAGATTGTAGGCGATGCTCGCGCTGTCGAGGTTCGGGCAGACGACCAGATTGGCGCTGCCCTCGAGCGTCGAGTCGGGCAGCACCGACTTGCGTACCGCCTCATCGAGCGCGCAGTCGCCATGCATTTCCCCGTCCACTTCGAGCTCCGGCATGCGGGCGCTCAGCAGCGCGAGCACCGCGCGCATCTTGAGCGCCGAGGGGGCATCGCTCGATCCGAAGTTCGAGTGCGACAGCAGCGCCACTTTCGGCGCGAGACCGAACGCAGCGCAGCTGCTCGGCGGCGAGCTGAGTGATTTCCGCGAGCTGATCGGCGCTCGGATCGAGATTGACGTGCGTATCGACCAAGAACAGCTGCCGTCCGGGCAGGATCAGCCCCGACATGGCCCCGTATACGTGGACACCCGGCCGGCGACCGATGCACCCGGTCGATATACTTCAAGTGTCGCGCCGTGGTCGAGATCATGCCGCATATCAATCCGTCCGCCTCGCCCTTGCGCAACAGCATGGCGCCGATGAGCGTCGTGCGCCGGCGCATCTCCAGCTTGGCATATTGCTCGGTGACGCCGTTGCGGCGCGTGAGCCGGTGGTACTCCTGCCAATACTCCCGGTAGCGCGCATCCTGCTCGGGATTGACGACCGTCACGTGCTCGCCGACTCGGAGCCGCAACCCGTGGCGTGCGATGGCACGCTCGATCACGGCGGGACGCCCGATGAGGATGGGCGTCGCCAACCGCTCGTCGACCACGATCTGCGCCGCGCGCAGCACGCGCTCGTCCTCGCCTTCGGCGTAGACGATCCGGCTGCGCTGCGGGCGGGAATCTTGCGGGCGGCGGCGAATATCGGCGCCATCAGCGTGCCGCTGTGATAGACGAATTGCTCGAGCCGCCGGGCGTAGGCATCGAGATCGGCGATGGGCCGCGTGGCGACACCCGAGTCCATCGCCGCCCGCGCGACTGCCGGAGCGATCTTGACGATCAGGCGCGGATCGAAAGGCCTTGGAATGAGATATCCCGGTCCGAAGCTAAGATCCTCCCCGCCGCCGTAGGCGGCCGCCACGATGTCGCTTTGCTCCTGGCGTGCGAGCTCGGCGAGCGCGTGCACGGCGGCGATTTCCATGGTGCGCGTGATCGTGGTGGCACCCACGTCGAGCGCGCCTCGAAAAATGAACGGAAAGCACAGCACATTGTTCACTTGGTTGGGATAGTCGCTGCGCCCGGTGGCAAGCACGGCATCGGGCCGCACCGCCAACGCCTCCTCGGGCAGGATCTCGGGCGTCGGATTGGCGAGCGCCAGGATCAGAGGCCTTGGCGCCATCTTCTGCACCATGCCGGGCTTGAGCACACCGCCCGCCGATAGCCCCAAGAACACGTCCGCCCCGCCGATCACCTCATCGAGCGTGCGCGCCTCCGTCTTCTGCGCGAAGCGCGCTTTTTCGGGGTCCATCAGCTCGCGCCGGCCTTCGAACACGACCCCCGCAAGATCCGTCAGCCAGATATTTTCGCGCCGCATGCCGAGATCGAGCAGCAACTCGACGCATGCCAGCGCGGCGGCGCCCGCGCCGCTGACGACGAGCTTCGCGGCAGCCATTTCCTTCTGGCAGACCGTAAGCCCGTTGAGCACCGCGGCGCCGACCGTGATCGCGGTCCCGTGCTGGTCGTCGTGAAACACCGGAATCTTCATGCGCTTGCGCAGCTCGCGCTCGACGATGAAGCATTCCGGCGCCTTGATGTCTTCCAGGTTGATCGCGCCGAATGTCGGCTCGAGTGCCGCGATGATCTCGATCAACTTGTACGGATCGGTCTGCTCGATCTCGATGTCGAACACGTCGATGCCGGCGAATTTCTTGAACAGCACCGCCTTGCCTTCCATCACCGGCTTCGCCGCCAGCGGACCGATGGCGCCCAGTCCGAGCACAGCCGTGCCGTTGCTGACCACGCCGACCAGATTGCCGCGCGCGGTGTAGCGGAACGCGCTCAGCGGATCGGCGGCGATCGCCTCGGAGGCCGCCGCCACCCCGGGCGAATAAGCGAGCGCGAGATCGCTCTGCGTGACCAGCTGCTTGGTCGGAGCGACCGAGATCTTTCCGTGCGTCGGGAATTCGTGATAGTCGAGCGCTGCTTGCCGGCGATCGGCCTTGACGTCTCCGGCCTCGGTGCTTTTCATCGGCGTGTCCAAGGAATGCAGTGGATGCCCATCCAGTATGCAGCAAGACTCGCGCCGCGCCGCTGACAGGCGAGTCAACCATTGTCCCGCCGATACGTTATTCTCGGGCGGCGGATCCGACGGAGAATCCCATGAAGCCATCCCGCATCACCCTCACGCTTCCCGCCTGCTTTATCGCGGGCCGATCCGCCCTGGCCGCGATCCTTGCCGGCACCCTGTTCCTATCGACGGCGAGCCGCGCCGACGATAGCGCACCGAGCGGCGGTCCCGGCACTTGGCAGAGCCACAAATACACGTTCCAGTTCATGGGCTTCACGACGACCTATTCCTGCGACGGTCTCGCCGATAAGCTCAGAATCGTCTTGCTCGCTGCAGGCGCACGCGCCGACGTGAAATCCGTGCCGGGCGCCTGCGCCAGCGGCTTTGGCCGGCCGGATAAGTTCGCTCGCGCCGATCTCACCTTTTACACACTGACGCCGGCCGACTCGGGCACTGCGGCCGGCGTGCCGGGTGTCTGGCGCGCCGTTACGTTCGCCGCCCGTCAGCCGCGCGAGCTCGCGATCGGCGATTGCGAGCTGATGGAGCAATTCCGCCAGCAGGTGTTGCCGATGTTTACCGCGCGCAATGTGGCGAGCAACACGACCTGCATACCGCATCAGCAGTCGGGCTCGAACATCGACCTCAAGTTCGAGTCGTTCACGGCCGTTCCTGGGAAAAAGCATGCCACCGCGACGAGCGGCGGCCCCTCCTAGCTCGGCCGGCAGCAAGCGAGCCCTGCACACGCCGCCACTAGCCTAAGATCCGGCTGGTGGACAACGTCACTCATACCCTCGTCGGGTTGATCATCGGAGAGTCCGTCGCGACTCGCGCGCATCCGCGTGAGCGGGGCTTGTCCACTCAAACCCGGCGCACCGCGCTGATGGCGGTGGCGCTGCTCGGCAGCAATTCCCCGGATCTCGATCTGCTGGCGAGCTTTCGCGGCTCCTCCACGGGCAATCTGGACTACATGCTCTGGCACCGCGGCTACACCCATACGCTGCTCGGATGCGCCGTGCTCGCGCTGGTCCTATACGCGGCTGCGTATTTTGTGCTGCGGATGCGGCACCTTTTGCCCTCGCGCAGGGACCGGCTGTTGCTGCTCGGTACCGCGGTGCTCGCTACGGCGCTGCATCTCGCCATGGACTATTTGAACAGCTACGGCGTTCATCCCTTTTGGCCGATAGACAACCACTGGCGGTATGGCGACCGCGTGTTCATCGTGGAGCCCCTATACTGGGTCGCGGCGGCGCCACTCTGGTGGGGACTGCGAAGGCCGACCTCGCGCCTGCTGTTCGCCCTCGCGGTCGCCGGCGTCGTCGTGTTGGGGCTGGCGAGCGGCATGCTGTCTGGCGTTTCCTGTTTCGCGATCGCAATAGCATTCCTGCTGCTCGCCGCCGCCGGCTCCTGGCTATCCGCGAAGAGCGCGGCGCGCGTGAGCGTGGTCCTCGCGCTCGCGGTGACCTGCACCTTTGCCCTGGCGGGACGCGGAGCCGCGCAGCGGGCGGAAGGCCTGGCGCAGGCCAACTTTCCAGGCGACCGGTTGCTCGATCACGTCCTCACCCCGCAACCGGCGAATCCGCTGTGCTGGGATCTCTGGCTACTCGAAACCGGCGGTGATCGCTATGTCGCCCGACATGCGGTGCTGTCGCTCGCGCCGGCCTTTCTCCCGGCGGGCGGCTGCGCGTTCGCGCAGCCTGCGCCCCAGACCGCCCCCTTGGTAGCGGTCGCCGCGCACGACACCGCGGCGGTGCAATGGCGTGGCGAGACATTCATGCCGGACTCGCTGCTGCAGGGACTCACCGGCTCGAATTGCGAAGCCGCAGCGTTCATGCTCTTCGCGCGCGCCCCGTTCATTGCGCCCGCAAGCGCGGATGATGACGTGCCGGGTCAGGGGGCTCTACTCGGTGATTTGCGCTTCGATCGTGGCCGCGAACGCGGCAGCTTCGAGGTACCTCTCTCCGCCGGTGCCGCGCGCACCTGTCGGCGCGCGGCGCCTTGGATAGCGCCGCGCGCCGATTTACTTGCGCCGCCCGGCTGACAATCAGCTCGCGCTCGCCTTCGGCTTGGTCCAGCCGTTCTGCGTAGCGATGTCGCGGGCCGCCTTCAGATGCTGTTGCAAGGTCGGCAGCGCCTGCTGCGCGAACGACTTCGCGTCCGCGTCCTGGCCGCTTGCGATTTCCTTCTTGAAGAGCGCGATGGCCTCATGGTGCGCCTTGATCTGCCCCTTGATATAGGATTTGTCGTAGGTGTCGCCGGTGAGCACATCCAGCTTACCCTTCTCCGCAATCTGCCCGACGCTCGCGCTGGTCGGCAGGGAGATGTTCTTCGATGCGGCCAAGGTCTTCAACTGGTTGTTCGCTGCGGTGTGGTCCTTGACCATCATCGCGCCGAAATCCTTCACCGGCTGCATGCTGGCCTTTTGCTGGGCCTGGTTGCCCGCGTCGACCTCGAAAATGCCGGACTCGGCGGCTTTCTTGTAAAACGTCGCGTCGGGATCATCCGCGCCGAACGCAAGCGGTGCCGCTGCGAGCGGCGAAACCAACGCAATCACTGCCAAAAGCTTCCTCATCCGAATCTCCTTCATCGTTGTGATTTGAATTGCGCAACGTCTCTTCTGCATCTGCGCATTGTGCGTTAACATTATTGTGCTTCGCGGCCGGCGACGTTATGCGCAGTTGGCCGCCAACTTGGGTAGGACAAGGACCACGGGTCGACCGCTCCACCCCTGACGCCCGCAAGGTCGCGGGTAAGCTCGCGCATTCAACCCGCCCCGCCGGAGAGAAGCATGTGGATCGTTAAGCTAGCTTTGCGCCGGCCGTACACGTTCATCATGCTGGCCGTGCTCATCGTCTTCCTCGGCGTCTACTCCATTCTCAAGATGCCGACGGACATCTTTCCGAATATAAAAATTCCCATTGCCGCCGTGATCTGGCGCTACACGGGGCTGCTTCCCGAGGAGATCGCCGATCGCATCGTGCTGTTCTCCGAACGCACTGCCCAGACGGTGGTGAATGACGTCGAGCACACGGAATCGCAATCGGTCAACGGCGAGGCGGTGGTCAAGTATTTCTTCCAGCCGAACGCCGACAAAGACCTGTCCATGGCGCAGATCATCGCCGTATCGCAGACACAGCTGCAGACGGCGCCTCCCGGCACCACCCCGCCGTTCGTTCTGTCATACAACGCCTCGAGCGTCCCCATATCTGCAGCTCGCGCTATCGAGCGAGACCATTCCCGAGCAGGAGATATTCGACCTCGGCAACAACATTCTGCGCACCCAGCTGGCGACGGTTGCCGGCGCGTCGATCCCATACCCCTACGGCGGCAAGCAGCGTGAGGTGCAGGTCGACCTGGATCCGCGACTGCTGCGGGCGCGCGGTCTCGCGGCCTCCGACGTCGTCAACGCCATCAGTCAGCAAAACCTCATTCTTCCGGCGGGCACCGAGAAAATCGACACCCGGGAGTACTTCATCAAGCTCAACGCGAGCCCGCAGAAGATCGAAGAGCTCAATGACCTGCCGATCAAGAGCATCGACGGCGGGGTGCTGTACGTGCGCGACGTCGCGCACGTCCGCGACGGCTATCCGCCGCAGACCAACATCGCGCGCGTCGACGGCAAGCGCGCCGTCGTGATGAACGTCTTGAAAACGGGCAACGCCTCGACCCTCGACATCATCTCCGGCATCAACTCCAAGCTGCCGCTGGCGCGTGCCGCAATGCCGCAGGACTTGAAGCTCGTCGCCCTGAGCGATCAGTCGATTTTCGTCAGGGCCGCCATCAGCGGCGTAATCCGTGAGGGCGTTATCGCGGCCTCGCTCACAGGCTTGCTGATCCTGCTGTTTCTCGGCAGCTGGCGCAGCACCCTCATCATCACGATCTCGATTCCCTTGTCGGTGCTGACCTCCGTCGCGTGCCTCGCAGCGTTAGGGGAGACCATCAACATCATGACCTTGGGCGGTCTCGCGCTGTCGGTCGGCATCTTGGTCGATGATGCGACCGTCACCATCGAGAACATCAATTATCATCTGGAGCAGGGGAGCGATGTCGAGCAGGCGATCTTGGAGGGCGCCCATCAAATCGCACTACCCGCCCTCGTGTCGACGCTCTCGATTTGCATCGTGTTCGTGCCGATGTTTCAGCTGGCGGGGATCGCAAAGTACCTGTTCATTCCGCTCGCGGAAGCCGTCGTATTCGCCATGCTCGCTTCCTACATTCTGTCTCGAACCCTCATCCCCACGCTCGCCAAGTACTGGCTGAAGAAAAAGGACGAGCACCAGCAGCAAAAGAAATCGGGCCTGGCGCGCTTCCAGGAGCGGTTCGAGCAGGGGTTCGAGCGCATGCGCCACGGCTACCGGAATCTCCTCACCCTGGCGATCGACGGCGGAGCGCTGTTCGCCGGCGTCTTCTTGCTCGCGATGGCCGCTGCCGCACTCCTCGCCTTTCCGATCGGCCCGCTGCCCGGGCTGGGGCAGGATTTTTTCCCGAGCGTCGACGCCGGGCAGCTCAAGCTGCATTTGCGCGCGCCCACCGGGACGCGCATCGAAGAGACCGCGATTCTTTGCGATCAAGTGGAGAAAACGATCCGCGATACCATCAAGCCGGGCGAGATCACCTCCATCGTCGATAATCTGGGACTCCCCTACAGCGGCATCAATTTGGCGTACTCGACCTCTGCGCCGGTCGGCCCCGGCGATGCGGATATTTTCATCAACCTGGCGAAGAAGCACTCCAACCTGTTCGACTATCAGCGCGAGCTGCGCGGCAAATTGGCGGCTTCCTATCCCTCGACCCAGTTCCAGTTTCTGCCGGCAGACATCGTCAGCCAAATCTTGAACTTCGGCTTACCCTCGCCGCTCGACGTGCAGGTGACCGGCGCGAACTCGGATGCGAACCGCGCATTCATCGAGAAGCTGCTGCCGAAGCTCATCGGGATTGCCGGCGCGGTGGATCTGCACATTCAGCAGCCATATGACTATCCGCAGATCAACGTCGACGTCGATCGCAGCAAGGCTCAGTTTCTCGGCTTGACGCAGCAAAATGTCGCCTCGAACATGCTCATCTCGCTGTCGGGCAGCTTTCAGACCACCCCGTCCTTCTGGATCGACCCGAGGAGCGGCACTCAGTACAACGTGGTGGCGCAAACTCCGCAATACCAGTTGAGCTCGCTCAACGATCTGAGCAACACGCCGCTCGCCCGTACGGTAGGCTCGGTGTCGGCGGCGTCGGGCACCTCGCAGGTTCTGGCCAACGTATCAACGACACATCGCAGCGTCGCACCGGCCGTCGTGAGCCATTTCAACGCGCAGGTCGCATTCGACATCTTCGGCAACGTACAGGGCACGGATCTCGGATCGGTCGCGACGCAGTTCAACAAGATCATCGACGCCTCGAAAAAAGATCTCCCCAAAGGCTCCACGATCCACTTGAAGGGTCAGGTCGAAACGATGACCCAATCCTTCAACGGCCTGCTGCTTGGGCTGGTCGGCGCCATCATCCTCGTGTACATGCTGATCGTGGTGAATTTCCAGTCGCTCCTCGATCCGCTGATCATCATCACGGCCCTGCCCGCGGCGCTCGCCGGCATTGTCTGGATGCTATTTCTCACCCATACGACAGTGAGCGTGCCGGCGCTCACCGGCGCCATCATGTGCATGGGTGTCGCGACGGCGAACAGCGTGCTCGTCATCAGTTTCGCGCGCGAGCAAATGAACGAGGGCTATACCGCCCGGGAAGCCGCGCTCGAGGCGGGATTCACCCGGCTGCGCCCGGTCATCATGACCGCGACCGCCATGATCATCGGCATGATCCCGATGGCTCTCGGTCTCGGCGAAAGCGGCGAGCAAAACGCCCCCTTGGGCCGCGCCGTCATCGGCGGATTGGTCTTCGCCACCGTTGCGACGCTATTTTTCGTGCCCTCGGTATTTGTAATCATTCACGGCCGCCAAAAGCGGACTGCTCCCGGTCGCGACAACGGCGGCGGCGGCGACCACCTCGGTCAGATGGAGAACGCCCATGGTTGAGCAGGAAAGCGCGGAAGAGCGCCGCAAGCTCAAGTCGAGAGTGAAACAATTCGGCTTGATCGTCGCCATCGTCGCCATCGTGCTCGCTGTCTGGGGGGTCGCGAGCCGCATCCACAGCCGATCGGAGCTGCGCAAGACGACGACGGAGAACGCCGTTCTCACCGTGGTGACGGCCAAACCGGAGCTGAGCGGTGCCGGCAATGAGCTGGTGCTGCCGGGCATCGTGCAAGCGTACATCGAGTCGCCGATCTACGCGCGCACCAACGGCTACGTGAGAATCTGGTACACGGACATCGGCGCCCGAGTGCACAAGGGACAACTGCTCGCGGAAATTGAGACTCCCGAGGTGGACCGCGAGCTCGCACAGGCGCGCGCCGACCTCGACACGGCCCAGGCGAACTACGCGCTGTCCAAGATCACCAATGATCGCTGGCAAGGCTTGCTCAAGACGCAGGCGGTCTCGAAGCAGGATGCCGACAACCGTGCGGGGGACGCGGCCGCCAAGGCGGCGATGGTCGAATCGGCGCAACAGAACGTGCAACGCTTGAGCGATCTCGAGTCGTTCAAACGCGTGCTGGCGCCCTTCGACGGTGTGGTGACTGCGCGCAACACCGATGTGGGCTATCTCATCAATGCCGGACAGTCGCCGAATACGGAGCTGTTTCGCGTGGCCGACATCCACAAGCTGCGCATCTACGCGCAAGTTCCCGAAGCGTACGCGGCGGCCACCGAGACGGGCCTGAAGGCACAGTTGCACTTCGCCGAGCGCCCGGATAAGACCTACGAAGCGGACACGGTGCGCACGTCCAATGCCCTGGACCCGACCGCCCGGACGCTGCAGGTCGAGCTGCAACTCGACAACCGCGAGTCGCAGCTTTTCCCGGGCTCCTACACCGAGGTTCATTTCAGGCTGCCGTCCAGCACCGATACCCTGCGCTTGCCCGCCAACACCATCCTATTCCGCTCCGATGGATTGCAGGTCGCGGTGGTCCAGAACCAGGACACCATCAAGATTAAGAACGTCGTGCAAGGACGGGATTTCGGCAAGACCGTCGAGATCCTGACCGGGCTCGATCCGACGGACGCGGTAGTGATCAATCCGCCGGATTCCATCAACGACGGCATGCACGTGCGCATTGCGCCGCCGCCGCCCAAGAACCCTGCTGCTCAGGGCGGCGGGCGCGCCGCTCCGTGATATCGCGCGCCCCAAAGGCCGGAGCCCGCGCACTCGCGATGAGCGCCTGGCTTGCGGCCGCCGGCGGTTGCTCCTTCGCACCGCCCTACAAGGTGCCCGACACGGGTGCTCCGCCCGAACACTACAAGGAGGTCGCGGACTGGACAGTCGCGGAGCCGAAGGATGCGCAACCACGCGGCAATTGGTGGGTGGTTTATCACGATCCCGAGCTCGACCGGCTGCAGGAAAAGATTCCGGCGAGCCTTACTCTCAAGGCCGCCTTCGCCCGTCTGCAGCAGGCGCGCGCGCAATACCGCATCGCGCGCGCGGATCTGTTTCCGACGCTGACGGCCGATCCCTACGCGACTCGGGAGAAATATTCGCCGAATGCGCCGAAGTCCCTGCCCGGCTACCCCACCACCGTGAACGACTTCCTGCTGGGCGCCGATTTCTCGTACGAGGTGGACTTGTGGGGCCGGGTACGCAACGAAGTGTCGTCGGCCAAGGCCGCCCGTCAAGCGAGCGCCGCCGACTACGCCTCGGTCGAGCTCTCGCTGCGCGCGCAGCTCGCGGAGGACTACTTCAACCTGCGAGCCTATGACGCGGAAGTCGCGCTCTATGACCGGACCGTCGAGTCCTACCGGGAGGCGCTCAAGCTCACCACGGACCTGTTCAACGGCGGCGCCGCCGCCCTCGCCGACGTGGCCCAAGCAGAGACGCAACTCGATAACGCGCTCACTCAAGCCGCGGACTTCAAGCTGCAGCGGGCGCAAGCCGAGCACGCCATCGCGGTCCTGGTCGGCGAGAATCCCTCGCTTTTCGGCCTGCCGGCGAACGCGCTGCCGCTCGACGTCGTTCCTCCTCCCATCGATATCGGGCTGCCTTCCACTCTGCTCGAGCGCCGTCCCGACGTCGCTGAGGCCGAGCGCAAGGTGGCCTCGGCCAACGCACAAATCGGCGTGGCTCGTGCGGCCTATTTTCCTAGACTCACCTTGAACGCCGCGGGCGGCGTGGAGAGCACCCGGACCTCGAACCTGCTGTCGACGTCGAGTCTATTCTGGTCGTTGGGGCCGCAAATCTCGGCGCCTATTTTCGAGGGCGGTCGCCTGGTCGCCGAGACCGCGCGCGTGAAAGCGGTTTATGCCGAGCAGGCTGCGGATTATCGCAACACCGTGCTCACCGCGTATCAAGATGTCGAAGACAACCTCGTCGCTCTGCGGCGCCTTGAGGAGGAAAGCGTGACCGATGCGGCCGCGGTGCTCGCGACGGGAGTGAATCTCAAGCAGGCCCAGGACCGTTACGGCGCCGGTATCGTGACCTATCTGGAAGTATCGACGGCGGAGACGGCGGCCCTGCAAGCGCAGGTGCAGGCCACCACCATTCAAGCACGCCGCATGAGCGCCAGCATCTTGTTGATCAAGGCGCTCGGTGGCGGCTGGGATGAGGCATCGCTCGCCAAACAGTAAAGGCCGGCGCCTCGCCGGCCGGGAGCAGTTCTTTCGAACATGCGATCATTCCTTGTGTACCTCGCGGCGACAGCTTTCGCTTCGGCTCACGCCGCTGCCGCCGCGCCCCGTGCGGCCTCTGCCGGGGCGACGCCGAGGTCGAGCGAAGCCGCGCGCTGGCAAAGCGAGGCGTCCGCCGTCAGTATCGTTCGAGATGAGTGGGGTATCGCCCACGTCGTAGGGCGAACCGACGCCGATGCCGTGTTTGGCGCTATGTACGCCCAGGCCGAAGACGACTTCCACCGCATCGAGCACAACTACCTGGTCGCGCTCGGCCGTCTCGCCGAGGCGGAGGGCGACTCGGCGATTTACAGCGATTTGCGTCAACGGTTATTCATCGATCCCGATGAGCTGAGACGGGCGTATGAGCACAGCCCACCATGGCTTAAGTCCCTGATGCGCGCATGGGCCGACGGCTTGAATTTCTATCTGGCCACGCATCCCGCCGTCAGGCCTGCCGTCATCACGCGCTTCGAGCCTTGGATGGCGCTGTCGTTCACCGAAGGCAGCATCGGCGGGGACATCGAAAGCGTCGATCTGAGCCGGCTGGCGCAGTTCTATCCGCTGCAAGATGCACCGCCAGCGGCCGACACGACTCGTGAGCCCGTGGAATTCGGCGCCGAAGAAATCTCCCTCGGCGGCTCGAATGGTTTCGCGATCGCACCGCGACTGAGCGCGACCGGACACGCGTTGCTCTGGATCAACCCGCACACTTCGTTCTACTTCCGTGCCGAGTTGCAGATGACCAGCGGCCAGGGGCTCGATGCCTATGGCGCCTCGACTTGGGGTCAGTTTTTCATCTATCAGGGTTTCAACGCCCACAACGGCTGGATGCATACTTCTTATGGCGGCGATGCCATCGACGAGTATGCCGAGACTCTCGTCGACTCCGCGGGCAAGCACTTCTATCGATACGGCGATGGCCTAAGGCCGGTGCGGACCCTCTCGGTCAGCGTGAAAGTCAGGCACGGCGCCGGCCTCGTGACCCGGCGCTTCACCGTGTATCGGACGCATCATGGGCCGATTGTCCGTGCGGACGAGGACAGGTGGATCGCGGTAAAGATTCTGATGGACCCGGTGCATGCGCTCGAACAATCGTACTTGCGCACCAAGACGGCCAATTATGCGGAGTTTCGCAAGACGCAGGAACTGCGCACCGATACGTCGAACAACACCGTGTACGCGGATGCCGACGGCAACATCGCCTACTTTCACGGGAATTTCATTCCGAAACGCGATCCGCGTTTCGACTACACGCAGCCGGTGGATGGCAGCAATCCCGCGACCGAATGGCAGGGCCCCCATCGGCTCGAGGATACCATTACACTCCTCAATCCCCCGAACGGATGGATCCAGAACACCAACGATTGGCCGTTCTCGGTGGCGGGAGCACAAAGTCCGAAACGTGAGAACTATCCTCGGTATATGTGGACGCAAGGCGAGACTCCGCGCGGGCTGCACGCCGTCGAAGTCCTCGAGCACATCCACGACGTGACGCTGGAGCGGCTGATCGCCGCGGGGTACGACCCCCATCTCACAGCTTTCGAGGCCCTGCTGCCCGGCCTGCTCGACGCCTACGACCGGCTCGCCGCCACCGACCCACGCCATCACCTGCTGCAAGAGCCCATCGCGGCGCTTCGCGCCTGGGACCGCAGAACGAGCGCGGACTCGGAGGCCGAGACGCTCGCCATCTTTTGGGGACAGACATTGTTGGATGCGAACCGCGAGCGCGCCCGCGCCGCGCACGAGACCACGTATGATTTTCTCCTCGAGCATTTGACGGACGAGGAGCGTCTCCAGGCGCTCGGCGCCGCCGTCGCGCAGCTCGAGCAGGACTTCGGACGCTGGCGGCTGGCATGGGGCGAGGTCAATCGATATCAGCGCCTCACCGGCGACATCGTGCAGCCCTTCGACGATCTTAAGCCGAGCTTGCGCGTCGGGTTCGCGCCGGGCCAATGGGGCGCGCTCGCCTCGTTCGATTCCGTCAAGCCGCGCACCACGAAGCACATCTATGGGTCGACCGGGAATAGCTTCATCGCCGTCGTGGAATTCGGACCCAGCGTGCGGGCCAAGGCGCTCATGACGGGCGGCGAGAGCGGCGACCCCGCCTCGCCGCATTTCGACGATCAGGCGCAGATGTACTGTGAGGGACGCTTTCGCGATGTGTGGTTCAGCACGCAGGACGTGATGGCGCACGCGCAACGGCGCTATCACCCGGGCGAGCTATGATTCTTGACATATCGCGGCCCGGAGCGCTGCGCGTCACACGGCGTACGTACCGGCGAGACTCGATAATGACCTCGGCCGCCCGGCAGCATGGATGTGATCGTCAGGGCGTCCCGTTCGTAAAAGCCGCGCGCATGGAGGCGCGCGCATTCGTCGGCTGCCGGCGGTGCAGACGATGAGCCGGGATCTGCGCGACGGCGCTCGGCGCAGCCGCGCCCGGCGCATCGGCGCGGCCGCGGGCATTTTCCTTGTCGGCGCGGTACTTCTCGCGATACTCGTCGCGTGGCTCGTTCTGCGTGCGAGCCTGCCGACCCTCGACGGCCAGATAGCGCGCAGCGGCGTCCATGCCGGCGTTCGCGTGGACCGCGACGCGGAGGGCGTCCCGTCCATTACGGCACAGAATCGAAGCGATCTCGCATTCGCACTCGGCTATCTGCACGCCCAGGATCGGTTCTTTCAAATGGATCTATTGCGCCGCGCCGCGGCCGGCGAACTCGCGGCCCTTCTGGGTCCGACTCTGCTCCCGGCCGATCGCGAGCTGCGGCGGCATCGATTTCGCGACGTTGCACGCAACGCCGTGGCGAGCCTCGATGCGCCGGCCCGGGCCGTGCTGGATGCGTACGTGAATGGCGCGAATGCCGGTTTGCGCGCGCTTCACGCGAGGCCGTTCGAGTACTGGCTTCTCGGCGTCGATCCCAAGCCCTGGACCACCGAGGACACCGTGCTGTGCGCACACGCGATGTTCCTGCAACTGCAGGACTCGACGGGCCATCTGCAGCTGCAGCGCGCATTGCTGCGTGCCACGCTCGCCGAGCCGTTGTGGCGCTTCATCGAGGCCGGAACGCCCGAGTGGGATGGCGCGGTGGACGGCAGCCGGAGCGAATCGCCGCGCATCCCGACTGCCGCCGAGATCGATCTGCGTGCGCTCGGAACTCTGCCCGTCAAACCACCCGAGACGCCTGCCGGGCGGTTCGAGGCGGCGGGCAGCAACAATTGGGCGGTCGCCGGTTGGCGCACGGCTCACGGCGCCGCGCTGATCGCGAACGACATGCACTTGGGGTTGCGCGTGCCGAACACCTGGTATCGGGCGCGCCTCGTCGATGCCTCCGCAGCAGGCTTCGATGAGGTGGGCGTCACGTTGCCGGGCACGCCATCGTTGGTTGCCGGCAGCAATGGCCACATCGCTTGGGGTTTCACCAATAGTTACGGCGAATATTCGAAGGTGGTTCGACTCGTGCCCGTGCCCGGCGACCCGGAGGCGTACGCAACCGCGGCGGGACCGCAGGAGCTGCGCTATGTCGAGGAGATCATCGAGGTCAAGGGCGCACCGTCCGAGCATTTGAAAGTGGCCATCACGCCCTGGGGTCCTGGTGATGGGAACGGACTGGCAGAAGCGGCCCTATGTGCTCGACTGGGTGGCGCAGGATCCAGCCGCGCTGAATCTCAATATTCTGGCTCTGGAGCGCGTGCATTCGGCCGCTGCGGCACTGCGCGTCGCCGGCGGATTCGGCATTCCCGCCCAGAATTTCCTGGTGGGCGATGCCGAAGGGCATATTGGCTGGACCATTGCCGGCCGTCTCCCGCGACACAACGACGCTCCACCCGCCTTGCCGCAACTCTCCACCGATCCTGTGGTCGGATTCGAGGGCTGGCTGTCGCCCGCTGAGCAGCCGCAGGTGCTCGATCCCGCGGAAGGGTTGCTCTGGTCGGCGAACGCGCGGGTCGTCGGCGGCGAGGCCGCGCGCCTCATCGGCGATGACGGGATGGATCGAGGCGTACGCGCCGCGCAAATTCACGCGGATCTGCGCGCCGCACCGCGGCCGCTGGCACCACTGGCCAGCCTGCAAATCCAGCTCGACGACCGCGCCGCGTTTCTCGAGCGCTGGCGGGCGCTCCTCGGCGAGGTCATCGAGCGCGCAAATGCGCAAGGCAACTCATCGACGACTGAAGCGCGCAATGCGCTCGCACGCTGGAGCGGTCACGCGGCAACGGAGGATCCCGCCTATCGCTTGACGCTGGAATTTCGTCAACAAGTGGAGGCTCGGGTTTTCTACATGCTCGTGGCGCCCGCGCGGCTCGCGGCCGGCGACCTGGATTTCGAGATTCCGCCTTCGTTCGAGGGACCTCTCTGGCGGCTCGTCGAGGCCCGGCCCGCGCACATGCTCGCGAATGCCTATGCAAGCTGGGACGCGCTCCTCGGCGAGGCGCTCGCCGCGGCCGCAAGGATCCCGCGGCAATGCGCTGCCGAGCGCTTGGACATCACATCCTGCACATGGGGCCGGGTGAACGATGTGCGCGTCGCCCATCCCCTCTCCGCCGCTCTGCCCTGGCTGCACGCGTTTCTTGACATGCCGACAGTGCACTCGCCGGGCGCGCATGACGACATGCCGCGGATCCAGGGGCGCGATTTCGGCGCCTCCGAGCGATTCAGCGTGTCGCCGGGATATGAGAAGGATGCCTACCTGCACATGCCCGGCGGCGAAAGCGGCCATCCGCTCTCGCCCTTCTACCGCGCCGGATTCGATGCCTGGGCGCAGGGCCGACCGACACCGCTCCTACCCGGGCCAGCCCTGCACGAGCTCGTCCTGATGCCCTAGAGAGCTAATGAGCCCGAGCCGGGGTCGGCGTCAGCGAGCCCGTGCCGACGCAACCGCGTCCCTCGGTGCAGATCTGGTTGACGGGACAGACGACCGGGCGCCCGCTCACGCAGCCCCGGGCGTCGGCACCGGTCGCATGCGGTGCGCAGCGCTCCCTGCCATTGCAGCTCTTCGCATCGTCGCAGTCCGCATCGCTCATGCAGGCGATGGTGCTCGAATCACGGTCGAGTGTCGCAAGCTCTCCCTGGCGCGCAATCTCACCGGAGAGCGTGGTGTCGAGCAACAGCCGAGCAGGCTCGTGGCCCGCCGAGAGATCCACATCCGCGGCAACCACCTGCCAAGGCGGCGACAAGGGGCTCGCCGCGCGGTAATAAAGACTGAATCGCAGCACGTTGCGCGAGTCGAGCGTTTCGTTCATGGCCAACGGAATGACGCGGGTCGAGTCCGCGGCCCATGCCTCGCCGTGAGTCAACGGATAGCGGCGCACGGCCTTGCCGGCCTCATAAATACGCAGCTCCACATAGCTCCCCGCGCTGAGCTCGTTCGGTCCGGTCACGACTCGAACTTGTACGTTCGAGACCGGCACCGCGCGCACAGCGGCGGCGGCGAGCACCAAGAGCAAAAGCAGCAACCAATGTCGAGCGAATGGCAGGTGCGTGTTCACGGAAATCCCCTTGCACAGATAAAAAAAGCAACTCGCCGCGCGTTTCTCGAAGCAGAAAATATCATAGCCGATCACTGTCCCCGGCCGGCAATGAGATACCGGTTCGAGTTAACTTATGCTGCAGGAATTTCGCGCAAGCTGGCCGCTGTGGGCGAGGGTTTGCCGGCTCGCAGCGCATCAACTGCGCCGGCCCGCCGCCGCATTGGTATCCCGAGCCGGGGAGCGTACCATTGCGTTATTGTCAAACCGAGCTGGAGGCTTTCACATGGCCACCCGATCATGCGCCGCCTTGCTTGCGGTCCTCTCGATCTGCGGTTGTGCGACCCCGAATAGCGCACCGCCGAATACAGCCGGCGGCCCTGCTCACCCCTCCACGTGCCTCACGTCGACGGGGAGTAATATTCCCCCAAGTCCCGATAGACCCTGCGTCGCCACCGGACGGTCGTACTCGCAGACCGACATCGATCAGACCGGCAAGACCACGGTTGCCGGGGCTCTGCGCAACTTGGACCCGTCGCTCACCATCAATCACTGAGCGGCCGGGCACGGCTGAAAGGTCGTGCCTACGGCTCGACCAAACCGCGGTCCTTCAGCATCGCATCGACCTTGGGCGCGCGACCCCGCCACGTGGCATACAGCGTCGCGAGATCCTCGGTGTTCCCGCGGGAAAGAATCATCTGCCGGAAGCGGTCGCCGTTCGCGCGCGTGAGCCCGCCATTCTCCTCGAACCATTGGAAGGCATCGTCGGCGAGCATCTCCGTCCAGAGATAGGCGTAGTAGCCGGCCGAGTAGCCGCCCGCCCAGATGTGCTGGAAATAGCTCGAGCGATAGCGCGGCGGCACGGCGCGCAGGGCGATGTGAGCCTGCTCGAGTGCCGTTTGCTCGAACCGATCCGGATCCTGCGGAGGGGCACTGGCCGGCAGCATGTGCCATTGCATGTCGAGCTCGGCCGCGGCGAGCAGCTCGGTCATGTCATAACCCTTGTTGAAGTTCTTCGCCCGCTTGATTTTCGCGGCCAGCTCCGGGGGCATGACGGCGCCGGTCTTATAGTGACGGGCGTAATGATCGAAGATCGCGGGATAAGTGGCCCAGTGCTCGTTGAATTGCGAGGGAAACTCGACGAAATCACGCGCCGTCGCAGTGCCCGAAATGCTCGGGTATTGCGTATCGGCGAACATCCCATGCAATCCATGGCCGAACTCGTGGAACATCGTGATGACATCGTCGAAGCTGATGAGCGCCGGTTGACCGGGCGCAGGCTTCGGTAGGTTGCCGACGTTGTAGATCACCGGTCGCGTGCCGAGCAGCTTCGATTGGCCGACGAAGTTCGACATCCAGGCGCCGCCCTGCTTGTTGTCGCGCTTGAAATAGTCGCAATAGAAGAGCGCCAGCGGTTTGCCGTCGGCGTCGATCACGTCGAAGACGCGCACGTCGGGCTGATACACCGGGATGTCCTTGCGCTCCTTGAAGGTGATGCCGTAGAGCTGGTTCGCCGCATAGAACACGCCGTTCTCGAGCACATTATTGATCTCGAAATAGGGCTTGACCTCAGCATCGTCGAGGTCGTACTTCGCCTTGCGAACTTGCTCGGCATAGAAATCCCAATCCCAGGCCTCGAGCGCGAAGCCGCCGTGCTGAGCGTCGATGACCGCTTGGATGTCCTTGCCCTCGCGCACAGCGCGGGCAGTGGCCAGCGGCACCAACGTGTTCAAGAAATCGAGCGCGTTCTGCGGCGTCTTCGCCATCTGGTCCTTGAGTTGCCAGGCGGCGTGATTGGGAAATCCCAGCAGGGACGCGCGCTGCGCGCGCAGCTGCGCGAGCCGTGTCACGAGGGCGCGCGTATCGTTCGCATCGCCGTGCTCGGTGCGGTTCCAGGCACTGTCGAAAATTGCGTTCCGCGTCGCGCGCGTCTTGAGTGAGCCGAGCAGCGGCTGCGTCGTCGTGTTCTGCAGCGGCACGACGTATCCTTGGGACTTACGCCCCTGCGCCGCCTCAGCCGCAGCGGCGAGCTGCGCCTCGCTTAAGCCTGCGAGCGCATCGGGCGAGGTGGTAAAGAACGCTCCCGCGGTGTTGGCAGCCAGGAGCCTCTTGCTGAAGGTGTCGGAGAGCGTCGACTCTTCCGCATTCATCTTCTTGAGCCGCTCTTTGTCCGCCGCGGAGAGGTCCGCTCCGGCGTGCACGAATTCATCGTAGGTCACCTCGATCAGGCGTTTTTGCTCCGGATCGAAGCCGCCGCTGTCGCGCTTTGCGTAAATCGCGGAGACGCGCGCGAACAGTTTGGCATTGAGAAAAATGGCATCCTGATGGGCGGCGAGCTGCGGGGCCAGCGCAGTCTTCACCTCTTGCAGGTAGGGATTGGTGTTCGCGCCGGTCACACCCTCGAATGCCTGCAGCGAGCGATCGAGCAGGCGTCCGCTCTTCTCCAGCGGCACGAACGTATTTTCGAAGGTTGGCGCGGAGGCATTTGCGGCGATGGCGCGCACCTCGGCGAGCTGCTGCGCCATGCCGGCCTCGATCGCGGGCCGATAGTCCGTATCCTTGATCTTGTCGAAGGGCGGCGCGCGAAACGGCAGCGCGCTCTCCGTGTAGAACGGGTTCGATGGCCCGAATCCGCTGTCGGGTCGGTCGGCCGCGGCTGTAAAGGTATCAAGCATGGCGCATGCCGCCAGCAGCAATAACGCTCTTCGCATTCTCCGTCCCCCTTTTGCTTTCATGGATCATGTTTGTAGATCGCCCCTTCCTTCATGACGAAGTCGACATGCTCGAGGACGCGAATATCGACCAGCGGATCGCCCTTGACGGCGACGATATCCGCGGATTTTCCGGCGGTGATGGTGCCGAACAATTCGGAGTGGCCAATGAGGTCCGCGGCGTTCACCGTGGCTGATTGAATGGCCTGCATGGGCGTCATCCCGTACCTGACCATGTAGGCGAATTGCCGCGCATTGATGCCGTGCGGGCAAACCCCGGCATCCGTACCGAAGGTCATTTTCACGCCCGCGCGCACTGCTTTGGTGAAATTGCGGCGCTGGATTTCGCCGAGATCCTGGTCGTGCTTGAGGAAATCCGCCGGCGTATCGGGCGCGGCTTGGATGCACTCCTCGTCGTAGATATCCATGTCGAGGTAAGTGCCGTGCTGTTTCGCGAGGGCGATGCCCTCGTCGTCGATCAGCGTCGCGTGCTCGACCGAGGCGACGCCGGCGCGGATGGCATTCTTGATGCCCTCGGCGGCGTGGGCGTGCGCGGCAACGCGCAGACCGAAGTTCGCGGCCTCCTCCACCGCCGCACGCAGCTCCTCCGGCGTGAATTCGATCGACTTCGGGTTACTCCCATGCGTGAGCACCGCACCGGTGGACAATATCTTGATGTGATCCGCGCCGCGGTGGGCAAGTTCGCGAATTTTCTGGCGCACTTCCCAGGGGCTGTTTGCCACCCCGTACTGCATGTCCCAAGGAAGCTGCACGTCGGGAGAGAGCCCGGTCATGGCACCGGCGCCTTCGCTGATGGTGATGTAGGCACCCGCGACGTACATGCGCGGTCCGACGATGATGCCCTTCGCAATGGCGTCGCGCATGGCGACGTCGTTGAAGGCGCGATATACGCCGACGTCGCGCACGGTGGTAAAACCGCCGAGCAGGGTGACCCGGGCATTCGGAATGGCCTCGTAGGCCGTCTGCGCAGCCGTCTTGCGCAACAGGTCGAGCGGCTCGGCATTCGCGAGATCGGCGAGGTGGGTGTGGCAATCGACCAGACCGGGGAGCACCGTCATCTGGGACAGGTCGACGATCTGCGCCTCCGGCGGAATTCTCACATCGGGTCCCACCGCCTCGATCCGGGTGCCGCGGATCAGAATCACTTGATTGCTGAGTGTGCGTCCCGCCACGACGTCGATGAGATGGCCCGCGCGGATGGCGATCAGCACGGGCGTCGCCGCGGGCGCCCCTGCCGTCGCCGCGGTGGAGTCGGCGCGGCATATCCCGAACGCCGCCACGAGCGCGCACATCCACAACCAATTTCCGACGAGCCTCGAGTTTCTCATGAGTAGCCTTTGCTGCGATCCCGGCGCGCCCGGTCTCAAAGGGGCGAATCATACTCTTGATATCTGCTGCGACAACCTGCAGGCTGGATGCAAACTAGAATGGAGCGGAGCATGACCCTGCGAGGAGTGATTTTATCGGCGGCCGCGGCCGCTTGCATCGCGGCCCCGGTCCGCGGCGCAGAGCCGCCGGCGAGCGGCGAGGCGGCATTCCGCGACCTCTACAAGGAACTGGTCGAGATCAACACCACCCGCTCCATCGGCAGCTGCACCCGCGCGGCCGAAGCGATGCGCGCGCGTCTCGCCGCTGCGGGAATCCCTGCAGGCGACATGCAGATCTTTGCGCCCTCGGACCGGCCGAACGATGGCGCGCTGATTGCCGTCCTGCACGGCCGCGACCGAAAATCCAAGCCGATTCTCCTCCTCGCCCACATCGACGTGGTGGAGGCGAAACGCGAGGATTGGGAGCGCGACCCGTTCAAGCTGGTCGAGGAAAACGGCTGGTTCTACGCGCGCGGCGCGAGCGATGACAAGGCCATGGCCGCGGTGTTCACGGACAGTCTCATTCGCTACGCACGCGAGGGGTATAAGCCGCGGCGGGACATCAAGCTCGCCCTCACCTGCGGCGAGGAGACGCCGAATATCTATAACAGCGTGGCGTGGCTGATCAGCACGCAGCCTGCGGTGTTGGATGCCGAATTCGCCCTCAACGAAGGCGCGGGCGGCGAGCTCGACGCCAACGACAAACCCGTCGCCCTGCAAATCCAGGCCGGCGAGAAGGTGTACCAGGACTTTGCCTTGACTGCCGTCGACGTCGGCGGCCATAGCTCCCGGCCTACCCATAACAACCCGATCGTGCGCCTGTCGGCCGGCCTCGCCAAGCTCGGTGCGTACAATTTCCCCATCGCCTTGAACGATGCGACACGCGGCTATCTGCAGGCGGAATCCAAGCTCGTGTCTGCACAAGTTGCGGCCGACATGCAAGCCGTGCTCGCCAACCCGCACGACGAGGCAGCCGTGGAGCGCCTGTGGGCGATCAATCCCGGCTGGAACAGCATGCTGCGCACCACCTGCACCGCCACCGAGATCTCCGGCGGCCATGCACCCAACGCGCTACCGCAGCATGCGCAAGCGAACGTCAATTGCCGAATTCTCCCCGGCGTGCCCATCGCCTCGGTTCAAGAGGAGATCGTCAACGTGTTGGCAGACGCCAAGATCACGGTCGCCGCGACAGGCGACACGGGCATCCAGTCGCCGCCGCCGCCGCTGAATGCACGCATGCTGGGACCGGTGCGCACCGTGGCCGAGCGCATCTGGCCGGGCGTCGCCATCGTCCCCACCATGTCGACGGGGGCGACCGATGGTCGCTTCTTAAATGCGCACGGTGTGCCGACCTACGGTTTGTCGGGCATGTTCCACGATGCCGAGGGCGCGCACGCGCACGGTCTCAACGAGCGCATCCGCGTCGTGTCCCTGATGAACGGCCGGCGGTTTCTATACGAGATCGTGAAAATCTACGCCGATCAGCCTTAAGGCTGCGCGCCCCCGGGGGCTACGCGCCCCGGGGTCAAGCGACCGCGGTCTTCGCCTTGCTCGCGGCCTCGATCACCTCGTCGGCGACGTTGCGCGGCACCGGATCGTAGTGCGAGAACTCCATCGTGTAAGAGGCGCGTCCGCTCGTCATGCCGCGCAAATGTCCGATGTAGCCGAACATCTCCGAGAGCGGCACCGTGGCCACGACGGCGATATTGGTGCCCCGCTCCAGCTGGTCGATGATGGAACCGCGGCGGCGATTGATGTCGCCGATCACATCGCCCAGGTAGTCTCCGGGCGTCACGGTCTCGACCTTCATGACCGGCTCGAGCAGGATGGGTCCGGCCTTGCGGATGGCCTCGCGGAAAGCCGCTTTGGCGGCGATCTCGAAGGTGAGCGCGTTCGAGTCGACGTCATGGTAGCTGCCGTCGGTCAACGTCGCGCGAAAATCCACCGTCGGATAATGCGCCAGGACGCCGTCTTCCTTCTGCACCTTCAGGCCCTTCTCGACGGAGGGGACGTATTCCTTGGGAACCGAGCCGCCGACGGTCTCGTCGACGAACTCGAAGCCCGTGCCGCGCGGCAGGGGCTCGAAATCGATCCACACTTCGGCGAATTGTCCTGCGCCGCCGGTCTGCTTCTTGTGAACGTACTGTTCGCTCACCTTCTTGGTGATGGTCTCGCGGTAGGCCACCTGCGGCTCGCCCATGGTGCCTTCGACGCCGAACTCCGTGCGCATGCGATCCAGCGTCACCTCGAGGTGCAGCTCGCCCATGCCGCGCAGAATGGTCTGTCCGGTCTCGCGATCGGTCTCCAGATGCAGCGAGGGATCGGCGCGCACCATCTTGCCGAGCGCGATGCCGAATTTCTCCTGCTCCGCCTTGGTCTTGGCCTTGACGGACACGCTGATGACGGGGTCCGGGAAACGCATGCGCTCGAGCACCACCGGGTTCGCCGAATCGCACAGCGTATCGCCGGTTTCGGTCTCCGACAGCGACACGAGCGCGATGATGTCGCCCGCGCGCGCTTCCTCGATCGGGTTCGCCTCCTTGGCGAACATCTCCACCATGCGGCCGATCTTCTCGCGCTTGCCGCGCGTGGAGTTCTGGACCGAGGCACCCTTGGTGAGCACGCCCGAGTAGACGCGCACGAAGGTCAGCGCGCCATAGGCGTCATTGATGACCTTGAACGCGAGCGCCGAGAACGGCTCATCGTCCGAGCACTTGCGCTCGCCGATCGGCTTCGCCGTCGGCGTTCACGGTCTTGATGGACGCCACGTCGGTCGGTGCCGGCAGATAGTCGACCACCGCGTCGAGCACTTGCTGCACGCCCTTGTTCTTATACGAAGAGCCGCAGAGCACCGGCGTGAACGCCGAGTTGATCGTGCCCTTGCGCAGGCAGCGGCGCAGCACCTCCGCGGACGGCACGGTGTTGTGCGTCAGGTACGCTTCCATGGCGTGATCGTCCTGCTCGAGGCAGGTATCGATCAGCTCGGTGCGGTACTTCGGCACATCGGCGAGCAGCGCTCGGTCGCTCGGCACGGTGATGTGCAGCTTGTCGGCGAGATCGGGTGTGACCTCGAGAACCTGCCACTCGGAGTCCTTGTCGTCGGAATCCCACACCAGCGCCTTCATCTCGACCAGATCGATCATGCCCTTGAAGTTGTCCTCGGAGCCGATCGGCAGCTGCACCGGCAGCGGCCGGGCGCCGAGGCGCTTCTTGATCATGTCGACGCAGCGCAAGAAATTGGCGCCGCTGCGATCCATCTTGTTCACGTAGCAGAACCGCGGGACGTCGTAGTTGTCGGCAAGCCGCCAGTTGGTCTCCGATTGCGGCTCCACGCCCGCGACGCCGTCGAACACCACCACCGCGCCGTCGAGCACGCGCAAGGAGCGGTTGACCTCGATCGTGAAGTCCACGTGTCCCGGGGTGTCGATCAGGTTGATCTTCTTATCGCGCCAGAACGCCGAGACGGCCGCGCTCTGGATGGTGATGCCGCGCTTTTGCTCCTGCTCCAGGTAGTCCGTGGTCGTGGAGGTCTTCAGATCCTTGGTGTCGTGAATATCGATGATCTTGTGCTTACGCCCCGTGTAATACAGGATGCGCTCCGTCGTCGTCGTTTTGCCGGCGTCGACGTGGGCGATGATGCCGATATTGCGGATATCGGAAAGGGGGATCGTACGGGCCATTGCGAGCTTCCATCCATCGAGGGGGGTTTAAAGGGCGCAGAGTTTGCCACGTAGCCATGGCATGTGTCGAAAAAATATCGACATTTCCGCACTGGATCTCGCCCGCCGGAGGGTTTCCCGGGCCGCGAACCTGTCAAAGTCTTAATGGCTCCCGGCCTTCCCCCGGCCGCCGCCGTCAACGCCTCGCGCCAGGGCCCGTTTATGGTGAGAGGCGGCGAAATGCGCCAGGCTACCACCTGGAGGCATGTGAAACGGCTTGGTCAGGAGCGGTCAAGGCATGGCGGCGGCGCTCGAAGCGAGTCGCGGCGGCTCCACTGGCCGCGCGTGCTGGGGCCCCGCTCTGCTCTGCGGGGTGCGCCGGCGTCGGGCAGACGGCACCAAGCGCCTCGGCGGCGGCCCTGCCGGCGCTTCCAGCGCGCCGACATGCTGTGGCTCGAGCGAGTGAGCTTCGGCATCGACAGCTCGAGCGTCGCCGAGCTGCACCGGCTCGGGCGGGCGCGCTATCTCGACCGGCAGCTGCAAGGCGCGCGATGCGCCGCTCCCCGCACCGGTCGCCGCAGGAGCTGGCCGCGCTCGACGCCGCGCGCGCCGATCCGGTGCGCCAGCTCGCCGAGGTGAGCGCCCAGCACAAGGCCATCCGCGCGATGCCGGACGGCGCCGACAGGGAGCAGGCCCGCAAAACGCTCAACGAGCAGGGCAACAAGCTCGCCAACGAGGCGGTGCGCGCCGAGCTGTTGCGCGCGATCTACTCGCCCCGCAACTGCAAGAGGAGATGGTCTGGTTCTGGCTCAACCATTTCAGCGTGCATCAGCGCAAGGCGGATCTGCGCTGGCTGGTCGCCGACTACGCGGATCGCGCGATCCGGCCGCATGCGCTCGGCCAATTCAAGGATCTCGTGCTCGCGACCCTCGAGCATCCGGCGATGCTGCCAGTATCTGGACAACAATCAGAACGCCGCCGGGCATGTCAATGAGAACTATGCACGCGAGCTCATGGAGCTGCACACCCTCGGCGTCAATGCCGGCTACACCCAGCAGGACGTGCAGCAGCTCGCGCGCATCCTGACCGGAAGCGGCGTGAACGTGGGCAATCCGCCCAGGCTCAAGGCCGAGTGGCAGAAGCTGTACCGGCGCGACGGCGCGTTCGAGTTCAATCCCGCGCGCCACGATTTCGGCACCAAGGTGCTGCTCGGCCGGACCATCGAGGGCCGCGGTTTCGCCGAAGTCGACGAGGCCGTCTCGTTGATCGTCAAGCAGCCCGCGTGCGCGCGCTTCATCTCGCGCGAGATCGCCACCTACTTCGTGGCCGACGATCCGCCGCGCGCGCTGGTCGAGCGCATGGCGCAGACCTTCTCAGCGCACCGACGGCGAACATCGCGGCCGTGCTGCGCGAGATGTTCCTCTCGCCGGAGCTCAATGCCGCGCTCGGCGGCAAATTCAAGGATCCGATGCGTTTCGTGATCTCGGCGGTGCGCTTCGCCTACGACGGGCGCACCATCACCAACACGCGGCCGCTGTCAACTGGCTGAACGGCCTGGGCGAGGCGCCCTTCGGGCGCGCGACGCCCGACGGCTATCCGCTCACCGAGGCCGCGTGGGCGAGCTCCGGCCAGATGAGCCGCCGCTTCGAGATCGCGCGCGCGATCGGCTCGGGCAACGCCGCGCTGTTCGACGCCGAGGACGGCGCCGCGGCGGCCGCGCGGCCGGATTCCCGCAGCTGTCGAACCGGCTTGTATTTCGAGGCCGTCGAGCCGTTTCTCGACGGCCCGCACGCGCGATGCGCTCGGGCCGCGCCAACTCGCAGCAGGAATGGAATACGTTTCTGCTGGCGTCGCCGGATTTCAACTATGAGTGAGGTTCAAACGCCATGAAACGCCGCGATGCCTGAAACTCGGCTGCGCGGCCCTCGCGACCGGCGGCGTCACCGGCCGGCTGTTCGCCGCGCCGCACGAGCGGTCCGCGATTCTCTGCTGGTGTTCCTGCGCGGCGGCTACGACGCGCTCAACCTGCTGGTGCCCTACTCGAGCGGCTTCTACTACGAATCGCGCCCGAACGATCGCGATCGCGCGACCCGATGCCGGCCTCGAACAGCGGCGCGCTCGCGTTGGATGCGGACTGGGCGCTCGCGCCGGCCGTGCGCGATACCATCGGCTCGCTGTACCTGCAGCGCCAGGTCGCCTTCATTCCGTTCGCCGGCACCGACGATCTGTCGCGCAGCCACTTCGAAACCCAGGACAGCATCGAGCTCGGCCAACCGGCTGAGCGGCACGCGCGACTACCGCTCCGGCTTTCTCGGCCGGTTGGCGGGGACCTTGCTCGGCACCCTCCGCCGAACGCCGATCGCCTTCACCGATGCGCTGCCGCTCGCCTTCGAAGGCGCGAGCGACCGTGCCCAATCTGTCGCTCAAGAATGTCGGCAAACCGCCCTTCGATGAACGCCAGGCGCAGATTCTGAGCGACATGTACGCCGATCATCATCTGGAGACGGTGGTGCGCGACGGCCTGGATCTGCGCCAGGAAGTGGCGCAGAAGATTGCCGAGGAAATGAACGCCGCCAACCGCAATGCCATCAACACCAAAGGATTCGAGCTCGAGGCGGAGCGCATGGGGCAGCTGATGCGCGACAAGTATCGAATCGGCTTCATCGACGTCGGCGGCTGGGATACGCACGTCAACGAGGGCTCCGCGCAAGGCGCGCTGGCCAACAATCTCGCGAGCCTCGGCCGCGGCGTGCAGGCCTTCTCCCAGTCACTGGGCGCGGAGTGGCGCAACACCGTCGTCGTGGTGTTGTCGGAGTTCGGCCGCACGTTCCGGGAGAACGGCAACCGCGGCACGGACCACGGCCACGGCACGGTGTACTGGGTGCTGGGGGGCGGCATCAACGGCGGCATGGTTGCGGGCGAGCAGCGCGCCGTGGATCGCGCCGTCCTGCTGCAGGACCGCGATTTTCCCGTGCTGAACGATTACCGCGCGGTCCTCGGCGGGATGTTTCGCACGATGTGGGGGCTGTCGCCGGAGCAAAGTGCGCGGATCTTTCCGCAAGTCCCCGCCAAAGACCTCAAGCTCGTTTAAGCATCGACTCGGGATGCCCACGGCGCGGCAACGCGCTATATTGCGGTCACCATGACTGCCTTTCCCCGCCGCGTGCTGAGTCACGCCCTGCTCGCCTGCATCGTGCTCGCGTCCATGCACAGCGCCGCGCTCGGTCAAGGCACCGTGACCATTCACGTGCTGAACGAAACTCCTGATAACCTCGAAGTGACCCTGTACGACCGGAACCTGCGACGCCATCAAATGATTCTTTCCGGTCAGGTCATCTACGGCAACGCTTCCATCGCGACGACCGTGAGCGCGGACTCCTCCGGCCAGGGACATGTGTCCTGGAAGGCCCTGACGACCGGGCGGGACATGCGCCGCTGTGGTCATCATGAGAACGCGGGGCTGAACAACGGCGACACCATTCACGTATCGGCCAACGATCGCTGCTCTCGCTGAGCGCCCCCTTTAGTCCCAACGGTTCCGGCCGATAACCCGTACTGCCCAGGGAAGTACGGAATGCTTGCGCTCATGACTCGTCTTGCGATTCGCGGCTTGCTCCTGATCCTGTTCGTGGTTGCCGCGTCCCCGTGCCCCGCGCTGAACCCAGCCCTGCTGCCCACCCAGTATGTGGCCGACAATTGGCAGATCGCGGACGGCCTACCGCAGAGCACGGTGCAGGCGCTCGCCCGCACACCCGACGGATATCTCTGGATGGGCACGCAGGAAGGCTTGGCCCGCTTCGACGGCACGCGTTTCACGGTTTTCGAGCCCGGCAACGAAAGCGCGATTCCCGACAAGAACATCACTGCGCTGCATGTCGACAAAGCCGGGATGCTCTGGATCGGCACGCGCTTGGGACTCGCCATCTTCGAGCACGGCCGCTTCCGCGCAGGACCGCTGAACGGTGAGGTCGCTCGATCCTACGTCCGCGCCATCGCGGAAAGCGGCGACGGCCATCTCTGGATCGGCACCGAGATAGGCGTGGTTGAGATCGCCGGCGATACCGTGCGGGCATTCGATATGTCCGATGGACTCATCGACGCGCGTATCCGTGCCTTGCAACCGAGCACCGACGGCGCACTCTGGGTCGGCACCCGGAGCGGGCTGCAGCGCTTCGACGGTCGACGCTTCGAGCCCATCGCCTTGCGCGATGCGCAAACCGCGGAGTCGGTCATGTCGCTCCACCAGGACGCGGACGGAACGCTGTGGGTCGGCACGGGGGCCGGCGCGCTCTATCGGAGCCACGGTCAGAGCTTCGAGGCGATGGCCACGGACGGTCAGTTTGGCTCGGCAATACTCGCCATGCTGCGCGATCGCGACGGGAATCTCTGGTTCGCCCCGGGCGGCGGAGGGTTGGTGCGTTGGCGCGAGGGCGAATTCAGCCGGCTCGTGACCGGAATGTTTGCCACCAGCGAGGTACGGGCCTTGCTGGAGGATGACGAGGGTAGTCTTTGGATCGGCAGCTACGGCCACGGCCTGTTAAGGCTCCACGACGGCAAGGTCGTGACGGCGGGAGAGCTCGAGGGGCTGTCGGGAGATCTCACCTGGACTATCGTTCCGCGCCGCGCCGGCGGCGTGTGGGTCGGCTCGGACGGCGGCCTGTCGAGCTATGAGGCCGGGCAATTTCACTCCATCGACGGTCCGAGAGGACGGCAGAAGACCCGGGTACGTTCGGTGATCGAGGATCGAGGCGGCAGCGTCTGGGTGGGCACCCAGGGCGCAGGCGTGTACCGGCTGGATCCCAGCGGCTCGATGAGCCTGTTCGATCTCAATAGCGGCCTGTCCGGGGATTCGGTCATGGCCCTCCTCGAGGACCATGCGGGCCGCATCTGGGTGGGCACGAACGAAGGCCTCGACATGATCGCGCATGACACTGTCGTGTCCATGCAATCGAAGCTCGATGCGTCGACTCCCGCCGCGGTGCACCTCCTTTACGAGGACCATGCCGGCAATCTGTGGGTGGCGACCGAGACCAATGGGTTGTTCATCGTGGGCGAGACGACGACGCGGCACCTAACCGCGGCGGACGGCCTGCCGACCGACTGGGTGATCTCCATACACGAGGATGAGCGCGGGGTGATCTGGCTCGGTACGACCAATGGCCTCGCCGTCTGGCGCGACAACCGGGTCATCTCGCTGGTGCGTTTCGGCGGTCCGATGCGCGAGACCATCCTGCAAGTGCTCGAGGACGCCTCCCATCAGATCTGGTTCACGACCAACAAGGGATTGATGTCCGTGCCGCGGGCCGACCTCGATGCGCTCGCCGCCGGAGAGAGCGTTACACCCGCCTACCACATCTACGGCGTCGCCGACGGCCTGCGCTCGCCCGAATTCGACGGCGGCAACACCTCCGCGGGATGTGTATCGCCCGACGGCATGCTCTGGTTTCCGAGTGTACACGGCATCGTGCGCGTCGATCCCGCGCACATTCCGACCAACCGACAGCCGCCGCCCGTGCACATCGAAAAAGTGGCGGTCGACAATACGCCGGTCGCGCTCACCGACGGCATCGAAATCGCACCGGGCGCGCAACAATGGGAGTTCGACTACACGGGCCTGAGTCTGCTGGTGCCGCAACGCTCGCGTTTTCGATACCAGCTCGAGGGATTCGATTCCGGGTGGGTCGATGCAGGCAACCGCCGCACGGCGTTCTACACCCGGCTCGCTCCCGGCACCTATACATTCCGTGTGACCGCCACTAACAACGACGGCGTGTGGAGCGCGCCCGCAGCGAGCTTTCGATTCACGCTCAAGCCGCATCTTTATCAAACCTTCTGGTTCTATGCGTTGGTATTCCTGAGTATCGTGCTCGCGGCCGCCGCGCTCTACCGGCTGCGAGTGGATCGCCTGCGCGGTCTCGCCGGCGAGCTCGGCGAGCAAGTGGCGTTGCGCACCCGCGACCTCGAGTCGGCCAATGCCGAGCTGCGGCATGCCAAGGAGCGAGCGGAGCTCGCCGTGGAAGCCAAATCGCAGTTCCTGGCAAACATGAGCCACGAGATCCGCACGCCCATGAACGGCGTGATCGGCATGACGGACCTGTTGCTCGAGACCGGGCTCGACCGCACGCAGCGCGATTACACGGAAACCATCCGCGACAGCGCCGCGAGCCTTCTCACCATCATCAACGACATCCTGGACTTCTCGAAAATCGAGGCCGGCAGGCTCGACCTCGAGCGCATCGACATGGATCTGCGGCAAACCGTCGCGGACGTCGGCCATCTGCTCGCGTTTCAAGCGCATGCCAAGGGACTCGAGTTGATCACGAATATCGACCCACAGCTTCCCGATTGGGTGATCGGCGATCCGAGCCGGGTGCGCCAGGTGTTGCTGAATCTCGGCAGCAACGCGATCAAATTCACGCGCGACGGCGAGGTTTCGATCGACCTGCGGCTGACCTCGAAGGACGCCTCGGAAATGTCGGTGCGCTGCGAGGTTCGCGATACCGGCATCGGTATTCCGCAGGAAAGGCTGGAGTCCTTGTTCCAGCCTTTCTGCCAGCTCGACGCCTCCACGACGCGGCACTATGGCGGCACCGGCTTGGGCCTCTCGATCGTGCGCCGGCTGGTCGAGCTCATGGGCGGCGAGACCGGAGTCACGAGCGCCACGGGGGAAGGGTCGGTGTTTTGGTTCACCGCGCGCTTTGGCAACTCCTCGAGGCAAGAGACGGTCTCAGACGTCGACGCGGGTATCCTGACGGGTCGCCGCGTGCTCGTGGTCGACGACAATGCCACCAACCGCAAGGTGCTGAGCCGCCAGCTCACGCACCTCGGCATGCGCCCGACTTGCGTCGACAGCGCCCGGGCCGCGCTCGACACACTCGACGCCGAGCCGGGCGGCGCGCCATTCGAGCTCGCCGTGCTCGACTACATGATGCCCGGGTGCGATGGCCTCGAGCTCGGCAGGCGCATCGCGCAGGATCCGCGATACGCGCTCATCCGGCTCGTTCTCTTGACGTCGGCCGGTCGAATGCACAGCGCCGAGACTTTGGAGAAGCTCGGCTTCGCCGCCTATCTGCTCAAGCCCGTGACGCATCGCGAGCTGCGGGACTGTCTGCGCCGCGTCATGTCCGCGGGGGCCTCGCAGTGGCACGAGTTCACACAGCCCGTCGTCGCCGCGCCTCGACCGCTCGGCGGCACCACGCCACCGCGCATCCTGCTGGCCGAAGACAATCCGGTGAACCAGAAGGTGGCACGCGGCGCTCTGGAAAAAATGCGCTGCACGGTGGACATCGTCAACAATGGCGCCGAGGCTGTCGATGCGTGGAGCACGCGGCAATACGATCTCATCCTCATGGATTGCCAAATGCCCGTGATGGACGGTTATCAGGCGACGCGGACCATCCGTTCGCGCGAGCAAGCCGGCCGGCGCATGCCAATTCTCGCCCTCACCGCCGATGCCATGAGCGGGGCGGAACAGGACTGTCTCGCCGCCGGGATGGACGGGTATCTCACCAAGCCCCTCGACCGACGGCGTCTCGCCGAATCCATCGAGCGCTTTTTAGGCAGCGCGAGATCTACCCCGGCAGCCGATATGCGTTCCGCGCCGGCGCCGGGCGACGGCTCGGCGGGCGATGGCTCGGCGGGCGATGGCTCGGCGGGGGGCGGCGCGGCACCGCCCGTCGACTGGGAACAATTCGTGTCGCTCACCGACGGCGACGGGGCGTTTGCGCAGCAACTGGTCCAGCTTTTCATCGACTCGGGCGATGCGGCGCTTGCGCAGATCCGCGCGGCGCTCGACCGCGAGGATTGGTCGGCGGTCGGCCGCGCCGCGCACTCCTTCAAAGGCTCGAGCGCCAATATCCACGCGCAGGCAGCGAGCGCTGCCGCCGCGCGCCTGGAGCAAGCCGCGCGCGCCGGCGAAGTCGAGCACCTGCCCAAGCTCGAGGAGGAGCTGCGCCGCGAGGCGCGGCGCGCCGCGGAGTATCTGCGCGCGCGCTCGGCTTGAGCGCATAACGCCTCAGGGGCCGCGCGGCGCGAGATTGAATTCCTCGCTGCGCACCGCCGGCAAAGGGTCGTGATTGGTGGCTACGTCCGAATGGCTCGCGGACAGCCGATTCATGAGCGGCAGCATGGCGATCGCGATGGCTGTACAGCCGACGCCGGCGAAGCCGAGCTTATTGAACAGGCTCGTGTAGATGGCGAGCGACTCGAGAGGATCGGTGAGTCCTTCGGGGATGTGCGCCAGATTGGCCACCACGCTGCCGAGATATTGCGACAGGCCCGAGGCCACGAAATAGGCCCCCATCATGAATCCCCCCATCCGTGCCGGCACGTAACGGGCGATCATAGCTAGTCCGAGCCCGCTCACCAGCAACTCTCCCAAGGAATAAAGACCGTAGCCCCACACCATGATCCAGGAGGAGACCTTACCGCCGACGGCCCAGTGAGCGCCGACTCCGTAGATGAAAAAGCCGACGGCGACCGCGGCGAAGCCCCAGGCGAACTTCACCGCAATCCCAGGATCTTTGCCGACGCGACCGAGCGAGTTGTAGATCAAGACCAATACCGGGCTCAGAAGCACGATCCAAATCGAGTTGAGATTCTGGTACTGCTCCGGAATCCAGGTGAACAGGTGCCAGCCGAACAGCCGGAAGTCCAGGTTTACGTTGTTCTGAGCAAAGAGATTGAGCGATGTGGACATCTGTTGATAGAAAATGAAGAAAAACACGGTCTCGACCACGAGCACGAGCGCCGCGATCAACCCCGCGCGCTCGTCGCGATGGCTGATACGGATGAGATTGATGAAAATCCCGAGCACGACCGCGCCCGCGGCATAGACGCAAACCCGTGCCACCTCGATGCTCTGCAGGATGAGGACGGAGATGACCACCATGGCCAGCGCGCCGGCCACGGCCCCGGCGAGCCGCTTGAGATTAACGGGCGCCGCGTCCGCGGGCGAGCCGATGTGCGCGAGCGCGCGGCGCATCAGAAAGTAGTTCGTCATGCCGAGCAAGAGGCCGATCGAGCAGACGCCAAAAGCCGTGTGCCAGCCTGCCGAGTCTCCGTACATCGCGCCGACGTGGTCCCGGATCCAGGGCGTGAGGGTCATCGAGATCATCGAGCCGATGTTGACGGCCATGTAGTACATGGTGAAGGCGCTGTCGATTTTCGTTTCGTCGCCTTCGTAGATCTTGCGCACGAGATTTCCGGCGTTGGGCTTGAAGAAGCCGTTGCCGACGATGATCACGCCAAGGGCGCCGTACAGGAAAAACGCCTTGTTGGTGGGCAGCCATAGCAGCGCGTAGCCGACCGCCAGCACGGCCGCGCCGATCGTCATGGTGCGCCGTGTGCCGAGCAGTTTGTCGCCTACCCAGCCGCCGATTGCGGGTGTCGCGTAGATGAGCGCCGCCGCGGCGCCCCAGACCAGATTGGCTCGGGTGTCGACAAAGCCCAACTTTTTCATCATGTAGGTGACCATGAGCACCTGCATGCCGTAAAACCCGAAACGCTCCCACATCTCGATCATGAAGACCGTGCTGAAGGAGCGCGTCTGCGAGACCGTCGAATTCTGTGTTGTCATGGTGCCCATCCCCCGAAGGTGGCCGAGAGCCTAGCAAACACCAGCCCACTTTTGTGGGCTAGTACGCCAGTGCGACTCCATCGGCCCGCATTTCACTTGCGGCGGCATAAACGCGCTCGCCGCCGTTCAGGCGCTGCTCGATGCATTGGTAACGGCCGAACGCCCCGTCCGACGGGCCGATGGGCCAGCCGAGATCGGCGAGCGCGCGCCGCGAGCGTTCGGGAACGCCGCTCTCGAGGTGCAGCCTGCCGGCCTCGCTCAAGCCCGCCTCGTCCTCGCCCATGCGTTGCGGCGATCCGACGTGATGCCAGCGGGGGCTGTCGCCGGCGGCCTGCACGTCCAGCCCGAAGTCGACGCGGTTTACGACGATCTGGGTCTGGCCCTGGGGCTGCATGTCGCCGCCCATGACACCGAAGCTCATCCAGGGGCGGCCATCCTTCGCGGCAAATCCGGGAATAATGGTGTGAAACGGGCGTTTGCCGGGTTGATACAGGTTGGGATGAGCGTCCTCGAGAGAGAACATCTGCCCGCGATTCTGGAACATGAATCCAAGTCCGTCGGCGACCAGCCCCGAGCCCATGCCCCGGTAATTCGATTGGATCATCGACACCAGCATCCCGCCCGAGTCCGCAACGGTGAGATAAGTGGTATCTCCCATGGGCGGTGGCTCGCCCGCAGCGACTTGGCCGAGGATGCGGTCGGGACGAATGAGCTTCGCCCGCTCGGCCGCGTAGGCCTTGGAGCTCAGCCATTCGACCGGAACCTTCGAGAATTGCGGATCGGCGTAGAACCGGGCGCGGTCCGCGTAGGCGAGACGCTTGGCTTCCGCCTGCACATGGATCGAGGCGGGCGACTGGAAGCCCATCGCGCGCAAATCGAAATGTTCCAGGATGTTCAGCATCTGCAGCGTTGCGAGCCCTTGGGTGTTGGCACCCATGGCATAGACATCCACCCCTCGATACGAGGTCACGAGCGGCTCGACCCATTCGGCTCGCTGATCGCGTAGATCCTCGTGGCTCAGCCACCCGCCGATGCGCTTGAAATAACGCTCGATGGCTTGCGCGATGGGCCCGTCGTAGAAAATATCCCGCCCTCCCGCGGCAATCGCCCCATAGGTGCGAGCGAGATCCGGGTTACGAAAAACATCCCCTTGCCGAGGCGCGTGTCCGTCCGGTGCATAGGTGCGCATTGCGTTGGCGAATTCTTCCACGCCCGAGCCGGGCTGACGAAGCAGCTCGAGATCCCGCTGTATGTGGTAGCCGATGATCTGCGGTACCGGCACCCCGGCCTCGCAGAAATGGATGGCGGCAGCGAAGAGCGACTTCCAGTCGAGGACGCCGTGCCGGCAATGCAGCGTCCACCAAGCATCGAGTGCGCCGGGCGTCGACACCGAGATCGCTCCGTAGGCCGGAATGACGCCGCCGCGCGCGCGCGCGCGCACCGTGTCGAGCTTCAGCGAGCGCGGCGAGCGGCCGGAGCCGGCGAGGCCCGTGAGCTTCGCCACGCGCGGGTCCCACACGAGCACATAGCAATCGCCGCCAAGCCCTGACCCGGTCGGCTCCAGAAACCCGAGACAGGCGGCCGCCGCGATAGCCGCATCGGCAGCACATCCGCCGCGTTTCAGCGTCTCGATCGCGGTCAACGTCGCGAGCGGATGCGACGTGCCGGCCGCGCCGGAGCACCCGAGAGCTGCCGAGCGCGACGCAAAGCTCGCGCCGGCCGGACGATCTCCCGCGCGCACATCGAAACGCTCGAAGCGCTCTGCATCGGCGAATTGATATTCGTCGAGCGCGGACATCAGCGCGAGCCCGTTATGTTCATTGTCGCCTCGACAGCGAACACGAGCGCGCGCGGCGAATTGAACATAGTCGCGCGCTATTGAACATCTGAATTGAACATGTTGCGTCCGTATTTGAGGGAAAACCCTCGGCGTCGCACAGCGCGCGAATGCCGCTGTGATTGTGTGAAGCGGTTAACAACGCGCGCTTGCCTCGCGGCATAACTTGGAGCTCTCTTCGACGACCGACGGACTCGGCGGCTGCCGTTTCTTGGGGTGGATAGCTATGCAACTCGTCCATCGTTCAATCCTCATCGGCGCAGCGGCAGCACTCCTGCTTCTGTCGGGCTGCGACTTTTCCTCACCCTGGGGTAGCAGCAGCGGCGGCTCAGAGTACGGCGCAACCAGCGTATCCGGCAATACCGGCGGCGGCACGGGCACCGGCGGCACGGGCGGCGGTACCGGACCGGTCGGAGGCGTGGGCGGCGAAGGCGGCACGCAGGGCACCGACGACACGGTGATGGCCGCGTCGAGCACCTCGCTCGTATCGGTGGCGGTGGGCGCGACCCAGACGGTCAGCGTGACATTCAACTCCAGCGACGGACTTGCGATCACGGGCTTCGGCGTCTCCGGGAGCCTCGCCATGTTGCCGGCGGGCTGGCACGGTCCGGCCACCTTCACCTGTCCGCTGGTCTCGACGGGCAGCGGCTGCGTCCTCAATCTCACTTACGCGCCCACCGCAACCGATTCGGGTACGGTCACGCTCACGTACATCTATGTCGACAACGCCGGCCTGTCGAAAGTCCCCGGCGGAACGATCACCATCCCCTATCAGGCCATTGCCGCCAACAACGTGGTGGCCACGGCCTCTCCCTCCGGTCAGGTCAACGCCGCCGTCGGCGCGGGCATGCAATCGGTGAGCGTGACTTTCACGACCGACAGCGGCAACGCGACCTTGGACGATGCCGCCAGCAACTTGAGTGTCACTACCGATCTTGCGAGTCTGCCGGCCGGCTGGAGCAGCGCGGCGTCCAGCTTTTCGTGCGCGCTGGTGACTCGGGAAACGGTTGTCAATTGATGCTTCAGTTATGCGCCACCGCGCGCGGCAGCGGCATGCTTACATTGGATTACGGGTATACCGACGACAGCGGCGCAAGCCGCACGGGCGTGATCCAGATTCCGTACTCGACCACGGGAGCCGATACCGTCGCCGGCAGCGCCTCGCCCGCCGGACAGATCACGGCGGCCATCAAGGGCGGCAGCCAATCGGTTGCGGTCACGTTCGATACGGACGACGGCAAGACCGCCTCCAAATTATTCGTGACGACCGCTCTGGGCACGCTGCCGGCGGGCTGGCACAGCGCGGCAGGCAGTTTCCAGTGCGCCAGCGTGAGCACGGGCAACGGCTGTCAATTGATGTTGACCTATGCGCCCACCGCGCTCGGCAACGGCACGCTCACGTTGAACTACGCCTACGATGACGATACGGGCGTGGCGCAGACGGGCACGCTCAACCTGCCCTACGAAGCGACCACGAACGACAACGTGACCGCCACGCCTTCGCCGACCGGCCAGATCAATGCGGTCGTCGGCATGGGAACGCAGAGCGTCGCCGTGGTGTTCACGACCGACGACGGGCGACTCGCCACGGATCTGCAAATCACGAGCGGCCTCGCCACGCTCCCGGCAGGCTGGACCAGCAGCGCGAGCCCATTTGCGTGCTCGACCTTGAGCAGCGGCACGCGGCTGTCAGCTGACTCTCACATACAATCCGACGCTTCGGGCTGCCGGGACTCTGACGCTCGATTACAGCTACAAGAACAATGCGAACCAGACGAAGACCGGTTCGCTCGCCATTCCGTATCGTGCGCTCACCAACGACACGATCGCCGGCACGCCGAGTCCCAGCTCCTCGCTTGCGGTGCTCACGGGCACGAGCACGCCGGTGACGGTGACCTTCGCGACCGACGACAGCAATCCCGCGACCGATCTGACGATCACGTCCGGATTGAGTGCGCTGCCCGCCGGCTGGACGAGTTCCTCGACCACCTTCAGCTGCGCGACGATCAGCGACGGCACGGTCTGTCAATTGCCTCTCACCTATGCGCCGACCACCGTCGGCAGCGGCACGCTCTCGCTCGGCTTCAGCTACACCAACGATGCCGGCATACGCGATGACCGGCACGGTGAGCATCATGTATCGGGCGAACTCCGACGATACCGTCGGCGCGATGTCGAGCCCGTCCTCGGCCGTCGCCAGCGTCTCGTCCGGTGTTCCCGTACGGCGTGACCGTGACCTTCACGACCAGCGACGGCGCTCCGGCAGGACCATTGTCGGTGACCGGTCTTGGCGCGCTGCCGACCGGCTGGACCGGTCCCGGCAGCTTTACCTGTCCCACGGTGAGCAACGGCACGGTCTGTCAGCTCGACTTGAGCTACGCGCCGACGACCACAGGCGAGCGGCAGCTTGCAGTTGAGCTACTCGTACAACAACAACGACGGCACCGCAGAGACGGGCACGGCGACGGTGAGCTACACCGCGCAACCCTGAGGCGCGGCGCGCGTTGCGCGTGCCGCGGCGACGGCGCCCGTCAGCGCGGTATCGGCTGCACCGGGACCTCGATGTAGCTGTCGTTGAACCAGCGGATCTTGAGCGGCACTTTGCCGTCGGCCATCGACTCATCGCTCACGTCCCCGCCGGTTCCGTAGTTGATTTCGCGATCGGGACGCTTGCTGATGCGCAATACCATCACCAGCCGGCTGCCCTGCTCGAGCTGACGGCTGGTCATTCTTTCGCTCGTGAAGGCAACCTGCTGACGCTCGCCCGCTTTCAGCAGATGCCGATGCGACGCGGTCCGCCGCATAGCTCAGCCGCAGCTCATCGGCCGGATTGAAAAGCCGCAAGTACTCGCCGCTCGCTTTGAGCTCGTACATCGCGACGTCCAGATCCATGTCCATCTTGTTCACCACGAAGTCGAGGCGCCCCGTGATGAGACCGCTCATTCGAGTCGCCTTCGGCAGCGGATCGCTTTGGTAGAGCACGGCGTCGTGCGTGACCAGACTCTTGGAGATCAAATCGTTGGGCGGCAGCCAACCCGCATCCGAGCGATCCTTGAAACGGATCGTCTGAGCGATCGCCGCCAGCTTCGGGCTCTTGCGTCTCGATAGCCGGTGGCTCGCGCTCGGCCCGGAGGCATCCAGGTAGTACCTCTGCGAGCTCGCAGCCAGGGCCGCGAAGGACGGCGCGTGTTGCCATTCGTTGGCACCCATGACCTCGTAATTGATGCGCCCGCTCAATTGCGCAGGGAGCGCCGCGCCTTTCAAGGCGTGATCGAGCCACTGATATCGCAGCTCGCGCAAATCGACGCGGGCGACCGGATCGATCGCATAATCGCGCAGCACGGGCGAGGTCAACGAGCCATGCTGAATGACGTTGTCGTCATAGGGGCCGATCAGCAAGGTGTGATCGGCATGCGCGTTGTAGCGTTGGTGCTGTGAGAAGTAATAGAGCGCCGCGGGCTCGCCTTCGTCGAAATAGCCCGTCGTGGTGAGAATCGGAATGTCGAGGTGCGCGAATTGCTCGCGGAACGGGATCATCGTCTGCCAGAACCGGTCGTAGCTCGGGTGATTCAGCCAGCGGATGAAGATCGGATTGGGCCTGCCGAAGATGCGCCCCAAGTCCCGATAAGGACGCCCGCTGCGATACCACTTCTCGTTGAGCGCACGCCACACGCCCTCATCCGCAAAGCCGGCATCGAGCGAGGGGTTCGTATTGGTCACTTGCAACGACCATCGATACGCGGAGTTCTGGAATATGCCCCCGACCATCGGCCGATCGATGCCCGGAGCGACGGGCGCGGAGGTTGCGATGGCCTTGAGCGGCCGCCGGAGGATGTGCAGCCGCGGCCCAGGCGGTGAAGCCCTGAATACCCCTCCCCGACCATCGCCACACGCCCGTCGCTCCAGGGCTGCTTGGCGATCCAGAGGATGATTGCGCGCGCCTCCTCGCCGTCATGTTGATACGGCACGAAAGGAATGATGCGGCCACGCTCCATATAGGCGGCGACGCCGGCATAGCCATGTGCCGCATATTCCTTGGCGAAATTTCGCGACGGGTCGATCGAGAGCTCGAGCAGCGTCGCGAGCGGCCCCGCGGCGCTCTTCGGCCGAACCACCCGGACGTGAAGCGTCGGCCGCCCGGGCACCGCGAATGAGGACTCGTCATCGCGTCACATAGCGTCGGGCGTCGTCCTTGGCCTCGAGCGAGGCCACCAGCGGAGAGAATGACCGATACGCTTCGTAGGCGAGATAGGCCCAGACGAGCTTCACGGCGTCTTCTTGATTGATGCTGTCGATCGCGCGCTGCCGGGCGAGCAGGCTCTGAAAATTGTCCCGCGCCTCTTGCGGCGGAGCCTGCAGCCACTCCTGCGCCGCATAGACATCATGGTCGCTCAGGCGGGAAATGGTCTCCTCGTAGGTCCTCTCGAACGCATCGTTGAATGCAAGATGATCTTCCGTCTCGAGCGATTTGGCGTGCGCATAGACGTCATAGATCGTTCCCCGGCCGACCGGCCGGCCGGAGTCGACGCTCTTGCGCCGCTCGCGCAACGATTCGCGCGTGGCATCCGCCGCCACGTAGTCGCCCGCCACCATCTGCAATGCCGAGAGATTCGCGAGGTAGCGGTCCTGGTCGGGCTCCTGATACACGGGGAGGAGCCGCTCGGCGAGGTCCCGCATGATGCGCGGAGTCGCGGCGTCGCTCGCGGAGGCCGGCGCCTGGAATTGCAGGTCCTGCGCAACCGACGCCGGAGCGCCGACGAACGCGAGCAGCAGCGCCGCGAGACGGATGAGAGCGCGTCTCATCGCCCCGGCTCCTGCGAGGTCGGCACCGCGACCGCATCGCGCGGCGCCTTGACCAGGTGCGAGACCGTCGAGAACAGCGAATGCGCCTCGCCGGGTCCGCCGATGTGAATGATGCCCGTCTGTGCGAGCTCCTTGGTGAACACGTCCATCACCAGCTCGAGCACATCGTCGTCGAGCGAGCCGAACGTGCCGTCGATCAGCACCCAAGGCGGGTTCTGCAGAAGGATGCGCGCGAATACCAGGCAGAGTTGCTCGTCCTGGCTGAGCTCGCGGTCCCAGCGGTGCGTCTCATCGAGCAGCCGCACGAGGCGCTCGACGCCCAGCCTGTAGAGCACGCGTGCGTAAGCGGGCTGGCTGAAGCTGTCCGTCTTCAGGGGGTAGGCGAGCACTTCGCGCAACGTGCCGCGCGGCAGATAGGGCGTGCCGCGCGGCAGGTAGAAGATCTGCTCTCCCTGCGGGCGAACGACCTGACCGCTCCCCCAGGGCCACAATCCGGCAAGCGCCCGAAAGAGCTGCGTCTTGCCGGTTCCCGGCGCGCCGAGAATCAACACGCGCTCGCCCGCCGTCACGACGATCCGCCGCTCACGCAGCCGATCGGCGTTCGCCGAAGAAACGATCTGCAGATCCTCGATGGTGATCGCGCCCGCGGGGCCTTCCGTATAGCTGATGCGGCTCTCGAAGCCGCGCGGCTCGCCGATGCCGATAAGCGCCTGGCGAAAGCTCGCGACGCGCAGCAAAGTCGCGCGCCAATCGGCAATGGCGCTGAAATTGTCGATGAACCAGCGGAGCGAGGACTGCGCCTGCGTGAATGCGCCCGCCGCCATCATCAGGCCGCCGAAGGAGATCTTGCCCATGAAATAGAGCGGCGCGGCGACCAGGATGGGCGCGACGATGGTGATCCAGCCGAAGCCCGCCGTCACCCAGGTGAGATTGGTGTGGCCCCAGACGATGCGCCGCGTGGCGGCGAGCACGCTTGTTGAGGTGGAGCTCGATGCGGCGCTTCTCGTCCGCCTCTCCCTGGGCGAGCGAGATGCGCATCGACGTGCTCGTTGACGCGCACCAGCGAAAAGCGCAGATCCGCCTCGCGCGCGTAGCGCTCGGCATTGCGGCCGATCAGACCGCGCCCCACCCAGTAGCTCATGAGCGAGCCCGCGCTCGCATAGATGATCGCCGCCCACAGCATGAATCCGGGAACGGCATAGTCCCGCTCGCCGATGCGGAAGCTGAAGCCGCTCGACAGTCCCCAGAGCACGCCGGCGAAGGTCGCGAACAGGATCGTCGCCTGCAGCAGCCCGATGCCCAGATCGGCCGACAGCTCGGTCAGGCTGCCGTGCATCCTCGTGCATGCGCTGATCGGGATTCACGCCGATGGCGCCCGCATTGGCCAGCCAGAAGGCGCGCCGCGGCTGCATCCAGTCCCCGAGCAGACTGTGCACCAGGCCCTCGCGCAGCTTCAGCTCGAGCGTCTCTACCAGCCAGCGCTGCAACACGTTGAGCACCAGCAAGAATCCGGCGATCACGAAGAACACGCCGAGCTGGAACAGAAACTCGCGCAGGTCGCGGCGCGACATCGCATCGAAAAACGGCTTGTTCCAGCGATTCAGGCGGATCTGTCCATAGGCGGTCATGGCCACCACCGCGATCAGCACGACGATCAGGATCAACACGGTCTTGCCGGCCGGCGAAGCGAAGATCGCGCGCGACAACGAGCCGGCTTGATGCAATAAGCCGGTGTGGCCGGCGTCGCTTTCAGACTCGCCGGCGGTGCGGGTGGCGCGCTTTTTCACGCCCGGAACTGTGCCACGGTTTGTGGACCGGGGATACCGGGCGTGCTTCAGGTTAAGACGCAGATCACTTCCGCGGGCGTATTGGCAACGCTCACGGAGCCGTCGGCGGCCGGTGCGACAGCGCTGCCGTTGACGAGAGCGCTGCGCATCGGCCCGCGAGCGGCGGCCTGAGAATCAGCGGCGCATCCATCTTCGTTGCGATGTCGAAGCGCAGTATTTGCGCATCGATCCGCCGCAGCGAATAGCTCAAGGCGCCGTAGAGCGTCGGCATGGCCTTGACCTCGACGCCCGCGCCTTCGAGCCATTCCGGCGCGAGTCCCGCCGCGAGCACGAGGCTGCGCTGCGCCTCGATCTCGTAGGCAAACAGGCTGCGCACGGCGAGCACGTACTCTGCGGCGATCCAGGTGTGCGGCAGATCGCCCACATGCGCGGGCGCCTGGTGGTCGCGCCAAGCGATCTCGGGCCATTGATTCCAAGGCGGCGGGCGGCGGTCCGACAAAAAGAAGCGCAGCAGCTCGAGCGCCGCCTCGCGCCGCCCGAGCCGCACCAGAGCGCCGATGATGCGGATCTCATACGGCGTGTAGTTGGCCGCCGCCACTTCGCCCGAGCGCTTCGCCCGCCAGTCGGCCAGGTACTTGTCGAACGTGCGCTCGACGGCGGCACGATCGAGACCGTCCGGCACGTCGAACAGGTAGATTGCGTTCGCCGTGGCCGTCGGATCGAAGTCCGCCCATTCAACGCTTCCCGGTATGAAGTCCAACCCGCGACCCGCGCGCGTGGCTTCGATGGACGCGAACAGCGAGCGCTCGAGGCGCGCTGCGAGCGCCGTCGATTGGGCGGCGGTCTCGTCCCGGCCGAGCGCACGCGCGAGATCGGCCGCATCGCGCACGCCTCGAAGCGCCCAGAAATCGTCCCAATAGGAATGCACCGGTTGCGCGAGATAGCCCTCGTGGCTCACCGATATCGGCAGCAGACCGCCCTCTTCCAACAAGCCAGCGATGCATTTCAAGGCCCGCTCGACGAACATCCACGTGTCCTCGAGCAGGGTCTTGTCCCCAGTGAAGCGGTAATGATCGGCGATGAGCGCGATCAGCTCGCCGTGGCTGTCGTGCTCGACCAGCCAATCCGGGCCCTGATTGTCGACGCAGCACGGCACGAAGCCGTCGGCGCGCTGATAAGGCGCGTACCAACGAATGAATTCCGCTACCTCCCCGGCATGCCCCATGCGCAGCAACGCGGCACTCATCATCGCACCGTCCCGGATCCAGGAGCGCGTGTAGCGACGCGGCCCGGGCTGCAGCGCCGCGCCCGAGCGAGTGATGAGGATATGGCTCGTTGCCGTGAGCGCAGCCTCCACGGCAGAGGTACACCAACCGTTGCCCGACCATTGCCCCACTCTGATCCGAGCGCTCCAGTCGAAGACGGTCTCGTTCGGCGAGGCGGGCGCGCTTGAGGGCCGGCATTCGAGGATCCGTTCGACGCTCTGTTGCGGCTCGACGCTGCAAGCGAACTCGAATACGCCGGTAGCGAAGCCAAACCTATCCTGCACCTCGTTGCGGCCCGGCAGCACACCGCTCGCAAGACTTGCGGCCACGGGGCCTGCGTCGAAGGTCACCGCGCCGAAGCCGCTCGGCGCACTCGTAGGGACGATACAAGTGCGATCATCGACGGCCAATCTCCCTGCGTCCCAGATCAGATGTCGCGTTCGGCTCACGCCGCCCACGTCGCGAAAGCTCTGCCAGGGCGGCGTCACCTGGAAGGGACGTAGCAGCACGAACAGACGGATGGTCATGGCGCCCTGCGAGCGGTTCTCCAACCGATAGCGCACGCGCAACGTGCCGCTCACGGTGGTCTCGGCCGTGATGCAAAGGCCCCAGTCGCGCCCCTCCCAGGCCGAGGTCGGGACCGGGATCCAGCGGCTCTCGAGCGATTGCTTCGCCTGGACATCCGCCCAGGTGAACAATCGGCCCCCGACCAGCAGCATGGGCTCCAAGGAGAACGAGGCCTTGCGGACTTCCACCATACCGTCGGTATTCATGAGCGCGCACTCGATGCCGTGCGCGGTGCCGATGGGCGTCCATTCGCTCTGCTCGCGATGCAGCCAGCGCGGATGCCAGCCGCGCGCCTCGCGCGGCCGCGACGGCGTACCAGAAGGCCTCGATCGAGCGCGAAAACTCGAAGGGCTCGAGCCGCAGCGAAGCGCCCGCACAGGGCGGCTCGATCTCGAGGCGAACGAAGCGCGTGCGCAGCCCCGGCAGGTAGATGTAACTGCGCTTGCCTCCGGCGTGCGCCGCGGTGTACACGGTTTTCCAGCGTTTGCCGGCGAGCGAACTGCGCACACGAAAGCCGTTCGCCGGTGCTTCTCCGAGCCACTCGACGATGAGTCCGCCGAGGGTGCGCGGCGCGGTGCAGTCGACGCTGATCCAGGGCTTGCGGTCCTCGCTCGCCGGCCGCCAACCTCGTCCCGCCAGCGCTTGGTCGGCCGCAAAACCGGGCTGCGCGCTCGAGGAATGTGCGGTAGGCGGCCCTGACGGTGTGAGATCACACACTTCGAGGCCACCGATAAGGACGCTGCCCGCACCGCCCTCGCCCGCGACGATGGCAAGCTCGATGAACCCGAGCTGCGATATGGCGGCGCCGCTCGAAGGCCCCCACGCGAATTCGATGTCCCGGCTTTGCACCACGAACCGCTTCCAGCGCCGCGGCGGCGTCAGGTCCTTGAGCACACGCCGCCAGACGTTCTGCCCGCTCGGGTCGATCAGCTTGAGCTCGAGATTATTGACCGGGCCGCGCCCGCGCAGCCGGAATTGCACGGCGTACTCGGCCGGCATGGCGCGCTCCACCGCGCGGCGCGCGACGACGAATCCCTTGCCGCCCTTGAAGTCGAAGTCCATCTTGAGCGCCGCGCCCGCCGCGGATGTGGTCGTGGTGAGCGCGATCTGCGCGTTGCCGGAGGCGGTGGGTTGCCATTCCGTGAGGGGCACGGAAACGGCGCTGCCGGCCACTAGGCCGCGCTGCCCATATCGACGAGTTGGATGCGCCGGTCCGCCGCGGCCGATTCGAAGTGGTCGCACAGAATCGTGAGCTCCTGCTTGTTCTGTGCGCTGACCGCCCTGATCAAGCAGGCCCGGTTGCGGCCGCGCCGCTTCGCCTCGTAGAGCGCTTTGTCGATGAGGCCAATCGCGCTCTCGAGGGAGATCTCCATTTCCGAGCCCGCCATGGGAAAGCACGCGTAGCCGATGGAGATCGTGCACTTGATCGCCTGTCCATTCCAGAGCACGGGGTCGCGTCGTACGGCGTGCAGCAACCGCTCGACGGTTCGATCTGCCTGCTCGGGCGTGATGGGGTCGAGCACGGCGAGAAATTCCTCTCCTCCCCAGCGTACGAGCTTGTCGCTCTCCCGCAAGGCGGCCGACAGGCGATGGCTCACCGTCGCCAGTACCGCATCGCCCGCCGGGTGCCCCTGGGTGTCGTTGATGCGCTTGAAGTGATCGAGGTCGGCGAGCAGCACGCAACCCCCGACGGGGCGCGCGCCTTCGACGCTCAGAACGTGTTCGTTGAAATAGCGCCGGTTGCGCAGACCCGTGAGCGCGTCGCGCTCGCTGTTGAAGCGCAGCCGGTCATTCGCCTTGCGCACGCGCGCGAATGCCCATACGAGGGCCGCGCAAATGCACGTCACGAACAAGGCGCCCGCGAGAATGAATTGCTGGCGCAGCGTCTGGGTACGCATTTCCGCCACTTTGAGCGCGTTATCCCGGCGCAGGAGCTCAAGCTCGCGCGCCCGCCGCTCGTCGTCGAACTTTGCCGAGAGCTCGAGGAATGCGCGCTGCCGCGCGCCGGTCATGATTTTCGAGCCCATCTCGTCGTAGCGGTGATAGACCTGGATCGCCATCATCAGATAGCCGGCGTGCTCCAGCGCGTTGGCGTACTCGCGCAGCAGGTCTTGTGCCGCGGTAAGATTGTCGCCCGCGACGGCCTCTGCGATCGCGCCCTCCGCCAGTTTCTCGCCTGCTTTTATTTCCCCGAGGCCGATATAGGCCAGGCCTTCGTTGAAGGAGGCGATGGTCGTTTCGCCCGCGGTCAGCACTTCGTCCGCGATCGGCAACGCCTGCTTGGAGTACTTGAGCGATTCGGCATAGTCGTGCGACTTCAAGTACGAGTCCGACAGATTCGACCGAGGCGCGCGCCAGCCACTTATCGCTCCCCGAAAGTTTCGCGTGCTCGAGCGCCGCGAGACTCGCGCTGCGCTCCGCAGAACGATTGCCTTTACGGTCGGCGATATCGGAGGCGCGGATTTCGACCTCGCACAAGGCGGCTTCGTCGCCCAGACTGAGCGCGAGGCTGCGCGCGCTCTCGACTTCCTCGGAGGCGCGGTCGTAGTTGTCGGTATTTGTGTAAATGCGCGAGAGCCAGAGCAGCGCGTGCAACGTGCGCTGCTCGTCGTGCAAGTCGCGCGCGAGGTCCAATCCTTCCTCCAGGAACGGCAGGGCCGCGTCCGCCTGCCCGAGCGTGCTCAGCGTATTGCCTCGAAGGATCGACACCCGGTAGGCCTCCGAGTCCGACGAGATCGACTTCATGTCGATGTGGGCGAGCTCCGCACTGGCGGCGGCATATTGCTCATGCTGATAGAGCGAATACGCCTTTACGTAGTGCTCCGCCACCGTCGCTGACAGATCTCCGTCTTCGGCCAGCGACTTAAGGCGAGCTAGAGTCCCTTCGACATCGACGTCGCGGCGCACGTCGGCATAGACCATGCCGCGCACTTCGAGGAATTGCACATCCGAGTCCCGCACTTTGCCGAGGGCAGGCCCCTCGATCATTTTTGCTGCGCGCTGCGGATCGGACCAATCCAGCATCTCGATGCGATCCGCAAATGATTGGTCCGCGGCGTGGCCTGAGACCGCCGCCCCCCAGCCCAATATCCCGATTAGCGCGGATTTTCTGACTCGCCGCATTACCGCTCACACCCAGACTGCAGTGCAGCACTCCATATGCGCCATTGTGGTCACGACCTGGCGGGGCTTGACGTGACGGAGGTCATTAGCCGGAGCTTTGAGAGGCCAGGCACGCGGGTATCGCTCCAGGATGTGAATCGAATCATGCGGCTCACCGTCCTTTTGACCCCCACAGGGGCATGGATACACGTTTTTGAACCTAACGGCGGCGCTGTCCGAAGCCGCCGACATGCACCTCCAACCCCCCGCATACGCAGTCGCGGACTGCGCCTACGCGGGTGGACTTCGCACCCAGTCCAATACATTTCTATAATCTAATGATAACGCACTCATAATCCATGGAGCCACCATGAGCCCGCGCCTAATCCCGTTGATCCTCGTCCTCGTGGCAGCCGCCGCGCAAGGCGACAAGCCCGTCGGCGACCAGGCCGGGCTGAAGCTCGTGCAGAAATACAACTGTCAACAGTGCCATACCATCGATAAGACTCACGGCGGACCCTCTTTCAGCGCCATTGCCAAACGCTACGCCAGCGATCCCAACGCCCGCGCTGAGGTCGCCGCCAACATCTTGAACGGCAGCACGGGCGCATGGGGGCCCCTGCCGATGCCCCCGGTCGCCGTCCCGACGCAGGATCTGCGGCCGCTGGTCGACTGGATTCTGTCGCTGAATAACACTTGATGGCGACCTCCGTCACGGTGGCATGCGTCGGATCGAGCAGCACGGCGGGTAAGGGCCAGGCATTTAACTGGATTGTCGAGCTCGCACACCGGCCGCAGAATCGGTGCTTGCGCTTCCACAATTTCGGCATCGGCGGCGACCTGTCGTTCAACGTGCTCGAACGCTTGCCGCAGGTGCTCGACTGCCGCCCCAAGATCGTGGTGGTGGCCATCGGCAACAACGACGTGCTGGCGCTCGCCTCGCCCAAGGCGCGGCGCTTCTTTCGAATCGTCAAGCGTCTGCCTCACGCCCCTTCGGCGGCGTGGTTCCGGGAGAATCTGGCCGCGATCGCTCGCGGCCTCAAAGACTCGGGACGCGCGACGGTCGCGCTCTGTTCCCTGCCGCCCCTCGGTGAGGATTCGGAGTCCGCGCAGCCCTTTCAGCACGAGCTCAATCGCCGCAGCGGACAGTTGAACGCGATGATCAAGGATATCGCTCAAGAGGAAAGCGTGGGCTACATTGCGTTGCATGAGGCGATGACCGCGCAGCTGTCAGCCTCCCCGCGGCGCGCCCTCACAGGTTTTCGATTTTTCCCCCTGTATCGCGACGCTTTCCGCATCCTGGCGCTGCGCAAGACGCCCGATCAGGTGGCAAGCTTGAACGGCTGGCGCCTGCACAGCGACGGCATTCACCTCAACGGTCGCGGCGGCATGATCCTGGCGGACCTGGTACAGACTTTCATCGATGGGGTCACGGCCGAAAGGGCAGTTCTTATGCCCATCGGGCATACGCAGATGTGATGTAGGCCATTTCTTACAAGCCGCCGCTGCGGTATGCTGCTAGGCGGCATGAAGGCCAAAGATAACCTCAAAACTCCGCCCAAACGACTGCGGTTCGAGCCGCAGACGCTAGCAGTTGCCGCCGCCATATACGGCGGGTTCGGTCTCGTGACTTGGTACTTTCATTCCCTGCCGCTCTGGGCTGCCGTACCGCTCGGTGCGCTATTGATTGCCTGGCACGGGTCCCTGCAGCACGAGACCATTCACACTCACCCCTTCGCCTCGCGGCGGCTGAATGCGCTCCTGGGGGGGGTTCCGCTGTCGCTGTTCATACCCTATCCGCTCTACCGGCGTACCCACCTCTGGCATCACCGCTTCGGCGGCCGGATCTTGACCGATCCGCTGGTCGACCCGGAATCATTTTACTTAACGCAAGGCGCCATGGCGAAGGCCAGCGCGCCCGTGCGGTTCCTGCGCCGTGCGAACACGACGCTGCTCGGACGCCTGATTCTTGGACCGTTCATCGCGACCGGCACCTTTCTGGCCGGACCGGCCCGCAACCTCGCCCTGGGTCACGGGCGCGAATGGCGCATCTGGGCGGCGCACGGCGTGGCCGTGACGACGGTGCTGCTCTGGGTCGTCGGGATCTGCAGGATCAACGTGTTCGTGTATATCGCCTGCTTCGTCTACCCCGGCCAATCGCTCACGCTGCTGCGGTCGTTTGCCGAGCATCGCGCGAGCGCAATTCCCGCCCAGCGCACCGCAGTGGTCGAGACGAATCCCCTGCTTTCGCTCATCTTTCTCTATAACAATTTGCATGTCGTGCACCACGACCGGCCGGCGCTGCCGTGGTATGCGCTGCCGGCAGCTTGGCGGAAGCTGCAAGCCGAGGGCGGCGATGCATCGGCGCGCACGGCCGGGATGATCTACAAGGGCGGCTACGCGGAAGTGTTCGGGCGCTATTTGCTGCGCCCGGCGATCGACGTCGAGCATCCTCCTCTCACGCCCGTCTTGCCCGTGACGGAGCAGTCCTCCCCCGTCAAGCACGGGACTGCCACCGCGACCGGCACGGCCACCGCGGGCTGATGTCCTCGCGACCCGCCCGACGGATCGCCGCGCTGCCGATGTATGACTTTCCGCGGCTGCACGCGGCGACCGATGAGTATTGGTCGGCCATCGCCGCACGCTTGCGCGCGGCCGGCATTGCCGATGTCCCATCCGCCCTCACCCGCGACATGAGCCATGTCGATACCTGGCGCGATCCCCGGCTCCTGTTCGGCCAGGCGTGCCAGTATCCGCTCGCATACGCCTGGCACGAGTCCGTGCGGCTCATCGCCATTCCCGGCTACGCGGCGGCGGGGTGCGAGGGAAGCCGCTACGGCAGCGCTGTCATCGTGCGGATCGAGGATCCCGCGCTCGGTCTCAAGGACCTTCGCGGTCGACGCTGCGCCGTCAACGAGCGCGACTCGAACAGCGGCTCGAACCTTTTGCGGGCGGCCATCGCTCCCCTCGCCCGACATGGACGGTTCTTCTCGTCGGTCGAGCTGACCGGCGGACACCTCGCGAGCGTACGTGCTGTCACGGGAGGGCGCGCCGATGTGGCGGCCATCGACTGTGTGAGCTATGCGCATATCCGACGCTTCAGTCCCGAGCTCACGGCGCGACTGCGAATCCTCGACTTCACTCCCTCGAGTCCCGGGCTGCCGTACGTCACGGCGCGCGCGAACGACGCTGCGCTCGTGTCGGCGCTGCATGCGGCGCTCGCCCAGGTGCAAGCCGATCCCGCGCTCGCGGCGGTGCGCGAGGCGCTGCTCCTCACCGGCGTCGATTTCGCGGTGGACGAGAACTATGTCGAAGTTCGGCAGCTCGAGCGCGCCGCGCGCGAGCACGGCTATCCGGAGCTCGCCTGAACCCGCTACATCCGCATGCGCGCGCCGGTGGGATCGAACAGAGGCCCCGGTAGAATCGTCGCGGCACGCCGCTTGCCGAGGATCTCGATTTCGAACGCGCGCTCCGCCGTCTCGCCCGCCAGCGCGGTCGGCACATAGCCCTGCGCGAGCGAGCGCTCGACCCAATGACCGTAGCCGCCCGAGGTGACCCATCCGATGACCTTGCCGCCGTGCCAAATCGGCTCATCGCCGAGCACGTCGGCATCGGCTGCGTCAACCGCAAAACTGACGCGCCGCAGGACTCCCCCGCTGGCCTTCTCGCGCAGCGCCGCCTCGCGGCCGATAAAGTCGGGCTTGGCGAGATCGACGAAGCGCTCCAGATCCGCCTCGAACGGCCCATAGATCGGCCGCAGCTCGCGGTACCAAGTCGGGAAGTTCTTCTCCAATCGCAGGCACAAGAGCGCGCGCATGCCGAAGAGGTTGAGTCCCAACGGGCGCCCCGCCGCGCGAATCTCGGCATAAAGCCGTCGCTGATACTCGGGCCGCACCCAGATCTCGTAGCCAAGATCGCCGGTGTAGCTCACCCGATTGAGCATCGCGGGCACGTTCGCGATATCCATCGCACGATGGTCCATGAACTTGAGCGCCGCACCCGAGACGTCCTCGTCGGTCAGCCGCGCGAGCAGCTCGCGCGAACGCGGGCCGGCGATCGAAAGGCCCACGAGGTCCATGTCGAAACGCCGCAGACGCACCGAGCCATCGTCAGGCAGATGCGACTCGAACCAGCGCATGTGATAGATCTGCGCCTGCGAGGAGCCCCACATCAGGAACCGCTCGGGACCGGCGCACGCGATGGTGAAGTCGCCGATCAGCTTGCCGGCCGGATTCAGCATCGGCGTCAGCACGAGCCGTCCGGCGCGCGGCATGCGGTTGGTCATTAGGCGCGCAAGGAAGCCTTCCGCGCCCGGTCCGGCAATCTCGTATTTCGCGAAGTTCGCGATTTCGGTGACGCCGACGGCCTTGCGCACGCCGCGGCATTCGGCCTTGACGTGCTGGAAGTCGTTCGAGCGGTGGAATGAAACCACGTCGCGCGGCTCGACTCCTCGGGGCGCGAACCAGAGCGGCGTCTCGAGTCCCCAGCTGTCGCCCATCACCGCGCCTTCGGCAAGCATCACATCGTAGAGCGGGGTCGTCTGCTGCGGACGCGCGGCCGGCAGCTCCTCATTCGGAAAGCGGATCGAGAAGCGCCGCGAATAATTCTCGCGCACTTTCTCGTTCGTGTAGCTGCGCGTCGCCCATTCGCCATAGCGCGCGACGTCCATGGCCCAGACATCGAAACCCGGATCGCCGTTGACCATCCATTGCGACAGCGCAAGACCGACGCCGCCGCCCTGGCTGAATCCCGCCATGACGGCGCAGGCGCACCAGAATCCGGGCAGACCCTGCACCGGTCCTACCAGCGGATTGCCGTCCGGCGAGAACGTGAACGGACCGTTGATGATGCGTTTGATGCCGGCGTGTTCCATGGCCGGAAAATGTTTGAATCCGATCTCGAGCGAGGGCGTGATGCGATCGAGATCCGGCGGCAGCAGCTCCGAGCCAAACTCCCACGGGGTCGTGCGGGGCTGCCAGGGCACACAGGCTTTCTCGTAGGTGCCGAGCACCATGCCGTTGCGCTCCTGGCGCATGTAGATCTCGGCCTTGAAATCGATCGCGTGGGGCAGCTCATGGCCGCGGGTGCGGTTGAACTCGACGACCTCCGGCATATCGTCGGTCACGAGATACATATGCTCCATCGCGAGCACCGGCAGCTCGATACCGACCATGCGGCCGACCTCGCGCGCCCACAGACCGCCTGCATTGACGACGTGCTCGGCATTGATGGTGCCCGTAGTGGTGGCGACATCCCAGGTGCCATCGCGGCGGCGCGCGATCGCGGTGACGCGTGTCTGCAAATGGATCTCGGCGCCGCCGATGCGGGCGGCCTTTGCATAGGCCTGCGTCGTGCCGTAAGGGTCGAGGTTGCCGTCCGCGGCGTCGAGCATCGCACCGACGAAATACTTCTCTTCGATCAGCGGCAACAGCTCCTTCGCCTCGGAGGGCGTCAAGAGCGAAGTCTCGAGCCCGAGGTAGCGGGCGCGGGCGTGCGCCATCTTGAGCCATTCCATGCGCGAAGGGCTTTCGGCGAGCAGCAGTCCGCCGGAGCGGTGCAGACCGCAGGACTGGCCCGAGATGCGCTCGAGCTCGTCGTACAGCCCGATGGTGTATCCCTGCAGCTTGGCGACGTTAGGATCGCCGTTGAGCGTGTGAAATCCCCCGGCGGCGTGCCAGGTCGAGCCGGAGGTCAGCTGATCGCGCTCGAGCAGCACGACATCCTTCCAGCCCGCTTTCGTCAGGTGATAGAGCACGCTGCAGCCGACGACGCCTCCGCCGATGACCGCGACCCGTGTATGTGATTTCATTTGCGCCAGCTCCTAAAGAATCATGCCGGGCCTGCACCCGACCCGTCGGCTGGCGCCGCTTCGACGCCGACCGAGTAACCGTAGGGAAGTGCGGAATCGACGAGCAGATCCCAAGCCGAGGAGGCAAAGGTGCTGAGCAGATAGAGCTCGAAGCACTCGCGCCCGCGGCGATCGAGAAGCACGCCGGCGTGATCGATTCCCGTCTGCGCGAAACGCCCCGCTGGGAATTCCTTCAAATCCAGATCGAGGGCGATGTGGTGGGCGAGCAGCTCGCACGCCGCTCCGCCGTCGATACGCAAGCACACGCGGGCGCCCGACAGCACGGTGATCGCGCCCGAATCCGCCGGCACCGCCTGCTCGAGCGCGCGACCCGCGCTCTCCTCGACCGATATGATCCAGTACTGATCGGCGGCAAGCCGGTAAAGACAATGGCGACCGCTCTGCGTCACCTCGCACGTCGAGTCGGGGAGTGGCGCGCCGGTGATTGACCGGACGAGCGGCGACAGCACGCTCGCGCCTGCGCCGAAGACGCCGAGTTGCAGCAGATGCCGGCCGCGAATCTCCGTGAAACGCACCGCGCGCTTCCCATCGGCGCCATCGCGACCTCCCATCGCCAGACGTTCCGCGAGCGGCGAGCGACTCTCAAACATGCAAGCGCTCCCCGGCCGGATCGACAAACACCGGCTGCACGATGCGCGCTCGCACCGTCTCGCCCTTCAAGGGATAAGCGCAGACGATCTCCTCGCCGGCGTGCTTGAGTCCGCCCTGATACAGTCCGAGCGCGATGTGCTTGTCGAGAACCGTCGACCATGTCACCGAGGTGATGTAGCCGCGTCCATGGCCGGTGATCGTCTCACCCCGCGCGAACAGAATCGCACCCCCCCGCAGCCTTGCGTGCGGCTCGAGGCATTCCAGACCGACGAGGCTCCAGCGCTGCGCCGCGTGCAGATCGGGCCGCTCGCGCAACTCGCGGCCCACATAGGGCTTCGCGCTCGCGGCCATCTTGCCGAGACCGAGATCGTCGAGGGTGTTGCGGTGATCGAGCTCGAGGCCGGCGACATGACCCTTCTCGATACGGAGCGAGGCGAGCGCTTCAAGACCGTAGGGCTTCAGCCCGAGCGGCGCCGCGCGGCCGAGCAGCCGTTCCCAGAGCGCGACGCCGCGGTCGGCCGGAACATACAATTCATAAGCAAGCTCGCCCGAGAAGCTCAGCCGCAAGAGCCGCAGCGCCACGCCATCCACCGCGAGCTCGCGCACGCCCATGTGCGGCAGCGCCGTATTGGAGAGGTCGAGATCCGGGAAAGCGAGCTCGAGGGCCGCACGCGCCTGGGGACCGGCGATCGACATGCCGGCCCATCGGTCGGTGACCGACACCACCTGCACGCGCAGATCCGTCCAGGCCGTCTGCAGCAAGAACTCGAGCCAGCTCATGACCTCGGCGGCCTGAGCGGTCGTCGTTGTCATGAAATAGCGCGTGTCGCCGAAGCGCGCCGTCGTGCCGTCATCGAGCACCGTCGCATCGTCGTTCAGCATGACTCCGTAGCGCGCCTTGCCGACGGGCAGCTTGGCGAAGCCATTCACATACACGCGGTTCAGGAACTCCGCGGCGTCCGGCCCCTGGACGTCGATCTTGCCGAGCGTCGAGACATCGGACACACCGACGCCGCCGCGTACCAGGCGCATTTCCTCGAGGTAGGCGGCGGCGGCACTGTCGCCCGCCCAACGGTAATACCATGGGCGCAGCCACGGTCCCGCCTCGATCATGACGGCGCCGTTCGCGACGTGCCAGTCGTGCAGCGGCGAGCGGCGCGTCGGCCGGAACCGTGCGCCGGTGTGCCGCCCGGCGAGCGCGCCGATCGATACGGGCGTGTAGGGGGGCCGATAGGTCGTCGTGCCCGCCGCGGGCAACTCGACGCCGCGCAGCGCGGCCATCCACAGCGCGGCATTCACGTTGCTGGTCTTGCCCTGATCGGTGCCCATTCCGAGAGTCGTGTAGCGCTTCAGATGCTCGACCGAGACATACCCTTCCTCGTGCGCGAGCGCGATGTCGTCGGTGGTGACGTCGTTCTGGAAATCGACGAAGGCCTTGCCGCGGCGCTTGGGGGGGCGTGGCGCAGAGGCCTCGAAACCCAGCGGCTCATCGGGAACAGGCGCCGCCAACGCGGCTCCGGCGGCCCGCGAGTGTCCGCCATGCGTTGCGGCAGCCTGGCCGGCCTCGTGACCCTGAGCGAGCGCCGCCGAGAGCGTCAGCGACCCCGTGAGCGCGCCCGCCCCAAAATGACCCGGCGCGTAGCCGCCCGGCACGAAGCTGTCGAGCGCGGCGTGATAGGTGGGCTTGCGCCCGGTATGCGAGGTCAAGTGCACGACCGGAGACCAGCCGCCCGACATCCCTAGTAGATCGGCGTCCAGCCGCTCCGTCCGTCCTCCCTCGAGCGCCTCGAACTCGACGGCCCTCAAGGCGTGACCGCCGAGCGCGCGCGCCACGCGAACAGCCGAGCGCACAGCGACGCCGGCCCTGCGCACAGCGTCCACCATCCCGGCCTCTGGGTTCGGCCGCTCATCGAGCACCGTGACCGGCACGCCGGCCGCCGCCAGGTCGAGGGCCGTGGCGTAAACACTGTCGTTGTTGGTCGCGAGGACGGCGTGTCGTCCCGCAGCCACGGCGTAGCGGTTCAGATACGCCCGCACGGCCGAGCTCAGCATGACGCCCGGGCGATCGTTGTCGGCAAAGACGAGGGGCCGTTCCGTCGCGCCGCTCGCGTAGACGATGGCGCGCGCACGCAAGGTGACGATACTTTCGCGCGCGACGCCGCGGCTCGCATCGGGCCGCGCATGATCATGACGCTCGAGAAGCGCGAGCGTGTTGCCGTCGTAGACGCCGAGCGCGGTGGTGCGCAGCCCAATCGATACATTCGGCATGGCGCGCAGCGCAGCCTCGATCGCGCTCCGCCACGGCTCGAGCGGTGAGTCGGTTCGAGCACAGAGCAAGTCTCCGCCGAGCGCGAAATCCTGCTCGATCAGCATCACGCGCGCACCGGTCTGGGCCGCGGCGCGCGCCGCGGCGAGGCCGGCCGGGCCGGCGCCGATCACAAGCACGTCGGTGAAAGCGTGGCGAGTCTCGTAGCGGTCCGGATCCGGCGCGTGCGTCCCTTGCCCGAGGCCTGCCGCGCGACGAATGTAGGGCTCGTAGAGCATCCAGGATCCGCGCCGCGGCCCCATGAACGTTTTGTAGTAAAAGCCCGCACCCAGGAGGGGCGTCGCGCAGGCGGTCAAGGCCGCCATCACATCGACATCCACCGACGGCCAGCCGTTTTGACGGCGCGCAACGAGTCCCTCGTGCAACTCGACCGTCGTCGCCGGCACGTTGGGTGTGCGCCCGCCGCCCTCGCCGAGCGTGACCAGACCATTGGGCTCCTCGACACCGGCGGCCAGCAGACCGCGGGGACGGTGATACTTGAAACTGCGCCCCAGCAATCTCATCCCCTCTGCAAGCAGCGCCGAGGCGAGCGTATCGCCGGCGAAGCCTTGCAGCCGTCGGCCCTCGAGCGTGAATGCAATCGGTCGGTTGCGGTCGATCCGGCCACCGGCGCCGAGGCGATGAGGTCCGTCAGCCACGCGCAACCCCGCCCGTGCCTCGCTCGCGCGCCAGCCAACAGCGACCCACCGTATTGGTGGCCGTATCCCGCTCCAGCACGAGCCATTGCCGGCAGCCTTGCACGTGCTGCCAGAACTCGCGATGAGCGCCCTTGGGGTTGTCGAAGAGGAACACGTGGTCGTGCCAGCTCTGCAAATCGCCGCTGCCATGCGCCGGCCGCACTTTGGTCGCATCGCCGCCGTAGCGAAACTCGGTGTAGTCGCGCTCGCCGCAGTGGGGGCAGGGAATTCTCAGCATCGCTTCGAGCTCTGCAATAGAGTCATTGCTTGTATGTCCACAGTCCGGTGCCGTACTCATCGAAGCCGTTATTGCGCTCGAACCGATCCAGGGACAGGTGACGTATCAACGGATGCTCGGTCTCGTGTGCGATCGTGTGCGCAAAGCACCAGCCCGTGGCCGGCGTCGCCTTGAAGCCTTGATAACACCAGCCGCCGTTCAGATACAGATCCTTGAGCGGCGTCCGTCCGATGAAAGGACTGCCGTCGGGCGTCATGTCCTGGATGCCCGCCCAATGGCGCAGCAGCCGCAAGCGCGAGATCGACGGTATGAGCGCGACCGCGCATTCGGCGACGGTCTGAACCTTCGGAAACTGCCCGCGCTGGGTATAGGTGTTGAAACCATCGATATGGCCGCCGAACACCAGCCCCCCCTTGTCGGACTGCGAGATGTAGAAGAGCTCGGCGCCGAAGGAGAGCACGTGATCGAGGAACGGCTTGATAGGCTCGGAGACAAAAGCCTGCAGCAAATGGCTCTCGACCGGGAGCTTGAGACCCGCGAGCGCCGCAACTTGCGAGCTATGGCCGGCGACTGAGATGGCGGTGCGGCCGGCGCTGATCCGCCCACGCGTCGTCTCGACGCCCGTGATCCGATCGCCGTCGCGCAAGAAACCCTTAACCTCGCACTGCTCGATGATGTCCACGCCGAGCCGGTCGGCCGCGCGAGCATATCCCCAGGCGACCGCGTCGTGCCGCGCCGTGCCGGCGCGACGTTGCAGCAGGCCGCCGAATATCGGAAACCGCGACTGCGGCGAGTAATCGAGGAACGGCAGCATCCGCGCCACGTCCGCCCGCTCCAGCAGTTCGGCGTCGATACCATTCAGACGCATGACGTTGCCCTTGCGCGCGAGCACATCGAGCTGCGAAGGTCCGTGGGCGAGAACGATCTGGCCGCGCTGCGAAAGCATGACGTTGTAATTGAGCTCGTGCGATAAGCCTTCCCAGAGCTTCAACGAGTGCTCGAAGAACTGGGTGTTGCCGTCGATCTGGTAATTGGAGCGAACGATCGTCGTGTTGCGCCCGACATTGCCCGAGCCGAGGTAGCCGCGCTCGAGCACCGCGACCTTGCGGATGCCGTGGTTCGCTGCGAGGCAATAGGCGGTCGCGAGACCGTGGCCGCCGCCGCCGATGACGATCACGTCGTAGGTCGGCTGCGGATCGGGCGCGCGCCATGCGCGCTGCCAACGTGCGCCGGTCACGGCGCGCCGCAGAAGCGCGAGAGCCGAGTAGCGCGAAATCACGCTCAGATCCGCAGGCGCCGTCGCGGCACGGGGAAGCAGTCGTCGGTTTCGGCGGAGGGTCGGCTGGGCGTCACGCCGCGCATTCTAACGTAAACACCTGATTTCTCGATATGATGCAAGCAACTCGAAGCGGCTTCGGCCAAGGAAAGCGGCTCATGGAATTCAATCCATCGTTAAGCATAAAGCTTCTCTCGGCGGTCGATCCGGGTTCCCTCATCCTGCTGGGCGACGCCTACGGATTTTGCATCGTCAGGGAGGGCGACCCTTCCAAGCAGCGCGCCGTGATTCTTTACGATGGCACCAGTTTCCGGTACGAGGTCGGGGTCTGGCCCCCTGTCGTCGACTTCGGAAAGAGCTACACGGTAAGTCCGGACCTCGCGACATTCGATTCGGACGCGGCACCGGAGCCGAATGGCACGCTCTATTTTCTCGACTGCGCGCCGACTCTGGTTCTGCCGATGGAGTCATCGATCGCACTCGTCAATCTGACGACGGGCTCGATGGGGTCCAAGTCGTCGTTGCCGGCTCTCAGCGGCTTCCGCTCGTGGCGGGCCGGGGTGCCCATCGACGGCGAACTCGTGCCGCTGATCGAAGTGGGTCCCGAAGGCGCCACATTCGGCGAGGGTGAGGCGTTCGAGCCAGAGCACCCATAAGATGCTGAAATGGATTGAGCGCTTCGAGACCTGGATCAACTGGGCCGTTCTTCTCATGATGGCATTGGTCGTGCTGATGCTCGCCGCCGGATTCGCGGTCGACCTCGGGCGCGACGTCATCGCGCTCTCGTCGGGGGAGATCGGCACGGAGCAAGTCTATGGGATATTCGGCGATCTTCTGCTGATCTTGATCGGCCTCGAGTTGATGCATACGGTGAAGGTCTATCTGCAGGACCACACCGTGCATGTCGAAGTGATTCTGGCCGTCGCACTGGTCGCCCTGGCGCGCAAAGTCATCGCGGTGAATCTGAAGGATCAAGTGGGCGCCATCGGCTTGGCGCTGCTGATCATTGCGCTCGCAGGCAGCCATTGGCTCCTGCGCCGAAACGCTAACAAGTCGTGAATGCCGGCGATGCGCCGTTTCCATATCGCTGGTTGACGCCGAGCCAATCAAATTCCACCGCACTCCAGTTGCGCAGACAATTCACCGGAAAGAACGCCACCGCGAGAAATTGCCGGTCCGCGAGATATCTGATCGTATCCGCCATTTGCCACGAATTTTCGTAAATTGGCACCGCGCTCACCTCGATCATCATCATGTGAACGGCCGCCAGGTACTCGCCGGACCCCTCCAAAACCTGTCTGTCGAACCCCTGCGTATCGCACTTGAGGAAACATCTATCGAGCCGGTCGGATAGATTCAGCTCGCGGATCACATCCGCAAGCCGGCGAATACGGACTTTCTCGGTCCGAACCACCGTATTGCCTCCGGCCAATAGCTCCGTGTCGGCGACGGAGGGCGCATTAAAGGAGGAAAAGACGTTTTCCCGCATGATATTGATGGATCTAATTTCGTCCGTCGCGCCGAGCGCCACATTCATCAGTTTCCATTTGGGATCGCTCGCAGAGCGTAACCGCAAGCGCTCGAATTGGTCAGCTCCCGGCTCGAAACTGATGATCTCTCCGCGATACCCAATTTCGCGCATGGAGCGGGCGAACTGACCGATATTCGCGCCCACATCAAAGATGAGATCTATTTTGAAGTCGTCGAGAAGCCGTTTTATATATTGATATTTGGCGAGGCTGATCACTTGCTCAGCAGAGGCCATTTTATCAATCGCTTTTATCGATCGACGTAAGATTTGGCCGAGCCCCATATCTTATGACCCCCTGCGCCTCAGCGGCCTTCATAATCTTGGCGGAGAGGGCGAGATTCGAACTCGCGATCGGATTGCTCCGATGCCGGTTTTCAAGACCGGTGCATTCAACCGCTCTGCCACCTCTCCGTCCGAACAAACCACCGCGGGCAGCGATATTTTGCCCTATTGGACACGCCCACGTCCCCCCATTATCCTTCCAGTCAAATTGGGCGGCCGATCCAAACCGCCAGGCGTACTGCCATCGTCCCTGCCAATGTGACCATAGTTCTGGTATCGCCGCTGTCGCTGGGCGCCCCGCTTCATGGACGATAAAGCGGCGCTCCTCAATCAGCTGCGAATCGACCGCACAGAGCCCCCCGTTCCGGGTCCGCCCGAATCTGGCTCATTGCCGTAGCCGCGCTGGTCTTGATCGCTGCAGCGACGGGCGGCTGGTTCTGGCGGCGCTCCTCGGACGTTCCCGTGCGCGTCGTTGCCCCGCAGCCGCTCGCCGACGCGGGTGCAGGCAGCGCGGGGTCCATCCTCGATGCCTCCGGTTACATCGTGGCGCGCCGCGAGGCCACGGTGGCATCCAAGATCACGGGCAAGATGGTCGAGCTCGACATCGAGGAAGGCGATCATGTCCGCGAAGGCCAGGTCATCGCGCGGCTCGACGACAGCAACGTGCGCGCGGCTTTGGCGGCGGCTCAAGCTCAGCTCGACTTTGCCAGGGCAGGGCTCGCCGAGACAGAGGTCAACCTTGCCAACGCGCATCGCGACTTCGACCGGCAGACGAGCCTCGTCAAGGGTCACTTCGTCAGCCAGGCCGCCCTCGATAACTCGAAGACTTCCATGGATGCGCTGACGGCCGAACTGGCCACTCAGCGCAGCAACATCCAGGTGGCGCTGCGCAATGTCGAAGTTGCGGACCGCAATCTGGCCGACACGATCGTGCGCGCCCCTTTCAGCGGCGTCGTCACGGTGAAGGCCGCCCAGCCCGGCGAGATCGTTTCGCCGCTGTCCGCCGGGGGCGGATTCACCCGCACCGGCATCGGCACCATCGTCGACATGGACTCCCTCGAGATCCAGGTCGACGTGAACGAAAACTTCATCAACCGGGTCGAGCCGGCCCAGAAAGTCACGGCCAAGCTCAACGCGTACCCCGAGTGGCAGATCCCGGGGCACGTAATTGCCGTCATCCCGACCGCCGACCGCAGCAAGGGCACGGTGACGGTGCGTATCGCGCTCGATCAGAAGGACCCGCGTATTCTTCCTGAAATGGGTGTTCGGGTATCATTTCTAGCGAGCTCGCCGGTCGAGGGAGATGTGCACCGGGTCCCGGGCCTCAGTTTGCCGGCCGCTGCCGTGCAGGTGTCGGGACCGGTCGGGGTGGTGTATGTCGTGCACGACTCCACGGTCGAGCGCCGCGCCGTGAAACTCGGCGCGAGCGGCGCGGATCAGGTGACCGTCCTGTCGGGACTGCAGTCCGCCGAGCGAGTCGCAGTCGGTGATTTCGCCCTCTTGAAGGACGGCGTCAGAGTTCGCATCGAAAACTAGCCGCGTCCACGCGGCAGCGAGGGAAGAAGGCATGAGCGAGACCATCGTGAGCCTGCGCAATGTCGTCAAGCATTACACGCGCGGCAAGCAAGACGTGCCCGTGCTCGACGGCTTGGACCTGGACATCGCCCAAGGCGAATTCGTGGCGCTGATGGGCCCGAGCGGCTCGGGCAAGACGACACTGCTCAACCTGATCGGCGGCCTCGATTCGCCCACGTCTGGAGAGCTCACCGTTGCGGGCGAACGCCTGGATCGCATGAGCAGCGGCCAGCTCGCCCGCTGGCGGGCTCACCACGTCGGCTTTGTCTTCCAGTTCTACAACTTGATGCCGATGCTGAACGCGCAGCGCAACGTCGAGTTGCCGTTGCTGCTCACTCATCTATCCGCGTCGCGGCGGGCGGCGAACGCGCTCGCCGCCCTGACCCTGGTCGGCATCGCCGACCGCGCCAAGCACAAACCGGCCGAGCTCTCGGGCGGCCAGGCGCAGCGGGTAGCCATTGCACGCGCCCTCGTCGCCGATGCCCCGCTCCTGGTGTGCGACGAGCCCACCGGCGATCTGGATCGCAAGTCCGCCGACGAGATTCTGCACTTGCTGCAGGTCCTGAATCGCGAGCATGGCAAGACGATCGTGATCGTGACGCACGATCCAAAGGCGGCGGAATTCGGCAGCCGCAGCTTGCACATGGACAAGGGCGCGCTGCTCGATGCCGGCACGCTCGCAGCCTGAAGAGCGGCGCCCATGAAATACCTACCGCTGCTCTGGGCCAACCTGTGGCGCCGCAAGACACGCACGATTTTCACTCTACTGTCGGTGGCCGTGGCGTTCCTGCTCTACGGCGCGCTCGACACCATCCGCGACACATTCGAGAACCCGCAGACGGGCGTGACCGGTGTCGACAAGCTCATCACGACGAACAAATTCTCCCTCACGCTGCAGCTGCCCTTCTCCGACGTTCAGCAAGTGGCCGCCGTTCCAGGCGTGGCCGTCGTGACTTGGATCACTTGGTTCGGCGGGTACTACCAGGAATCGAAGAACTTCGTATTCGCGCTGCCCATCGATACGCCCACCTATTTCGATCTGCACAAAGATGAATTCGTGGTGAGCGATGCCGAAATGGCGGCCTTCCGCAACACCCGCTCGGGCGCGCTCGTCAACTCCGCCCTCATGAAGAAGTTCGGCTGGCACGTGGGGCAGAAGCTGCCGCTGCATTCGACCATATGGACACAAAAGTCCGACGGCTCGCTGGATTGGACCTTCGACATCGTGGGCACCTACGCCGTGAAGGATCCGACGCAGGCGGGCCAGCAATCCTCCACCGTGTTGTTTCACTACGAGCTGTTCGACGAGGGCCGCAGCTTCGGCAAAGGCGAGGTCGGATGGCTCGAAGAGCGCGTCGTCGATCCGTCGCAATCCGGGCAGATCTCGCAAAAAATCGACGCGCTGTTCGCGAATTCGCCGAACGAGACCAAGACTCAGCCGGCCAAGGATTTCGCGATGTCGTTCGTGAAACAGTTCGGTGACGTGGGATTCGTGCTGCGGGCAATTCTGGGCGCCGTTTTCTTCACGCTGCTGTTCCTCACGGGTAATACCATGATGCAGGCGGTGCGCGAGCGCACGCCCGAGCTCGCGGTGCTGAAGACCTTGGGATTCAGTGACACGAAGGTGCTCGGCCTCGTGATTGCCGAATCGCTGCTGCTTTGTCTGCTGGCCGCCATCGTCGGTCTCACGGCAAGTTATGCCCTGCTTCCGGTGATACGCAGCGTGCTGCAAGGCATCGTGACCTCGCCCTGGCTGCTGCCTCGCGGACTCGGCCTCGCGGTGCTGCTTGCGCTGCTGGTCGGCACCCCGCCGGCGCTGCGCGCGATGCGGTTGAACGTCGTGGACGCTCTGATGGAGAAGCGCTAGTAGCTCGCGCGGGAAGACCATGCTCAAGCAACTCATAGCCTTGACCTCGATGGGCATACAGACCCTGCCGCAACGCGCCGGCTCCTCGAGCGTGATCGTGATCGGCATTGCCGGCGTGGTCGCGGTCCTCGTGTCGGTGCTCGCCATGGCGACCGGCTTTCGCCACACCATGGCGGATAGCGGGCGTACCGATCGTGTCATCGTGCTGCGCGGCGGATCCGACGCCGAGCTCAACAGCAACTTGACTCGAAGCGACGTTGACACGATCGCGAATGCACCCGGTCTTGCCAAGGACGCCGCAGGTAAGGCGCTGCTCTCTGCGGAGATCATCACGGTCGTCAACTTACCGAAGCTCGATACGGGGAGCGATTCGAACGTCACCTTGCGCGGCGTCGGCCTGCAGGTCGAGAACGTGCGCCCGGAACTCAAGATCGTGTCCGGCCGCATGTTTCGTCCCGCGGTGCGCGAATTGATCGCCGGCGCGGGCGCGGCAAAGCAATTCCGCGGGCTGACTCCCGGCAGCGTCTTGCACTTGCGTAACGCCGACTGGACGGTCACGGGCGTGTTCACTGCGAACGGCGATGTGCACGAGTCGGAGCTGCTCGCCGACGTCGACACGGTCGGCTCCGCGATCGAGCGCCCGGGCTACAGCTCGGCCGTGGGTCTGCTCACCGGTGCGAGCGAATTCGGGACGTTCAAGGACGCACTCACCACCGATCCACAGCTCAAAGTCGACGTCGAGCGCGAGACCGAATATTACGCCGCCCAGTCCAAGCAACTGACGCAGCTGATCACGGTGGTGGGCAATAC
>CAVWME010000026.1:0-164961 GCA_963755935.1 uncultured Gammaproteobacteria bacterium
AGCGCAGCTCGACCGCGCGCCGTTCCGCCTCGGCCTTGATGGCGCGGATATCGGACTGCGCCTGCTCGCTGAGCGGCAGCGTGAGGAGCTCATTGAGCGTGTTTTCCAGCCGTTCTTGATTGCGCGCATAGACTTCGAGCAAATCGCTGTTCGGCAGGATTTGATAGAGCCGTGCGGTGCGCTCGAGGGCGGCGATTTCCACGAACATGCGCTGGTTGTCACCGCTCCCCTGCATGCCGCGCACCACCAGCTGTTCGCTGCGGTTCGACAACCGATTCATCTGCACAGCCGCGTTCACGATCGCGAACAGCAGCGGCGCGGCGACGATCGTGAAGCCGATCAGCATGAGGCCGCTCAAGGATCTGGGGCGGGGCAATCGCATGGGGCGCATTCTATCGTAAGGCTCAGCCGCGGGAGCGTCTCCTCTGCGCGTAGAATTCCCGAGATGAGCATCCAAGCACCCTACGCGCAGCTATCTCCCGAAGCGGTTCTCGATGCGCTCGAGGCCGTCGGATTTCGCTGCGACGGACGCATCCTGGAGCTCAACAGTTACGAGAACCGGGTCTACCAGATCGGTATCGAGGACGGCTCGCCGGTGGTTGCAAAGTTCTACCGTCCCGGGCGCTGGGACGATGCCGCCATCCGCGAGGAGCACGCCTTCGCAACCGAGCTCGCCGCGCAGGAGATTCCCGTAGTCGCACCCTTGGGCCGTGACGGCGAGACGCTCCACTTTCACCGCGGGTTTCGCTATGCCGTGTTCCCGCGCCGCGGGGGACGCTGGCCGGAGCTCGGCACGACGGACGAGCGGGCGTGGGTGGGCAGGTTTCTGGGCAGAATCCACGCAGTCGGGCGCAGCGCCCCGTTCCGCCACCGCGCTCGTCTCGACGTCGAGGAGCTCGGCATCAAATCCCGTGATTTCGTGCTCGACGGCGGCTGGTTGCCGGATTATCTCGCGCCGAAGTACGAGGCGGTCACGGCCGAGCTGCTGCGCGAGGTCGGCCGGCGAACCCGCAACTGGCGGGGAGCCGCGCTCGGCCGCATTCTCGGAGACTGCCATCGGGGCAACATCCTGTGGACCGATCAGGGTCCGCACTTCGTCGACCTCGATGATTGCGTGACCGGCCCGGCGATTCAGGACCTCTGGATGCTGCTCGCGGGGAGCCCCGCGGAGATGCGGGCGCAGCTCACCGATATGCTCGAGGGGTACGAGCAGTTCCTGCCGTTCGACCGGCGCGAGCTCCCATTGATCGAATCGCTCCGGGCCTTGCGCATGATCCATTACTCCGCGTGGTTGGCGCGGCGCTGGGACGATCCGGCATTCCCGCGGGCATTTCCTTGGTTTGCCGAGCCGCGGTACTGGGAGCAGCATTACCGCTCGCTCGATGAGCAACTCGCCGCGGTCCTCGAGCCGCCGCTCGAGTTGTGAACCGCATCGTATTTCTGGATCATGGAACGTCGAGATCCATGCAACTTCGGGATCATAGGGCCGTCATGAAGCTGCGAGTCATCATCCTCCTTGCGTTCGCCTGCACAGCGGCCTGCCACCGGAACCAGGGCAGCGCGCCCGCGGCCCGCGCCAAGCCGAAGACCGGCGTACAGGCTGCCGCGCCAAGTCAGGCGTCCGACCCGCAGCAGTTGACCGCCGGCATGGTCGAGGCGGTGGCGCAGGGCAAGGCCCAAGGTCCCGTGGAGCTCAAGTTCGATCTGCTTCAGCGCCCCATCCAGGGACAGCCTCTGGAGGTCGCGATTGCGCTCTTGCCGCAGACCGCCGCCCGATCCGCCACCGTCGCGGTCACGGGCTCAGACGGTCTCAAGGTCGAGTCCACCGAGGGGCAGTTCGAGTTTCCCGCGGTGGAGGCAGCCCAGGTCTACCGCCACAGCATCAAGGTGACGCCGATCGCCGAGGGGTTTTACCTGCTCACCTTGTCCGTCAGCCTGCAGCACGACCAGACTTCGGACTCGCGCGTCTTTTCGGTGCCCATTCTGGTGGGCAGCGCCGGCGCCACCGGCTCGACCCCCTCAGGCGGGGGCCCTGGCGCGCAGCCGGCAGACGTGGCGCATCGCGGAACCTAAAGAGAAAATCGCGCCGCGGCGGTAGATCGACCGTTGAACCCGAGCGAACCGGTCCCATTCAGCCTACAATGGGCGGTTTCGTCTCGAGGTTCCTGTGACTTCTCAACTTCGCAACATTGCCATCATCGCGCACGTCGACCATGGAAAGACCACCTTGGTCGATCAGCTCCTGCGCCAGTCGGGCACGCTCGACGCCCGCAAGGACCTGCAGGAGCGCGTGATGGACTCGAATGTGCTCGAGCGCGAGCGCGGCATCACCATTCTTGCCAAGAACACGGCGATCACCTGGGGCGATTACCGCATCAATATCGTCGATACCCCGGGACACGCGGACTTCGGCGGGGAGGTCGAGCGGGTGCTTGCCATGGTCGACTGCGTGCTGCTGCTGGTGGACGCTGTCGACGGTCCGATGCCGCAGACCCGATTCGTCACGCAGAAGGCATTCAAGCACGGGCTCTCGCCCATCGTGGTTATCAATAAGATCGACCGCGACGAGGCGCGTCCGGGATGGGTGCTGGACCAGACCTTCGACCTGTTCGATCGGCTGGGCGCCACGGACGCGCAGCTGGATTTCCCGGTGGTGTATGCATCGGCGCTGCGCGGCTTCGCGGGTCTCGAGCCGACGGTGCGCGACGGCGACATGCAACCGCTCTTCAAGACCATCGTCGAGCACTGTCCGCCGCCGGATGTGGATGAGGCCGGTCCGCTGCAGCTGCAGGTGACCTTGCTCGATTACTCGAGCTATGTGGGCGCCATCGGCATCGGCCGCATCAAGCGCGGCACCTTGAAGCGCGGGATGCCCGTGACCGTGGTGGCGCGGGACGGGAAGCAGCGTTCGGAGCGGATCACCCAGATCCTCGGATTCCACGGGCTCACCCGAGTCGAGGTGGAGTCGGCGGGAGCCGGGGACATCGTCGCCTTTGCGGGCATACCGGAACCCAAGGTCTCCGATACCTTGTGCGACCCCGCGCATGTCGAGCCGCTGCCGAGTCTCACCGTGGATGAGCCGACGATCAGCATGACGTTTGAGGTCAACACCTCGCCTTTCTTGGGACGCGACGGCAAATTCGTCACCAGCCGCCAGATTCGCGAGCGCTTGGAGCGCGAGTCCATTCACAACGTCGCGTTGCGCGTCGAGCCGACCGCCGACCCGGACAAGTTCGTCGTGTACGGCCGCGGCGAGCTGCACCTCGGCGTGTTGCTCGAGAATATGCGTCGCGAGGGCTATGAGCTCGCCGTCTCACGTCCGCGCGTGGTCATCAAGCAGATCGACGGCGTCGCACACGAGCCGTACGAGCAGGTCACCGTCGATGCGGACAACGACGCACAGGGCGACATCATGACGGCGCTCGGCAGCCGCGGTGCGGAGCTCAAGGACATGCAGTCGGACGGACGCGGCCGGGTGCGCCTCGATTACATGATTCCCTCGCGCGGCCTGATCGGCTTCCAGACGGAATTTCGCACCATGACCCGCGGCACGGGCCTTTTGCACCACGTGTTCGATCACTACGGGCCGGTCGTGCCCCGTGAGCTCGGACAGAGGCCGCAAGGCGTGCTGATTGCGAACGGGCAGGGGCCCGCGCTGGCCTATTCACTGTTCAGCCTGCAGGAGCGCGGGCGGCTGTGCATCGGTCCCGGCGAGGAAGTGTACGAGGGGATGATCATCGGCTTGCACAGCCGCGATAACGATCTGGTGGTCAACCCGCTCAAGGGCAAGAAATTGACCAACATGCGGGCCGCGGGCAAAGACGAGAACGTCGTGCTGACGCCCCCCATCCGCTTCTCCCTGGAGCAGGCGATGGAGTTCATCGACGACGACGAGCTCATCGAAATCACGCCGGGGTCTATTCGTTTGCGCAAGCGGAACTTGCGCGAAACCGACCGCAAGCGTTCCGAGCGAGAGACCGCCGACGAGAGCTGACCGCCGCGGCCCGGGGAGCCCGGCGCCCGGGTTCCGGGCCTAGTTAACCGATTATTGGGCGAACCGAGACGCACGTCACGGCTTTGGCGCGCCATCCCCCTAACACTCGAGTATTGAAGATGCCGACGCGCATGACGCGCGCTCGCTCGTGCGCGGGAGATCTCTTTACTTGTCACGCGATGTTGCGGCCGCCCTTTTAAACGATGAAGCGCCCACGGAGGCCGGCCTTAACCGCTTGCTCGAACGACAGCTAGCCGAGGCATGTGCCGCCGGCGGTGAGCTCGATGTGCGCGCGCTCCTGAAGAGCGTGAGCGATCACTACGACCGCATCGATGCGGAGCGCCGCGGGATCGTGCGCTCCATGCGGCTCATGTCGGACGAGGCGCAGGCTCTGACGCGCGAGATACGCGAGGAGACTGCCTCGCACCTGCAGGCCATTCTCGACAACGTGAAGGATGCCATCCTCACGGTCGATGAAAGCGGCCACATAGAGACCTGCAATCCGACCGGCGAGCGCATATTCGGCTACGCACTCGCCGAGATATACGGCCGTACCTTGAGCTACCTGCTGCCCGAGCTCGCGCCGCGCAGCACCGTCGAGTTTCTCGAGGACTGCGCCGCCAAGATCGAGGACACCCATGTCGATCTCGCGGCGCATCATGCCTGGGGTCTGACCAAGGACCGGACGCGGGTCGCCCTCGAGATCGCCGTGAGCAAGGCGCCGCTCGACCGGCGCGACGGCTACATCGTCTGCATCCGTGACATCACCGAGCGGCACCTCTCCGAGCAATCCATGCGCGAGAGCGAGGCGCGCTACCGCACGTTGGTCGAGCATGCGCCGGAAGTGATCGTGGTGTTCGACGTCGATCGCGGCAAGTTCGTCGATGTCAACGACAATGCCTGCCGATTCTTCAGAATGGACCGCGCGACCCTGCTCGCGTGCGGTCCCGAGAAAATCACCCCGCCCATGCAGCCGGACGGGACGCCGTCGTTCGGCCTCACGCGCGGCTTCATCGACGGCGCTCTCGCGGGCGAGGCGCCGGTGTTCGAATGGGTGCATTGCGACTCCGCGGGGCATGCGATGCCGTGTGAGGTGCGCTTCGTGCGCTTGCCGAGCTCGAATCGCCGTCTGATCCGCGCGAGTATCACCGACATCACCGAGCGCAAGCGCAACGACGCGATCGCGGCGGGCGAGCGCCGGGTTTTCGAAAAAATCGCGGCGAATGCCGCATTGCCCGCCGCGCTCGGTGCGATTTGCGAGGCCATCGAGCGCGTCATGGGCGCGAGCTTCTGCGGCATCAGCCTTCTCGATGCGGAGCGCCAGGCGTTAAGCTATGGGGTCGCGCCGAGCCTGCCGCGGGAGTTCGTCACGGCCATGGACTTGTCCCCGGTGGGGATCCGTTTCGGCTCGTGCTCCGCCGCGGTATACCTCTCGCGTCCGATCACCGTCGCCGACATCGAGAGCGATGCATTCTGGGAATATCGCCGCGCAGCGGCCCAGCAGGCGGGTCTACGCAGCGCCTGGTCGGCTCCCATCCACGCTTCCGACGGCCAGGTCGTCGGCACGATCGCGGTGTACCGATGCCACCCGGGGCTGCCGTCATCGCGCGATCAGGATCTCATGTCGCGCATGGGTCAGATCGCCGGCATTGCGATCGAGCGGCGGCGCGGCGAGGACGCCCTGCGGGACAGCGAAGCCAAGTTCCGCAGCTTGTTCGAGAGTGTCATGGAGGGTGTGTATCGCACGACTCGAGACGGCCGTCTGCTGGTCGTCAATCCAGCTTTCGTGCAGATGCTGGGCTATTCCTCGGCGGAGGAGCTGTGTGAGCTCTCGGCCGGATCGCTCTATTGGTATCCCAGCGACCGGGACACCTATGTGCGGCGCATGGAGAGCGACGGTCAGGTGCGCGACGAGGAATATGTCCTGCGCCGCAAGGACGGCAGCATGCTGGTGGTGGTCGACAACGGCCGCGCGGTGCGCGACAACGAGGGCCGCCTGATCGGCTTCGAGGGATCGATCGCCGATGTCACTGCGCGCAAGAAGGCGGAGACCGCGGTATTCCAGGCGAAGGAACGCGCGCAAGTCACGCTGCAATCGATCGGCGATGCGGTAATAACCACCGATTCCGAAGGCCGGATCGACTATATGAACCCGGTCGCGGAGAGCTTGACGGGATGGGAGAACCGCGAGGCGCAGTCGCAGCTGATCGGTAATATCTTGACCGTGGTGGACGAAACCACCCGCGAGGCCTCCGAAAGCCCCATCGTGCGCTGCCTGCGTGAAGGTCAGATGCTGGGACTCGCCGAGCATACGGTGCTCGTCACGCGCCGCGGCCAGGTGATTGCCATCCAGGACTCCGCCTCGCCGATACGCGATCGCGCGGGCAACTTGATCGGCGCCGTCATGGTGTTTCACGATGTGAGCAAAGAGCGGCGCATGCATCGGGCGCTGCACTACCAGGCGAGCCACGATGCGCTCACCGGCCTCATCAATCGGCGTGAATTCGAGAATCGCTTGACCCGAGCGGTCGAGAGTGTGCGCCAGGACGCGGCCTGCCGGCAGGTGCTCCTGTATCTCGATCTCGATCAGTTCAAGCTGGTCAACGATACCTGCGGGCACCCCGCGGGAGATCAGCTGCTGCGGCAGATCACGGGGGTGTTGCAGTCGCGCGTACGCTCGGGCGATGCGCTTGCCCGGCTCGGTGGCGACGAGTTCGGAGTGCTGCTCGCCGATTGTTCGCTCGATCAGGCGTTGCGCATCGCCGATACGCTCCGTCAGGCGATCCGGGATTACCGCTTCATCTGGCAGAGCGGCGTGCTGGCGGTGGGTGTGAGCATCGGCATCGTGGAGATCACCGCGGATACTCCGACGGTCGCGAGCGTCATGAGCGCCGCCGACGTCGCGTGCTATGCCGCGAAGGATCAGGGCCGCAACCGCGTGCAACTCTATAAGCCGGACAACGTGCCCGAGCGGCATCGCGAGATGCACTGGGTGTCGCGGCTCACGCGCGCGTGCGATGAGGGGCGCTTCGAGCTCTTCTACCAGCCGATCGTGCCGATCGGTCCGCGCCTCGCCCAGCCCGAGCACTACGAGCTTCTGCTGCGCCTGCGCGACGAGAGCGGCACGCTGGTCGCGCCGGCGGAGTTCATCCCGGCCGCGGAACGCTACAACGTGATGCCCTCCATCGACCGCTGGGTGGTGCGCGAGGCGCTCGATCGAGTCGTGCACCGCACGAGTTCGGGCATCAGGCCCTACACCATCGCGGTCAATCTATCCGGCACGTCGCTCAACGATGAGCGGTTCCTAGAGTATGTGATCGCACAGCTCGGCGCCCATGACCTCGCCCCGGGAGCCATGTGCTTCGAGATCACCGAAACGGCCGCCATCGCGAATCTCGGCAACGTCGCGCATTTCATGCGCGAGCTCAAGGCGCGGGGTTGCCATTTCGCGCTCGACGATTTCGGCAGCGGACTGTCCTCATTCATGTACCTGAAGAACTTGCCGGTCGACTATCTGAAGATCGACGGGCAGTTCATTGAGAACGTGACGCGCGATCTCGTGGATCGCAGCATGGTCGAAGCGATCAACCAGGTCGGCAAGTCGATGGGTATCCAGACCATCGCGGAGCGGGTGGAATCTGCCGCCGTGCTCACGGAGCTCGGCCGGCTGGGCATCGCCTTTGCGCAGGGCTTTCACATCGCCATGCCGCAACCGACCGCCAGCTTTCCTTACTTCAGGGCACCCTAGGAAGCCTCGAGGCGCCCCACTCAGGGAACGACGTGGGACGTGCCGAGATCCTTCCACTCGTAGCGCGGCACCTGCACCCATTGCCCATCTTTGAGCTCGGGCACCTTGTGCACCTTCGTTTGGTCGACACTCATGGTGCCGTTCTTGTCGGTCACCCAGAAATCGATGTCGTAGATCTCGTTCTTGCTGCCGACCACGCGGAAATCCGTGCATGCAAAATAATGCCCGTCCGCGTCGAGCTGTCTTACCGGCTGGTGCGTGTCGACGAACTCGAGCTCGAGCTCCTTGCCGGTCTTGTCGTCCTTGAGCTTGAACACGCCGTGATTCTGGGCGCTCACGTGCATGGCATTTTGCTCGACGGCGGACATGACCTCCCAGCCGCGCTTGGTCGCGAGGTGACCCGGATGCTCGGAGGCGGGGATCCACCACCAGGGCACGGGCTGCCGCGCCATGGTGGTCCATTGCCCATCGACTTCAAGCGGGTCCTTGTAGATGCGCGTCTCCTGGATGGCGAGCTGCCCGGCGACCGGCACGACCCAGAAATCGATCAGATACTTCTTGCGCGGATCCGCAGGATCGTGAAATTTGACGTCGGGGAAGAATCCATAGCCGTCGATCGTGCGGGTGAAATCGATGTCGTCGTACGCGAGCTTCAGCTGGTCGCCGTTGCGCGCATCATCCAGCGGATAAAGGCCCGCGTTCGCCTTGACCTTCGTCTCGATCGCAGTCCGCACCAGCGCCTCCGCATCGCTCGATGTGAACGATTGCATGGCGGTCTCGGTCGACTCCACGTTGCTCGCCGCCATGAATTCGCGGGCCCGCTGGAGCTTCTCGGTGGGATTCGACAGGAAGGTTTTCTTTGCGGCCTGGGTGCTGAAGCAAAATAGTTTGCCGTCCTTGTCCGTCCAGGTCACCGAACAGTCGGTCATGACATGTTGACCTTCGGCGAGCGCCTCGGGACATTGTCCGCCGAACTCGGCTTGCGAAGTCGGCACCGGAGTTGCCGCGGGGGACGCCGCTGCGCCGACACCCGGAATCAACCAAGCCGCCATGAGAATCACGGCGGCGGCGGTCCAGCCCGGCCCATGCAGCCGAATGGCATATCTACCGCGAGCGCTCTGTTCGCCTGGTTTCACCTCAGCCTCCCTTTTGAGCCGGCTCTTACGGTACTCTCCACCGCGAATTGCCTCAAGGCTCTGACGCGAAGTGTGCGCTTGCGGCATCATAGGCGGCATGCCGAAGAGCGCGCGCAAGTCCATCACCGGCAGGAGCAACGCGCGGCGCGACGCGCTCGCGATCGTGATCGTTTCGCTCGCGGCCGCCGTGACGTGCGTGCGCTTGAATCTGAGCGAGGCGATGGTCGGCTGGATGCGCCGGCATGAAAATCTACAAGTCGATGAGCTGCCGGGAATACTGCTGGTGGTCGCAGCATGTTTGATCTGGTTCTCGACCCGACGCTATCTCGAGGCGAGCCGGGAGCTCGACCTGCGACGCGCGACCGAGGCCCGACTCGCGGAGGCGCTTGCCGAGAACCAGCGCCTCGCGCAGCAATACGTCGACAAGCAAGAGCATGAGCGCAAGGCGCTGGCACGCGACCTGCACGATGAGCTCGGCCAGACTCTCAATGCGATCAAGCTCGATGCCCTGGCGGTACGCGAGGTGATTCCGCCGACCGAAGAGGCTGCGCGGACGGCCACCGCGGCGATGATCGAGAATATCGACCGCGTGTATGCCGTAGTGGCCGGGTTGATACGTCAGCTGCGGCCCGTGGCCTTCGACGAGCTCGGCGTTGCCGCCGCGCTCGAGCATTGCGTGGGTGACTGGCGCCACCGCTTGCCGTCGACTCGTATCCACTTGGCGCTCGAATGCGACCTGTCGAGATTGGACGCGGTGCGCGCGCTTGCGCTATTTCGTTTGGTGCAAGAGTCGCTGACCAACATCGCTCGTCACGCGCAGGCGCGCCGCGTCGACATTCGCATCGCCGCGGTGCGTGCCGGAGAGAGGTCGGAGTGCGTCGAGGCGACGATTAGCGATGACGGACGCGGCGCCGACCTCGCCGTCCCCGGCAGGGGCTTGGGTCTCATCGGCATGCGCGAGCGCACCGCGGCTTTCGGCGGCTCTTTGCTGCTGTCGAGCGCACCCGGGGCCGGGTTCAAGGTCTGCGCGACGCTTCCGGTCGCGGCTTCCTCGCCCGACGGCCCGCTCGTTTGAAGCTCCTGCGCCTCTTGGGGCCCCTGCTCCTTGGGGTGGCGTTATTTGCCGCCCGCGGCTGCCCGGCGGCGGCGGCCGCACCTCCCGCCGACGCGGCGCCCGCACATCAACAGGTCATCATGTACCTGGCGCGGCGCCGCTGGCACATCGATGTGGGGTTCGCCGTAGACGATTTGAACCCCGGGCTCGCATTTATCGCGCGGCGCTTTCCGCAGGCGAAGTATGTGTTCTTCGGGTTCGGCGACCGCCATTACCTATTGTCGAAGGGCAAGGGCACCTCGACGCTGGCGGGCGCGCTGTTTCCGGGACCCGGCCTGATTCTCCTTACCACGCTCGAGAATTCTCCCGCGCAAGCGTTCGGCGCCACGCAGGTGCTCGAGTTCGCCTTGAGTGCCCCACAGGCGGCGGCTGTGCAGAGTTTCGTGCGTCGCGGCCTTGCGGGCGAGGGCGACCTTCTGCCCGTCGCCGCGGGCCCCTACGAGGGAAGCGCCTATTACAGTGCAGTGGCCCGCTACTCTGCTCTGCACACCTGCAATACCTGGGCGGCCGAAGCGCTGCGGTCAGCCGGCTTCAAGGTGCACACGCACCTTGTGCTGTTCGCCGGGCAGACCTGGCGTCAAGCGCGAAAAATCGAGACGCGGCCTCTGCCACGCTCGATCGCGCCGGCGGGCGCCCTCAACCTCAATCGCAGGGCGGCGGATTGCCGTTCTGGCACACGACCGTCGTCGTCGAGCCCGGTGGGACCACCACCGTGGTCTTTTGCGGAGGAGGCGGGCTCGAGCTGCTGATGCATCCCGCCAGCAATCCCGCCGCCACCATGGCGCTAAATAATACTTTCATTGTCGACTCCTGAACTGCAGAGCGATCGCATATCGCAAGCCGCGATTGTCGGTGTCCGGCGAAAAAACGGGCAGGAGCGCATGACGCATGCCCATGTCCTCGCGCGTCCTACGGTCGCTTGCAATCGTCCTACAGGAGCCTGCCCGCTTCGAGGACAGCGCCACCACCCAAACGCGGGCACCCAGTTCGCGCAGGGAGACTTAGCATTCGCGCCCATGAGAAATAATTTTGCCGCGGCATAGCCGTGTTTCCGCTGAAATCGCCTCCCCCCGCACCGGGGGAGGCGCCGGCCAACTGTCGCCGGTGTGATCTGTGGAAGCGTGCCACCCAAGCAGTGAACGGCGAAGGCTCGCGCCACGCCGCCATCATGCTCGTCGGTGAGCAGCCGGGCGATGAGGAGGACCTTCGGGGCCATCCGTTCATCGGGCCGGCAGGGCGCTTGCTCGATGAGGCACTCGAGGAGGCGGGCCTTGCTCGTGAATCCGTGTACATCACGAATGCCGTCAAGCACTTCAAGTGGGAGCCGCGCGGTAAACGGCGTCTGCACAAGAAGCCCGGGTTGCGCGAGATCAACGCCTGCGGCGTCTGGCTCGAGCAGGAGATCACGGAGATTGCTCCGGGGACCCTCGTGGCCCTCGGCAGCACCGCCCTGCGGGCGCTTACGGGCGCCACCTTGACGATCGCCGTGGCGCGCGGCGTCGAGCTGCGGCACGCGCACGGGGCACGGATCATCGCGAGCTACCATCCCTCCGCCATTTTGCGCGCCGAGGGCGAGCACGCCCGCTTGCTGCGCAAGTCCTTGGTGGCCGATCTGCGGCTTGCCGCCCGTCTCGCCGGCGAATCCGAAAGCGCGCCGGCAACCTAAGCACCGACTCGCCCCTTCATACAGTAGTCAGCGCCGGCGACTACTGGATTTACCGCGCTGGCGGGGCCGCGTAGAGTTTTGTCCATGGCGTCGAAATTCATCGGTCATCAAACCTTCAAGGGTCGAGGTGCGGCCTCGAATCCGAGCGGTCGTTTCGATTCGCTGTCGGTCGAGCAAGTCGATGACGGGTGGTATCGCGACGCGACGCCCGACAGCGTCGCCGAGACGGTGCTGCCGGACAGCGCCCGCACGGTGATCACGAGCAACGCGTCGCCGGACGTCGGCTTCGAGCAATCGATCAATCCGTATCGCGGCTGCAGTCACGGGTGTGTGTATTGCTTCGCGCGGCCGAGCCACGCCTATCTTGGGTTATCGCCCGGGCTTGATTTCGAGACCAAGCTCTTCTACAAGGCCGACGCCGTCAAGACCCTCGAGTCCGAGCTTGCCAAGCGGTCCTATGTCTGCAAGCCGATCGCGCTCGGAATCAACACCGACGGCTACCAGCCGCTCGAGAAAAGGCTGGAAGTCACTCGCGGCATCCTTGCGGTCCTCGCCCGCTGTCGCCACCCGGTCACCATCGTCACCAAGAGCGCGCTCATCTTGCGCGATCTCGATTTGCTCACCGACCTCGCCAGAGATCGCCTGGTGTCCGTCATGCTGAGCATCACCTCGCTCAGCGACGACATCAAGCGCACGCTCGAGCCTCGCACCGCCTCGCCGCTGGCGCGTCTGCGTGTGATCCGCGAGCTGGCGCAGGCGGGGGTTCCTGTCGGAGTCCTGGTTGCGCCTGTGATTCCGGCGATCACGGATCATGAGCTGGAGGCTATCCTCGAGCGGGCATGCGAGGCAGGCGCAAGCTCGGCGGGGTACGTGCTGTTGCGCTTGCCGCACGAGCTCAAGATCCTGTTTCGCGACTGGCTCAAGAACCACTACCCTGAGCGCGCGGCGCACGTGATGTCGCTCATCAATCAGGCGCGGGGTGGGAAGGACTACGATTCGCAATTCGGGGTCCGGATGAAAGGCACCGGCGCCTACGCCGAGCTCCTGCGCGCGCGTTTCGACCTGGCAAAACGCAAGCTGGGACTCGCGCCCGCTGATGAGCGCTACGAGCTCGACACCACGATGTTCAAGCGCCCCGCAGCGGATTCGCCGCAGCTCTCGCTCGGTCTTTAGCGGGGAACGAAGAACTCGTTGTAAGTGCGGATGCGATCGTCCGCAAGCTCCATGAGATCGACCAGCTCGGTCGGCACGGTGACGCCCGTGACTTTGGAGAAAATGCTGACCCGCCAGTGCGCGGCGACCCGGGGCCCCTCGATCACCAGCGAGATCAGGTGGTAATCGCTCAAGCGGAATACCTTGGTCATCATTGCGAGCCAAGGCTTGAATTCGGCGAGGCCCTGCGCCCGGATCGCGATCGGCTTATCCGCGCTTGCTCCGGCGATCTCGAAGCGGCCGTCGTCCGCGAACAGACTGCACATGCCGGCGAGGTCGCCATTGACGCGGGCCCGGTGCAGTTCCCGCACGATGCGCTCTGCCGCGGCCCGTTCCGTCACTCGCGACTCCTCGTTCTAAGCCAATGCCGCCCGGATCTCGCGCCCGATCGATTCGAAAGCGCTGCGGGCATACGGTATTACGGCACCCAATCCGTAGAACAGGTGGATCATACCCACGTGGCAAGTATAGGACAGGCCCATTCCGGTGTGGGCGAGACGCTCGAAATATTCTCGGCCCTCATCCCGCAACGGATCGAATTCCGCCGTGTGGACGATGGTGCGCGGGACGCCGGATAGGTCCGCCGCGCGCAGCGGCGACAGGCGCGGGTCCATCGGATCGGCGCCGCCCGGCAAGCAATGGCGCAGGTCGTGATCGAGCGTCGCCTGATCCAGCAGATATCCGCTCGCGAATTCGGCACGGGAGCCCGAGCGCCGGCTGTAATCGAGAATGGGACAGAGCAGCACTTGCAGGGCGAGGGGCGGCTTCCTGGTCGCGCGCAGCGGCCTGGCAGGCTGCTGCGGCGAGTGTGCCGCCGGCCGAGTCGCCGCAGATCGCGAGCCGTCCTGCGTCGATACCGTAGTCGGCGGCGCGCGCGCGCAAAATCTTGACGGCGGCGCGCGCATCGTCGAGCGCCGCGGGAAATGGGTGTTCCGGCGCCAGGCGATAGTCGAGGGCGAGCACGCGGCACGCCCCGAAGTGCGCAAGCGATTGCGCGATGGTTGCGTGCGTGTCGAGGCTGCCCGCGACGAGCCCCCCGCCGTGCAGATACAGCATGCCCGGCAACAACCCGGCTCGAGCCTCGACGGGAGAATACAGGCGCGCCTTCAAGGGTCCGGCTGAGCCGGGGATCGACAGCGTCTCGGCGCGAGCGATGGGCGGCGCGGGGCCGCCAAGCCTCATGAGCTCGACAATCTGTGCGCGCCGCTCGGCGACGCTCGGAACCGGCGCGCCGGTCGAATTCCGCGCTGCCAGTACTTCCAGGAATCGCTTGACGCGCGGATCGAGCGGCAAGATCGCTCCGGCTTCGAGCTCAAAGGCCGAGCGCGCGCCGGGTGACCGCGGGCCAATGCGCCGGATCGACGCCGTGATTGGCAAACAGCGCCACCACCAACCGGTCGATGCCGAACGCCACGCAGCTCGTGTGCGCCGGCTCGCCGTGTTCGTCGTTCATGTTCCACACGGCGCCGAAATGCTCGCGGTGATAGTTGAAGCTCATGCAGGCGGTCGGCACGGCAGCGGCGTGATACGGAATCAGCAACTCGAACTTTAATGCCTGCTGCCGCTGGCTCACCGCCATCATTTGCCCGACGCGCCCGAAGAACGGATCGTTGGCGACGTCGAGGGTGTGAGGCAATGACAGATCGGCCGCGATTTGCGGTGCGCGCGACAGCCAACGCTCGCGGTAAGCGACGATCTCCTGCGGCGAGCCGATCCTCACGAACTCGCGCATGCGAAAGGACTGCAGCCGATCGAGGCTGCGCGAAGGCTCGTGCCGGAACACGTCGGCCTCGATATCGAACTGCCAGCCGCCGGCCGGCAGCGCGCCGCGCGCCGCGGCGATGGGATAAACGGGGTAGCAGGCCGCGGGCGAGAGGACCAGATCCGACGCGGACAGCGCTGCGGTCCAATCGCCGCCCTGCTCCAGGCGATCGGCGGCCGCGCGGATGACGGGCTCGGCGCCGTGCAGCGCGCATACGCAGCCAAGCAAGTTGGGGAAGCTCTTGAGATATCCGGACTTCTCGAGCTGTTTGCGGCTCATCACAGGCGGGAAGCGCATGACTTCGACATCGGGCTCGCGCAGGCCGGTGATATAGGCCTCGAGAGCCTCGCAGATACGCACGTACAGCGCGCTGCGCGCATAGACGCCGTCGACGCCCATCGAGGCGAATAACGCAGCGGCGATATGAGCGAGCGGATCCTCGCCCGGCGATGCCGAGACGGCGGCGTGGGGTGCGTTCATGGAGAGGCGGCCTTCTTCAGCCACTGATCGAGGTCGGTAGCGAGGTCATGACGGAAGTCATCGCGAGATTGGCGAGTATGCGGTCGTTGTTGATCATGAGCGGAGCCGAGAGAATGTCGCGCAGATGCCGTCCGATGCTGAACTCGCTGTCGTTGCGATAGCCGGACAACCCGCACGCGCGCAGCGCGGCGAGGACCGTGGCGGCCGCGAGCTCGGAAGCCTGCACCTTGGTGAGCGTGATCATCGTTTGAAATTCGAGGGACGCGAGCGCCTTCTCGTCCGTCATTACCGTCTGATAACTGCGCAACGCGGAGCTGAGCACGCCGCGCAATGTCCGCAAGGACGATGCGGCCTGGGTGAAATGCGCCGCGCCCGGCGGCATTTGTCCGCCGGAGGCGCGCAAGGCATTGCGCACGAACGCCTGTGCCTTGGCGGTGGCGGTGGCGGCGATTCCCGCCCAAACCGAGCCCCACAGCAAATGCGCGTGCGGCACCATGGTTTGCGGGTGGATCTTCTCGTAAGGGTCGGGGAGTATTTGCTGGGCGGGCGCGCGGGCGCGCAGCGTGAACCCCTCGCTGTGAGTTCCACGCATGCCGAGCGTGTCCCACGACTGCAGCCGCTCCAACGTGTAGTCCTTCTTGAGGAGCACCAGCAGCACCTGGTCGGTGGCAGCCGCCTCCGGCGCACGCCGCGCGGTGGTGACGATGCCGTCCGCCTCCATCGCATAGGAGATGACCGTGGCCTTGCGCTCGAGCGTCACCTCATCGCCGACACGCTCGACGGGGGCCTCGCTCGAGCGCACGTTGCCGCCGGCTTGTCCTTCGGTGGTCGAGGAGGCGAGCAGCAATTGCTCGGCCACGACTTCGCGCAGGATGCGCTCGAGCGCCGCGTTGCCTTTCGCGTGGCGGATGATGCAGGCCATTTTGATTTGGTGCATCGCGAAAATGAGCGCGCTCGATGCGCACCCCTGGCCGAGGATGAAGCACACGTCGGCAAGCTCGGCGACCGTCGCGCCTTCGCCGCCCAGCGCCTCCGGCACCATGACGCCGAGCAGCCGCTGCTTTTTGATCTCGGCGAACGCTTCGCTCGGGAAACGAGCGGCTGCGTCGACCGACGGCGCATGCAGCAGGCCCGCATCCGCGGCGAGGCGCGCGCGAGCGCTGTAGCTCGTGCCGCCCGCGTTCAAAATCTGCACGCCGGAATTTGCGGCTCGTTGGGCTTCCATAGCATCTCGGTTCGCTGAGGAAGTGGCGACGACATTATGTGTCAGAGATGCCGACGCCGACCAGATAAAGTTAACGGGAATTGGCGGCTTGGTGACGCAGTACGCGTTCCGGCGGCGATATGTCAAGCTTCGACGGCGTTGCTGCTACACGGTATCATCAAAAATATCGACTTTGGAGGCTTAGCGGGTGGAAGTACGTCCGGAGGAAGTGTCCAACCGCCTGATCTTGCTGGTCAAGCAGGTGAGCGGTTCCGCGGCGGTGTTTCCGAGCCCGTTTCCGGTCGATACTCAGCTGAGCGACCTCGGCGTCACCTCGCTGAAAATGGTCAATCTGATGCTCGCCGTCGAGGTGGAGTTCGATATCGCCATTCCGCAAGTCTGACATCACGCCGGAGAATTTCCACTCGCTGGGCTCCATTCAGTCTCTGGTGCAGAAAATACTCAGCATGCGGCGGCAGTGAGCGTCGCCACCAGCTCCTCGACGTCCGCCTCGCGAGGTCTCGCCGTGGGTCGCGCAAATCCTCACGACGTCGCGGCCCTCGAACAGTTGCCGGAGCGACCCATGCGCGTCCCGACGCGACCACGCGCTCGCACCAGAGCGCGGACGTCGCGAGCTCCGGGCGGCAGCACATCGAGCACCGCGAGCGGAGAATCGTTGGCGACCGTCCAGCCGAGCGCGATCAGCCGCTCGCGCACCTCGCGCGATCACCGCGACGCTGCGCTCGACGTGCGCGCCGAGTCCCGTCCAGCCGGCCGCGGCCAACGAAAGAAACAGGCGCAGCCCGAGGAAGCGGCGCGACCATTGCACGCTATTGAGGTAGGGATCGACGCCGGCGAGGCTCGAGGGCATGAAGCTCGTGGAGGCGTGAAAGGCCTCCGACAGGAGCGGCGCCGCGCGTCGTGATGTAAATCGCGCAGCCCATGGTCGTCGCCAGCCACTTGTGGGCATCGATCGTGATCGAGTCGGCCCGCTCGATGCCCGCGACCAGCCCCCGCATGCGCTCGGAGGCGATCGCCGCGCCACCCCAGGCCGCGTCGACGTGATACCACAGGTCCTCGCGCCGGGCGATATCCGCACAGGCGTGCAGCGGATCGATCATGCCGCCGCCGGTCGTGCCGGCGGTGGCCACCAGCATGACAGGAACGGTGCCGGCCGCGCGATCGGCGCGGATCGCCTGTGCAGCGCATGCGGGTCCATGCGTCCCGTCCGTCGGTCGCAATGAGCCGCAAAGCGCCGCGTCCAACGCCCGCCTGGTGCGCAATCTTGAGCCACGCGATATGGCATTCACGCGAGGTGTAGAACGCCGGGCGCCCGGGAAAGCGCGCGCGCCCTCGTGCGCAAATCGCGGGTGGGCCGCGGTGAGCGCGCATAGCAGCGCCGTGTAATTGGCCTCCGAACCGCCCGTGGCGAAATGTCCGCTCGCCTCGGCGCCGAATCCCGCGCGGATGCGCGACGGCGCGGATGACGTGGCTTTCGAGCGCGACCGGAACGGGCGATGAGGCGGAGCTCGCCAGCTGCGGATTGAAGACGCTCGCGATGCGGTCCGCGCATTGCGAAGGAAAATTCGCGCCCGGATTGAACAAGCCAAAGTAGCGCGGATTCGTCATTTGCACGATCCCGTGTTCCATGCGCTCGAGGGTCCAGTCGAGCAGTTGCTCGAGCGGCCGCGGCGTGTCGAAGTCCATCGCGGCGAGTTCCTCGGCGAAAGCGCGCCATATCGATGGTCGGTGTCACGGGACCGCGGCGCACGCGGGCGAGCGTCTCGAGCAGCGCCGCGCGTGAGCCAGCCGTCGAGGCGCGCGCGCTCGGCGGCGCTCGGGAACAGCGCGGCGACGGCACCGGGTAGGGAATGCTCGGGCACCGATCTTCCGCGCCGCTAGTCCGCAGGCGCGCCGGCGGCGGCGGCGGCGAGTGCTTGATCGAGGTCCGCGAGGATGTCGTCGATGTGCTCGATGCCGACGCTCAGGCGGATGCTGCCCGGGCCGACGCCGGCCGCCAGCTGCTCCTGCGGGCTCATCTGGCGATGCGTCGTGGACGCCGGGTGGCAGGCGAGCGATTTCGCATCGCCCAGATTGACCAGCCTTTTGAAGAGCTTCAGGGCGTCGTAGAAACGCACGCCCGCGGGCAGGCCGCCGCGAACGTCGAAGGTGAGCAGCGAGCACGCCCGCCCGCCCAGATATTTCTGCACCAGCGCGTGATAGGGACTGTCGGCGAATCCGGCATAGTTCACCGTCGCACGCGCGCGTCGCCGCGCAGGAACTCCGCGACTTTGCGTGCGTTTTCCACATGCCGCTCGACGCGCAGCGCCACGGTCTCGATTCCTTGCAGCAGCAGGAACGCGTTCATCGGGGCGAGCACCGCGCCCATCGTGCGCTGGTGGACGCTGCGGCAGCGGCCGATGAAGGCCGCCTTGCCGTAGTGCTCGGTGTACACCGAGTCCGTGATAGGACTCGTCCGGCTGGGTGAACATCGGAAAGCGCGCCGCATGCTTCTGCCCAGGGAAAGGTGCCGCAGTCGACGACGATGCCGCCGAGCGTCGTGCCATGCCCGCCCATGAATTTCGTCAGCGAATGGATGACGACGTCCGCGCCGTGCTCGACCGGGCGCACCAGCATGGGCGTGGCGACGGTGTTGTCGACGATCAGCGGCATGCCGTGCCGGTGCGCGACGTGCGCGAGCGCCTCGAGATCGCAGACATTGCCGGCCGGATTGCCCACCGTCTCGCAGAAGACCGCGCGCGTGTTCTCATCGATCAGCGCCTCGATGTCCGCAGCGCGGTCGGACGTCGCGAATCGCACCGTGACTCCGAGGCTCGGCAGGATATGCGCGAACAGCGTATAGGTCGTGCCGTAGAGCTGCGGCACGGAGACGATATTGCGGCCCATCTGCGTCACGTTGAGGCCGCGTAATAAAGCGCGGTCTGTCCCGAGGCGACGCTGAGCGCGCCACGCCGCCCTCGAGCTGCGGCGACGCGCTGCTCGAGAACGGATGTGGTCGGGTTGGCGATGCGCGTGTACCTGAAACCCTCGACCTCCAGATTGAACAGCGCGGCGCCATGCTCGGCGCTGTCGAAGGAATAGGCGGCGGTCTGATAGATCGGTACGGCCACGGCTTTGGTGGCGGGGTCGCGAGTCGAAGCCTCCGTGTATCGCGATGGTCTCTCGCTTCATGTCCGCTGCCTTGAGGAAAGGGCGCCAGTGTAGCGCATGCGACGCGCTGCGATCCGTGCCCGCCGCACAGCGTGACGCACCGCACAAAATGGCATTTGCCACGTGTATCTCTAGGCGATACACTGGATTCCGTGATCAAGAGTTTCCGCTGCGCCGGACTGGAGCGGTTTTTCCTGACAGGTTCGAGCGCTGGAATTCAGCGGGGTCCCGCGGGGCGATTGAGTTTGCAACTGGGCGCCCTCAATTCAGCCACGACTGCCACCGATATGAACTTGCCGGGCTGGGGATGGCATCCCTTGCCAGCCGACTGCGCCGGGCATTGGTCGATTACGGTGCACGGGAACTTGCGCGTGACGTTCGCTTTCGAAGCCAGCGATGCGATCTTGGTGGACTACCAGGATTGCGGGTAGCGCGATTTTTTGGAGGGATGGACCATGACTCGAATGCACAATCCGCCGCATCCCGGCGCTATCCTCGCGGATACCGTGCTGCGCGCCGATGGTGGCATGACGGTGACCGAATTCGCTCTGCGCCTCGGCGTCTCGCGTGTCGCTCTGTCGCGCGTGGTCAATGGTCGTGCCGCCGTGTCCGCCGAGCTCGCGATCCGCTTGGGCCAGGCCCTGGGCACGAGCGCCGAAGTCTGGATGGGTATGCAGATCGCTCGCGAGCTGTGGGAGGCGTCCAAAAGGCGCCGCCCGAAAATCAAGCGCATTGAGCAGCGGCGGCCGGAGCACGCCGGGGCCGCCGAGCGCGCCTAAGTGCAGAATTCACCACACTCGCGCCAGCCCCTCGATAGACGGCTATGCGTGGCGCCGATGATGGATTGGACCGACCGCCATTGCCGCTACCTGCATCGCCTCTACGCGCCGCACGCGCTGCTCTACACCGAGATGATCGTGTCGGCCGCGATCGTGCGCGGCAATGCCGCGCGCCTGCTCGCGCACGACGCGGCCGAGCACCCGGTTGCGCTGCAGCTCGGCGGCGCCGATCCGCTCGAGCTCGCGGCGGCGGCGCGCATCGGCGCGGCGGCGGGGTTCGACGAGATCAACTTGAACGTCGGATGTCCGAGCGACCGGGTGAAGAGCGGCTCCTTCGGCGCCTGTCTCATGCTGCGCCCGGCGCTGGTGGCCGAGTGCGTCGAGCGCATGCGCGAGAGCACGCAGCTGCCGGTCACCGTGAAATGCCGCATCGGTATCGATGCGCGCGACGACTACGAGTTTTTCGCGGACTTCGCCGCCGCGGTCGGCGCGCGCGGGCGTGGCGGCGCTCATCGTGCACGCGCGCGCCGCGATTCTCGCGGGGCTGTCGCCCAAGGAGAATCGGGAGATTCCGCCGCTGAAGTACGACTACGTGCATCGGCTGAAGCGCGAGCATCCCGATCTGCCCATCGTGCTGAACGGCGGCGTGGCGGAGGCGGGCGCGGCGCGCGCGCATCTCGCGGCGGGCCTGGACGGCGTCATGCTGGGGCGCGCGGCCTATCACCGTCCGGCGCTCCTGGCCGAGCTCGAGCGGGCGCTCATCGATCCCGCCTGGCGCGTTCCCGAGCCGTGGCAGATCGTGGAGCGCCTCGTGCCCTACGCGCGCGCGCAGCGTGCAGCGGGGCGTGCGTCTGCACTCGATCACGCGGCACTTGCACGGCTTGATGGCCGGATGCGCAGGGCGCGCGAGCCTGGCGTCGATTTTTGTCCGACGTCGCTTCGCGGCCGGATGCCGCGCCGGAAAGCTTGTTTTCGGCGCTATCATTGCTCGAAAAAGGGGTGGCTGCCTAAACGCTCAAGCGCGGCAGCCCGGTTAAGTATAATTCGGCGGGAAACATGGGAAAGGAAGTCGAACTCGCCATCGTGTTTGCCGACGTCGTCGGCAGCACCAAGCTGTACGAGTTGCTTGGTGACTTGCGCGCGCGCGACATGGTGGGAATCTGCATCGAGGTGATGCGCGGCGGCGACCGAGCAGAACAACGGCACGGTCATCAAGACCATGGGCGATGAGGTCATGGCGACCTTCCCCACGGCGGACGATGCGTTGAATGCCGCCGCGCAGATGCAGAAGCAGATCACGCTGCACCCGGCGCTCAAGGTCGAGGAGCAGGCGGTGGCCATCCGCATCGGCTGCAACTTCGGCCCGGTGGTGCGCGAGAACCGCGATATTTTCGGCTCGGCCGTGCATACCGCGAACCGCATGACCAGCCAGGCGAAGGCGGGGCAGATCATGACCACCGCGACCATGGTGGATCACTTGTCGAGCGAGTGGCGCGCCTCGGTGCGCCAGATCGACATCGCGACGCTCAAGGGCCGCTCGAGCGAGGTCGCGTTGTTCGAGGTGCTGTGGCAGACCCGAGGACATCACCAGCATGGTGCCGGCGATCGCCATGACCTCGCGCGCGTCGTCCAACAAGGGCAATCGGCTGCGGCTGCGCTATCAGGGCCAGGAGATCCTGGTCGAGGACGGCCGCGCCAACATCACCATGGGCCGTGCCGAGGAGAACGATCTGGTCGTCAAGGGCAATTTGATTTCGCGGCTTGCACGCGCGCGTCGAGCTCAATCGCAACAAGTTCATGCTGATCGATCAGAGCACCAACGGCACGTTCGTGCTCGGCAAGGATGGCGAGGAAGCCTTCGTGCGCCGCGACTCGATGCAGATTCGCGGCGAGGGGTTGATCGGCCTCGGCAAGGCGCCGGACAGCAACTCCTCGCAGGTCATCCGCTACATCTGCGAGGAGTGAATCAGGCTCGCGTGCGGGCGAGCGCGTCGCGCGAGCTCCGCCCGCAGCGCCGCCGGCACCCGCTCGCCGAACTCCGCCAGATAGGCTGCCGATCTGCTCGAACTCCGTGTGCCAGTCGGGCGGCGACACGGCGAGCAATTCCTCGAGCGCGGCGGGCGCGATATCCAGATCGCGCGTGTCGAGGTCCGCGGCCGCGGCAGGAAGCCGATGGCCGTGTCGCGCGCAGGAGTGTTGCCCTTGCTGCGATCGATGATCCAGCGCAGTACGCGCAGATTGTCGCCGTAGCCCGGCCACAAGAATTTGCCCGCGGCGTCCTGGCGGAACCAGTTGACGTGAAAGATCGCCGGCGGCGACGGTGAGCTTCGCGCCGACGTTGAGCCAGTGCGCCCAGTAGTCGCCGAAGTCGTAGCCCGCGAACGGCTTCATCGCCATCGGATCCCGGCGCACGACGCCGACCGCGCCGGTGGCGGCCGCCGTCGTTTCCGAGGCCAAGCCGGCGCCCATCAGCACGCCGTGCGGCCAGTTGCGCGCCTGATAGACGAGCGGGGCGAGCGAGCGGCGCCGGCCGCCGAACACGATCGCCGAGATCGGCACGCCGCCGGGAGCGTCCGCGAGCTTCGAATACGCCGGGTTCTGCCGCGCCTGAACGGTGAAGCGCGAGTTCGGGTGCGCCGCCGGGCCGTTGGCCGGATCGTACGGCCGGCCCTGCCAGTCGAGCACCGGCCGGCCTTCCTGGCAGCCCTTCCCACCAAGGCTCGTTATCCGCGGTGAGCGCGACGTTGGTGAAAATCGTGTTGCGGCGGATGGTCTCATAGGCGTTGCGGTTGGTCTTCGCGTTGGTGCCCGGAACGACGCCGAAATAGCCGGACTCGGGATTGATCGCATACAGCCGGCCGTCCTTGCCCGGATGGAGCCAGGCGATGTCATCGCCGAGCGTCCAGACTTTCCAGCCCTTGTAGCTCGACGGCGGAATCAGCATCGCGAGATTGGTCTTGCCGCAGGCCGACGGGAACGCGCAGGCGAGATAATTCGTTTCGCCCTGCGGATTCTCGATGCCGACGATCAGCATGTGCTCGGCGAGCCAGCCCTCATCGCGCGCCTGCCAGCTGGCGATGCGCAGCGCGTGGCATTTCTTGCCGAGCAGGGCGTTGCCGCCGTATCCCGAGCCGAAGCTCTTGATCGACAGCTCCTCGGGAAAATGCATGATGAAGCGCCGATTGGGGTCGAGCTCGCCGGTGGAGTGCAAGCCCTTCACGAACTTGCCTTCGCGCGCGATGCGCTCGAGCGCGGGACGGCCCATGCGAGTCATGAGGTCCATGTTGAGCACCACGTAGGCGCTGTCGGTGATCTCGACGCCGCAGCGCGAGTACGGCGAGTCGATCGGTCCCATGCAGTAGGGCACCACGTACATCGTGCGTCCCTTCATGCAGCCGGCGAACAGCGCATCCATCTTGGCGTGCGCCTCGGCGGGCGCCATCCAGTGGTTGTTGTGGCCCGCGTCGTCGCGGTTCTTGCGTGCAGACGAAAGTCAGATGCTCGACGCGCGCGACATCCGAGGGATGCGAGCGGTGCAGATGGCAGCCGGGAAAGCTCGCCGGGTTGAGGGGAAGCAAGTCCTTCTTGGCCACGAGCTCGCGCTCGAGCGATTGATACTCCGCCTCGCTGCCGTCGCACCAATGAATGCGGTCCGGTTGCGTGAGCCGCGCGACTTCGTCGACCCAGGCCGCGACCCCGCGGTCCAACGATCCAAGCGACGGGACGAGCTGGGCAGCGGTGGCCATAGGAACTATCCTCGAAAGCGTTCCTCAAAAAGGAAGGATGACAGATGGCTCGGGACGCCGCCAACCCCTGCGCGGCGCCGCGGCAGAGCTGCGAAGATGCGCCGTCGGGATCTTCTGTAGAGATTATAGAAGTCGACTCTAACTCATGATTTAATGGAAGAGGTATACTTGAACGCATGCATGCAACGCACTCTGACGGAAGCTTCGGTCCGCGCCTCTGGTTGCTGGTTCTCGGCGTGCCTCGCGAGCCCGCTCTGCGGCGCGGACAGCGCCGCGTCCCGCCGACGCTCGAAGTCAAGGCGACGGCTGCGGTGCGTCAGGATCACACGCTGGTGCCGGCCGATCGGGTCGTGCCTGGCGATGAGGTGTTCTATACGCTCGAGATCCGCAACACGGGCTCGAGGCCGCTGCCACCGCCGACAGTCGACTTTGCGATCCCGGAGCACATGCGCTACGTCGCCAACTCCGCCGTGGGCGCCGGCGCCGACGTGAGCTACTCGGTCGACGGCGGCCATACCTTCGACCGGCCGGAGAACTCTCGGTCGTAGCCCGTGGGCGGGGATCCGCGCCTCGCGACGGCCGCCGACTACACGCACATCCGCTGGCGCCTGAAGCATGCCCTGCAGGCAAAAGCGATGGCGCTCGCGCGCTTTCGCGCCATCGTCAAATAGTCCATGGCCGCGATTCCAGTGACATTTCGAAGCGCGACGCGCGCGCCGCGGCGTCGTAGGCTAGCGTTCCGGGCCCGAGCGCCCCTGGAGAATTTCCATCGACAGCGACTACAACGAGGTATTCGGTCCGCAGGGGCCGTTGGCGCGGGTCATTCCCGGATATGCCTATCGCCCCGAGCAATCCGCCATGGCGGCCGCGGTCGGCCGGGCGCTTGCGCTCGATGAGGCGCTGATCGTCGAGGCGGGAACGGGGACCGGCAAGACGTTCGCCTATCTCGTGCCGGCGCTGCTGTCCGGACGCAGCGTCATCATCTCCACCGGGACGCGCACGCTGCAGGACCAGCTGTTTCGCCGCGACGTGCCGATGCTTGCGCGGGCGCTCGGCGCTCCGGTGAAAATGGCGCTGCTCAAGGGCCGCGCCAATTATCTCTGCCGCCACCGGCTCGAGCTCGCCTTGCAACAGCGCTCGGAGCGCGGCTGTTTCCGCCGGCACGCGGCACGGCGCGCCTGCTCGCGCGCGTGTCGCGCTGGGCGGCGATGACCAAGACCGGCGACCTTGCGGAGCTCACCGACTTGCCGGAGCAATCGCCCGTGTGGCCGACGATCACCTCGACTCGCGAGAACTGCCTCGGCCAGGAGTGCGCGCAATACGCCCGCTGCCACGTGGTCGAGGCGCGCCGTGCCGCGCAGGCCGCCGACGTCGTCGTCGTGAACCATCATCTGCTGCTCGCGGATCTCGCGCTCAAGGACGAGGGCTTCGGCGATCTGCTGCCCGGCGCCGATGCGGTGATTCTGGACGAGGCGCATCAGATTCCGGACATCGCGGCGCAGTTCTTCGGACAGAGCTGGTCCGCGCGCGCGACGCAATTTCTGCTCGAGGGACACGGCCGCCGAGCTGGAGGCGGCGGGCGTGCGCGCGCCCGCGGTCGCGGAGCTGCTCGCGACGCTGTCGGGCCTCCTCGAAGCGCTGCGCGACGGCCTCGGCGGCGGCGCGGGGCGCTACGAGTGGGAGCGTCTGTCGGATGCATTCCTGGACACGCTGCCCGCGATCGAGGCGGCCCTGCATGCGCTCGGCGACGAGCTCGAGGGTCTCGGCGCGGGCGCCGGCACCGCCAACTGCGGGCGGCGCGCGGGCGCGCTGGGCGGGCAGCTCTCGCAGCTCGCGAACACCGCGCCGGAGATCCGGCATCCGCTGGGTCGACGCCAACGCCGCGGGGCTCACGCTGCAATTCACGCCGTTCGAGATCGCCGAGCGTCTACGGCAATTCATCGAGGCGCGCCCGAGCGCCTGGGTGTTCACCTCGGCGACGCTCGCGATCGGCGAGGACTTCGGCGCATTTCGCCGCGCGCATCGGATTGCCTGAGGCGCGCACGCTCAAGATCGACAGTCCCTTCGACTACAAGAATCAAGCACGGCTTTATCTGCCGCGCGACATGCCCGAGCCGCAACACCCGACGCATGCGCGCAAGTTCATCGAGGCGTGCGCGCCGCTCATCGAGGCGAGCGGCGGGCGGGCGTTCCTGCTCTTCACCAGCTATCGCGCACTCGCCGAAGGGCGTGGCTGCGCTCGAGGCACGCTTTCCCAACCCGCCTTTTCCCGTGCTGGTGCAGGGTCAGGCGCCGCGCGAAGCGTTGCTCGAGCGATTCCGCGAGCTCGGCAACGCCGTCCTGCTCGCCACCGGCAGTTTCTGGGAGGGCGTGGACGTGAAGGGCGAGGCGCTTTCCATCGTGGCCATCGACAAGCTGCCGTTCGCCTCGCCCGACGATCCGCTGCTGCGGGCGCGCCTCGAGGGGATCCGGCGTCTGGGCGGCAATCCCTTCCTGCAATACCAGCTGCCGCAGGCGGTGCTCGCTCTGAAGCAAGGTGTGGGGCGCCTGATCCGCGATTTCGACGATTTCGGCGTGATCGTGCTCGGCGATCCGCGCCTGACGACGAAAGCTTACGGGCACGTGTTTCTCAAGGCGCTGCCGCCGAGTCCGCTCCTCGAGGACGGCGCAGCCGGTGCGGCATTTTTGGCGGATCGCTTGGGCCGCAAGCGCGCGCCGGCCGCAGCCGCAGGCTAGCGCGGGCGCCCAGCCATGCGCGTGCTCGCATTCGACACCTCGACCGAGGCTCTGAGCGTCGCGCTGCGCACCGAGCGGGGCACGCAGCGAGCGGGGCCTGTCGACAGCGCGCGGACATGCCGAGCAAATCTTGTCCCTCATCGACGCCGTGCTCGGCGAGGCGGGGGTGCGTCTCGTCGCAGCTCGACGGCATCGCCGCGGGCGTCGGCCCCGGCTCGTTCACCGGGGTGCGCATCAGCGTCTCTGTCGCGCAAGGGCTCGGCTTTGGCGCGGGGCTGCCCGTGGCGCCCGTCACGAGCCTCGAGGCGCTGGCATTTCCGGCGATCGAGAGCGGTGCGGATCGCGTCATCGCTTGTCTCGATGCGCGCATGGGCGAGATTTATTGGGGCTGCTTCGCCGCGGATCCGGTGCGGGGGGTGCGCGCGCTCGGGTCCTTGCAAGTCGCGGCGGCGAATCGCGTGCGCTTGCCGAGTGCCGGCCGTTATCGCGGCGTCGGTCGAGGCTTCACCGCGTACCCCGAGCTCGCGGCGCTTGCCGGGCGTCGAGGTGGATGCGCACGCCATGGCGATGCTGCCGAATGCGGCGCGACATGGCGCGCCTCGGCGCGCTGCGGCTCGCGGCGGGCGAGGGGGTGGATCCTGCCGACTTAAAGCCGGAATATGTGCGCGACAAAGTGGCTTTGACCGAGGCGGAGCGGCTCGCGTCGAAATAGCACCAGTCATGGAACTGTCACAGACTGGGCGCTGTAATACTGGGCTGAAGAATCAAGGGACTAGGGATCCGATGACTGCCAAGCGTATTCTCATCATCGAGGACGAAAAGCCGATTCGCGACTTGATCGCGTTCGGGCTGCGCCGTGCCGGCTACGAGGTGAGAGAGGCTGAGGATTGCCGCGAGGCGCGGGCCCGCATCGCCGATGCGCGGCCGGACCTCATGCTGGTCGACTGGATGCTGCCGGATATGAGCGGCCTCGAGCTCACGCGCTCGCTGAAGCGCTCCAAGGACACCGAGGAGATTCCGGTCATCATGCTCACGGCGCGCGCCGAGGAGCAGGACAAGGTCGGAGGCCTGGAAGGGGGCGCCGACGACTACATCACCAAGCCCTTCTCGCCGCGCGAGCTGCTCGCCCGCATTCAGGCGGTGTTGCGGCGTGCTGCGCCGGCGGGCGCCGCCGACGTGATGGAGGTCCAGGGCCTGAAGCTGGACGACTCCAGCCATCGGGTGAGTTCCGGCGAGCGCGAGATCGCGCTCGGACCGACCGAATATCGGTTGCTGCATTTTTTCATGAGCCACCCGGAGCGGGTTTTCAGCCGCGGTCAGTTGCTCGATCGTGTCTGGGGAGGCAATACTTACGTGGAAGAGCGCACCGTGGACGTGCACATCCGCCGGCTGCGCAAGGCGCTCGAGCCGTACACGCTGGAAGGTCTGGTTCAGACGGTGCGCGGCGCCGGCTATCGCTTCTCGACCCGAGACTCATAAGCGGAGGCAACTCTCCGGAACATGGCAGCGATGTGGACGTTCGCGCTCGCGCGTCTCGCGGGCATTTTGCTGGCAGGTCTGTGTCTCGGCCTCCTCTTCCCGCCCCTGTGGTTGTGGGTGTTGTGCGCCGCCTGTCTGTACCTCGGCTGGCAGCTGCTCAATCTCTATCGCTTGGACCGCTGGCTGCGGCTGCGCTCGCAGCTCGATCCGCCCGGGATCGGCGGGATCTGGGGAGACATCATCGCCCAAGTCGTGCGCCTGCACCGGCGCAAGCAATTCCACAAGCAGCGTCTGGTGCAGATCTTCCGCGAGCTGCGGCGTTCCACCGCCGCACTGCCCGACGGCGTCATCGTCCTCAGCAATCAGTACGAGATCCTCTGGTTCAACCGGCGGGCCGCACGTCTGCTCGGGTTGCGGCGTCCGATCGACATCGGCTTGCGGATCGATAATCTGATTCGCTCGCCCGAGTTCGTGCGCTATCTGCACGGCGATGACTTCGCAATGCCTCTGGTCATCCGTCCGCCGCTCGAGACCGACCTGTATCTCGCGCTCCAAGTTGTGCCCTACGGCGCCGGCCAGTCGCTGCTTCTGGCGCGCGATGTGACGCGCCAGATGCGCCTCGAGGCCATGCGCAAGGATTTCGTGGCCAACGCCTCGCACGAGTTGCGCACGCCGTTGACCGTCATCTCGGGCTATCTGGACACGCTCGCCGATGATCCCGGCATCGATCAGGCCTGGGCGGGACCCATCCGCGACATGCGCACGCAAGCACAGCGGATGAATGCCATCATCACCGATCTGCTCGAGCTGTCGAGGCTCGAGTCCACGGACGGGGAGGCGCCGCGCGACGCGATCGACGTGCCGCGCATGCTCGAGCGGCTCCACCGGGATGCCTTGGCGAAGGGTGACCGTCCGCATCATGTGCTGCTCGAGCTCGAGTGCGAGGACGGACTGTTTGGCGCCGCGCACGAGATCGAGTCGGCATTCACCAACCTGCTGGTGAACGGGCTCAAGTACACCTTGTCCGAAGGGACGGTGCGCATGCGTTGGTGGAGCGATGAGGAGGGCGCCTACTTCTCGGTGATCGACACCGGCATCGGCATCCCCGCCGAGCACATTCCACGCCTCACGGAGCGTTTCTACCGGGTCGATGCGGGCCGTTCGCGCGGCGAGGGCGGCTCCGGGCTGGGGCTCGCGATCGTCAAGCATGCGTTGCAGCGCCACGGCGGGTGGCTCGACGTGCGCAGTGTCGAAGGCAAGGGCAGCACCTTCACCTGCCACTTCCCGGCGCTGCGCGTCTGTCATGTGGACATGGCGGCGAGCGCCTGAGGCGCCAATCACAAAACTCCCCGAACTTATTGACGTGCGGGACGATCGGATGTAAAGGCACCTGTGTATTCACGCAATGTGGATGCCGCTTCTCTTCAAGGTAGTAGTCATGGAAAAGGCCGACCTCAGTCACCACATCTCGCGGCGCTTCAACGAAGACCTGGAAAAGGTCCGTAACCAGGTGCTGCAGATGGGCGGGTTCGTCGAGCAACAGCTCCACAAGGCGATATTGGCGCTGGTCGAGGGCGACAGCCGGCTCGGCGAGTCGGTGGCCACGGATGATTACAAGGTCAACGGCATGGAGGTGTCGATCGACGAGGAATGCAGCCGCATCCTCGCATTGCGAGCCCCGGCCGCCGGGGATTTGCGAGTGATCGTCGCCATCATCAAGACCATCACCGATCTGGAGCGCATCGGCGATGAGGGCGAGAAGATCGGCTACATCGCCTCGCGCTTGGCGACCATGGAGCGTCCGGCCGACAAGTACCGCGAAGTGAAGCACCTCGGACGTCAAGTCGCGCAGATGGTGCACGATGCGCTCGATGCGTTCGCGCGCATGGACTCCGTCGCGGCTCTGCGGACGGCGCAGGACGACAAGATCGTCGACGAGGAGTACGAGTCCATCCAGCGGCAGTGCATCACTTTCATGATGGAAGACCCGCGCAGCATCCGCCGCGCGCTCGAGATCATGTGGATCGTGCGTGCCCTGGAGCGGATCGGCGATCATGCGAAGAACATCTGCGAGTACGTGATCTACATGGTGCACGGCAAGGATATCCGCCATACTTCGCTGGATGATGTCGCCAAGCAAATCGATGCCGCGCAAGCCGTCGCACGGCGCTGACGGCGGCAGCTGATGACGGCGCGCGCCGCGAACAGTCTCGGCTTTCTGGCCTGTGCCGTGCTTCTTGGATATGCGTACTACGCACAGTACGACTTGCACCTGGAGCCGTGCCCGCTCTGCATCTTTCAGCGCATCGGCATCCTCGTCGTCGCGGTTGCCTTCGCACTCGCGGCGGCGATCGATCCCGTGAGCTGGGGCCGCAAGCTGTACGCTGCGGCCATCGCGCTCGCCTCGCTCGCCACCCTCGGCATTGCGGCCCGGCATCTCTACATCCAAAGCCTGCCACCCGGCAGCGTGCCCGCGTGCGGTGCTTCGTTGGAGTGGATGCTGAAGGTCTCGCCGCTGCCGCAGGTTATCGCCAAGGTTCTGAGCGGCTCGGGCGAATGCGCCAAAATCAACTGGCGGTTGCTGGGGCTCTCCATGCCCGGGTGGGTGGCGATCGCTGCGGTGTGTCTGGCACTCTGGGGACTCTGGGCGAATCTGCGCCGGCGTCCACCCGTTCTCAGGTTCTGATGCCCGATACGCTGGATTTGACATGCGACTTGATGTCGCGCCCGTCGGTGAGCCCCGCCGACGGCGGCTGCCAGGCACTCATGGGCGAGCGGCTGCGGTCGCTCGGCTTCACGGTCGAGAATTTGCGCTTCGGCGAGGTCGACAATTTGTGGGCGCGGCGTGGCGCGTCGGGTCCGCTGTTCTGCTTCGCCGGACACACCGACGTCGTGCCTCCGGGTCCGCTCGAGGAGTGGCACAGCGATCCCTTTGCGCCCGTGGTGCGTGACGGATTCCTGTATGGCCGCGGCGCCGCCGACATGAAGAGCGGACTCGCTGCCATGCTGCTGGCATGCGCGGACTTCATCGCGTCCTGTGCCGCCCCTCGTGGCAGCATTGCTTTCTTGATCACGAGCGACGAAGAGGGACCTTCGGTCGATGGCACCCGGCGCGTGATCGAGGTGCTGCGCGAACGAAAGGAAACCATTGACTGGTGTCTGGTGGGGGAGCCCTCGAGCGAGAATGCTCTCGGCGACACCATCAAGATCGGGCGCCGCGGCAGCCTGAGCGGCCGGCTCACGGTACATGGCGTACAGGGGCACGTGGCCTACCCGCAGCTGGCGGACAATCCGATTCACGCTCTGGTCCCCGCTCTCGCGGAGCTCACGTCCCGGACCTGGGACTGGGGTAACGCGCACTTCCAACCGACGAGCTTTCAGGTATCGAACATCGCCGCCGGCACGGGAGCGCCGAACGTCATCCCGGGCGAGCTCAAGGCGCGCTTCAACTTGCGTTTCTCGACCGAGCAGACCATCGAGTCCCTGCAGGCGACCGTGGAGCGCATCTTGCGCGAGCACGGCGTACGCCATTCGCTCGATTGGTTCATCTCGGGGTATCCGTTTCTCACCAGGCCCGGAACCTTGTCCGAGGCTGCGGTGAGAGCGGTTCAGGAGGAGTTGCGCGTGACGCCCAAGCTGTCGACCGGAGGCGGCACCTCCGACGGGCGCTTCATCGCTCCGACGGGAGCTCAAGTCATCGAGCTCGGCGTGGTCAACTCGACCATTCACAAAGCGAATGAGTGCGTGCGGGTCGAGGACATCGACCGCTTACGGCGCACTTATCGGCGCACTCTGGAAATACTGCTCGGGTAGTCGAGCGCGCGACAGAGCGGCCGCTGCGTCAGCCAGCGGTCGCTCTGCGCAGTTAATTCACCGAGTAACCGCGACCTTCCAGGCAGGCGGCTTGGGCGCGCATGTAGTCGTTGCCCTTGTTCCCCGCAGCGGCGGAGCCTTGCGTCGGGTCAAAGCCCGTTTGGCCGGCCGCCCACTTATGGCACTCGAACTTGTCCTTGGCTTGCTGGTCCGCGCTCTGACCGTTCTTCGGATAGGCGATGATGTCGGACGGCGCGCCACCGCTGCCGCCGTTCGCCGCCGTCGCCTGATCCTGGACTTGCTGCGGAGGCGCAACGGTCTCGTACTGCTTCGCGTTGGGATCGTAGATATAATAAGTGTTGTCCGCGTAGTAGTACGGGACTCCGCCCCAGTAATACGTATTGTAGTAAAGCGGCAGGGAGGCGAAATACAGGCCGACCCCGAGGCCACCCCAGCCCCAACCCCAACCGCAGCAACCCCAGCCGCCGTGCCAGCCGTAGCCACCCCAGCCATAGCCGCCGTGCCAGCCGCCATAACCGTAGCCGCCGCGATAGCCACCATACCCGTAGCCGCCGCCGTGGTATCCGCCATAGCCATAGCCGCCGCCGTAGTGACCGCCCGCCACCGCATGGGCGCCGCCGCCGGCGTGTCCGCCGCCGCCACCACCACCCGCGTGCCCGCCGCCACCGCCGCCACCGTGCTGGGCGAACGCGCTAGTCGAGAGCACCAAGGCACTCAGCAGGCCCCCTAAGAGGACCGAGAACTTATTTACTGGCGTATGACTTTGCATAACTTCACCAATTGCTTGTGGCCAACAACTTAACTCGAATCGGCGCTCTCTAAAAAGCGTCTTGATCACGATTTTTGACCGCTAATAAAGGCAGCGGTTCAAATGCAGCATCGCCGCGGCCGGCAACGCTCGTTTCAATTGCAATTATCTCACTGGAGTTACCACCAGTCGAACCGCTACTCGGTCGGCCGCGCTCACTTCCAGTGTCCAATCCTTAGCTCCCTGAAGATCGAACACGACCACCTTGCGCGGCGCGCTGCAATCGTGCAGGCCTTCATAGTCGAGCACCGGCGCGAGAATCGCGCCGCCGGTGACATCGATCCACAAGGGCACGTCGACCGAGATGCGATACTTCCCTGGAGCCGGAACGCTGAGCGCGACGAGGCCGGCGAAGCTGCCGGCGGGCGGTGTCCTCGCGGGAGCCGCCGCAAACGACACTTCGCTCACCGGGTGGAGCGTGACGGTGAATAGTTGATTTGCCACCGCGGCGGCGGCCGATGCGCGATCCTTGCCGGCCGTAATCGCTTTGGGAGATGCGGCGAACAGTGCGCGCTCGGCGCTCACGTCCCATTTGTAACCGTCGCAGAGGTCGGCTTGGGCCGGCGTCTGGGCAGCCGCGAGTCGCGCCGGGCCGGCAAGCAGCGAGGTGAGCGCGAGCGACGACAGTAAAAGACGCATCGACAATACATTCCGCCCTGCGGACTCATTGCCGCCTTGCATGCATTACAGCATCTCCTTAGGAGCCTGCCTACAACCATAACGCTCGAGACGGCATTGTGGTTGACAGGGGGCTGGAGTGAGATGGTCTGGTGGGTTGGCCGTTCCCCGGAGGGACGTCCGGCCGCCTTAAAGGAGGGTGCTTATGTCTATTCGACAGGTGGTCATTCGGGGCGCGGTAGCCGCTGCCGCGACGCTGCCGCTGTTGATGGCAGGCTGCGTCTCGACGTCCGGAGACGTGCAGAGCGCGCGTCTCACCGACAACTTCCGGGTGTATCCGCCCTTCGACAATGAGCGCGACTGGGGACCGGGTTATCTCGTCGGGGCGCCGTCGCATCATCTTGGCGATGAGTCGCCCGCAGATCCCAAAGGTCCGCCTTTGACGGGAGCGCCGTCGACCGATGGATCGACATCGCTGGCCTCGCCGCAAACGCCGCCTTGATTTGAGTCCTCAGGCGGCGAAAGCGGCCGGCGCAACCCGCAAGGTCACGCTGATGGTGGTGCCGAGTTGCGGTCCGGTGTCGATCCGCAACTCGGCGCCGATCAGGTCCGCCTGCTCGCGCAAACCGACGAGGCCGTAATGCTCCGGGCGCGACGCGTGCGGATCGAATCCGACACCGTTGTCCTCGATGCGCAGCTCGAGCAGCGCATCCCGCATCGTAAGTCGCAACGCGACCCGCGTCGCGCCCGAATGGCGCTCGACATTGCGCAGCGCTTCCTGCGCCATCCGCAGCAGCGTCTCGGCGCGCTCATCGCCGAAGCGCGCGGACTCCACATCGGCGCTGAAGTCTCCGGCGGTGCCGGTGCGATCCACGAAGCGCTCGAACTCGCGCGCGAGCGCCGGGCCCAAGCCGGTGTCGCGCACGGCGTTCACGCGCATCTGGCTGATCGCGGAGCGCGCCTCTTGCAGGCCCTTGCGCGCGAGATCCTCGGCGCGCACCAACTCCTCGGCAACGGCGTTCGGCTCGCGCGCGTGCAGGCGGCGCAGAAAGCGCACCTCGCTGAGCAGTGCCATCATGGAATGCGCGAGCGTGTCGTGCAGGTCGCGGGCGATTTTCAAACGCTCGCGAACGATCGCCGCATAGCGCGACTCCTCGGCGAGGCGCTCGACTTCGCGAGTTCTCACGGCCACGCGCCGCTCGAGCTCGTTGCTCAAGCTTTGCAGCTCGAGGCGCTCGGCGCGCAGATCGCTCAAAATCTTCGCGAACGCGCGGGCGAGCCGGGCGACCTCGTCGGCGCCGGCCGGTATTTCCAGTTGCCGCGTTTCGTTTTGCCCGACCGCCGCCACCGAGGCGGCGAGGCGCTGCAACCGTCCGGTGAGCTTGCGCGTGCCGAGCACGCCGAGCAGCGCGGTAGCCGCGCCGAGGCACATCGATACCCAGAAAATCTGATACGTGACTGCGCGCGCGCGTTGAAAAACCCGATCGTTCGGTTCGGTGAGCTGCACTTGCCAGCCTGCCGCGGCGTCGGGTCCGGCGCTGAGCAGTGCCCGCGACACGAGCACACGGCGGCCGTCGGGGAGGCGCTGGAATTGCGGTGGGCTGATCGGCGCGGCGCGGCTCTGCTCTGCGTCGGGGGCGGCCTCGGAGATCCCGTTCCAGCGCTTGTTACGCAGCTCGTCCGGTCCGATCAGCACCACGCCGTTGCGGTCCAGCACGTACGCTTGCGTCGCAGGGCTCGATTCGTCGGTAAGCCGCTGCGGGTGATAAGGTGCGCGCCGCCAGCTAAGGTGCGCCGCGATGACGCCCACGACCTGTCCGCTTTCATCACGCACCGGCGCCGCCATATCGCCGAGCGCGGCGCTATCGGCTCGCGCAGCCGTGGAGCTGTCGATCACCCCAAGCCACGGTCCCTGCGAGCCGCCGACATACCAGTCTCTCGACCCAAGGTCGGTTCCGGTGAGCCGTGCGTCGGCCGCGGACAGAACGATACCGTGCAGGTCGGCTATCGCAATCCAGTCGAACTGTGGGTAGGCGAGGGTGAGCTCGCTGAATACCTCGCGCAGTCCGCCGCGCCGCTCGGGCATGGCGGTTTGCAAGATGTGGCCGGCGGCGCGGACGGCGTCGAGCCGGCCGGCGAGCGCCTGCCCGAGGTCGGAGCTCAGTTGATCGGTCTCGAGCGAGAGGCGGCGGATATGCTGCTCGGCGAGGTTGGCGCGCGCGATACCACCCACCCAAACGGCCGCGGCTACGGAGAAGGCGGCCGCGAGGCCGATGATGAGCCACATGGCGCCGGCGGCGAGACTGCGCCGCGGATCGAGCGAGCCCATGACAGCTTGTCCGAAGGTCTCCGGTTTCGGCATGCGCGCACGTTAACAGGTGACTAAAGTCACTTCCAAACGGCACACAGCGGGCGGCATGATGCCGGAGCCGCAGATTTACGGTGGAGCTTCGTTCGAGGTGCCTCCCGTGCAAGAGGTCGCAAATTCATCGCCGATCCGCATTGTCATCGCCGAGGATCAGGCGATCGTGCGCCGCGGCTCCGCACTGCTCCTGTCGATGGAGCCCGACATGGAGGTGGTGGGGCAGGCGCGCAACGGCGTCGAGGCCGTCGAGCTTGCGCAGCTGCTGCGCCCGGATGTGGTGCTGATGGATCTGCACATGCCGCTCAAGAGCGGCGTCGCTGCGACTCGCGAGATCACGGGTGCTGTGCCCGGTACTCAAATCCTGGTGCTCACGACGCTCGATGACGATGAGACGGTTTTCGAGGCGGTGCGCGCGGGCGCCCACGCTTATCTGTTGAAGGACGCCGACGAGGATGAGTTGCTGGAGACCGTGCGCGCGCTGAAGCGCGGCGAGTCACGTCTCACCCCGCAGATCGCGCGCAAGGTCATGGATCAATTTCGGCGTCTCGCAGCGTCGGCGCCGCCTGCGAGCGAACAAGTCCCGCCGGCACAGCCAAGCCGCGCCGCGCCGGCACCCATCTACAAGGCCGATGCCTTGACGGACAAGGAGGAGAGGGTGCTGCAGCACATCGCCGAGGGCATGAGCAATCGCCAGATTGCCAGTACCCTGTTTCTTGCGGAGGGTACGGTGAAGAATTATGTCAGCCGCATCATGGATAAGCTGCACGCCAATACGCGCACAGAGCTCGCGGTGAAGTGTCGAAGGCAGAACTGAGGGCAGGGCGTTCATGAGCGCGCTGCAGGTCCACCGCATCGCTTGCGCGCTCTTGCTGGGGAGCGCCGCCGCCTGTGTATCACTCGCAAGGCCCGATGCACGCGACGCGCGTATCACGGCTGAAGTGCAAGCGCGGCTGGCGCAATACCCGGAGTTGCAGGCGCCGAACTCGCTCGATGTGCAGACGCTGCACCGAGTGGTGTACTTGCACGGATTGATGGACACCCCGTTCCAGACCAGCCTGGCTTCCTCGGTGGCAAGCCAGGTTCCAGGGGTGCGGCGAGTCGAGAATCTCATCGGTCTCGCGGGCGCGAGATGACATATTCCCCCACGGGCGGCCGCCTGCTGGTCGGCCCCGACACCCGTCCGTTCCCCCGGCTTGCGCCCTCCTATGATTTATAATTGTAGCTATATACCAACGCATGTCATTAAAATGTAACGTTGGTTGGCGATCATTGCGGCCCAGATTGGGCGTGGTGGAAACGCGTCGCTGCGGAGCGGCCTGAAATAGTCCTCTGAACTTTGCAAAAACTAGCAGAACTAAATCATCGAAAAAGGCTCTGATCCGGCTTAGCGGCTCGCGCTCGGTGCGGGGGATGTCGGGCTCGATGTTGCAATAAAAATACATCGGCTCGCATTGCCAACAGGCATCCAGCACCTGTGGGCCCATTGCAACAATCTTACATAACTACGGAGTGATATCTGTGCGCAATCAGAAACGAACGACCGCCTCATCGACGGCGGATAACTCCAGCGGCAAACGCGGTTTGCGCGGCCTGATGGCAGGCGGCCTTGTGCTCGCATTGCTCACCGCGAGCGGTGGCGTACTGGCGCAAACCATCGCGCAGACGGGACTTCCGACGCCGGTCGAGGACGGGGGATTGACCTGGAAGGGCATCACCCTCTACGGCATTATTGATGCTGCACTGCAGTACGAAACGCACGGCGCCCCGTTCAACGACTATTTCATCTCGGGCGGCTCGGATATCGTGCAGAAGAACAGCAACAATTCTGTCTTCGGCGTGACCTCCAACGGCTTGAGCCAGTCGCGGGTCGGCCTGCAGGGCAGTGAGCCGTTGCACTTCATGGATTTTTCGGGTGTGTTCAAGCTCGAAACCTTTTTCAACCCTGCCTCGGGCAACCTTACCGATGCGCTCAAGTCGGTGACGCAGAACAATGGCCGGTCTCTGGCGGACCAGAGCACGAACATTGACTCGAGCATCGCCGGGCAAATCTTCCAGCAATCGTTCGTCGGCATCAGCTCGCCGACCTACGGCACGGTCACCTTCGGCCGCCAGAACACCACGCTCGCTGATCTAGTGGCGAAATACGATCCGCAGCAGGTGTCCTATGCGTTCTCGGTGGTGGGTCTGTCCGGTACGCCGGCAGGCGGCGGCGATACCCAGGATCGACGTCTCGACGACTCGGTCAAGTATTCCGCCAAGTTCTTCAACTTGGTGCACTTCGGCTTGCAGTACAAGTTCCAGAACTCGAGCGCGGAGAACTTTTCGACCGCCGGCAGCGGCGAGGCCTTCACGGCGACCGAGGTTTCGCTGGGCGCGGAGTACGCGGGAGCGTCGGTCGATGCGTTCTACACCAGGGTGAAGGACGCCGTATCCATCGGCGCGCTGAGCGCGACGCAGGTAACGGGATTGCCGATAGGCTATTCGCTGGACAAGTCGCTTTCCGGCACGATTTCGGACAACCAGGCCTTCGGCGGCATGGCCTCCTATGCCTTCGGCCCGGCGACTTTCTACGCCGCCTATGAGCACATTACCTACATGAATCCCTCGATCAAGCTGGATCCCGGATTCAACGACATCGGTGGCTACACGCTCGCTTACGTCAATAACACCGCCTATGCCAAGGACGACAAGGTCCTGCAGGTGTTTTGGGCGGGTGCGCGTTATGCGTTCAACGAGAACCTCACCGCGGCGATTGCCTACTACGGCGAGAAGCAGAATGCTTATGCGACGGGGGCAGACTTGAACTGCTCGAACACCATCAGCGGTGCGTGCAGCGGCCACCTCAACGCAGCGTCCGTTGCGCTTATCTACCACTTTACCAAGCGCTTCGATTCCTACGCGGGCGCCATGTGGTCGAACGTGTCGCACGGTCTCGCCAACGGCTATCTCGAAACCACGATGATCGATCCCACGGTCGGCTTCCGGTATTCCTTCTAAGCGATCTCGCCTCGAGGCGAGCAGCAGGGGTCTCAGGGTCTAATGCCCTGGGACCCTTTCTATTTGGGGGAGCGCCACGCTCATGACCGCTGGCAAGCGGAGCAATATCCGTATACATTGCGCCGATGCCCGCAGAGAACGGTGCTTCGAGCAAACGCCGCAAGTGGAGTTGGTGGTACCTGCTCTTCGTCTTGCAGTTTCTCGTGATTCTCTGGCCGCCCTTCTATAACAAGGCGGAGCCGGCGTTGTTCGGCATCCCCTTCTTCTACTGGTTTCAGCTGCTCTGGGTCCTCGTGAGCGCGGTGTTCACAGCCGTGGTCTATCTCATGACTCGGGAATCGCAATAAAGCGCGCAGGATTTCGAGGGGGAGCGTCGTGCCGCAGGTGAACGGGATTGCGTTGGTCGTCTTCGTCCTGCTGTTCGGCTTCATCACCTGGCTCGGCTTCGCCGCCGCGCGCTGGCGCCGCGGCGACCTCGATCAATTGCACGAGTGGGGTCTCGGCGGCCGGCGGTTCGGAACCGTCGTCACTTGGTTCCTGGTCGGCGGCGACATTTATACCGCCTACACGTTCATCGCCGTGCCGGCGCTCGCGTTCGGCACCGGGGCGGTGGCGTTCTTTGCGGTGCCCTACACGATTCTCATTTATCCGCTGCTGTTTCTCATTTTTCCGCGGTTGTGGAACGTGTGCCACAAGCACGGCTACATCACGGCGGCCGATTTCGTGCGCGGCCGCTTCGGCAATCGCTGGCTGGCCCTCGCGGTGACGATCACCGGAATCGTCGCGACGCTCCCGTATATCGCCTTGCAGCTCGTCGGCATCCAGGTCGTGGTCGGAGCGCTCGGCGTCACCGGAACCGGCCTCGCGGGCGATCTGCCGCTCATTATCGCCTTCGCGGTGCTGGCCGCTTTCACCTATTCGAGCGGCTTGCGCGCCCCGGCGTCGATCGCCATCGTCAAAGACACTCTGATCTACGTTGCGACCTTCGCGATCATCATCGTCGTGCCGATGAAGCTCGGCGGCTTTGGGAAAATCTTCGCCGCCGTGCCGGCGCAGAAGCTCTTGCTGGCGGTTCCGGGCGCGCACACCACCGGAGCGTACGGCTCGTACGCGACCTTGGCCCTGGGCTCGGCACTTGCGCTGTTCCTCTATCCGCACTCGATGACGGCCATATTGAGCGCGAGCAGCGGCGGGGCCATCCGCCGCAATGCGGCCATCCTGCCGGGCTATTCGTTCATGCTGGGCTTGCTGGCGATGGTCGGGCTATTCGTCATCGCCGCAGGGATTGCCGACATGCCCGACTACGCGTGGGGGTTCAAGACCTTCAAGAACAACTTCGCCGTGCCGGCGCTCATCCTGCACGTGTTCCCGTCCTGGTTCGTCGGAGTCGCCTTTGCGGCGATTGCGATCGGTGCGCTGGTGCCCGCGGCGATCATGTCCATCGCCATTGCGAATCTGTACACGCGCAATATCCACCGCGAATTCATCAATCGCAATCCCACCGACAAGCAAGAATCGCAGATGGCGAAGATCGTGTCGTTGATTGCCAAGGTGGGCGCGCTCATTTTCATTATTTTCGTGCCCACGAAGTACGCCATCCAGTTGCAGCTGCTCGGCGGCATCTGGATCATCCAGACGCTGCCCGCCGTGATGCTGGGCGCCTACACGCGATGGTTCAACGACTGGGCGTTGCTCGTCGGCTGGGCCGTGGGCACGTTCGCCGGTACCGCGATGGCCTATGCCTCGAACCTTGCCACGACCTACACCATCGCTGTCGGCGGGTATAGCTTTCCGGGTTATTCCGCCCTGTACACGCTGATCTTGAATCTCGCGCTGGTGATCGTTCTGACGCCGCTGTTCAACGCGCTCGGCGGCGGACGCAAACCGATCGATGAGACGGCACCGGCCGATTACGCCGCGTGAGTCCGCGTTTGCGCGCCCGCGAGCCGTCATAAAAAATTCATATAACCCACCGAGCGTGAAAAGTTAGCTATCCTGGCGAGTCTGTAGTGCCCTCGCCGCACGAATATCAGGAGTTATCGATTGATGAACGTAGCTCAGCGCATCGCCGTTGCGGCAATCGGCGTCTGTTTCGGGATGGCCGCGAACGCGGCGGACATTTCGGGCGCAGGCGCCACATTTCCCTACCCGATCTATGCCAAGTGGGCGGACGCATACAAGAAGCTCACCGGGGTGGGATTGAATTATCAATCCATCGGCTCCGGTGGCGGCATCAAGCAGATCAAGGCGAAAACAGTGACGTTCGGCGCCTCCGATATGCCGCTCAAGCCCGATGACCTCAAGGGCGCCGGCCTGCTGCAATTCCCGATGATCATCGGCGGCGTTGTGCCCGTGGTCAACCTCAAGGGCATCGCGCCCGGTCAACTCCATCTCGACGGCGCGACGATCGCCTCCATCTACATGGGCGAGATCGCCAAGTGGGACGATCCGCGCATCAAGAAGCTGAATCCGAATGTCGCGCTGCCGGCGACAGCCATCGCGCCCGTCTACCGCTCGGACGGCTCCGGGACGAATTTCCTGTTCTCGGACTACCTGTCGAAGGAAAGCCCCAAGTTCGCCTCGAGCATCGGCGCGAACACCGCGGTGGAATGGCCCAAGGGCATCGGCGCGAAGGGTAACGAGGGCGTGGCCAACATGACCAGCCAAACAGACGGAGCCATCGGTTACGTCGAGTATGCGTATGCCAAACAGAACAAGATGACGTACGCGATGCTCACCAACAAAGCCGGCACAGCGGTTGCCCCGGGCGCCGAGACGTTCCAGGCGGCGGCCGCGAACGCCGACTGGGCCAAGGCGGATTCCTATTATGTCCTCCTGACCGATCAGCCCGGCGAGAAGAGCTGGCCGATCACCGGAGCGAGCTTCATTCTCATGTACAAGGATCCGCCCGATCCCGCGGCCGTGAAGGAGGCTCTGAAGTTCTTCGCCTGGGCCTACAAGGATGGCGCCCAGATGGCTGCCGAGCTCGACTATGTGCCGTTGCCGGCGAGCCTGATCGCGCAAGTGAAGAAGACCTGGGTCACCGAGATCATCTCGGGCGGCCACCCCCTATGGACCGGCCCCTGAGAGTTGGTCCGAGCGGCGACACTTCACCGTGGCGCTCATCGATCCGCGGCACGCGGCCAGGCAGCGAGTCTATGAGAGGATTTTTCGCGCCGCGACGCTGAGCGCGGCGATCCTGGTCCTGGTGATCCTGGGCGGGGTCGCCTTATCCTTGGCTGTCGGTTCCTGGCCGGCGCTGAAGACGTTCGGTTTCTCGTTCGTCACTCGTGAGGTCTGGAATCCGGTCACCGACAAGTTCGGCGCCCTGGCGGCGATCTACGGCACGGTGGTGACCTCGGTGATCGCGATGGCCATCGCCGTGCCCACAGGATTCGGCATTGCGCTGTTCCTGACCGAGCTCTGCCCGCCGATGCTGAAGCGACCCATCGGCGTGGCCGTCGAGTTGCTCGCCGCCGTCCCCAGCATCATCTTCGGCATCTGGGGCCTGTTCGTACTGGCGCCCGTGCTGCAGCGGCACGTGCAACCCTGGCTGATCGAGCACGCCGGCTCGATACCGGGAATCGGCGGCCTGTTCGCGGGGCCTCCTTACGGCATCGGGATTCTCACCGCGGGCCTCGTCCTCGCCATCATGGTACTGCCGTTCATCGCGGCCACCACGCGCGATGTATTCGATACCGTGCCCGCCATGCTCAAGGAGTCCGGCTACGGGCTCGGCGCGACCACCTGGGAAGTCATCTGGAACGTGGTGGTGCCACACTCGCGGGCCGGCATCATGGGCGGCGTGATGCTGGGACTCGGACGCGCCCTCGGCGAGACCATGGCGGTCACGTTCGTCATCGGCAACGCCCACCGCATCTCCTCATCGCTCCTCGCGCCGGGCACCACGATCTCCTCGGCAATCGCCAACGAATTCACCGAGGCGGTGGGCGACCTCTACACCTCGTCGCTCATTGCGCTCGGGCTATTGCTGTTCCTCATCACGTTCTCGGTCATTGCCGCGGCGCAGGCGATGCTGCGGCGGCTCGAACGTCGCGCGTTGTCATCTGTATGATTGGGGTATGAATCGGCGCCCCCTCCGCAAGCTCAAGAACTGGGCGTTCCTCGGGCTCTCGATGCTGGCAACCTTGGCGGGGCTCGCCTGTCTCGCCGCCATCCTCTGGACGCTGATTTCCCGCGGCCTCGCGGGAATGTCGCCGCGGATTTTCACGCAGATGACGCCTCCTCCCGGCAGCGCCGGCGGGCTGCTCAACGCCCTGTATGGCAGCGCCGTCATGACGGTGCTCGGCATCGCGGTCGGATCGCCGATCGGCGTCCTGGCAGGGACCTATCTGTCCGAGTATGGGCAGAATTCGCGCCTCGCGACCGCGGTGCGCTTCATCAACGATGTGCTCTTGAGCGCGCCGTCGATCATCATCGGTCTCTTCATCTATGAAATCGTCGTCGTGCGCATGGGGCATTTCTCGGCTCTGGCCGGCGCGCTTTCCCTTGCGGTGATCGCTATTCCGATCACTTTGCGCACCACCGAGGACATGCTGAACCTCGTGCCGGCCGGCATGAAAGATTCGTCGGCGGCAATGGGAGCGTACCCGTGGCGTACCACCATGAGCATCCTCTATCCCGCGGCGCGCAGCGGCATCGTCACGGGGCTTCTGTTGGCGGTTGCGCGCATCAGCGGCGAGACGGCGCCGCTCTTGTTCACCGCCCTCAACAACCAGTTCTGGAGCAGCAATTTGAACGCGCCCATGGCGAATCTGCCGGTGGTGATTTTTCAATTCGCTTTGAGCCCTTATAAGGATTGGCAGGACCTCGCCTGGTCCGGTGCGTTGATCATTACCGCGACTATCTTGATTCTGAGCGTCACCGCCCGGGTGTTGCTCGCGCTCTTGCAGTCGCGGGGCGGGGGCGGTCCGACGCAATGATTCCTTCGTCGAAGTTGCCACGGCACCTGAAGACGCGCGTCCCCTATCCGCGGGTGGCGCCGGCGTCCGCCGAGACGGGTCCGCCGAAGATCGAGATCCGCAAGCTCGATTTCTATTACGGCAGCTTGCAGGCGCTGCGCAACATCAATCTGGCGCTGGCCGACCGCTCCATCGCGGCTTTCATCGGCCCCTCGGGCTGCGGCAAGTCGACGCTGCTGCGCGTGCTCAATCGCATGTACGCGCTGTACCCCCATCAGCGCGCTTCGGGCGAGGTGCTTATCGGCGGGCGCGACATTCTCGGGCCGAGTGTGGACGTTGCGGACCTGCGCTACCGGGTCGGCATGGTGTTTCAGAAGCCGACCCCCTTTCCGATGTCGGTGTTCGACAACGTCGCCTTCGGCTTGAAGCTCGCCGGCGAGGTCCGCGGATCCGATCTCGCCGCGCGGGTCGAATCCGCGCTCACGGATGCGGCGATCTGGGATGAGGTAAAGGACAAGCTGCACGCCGACGCGCGCAGCCTCTCGGGCGGGCAACAGCAACGCGTATGCATCGCCCGCACCATCGCCGTTCAGCCGGAGGTGCTCCTGCTCGACGAGCCGACGGCGGCGCTCGATCCCATCTCGACTTTGAAAGTCGAGGAGACGCTGCAGGCGCTGCGGGAGAAATACTGCATCGTGATCGTCACTCACAACCTGCAGCAAGCCGCGCGCGTGTCGAATGTCACCGGCTTCATGTACATGGGGGAGCTCGTGGAAATCGGGCCGTCCAACGAGCTGTTCACGACGCCGAAGAGTCGCCGTACCGACGACTACATTACCGGTCGATTCGGCTGAGCCCGATGCCTGCTGACGTGAAATCCGCGGAAGATATCTTGCAACCGGCCCGCACGCCGCCGGCGCGCGACTCCGTCTACGATCCGGTGATGACCGCGCGCGCCGTCAACGTGCACTACGGCGACAAGCATGCGGTCTGCAACGTGAGCCTCGACGTCGGCCGCAACCAAGTGCTCGCGCTGATCGGCCCGTCGGGCTGCGGCAAGTCCACGTTCTTGCGCTGCTTGAATCGCATGAACGACACCATCAAGAGCGCCCGGGTCACGGGCGAGATCACCCTCGACGGCCAGGACATTTACGATCGCGAGCAGGACGTCGCACAGCTGCGCGCCCGCGTCGGGATCGTGTCCCAGAAACCGACCCCGTTCCCGCACTCGATCTACGCGAACGTCGCGTATGGGCCGAAGATCCATGGCCTGACGAAGAGCCGCGCCGATCTCGATGAGCTGGTCGCCACCAGCCTGCAGCGCGCAGGCCTTTGGGACGAGGTGAAGGAGCGCCTGTCGCAACCGGGCACGAGCCTGTCCGGAGGCCAGCAGCAGCGGCTCTGCATTGCGCGCACCATCGCGGTCAATCCCGAGGTGATCCTGATGGACGAGCCCACCTCCGCACTCGATCCGATCGCGAGCGCGAGGATCGAGGATTTGATCGACGAGCTGCGCGCCAACTACGCCATCATCATCGTGACGCACAACATGCAGCAAGCGGCGCGCGTGTCGCAGCGCACGGCCTATTTTCACCTGGGAGATCTGGTCGAAATCGGACCCACGGATGTGGTGTTCACCAACCCGCAACAAAAGCTCACCGAGGATTACATCACGGGCCGGTTCGGTTGAGCGGCGCGAATCGCGCGAGCCTCCTCAGATCGCCCTGATGCAACGCTCTCACGGAGCAGTATATGGAGTCAGTACGCGGCGAAATAACGCGACTATCGCGGGCTGCGGTTTGCGAATCGCAGGGACAGATTGATAATTCTCCCAACCACCGCCGAGACTCTTATAAAGCGCTACAAACTGCTCGCCTTGGGCAACCTGCGCCTCCGCGTACTGCTCCTGTAGGTCGTAGAATTCCCGTTCCGCATCGACGACGTTCAGAAAGTCGGTTAAGCCGCGATCGTAGCGCTGCGTCGCCAAATCCACCGCCCGCTGGGCTGCAATCATCGCCGTACCCAACTTATCCATGCGCGATTGTTGGGCCTCATACCCATCGAGCGACGTGTCGACTTGCTGTACGGCGTCCAGAATGGTCTTACGATAATTAAGCAGACTCGCGTGGGCCGCGAGCCCGGCAATGTCGACCTCAGCATCGAGGGCCCCGAAATCTAGAAGCGGCCAAACCGCCCCCGGACCAAAAGACCAGATGTGTTTGCCGACATTGGGCAGCGTTCCCCAGCCCTGACCCTGGCTGCCGATCGATCCGCTGATCGTGACATCGGGAAAAAGGCTTGCGGTGGCAACGCCAATGCGGGCCGTCGAAGCAGCGAGTTCGCGTTCTGCCTGCTGAATATCAGGTCGTCGCTTCAGCAGGTCGAGCGGGACTCCCGGGGCGGTGGGCGCCGGCATCGCGGGTACGACGTCAGGCCGGGAAAGCTCTTCGACCATGCTCTCTGGGTAGTCGCCCACCAGAACCGCGAGCGTATACTCGGCGGCCTTTGCTTGGGCCTCCACAGGAGCAATTTCGGCTTCAAGGGTTGCAAGTTCTCGGGTTGCGAGCGCAACGTCGAGCTCGTTGATGATGCCTCGCTCGTAGCGAATATTGACGATTCGCAATGACTCGCGAAGCACCTCGCTCGCCTTGTGCAGAATGCCGGAACGGACCTGAAATCCCCTAAGGTCGATATAGGCCCGCACCACATCGGCGACGATGGCTGTGAGAACATCGAGGCGAGCCGCTCGTGCCGCCTGAGTATCGTCGCGCGCCGCCTCGATCTCGCGCCGGAACTTGCCGAAGATATCCAGTTCCCAAACCGCAGAGAATCCCGCCAAAGTATTGATATGCTGCAGTCCTGATCCGTTGTCGGCAGATCTGAGGTACTGATCGGCACGTCCCTTGGTCAGATCGCTGCCCGTGCCGCGGGCTGCCGCGGCGCTGGCGTCAACCTCGGGCAACGCCGCCCCAATGACGACCGACTCGTACGTGCGCGCTTGCTGCAATCGGTCCAGGGCGATGCCTAGGTCGAGATTCGATTTTATGGCTCGAGCAACGAGCGAATTCAATTCCTCATCGTTCAACGCGCGCCACCAACTGGCCATGTCAACGACCGCCGGATTGTTTTGATAAGCCACGCTGTCGGCCTTGGGGTCGACCTTCGACACAAAGCTTGCCGGTTCATCGGCTTTGGGCGTGCGGTAGTTGGGGCCGACCGCGCATGCCGATAAACTCGCGAGCAACCCAAGAGTCATGATACGAAAGGCTGTCACCGCAAGGCCCTCAACGCTTTGCGCCCAGGGGTGAGGGCTTTGCCGTCGTGTCCGCTTCATTAGCCGCGACGGTTTGACCAGAGGCAAGTTGGCTGCTGATATTGAGAACTAACCGGTCGCCGACCGCGACTCCCGAGCTGAGTTCGACCAGGCTGCCGTTGTCGCGGGCGATTTCAACCGTCTTGAAGTCGATCTTGCTGTGGGCATCCACTGTTGCCACCTGGGTGCCCGACGCACGAAATATCAAGGCCGCGGCGGGCACCTCAACGAGTCCGCGGGGCGGCAGCTGAAACGCAACGCTGACATACATGCCCGGCACCAAGAAATGCTGGGCATTGGGCATATCGACTTCGACTCGCATGGTGCGCGCCTGAGAATCGATGGATTCAGCGGACCTCGCTATTTTGCCGGCGAATACCCCGCCTACTGCACCCGTTGCGCGTATTTCCGCCGGTACCCCGGGATTCATCAGTTCCCCCGATGCGCTCTGCGGGACATCGACAAAAATTCGTAGTGGATCGGTCTGTGCTATGCGGTACAGCGACGTGGTCGTCGATGTGCTGCCCGCGGTGACGAGATTTCCCACATCGATTTTGCGTTCAGTGATGGTGCCGTTAAACGGCGCCTTGACCTGTCTGAACTCCGTCAGGGCGTTGTACTGATCGACCTTCGATTTATCCAACGCCACCTGCGCCTCGGCAGCATACAAACGCGCTTCGGAACTTTGATAGTCTGCCTTCTTGGCTTCTCGTTCCTGTTCCGACACCACTCCCTTAGGCGCGTCGCGCCAGCGCTCATTCGTCGTTCTACTGAACTCGGCTTCTGCCTTACGAGCGCCCACTTGGGCCTCTGAAGCCTTAAGCTGAGCTTTCGCGGCGGCGAGTTCTGCATCAAGTTCCGGAGTCTCTATGGTCGCCAGGATCTGCCCCTGCCTTACTCGATCGCCGATGTCCACATTCCAGTTGGCCACATAGCCGTTGACGCGTGCATAAATGGTGGTTTCATACCAAGCGGCCGTCTCTCCCGGAAGCACGAGATCCTGTCTTGCGGTTGCCGGCCGGGCGACGACCACATCGACCGGCGGGGCCCTGGAGTAGGCAGTCTCGCCCGCATTCGCAACGGCCCGCGCATGAAAATAGCGCACCGCGCTCACTAAGATGAGGCCGACCGCCAATACCGCCACTCCGATGGCAACACTGCGTTTCGTGCGTCGACCGGTATCCGGGGCGAAATCCGTGGCGACTGCGGCATGCTCGTCGCGTGATACTTGATCGGGATATTCGCCATGGGAGCGCTTCGCGTCGTCATGCAATTGCATTGGCTCTTCCTGGAACGATCGGATGGGTAACAGATGCTGGTTGGCGGCGAAGCAAGCGATACATCGTGGGTACAAAAATGAGCGTCGCCAAAGTCGCGAACAAGAGGCCGCCGATGACGGCCCGCCCCAAAGGGGCGTTCTGTTCGCCTCCCTCGCCGATACCCAGAGCCATGGGCACCATCCCCAAGATCATGGCGGCAGCCGTCATCAATACCGGCCGCAGGCGCGTGTAGCCGGCCGTCGTTGCTGCGAGCAGCGCGCTATCGCCGGCGTCCATGCGTTGGTTGGCGAAACTGACCACCAAGATGCTGTTGGCAGTGGTCAGACCAATGCACATCAGCGTACCCATCAACGCGGGCACGCTCATCGGAGTCTGCGACAGAAATAGCATCCACAACACCCCTGCCAAGGCAAACGGAACAGCCATCAACACAATGAGCGGGTCGATCCAACTCTGAAAATTCATGACCAGGAAGAGATACACCAGGACAATCGCCAGCGCGATGCCGGTAAACAGGCCGCGATAACTCTCCCGCATGGTCTCTACCTGGCCGCTCAGCGTGACCTTCAATGCCTTGGACGCATCCGGGCGATTCTTCTTCAAAACCTCATCGATATCTTGCGCGGCGCCATAAAGGTCGCGGCCCTGTACGTCTGCATGCACGTCGAACACGGGCCGGATGTTGAGCTGCGACGTGACCATGGGAACGGTCTCACGGCCGAAGGAGGCTAGATTGAGGAGCAACTGCCCCGCCGTCGCGCCAACGCCCGAGGTAACGGGCATGGTCTGAAGATCCTGCGACGACTCGATCCGGTATGTGGGTACCTGGACGACCAGAGGATAGCTGACGCTATTGCGCGGATCGACCCAGAAGTTCGGCGCCGTCTGCGCGCTCGAATTGGTCGCAACGAGCACATTGTTCGCCGCCTCTTGCTGTGTAACCCCCGTCTCGGTGGCGAGCGCGCGGTCCATATTCACTGTCAACGCGGGCGCATTCGGCACCTGAAATACGTGCGAATCGACAACGCCCGCGACACGCGTCAATGACCGGGCGATTTGCGAGGCCAAAGCGTAGGCCTCCTCTTGATCGGGCCCGGAGATACGAACATCGATCGGCGCGGGCTGGCCGAAATTCAGCACTTGATCGACAATGTCTGCGGGTTGAAAGAAGAATTGCAATTCAGCAAATCGCGCCGGAAGCTCCCGCCGCAACATTGCGATTAGCCTGGCCGTGGCGGTGTGCTTTTCCTTCAATGAGATGAGAATCTCGCCGTCCATGGGCCCGACGGTAGCGGAGTCGCTCAACGCAATGTTGATGCCGCTATAGGGCAATCCGATATTATCGAGCATGACATCGATTTGATCGTCGCCAACCAGCTTGCGTATCTGCGCTTCGACTTGGGCGAAGTATTGCTGAGTCTTTTCGAGCCGGGTCCCCGGCGGTGCTCTCACATGCAATCGCATCTGCCCTGCATCGACTTGCGGGAAAAAGTCGCGACCGAGAAACGGAAAGAGCATCGCCGACACTACAATCAATACGGCAAATGCAATTACCGTCAGCCGCGCCTGCGACAATGCCCAAGATAGCGTGTTGCGGTAGCCTTCCCGGAACTTCTCGAAACCTTGTTCGAAGCCGGCTTGAAAGCGCACTAGAAACGTTTTCGAGCGCGCGTCGCCTTGATTCGCTGCATGCTCGGGTTCTGTTGCAAAGTCGTGAACCGCACTTTGCATCAAATAGTTGAACAACACCGGTACCATCGTGAACGAGAGGGCGAGGCTCGCGAGCAACGAGCCGATCACCGACAGCGAAAGCGGCGAAAAGAGATATTTCGCGGTGCCTTCGAGTAAGAATACGGGAACGAAGACGATGCAAATGCAAAGCGTCGACAAGAACGTAGGAATGGCGACTTCGCTCGCGCCCATAACGATAGCCTGATGCAACGGTTCGCGCATGCCCACATGACGCTCGATGTTCTCGATGACGACAGTACCATTGTCGACCAAAATGCCGATTGCCAAGGCAAAGCCGCCCAATGTCATGGTATTGAGCGTCTGTCCCGTGAATTTGATGAACAGCACCGCCGTGATTATTGAAAGTGGTATGGCGGCGAGGATGATCAGCGACAAGCGCACGTTGCCGAGAAACAGGATGATGACCAGCGCGGTCAGTCCCGCTGCCATAGCGCCGCTCAGCAGCACGCTGTGAAGCGCGGCTCTCACGAAGATCGACTGATCGAACAAAGCCTTGATGGCCACATCCTTCGGCAGTACCGCTTTGATATCGTGCAGCGCGCCACGTACGCCGTCGATGACAGCCAGCGTCGATACGCCGCCGGTCTTTCGGATCGTCATCAAGGCGCCCGGTGTTCCGTTCACCGCGACTGAGTTTGTCTGAACCTGAAATCCGTCGTGAACGTGCGCAACATCGCGCATAAAGACCATGCGGCCGCCGATGGCTTTAATCGGAAACGCATTGATCGCCGCAATGACGTCGGGCGAATTGTTCATCGCCAGGGTATAGTCTTTATCGCCTATCTTTACGTCGCCGGCCGGCAGGATGACATTCTGCCGTTGCAGCGCACCGCTCACATCGGATGCGGACAGGCCGCGAGCCGACAAGGCGTCCAAATCCAGGTCCGCCATGATGACGCGCGGCTTTCCGCCGTAGGGGTAAGGGACTTCCGCACCGTGCACCACCGCCAGGGCCGGGCGAATGATGTTTTGCCCGAGATCGTTGAGCTTCGAATCGGGTAACGACTTGCTCGATAAGCTCAATTGAATAATGGGAACGTCAGTGGCGCCATAGCGCAGCACTAAGGGCGGCGTGATATTCGGCGGCATGTACTTGAGGACCACAAGCGCGCTGCTCGCCAGCTGGCTCACCGCACGCGTAACATCGGCCCCTTCGTGCAGATAAACCTTCTCGACCCCTACGCCCTCGTAGCTCACAGCCTCGATTCGCGAGATATCATCGACCAGCGAGGCGAGTTGCCGCTCATGCAGCGTCAATATGCGGTTCTGCATGTCATCTGCACTCATGCCGTTGTAAGTCCACACGACCGCGACGACGGGGATGTCGATTTCCGGGAAGATGTCGATCGGCATTCGCAGCGCTGCGCCAATTCCCAAGAGGGTGATGAGAATCAATGTAGCGATGACTGTGTAAGGACGTTTGAGTGCCGTTTCAACGACGGACATAGGCGATCTCAGTGAATAATGAAGAGCTTAGACACAAGCCCTTTTCAAAGCGATGTCGAAGGTCACTGGCCTGAAGCGTAGGCGGGACTCCCCGCGACGCAGCGCACGGATTGCCCCAAGCAACTCCTCCTCGCTGGCGTCTTTGAGCAGATAAGCCTCGGCGCCTGCGCGGACCGCTTCGAATACCGTCTCGTCATCGTCCAAGGTTGTCCGAACCATTACTCGGGTACTTGGCTGCGCAAGTGTGATTTCGCGTGTTGCAAGCACGCCGCTTTTGATGGGCAAGTGAAGGTTCATCAGTACGACATCGGGCTGCAAGACTGACGCGAGCTTGACTGCTGCATCGCCGTCGGATGCCTGGCCGACGCATTCCATGTCCGCCGCCATGGACAACACCAGCACTGTCGCGCGGCGCACGATCGCTTGATCTTCCGCTACGACCACGCGAATCACCGTACGCGCCCGTCAGCGCGCGCCGCGTGAACACGCGAGCGAGCGAGAGGTCCCAGTTTGGATTGTGCCAACGAAGTTTCCAGCATGACGACCCTCTGAAAGGAGGCTGGAGCATCGTGCCGCGCCGGTCGTTTCATTGACAGTGACTTTAGTCACTTCTTGCAGCTGACTTTCGGCACTCTGGAGCCCCCGATGAGATCTCGGGCGTTGCTCGCGCAGTTTGAACTAATGCGACATTGCTAAGAGCGGCTTGGCTCCCGCCGAAGCGGGACGCAAGGAGCTAAATGTCACTCATTGCGCAGCAATTCGTTGATCGAGGTCTTGGCGCGCGTCTGCTCGTCCACGCGTTTGACGATCACCGCGCACGCGAGCGAGTACTTGCCGTTCGCGGCCGGCAAGCTGCCGGGCACGACCACGGCGCCCGCGGGCACCCGGCCGTAGAGGATCTGGTCGCGTTCGCGGTCGTAGATGCGGGTGCTCTGGCCGATGAATACGCCCATGGAAATCACCGCGCCCGTCTCGACGATCACACCCTCGACGATCTCCGAGCGTGCGCCGATGAAGCAGTTGTCCTCGATGACGGTGGGGTTCGCCTGCAGCGGCTCGAGCACACCGCCGATACCGACACCGCCGGACAAATGCACGTTCTTGCCGATCTGGGCGCACGAGCCCACCGTCGCCCACGTGTCGACCATGGTGCCCGAATCGACGTACGCACCGATGTTCACGTAGCTCGGCATGAGCACGGCATTGCGCGCGACGAAGGCACCTCGCCGCACTGTGGCTGGAGGCACGACGCGCACGCCGGCCGCTGCGAAATGCGCCTCGTTCCATGTCGAGAATTTGAGGGGCACTTTGTCGTAGAACTGGATCGGGCCGGCGCTCGCGGGCGAGTTGGGCGCGATGCGGAAGGAGAGCAGCACGGCTTTCTTGAGCCATTGATTGACCTGCCAGGCGCCGTTGCGCTTCTCGGCGACCCGCAGACGTCCGCTGTCGAGCTCCTCGATCGCGGTCTCGACGGCGCCGCGCAGCTCGCGCGAGACGCTCTCCGGCGAGAGCGCCGCCCGCTCCTCGTAGGCGCTTTCGATGAGCGCCTGCAACCGGCCGAGGTCGCTCAACGTAGCCCGGACTCGCGGCGGTCGAGCGCCCGCACCAGGGCTTCCTGCACCCGTCCGCAAGTCTCAAGATCGAGCACGCGGCCGTCCATGTCCGTGATGTAGAATACGTCCTCGGCGCGCTCGCCGACGGTCATGATCTTGGCGCCGTTGATGTCGACGCCCTCGGTCTTGAACACCTTGCCGACCTCGGAGAGCAGGCCCGGGCGGTCCGCCGCGATCAGCTCGAGGATGGTGCGGTGATTGCGCGTATCCAAGCTGAAGTTGACGTTGGTCGGGGTCGAGAACATGCGCACTTGCCGCGGTGCGCGCCGCGTCACGGTGAGCGGCGCGTCTTCTGCCTGCTGCAGGGCGCGCGCCAGTCCGCGCTCGATCTCGCGGATGCGGGCGGAGTCGGCGATCACCGCGCCGTTGTCCTCGAGAACCACGTAGGTTTCCAAGGTGAAGCCGTTGGCGCTGGTGATGAGGCGGGCATCGACGACGTTTAGGCCCATCTGGTCGAGGACTGCGGTCGTGCGCGCGAAGCTGTGCGCGAGCCGCCGGGTGTAGGTGAGCACGGCGGTGCCACCGCGCTCCGCGAGCTGCCGGACCGCGACCAGGGGCGAGTTATCGTCGGCACGCCGGTCGGCAAGTAGTGCGGTCTGCCACGCGATCTCCTCGGGCGTGTAGCGCAGGAAATAAGCCTCGGTCCACTGCGACCAGACCTGCGCGATTTGCTCGGGCTCGAGCGCCGGAATTTTCTCGCGAGCGCTCGCCTGCGTCTCGCGGATCAATTCGTCCTGATCGACCGGTGTCTCGAGCCCGCGGCGCAACGCGCGCTTGGTGCGCTCGTAGAATTCCTCGAACAACCGTGCCTTCCAGGCGTTCCAGAGCTTCGGGTTGGTGCCACGCACGTCCGCAACGGTGAGCACGTACAGATAGTCGAGATGGGCTTGATCGCCCACGCGACGCGCGAAATCGTGAATGATGTCCGGGTCGCTGATGTCCTTCTTCTGCGAAGTGATCGACAGGATCAAATGATTGCGCACCAGCCACGCCACCAGGCGGGCCTCGTAGCGGCCGAGCCCTTGCTCGAGGCAGAACGCCTCGGCATCGACCGCGCCGAGATCGGAGTGATCCCCGCCGCGGCCTTTGGCAATGTCATGAAACAGCGCGGCCAGATAGGCGAGCTCCTGGCGCGGCAGGGACTGCATGATCTGGCTCAACATCGGAAATTCGTGGTTGTACTTCGGCATCGCCAGGCGCCGCAGGTTGCTCACCACGAACAGCGTGTGCGCATCCACGGTGTAGGCGTGGAACAGGTCGTACTGCATGCGTCCGACCACGCGGCCGAATGCCGGAATGTAGCGGCCGAGAACGCCGTACAGGTTCATGCGCCGCAGCTCATGGGTGACCCCGACCGGAGCGCACAGAATTTCCATGAACAGCCGGTGATGCCGCGGGTTTTGGCGGAACTCTTCGTCGATCAGCGAGAGTGCTAAGCCGATGAGGCGGATGGTCTCGGCGCGCACGCCGCGCAGCTCCGGATGCTGCTGCAGGAGCACGAACATTTCCAAGAGTGCGGACGGAGTGCGATCGAACACCTCGGGATGGGTGACCTCGAGATAATCGTTGCGGATCTGGAACCGCGCGTTGATGGGGATCGGCGGGCTGCTCTGGGTGAGGATCGCCTCGCGAAACAGCTGCAGCAGCATTTCGTTGAGCAGGCTCACGTCCATCACGGTGCGGTAATACTTCTGCATGAGCTGCTCGACCGCCAATGTGAAGCTGGCATCCTCGTAGCCGAAGAGTTTTGCGAGCTTGATCTGGTAGTCGAACAGCAAGCGGTCCTCGCGGCGGCCGGTGAGCACGTGCAGTCCGAAGCGCACCTTCCAAAGGAAGGCCTGGCCTGCCTTGAGCTTGCGCAGCTCCTCACGCGTCAGAAACCCGTGCGCGACCAGCTCATCGAGCGTGTCGGTGCCGAAATGGCGCTTCGCGACCCAGCCGATGGTCTGGATGTCGCGCAATCCCCCCGGGCTCGATTTCACGTTGGGCTCGAGGTTATAGGCGGTATCGAAATAGCGGTGATGCCGCTCGGACTGTTCCTTGACCTTGGCCTCGAAAAAGTCCTGCGAGGACCAGAGACGGTCCGGCGCCAGCGCGCGCCGCATGCCGGCGAACAACGGCTCGGGTCCCGCGAGCAGGCGCGCCTCGAACAGCGTGGTCGCGACGCCGATGTCGGCGAGACTTTCGCGCTGACAATCGTCGATGGAGCGCACGCTGTGCCCGACCTCGAGACCTATGTCCCAGAGAAAGGTGAGGAATCGCTCGATGTCCGGTTGCCAGTCGGCGGAATCGCTCTTCGGCAGCAGCACCATGATGTCGATGTCTGAGCAGGGGTGCAGCTCGCCTCGGCCATAGCCGCCCACCGCCACGAGCGCCAGATCTCCGGCATGGCGGCCGGTGTGCTGGGTCCAAGCCGCGCGCAACGCCACGTCCACCAGCCGGGCGCGGTCCCGCACCAGATCCTCCACCGCCTCGCCCGCGGCGAAGCGCTCGCGCAATAAATCGCTGCCCCCGTCCAATACCTGGCGAAACGCCGCAGGCAGGAACTCGCCGCTCCGTAACGCTTCGGGGACGGCCGACAAATAGGCCCAGTCAGCGGTGTGATCGAGGAACTTGGCCCCGGCGCTCAAGAAGCAACCGCGGCGCTGCTCTGCGCCGCTGCGGCGCCCAAGGTAAGCACCTCGAAACCCACGGGAGTGACCAGGATGGTGTGTTCCCACTGAGCGGACAGGGATTGGTCGCGCGTGACCACGGTCCAGCCATCGTTCAAGAGGCGCACATCGCGCCGCCCGGCATTGATCATCGGTTCGATGGTAAAGGTCATCCCCGCCACCAGCTCGAGCCCCGTCCCCGGTTTGCCGTAGTGCAGCACCTGCGGATCCTCATGATACACGCGGCCGATGCCGTGGCCGCAGTATTCGCGCACCACGGAGAAGCCATTGCTCTCCGCGAAGGTCTGGATTGCGTGACCGATGTCGCCCAGGTGTGCGCCCGGCTTGACCACTTGGATACCCTGCCACATGGCGTCGTAGCACGCCGCGGTGAGGCGGCGGGCGAGCACGCTCGACGGGCCGACCAAATACATGCGGCTGGTGTCGCCGTGGAAGCCCTCGCGGATCACGGTCACGTCGATATTGATGATGTCGCCGCCCTTCAGGCGCTTGTCCCCCGGAATGCCGTGGCAAACCACGTTATTGACCGAGGTGCAAATGGTCTTCGGGAAGCCCCGGTAATTCAGGTTCGCCGGGATGGACTTGAGCTCCTCGACGATGAAGTCGTGGCAGCGCTTATCGAGCTCATCGGTGGTCACGCCGGGCTGCACGTAGGGCTCGATCATGTCGAGCACGCTCGCCGCCAAGCGCCCCGCCGTGCGCATTTTTTCCTGTTCTTCCGGGGACTTGACGGTGACGTTCATAAGGCAGCTCGAACTTGGTTTTCGATGGAGGTCATGGTATAAAGCGCGGCTATTTTTAACAACCCCGCACGCGTGTCGTCACGATCGGCTGGGTGCTCGAACAGCTCTTCTGGAATTGCAGGCGTCAGCCCGCGGTTTCAAGGGGCTTCCGGGTTGCCGATCGGGACACGCGGAGGCTCAACCCACCAAGGAGTGACTATGACCAGCGTGTCTATGCGACAGATGCTGGAAGCGGGTGTCCATTTCGGACACCAGACCCGCTTCTGGAACCCGAAAATGGCCCCTTTCATTTTCGGCGAACGAAACAAGATCCACATCATCAATCTCGAGAAGACTCAGCCCCTCTATTCTCAGGCGGCGGCCTTCATCAAGAACGTGGCGGCCGAGGGCGGCAAGATCCTCTTCGTGGGCACCAAGCGCTCGGCGCGCGATGCCATTCAGAAGGAGGCCACGCGATGCAGCATGCCTTATGTGAACCAGCGCTGGCTGGGAGGCATGCTCACCAATTTCAAGACCATCCGCCAATCGATCAAGCGTCTCAACGAGCTCGACGAGATGGCGCAAAACGGCACGCTGGATCGTCGCGGCAAGAAAGAGGCACAGATGCTGCGCCGTGAGATGGAGAAGCTGTTGCGCAGCTTGGGGGGTATCCGCGATATGACCGCGCTCCCCGATGCGCTGTTCGTGATCGACGTCGGCCACGAGGAGATCGCCATTCACGAGGCGAAGAAGCTGGGCATTCCGGTGGTGGCGGTCGTCGACACCAATTGCTCGCCGGACGGCATCGACTACGTCATTCCCGGAAACGATGACGCCATGCGCGCCATTCTGCTCTACGCCGGCGGCGTTGCCGACTCCGTGCTCGAAGGCAAGGCTTCGCTGCCGCAAGTGCCGGTGGGAGAGGACGAGTTCGTCGAGCTCGACGAGGAAGGCAACCCGAGGAAGCGCACGGCGGCCCGCCGTCCGCCGCCCGCCGCAGGGCGCGGCAAGAAGCCGCCACCGCGCCGCAAGGTGCCGGTCACGGTCATCCCGGGAGTCGCCGCCGCGGGAGCGCAAGTCGACGAGGTGGAGACGGAGGCCGACGAGGTCGACGCCCCCGACACACCGCCGGCCGAGACGCGCCCGGCCAGCGCTCCGCGCCGCCGCCCGCCCGGCCGGCGCACGCCCGCGCGCGGAGCTTGAGTCCATCATGAACATTTCGGCAGATACGGTGAAGCAACTGCGCGAGCGCACGGGCGCCGGCATGATGGAGTGCAAGAAAGCATTGGTCGAGACGCAGGGCGATCTGGATGCGGCCGCCGAGCTCATGCGCAAGAGCGGCCTCGCCAAGGCAGACAAGAAGGCGGCTCGTGTGGCTGCCGAGGGCGCCATTGTCGTGCATCGATCGGGCGCGAGCGCGGCTATGGTCGAAGTGAACTGCGAAACGGATTTCGTCGCACGGAGCGAGGAGTTCCAGGCCTTCGCACGCGATGTCGCGCAGGCCGCGCTCGAGCATCCGGCGCCGAGCGTGGATGCGCTCGTGCAGCTCCAGGTGAGCGGTGCAACCCTCGAGGAGCGCCGCCGTGCGCTGATCGCGAAGATCGGCGAGAACATCGCGGTGCGCCGCTTCGTTCGGGTGAGCGCCCCGGGCGCGCTCGGGGATTATTTGCATGGGACACGCATCGGGAGCCTGGTCGCGCTCGAGGGCGGCAACGAGGCGCTGGCGCGCGATCTCGCCATGCACGTGGCGGCCATCAACCCCGCTTACGTGGATGCGAGCGCGGTGCCCGCCGCCGCGCTCGACAAGGAGCGCGAGATCCTCACCGAACAAACCAAGGGCGAAAAGAAACCGCCGGAGATCATCGCCAAGATGGTCGAGGGACGGTTGCGCAAGTATCTCGCGGAAATAACGCTCCTCGGTCAGCCTTTCGTCAAGGATCCGGAGATCACCGTGGAGAAGCTGCTGAAGCAGTCGGGCGCACGGGTGGTCGAGTTCGTGCGCTACGAGGTGGGAGCCGGTATCGAGAAGAAGCAGGACGACTTCGTCGGCGAGGTGATGGCCCAGGTGAAATCGCGCGAGAAGGACGGTCCGAAGCAGCACTAGCCTCATCGCACTGAATCGAAAGACCCCGCCCCGGCGGGGTCTTTTATAGTAGGGTACGAGATCATGACGGACGCAACGCCCACCGCACGCTATCAACGAATCCTCGTGAAACTGTCCGGCGAGGCGCTGCTCGGCAACGAGGATTACGGCATCGATCCCAGCATGCTCAAGCGCATCGCGGGGGAGATCCGCGACCTCTCGCATATGGGCGTGCAAGTAGCCGTGGTGCTCGGCGGCGGCAATATTTTCCGCGGCGCCGGTCTCGCGCGCGCCGGCATGGACCGGGTCACCGCCGATCACATGGGCATGCTCGCCACGGTGATGAATGCGCTCGCTCTGCAGGACGCGCTCGAGGCTCAGGGCACCTATGCGCGGGTGATGTCGGCGATCCGTATCAACCAGGTCTGCGAGGATTACATCCGGCGCCGCGCGGTGCGCCATTTGGAGAAAGGCCGGGTAGTGATTTTCGGCGCCGGCACGGGAAATCCGTTCTTTACGACGGACACGGCCGCGAGCTTGCGAGCCATCGAGATCAATGCCGAAATCCTCCTCAAGGCGACCAAGGTGAACGGGGTCTATGACGCCGATCCGCTCACGCACCCCGAGGCGCGGCGCTACACGCATTTGACCTACGACAAGGTGCTGAGCGATCGACTCAACGTGATGGATGCCACGGCGATCGTCATGTGCCGCGAGAACAACTTGCCGCTGCAAGTGTTCAATCTGTTCCATGCGGGAGACCTGGTGCGCATCGTGCGAGGCGAGAATGTGGGCACGGTGGTCTCCGCCGAGCCGCGAGAGGAAAAACTATGATCGAGGACCTCAAGAAGGACGCGACCTTGCGCATGCAGAAGTGCGTGGCGGCTTTCCGGGATCAACTGAAGAAGCTGCGCACGGGGCGGGCGCACACGAGCTTGATCGAGCACATCAAGGTGGACTACTACGGCTCCGAGATGCCGCTCAATCAGGTCGCCAACATCGCCACCGAGGATGCGCGCACGCTTACGGTCACCCCGTGGGAGAAGTCCATGGTGGCGGTGATCGAGAAGGCGATCTACAAGTCGGATTTGGGGCTCACGCCCAACACCGCCGGCACGTTGATCCGCATCGCAATGCCCGCGCTCACCGAGGAGCGCCGGCGCGACATCACCAAGGTGGTGCGCTCGGAGGCGGAGAGCGCGCGCGTATCGGTGCGCAACGTGCGCCGTGAGGTCATGACCGAACTGAAAGAAATGCTGAAGGAGAAGTTGATCGCCCAGGACGAGGACCGGCGCGCGCAAGAGGAGATCCAGAAACTCACCGACAAGCACGTCGCCGAGATCGATCATGCGATGGCGGAAAAAGAGAAGGAGTTGATGCAGGTCTAGCCGACCCGCATGAGCTTCGATCGACGATGGCCGATACGCCGCAACACGTCGCAATCATCATGGACGGCAACGGCCGCTGGGCGCGGTCGCGCGGCATGCCGCGGCCGGCCGGCCATAGGGCGAGCGTCAAAGTCGTGCGCCGCGTGGTCGAAGAGTGCATCCAGCGCGACATCCCTTACCTTACGTTATTCGCGTTCTCGAGCGAGAATTGGCGGCGCCCGCCGGACGAGGTCGGCTTGCTCATGAAGCTTTTGCTCGAGTCGCTGGCGCGCGAAGTGTCGGACCTGCACCAAAACGGCGTGCGCTTGAGGTTCATCGGCGATCGCGGCGTGCTCGGCTCGGAGATAACGCGCACCATGTTGCAGGCCGAGGCGCTCACGGCGGGCAACACGCGGCTCGTGCTGTGCGTCGCCTTCGCGTACGGCGGCCGCTGGGACATCGCGCAGGCGTGCCGTGCGCTCGCCGGCGAGGTCGCCGCAGGCACTTTGCAGCCGGACGAGATCGACGAGGCGCACATTGCAGCGCGTCTGGCGCTCGCGGGCATTCCGGATCCGGATCTGCTCATCCGCACCGGCGGGGAATTGCGCATCAGCAATTTCCTTTTGTGGAATCTCGCCTATGCGGAGCTGTATTTCACCGAGGTGCTGTTTCCGGACTTCGGCGCGGCCGAGTTGGACGCGGCGTTGCGGTTCTTCACGCAGCGTGAGCGACGCTTCGGCAAGACCTCGGCGCAGCTCGGCGCGAAAGCCGATGCTTAAGCTGCGCATCGTCACGGCTTGCATCCTCGGCAGCATGCTCCTCGCCGGCCTGTTCCTGCTCGATCCCAATTGGACGGCGTTCGGCTTCGGCGTCGTGCTGACGGCCGGCGCATGGGAGTGGGCCGGCTTCGGTGGCCTGCAATCGCGCGCGGCGCGGGCGGCCTACGCAAGCGCCATCGCCGTGCTGCTGGTGCTGAGCTGGCGCTGGACCGAGCAGCCCGCGCACCTGCTTGCGCTGCTCGCGCTGGCGTGCGTCTGGTGGCTGGCGGCCTTCCTCTGGCTGGTAGTCGCCCCGGTGAAGCATCGGCCGCGGCTCGCGCTCCTCTGCGGCATCCCGGTGCTGGTGCCGGCATTCGTGGCGCTGGCTCGACTCGACCGTGCGAGCGGCGAACCCATGCGCGGTCCGGCGATCGTGTTGTGGCTGGTGCTGCTGGTCATCGCCGCAGACATCGGCGCGTTCTTCGTGGGACGGAGCTTCGGCAAGCGGAAGCTCGCGCCGCAGGTGAGCCCCGGCAAGACGTGGGAGGGGGCGCTCGGCGGCCTTGCGACCGTCGCCCTGGTGGCTTGGGGCGGGGCGGCGTACTTTGGTTTGCCGGCGTGGCAGTGCATTGCATTTGGCTGCGCGGTGGGCATTTTTTCGGTGATCGGCGATCTGACGGAGAGTATGTTCAAGCGTTCTGCAGGTCTCAAGGACTCGGGTGTGCTGCTGCCGGGGCACGGCGGCATTCTCGACCGTATCGATAGCGTGACGGCCGCCGCGCCGCTCTACGCGCTGGGGTTGTTCGGATCAGGAGTGATCGTATGAGCGCGCCGCGAGGCATCGCCATTCTGGGAGCGACCGGCAGCATCGGGCGCTCGACGCTTGCGGTCATCGCCTTGCACCCGGAGCGCTTTCGAGTCGCCGCGCTGTGCGCCAACAGCAGCTGGCAGACCGTGGTCGAGCAGGCCCGGCAGTTCAAGCCCGAGGTGGTGGTGCTCGCCGATCCGCAGGCCGCGGCAGAGGCGCGCGCCGCGCTCAAGACCCTGGGCGTGAGCACGCGCGTGGAGAGCGGTGCCGAGGCGCTCGCCGCCGAGGTTACGGGAGACAACGTGCAAGTGGTGATGGCGGCGATCGTCGGGGCTGCCGGACTGATGCCGACGCTTGCCGCGGTGCGCGCCGGCAAGCGCGTGCTGCTCGCGAACAAGGAGGCGCTGGTCATGACCGGCCGGCTCCTCATGGAGGAAGCAAGGCGCGCCCACACTGAGATCATTCCGATCGACAGTGAGCACAACGCCATTTTCCAGTGCATGCCGGCGGGCTACCTCCCCGGCGAGGCTGCGCGCGGCGTCGTGCGCGTGATTTTGACCGCCTCGGGCGGACCGTTCCGCCTGACCGAGCTTGAGCGTCTCGATGCGGTCACGCCGGACGAAGCCTGTGATCATCCGCGCTGGAAGATGGGTCGCAAGATCTCCGTGGACTCCGCGACGCTCATGAACAAAGGGCTCGAAGTGATCGAGGCGACGCTGCTGTTCGATCTGCCCGAGTCGCACGTCAACGTCGTGGTGCATCCCCAGAGCCTGGTGCATTCGCTGGTTGAATACGCGGACGGCTCGTTCCTTGCCCAGCTCGGCGCTCCCGACATGAGAACGCCCATCGCCCATGCGCTTGCGTGGCCGGATAGAGTCGCTTCCGGTGTACAATCGCTCGATTTGGCGCAGATTGGACGTTTGGACTTCGAGCCACCGGATCACACACGCTTCCCGAGCCTCGGGCTCGCACGGGCCGCCGCGCGGGCCGGGGGCACCGCACCTGCTGTTCTCAACGCTGCGAACGAGGTGGCGGTGCGGGCGTTTCTCGAGCAACGCTTGAACTTTACGGGGATTTGCACGGTCATTGACAAAGTGTTGCAGCGCCTCGACACCCGTCCGGTCCGAGCGCTGGGAGACGTCTTGGACGCCGACGCGGCAGCGCGGCGCCTGGCGAGCAGCTTGATTGGGCATGGTGCTGGAGCTCACGCATGATGATTGTGAAATTCATCGCCGCCTTCTTGGTTGCGATCGGGATATTGGTCGCTGTGCACGAATTCGGGCACTACTGGGTCGCGAAGAAACTTGGCTTCAAGGTGTTGCGCTTCAGTATCGGCTTCGGCAAACCGCTGTTGACGCGAGTCGGACACGATCGGGATCGCACGGAGTACTGCCTGGCCGCGATTCCGCTCGGCGGGTATGTGAAGCTGCTCGACGAGCGCGAGGGCGATGTCGATCCCGCGGAGCTGCATCGCTCCTTCACGCGCCGCCCCATCACGCACCGGATTGCGGTGCTGCTCGCCGGCCCGGCCATGAATCTCATTTTTGCCGCGTTTCTCTATGCGATTCTCGCCATGGCGGGCATCGAGATCGTCAAGCCGATCGTGGGGCAGGTGCGCCTCGACAGTCCGGCCGCCGCGGCCGGCATCCGTGCCGACGACGAGATCGTGCGAGTCGGCAATGACGCGGTTGCCGACGTCGAGGAGCTGCAGATCGATTTGCTGCGGGCCGTCTCCAGCAATGCGGCCATTCCGATCGTGGTGCGCCGAGGCGGCGCCGATATCCCCCTGACCATTCAGCCAACGGCGGATTCCCGTGAGCTCACCGAGCCTGGCCGCCTGCTGCCGGGTCTGGGTCTCGATCTGTCGAACTGGCGCTCGGATACCCTCGTGCAGTCGGCGCCATCGGGCAGTGCCGGCGAGCGCGCAGGTCTGCGCGTCGGCGACAAGGTCGTGTCGGTGGATGGACAGCGGCTCGCCAACATGTCGCAGTTCATCGCCGTGGTGAGCGCCGCGCCGGACAAGACGTTGTCGGTCGGCGTGCAGCGGGGCGGCCAGCCGCTCACCCTTTCAGTGGCGGTTCCGCGCGTCATGGATCAGGGCCACGCCATCGGACGATTGGGCATCACGCTGGGCGAGGGGGGTACGCGCACCTGGCCGGCGGGGTATGTCGAGACGCGCCGCTCGGGTCTGTTGGAGGCGCTCGATGTGGGCGTGCGCAAGACCTGGGAGATGTCGGCCCTCACGGTGCAGATGCTCTGGCGTATGCTTTCCGGTGCGGTGTCGGCCAAGAACATCTCCGGTCCGATCAGCATCGCGGAGTTCGCGGGCATGAGCGCCTCTCTGGGCCTGCTGGCGTTCATCTCGTTTTTGGCGATCATCAGCGTGAGCTTGGGAGTGCTCAATCTTGCACCGGTCCCGCTACTGGATGGTGGGCAAGTGGTTTATCAATTGGTGGAAGCTGTGAAGGGCAGTCCACTCTCCGAGCGGGCGCAGAATTTCGGCCAGCAGGTCGGAATCGCCTTGCTGGTCGTATTGATGAGCCTCGCTTTTTATAACGATATTTCCAGACATTTGAATTAACGGGACATCATGACCTACGTCGAGTTTGCGCCGCTGGGACGGCGCGCCGCTGCCCATCGAGATTGCCTGCGGTCGTCGCGTGCGGATTAAAACCAGGCTGATCTGCCTGGTGGCGATTGCCATCCAGCCCTTGGGAGCCCCCTTGCGCTCGCAGCCCGCGCCGCAGGGCCAGCCGCCGGCCGTACCACCGCCCGCCGGCGCGCCGGCCGCGCCGGGCCCGGCGCCTGCTGCGCCAGAACCGGTCCCCGCTGCGCAAGGACCCGCGCCAGCCGATCAGGGGCCTACGCCTGCTGCGCCGCAGCCGCCTGCGGAGGCGAGCTTTGTCGTCGGCGACATCCGCGTGGAGGGTCTGCAGCGCATCTCCGAAGGCACGGTATTCAATTATCTGCCGGTGAACATCGGCGACCATCTCGACCACCAGCGCATCGGCGAGGCCATGCGCGCCTTGTACGCGACCGGATTCTTCCGCGACGTCGAGTTGCGCCGCGAGGGCAATACGCTGCTCGTGGTGGTGGTGGAGCGGCCGTCGATCGCGAAGTTCGAGGTCAAGGGCAACAAGGACATCAAGACCGAGGATCTCACCAAGAGCTTGCGCAACGTCGGCCTCGCGCAGGGCAAGACCTTCGATCGCTCGGTCCTCGACGAAGTGAAGCAATACCTCACGGATCAGTACTTCAGCCGCGGCAAGTATGCCGTGCGTGTCGACACCAAGGTCACGGATTTGCCGGGCAACAAAGTCGACGTCCTGGTCGACATCAAGGAAGGCAAGCGCGCCAAGATCGAGATGATCAATCTGGTGGGCAACTCCAAGTTCAAGGACAAGGATGTGCTCGCCACTTTCGAGCTGCACACCCCCAACATTCTGTCCTGGTACAAGCAGGATGACCGCTACTCGCGCGAATCCCTGACGGGCGATTTGGAGAAGCTGCGCTCCTATTACATGGACCGCGGCTACGCCAATTTTCAGATCGAGTCGACGCAAGTCACCATCGCGCCCGAAAAAGATGACATGTTCATCACCATCAACGTGAACCCGGGCGACGTGTTCAAGGTGTCCGAGATCAAGCTCGCGGGCACGATGGTGGTTCCCGAAGAAACGCTGCGCAAGCTCCTGCTGATACATCCGGGCGATGTGTTCTCGCGCAAATTGGTGACGAGCTCGCAGGAGCTCATGAGCTACCGCCTCGGCGCGGATGGCTATGCCTTCTCGAAGATCGATCCGGTGCCGACGCCCGACAACGACAAGAAGACGGTGTCGTTGACGTTCTTCATCGAGCCCGGCAATCGCGTGTACGTGCGCCATATCAATTTCAACAACACCACTGCGATCAACGACGAGACCCTGCGCCGCGAGATGCGCCAGCTCGAGGGCGGCTGGCTCTCGAACTCCGCGATCGAGCGCTCCAAAGAGCGCCTGCAGCGTTTGCCGTACATCGAGAAGGTGGAGTTCGAGACCAAGCCGGTCGCTGGCAGCGCCGACCTAGTCGACGTCGACTACAACATCAAGGAGGGCTTGCCGGGACAGTTCGGCGGCGGTATCGGCTATTCCGAGGCGCAGAAATTCAGCCTCAACGGCAACTTCGTCCACAGCAATTTCATGGGCACGGGTGATCGGGTCGCGCTCGAGGTGAACGCCGGCAAATACAGCAAGACCTACACCCTCGCACAGACCAATCCGTACGTGACCGTCGACGGTATCGCGCGCACGATATCGCTGACCTATCGCGACATCACGCAATTCGTCGCGGCCGCGTCGAAGTTCTCGACCAAGCAATTGACGCTGGCGAACAGCTATTCCTATCCCATCACCGAGTACCAGTATCTGCAGGCGGGCATATCCGCCAACAAGAACGAGCTGGTGGTCTCGCAGGGATACAGCTCGCAGCAGTCGATCGACTGGGTGCAGCACAACGGCAACACCTTCACGCGCTATCTGGACGACACCAACGGCGACAACATCATCAACTCGCTGGACAATCCTTATACCGTCTACGGCAGCAACTTCTATACCTTCGAGCTGAGCGGCGGCTGGAATTTCGACACGCGTAACCGGGCGATTTTTGCCGACCGCGGCACGCATATCGCCGTCTCGGCCCGCTACGCGGTGCCGGGCAGCCAGGTCAGGTACTACGCGACCAACTTCCAGTTCCTGCAGTACATACCGGTATACAAGAAATGGCTGATCTCCTATAACGCCAGCGTCGACTACGCGAACTCGGTCGGCAAGACCACGTTTCTGCCGCCGTACCTGAATTACTTTGCCGGCGGTCCGGACAGCGTGCGCGGCTACCGCGAGAGCACCTTGGGTCCGCGCGACAACATCGGCATCGGCAACCCGTTCGGCGGCAATTTCCGGGTGATCAGCCGCTTCGAGCTGCTGTTTCCGGTGCCCGACAAGTGGAAGAGCGCCGCGCGGATCAGCTGGTTCTATGACATGGGGAACGTGTTTTACACGGGAGATAAGGTCAAATTCCTGGGCGAAGATGACATTACGCCGGTCAATTACCACTTCGCTTATGATAATCTGAAGAGATCGACCGGGATCGCGGTTCAGTGGCTCGCGCCCCTGGGGCTATTCCGCTTCTCGTACGGCGTTCCGCTGAACGCCTATCCCGGCGACACGGTGAAATTCAACGACGAAACGGAGCGGTTTCAGTTCTCTATCGGTCAGGCGTTTTGACCTACCATCACTCGAGGTCCATAAAAGCAAACATGTCGACTTTCAATCGAACCATCGCATTATTGGCTGTCAGTTTTTGCGGCCTGTTGGCGGCCGGCCAGGCTGGCGCGGAAACCAAGATCGGCTACGTAAACTTCCAAAAGCTCCTGGAAGAGGCGCCGCAGACCAAGTCGGCCATGCAGTCGCTCGAGAACGAGTTCGGGCCGCGCCGTCGCGAGCTGATGACCATGCAGACCGATCTGAAGGCCAAGGAGGACAAGCTCGCGAAGGAATCCGCCGTCATGGCCGAGGGCGATCGCGCCAACGCCGAGAAGACCTTCCGCGACCAACAGCGCGAGTTTTCCCGCAAGGCCGGCGAGTTCCAGGACGATGCCTCGACACGCAAGAACGAGGAGCTCGGCAAGGTACAGCGTTTCCTGTTTGGTGAGATCCAGACCTACGCGAACGCGCAGGGTTTCGATCTCGTGCTGGGCGATGGTGTGCTGTTCGCCAAGGCGCCGCTCGACATCACGGCCGCCGTGCTTGCGCAATTGCAGACGAAGCCCACCACGCTTCCTGCGAGCCCGCCGAAGAGTCAGACGACCCCGGGATCGGCGCCGAAGCCGACCGGCCCCAAATAGCCCGCTGATCCTTACGCACGGGATGTGCGCCAGTGCAAGAGGATTTCAGCCTGGGCGAATTGGCGGTGCGTTTCGGGCTGGAGTTGCGTGGCAGCCCGGACACGCGTGTCTCGCACGTAGCGACTCTTGCGGAGGCTCTGCCGGGGTCGCTTAGTTTTCTCGCCGATTCGCGCCACCGGCGTGAGCTCGTGACGACACGAGCGAGCGCCGTGGTGCTCGCGCAGACGGATGTGCCTGCCTGCCCGGTGGCGGCTCTCGTGACCGAGAACCCGCGCCTCGCTTTCGCGCGGATGGTCGCGCTGTTGCATCCGGAGCCCGAACGCACGTCCGGCGTCCATCCGACCGCGGTCATCGCCGCCGGCGTGCACGTGCCCGCATCGGCCACGGTGGGTCCCCTCGCCGTGATCGAGGAGGCTGTCGAGCTCGGCGAGCGCTCCTGGGTGGGTCCGGGCTGCATCCTGCAACGGGGCGCGCGGGTGGGCGAGGAGACGCGCTTGGTGGCGCGGGTGACTCTCTACCCGGGAGTCGAGCTGGGCGCGCGCTGCCTGGTGCACGCAGGAGCGGTGATCGGCGCCGACGGCTTCGGTCTGGCTCCGGATGATGGCACCTGGATCAAGATCCCCCAGGTGGGGAGCGTTCGTATCGGCGACGACGTCGAGATCGGTGCCAATACGACCGTGGATCGCGGCGCGATTGACGATACGGTGATCGGCGAGGGCGCCAAGCTGGACAATCTGATCCAGGTGGGTCACAACGTGATCATCGGCGCGCATACGGCCATCGCCGCTTGCACCGGGATATCGGGCTCAACGACGATAGGCAAGCGCTGCATGGTGGGCGGCATGGTGGGATTCGCGGGGCACCTGACCATTGCGGACGATGTCGTGATTACCGGGTGCAGCCTGGTGAGCGCCTCGATCCGTGAGCCGGGCAGTTACTCGAGCGGAATGCCGACGGTGCCCACGCGTGCCTGGCGGCGGATGGTGGCACACTTGCGCCGTTTCGGCGAAAAGGAGCGATGATGGCGGAGCGTTGCGGTTTGGATATCGAAGCGATCATGCATCAGTTGCCGCATCGATATCCGTTCTTGCTCGTCGACCGGGTGATCGACTGCCAGGCGGGTCAATTCGTGCACGCCATCAAGAACGTGACGTTCAACGAGCCGTTCTTCCCGGGCCATTTCCCGCACCGGCCGGTCATGCCGGGAGTCATGATCATCGAGGCACTCGCGCAGGCCTGCGGGATTCTCGCGTTCAAGACGGTCGAGGTGGTGCCGGATTCCGACACGCGCTTTTATTTCGTCGCCATCGACAATGCCCGCTTCAGACGGCCCGTCGAGCCCGGCGATCAGCTCATGTTGAAATGCACGCTGAAGCGCGCCTTCAAGGGAATCTGGAAATTCGATTGCCTCGCCGAGGTGGACGGCGCCGAGGTCGCCTCCGCCGAGATCATGGTGGCGCCCGAAACCAAGGCGCCGACCCCCAAGCAGAAGGGCACCCCGGATGGGCGCAACGCGAAGATGGGGGGAGAGGGCGGATGATCGATGCGCGCGCGGTCGTCGCGCCCGAGGCGAAAATCGCCCCGGACGTGGAGATCGGCCCATTCAGCGTGATTGGTCGCGACGTCGAGATAGGTCCGGGCAGCTGGATCGGTCCGCATGTCGTCATCAAGGGTCCGACGCGCATGGGCGCGCACAACAAGGTCTTTCAGTTCGCCTCGATCGGCGACGACCCGCAGGACAAGAAATACAAGGGCGAGGTCACGCGCCTCGAGATCGGTGATCGCAATGTCTTCCGCGAGTCCGTGACCGTGAATCGCGGCACCGTGACCGGCTCGAGCGTGACGACCATCGGCAACGATAACCTCTTCATGGCCTACGCCCACGTCGCGCACGATTGCCGCCTCGGCAACCAAATCATTCTCGCGAATTGCGCGACGCTGGGTGGCCACGTCGATATTGGCGATTGGGCCATTCTCGGCGGCCTCTCGGCCGCGCATCAATTCACCAAGATCGGCGCGCACGCCTTCATCGCGCACAACACCATGGTGACGCGCGACGTACCGCCCTACGTCATGGCCGTCGGCAGGCCGGCGGTCCCGCACAGCATCAACGTCGAGGGTTTGACGCGTCGCGGCTTCAGCACGGAGCAGATCCGCAACATCCGCCGCGCGTACCGCGTGCTGTATCGATCCGGTCTGAAGCTTAACGAGGCACTCGAGCGCCTCGACCGGTCGGCGGAGTCCGAGGCCGAACTACGGCCGTTCGTCGAATTCCTCCACTCAAGCTCACGCAGTTTGGTTCGCTAGGCGCCTGATGTCGGGTCCGTTGCGGGTGGCACTGGTCGCGGGAGAGGCGTCGGGCGATACGCTGGGCGCAGGGCTTATCCAGGCGCTGCGCCGGCGTGAGCCCGATGCCGAGTTCTTCGGCGTCGCGGGTCCTAAAATGCGCGCGGCCGGCTGCCAAGTGTGGGAGCCGGCGGAGTCGCTCGCCGTCATGGGACTTTACGATGTCTTGCGCGAGCTGCCGCGACTGTGGCGGCTGATCTCGCGACTGCGCGCAGCCTTCATTGCCGCCCGCCCCGACGTCTTCGTGGGGATCGATGCACCCGATACCAACCTGCGTCTGGCACGCAGGCTCCATCGGGCAGGCATTCCGACCGTGCAATATGTGAGTCCGCAGGTCTGGGCCTGGCGCCAGCGCCGCGTGCACACGATCCATCAGTCGGTAGATCTGGTGCTCTGCCTGTTACCCTTCGAGCGGAAGTTTTACGAGAATCAAGGCGTCACCGCGGAATTCGTCGGACATCCGCTCGCCGATGCAATTCCTCTGGTCGTCGACCGCGCGGCGGCGCGCGCCCGGCTGGACCTCCCCGACTCCGGCGAAGTCGTCGCACTGTTGCCCGGCAGCCGCCGTGGCGAGGTGACACGGCTGGCGGCGGACTTCGCGAGAACGGCCGTGTGGCTTGCGCAGTACCGGCCTGGAATACGCTTCGTGGCGCCGATGGCGAGCGCGGCGGTGCGGGAGATTTTTTCACGCGTGCTCAACACTCTAGCGCCGCAAGTTGAAGTGAAGCTGAGTGACGGCGAGGCACAGACCGCACTGATCGCCGCGGACGTGGCGCTGATTGCGTCGGGGACGGCGACGCTCGAGGCGGCGCTCTGCAAGCGGCCGATGGTCGTGGTCTATCGCACCGGTCCCGTGACCGCCTTCGTGCTGCGCAAGCTGAATCTGGTGAAATCGAAGTTTTTTGCGCAACCGAATCTACTTGCGGATCGGCGCGTCGTCGGCGAGTATTTTCAGGAACAAGTCGACCCGCCGGCGCTCGGTGCGGAGCTTTCGATGTGGCTCGACGATGCCGGACGACGCGCCAAGCTGGAGCAAGAGTTCGTGGGGCTACACGTCGATCTCAAGCGGGACGCGAGCGAGCGCGCGGCGCAGGCGATCATCGACCTGTTGCAGCGGCGCCGACCTGCGGTGACCCCGTGAGATCGCTCATCGCCGGGGTGGACGAGGCGGGGCGCGGGCCCCTGGCCGGCCCGGTCGTCGCCGCCGCCGTGGTGCTGCGCCCCGGACGAGCCATCCCCGGGCTCGCGGATTCGAAGGTGCTCAGCCCTGAAACCCGCGCGCACCTGGCCATCGAGATTCGCCGCCGCGCGTTTTGCTTCGGGATCGGCTGGGCGGAGCCGGCGGAAATCGACGCGCTCAACATCCTGCATGCGACCTTCCTCGCCATGCGCCGCGCGGTGCTTGCCATGCACCGCTGCCCGCACAAGCTCATCGTCGACGGCAACCGCCTGCCGCGGCTTTCGGGGCTGGGCGCGAGCGTCACGGCCCGCGCCATAGTCGGCGGCGACGCGACCGAGCCTGCGATCAGCGCGGCCTCGATTCTGGCGAAGACGGTGCGTGACGAGCACATGCATCAGATGGACGCGCTGTATCCGCAATATGCGTTCGCGAGCCACAAGGGCTATGCGACCCGCGAGCATCGGCGGCGGCTCTCCGAGCACGGCCCGTGCCGCTTGCATCGGCGCAGCTTCACGCCCGTGCTGACGCTGCTCGGCAACCTCGCCGACTCGGAGGAGTGGGATCCGGATCTTTCCTGGGTGCCCGACGTCGACGAGGACTCCGATCTCGCGATGTTCCTGGAACGGTGAGCGCGTTGGGTCAGTTCGTACATCTGCGCTTGCATACCGAGTACTCGCTGGTCGACGGGATCGTGCGCGTGCCCGAGCTCATGGCGGCGGTCGCGGCGGCGCGCATGCCGGCCATCGCGCTCACCGATCAGTGCAATCTGTTCGCGATGGTCAAGTTCTACAAGGAGGCGCTCGCCGCGGGCGTGAAGCCGTTGATCGGCGTCGATGCCTGGATTCGCGAGCCGGGCGAGCGCGCGCCGCCCTCACGCATCGTATTTTTGTGCCAGAACCTCGCGGGTTACCGCCATCTCACGCAGCTCGTCACGCGCTCGTTTCTCGAGGGTCAGCAGCGCGGCGCGCCGATGCTCGAGCGTGCTTGGCTCGAGCCCGCGATGCTCGAGGGTCTCATCGTGCTTTCCGGCGGCGCCGAAGGAGACATCGGTCAAGCCCTCGCCCGCGGCAACGCGGAGGAGGCGACGCGCTGCGTCGACCGCTGGCAATCCTTGTGCGGCGATCGCTTCTATCTGGAGGTGCAACGCACCGGGCGCAACGGCGAAGCGCTCTACAGCGAGGCCGTGCTCGACCTTGCGTGCGAGCGCGGTGTGGCGGCGGTCGCCACCCACGACGTGCGCTTCCTCGCGCGCGCGGAGTTTGAGGCGCACGAGGCGCGCGTGTGCATCCGCGAGGGTGCGCAACTCAACGACGCCAGCCGCCGGCGGCGCTATTCCGAAGAGCAATACCTGAAGACGCCCGAGGAGATGACGGCACTGTTCGCCGATGCCCCCGCGCTCATCGAGAACAGCGTCGAGATCGCCAAGCGCTGCTCGCTCGAGATCAAGCTCGGCGCGTCCATGCTGCCCGCCTATCCGGTACCCGCCGGCCGGACCACGGAGGATTTCCTGCGCGAGGAGGCGCGCGGCGGCCTCGCGCGGCGGCTCGAGGAAGTCCCGTCCCTGCGCAGCATCGAGGCGCGCGACCGCGAGCCGTATGCCGCCCGCCTCGAGCTCGAGCTCGGCGTCATCTGCAGCATGGGCTTTGCGGGCTATTTCTTGATCGTCGCGGACTTCATCCGCTGGGCGCGCGAGAACGGGGTTCCGGTCGGACCCGGCCGCGGGTCCGGCGCCGGGTCGCTGGTGGCCTACGTCCTCGGCATCACGGACTTGGATCCGATCGAGCACGATCTGCTGTTCGAGCGATTCTTGAATCCCGAGCGCGTCTCGATGCCGGACTTCGACGTGGACTTCTGCATGGACGGCCGCGATCGCGTAATCGAGTACGTCGCCAACAAGTTCGGGCGCGAGCGCGTCTCGCAGATCATCACCTACGGCACGCTCGCGGCGAAGGCGGTGATCCGCGACGTCGGCCGCGTGCTTGGCCACAACTACGGCTACGTCGACAAAATCGCCAAGCTCGTGCCCTTCGAGATCGGCATCACGCTCGACAAGGCGCTCGAGCAGGAAGAGGAGCTCAAGCGCCTCTACAGCAACGATACGGATGTACGCGAGCTGATCGATCTGGCGCGTGCGCTCGAGGGGCTCGCGCGCAACGCCGGCACGCACGCAGGCGGCGTCGTCATCGCGCCTTCGGTGCTCACCGATTTCACGCCGCTCTATTGTGAAGAAGGCGGCACGCCGGTCACTCAGTTCGACAAGGACGACGTCGAGGCGGCGGGCCTGGTGAAGTTCGACTTCTTAGGGCTGCGCACGCTCACCGTCATCGATTGGGCGGTTCGCGACATCAACGTCTTGCGTGGAAATGCCGGCGAGCCGCCGCTCGATATGCGAGCGCTCCCGATGGAGGATGCGGCGACTTATCAGTTGCTGAAGAGCTGCAAGACCACGGCGGTCTTCCAGCTTGAATCGCGCGGCATGAAAGATCTCATCCGCCGCCTCCAGCCCGATCGTTTCGGCGACATCGTCGCGCTGGTCGCGTTGTTCCGTCCCGGTCCGCTGCAGTCCGGCATGGTGGAGGACTTCATCGCGCGCAAGCACGACACGAGCGGCGCGACCATCGACTATCTGCATCCCGAGCTCAAGCCCGTACTGGAAGCGACCTATGGCGTGATCCTGTATCAGGAGCAGGTCATGCAAATCGCGCAGATCCTCGCGGGCTATACGCTCGGCGGCGCCGATCTCCTGCGCCGCGCCATGGGCAAGAAGAAGCCCGAGGAGATGGCGAAGCAGCGCTCGGTGTTCGTGAGCGGAGCGCTTCAGCGAGGCGTGCGCGAATCGCAGGCGACGCTCATCTTCGATTTGATGGAGAAGTTCGCCGGCTACGGATTCAACAAGTCGCACTCCGCAGCCTATGCGGTGTTGTCCTACCAGACGGCGTGGCTCAAGGCGCACTATCCCGCGGCTTTCATGGCGGCCGTGCTGTCCGCCGATATGGACAAGACCGACAAGATCGTCACGCTCATCGACGAATGCGCGAGCATGACTCTCACCGTGCATGCGCCGGATGTGAACGAATCGGTGTACGCATTCAAGGTCGCGGGACCCATGAGCATCCGCTTCGGACTCGGCGCCATCAAGGGCGTCGGGGCCTCCGCGGTGCAGGCGATCGTCGATGAGCGCGATGCCCGGGGACCGTATCAGAGCCTCCCGGAGCTTTGCCGGCGCATCGATTTGCAGCGGGTCAATCGGCGCGTGCTCGAGGCGCTCATCAAGTCCGGCAGCCTCGATCCGCTGGGCCCGAATCGCGCCACGCTCTCCGCCGAGCTCGACCGTGCGATGCACTTGGGCGAGCAGAACTCGCGTGCCATGAGCGTCGGGCAGGTGGACCTGTTCGGCTTGAGCCCGGCCGAGCACGGCATGGTCGAGGACTGGACGGAAGCCCAGCGCCTGGCGGGCGAGCGCGAGACGCTCGGACTCTTCTTGAGCGGGCATCCGATCACACCCTATGAGCCTGACTTGAAGTTTCTGGTGAGCGCGCGCCTGGTCGACGTCGGTGGACCCAAACCCGTAACGGCGCCGGGCGAGCGCGGCTGGAGCCATGGCAAGCCGGCCACGGTGGCCGGATTGGTGCTCGAGGTGCGCCGTCGCCCGAATCGGGTGACCTTGATCCTGGATGATCGCAGCGCACGGCTCGAGGTGAGTCTGTACGAGGAGACCTTCCAGCAGTTTCGCGACATCATCGTCAAGGACGCCATCCTGATCGTCGAGGGCACCTTGCGCTTCGACGATTTCATCGAGGCATGGCGGCTCCAGGCGAAAAGCGTCATGGACATCGACCGGGCGCGCGAGCGCTTCGCGCGGCGTCTGTGGCTGCGCTGGCCGCCGGAGCTCGACGGGCCGCAGGGGATGAGCCGATTCGAGGAGCTCCTGAAGCCCTATCTCAAGGGCCCCTGCGCCGTGGGCATCGCGGTCAACCGCGCGGAGTACTCGGGACGGCTGCAACTGGCCGACAGCTGGTCGGTACGCCCCTCGCGCGACCTTCTGGATAAACTATCGGCGTTGGTGGGTCGTGAGGGTTGGTATTTGGTGTATGGTCCGCGCAACGATATCCGCGGCGAGGAAAGTTCTTCATGGCGCTGAGTTTTTTGGAGTTCGAACAACCGATCGCCGAGCTGGAGGCGAAGATCGAGGAGCTCAAGTTCCTCGGCTCCGACGCGAGCATCAACATCGCGGAAGAGGTGAAGCGCCTGCAGGTGAAGAGCAGGGCGCTCACCACAAGCATCTTCGCGAATCTCTCGCCCTGGCAGATCACGCAGCTTGCCCGCCATCCGCAACGACCGTACACCCTCGACTATGTGTCGCTCATTTTTACCGACTGGCACGAGCTGCACGGCGATCGCATGTACAGCGACGATCTCGCCATCGTCGGCGGCCTCGCACGCCTCGAGGGATTGCCGGTGATGGTGATTGGCCACCAGAAAGGGCGCGACACGAAGGAGCGTGTGCGGCGCAACTACGGCATGCCGAAGCCCGAGGGCTACCGCAAAGCGCTGCGGCTCATGAAAATGGCCGAGCGCTTCCGCATTCCCATCATCACGTTGATCGACACGCCCGGAGCGTACCCGGGCATCGGCTCCGAAGAGCGCGGCCAGAGCGAGGCCATCGCGCGCAACCTCTTCGAGATGTCGAACCTCGCCGCGCCCATCCTCTCGGTGGTGATCGGGGAGGGCGGCTCCGGTGGCGCGCTCGCCATCGGCGTCTGCGATCGGCTCGTGATGCTGCAATTCAGCGTCTACACGGTGATCTCTCCGGAAGCCTGCGCCTCGATCCTGTGGAAGAGCACGGACAAGAAGGAGACCGCCACAGACGCCATGGGCGGCACGGCCGACCGGCTGAAGAAGCTGGGCCTGGTCGACGAAGTGCTGAAGGAGCCGAACGGTGCGGCACATCGCGATCCGCAGGCCATGGCCGAGCTCGTGAAACAAAGCATGATCAAGCACTTGACCGAGCTTTCCAAACAACCCATCACGACGCTCCTGGACGCCCGACAGGCGCGCTTGCGCGGATTCGGCGTGTTTCGCGGCGGCTAGCCGATGCGCTTCAGCGCGGAACTCCTGTGGGCCGTGCTCGAGGACAACCTACCGGCCGGCGCGACCGGCCTACTCGTCGGCTTGAGCGGCGGCCGGGATTCCTCTTGTTTCTTAGCCATTCTCGCGCATGCTCGGTCGCTCGCCGGAGCCCGCGCCGCGGGCGCGCGGTCGCTGCCACTGCGCGCCGTGCATGTCGATCATGGCTTGCAGGCGGCATCGAGCGCCATGCGCGCCGCCGCCGTGGCGCTCTGCCGCCGGTTTGAAATTCCACTCGAGGTGGTTGGCGTCGAAGTGGATGTCGAGGGCGGCGTGTCGATCGAAGCCGCTGCGCGCGCCGCACGCTATAGCGCCTTCGCCCGCAGCATCAAGCCCGGAGAATGTCTGCTGACGGCGCACCACGCGCTCGACCAAGCCGAGACCCTGCTACTGCAGTTGCTGCGCGGCGCCGGCCTCAAGGGCTTGTCGGCGATGCCTGCGCGCCGCCCGTTTGCAGAGGGCTGGCACCTGCGTCCGCTTCTCGACATCGTGCCCGGCGAGCTGCATCGGCTTGGAGAAGCGCTCGCGGTCGAGGCGGCCGACGATCCCATGAACCGCGATCCGCGTTTCGACCGCGCCTATCTGCGTCGCGAGATTTGGCCGCACATCGCGGGGCGCTGGCCGGCCGCGGCGGCGTCGCTCGCGCGCGCGGCCCAACATCTTGGCGAGGCGCAGGCCTCGCTCGACGCCTCCACGCGGTTCTCGGTCGAGCGCTTGCGCGACGGCGAGGCACTGTCGGTGTCGGGCCTGCGCGCGCTCGCCGGACGTGAGCGCCTGCACGTGGTGCGGCACTGGCTGAGCCAGGCCGCGGTCGAGCCGCCCTCCACGGCGCGCTTGGATGAGGCTTTACGCCAGATCCTCACGGCAAAGGCCGATCATGCGCCCGCCGTGCATTGGGGGGAGCACGTCCTGCGGCGCTATCGGGACCGCCTCTTTCTGACCGCCGCGGTCTTGCCCGCCCTGGGTGAGGCGCTCGATTGGCCTGTCGTGGCGGGCTCGCACCTGCCGCTCGGCGCCGGCCTCGGGGCATTACGCTGGGCGGAGCGCGTGGGAGGACTCGATCCCAAGCGGCTGCCGGCGCGGGTGAGCGTGCGCCGGCGTCAGGGCGGAGAATCTCTGAAAACGGCTTCCCGCGCACGCACACAGAGCGTGCAGCACCTGTGTCAATCGCTGGGCGTACTGCCCTGGCTACGCGATGCCCTACCCATGGTTTATGCCGGGGATACGCTGATCGCGGTCGGGGATCTTTGGCAGGATGCGCGCTCGAGCGTGCCTCTCGACGCCATGGGCCTCGGCTGCGTGTGGGAGGACGCGCCGCCGCTGACCTGAGGCGCGCGGACGATTGTCGAGGAAGGCCCGATCTGGTAATCTGAACTCCCGTCGAATTTAATAATTCCTTTGGCAATTTACGCGCCGGCGCGCGCTAGATCGTTGGCGCGGCTCGCGATTATTATTTGGCGGTGACTCATGACTCGATTCGTTTTCGTCACCGGCGGCGTGGTGTCGTCCCTCGGCAAGGGGATCGCCTCAGCCTCCCTCGGAGCGATCCTCGAGGCACGAGGCCTTAAGATCAGCATGGTCAAGCTCGATCCCTACATCAATGTGGATCCGGGCACGATGAGCCCCTTCCAGCACGGCGAAGTATTCGTCACCGCGGACGGCACCGAGACCGACCTCGATCTCGGCCACTACGAGCGCTTCGTGCGCACCACCACCGGGCGGAACAGCAATTTCACCACCGGGCGCATCTATGAGCGGGTCATCGCCAAAGAGCGCCGTGGCGACTATCTCGGCGCCACGGTACAGGTAATTCCCCATATCACCGATGAGATCAAGTACCGCATCCGCATGGGGGCGGGCGATGCCGACGTCTGTATGGTCGAGATCGGCGGCACGGTGGGCGACATCGAGTCGCTTCCCTTCCTCGAGGCGATCCGCCAGATGGGCGTCGAGCTCGGACGCAACCACGTGCTTTACATGCATCTCACGCTGGTGCCCATCGTGGGCGGCTCGGGCGAGATCAAGACCAAACCGACGCAGCACTCCGTCAAGGAGCTGCGCGGCATCGGCATCCAACCGGACATCCTGCTGTGCCGTTGCCTGCAGCCCTTGCCGGACGAGCAGCGGCGCAAGATCGCGCTGTTCACCAACGTCGAGGAGCGCGCGGTGATCTCGGCGGTCGATGCGGACGATATTTACAAGATCCCGATGCTGCTGCACGAGCAGGATCTCGATGACATCGTGATCGACAAACTGCGCCTGCACGCGCCGGGGACGGACCTGTCGGAGTGGCGCGCCGTGGTGGCGGCGAAGCAGAATCCCGAGGCCGTGGTCGACATCGGCATGGTCGGCAAATACGTGCAGGTCCGCGACTCGTACATTTCGTTGAACGAGGCGCTGATGCATGCCGGGATCAAGACGCGCACGCGCGTCAACATCCATTATTTCGAGTCGCAGGACATCGAGCGCTCGGGGGCGTCCGTGCTCGCCAACATGGACGCGATTCTGGTGCCGGGCGGATTCGGCGATCGCGGCATCGAGGGCAAAATCCAGGCGATCCGCTATGCGCGCGAGAATCGCATTCCGTATCTCGGCATCTGTCTCGGCATGCAGCTCGCGATCATCGAGTTTGCCCGCATGGTCGGCTTGAAGGGCGCCAATAGCACCGAGTTCGATCGCGCCACGAATCATCCGGTGATCGCGCTCATCACGGAATGGCAGGATCTCGCGCGCGGGCAGCAAGTGCGCGACGAGAAATCCGAACTGGGCGGCAGCATGCGCCTCGGCGCGCAAGAGGCGCGCCTCAAGCCCGGCTCGCTGGTGCACTCGCTCTACGGCAAGGAGTCGATTTTCGAGCGCCACCGCCATCGCTACGAGTTCAACAACAACTACCTGCAAGAGTTGGCTGCGGCCGGCATGAGTTTCTCGGGATTCTCCGCCGACGGGCTGGTAGAGTTCATCGAGCTCGACTCCCATCCGTGGTTTGTCGCGAGTCAGTTCCATCCGGAGTTCACCTCGACGCCGCGCGACGGCCATCCGTTGTTCGCGGGATTCGTCCGCGCGGCGCGCGCCTATCGCGCATCGCTGCAGCCGGCTCGCGCCACCGCATGAAGCTGGCCTCGTTCGAGGTCGGCGCCGAGCGGCCGTTCTTCCTGATCGCCGGACCGTGCGTCATCGAGAGCGAGGCGCTGGTGATCGATGTGGCGGGGCGGCTGCGCGACATCACCGAGACGCTTGGCATTCCGTTCATTTTCAAGGCCTCCTTCGATAAGGCCAATCGCTCCTCGCGCTCGAGCTTCCGCGGACCCGGCCTCGAGAAGGGCCTCGAGGCCCTCGCGCGCGTACGCAAGCAGATCGGTGTTCCCGTGCTCACCGACGTGCATGAGGACACGCCGCTCGCGGAAGTGGCCGAGGTCGTCGATGTGCTGCAGACGCCGGCATTTCTGTGCCGTCAGACCAATTTCATCGTCGCAGCTTGCTCGCAGGGCAAACCGGTCAACATCAAGAAAGGCCAATTCTTGAGTCCCTGGGAAATGCAGAACGTGGTCGACAAGGCCCGCTCCACCGGCAACGGGCAGATCATGGTGTGCGAGCGCGGCTTCTCGTTCGGCTACAACAACCTGGTGTCGGACATGCGCTCGCTCGCCGTGATGCGCGCCACCGGCTGTCCCGTGGTGTTCGATGCCACGCACTCTGTGCAGTTGCCGGGGGGCCAGGGAGACGCTTCGGGGGGGCAGCGCGAATTCGTTCCCGTGCTGGCGCGCGCCGCGGTGGCCGCGGGCGTCGCGGGGCTGTTCATGGAGACCCATCCGGACCCGGCCAAGGCGCTATCGGACGGGCCCAACGCGTGGCCGCTGGATCGCATGGGCTCATTGCTCGCGACGCTCGTGGAGCTGGATCTGGCCGTCAAAAAGAAGCCCTTCGAGGAGTCGTTCCTATGAGTCGTATCGTCGAAATCCGCGGCCGCGAAATCATCGATTCGCGCGGCAACCCCACGGTCGAGGCGGACGTGGTGCTCGAGTCGGGCGCGCAGGGCCGTGCGGCGGTTCCCTCCGGCGCCTCCACCGGCTCGCGCGAGGCGGTGGAGCTGCGCGACGGCGATCCGAAGCGCTTTCTCGGCAAGGGCGTGTTGCGGGCGGTGGAACACGTGAATGGCGCGATTCGCCGCGTGGCGATGGGCCACGATGCAGAGGATCAGCGCGGACTCGACGACAAGCTCATCGCCGCGGACGGCACCGACAACAAATCCAAGCTCGGTGCGAACGCGATTCTCGCGGTCTCGCTCGCGCCGCGCATGCCGCCGCGCGCGATCGCAAGGTGCCGTTGTATCGCCACCTCGCGCGCGGCACGAAGCCCGTCATGCCGGTGCCGATGATGAACATCATCAACGGCGGCGCGCACGCGGACAACAGCGTCGACATCCAGGAATTCATGATTCTGCCGTTGGGCGCGCCGTCGCTCTCGGAGGCGGTGCGCTACGGCGCCGAGGTCTTCCATTCGCTGAAGAAAGTGCTGCACGCGCAAAGGCTCAACACCGCCGTCGGCGACGAGGGCGGCTTCGCGCCGGATCTGCCCTCGAACGAGGCGGCGCTCGGCGTGATCCTCGAGGCCATCGACAAGGCGGGCTATCGCGCGGGCAAGGACATCTATCTCGGGCTGGATGTCGCGAGCACCGAGTTCTACAAGGACGGCGTGTACGAGCTCGCCTCCGAGGGGCGCAAGTTCGACTCGAGCGAATTCGCCGATTATCTCGCCGCGCTGGTGGCGAAGTATCCCATCGTCACCATCGAGGACGGCATGAGCGAGGGCGATTGGGACGGCTGGGTCGGGCTCACCAAGAAGCTCGGCGACAAGGTGCAGCTCGTGGGCGACGATGTGTTCGTCACCAACACCAAGATCTTCGCCGAAGGCATCGCGAAGAAAATCGCGAACGCGATCCTCATCAAGCCGAATCAGATCGGCACGCTCACCGAGACGCTGGCGGCGATCGACATGGCGGCGAAGGCCAAGTACGCGGCGATCGTCTCGCACCGCTCGGGAGAGACCGAGGATGCCACCATCGCGGACATCGCCGTCGCCACCGCGGCGACGCAGATCAAGACCGGCTCCATGTCCCGCTCCGACCGGGTCGCCAAGTACAATCAGCTGCTGCGCATCGAGGGCGAGCTCGGCGCCGAGGCGGTATTTGCGGGAAAGAACGCATTGGCGGTTCCAGTTCGTTAAGAGTCCGTGCTAAGCTACTGACCCCATGAGGATTTTCGCGGTCATTTTAGGCGTGTGCCTGGTCTTGCTGCAGTATCGCCTGTGGGTGTCCGATCAAGGCATGCGGGAGATCTGGCGTCTCGATCAAGCGGTCGAGGCTCAAAAGGCGGCCAACGGCGAGCAGCGCGAGCGCAACCGCCAGTTGCTCGCCGAGGTGACCGATCTCAAGGTCGGTCTCGCCGCACTCGAGGAGCGCGCCCGCAGCGAGCTCGGCATGGTGGGCAACAACGAGACCTTCTATCAGATCGTGACGCCGGCGACGCAAGCGCCGGCCGGCGCCGCCCACCGCCATCACCGCCCGCGCCGAGTGACCGCGCCGCAGAAAGCGCGGCGCGTCTGGGCCGTGGTGCCGGCCGCCGGACGCGGTGAACGATTCGAGACAGCGGCCGGCGCGTCGCACCGGCCATCCCCAAGCAATACGCACCGCTTGCGGGCGCGACCGTGCTCGAGTGCGTCGCTGCGCCCGCTGCTCGCCGAGCCGCGCATCGAGCGCGTGGTGGTGGTGGTCGCTGCCGACGATGCGCGCTGGCGCGAGCTACGCGCCGCGCTCGGCACGAAGCTCCTCGACCGACGATCGGCGGCGCGAGCCGCCAGGACTCCGTGATGGCCGGCCTCAAGCGGCTGCGCGAGCATGGCCTCACCCGAGGATTGGGTGCTGGTGCACGATGCGGCACGGCCCTGCCTCGAGCGCGACGACGTGCGCGCGCTCATCGCGGCGCTCGAGGCGGGCGCTGCGGCGCGGTACTGGCCGCGCCCGTCGTCGATACGGTGAAGCGTGAGCGCGACGGCGCGGTCGTGCGAGACGGTCGATCGCAGCCGGTTTGTGGCGTGCATTGACGCCGCAGGTGTTTGGCCTCGGCGACGCTCGAGCGCGCGCTCGAGGAGGCCGCGCGCTCGAACATCGACGTGACCGACGAGGCGCAGGCGATGGAGCGGCACGGGCGTGCGCGCCGGTGCTGGTGCAGGGCTCGCCGTTCAACATCAAAGTCACGCGCGCGGCGGACCTTGCGGCCGCGGCGCGCATATTGCAAAGCGCGGAGAAGCGCACGATGTCGGGCAAGATGCGGATAGGCCAGGGGTTCGACGTGCATACCTTCGGCGACGGCGATCACGTCATGCTCGGCGGCGTGCGCATCGCGCACGATCGCGGCGTCGTCGCGCACTCCGACGGCGACGTGGTGATCCACGCGCTCTGCGACGCGGTGCTCGGCGCGCTCGGCAAGGGCGACATCGGGCGGCATTTCCCGGACACCGATCCGCGCTATCGCGGCGCCGACAGCCGGCTGTTCCTGCGCCCCGTGGCCGCAATGGTGCGCGAGGCGGGCTGCGGCTGGTCAATGCCGACATCACCGTGCTCGCCGAGGCGCCGCGCATCGCCGCGCATCGCGCCGCGATGGCGGCGAATCTCGCCGCGGACCTCGAGGTCGCGCCCGAGCTGCATCAACATCAAGGCAACCACCACCGAGCGCATGGGATTCGTCGGGCGGGGCGAAGGACTCGCCGCCCAGGCCGCGGTGCTGCTCGAGAGAGCGTGAGTACCCGCGGCCGGCGTGCGGAAGCCTGGACGCGCGCCGCCCTGTCGCCGCCGCGCGCCCACGGCGCGCCGCTCTCCGCGGCGCACGGATCAAGGCCGAGCCGGAGGACTTTCGCGTCGAGGAGGAACTCTCCTTCGTCCCGTCGGGCGAGGGGCCGCATCGGTTGCTGCGCGTCGAGAAGCGCGCGGCCAATACCCGCTGGGTGGCGGCCGAGCTCGCGCGCCTCGCCGAGGTCGCGGTGGCGGAAGTGGGTTACGCGGGACTCAAGGATCGGCATGCGATCAGCGTGCAATGGTTCAGCCTGCCCGCGGCTCGCGGGTCCGCGGAATTCTGGAGCACGGTGCACACGCGATGAGTTCCGTGTGCTCGAGTCGCAGCTCAATACGCGCAAGCTCCGGCGCGGCGCTCTGCGCGGCAATCGCTTCCGCATCCGCCTGCGCCAGGTCGACTGGCCGCGCGACGCGCTCGAAGAGAAGCTCACGGCGCTGCGCACACAAGGCGCGCCGAATTATTTCGGCGCGCAGCGCTTCGGCCGCGACGGCTTCAATCTCGACCGCGTGGCCGAATGGCTGCAAAGCGGTGAAACGGCCGCCGGGCCGAGCCGAGCGCGGCTTTACGCTCTCGGCCGCGCGCTCGCTGATCTTCAATGCGGTGCTCGCGCGCCGCGTGCAGAGCGCGGAGTGGTCGCGGCTCGCGCCCGGCGACCTCGCGAGTCTCGACGGCAGCGGCAGCCATTTCCGCGTCGATGCGGTGGATGCGGAGCTCGAGCGGCGCCTGGAGGCGTTCGACATCCATCCCTCCGGGCCGCTGTGGGGCCGAGGGGAGCCGGGCACCGTCGGCCGTGCGCTCGAGACCGAGCTCGAGGTCGCGCGCGAGCTCGCACCGGTCGCGGAGCTCCTCGCGCAAGAGGGTCTCGAGCAAGAGCGCCGCGCGCTGCGCTGTGCAGTTCGCGATCTTTCCGTGGAGTCGGAAGCCGCGACGCTGACCTTGAGTTTCACGCTCGGCAAGGGCCAATTCGCGACGGCGGTGCTGCGCGAGATTTGCGAGCTCGCCGAGCCCGCCCTCATCGACGATTCCGAGCCCGACTAGCGCAGCAGGACGTACACGGCCCCGGTGCCGCCGTCGATGACCCGCGCCGAGGTGAATGCCAACACATCGCCGTGGCGCCTGAGCCAGGTATTCACGGCAATCTTGAGCACGGGACCGCGGGCGCCCGAGCGATATCCCTTGCCGTGCACGATGCGTACGCAGCGCAGACCCATAAGACTGCTCTCGGCGATGAATTCGGCGAGGCGGTCGCGGGCGGCCGCTTGACTCAGGCCGTGCAAATCCAGCTCATCCTCGACGGGGTAGCGACCGCGTCGCAACTGGCGCAGCGTTTGATCGCGCACGCCCGGTCGGCGGAACGACAGTGGATCCGCCGCGCCGGGCGCGTCGTCCGTCGCCACGATATCGCCGAGCGCAGCGGCGCCCGGCGCTTCGGGCACGGCCAGCGGCGGACGCCGCCGCGACCGTGCCGGCCCGGGTGGTCGGGGGAGGGCCGTGCCCTGGGGCAGGGTCGCGGGCGCCGGCAGGGGCGTCACGTCGCGCACTGCGGCGCGAAATAACTGCGCTTCCGCGCTATCTCCGCTCTCGTTCTTATTGTCCGCTGCGCCGCCGTGGCGAGAGCGTGGTTTTGCCATAGTGCACGCGACCTGGCTTTCGCCAGGTCGGCTATCCGGGTGTGGAACGTTACAGTATAGTCCGCAAGGCTCAGGCCGCCATCACGGCTTCCAATTGATCTTCGAGTGAAAATCCTACTTTCCAACGACGACGGCTATCGTGCTGAGGGCTTGCAGGCACTGAGAGAGGCGATCAAACCGCTGGGAGCGGTCACCGTGGTTGCACCGGACCGCAACCGCAGCGGCGCGAGCAATTCGCTCACTCTGGATGTACCGATACGGGCGGCGCAGTACGATGCCGACTGCTACTACGTGAATGGAACTCCCACCGACTGCGTGCACCTCGCGATCTCGGGGCTGTTCGATTTCGAGTACGACCTGGTGGTCTCGGGAGTCAACGACGGGGCGAACCTCGGCGACGACACGCTCTATTCGGGCACCGTGGCAGCCGCCGTCGAAGGACGCTTTCTCGGTCTACCGGCGATTGCGGTGTCGTTGTGCGTCGAGCCGGGCAGCCCGCGAAATTTTGCGGCGGCCGCGCGCGTCGCGGCGAGCTTGGTTCAGCGGCTCGCGGTCACACCGTTGCAAGGACCCGTGGTACTCAACGTCAATGTGCCGGATCTGCCCGACGATCAGCTGCTCGGTATCAGAGTCACGCGGCTCGGCGCAAGACATCGCAGCAAGCCGATCGTGCGGGCGCAGGATCCGCGGGGCCGCAACGTCTACTGGGTGGGCAATGCGGGCGACGGGCAGGACGCCGGCCCGGGAACGGATTTCCACGCCGTCGCGCATGGCTTTGCCTCGGTGACTCCGCTGCAGATCGACTTCACGCGTCATGCGGCTCTGCCCGAGCTCGAGCGCTGGTTGTCGACATGAGCACCTTTATTCAAGGTCCCCGACTCTCCGGCATCGGCATGACCTCGGCGCGCACGCGCGAGCGTCTGGTGCTGCGGCTGCAGGAGCAGGGTATCGCGGACGTACGCGTGCTCGACCGCATCCGCAACGTGCCGCGGCACCTGTTCATGGACGAGGCGCTCGCCTCGCGCGCGTACGAGGATACGGCGCTTCCCATCGGCTTCGGGCAGACCATTTCGCAGCCGTACGTTGTCGCCCGCATGAGTGAAGCGCTGCTCGCCGCGGCGCCCGCGCCGAAGGTTCTCGAGATCGGCACCGGCTGCGGCTATCAGACTGCCGTGCTGTCGCCGCTGGTGCAGGAGATCTACACCATCGAGCGCATCGGCAGCCTTGTCGCGCGCGCACGGCGCTCGCTGCGCGAGCTCAAGATCCGCAACGTGCATTTCCGGCACGACGACGGCAATGTCGGCTGGCCGGGCCGGGCGCCCTTCGATGGCATCATTTTGACGGCGGCGCCGCAGAAGGTGCCGCAGGCTCTTTTCGATCAGCTTGCCGTGGGCGGCCGCTTGATCGCCCCGGTCGGCCCCGACGGCCGCCAGGAGCTCATGCGCTACACGAAGAGCGAGACCCGCGTGCAGCGCGAGTCGCTCGGTCTGGTCAGCTTCGTGCCATTGCTCTCGGGACTGCAGCGCTAGGGGCTCGTCTGCGCTTCGCCCGAGCGGTCGTCGTCATCGGGTTCTACTGCCTCGCGGGGTGCGCGGCGAGCGGCGATTACGAGCCGGAGACCTACGTCGTCCAAGCGCAGGACACGCTTTACAGCATCGCGTGGCGCCATGACCTCGATTACCGAGCGCTCGCGCGCTGGAACGGTATCGGTCCGGACTATCGCATCTCGATCGGCCAGATACTCAGCTTGCGGCCTACGACGCCGCCCGCGCAGACGCAACCCGCGCAGCACGCGGCCCCAGCTGCCGTGCCCCCGAGCGTCGCGACGGCGCCGCCGGTGCAGGCGCCTGCACCTGGGCGCTGGATGTGGCCGACCTCGGTCGTGCAATCCCCGCGCGCAGTCGCCGGCGGCGGCATTTTGTTGCAGGGGATTCTCGGCCAACCGGTGCGCGCGGCGGACGGCGGACGCGTTGTGTACGTGGGTAGCGGCATCCGCGGTTACGGCAATCTCATTATCGTCAAGCATGACGAGAGCTTCCTCTCCGCCTACGCACACACTCAGGACGTGGCGGTGCACGAGGGGCAAGAGGTGCTTCGGGGCCAAGTGATTGCGCAAATGGGTGTCGGACCGCACCAGTCTCCCGCGCTCTACTTTGAGATTCGGCTAAACGGCAAGCCCGTGGATCCACTGCCGTACCTTTCTGGAGAGAAATGAGGGACGGCGGGGCCACGAACCCCGGCGTGTCACTTGCGAAATTATTCACAAGTGATTCCTATCCTATTGAAATATATTTAAATTATGTAAATCCCGGAGACCGAGCTCGATGGCACCGCCGCACGCTCGTTGACGCTGCCCGCGACGTAGGCGTATGTTTCGACGCGAGTCGTTGGGGAAAAGTCCACTCGCGGGGTGCGGCGGTTCGATTCAGTGCAGAGAAAAAAATAGAACAAAATCAAGAAGAAATAGAATAATTCTCGATACCAACTTACTCAGATCGCCACGCCCCGCCTTTCTTTGTTTTCGATTTATACGAGCAGCAACGCCACGACGCGTCGCTGCTCCGTTGCCAGTACGTTGAACGTACGGCACGCGGCCCCCGTATCCATGACCTCGAAGCCGATGCCCGCGCGCAGGAACTGTGCGCCGAATTCCGCGGCCGGAAATACCTGGCGGACACCGGTGCCGATGAGCACGAGCTCAGGCTCGAGCGCGACGATGTCGGCCGTGTGGGCCGCCGTGAGCTCGCCGGCGTCGCGGATCGCGGGACCGGGCGCAATCGACGAGGGAGCGACGATCAAGGAGTGGTGAAAGGTTTGGTCGTTGATCTTGATCTCGCCCGGCGCGTAGGAGCGGATCAAATTTCTGGTCGAACTCGGGTCCTGAGTGAATCGCATAAACCGGTAAGATACCTCTCCTTCGCATCAGGATCGCCGTTGTCCACCGTGTATATTCGCATCACCGCGCGCGGCGCGCATTCGCACACCCGTGCGCCGTCGCTGGAGCGGCTGTTGGCGCGCGCGGACGGGCCCGCCGACGCCGCCGATTGGCGAGCCCAGGCATTTCGGCTGATCGCGCCCGAGGCTACTTGCATGCCGGCCGTCGCCACCGCGGCGCTCGCGCCGGGCGCGAGCCGCGCCCCAGGCGCGTGGGTGTACCTGGCGACCCCCGTGCACTTGCTCGCCGGCATGAGCAGCATCGGCATGGCCGGCGACGGCGTCCTTACGCTCGAGCCTCTCGAGGCCGATGCGCTGGCGGACGATTTCAACCGGGTATTCGCCGGCGGTGGCGTGAGCATGGAGCGCGGTCGCGACACGCTGTTGCTATGCCGCTTCGATGAGCCGCTGCGCGTGGCGACCCGCGCGCCGGAAGAGGCGGCCGGTCACGACCTCTGGGACTACCTGCCGCAAGGCGAGGCCGCGCCGCGCCTGCGCAGGTTGGCGAGCGAGATCGAAATGTGGCTCTTCGATCATGCGGTCAATCGCCGGCGCGGAGAAACGCAACAACCTGTCATCAGCGCGCTTTGGTTGTGGGGCGGGGGCGCCGCCGACGCCGAGCGGCCCCCGGTGGGCGGCTGGACGGCGGGCGAGGATGCGCTGTTCGGCTCCTTCGCGCCCACATCCCGTTATCCGGGCGCCTCGGCCTCGGGAGTCGTTACGGTGCCCGACTGGCCCGGCTCGCCGGCGTGGCACGACGTCGAGACCCGCTGGCTCGCGCCGGCACTCGATGATTTGCGCGCCGGGCGGCTGGCGAGCATCGAGCTCTCCGCGCGCCGCCGCTGCATGCGCCTGAGCGCGCGCGCGCTCAGGCGCTTCTGGCGCCGTGCTCGGCCGTGGTGGGAGGTCCTGAACGATGACGGTTGAGATTCGACGGCGCCTGCCCGGGACCGCGCTCGACTTCGCTCCGGATCTTCACCCGGTGCTGCGGCGGGTTTACGCGGCGCGCGGAATCGCCCAGGCGGAGGATCTCGATCTGTCGCTCGATCGGTTGCTGCCGGTGCGCGGCCTCGATCGCGTCGAGCGGGCGGCGGAGCTGCTTGCCGCGCATCGCGCGGGCCGCGTGCTCATCGTCGGCGACTTCGATGCGGACGGCGCGACGGGCAGCGCGTTGTTCGTGCGCGCCTTGCGCGCCCTCAAGTTCGCGCACGTCGACTTTCTCGTTCCGAACCGCTTTCAGTTCGGTTATGGCTTGACGCCGGGAATCGTGGCGCTCGCCGCGGAGCGTTCACCGTCTCTCATCGTCACCGTGGACAACGGCGTCTCGAGCATCGAGGGTGTCGAGGCCGCGCACGCTTTCGGCATCCCGGTCCTGGTCACCGACCATCATTTGCCGGGCGCGGCGCTGCCGCCCGCCGCGGTGATCGTCAATCCCAACCTCGAGGATTCCACTTTCGCGAGCCGTGCGCTCGCCGGTGTCGGTGTCGCATTTTACGTGGTCGCGGCATTGGCCCATCTACTCGGGGAGAAGGAATGGAAGGCCTCCGATCTGCTCGATCTCGTGGCTCTCGGGACGGTCGCCGATTTGGTACCGCTCGATCGCAATAACCGGGTGCTGGTTGCGCAAGGCTTGCGGCGCATTCGCGCCGGACGCTGCGTCCCGGGTATCCGTGCGCTGGTCGAGTCCTCCGGGCGGCGGCTCGAGCAGTTGAGCGCTGCGGATCTCGGCTACCTCGTCGCGCCGCGGTTGAACGCCGCCGGACGTCTCACCGATATGAGCATCGGCATCGCCTGCCTGCTCGCGGAGGAGCCCGAGCGCGCCGCAGCGCTCGCCGCGCAGCTGACGCGGCTCAACGACGAGCGGCGCGAGATCGAGCAGCGCATGCAGGGCGAGGCGGTCGCGCTCGCCGCGGCGGTGTGCTTCGACGAATCCGGAAGCGAGAGCCTCGGCGTGTGCCTGTTCGACGAGGGCTGGCACCAAGGCGTCGTCGGCCTCGTCGCCGGCCGGCTCAAGGACCGCTTGCATCGTCCGGTGATCGCCTTCGCGCGCGCGGACGGCGGGACGCTGCGCGGCTCGGCGCGCTCGGTCGCCGGCATTCACATACGCGACGTGCTCGACGCCATCGCCACGCGCCATCCCGGGCTCATCGAGAAGTTCGGCGGGCACGCGATGGCGGCGGGCATGAGCTTGCCCGAGACGAATCTCGCGCCCTTTCGCGCGGCCTTCGCCGCCGAAGTCGCGGCGCGCGCCGGCGCGGACGGCCTGCGCGGCGTCATTCACAGCGACGGCGAATTGCTCCCTGGCGAGATGTGTATGGCAACTGCGCGCGTCCTGAAACAGGCCGGGCCCTGGGGACAGGGATTTCCCGAGCCGGTGTTCGACGGCGGCTTCATCGTCGCCGACGCCCGCGTCGTCGGCGGCAGGCACTTAAAGCTGCTGTTGCGCGAGCCGCAGGGCAAGGGCTGCATCGACGCCATCGCCTTCGGCCACGCGGATGCCGCCGTGAGTCCCGCGACAGAGATCCGTCCGGGTGCCGCAGTCGAGCTCGCTTACCGCCTGGAGATCAACGAGTACAACGGCGCGGAGAGTGTGCAGCTCAATTGCCAGCATCTGGGTGTGCGATGAGTGATAAAATGGCCGGCCATGGAAATCAATCAACTCAAACGTTTCATCAAAGATCTCGAGGAGCGCACGCTGTCCTTGAGGAGGTATCTTTGATTACGACAACAAGCATGAGCGCCTGCAGGAAGTCACGCGCGAGCTCGAGCAGCCGGATGTCTGGAAGGACGCTGAGCGGGCGCAGGAGCTTGGCAAGGAGCGCGCCAAGCTCGAGGAAGTCGTCCACGATCTCGATCGCTTGAGTCGCGGTTTGCGCGACGCGGGCGAGCTCTTGGAAGTGGCGGCCGACGAGGCCGATGTGGGCGCGGCCGCGGAGATCGAGCGCGATGCGACGCAGCTCGCCACCGACGTCGAGCGGCTGGAGTTCCAGCGGATGTTTCCCGGCAAGATGGACTCGCACAGCGCGTTTCTCGACATACAGGCCGGTGCGGGCGGCACCGAGGCGCAGGACTGGGCCGCGATGCTCTTGCGCATGTACCTGAAATGGGCCGACCGGCACGGCATCAAGACCGAGATCATCGATCAAAGCCCCGGCGAGGTCGCCGGCATCAAGGGCGCGACCATCAGCATGAGCGGCGATCATGCCTACGGCTGGCTGCGCACCGAGACGGGTGTACACCGGCTCGTGCGTAAATCCCCGTTCGACTCGGGCAACCGGCGGCACACCTCGTTTGCCTCGGTATTCGTCTCCCCCGAGGTGGACGACGACATCGACATCGAGATCAATCCGGCGGATCTGCGCACCGATGTGTATCGCTCCAGCGGGGCGGGCGGTCAACACGTGAACAAGACCGAGTCGGCCGTGCGCATCACGCACGTTCCGAGCGGCATCGTGGTCGCCTGTCAGAGCGAGCGCAGCCAGCACAAGAATCGCTCCACCGCCATGAAGATGCTGAAGGCGAAGCTCTACGAGCTCGAGTTCAACAAGCGCAACGCGGCCGCGAAGGTGCTCGAGGACTCGAAGTCGGACGTGAGCTGGGGCAACCAGATTCGCAGCTACGTGCTCGATCAATCCCGCATCAAGGATCTGCGCACCAACGTGGAGATCGGCAATACGACCGCCGTCCTCGACGGCGCCCTCGACGAATTCATGCAGGCCAGCCTGAAACAGGGTTTATGAGCGACGACGACGACAATCATTTGATCGCGGAGCGGCGCGTCAAGCTCGGCAAGCTGCGCGACCGCGGCATCGCGTATCCGAACCAGTTCCGCCGCGACGCGCTTGCCGCGGACCTGTTGACTGCCTACGAGAGCAAGAGTGCCGAGTTCTTCGAGACCGAGGCGCTGCGCGTGAGCGTCGCGGGCCGGATGCGCGCGAAACGGGTCATGGGCAAGGCGAGCTTCGCGAAGCTCGAGGACGTGAGCGGATCGATTCAGATCTTCCTGCAGCAGCAGGCGCTCGGCGAGGCGTACGACGAGTTCAAGACCTGGGACGTGGGCGACATCGTCGGCGCCGAGGGGGTCTTGTTCCGCACCAAGACGGGCGAGCTCTCGGTGCGCACCGAGCGCATCACGCTCATCGCGAAGTCGCTCCGGCCTTTGCCCGACAAGTGGCACGGTATCGCCGATACCGAGCTCAGATATCGCCGCCGCTATGTCGATCTGATCGTCAACGAGGACAGCCGCCGCGTTTTCGAGATGCGCTCAGGGATCGTGCGCTACCTGCGCGCCTTTCTCGATTCGCGCGGTTTTCTGGAGGTGGAAACGCCGATGCTGCATCCCATTCCGGGCGGCGCGGCGGCGCGGCCTTTCAAGACGCACCATAACGCGCTCGACGTGGACATGTATCTGCGGATCGCTCCCGAGCTCTATTTGAAGCGGCTTACGGTGGGGGGCTTCGAGCGCGTCTACGAGATCAACCGCAATTTCCGCAACGAGGGTGTGTCGACGCAGCACAATCCCGAATTCACGATGCTCGAGCTGTACCAGGCTTACGCCGACTATCGCGATCTCATGGAGATGATCGAGACGCTGTTCCAAGGACTCGCCGACACCTTGAAGGGCTCGCGCAAGATCCAGTATCAGGGTACGGAAATCGACCTCTCGACTAGCTTCGCGCGCATGACCATCGAGGAGATCCTGCTCGCGAACAATCGGGATCTCGATCCCATGTCACTGCGCGACCTGACCTACCTGCGCCGGGTCTGCGATGCCATGAAGATCCCCTACAAGCGCACCGATGGGGCGGGCAAGCTGCAGATCGAGCTGTTCGAGAAGACCGGGGAGCAAACGCTCATCCAACCGACCTTTGCCTATGCGTATCCGGCGGAAGTCTCGCCGCTCTCCCGGCGCAACGACGACGATCCGTTCATCACCGATCGCTGGGAGTTCTTCGTCGGCGGCCGCGAGCTCGCCAACGGCTTCTCGGAGTTGAACGATCCGGAGGATCAAGCGCAGCGCTTCAGAGATCAAGTCGATCGCAAGGCGACCGGGGACGAGGAGGCCATGTACTACGATGCGGATTACATCCGCGCCCTCGAATACGGCATGCCGCCAGCCGCCGGGTTGGGATTGGGCGTCGATCGCATGGTGATGCTGTTCGCCGACGCGCCGTCGATCCGCGACGTGCTGCTGTTCCCGCACATGCGCCCGGAGCTGTAGGCGATCCTGCGCGCCGCGCCCATCGGGGTATTCGACTCGGGTGTCGGCGGCCTCACCGTGCTGCGCGAGCTCACCGCCGCGCTCCCTGCGCAAGATTTCATTTATCTCGGCGATACGGCGCGGTTGCCGTACGGCACGAAGAGCACGGATACCGTCTCGCGCTACTCGCTGCAATGCGCGGGGGCCTTGGTCGCGCGCGGCATCGCGAGTCTCGTGGTGGCTTGCAATACCGCTTCCGCCTCCGCGCTGGGTGCGCTGCGCGAGCGCTACCCGCGATTACCCGTCGTCGGCGTCATCGAGCCGGGCGCGAGCGCGGCGGTGGCGGCTTCGCGGTCGCAGCACATCGCCGTGATCGGCACGGAAGGCACCATCAACGGCGGCGCCTATCAAGCCGAGATCCGCCGCCGCAACCCGGCTGCGCGAATTTCATCACGCGCCTGTTCGATGTTCGTGGCGCTGGCCGAGGAGGGCTGGACCTCGGGTGCCGTCGCCGAGGCCGTCGCGCACCGCTATCTCGATCCCTTGTTCGCCACCGACGATAGGCCCGACACACTGGTGCTCGGTTGCACGCATTTCCCGATCCTCGCTCCCGCCATCCGCTCGGCGTTGCCGCCGCACGTGCGGATCGTCGATTCGGCGGCGACGACCGCGCAAGCACTGGCGGCGAGGTTGGCGCCGCAACCGCTCGGCGTGGAGCGCGGCAAGGTGAGTTGGCTGGCCACGGACGATGCCGAGCGCTTTGCGCGGGTCGGCGGCCGATTCTTCGGCGCGGAATTGAGTCCGGGTGTCGTCGAGGTCATCGACCTCTGAAGGATCATCAACCTCTGACGAGACCGTACGGCAGGGGTAGCTCCTCGGCCGTTACCGCTTCGCCTGCGCTGCTGTCGGTATCGCCCGCTGCCGACGCATCGCGCAGGCTGAGCACGGCGAGCGCCTCGAAGGCCTCGCCGACCCGCACGACCTCGGTGAGGCGCCCCGTGCGGCCGTCCGCGAGCCGCAGGGGTTGGCCGATGGACCAGGATCCGGACGGCAACGAGAGTCGCGACAAGCGGCGTTTGATTCTGCCCAGGTGCTGCGTGCGGGCAATGATTTCCTGGCCCGTGTAACAACCCTTGGTGAAACTGATGGCATCGAGGAGATCGAGATTCAACATCTGCGCGACAAACTGCTCGGAGGTCGCGGCATACACTTGCGGCATGCCGGCGCGGATGTCCGCAAGCCGCCACGCGAGATCCGCGCGGTCATCGCGGGCACCCGCCGCCGACCTGGGGGTCGTGCTCGCGCGGACGCACCACCCAGTAGCGCGGCGTTGAGTTTTGCGCGCCATCGGGCACGCGCGCGACGGCGATTCCCTCGTGCTCCGCATAGGCGGCCGCACCTACGGGCAGATTCGCGAGCTCGAGGGCGGAAGCCGCGTGTGCGCCGTAGACGCTGTAGCGATCGCTCAGGTCCTCGATCTTGACCTTCGCGCGGAGCACGAATTTGCGCAGGCGCTCGAGCGTCGTCAGCGCCAGCTCGCGCGGCAGAATCGCCATCACTCCGCTCGAATGCGGCAACAGATGGAGCACGGCCACGACCCGTCCCTGCGCGGAGGAATAGGCCGACAGCAGCGGCAAGCCGTCCGCCAGGCGGCGGGTATCGTTCGACACCTGACCTTGCAGAAACGCGATGCCGTCCGCGCCCGAAAACCGCAGAACGGCGAGAGAGGTCAGCTCGAGTGCCTGTGTGCTCACGCCTCATGAATGAGGCCGGCAAGGCGGCCTGTCAACCCCTGCCTCGCCCGACGCTTTTCTGGCACACTTTCACCTGTGTTGCCGAACGACGATAATCAGAACGACATTTCCGAGCTGCCGACGTCCCCGCCCGCGCAGCCGGCGGCGCCGCCGCGTGAAGTGGGCGGCCGAGAAGGTCCCGAGCCGACGCGCTTCGGCGATTGGGAGCTGCGGGGCCGCTGCATCGACTTTTGACGAACCCATCGCGCTGAATAACATGTCTCCACGGACCCGGCCGCTATCGCCGCATTTAGGGGTTTATCGCTGGCAAATCGGCAATACGTTGTCGATCTTGCACCGGATCACCGGCGTCGCCTTGGGCGCGGGCTTCCTGGCGCTGACTTTCTGGCTGAGCTCGCTCGCCGGCGGCGAGGAGGGCTATCGGACCGCTGCGCGCCTGTTCGCGAGCCCGGTCGGCCTCGTGTGCCTGCTCGGCTGGACCTTCTCTTTCCTGTTTCACCTGTTCAACGGCCTGCGCCATTTGTGCTGGGACGCCGGGCTCGGCTTCGAGCGCACCCAGCGGCACGTGAGCGGTTGGATCGCCGTCGGCGCGGCACTTTGTGCGACGCTCGCCACCTGGGCCTTGCTGTGGCACGGCGGTCGGCTGTGAGCCTGCGCAGTCCCCTCGGCAAGGTGCTCGGCGCCGGTTCCGCCCGCGACGGCACGGCTCACTGGTGGGCGCAGCGGGTGAGCGCGGTTGCGCTGATTCCGCTGACCCTCTGGTTTTTCTGGTCGCTTCTACTGCTGCCGACCCTCGACTACGCGACGGTGCGCACCTGGCTCTCGGTTCCCTTGAGCGCGCTGCTCGCGGTGCTGCTGGTTGCGGTCACGGCCTATCACTCCTATCTGGGGACGAATGTCGTGGTCGAGGATTACGTGCACGCACACGCGGCCAAACTGTTCCTGGTGGTGTTGCTGCGTTTCCTCTACGTGCTGTGCGCCGGTGCAGGTATTTTCGCCATCTTGCGCATCGCATTCGCACCTTAAGGAGCTCATGAGCGAGTACAAGTTCATCGATCACACCTATGACGTGGTGGTGGTCGGGGCCGGCGGGGCGGGATTGCGTGCGACCTTCGGTCTAGCGCAGGCCGGACTCGCCACCGCCTGCTTGACCAAAGTGTTTCCGACGCGCAGTCACACGGTCGCCGCACAGGGTGGAATTTCCGCCGCGCTCGGCAACATGGGCGAGGACGACTGGCGCTGGCACATGTATGACACGGTAAAAGGCTCCGACTGGCTCGGCGATCAGGATGCCATCGAGTTCATGTGCAAGGTGGCGCCTGCCGCGGTCATCGAGCTCGAGCACTATGGCGTTCCGTTCTCGCGCACCGAACAGGGCAAGATCTATCAGCGGCCCTTCGGCGGCATGACCACGCACTTCGGCAAGGGCATCGCGCAGCGCACCTGCGCGGCGGCCGACCGCACCGGCCACGCCATGCTGCACACCTTGTATCAGCAATCGCTGAAGCACGACGCCGAGTTCTTCATCGAGTATTTTGCCCTCGACCTCATCATGGAAAATGGCGAGTGTCGCGGCGTCATCGCGCTCGACATGTCGGAGGGCACACTGCACCGGTTTCGCGCGCATCAGGTCATCCTCGCAACCGGCGGTTATGGACGGGCGTACTTCTCCTGCACCTCTGCACACACCTGCACGGGCGACGGCGGCGGTATGGTGCTGCGTGCCGGCCTGCCGCTCGAGGACATGGAATTCGTGCAGTTTCATCCCACCGGCATTTACGGCGCCGGCTGTCTCATTACGGAAGGATCGCGCGGCGAGGGCGGTTACCTGACGAACTCGGTGGGCGAGCGATTCATGGAGCGCTACGCGCCCAACGCCAAGGACCTCGCCTCGCGCGACGTCGTGAGTCGCTCGATGACCATCGAAATCCGCGAGGGTCGTGGAGTCGGCAAGCTCAAGGACCACATTCACCTGCATCTCGAGCACCTGGGTCCGGAGGTGATCAAGGAGCGTCTGCCCGGCATTGCGGAGACCGCGCGGATATTCGCCAACGTCGATGTGACCAAGGAGCCGATTCCGGTGCTGCCCACGGTCCACTACAACATGGGCGGCATACCCTGCAACGTGCACGGCGAAGTCACGTATCGTCGCCAGGGCGAGGACATCGTCGTTCCGGGCTTGATGGCGGTCGGCGAAGCGGCGTGCGTGTCGGTGCATGGCGCGAACCGCCTGGGATCGAACTCGCTGCTCGACCTGGTGGTTTTCGGGCGGGAGGCGGCGCGGCATTGTGCCGACGTGGTCAAGCCCGGCGCTCCCCATCGCGCGCTCGCGCCGAATGGCGCGGAGGCCGCGCTGCAGCGCTTCGACGCCCTGCGGCACGCAAAAGGCGCACGGCGCACCGCCGATATTCGCCTGGACATGCAGCGCATCATGCAGGAGGACGCGGCGGTGTTCCGCACGGCGGAGACTTTGAACAACGGCAAGCGCCGCCTGGGCGCGGTGTTCGAGTCGTTTCGCGACGTGCAGGTGAGCGATCGCTCGCTCATCTGGAACACCGACCTGATCGAAACCCTGGAGCTCGACAACCTGCTCGGCCAGGCCGTGGCGACGTTGCATTCGGCGGAGAATCGCAAGGAAAGCCGCGGCGCTCAGGCCCGCGAGGACTTCCCGAACCGCGACGATCAGAACTGGATGAAGCACTCTTTGTGCTGGGTGGATGCTCGAGGCGCGACAACCTTCGACTATCGGCCGGTCCATATGAATACCTTGACCGACGATGTCGAGCCCATCCCGCCCAAAGCGCGCACCTATTGAGGAGCCTGATCGATGGCCGAGTTCACTCTTCCCCGTAATTCCGTCGTGCGCCGGGACGGCCGGGTCTTCAAGGCACCCGCCGGCACGACACACGTGCGGGTGTTCAAGATCTACCGCTACGACCCGGACTCGAACGAGAACCCGCGCATCGATTCCTATGAAGTCGACATGGACAGCTGCGGACCGATGGTCTTGGACGCCCTGATCAAGATCAAGAACGAGATCGACACCACCTTGAGTTTTCGCCGCTCCTGCCGGGAGGGAATCTGCGGGTCATGCGCCATGAACATCGACGGCAAGAACGGCCTGGCATGCATCAGTGCGTGTGCGGACGTCAAGGGCGACATCAAGATCTATCCGCTGCCGCACATGTCGATCATCAAGGACCTGGTGCCCGACTTGACCAATTTCTACGCGCAGTACGCGGCGATGCAACCCTGGCTGCAAAGCCGCACGCCCCCGCCCCCGGACGGCGAGCGCCTGCAATCGAAAGAAGACCAGGAAAAGGTCGACCGGCCGTCGGCGTGCATCTTGTGCGCCTGCTGCTCGACCAGCTGCCCGAGCTATTGGTGGAACAGCGAGCGCTATCTCGGTCCGGCTGCGTTGCTGGCGGCCTATCGGTGGATCGTCGACAGTCGCGATGAGGCACAAGGCGAGCGGCTCGATCAACTCGAGGACCCGTTCCGGTTGTACCGCTGCCACACCATCATGAATTGCACCGAAGCGTGCCCCAAGGACCTCAATCCCGCCAAGGCGATCGGCGAGATCAAGCAGATGCTGGCGCAGCGGCGCCTATAAGAGCGCATGGCCGGCGAGCTACCGCAAGAGCTGGGTCGGCTGCGCTGGCGCTGCCGGCGCGGCATGAGGGAGCTCGACGTGCTGCTCAGGCGTTACGTCGACGAGCGCTATGCCGGTGCGTCCGGCGAGCATCAGGAGGCCTTCCGGGCGCTGCTGGACGCGCCCGACCCCCTGATCCACGCCTACTGTCTCGGACTCGAGGCGCCCCCGACCCCCATCCTTGCCTCTCTCATCAGGCTCATCACGGAAGCCGGCGCCGGCGATTCAGCATGACGGCCGAGTGCCGCTGCTAGAATTCAACCTGTGCACAAGATCACGCTTGCAGTCGCAATACCGGGAAACCGTCACGCAATCCCGTTAACCCGCCGAACTTTTCCCTGGCCGGTCGGTCTACCGCGACAGGCTGGTTTGCGCGCTTGCCGGTTTGAGCTCTCGAATGACCGTTGAAGAGAGCGACCTCAAGCTGGTGGAGCGCGTCCAGCGCGGTGAGCGCGCGGCGTTCGATTTATTGGTCTTGCGATACCAGCACAAGGTGCTGAAGTTAATCATGCGTTACGTGCACGATGCGACCGAGGCCGAGGACATTGCACAGGAGGCTTTCGTGAAGGCGTATCGCGCGCTGCAATCGTTTCGCGGCGATAGCGCCTTTTATACCTGGCTGTATAGAATCGCCATCAATACCGCCAAGAATGCGCTCGTTGCCACCAAACGCCGGCCCATGGACTACGACCTCGATCTCCAGGATCCCGAGCAGTACGAGCTGCACTCCCGACTGGCAGAGTCCGAAACCCCGGAAGCGCTGCTGCTCACAGACGAGATACGCGATACGGTCAATCGCGCCATCGAGAACCTTCCCGAGGATCTGCGTACTGCCATCGTACTACGCGAGCTCGAAGGTTTGAGTTACGAGGATATTGCACAGACGATGGATTGTCCGGTCGGTACGGTGCGTTCGCGGATCTTTCGCGCGCGCGAGGCGATAGACAAGAAGCTTCGACCCATTTTCGAGGGCGGCCTGGGTAGGCCCGAGGACACATGAGCGAACAAATTCGTGAACAGGTTTCGGCGTTTCTCGATGGTGAGCTCCCGGGCTCCGAGACGGAGCTGTTGCTCAAGCGCCTGACGCGCGATCCCGAGCTTCGCCAGAGCTTCGGCCGGTATGCGCTGATCGGCGAGACCTTGCGCGGTGTCGGCGGGGCCTCCTTGAGCCTTACCTTCGCGGCGCGCGTCAATCGCACCATCGACGGCGAACCGGCGGCGGCCGCGCTGCCTGCGGCTCGAGCGCGTCCCTTGCGCTGGTCGAAGCGGCTCGCGGGCACGGCGGTGGCCGCCGGAGTCACCGCCGTCGCCGTGGTGGCCTGGCAACAGCGCGCGGTGGCGCCGGGTGTGACCGCGGCGGCGCCGCACGTGACGGCCCAGAATGTGCGCCTGGCGACTGTGCCCAAGGAGCCTCTCTCTTATACGGTTCCCACACCGGCCGCGGCGCCGGTGATGATGGCCCCGGCTCGGCTCACCAACTACGTATTCGCGCACAGCAAGTACTCCGTGGGCTTGGGGCAGGGCAACCTGCTGTCGACGCTCTTGAGCGAGGACGCGGACGCCGCCCAGAACGCCGCGGCGGCGGAGGGCGCGGGCCCGAACGCGCAGCGGGCCGCGACAGTGCCGGCCGTGTCCCGCGCGCCGCAGACCCCTCCATGAGGGCAGACCGCTCCATGGGGAGAGGGTCTCGATCCCGCGTTCACTGGCTGATTCCCTACGCCGCAGCCGGCGTGCTGAGCCTCGCCCTCGGGCAGCGCTCGGGAGCCGCGGACGACGCGCGCGCCTGGCTGGAGAAAATGAACCAGGCGCTCGCCACCCGTAATTATGACGGCACGTTCTTTCATCTGAGCGAAGGCCGCGTCGAGACCATGCGCATCGTGCACCGGGTCAAGGCGGGCCGTGTCACCGAGCGGCTGCAGTCGCTGGACGGTTCGGGTCGGGAGTTCGTGCGCAACAACGACGAGCTCACGTGTTTTCTGCCGGATCAGCACACCGTGCTGGTCGAGCCGCGCCAGGACCATGGTCCTTTCCTGGGCTCGCTGCCGCGGTTCGGCGCAGACGTCGATGAGTTCTATGTAATCGAATCGATGCCGGCCTCGCGAGTGCTCGGACGCCCGGCGCGGGTGATCGCGGTCAATCCCAAGGACCAATACCGATTCGGCTACCGTCTTTGGCTCGACGAGAACACCGCCATGCCGCTCAAGACCCAGCTGTGCGACGCGCATGGCCAGGTGATCGAGCAAATCCTGTTTGCGCGTCTGGAAATGCCGGAGACCATTGCCGATGCGGACCTTGCGCCGGCGGTGCGCACGGAGGGCATGCGCTGGGTGCGCCAAGGACCGACGAGCGAGCCGGCCGCGGCGGCGCTGTCCGCATATCGGGCGGCGGAGCTCCCGCCGGGCTTTCATTTGACGGTGTCCGGTGCGCAGACGCTCGGCGGCGCGTCGGTTCCCGCCGAGCACCTCGTGTACTCGGACGGTCTCGCCACGGTGTCGGTGTTCGTGGAGCCGGACGCGGCTGCGCAGACGAATACGACCGCCACCCCGCGCGCGCAACCTGAGCCGCCGATGGAAGGTCTCGCCCGGGTAGGGTCCGGCTTTGCATTCTCCACGGTCGTGCAGGGCCATCAGGTGACGGCGGTGGGCGAGGTGCCGGCGCAGACGGTCGAATTCATCGCACACTCGGTCAAGTCGTTCCCGTCGCCGCCGCGCTAGCCGCGCCCGCCGCGCGCTGATCCATGCGTTTCGTGCTCTACTCCCGTCCGGGCTGCGGGCTGTGCGAGGAGATGCGGGCCGAGCTCGAGCGGCTTGCGGCCGCCCAAGGTTATCCGCTTGAAGTGCTCGACGTGGATGCGGACGCAGACGCCCGCAGCCGCTACGGGCACAAGATTCCCGTGCTGCTGTTCGCGGGAGAGCTCGTGTGCCACGGGCGATTAGACACCGAAGAAGTGCTCAAGGCGCTTGCATACCACCGTTGACCGGTATAATCGGCGGTTTGTCCACTCCCAGGTCTTGATGAAGAATATCCGCAACTTCTCGATCATCGCGCATGTTGATCACGGCAAATCGACCTTGGCAGATCGCTTCATCCAGGAATGCGGCGGTCTCGATGCCCGGGAAATGCAGGCGCAGGTGCTCGACTCGATGGACCTCGAGCGCGAGCGCGGCATCACCATCAAGGCGGCGAGCGTCACCCTGGGCTATAAATCGCTGAGCGGCGAGACCTATCAGCTCAATTTCATCGATACGCCGGGGCACGTCGATTTCTCCTACGAAGTCTCGCGCTCCCTGGCGGCATGCGAGGGCGCGCTGCTCGTGGTCGACGCCGCGCAGGGGGTCGAGGCGCAGAGCGTTGCCAACTGCTACACCGCCCTCGAGCAGGGCCTGGAAGTCCTGCCGGTCATCAACAAGATCGATTTGCCCTCGGCCGATCCCGCCAAGGTCATTCACGAAATCGAGGAGATCATCGGCATCCCGGCAGACGATGCAGCGCTGGTGAGCGCCAAGACCGGCTTAGGGATTCCCGAGCTGCTCGAGCACTTGGTGAAGCGCATCCCGCCGCCTAAAGGCGACCCGGACGCGCCCCTGCAGGCCCTCATCATCGATTCGTGGTTCGACAACTATGTGGGCGTGGTTTCGCTGGTTCGGGTCATGAATGGTGCGATGCAATCAGGCAGCAAGATCCGGGTCATGTCGACCGGGCGCAGCCATGTCGTCGACCGCTTGGGGCGCTATCAGCCTAAGCCCGTGACCTTGACGGCTCTCAACACCGGCGAGGTGGGATTCGTCGTTGCGGGGATCAAGGAGATCGACGGGGCGCCCGTCGGCGATACCATCACGCTCGAGGCGAATCCCGCCAAGGAAGCGTTGGCGGGATTCAAGCAGGTGCAGCCCCGCGTTTTCGCCGGACTGTTTCCCGTAAGCTCGGACGACTACGAACAGTTCCGCGACGCACTCAAGAAGCTCAAGCTCAACGACTCCGCGTTGCATTTCGAGCCCGAGGTGTCGACTGCCTTGGGGTTCGGCTTTCGCTGCGGATTCCTGGGTCTTTTACATATGGACATCGTCCAGGAGCGGCTCGAGCGCGAGTATGACCTCGATTTGATCACGAGCGCCCCGACCGTGATCTATGAGGTGCTGCTCACGGACGGCTCGGTCGTCAACGTGGACAACCCCACGAAGCTCCCGCCGCAAGACCGTATCGCGGAGCTGCGCGAGCCGATCATCACCGCCAACATTCTGGTGCCGCCGGACTACGTGGGCGCCGTGCTAACGCTCTGCAGCGAGAAGCGTGGCGTGCAAAAGAAAATGCTGTTCCTCGGCAGCCAGGTGTCGCTCCAGTACGATCTGCCGCTCGCCGAGGTGGTGCTCGATTTCTTCGACCGGCTGAAGTCGGCGAGCCGTGGTTACGCTTCGTTCGATTACGATTTTCATTGCTTCCAGACCGCGCCGCTGGTCAAGCTCGACGTGCTCATCAACGGCGATCCGGTCGATGCGCTGTCGCTCATCGTGCACAAGGACAATGCCTACACGCGCGGTCGCGAGCTCGTCGACAAGATGCAGGAGCTCATTCCGCGGCAGATGTTCGAGGTGGCGGTGCAAGCCGCCATCGGCAGTCACATCATCGCGCGCGCGAGTGTCAAGGCCATGCGCAAGAACGTGCTCGCCAAGTGCTACGGCGGCGACATTACGCGCAAGCGCAAGCTCCTGGAAAAGCAGAAAGCCGGCAAAAAGCGCATGAAGCAAGTCGGCCAGGTGGAGATACCGCAGGAGGCATTTCTCGCCGTTTTGCAGGTCGGCAAGAAGGCCAATTGAGTCTTTGGTGAAGCAGCTTTTGGGGGTCTTACGTGAATGACGGCGATAGCCTGTTTATAGCTCTTTTGTGCGGCGGCATCGCCTGCGTGCTCGTGATACTCATCGACGGCTGGTTCCTGCGCCCGCGGCGCGATCCCGGGGCGAGCAGCGTGGAGGAGCCACTGCTGCCGCGGCTCGCGGGTTACGTCCTCATCGCGCTTGCACTCGCGATGCTCTGGCGCCTGTTCCGCTACGAAGCGGTGGATTTCAGCTTCATGCTGGTGCTGGTGGGCGCCATCTCGGGGGCCATCTGGGGCCTGGATCAGGCGTTCTTCGCGCGGCGCCGGAGGCAGGCGGCTGCGGCCGCTGGGACACCGCCCGAGCGCGTGCGCGAGCCGATCGCCGTCGAGTACGCACGCTCGTTCTTCCCCGTGATCGTGCTGGTGCTGGTCATCCGCTCCTTTTTGTTCGAGCCCTTTCGAATTCCCTCGGATTCCATGATGCCCACGCTGTTCGATGGCGATTTCATCTTCGTGAGCAAGTATTCCTACGGGCTGCGGCTGCCGGTGAGCAACACCCTGGTCATTCCCACCGGCACTCCCCAGCGCGGCGATGTGATCGTGTTCCGGTTGCCGCCGAATCCCAAGATCAACTACATCAAGCGTTTGGTGGGGGTGCCCGGCGACCGTATCCGGGTCGACGAGAAGAACCAGGTTTACGTCAACGGCGTGCCGCAGCCGCAGACCCCAGGTCCCGTCTACGCGGGTCCGAAGCAGAACGCCTGGAATTACGTCGGCGTGCCCACCGCCTGGGAGCAGCTGGGCGCCAAACGCCATCAGGTCATGTTTGCGCGCGGCGGCGTGAAAAGCGGGGAATGGGTGGTCCCGGCCGGTCACTATTTCTTCATGGGCGACAACCGCAACAACAGCAAGGACAGTCGCTGGACGGACGAATCGGACGCCCCGGGGTTCGTTCCGGCTGAAAATCTGGTGGGTAAAGCGGTGCGGATCTGGCTTAATCTCGATACTCGTGACGGACCTCTCTGGAATCGCATCGGTAATGCGATTCAATAAGGGACCCAGGAGGAACGAATTTATGCTTAAGCGCCAACAGGGCATGACCATGATCGGGGTACTCTTCGTCCTCGCATTGGTCGGGGTCATCGGCTATGCGGGCATGCGCATCCTGCCCCTATACCTCAATTACATGAAGGTTGCGCGCAGCATGGAGGCCACGGCCTCCGAGTTCAAAGGCGACGCCGTCGATCAGGCCGCGCTGCGCCGCACGCTCGAGAAGCACTGGCAAATCGAGGATATCGACAGCGTGGGTGCCAAGGACGTGGAGGTCACCAAGGAGGATAGCGGCACCGTGATGCATGTGGCCTACGACGATTCCGCGCCCTACATCGCGAACGTCTCGCTCACCGTGCATTTCGACAAGACCACGAAGGTGCAGTGAGCAGAGACCCTGCGGAGTCTCTCGCCTGGACCGAACGCATGTTCGGCCATGCCTTCAAAAATGCCGCCCTGTGCCGCGCGGCCCTCACGCACCGCAGTGCCGGGGGGGACCACAACGAGCGCCTCGAGTTTCTCGGCGACGCAGTTCTCAATTGCAGTGTGGCGCGCTTGCTATACGATGCGCATCCGGACGCCGACGAAGGCGCGCTGTCTCGGCTGCGTGCCAGTCTGGTGAGCGGCGAGACCCTGGCGCAAATCGCGGGCGATTTGCAGATGGGAGAGCATCTGCGGCTGGGCTCCGGCGAATTGAGATCTGGGGGCTATCGTAGGGCCTCGATCCTGGCGGATGCCCTGGAGGCGATGGTGGGAGCGATCTTTTTGGATTCGAACTTCGACGCGGCGGCAGCGGCGGTGGCACGCCTCGTGGGCAAACGCCTCGAGAAACTGCCCCCGGCCGAAAGCTTGAAGGATCCGAAGACCCTGTTGCAGGAGGCCCTGCAGGGGCGCGGCCTCGGCTTACCGGTCTACGTGTTGACCGCGGCGGCAGGAGAGCCGCATGCGCAGTCCTTCACCGTCACTTGCGAGGTGCCGACGTTCGGGCTGGTGGCGGTGGGCGAGGGCGGCAGCCGGCGCCGCGCCGAACAACTGGCAGCGCGCAAGGTTCTCGATCAGCTGCCCGCCGAAATGCGCAAATCACCATGAGCGGCAGCACCCCTTTCCGTGCAGGCATGGTCGCCATCGTCGGCCGTCCCAACGTCGGCAAGTCGACGCTGGTGAATGCCTTGGTGGGGCGTAAGGTCACCATCGTGAGCGCCAAGCCGCAGACCACCCGCCATCGCATCCTCGGGGTGGTGAATCGCCCGAATGCGCAGCTGGTGCTGGTCGATACGCCGGGTTTGCACGAATCGACCCGGCGGGTGATGAATCAGTACATGAATCGAGTCGCCATCTCCTCCTCGCGCGATGCCGACGTGCTCCTGTTCGTGATCGAAGCCATGCAATTCACCGAGGCGGACCTGTGGGTTTGGGAGCGGGTGCGCGGCCTCAAACAGCCCCTGTTTCTGGTGATCAACAAAGTCGATCGCGTGACGCCAAAAGATCGGCTGCTGCCATTTCTCGACGAGATGACGCGGCGCGTGCCGGCTTCCGAGATCGTGCCGGTCTCGGCACTCGAGCGCGACAACCTCGATCGGTTGGCGGACGTGGTGGGGTCGCGCCTGCCCGTGGCGCCTCCTTTATTCGCCCCCGACGTGCTTACCGACCGCGACGAGCCTTTTCAGGCGGCGGAAATCGTGCGCGAGAAGCTCACCTTGAAGCTTCGGGAGGAGCTCCCTTACGGTATCAACGTGCAGATCGAGCGTTTTGCGGACGAGGACGGTCGCATCATCATCAATGCGGTGATCTGGGTCGAGCGGGCCGGACAGAAAGCTATCGTGATCGGTCAGGGTGGCGAGCGGCTCAAGGAAATCGGGCGACTGGCGCGGATCGAGCTCAACGATCTGTGGCAGCGCTCGGTGCACCTGGAGCTCTGGGTCAAGGTCAAGGAAAACTGGGCGGACAACGAGATGGCTCTGCGCCAGTTCGGGTACGAGGCGTTGTGAACCGGCGCGCGTCCGGCCGCCGTGTGTGGCTAGCCGCGGGCTACGTCCTGCATCAGTACGCTTACCGCGACACGAGCCGCATCGTCGAGGTGTTTACGGCCGAGCACGGCCGGCTCACGCTGTTCGCGCGCGGTGCGAGCGGCGCGAAATCGACCCTGCGTGGGGTGCTGCGGCCGTTCCAGCGATTGCTGCTCTCCTGGTCGGGCCGAACCGAGGCCTGTCAACTCGTGAGCGCCGAAATCGATGGGCTGCTCACCACGCTTGCCAAAGAGCGGCTGATGAGCGGCTTCTACTTGAACGAGCTCCTGTTGAAGCTGACCGAGCGCTGCGATCCGCACCCCGAGGTATTCGCCGCCTATGCGGCCTGCATCGAGGGCCTCGCCGGCGGCGAGCCCGAGGAGGTGAGTCTGCGGCGCTTCGAGAAGCGCCTGCTCGACAACCTCGGCTACGGACTGGAGCTGTCCCAGACGGCGGACGGCAAGCCGATATCCCCCGACGCTTATTACCGCTTCGCCGCCGAGCGCGGCGCGCAGCTCTGCGTCGCCGAGGCGCCAGGCGCCGTGTACGGAAAATCCTTGACCGATCTCGAGGGCGATTCGTTCGTCGATGCGCGCTCGCTGCGGGACGCCAAGCGCGTGCTGCGGGCGGCACTCGAGATGTGCCTCGACGGCCGCGAGCTGAAATCGCGCGAAGTCATGCGCGCGATGCGCCGCCGCGAGGGGGGCGCCCGCGGCCTCGATCCGCGGCCGCCGGAGCAGCCGTGAGCGCGGCGACGGGCATCGCTCTCGGCGTGAACATCGATCATGTGGCGACGCTGCGCCAGGCGCGGCGTATCGACTACCCGGATCCGGTGCACGCGGCGCTGCTCGCCGAGCAGTCGGGCGCCGACAGCATCACTTTGCATCTGCGCGAGGACCGCCGTCACATTCAGGACCGGGATGTCACGCTGTTGCGCCAACTGTTGCAGACGCGCATGAATCTCGAGATGGCCGTGACCGCGGAGATGATGCGGATCGCGAGCGAGGTACGGCCGCAGGATTGCTGCCTGGTGCCCGAATCGCGCGAGGAAGTGACCACCGAGGGTGGACTCGATGTCCGGGCCCAGGAAGCGCGCATCGAGGATGCCTGCAGGGCGCTGGCCGCGGCCGGCGTGCGCGTCTCGCTCTTCATCGACCCGGACACGGCGCAGATCGAGGCCGCCCGCCGCGTGGGCGCGCCGGTCATCGAGCTGCATACCGGAACCTATGCGAATGCGTCGGGTGCGGCGCGGGCGCGCGAGCTCGAGCGGGTGCGCTCCGCCGCAGCGCTCGGCGCTTCGCTCGGCCTCGTCGTGAACGCCGGCCATGGCCTGAATTATCACAACGTCGAGCCGATCGCGGCAATCCGCGAGATCGTGGAATTGAACATCGGCCATGCCATTATCGCGCGCGCGATATTCGACGGATTGCCGAAAGCCGTGCGGGACATGAAAGATCTGATGCGCGCGGCGCGATGATTTACGGCATCGGCATCGACGTGCTCAAGGCCGAGCGCGTGCAGCGGGTTTTCGAGAAGTACGGCGAGCGGTTCGTCGAGCACCTGCTCATGCCCGAGGAGCGCGCGCAACTCGAACGCACCGCGCGTCCCGCGCGCTTTCTCGCGATGCATTTCGCCGCCAAGGAGGCCATCGTCAAGGCCATGGGCACCGGCTTCGCACACGGCATCTGGATTCGCGACGTCGGGATGGTGCAGAACGCGTGGGGTCGTCCCGAGGTGGTTTATTCGCCGCGCGGCGCCAAGGTGCGCGACGGACTCGGCATCGGCGAGGGGCACGTGACGCTCACCGATGAGGCGGGGCTGGTGGTGGCCGTCGCCGTGCTCATGCGTCGCAGTGCGCAGAGCGCTTGAGACCGCTGCAGTGAATACTCTGGTGTTCGACATCGAGACCGTGCCGGACACGGATTTCGGCCGGCGCTTGTTCGGCCTCACGGGCCTCACCGACGAGCAGGTCGGCAAGATCATGATGACCAAGCGCCGCCAGGATTCGGGCAGCGAGTTCCTGTCACCGGAGCAGCACCGGGTGGTCGCGATCTCCGCGGTCATGCGCTCGCGGGACTCGCTCAAGGTGTGGAGCCTGGGCGAGGAGGGCTCCTCGGAGAAGGACCTGATCGAGCGATTCTTCGATGGACTCGAGCGCTACACGCCCGATCTCGTTTCCTGGAACGGCGCGGGGTTCGATCTGCCGGTCCTGCATTATCGCAGCCTCCTGCATGGCATTACGGCGGCGCGCTACTGGGAGACGGGCGACGGCGATGCGAGCTTTCGCTACAGCAACTACTTGAGCCGCTTCCATTGGCGGCACATGGATCTCATGGACATCCTGTCCGGCTTCCAGGGGCGCGGCCGCGCGAGCCTGCACGCCATTGCGTGTCTGCTGGGGCTTCCCGGCAAGCTCGGCATGGACGGCAGTCAGGTCTGGGACGAGTTCCTGGCGGGCGGTATCCGGCGCATCCGCGATTACTGCGAGACCGACGTGCTCAACACCTATCTTGTCTATCTGCGTTTCGAGTTGCTGCGCGGGCGCCTGAGCAGCGCCGAGCACGCGGCCGAGGTGGATCGCGTGCGGCAATTGCTGCAAGGTTCGAGCGCAGCCCACCTGCACGAATTCCTCGCGGCGTGGCCCGAGAGCTGAAGGTAACTGCGCCGCTCGAGGCGGACGTCGTGGATCTCGCCCACGACGGACGCGGCATCGCGCGCGTCGAAGGCAAGGCCGTGTTCATCGAGGGCGCCCTGCCGGGCGAACGGGTCCGCTTTCGCGTGACCAAGCGGCGGCGCCGGCTCGAAGAGGCGGTGCTGCTCGAAGTCTTGACCGCGTCGCCCGAGCGGGTCGTCCCGCGCTGCGCGCACTTCGGGGTGTGCGGCGGCTGCTCCCTGCAGCACCTGTCGCCCGACGGCGCAGCTCGCCGCCAAGCAACGTCAGCTGCTCGACAATCTCGAGCGCATCGGCGGCGTTCGACCGCTGCGAGTGATCGAGGCGCTCAAGGGTCCGGCATTCGCTTATCGACGCCGCGCACGCCTCGGAGTCAAGTACGTGCACAAGAAGGGCCGTGTCCTCGCGGGCTTTCGCGAGCGCGACAAGCCTTACCTCGCGGACCTGCGCCGCTGCGAGATACTCCTCGAGCGCTTCGCGACACTTCCCGAGGAGCTCGCGGCGCTGGTCGAGACCTTGAGCATTCGCGAGCACATCCCGCAGGTGGAGGTCGCCGCCGGCGATGAGACGGCGGCGCTGGTGTTTCGCATCATGCAGCCCCTATCCGCCGACGATATCGCGGCGCTCGAGCGTTTCGGGTCGCGTCTCGCCGTGCAAATCCACCTGCAGCCGGGCGGCCTCGACACCATTCGCCCGCTCCACGGGGAGGCCCCACCGCTCGAGTATGCCGTCGACGGGGGGCGGGTCAGCCTCGAATTCGGCCCTGCGGACTTCGTGCAGATCAATCGCGAAGTGAATCTCGCCATGGTCGAGGCCGCTCACAGGCTCCTCGCCCCCGAGCCCACCGATACGGTTCTCGACCTGTTCTGCGGGCTGGGCAATTTCACCCTGCCTTTGGCGCGGCGTGCCGCCGCCGTCGGTTGGCGTGGAGGGCGACGAGGGTCTGGTGCGCAAGGCACGCCGCAATGCGCTGCGCAACGGCATCGGCAACGTCGAGTTCTTCACGGAGAACCTCTTCGAGCCGGCTCGGTTGGGAGCGTGGGCCGAGCGAGCCTTCGACCTCGTGCTCCTCGACCCGCCGCGTGCCGGCGCCGTTGAAATCATGGAACGTATGGCACAGTGGCGCCCGCGACGGGTCGTGTATATTTCCTGCCATCCGGGGAGCTTGGCACGAGATGCCGGAATCTTGGTGGGCGGCCAAGGATATCGGCTGATGGGGGCAGGGGTGATGGACATGTTTCCGCATACCACGCATGTCGAATCGATTGCCGTGTTCGAGCGCGGGGCGTGACCTTGGGCCCTCTCATGGTCGACGTGGAGGGGACGTCTTTGAGCCCCGACGACGTCGACGTGCTGTCCCATCCGCTCGTGGGAAGCGTTCTACTTTATACTCGTAACTACCGGAATCCAAAGCAGATTACCGAGCTCTGCGCGGCGATCCGCGGCGCTCCGGACCCCGCATCTGTTGATCGCCACGGATCACGAGGGCGGCCGGGTGCAGCGCTTTCGCGAGGGCTTTACCGCGCTGCCTGCCGCGCGCCTCATCGGCCGGCGGTTCGATGAGGATCGGCAGGAGGGGCTGCGTTGCGCGCATTCGGTCGGATGGCTGCTGGCCGTCGAGCTGCGCGCCGTGGGGGTCGATTTCAGCTTCGCACCCTGCGTGGATCTGGACTGGGGCTTGAGCGAGGTCATCGGGGACCGGGCGTTTCCATCGCGATTCCGATGCGGTCGCCGCCTTGGCGGCGGCCTGCCTCGCCGGGATGCGCGAAGCGGGGATGGCCGCGGTGGCCAAGCATTTCCCCGGCCACGGCGCGGTACGTGCCGACTCGCACGTGGCGCTGCCCATCGACCGGCGCTCGCTCGCCGACATGGAGGCGGACCTCAAGCCCTACCGCCTGCTCATCGAGAATCAACTGCCCGGCGTCATGATGGCCCACGTCGAATATCCGGCGGTCGATGCGCTGCCCGCGAGTCTCTCGCGGCGCTGGATCGGCGAGATCTTGCGCGGGTATCTCGGCTTTCACGGCTGCGTGTTCGCGGACGATCTGAGCATGGCGGCTGTGGCCGGCTCGGGCGATGTGCTTGCCCGCGCCCGACTCGCGTTTGCCGCCGGCTGCGACGTGCTGCCGATACTCAACGACCGGGCCGCCGTTCACCGGCTGCTCGCGAGCTTCAAGCCCGACGTGGCGCTGCCGGTGTCTCAGGCGCGGCTCGTGCGGATGCGCGCCCGCGGCGCGCCGCCCCGCGACCTCGCCGGCGATGCGCGCTGGCGGGCGGCGGTGCGTAGCGTCGAGGAGTTGAGTGCCGCTCCGCCGCTCGTCTTGACCGAGGGACAGGTATGAGCTTCGATGCAGAACTGTATCGACGCCTGCTCGAGAGCTCGCCCGACGGAGTCGCGCTGATCGACGCGCAGGCGCAGGATCAGCCGGTGATTTACGTGAACGCCGGCTTCAGCACCCTCACGGGCTACCACGCCTCCGAGCTCTTGGGCCGGAACTTACGTCTCTTGCAAGGCGAGGATCGGGAACAGGACGGTCGCCACCGATTGCGTGAGGCGATCCGACTCGGCGAGAGCTGCCGCGTGCTGATGCGCAATTACCGCAAGGATGGGACGCTGTTCTGGAACGACATGACCGTACTGCCGCTCAAGGAGCCGGACGGACGGGTGACGCACCTCGTCGCCTACTATCGGGATGCCGGCGATCGGCTGCGCATCGATCCCAAGCTCTCGCGCGATTCCTTGAGCGGCGCGCACCAGCCGACCGGAGTCGCCGTGCGCGACGACCGACTTGACCGGCCTCTACACGCTCGCCTACTTGCAGGAGTTGTTGAAGCGGGACTGGGCGATTGCGCAGCGCGAGCAACGCAGCATCGCGGTGTTCGCGATCGATATCGATGCGCTCGACATTTACAACGCGACCTTCGGCCGCGCCGCCGGCGATTCGGCCATCCGCCGCGTATCGCATTGCGTGTCGGGGTGTCTGCGGCGCTCGAGCGATGTCACAGCGCGCATCGAGGGCGGCAATCTCATGGCCTTTGCTCCCGGAGTGGACCTGGATCGCGCGCGGGCTCTCGCAGACACCATGGCCGAGCGCGTGCGCGAGCTGCGCATCCACAATCCGCGCTCCGGCGTGCTGCGCTACATGAGCGTGAGCGTCGGCGTGTGTGCGATCGTGCCGGCGGCGGACGCCAGTCCCGATACGCTGGTCGAGAAATCCCAGCTGCAGCTGAAGATCGCCAAGCAATTGGGCCGTAACCGGGCGGCGTAAGCCGCCGCTCGGCGGGAATTCGACATAAGCAATTCGATTTTGCCGCATCGGCAGGGCGGTTCGCTGCAGCGGGCGGACATGCGAGCGTGAACCAGTTCGCATCCGCGGCCGCGCCCGATGTGACGTCGTTCAACAGCCCGCGAATTGCCCGGCAGCGCCCGGATTTAAGCAGAACTGAGCAACATCAAAGAACGCGCGGATTCTGATACGAAGAGACCATGAATATCAGGGTCAAGGTCATTTCGCTGCTGGCGCTGCTGTTTGCGAGCGCTGATAGGCATCGATGTGGGCATCCAGCGCCAGATCCTCATGCCGAGCTTCGCCGAGCTCGAGCGCGACGATGCGAAGGTATCGATGAAGCGGATCAAATATGCCCTCGATCTGTCGCTCGACACGCTCGCATCTGACCGCGGCCGATTGGGGCAACTGGGAAGACGCCTACCGCTACGTGCAGTCGCCCAACCCGCAGTTCGTGCGCGCGAACATCACGCCGTCCGCATTGAAGCAGCTGCAAGTGAATGCGTTGATGATCGTCGACCTCGCAGGGCGATATCGTGCTGTCGAGCGCCGAGGATCTCGCCAGCGGAGCGCCGCTGGACATCGATTTCGCCGCCCGCAAGGCGCTGCCCGCGGATTTCCCCTGGCGCCGCAACCTCGCGAGCGGAAAATCCGCGACGCGGTTTGATACGCACCAACCACGGCGTGATGATGATCGCCTCTGCGCCCGTGCTCGACGGCAGCGGCGGAGGACCGCCGCTTGGCTTCGTGATCATGGGGCAGCTGCTCGATGCGCCGCATGTGCGCGCGCTCGGCTCGCACGCGCAGGCCGCCTTATCGATGTTGCCGCAGCCGCAGCCCGCGGGAGAGCGAATGACCGAGACCGATGAGGTCACGCGCATCGACCGCTCGTTCGAGCGACGTGTACGGCAGGCCGCTGCTCACGCTGCGGGTGGAGGTGCCGCGCCGGATCACCGCCCAGGGACGCGCCGCGGTGACCTATGCGTCGGTCTACCTCGTGGGCGCCGCCGTTGCGGCGCTGCTCGCTTTGCTCATCGTGCTCAACCGGGTCGTGCTCGAGCCTCTCGCCCGGGTCACGCGCCACGCGATAACGGTGGGCGAGGGCACGGATCTCGGCGCCCGCTTGAACTTGCAGAGCCGCGACGAGATCGGCCGCCTGGCCCACGAGTTCGATCGCATGGTGGCGCGCGTGGAGCAGTCGCGGCGCCAGCTCGTCGATCAGTCGTTTCACGCGGGATTCGCCGAGCTCGCGAAAGGCGTGCTGCACAACCTCGGTAATGCGATGACGCCCTTGGGGGTCCGCGTTGCCAAGCTGGGCGAGCGGCTGCGCGCTGCGCCGGTGGCTGATCTGATCGCGCGCTGCCGGCGGAGCTCGAGGGCGCGGACAGCCCCGACGGAGCGTTCGCGGGACCTCAAGACCTTCATGCACCTCGGCTGCCGGGAGATGGCGACGTGCATCGCCGAGTCGCGCAACGATCTCGAGGTGATCCAGCGGCAGGCGACGCTCGTGCAGAGCGCGCTCACGGAGCTGATGCAGTCGACGCGCAACGAGCAGGTGATCGAGACCGTGCGTCTCCCCGATCTCGTGAACCAGACCCTGGAAATCGTTCCGGATGCGTGCCGGCAGCGTCTGCGGGTCGATGCCGACGAGTCGCTGCGGCAAGTCGGCGCCGTGTGCGTGGCGCGCACCGTGCTGCGGCTGGTGCTGCAGAATCTCATCATCAACGCCGCGGACGCCGTGCGCGAAGCCGGCCACGAGCGCGGCGTGCTGCGCGTCGGGGCCGAGATCGTGCGCGAAGACGAGCGCGAGCAGCTGCATCTGCGCTGCGAGGACAACGGCGTCGGAATCGCCCGCGGCGACCTCGAGCGCGTCTTCGACAAGGGGTACTCCACTAAGTCGAAGGACACGAACTACGGCATCGGACTGCACTGGTGCGCGAACGCGATCGCCGCCTTGGGCGGGCGGATCTGGGCGGCGAGCGAAGGCCCGGGACTCGGGGCATCGCTGCATTTGATGGTCCCGCTGATGGCACGAGAAACCTGAGGAAGAATCCGTGACGAAACACCGAGCGAGCGCCGATACGAGTATTGATCGCCGACGACGAGGCCGAGGTCCGCGAGCATACCGCCAGATCCTGACCGAGGCGGACATGAGCGGCGAGACCGCCGTGTTCCACAATTTGCGCGAGCGGCTGTTTGCCGCCGGTCGCCTGCGGATGGCCGAGGAAGCGTCGGCGCGCAACACGACTTTCGCGCCGGTGTTCTGCGAGGGCGCCGAAGCGGCGGTTAAAGCGGTGCGCGATGCGATCGCGGCCGACTCGCCGTTCGCGGTGGCGTTTCTCGATATGCGCATGCCGCCGGGTCCCGACGGGGTATGGGCCGCGGCGCGCATCCGCGAGCTCGATCCCGCCATCGAGATCGTGCTGTGCACCGCCTACTCGGACGTCGACCCGGCGCACATCGGGACCCATGGTGCCGCCGGAGGAGAAGCTCTCCTACCTGCAAAAGCCGTTTCATCCGCACGAGATCCGGCAGATGACCATTTCGCTCGCGAGCAAATGGCGCGCGGAGCACCGCATCGTGAAGCTCGCCTACTTCGACCCGCTCACGGGCCTGCCGAACCGCGAGCAATCGCGCAATCGCCTGGCGAGCGCCGTCAATCTGGCGAAAGAGCACGAGCGCATGCTCGCGGTGCTGTATCTCGACCTCGACAACTTCAAGCGCGTGAACGATACCTTGGGTCACGCCGTCGGCGACGAGCTGCTTGTGCCTGGTGGCCGCCCGCATGCGGCATTCGCTGCGCGCCGATGAGGGCGCCGCAGCCGACGCACAACCGGCCCCGCGCAACAATCACATCGCCCGGCTGGGCGGCGATGAGTTCATCGTGGTCTTGCCGGGGATACGCTCGCCCGCGGACGCCGCGACGGTGGCGCGCCGCCTGATCGCCGAGCTGCAGCAGCCCCTGCAAGCTGGCCGCGACACCGCTCGTGATCACGCCGAGCATCGGCATCTCGCTCTATCCCACGGACGGCGGCCGACGTCGATACCCTGCTGCGCAACGCCGATCTGGCAATGTACTTCGCGAAGCGCAAGGCGCCGGGCATGTACGCGTTCTTCGATCCGTCCATGAACGATGCCGCGCTGCATCGCTTCACCCTGGAGGCGCGATTGCGCGGCGCGCTGGAGCGCGGCGAATTCACGCTGCACTACCAGCCGCAATTCGACGTCGCATCGGGCACGGTATCGGGCATGGAGGCGCTGCTGCGCTGGAACAACGAGCATCTCGGCGAGGTGCCGCCCCTGGAGTTCATTCCGATCGCGGAGGAGACCGGACTGGTCCTGCCGATCGGCGAGTGGGTCTTGCGGACGGCCTGCCGCCAGGCGAAGCTCTGGCGCGACGAGGGACTGCCGATCCATCGCATTGCCGTGAACGTCGCCGGACCGCAGTTCGCCCTGAAGGAATTCCCGACCTTGGTGGCGGGCATCATCGCCGAGACCGGTATCGAGCCCAACATGCTCGAGCTCGAGATCACCGAATCGGTCGTGATGAAGGACGAGGCGTGGGCGGAGCAGGCGCTCGCGCAATTGAAGGAGCTCGGCATCCTGCTCGCGATCGACGATTTCGGCACCGGCTATTCGAGCTTCGGACGGTTGCGCAACTACGCCGTCGACCGGCTCAAGATCGATCAGTCGTTCATGACCAGCTTGGTGGATTGCAGCGACGACCGCGCAATCGCTGCCGCCATCATCGCCATGTCGCGCTCGCTGCGGATCAACGTCACCGCGGAGGGTGTGGAGAATTTCCCGCAGCTCCTGTTCCTGCAGGAGCACTCCTGCCAGGAGGCGCAAGGATTTCTCTTCAGCCGGCCGCTGCCGGCCGACGGATGCCCGCGCCTTGCTGCGCCGGGCCGCGGATACCACATCGGGCACGCGCACTCAGCGTCTGCGATCGCTGATCGGCTAGCGAGGCGTGTGTAAGCTCGGCCGCGGCGCGTCGGGCTTCCAGCGCTGCAGAAATTCGGTCAGCGCGCTCGATGCCATGTGGCGCATGTCCTCGAACTCGCCCTCCGGTCTGGCTGTAAAGCAGCTTGCCGTGCGCTGACAGCACCGCGATGCGCCGGCACGCCACTTTTCAAGGGAATGCCGTAACGCTCGGCGATGTCGAGGTTCTGGTCGATGCGTCCCACGTTGACATGCACCACCAGGAAATTGGCGTCGATCAAGGGCTGGTTGGTCGATCGTGCATGTAGCTGTCGAGTACGTGACAATCGGTGCACCAGTTGCCGCCGAAATCGACGATCACCCGCCGGTGTCGTGCGGCCGATTCCTTGAGCGCCGCGCCGAGATCGGCGTGCGCTTGCTCGGGCGGGGGATAAATGTCGGGCAGGGCGCTCGCGGGCAGGGCGACGGCGAGCGCCCATGAGGCCGCGAGGCCGGCGAGAGTCTTCGCGCAGGATTCTTTCATGACGCTACTATCCCGCGCCTCGCCGCGCTCCCGCAACTCCGTCGGTGCCGACCTACATGGCAATGAGGCGCGAGGCGGGTGGAGACCCGCCGCGCCTCTCGCTACCGTCGCTCCATGCCCAACCGGAAAACGTTCGATCCGCGCGAAAAATACGACCATAGCGGTCGGCCGTTGGAGCATGCTAAAAAAAATGACTTGAAGCCGGATATCAGCGAGGACGAATCCCGGGAGAGCCCCTCGCTCGGTCCTCGCAAGACGGGAAACCGGGGCACCAGGGCCCCCGCCGGGCGCTAATCGTCGGTGTCTCGCCCGCGAGGCTCGGATCGTTCAAGAATGTTCGAACCGTTTTGACCTCATCATGCAACCCCGGACCATCATTGAACAGGAGCAACCATGGCCACCGCCGCAACTACCGCATCGCCCCTCACGCTTCCTCCACTGCCCTATGCCGAGAACGCGCTCGAGCCGGTGATTTCCGCCAAGACGTTGAGCTTTCATTACGGCAAGCATCACAAGACCTACGTCGAGACCACGAACAAGCTCATCGCGGGCACCGAGCTTGCAGACTTGCCGCTCGAGCAGATCGTGACCTCGACGGCGGGCAAGCCCGAGCACGCGAGCATTTTCAACAATGCGGCGCAGGCTTGGAACCACGCGTTCTACTGGCGCTGCTTGAGAGCCAAGGGCGGCGGCGAGCCCCCCGCAGCTCTCAAGCAGAAGATGGAGGAGGCATTCGGCAGCGTCGATGCCTGCAAGAAGGAGCTCTCTGCCGCGGCCGTCGCACAGTTCGGCAGCGGCTGGGCGTGGCTGGTCCTCGAAGGCTCCAAGCTCAAGGTGCTGAAGACCGCCAATGCCGAAACGCCGCTCACGCACGGCGCGCGGCCGCTCTTGGCCATCGATGTCTGGGAGCATGCCTATTACCTCGATTACCAGAACCGGCGCGTCGACCACGTCAACGCCGTGATCGACAAGCTTGCGAACTGGGAATTCGCCTCCCAGAACTTATCGAAGTGATGTGCAGGCCGCGCGGCGGCGAGCGGCGCCGCGCGGCGGCCTGCCCGCCGCCGGGGCTTTTCGCGTGTGGGAATCTTCTTGGATGAGGTCGGCGAGCGATCCTACATACCCTCGGCGGCCCGTCGCCTATCGTGCGCAGCATGAAAAACATGATGCGTGTCTTGATTGCGGGGGCCGTTCTTTCGGTCTCTTTCACTTCCGCACGGGCGGACTCGGATCCCGTGAAGACGGAGAAGGCCATTGCGCTGTTCCGGCATGCCGGCAAAAGCGCTTGGTTCTTTCATCACAGCTACGGCTACGTGATTTTTCCGACCGTAGGCGAAGGCGCTTTCGTCGTCGGCGGCGCGGGCGGCAAGGGCCAAGTTTTCATTCGTGGCCAGCAGGTCGGGGAAGCGACCCTGGCGCAAGTGAGCGTCGGTTTTCAGGCGGGCGGCCAAGCCTATAGCGAGATCATTTTCTTCGCCGACAAGCGCTCGGCGGACGAGTTCGAGTCCGGTAATTTCGAGTTCGGCGCGGACGCGAAAGTGGTCGCGATCACGGCGGGCGCGGACGTGTCGGCGGCCACCAACGGCCAGCAGGCCGGCGTCAGCGGCGGAGAGAAGGATGCGCGCACGGTGGGCCACTATTACAAGGGCATGGCGGTGTTCACCATCGCCAAGGGCGGCCTGATGTATCAGGCGGCCGTGTCCGGCCAGAAGTTCTCGTTCAAGCCGTTGTCGGCGAGCTAAGTGTTGCGCACGGCAGGCAGATTACGATCTCAAAGGCAGAAGAGGGGAATAGATCCATGAAGAAACTAGTACTGTTGGGTGTCGTCGCGGTCGGCGCCGCGTGCATGCCGCTCGCGTTCGGCGATGATGGAAGCGATCATCACTTCGTCAAGGACTCGGTCGTCACGACCAAAGTGAAGACCAAGCTTCTCGCCAAGCATATGGCGACGCTCGACCATGTGAAAGTGGATACGGACCAAGGCGGGGTGGTCTGGCTGAGCGGTACGGTGCCCAACAGCGATGCGAAGGATGTCGCTGTCATGATTGCAAAGGATACGGACGGTGTGAAGGCCGTGCAGGATAACATCGAGGTCGTGCCTCGCTAGAAGGCGCTCGCGTGATGCACAGCTCCGCGGCAGGCGAGTGCCGCGGAGCTCATCTTTTGTCAGGGCCGAATCAGTGGGGCTCTTTCACGAACATGAGTAAGCGATTGAACGCGGGCAGATCGTGATCCGCCACGAGCTCGAGCCCGTAGGAGGCCGCGAGCTCCTTCACTGCGTTCACGTCGCGCAGCCCCGAGCGCGGGTCGCGCTCCTGCAGCATGCGATCGAAGGCGCGATTACTGTCTGAGGTGTACTCGCCGTCATAGCGAAACGGGCCATAGACGCAAAGTACGCCGTGCGGCGCGAGGACTTCGCCGATGCCTCGGTGCATCGCCATCACCTCGGGCCACGACATGATGTGCAGCGTATTGGCGGTGAAGACCCCGTCCACCGATTGAACCGGCCAGACGCTCTGGCGGACATCGAGCACCGTCGGAGTCCTCAAGTTGGGGCTTCCTTCCAGCTGCGCGCGAGCCGTCAGATCGGCCACATAGCTCAATTGCTCGGTGGGGCGCCACGTCAGATGGGAAAGGTGCCGCGCAAAATAAACCGCGTGCTGCCCGGTGCCGCTGCCGATCTCCAGCACGTCGAGGCACTGCGCAAAAGCGGCCCGCAGTACCGCGAGAATGGGTTCTTTGTTGCGCTCGCAAGCCTCGGACATCGGCAGCATGCAGACATTCAATTCCAACGCTTCAAAAACCGCAAGACCGCCGCCGCGGTCTCGGTGGGGCGGGACTGCAGCAAAAGGTGCGGCCCATCGATCTCCGCCAACTCACCGTGGCGTGTGCGTTGCGCGAGCAATAGCGCGGCAGAGCGCGGCACGATACGGTCGCGCGCCGCGCCCAGGATCAAGGTCGGCAAGCTGATGTCCGCAAGGCATGCCGTGACGTCGACCGTCAGCACCTCGTGCAGACGCCGCCGGATGACCACCTTGGCGACGACCGCACTGGCACGCTCAGTCCGCGACGGGGCGTGCCTTGGATTGCCTGATCCCCAGAGGAGCGGCGCCCGCAGCCAGCGGGGCAGGGACTTGAATGGTATCCGCACGGCGAGCGCTCGCACCGGCCGCAGCCAAGGAAACGGATTTTTCGCGAAGGTGCCGCAGAGAATCAAACCGGCGAGGCCAGGCGGCGGGCTGGCCGCCAGGCGGATTGCGATGGGACCGGAGAAGGATTCGCCGAGCAGCACATACGGCCCGGTCTGTGGAAGCGACGCACGCACCAGCGATTCGAGCTCCGCATAGCCCATCGGCCGGTCGGGCGGGTAGCCGATGATCCTCGTGGGCACGGCGCGCTGCATTTCGCGCAGGAACGGCGCGAGGCGCGTGCCGGTGCCATCCAGGCCCGGCAGGATGATGAGCTGCGGGATCGACATGGGGATCATGCTGCGCTTACAGTAGCGCCCTCTTCGCTAACCGGTGGTGTCCCATGGCTTTGTCCCTCTACGATGTCTCGATCCCTGTCCTCGTGCGTGGTCTCACGAATTTGTCCGCCATTATCGACAAGACTGCGGCGCACGCCGAGGCCAAGAAGCTCGATCCGCTGGCCCTCCCGCAGGCGCGCTTGTTCCCGGATATGTTTCCGCTCACCCGCCAGGTGCAGATCACGTGCGACACCGCGAAGGGCGCCGCGGCGCGCCTCGCCGGCATCGAGCCTCCGAAGCACGAGGACAACGAGACCACCCTGCCGGAGCTCAAGCAGCGCGTCGCCAAGACCTTGGACTTCATCAAGGGCATCAAAGCGAGTCAGCTCGAGGGCGCAGAGACGCGCTCGATCGAGCTCAAGGGCCCGAATCGGACCTTGAGCTTCACGGGGCTCAGCTACCTGAACAATTTCGTTCTGCCGAACTTCTACTTTCACGAAAGCATCACCTACGCAATCCTGCGGCACAACGGCGTCGAGGTCGGCAAATTCGATTATCTGGGCGAGGTGTAAGGAAGCGGGGGCAAGCATGGCGGCGCCGTCAACAGCGCCGCCGTCAAGAGAGCAGCTCGACCAGCATCTCGATGCGCATGAACAGCTGCTCCTCGGTGCGCGCGTCGTGCGTGAAGCGCAGTCTCAAGGGGTTGTCGAGACGATAATCCTTGGGCCGGCTCTGGATAAGCTTCACCACGCGCGCCGCATCGATCTTGTTGGTCTCGTCGAAGACGATGTAGCCGCCGGTCGCGCCGGCGTCGATTTTGCGGATGCCGAGCTGGGCGGCGCGCAGCTTGATCTGGGTCACGCGGAATAGCGACTGTGCGTATGGCGGCAGAGGGCCAAAACGATCGATCAGCTCGACTTTGAGCTCATCGAGCTCCTCGCGCGATTCGGCGCCTGCGATGCGCTTGTAGAGCACCAAACGCAGATGCACGTCCGGCACATAATCTTCCGGGATGAGCGCCGGCAAGTGCAGCTCGACCTCGGGCCCCGCGTCGAGCGGCTGCTCGAGATCGGCGGGCTTGCCGGACTTCAGTCCGGCGACCGCCCGCTCCAGCAACTCCATGTACAGGTTGTAGCCGATCTCCTGGATCTGGCCGCTTTGCTCATCGCCGAGGAGCTCTCCGGCGCCGCGAATCTCCAGGTCGTGCGTGGCCAGCGTGAAGCCGGCGCCGAGTTCCTCGAGCGATTCCAGCGCCTCGAGCCGCTTCACGGCGTCGGCGGTCATCGCCTTGTCGCGGCGGGGTGATCAGATAGGCATAGGCGCGGTGGTGCGATCGTCCGACGCGGCCGCGCAGCTGGTGGATCTGCGCGAGGCCGAAGCGATCGGCTCGATCGATGATGATGGTGTTCGCAGTGGGCACGTCGATGCCGCTCTCGATGATGGTCGTGCACACCAGCACGTTGAATCGCCGGTGATAGAAATCGAGCATGAGCTGCTCGAGCTCGCGCTCGCGCATCTGTCCATGGCCCACGCTGACGGTCGCTTCGGGCACCAGCTCGCGCACTGCCTGGGCCGTTTTCTCGATCGTTTCGATGGTGTTGTGCACGAAGTAGATCTGGCCGCCGCGGCGGATCTCGCGCCGCAGCGCTTCGCGGACGACGGTCTCGTTCCACTCGAGGACGAAGGTCTTCACCGCGAGCCGCTCGGCCGGCGGCGTCGTGATCAAGGACAGATCGCGCAATCCGCCCATGGCCATGTTGAGCGTGCGCGGTATGGGCGTCGCGGTGAGGGTCAAAACGTCGACCTCGGCGCGCAGTGCCTTGAGCTTTTCCTTGTCGCGCACGCCGAAGCGGTGCTCCTCGTCGATCACGACCAGACCCAGATTCTTGAAGCGCACTTTGCCCTGCAGCAGGCGATGCGTCGCGATGACGATGTCCACCGAGCCGTCGGCGATTCCGGCGATCACTGCGGCCGCTTCCTTGGCCGTGCGAAAACGCGACAGGCTTTCGATGCGCACCGGCCAATCGGCGAAGCGATCGGCGAAGGTCGTGTAGTGCTGCTGAGCGAGCAGCGTCGTCGGTACGAGCACGCCCACCTGCTTGCCGGCGGCCACGGCGACGAACGCAGCGCGCAGAGCGACTTCGGTCTTGCCGAACCCGACATCGCCGCAGATGACGCGGTCCATGGGCTTTCCCGACTTCATGTCGGCAAGCACTTGGTCGATGGCCGCGGCTTGATCGGCGGTTTCCTCGAAACGAAAGCCCGCCTGAAAGCCGCGATAGTCGGACTCGGCCGCCTGCATCGAGGTGCCTTCGCGGGCGGCACGGCGGGAATACAGATCGAGCAGCTCGACGGCCACGTCGCGGATGCGTTGCGCGGCCTTGCGGCGCGCCTTCTGCCATTGCTCGCCGCCGAGCTTGTGCAGCGGTGCCGTCTCGGCCGGCGCGCCCGTGTAGCGCGATACCAGGTGCAGCGCCTGCACGGGCACGTACAGCTTGTCGCCGTCGGCGTACTCGAGCACCAGAAATTCGCCGGTATAGCCCGCGACATCCATGGTCTGCAGGCCGACGTAGCGGCCGACGCCGTACGACTCGTGCACCACCGGTGCGCCGATGCGCAGGTCCGTAAGCTCCTTGAGTATCTTGGCGGGATCGCGCTCGGAGCGCCGCCGCCGGCGTTCCTGACGCGCCCGATCACCGAACAGCTGCGACTCGGTCAGGATCTCGAGCGGTGGCGTCTCGAGCCGCAAGCCCGATACCGCTGCCGACACCGTGATGCCGAGTTTCGAGATCGCTCGCGGGGAAGCCGCGAAGTCCTCGAAGATCTTGGGCTGGATATCGCGTGCGCGCAGCAGATCGAGCAACAGCTCGCGCCGCCCGGCAGATTCCGCCGCGAGCAGCACGCGACCCGGCGCCGACGCGAGATGTGCGGCGAGCTCGGCGGCCGGCTGCTCGGCGCGCGGATCGACCCGCACCGCCGCCGGGCGCGACGCTCGGGAAATTCTGCCATGTGCCCGGAGCGTCTCGGGCGGCCACTCGAAAGAGCGCAGCTCGATCCGCGGCCAATCGGCGAGCAGCGCCCGGAACTCCGCCGGCGGCAGGAAGACCTCCGCCGGATCCAGGATCGGCCGCTGGCGGTCGTGGCGCAGTTGCTCGTGCCGCTCGACGATGCCGCTCCATAGCTTGTCGACGTGCTCGCTCGCCTCGTGCATGTCGATGAGAATGCTCGACGGCGGCAGGTACTCGAACAGATGCGAGGTGCGCTCGAAGAACAGCGGCAGGAAGAACTCGATGCCGCCCGGCGCCTGCCCGGCGCTCACGTCGCGATAAATCGCCTGTTCGGTGAGATCGCCGGGAAATCGCAGGCGATAGCGGCGGCGGAACTCGCGCACCGCGTCGGGATTCAAGGGTGTTTCGCGCGCAGGCAGCAGCTGGATCCGCTCGAGCTTCTCGCCCGAGCGCTGGGTGTCCGGGTCGAAGTGCGCGGATGCTGTCGACATCCTGGTCCAGCAGGTCGATGCGAACGGGTTGTCCGAGCCCATCGGGAACACGTCGAGCAGCGAGCCGCGTACCGCGAATTCGCCATGGGCGACCACCTGCGTGACGGCCGCGTAGCCTGCGAGGGTCGAGCCGCTCGCGCAGGGCCTCCAGGTCGAGCGTCTCACCGACATGGACCTTGAGCGAGTGCGCCTCGATGTAGCTGCGCGGGGCGAGCCGCTGCAGGAGCGTGTCGATGGCGACGACCCAGATCCCCGCGTGGGCGCGGGGCAGCTCGGCGAGGGTCTTCAAGCGCGCCGAGGTGATATCGGGATGCGCAGAAAAGCTGTCGTAGGGCAGGGTTTCCAGGTCGGGAAACACGATGCACCGGAGTCGCGGGACCGGCGAAGAATGCGATTTCCTCGCTCAGCGCCTCCGCGTCGCGGGTGCTCGGTGCGATGATCATGAGGGGCGCCGCGGCCTTGGCCGCCGCCTCAGCGATGGCCAGGGGCGCGGCGGCGCCGTACAGTCTTCCCCACTTGACGGTCGGTGGCGCGGGCGGTGGGAAGAGCGGGGTCGAATAGGGGCATCGTTCGGGCAGAAGACAACAAAAAAATGCCCGCCGCGAACCCGTCGCGGTGAGCTAGGGGACTCAGCGAATCTACGCGATTTAGCTGGGAGCGGAGGCTGCGGGTGCGTTACGGGGCAGCGGCCGCAGCATCGGCGGCGGGCGGGGCGGCCGGCGCCGGTCCGGAGCGTCCGCTGGCGACCACGAGTGGATCACGTGATCACGCTCGAAGTAGACCACGAAACCGGAATACTCCCAGCGCGAAATAGGCGGCTTGCCGACGGCGGCGATCTTGGTGACCGGGTCGCCGAATTTACTGGCGACCTGGGCCATGGTCATGCCGCGCGCCGGGGCGGCGACATCGGCATTCCTTGACTGCGATGCCGTCTGTCGGATGGCGACCATGTCCGTCGCGGCAGACGGGGCAAAACCCGCCAACTGCGGTGGCGAGAACCGCAGTCACCGTGCAGGGCTCGATAGTCCATGGCATACCTCGGCTGGCTTTAGCCGCCCTGGATCACTATACCAGCCGCGCGTGGCCAGATAGTTGAACCACTTAACACTCTGATTCCGTTGAATTTTGACCCAGGAGGCCGCGCGGGGCTCCGGAAAGTCCGTCCCCGAAGCGGTCGCGGCTATGGTTTAATCGCCGCGAATGTTTCAGCCCGTGCCGGTTTTCGTGGGCCTGCGCTATTCGCTGGCCCGCGAGCATAGCTTTTTCGTCTCCTTCATCACCTGGGTGTCGTTGCTCGGGGTTGCGCTGGGCGTGCTCGCCCTGATCACGGTGATCTCGGTCATGAACGGTTTCGAGACCGAGCTGCGCGCACGGCTGTTGAGCCTGTCGGCGCACGCCACCATCAGCGCGGACGCGGCGCCGCCATCACCGACTGGCGCGCCGTCTCGACGAGCTCAAGGGCGCGCCCGGGCTCCTGGGCGCCGCGCCATTTCTCGATACCGACGCGATGCTGAGCAATCCCCGGCTCGATGAGTGGCGCCATCGTGCGCGGCATCGATCCGGCGCTCGAAGCCCAGGTCTCGACCATCGGCGAATGCGATGCGCGAGGGCAAGCTGAGCGACCTGCAGCCCGGGCATGAACCGCATCGTGCTCGGCCGCATGCTCGCCTACCAGCTGCAGGTGGGCGTCGGCGACACGGTGACCGTGATGATCCCGACAGCGCCGCCGCCGGCGGCGCCATCGTGCCGCGGCTGCAGAAGTTCGAGGTCGTCGGCATCTTCGAGGTGGGACTGCAGGAGCACGACAGCGTGCTCGCGCTGATGAATCTCGAGGACGCCGAGGCGCTGCGCGGACTCGCGGCCCGACCGGAATTCGCCTCAGTTTCAAGACGTGCTGAAGGCGCCGCGAGCTCGCGCGCGCCGCGCTGGCGCGGCTCCCCGGCGGATATCAGGTGCGCGACTGGACACAGGAGAACGAGGCGTACTTTCGCGCCGATCCGCATCGAGAAAACCATGATGGGACTGATACTGATGCTGATCGTCGCGGTGGCGGCTTTCAACATCGTCGCGACGCTGGTGATGGTGGTGAGCGATAAGCGCACCGACATCGCCATCCTGCGCACCCTCGGCATGACGCCCGCGCGGAATTCTCGCGGTGTTCATGACGCAAGGAGTGCTCATCGGCTGGATCGGCACGGCAATCGGCGTGATCGCTGGGCGTCGCGCTCGCGCTCAATGTCGATGTGGTGGTGCCGTTCATCGAGAGCGTGCTCCGACGTGCACATCATGGATGATCCGGACGTCTACTACATTGCCGGGCTGCCGAGCGAGACTCACGCAGCCGATGTGATCCGCATCGCGGTGGCCGCCATGGTGTTGACGCTTCTCGCGACGATCTATCCGGCCTTGCAGGCCGCGAAGACGCAACCGGCCGAAGCTTTGCGGTACGAATGATGCGCTACTGGTACGAGGGTTTTCTCGGTCTGCGATATTTGCGCGCTTCGCCCAAGCGCGGCTTTCGTCTCGCTCATCGCGGGCATCGCGATTTTCGGCCTGGTCGTCGGCGTCGCCGTGCTCATCGTGGTGCTGTCGGTGATGAACGGATTCGAGCAGGAACTGCGTACGCGCATCTTGAGCCTGACGGCGCATGCGACCATTTCGGGTCTCGAGAACCGCATCCCGGATTGGCGCCCGCAGGTCGATAAAGTCGCGCATTTCCCCGGTGTTCTGGCTGCGGCGCCGTACATCGAGGAGCAGGCGATGATGACCCGCGCCGGCAAGTCCGCCGGCGTCCTGTTGCGCGGCGTGCTGCCGCAGGACGAGGCGCGCGTCGTCGACCTGGCGCCGCATTTGCTGTCGGGACACTTGACCGATCTGACACCGGGCTCCTACCGGGTAATTCTCGGTTCCGCACTGGCGGAAGCCTTGTCGGTTCACGTGGGCGACCGCGTGGTCCTCATGGTGCCCGAGGGAGATGTCACGCCGATCGGAGTGCTGCCGCGCATGCGTGCCTTCCATGTGGACGGGATTTTGCAGGTCGGGATGTACGAGTACGACCGGCGCATCGCGATCGTTGCCATGCAGGATGCCGCGACGCTCCTGCGCATGGGCGATGACATCACCGGCATCCGTCTCAACCTCGCCGATCCGTATGCGGCACCGCGCATCGTGCGCGCGGCCGCGATCGCACTCGGCGGCGGATTCGAGGTGGACGACTGGACCAGCCAGCACGTCAATTTTTTCCGCTCCATCGAGATCACCAAGCGCATGCTGTTCGTGATCCTGTCGCTGGTGGTCGCGGTGGCCGCCTTCAATGTCGTGTCGACCATGGTCATGGTGGTCAAGGACAAGCGGCGCGACATCGCCATTCTGCGCACCTTCGGCTCCTCCCCGCGCAGCATCCTGTCGGTGTTCGTGGTGCAAGGAAGCCTCATCGGCCTGCTCGGGATCCTCGGCGGCCTGTGTTTGGGAGTTCTCATCGCCGTGAACCTGCAGCAGCTCGTGCACGGGCTCGAGCACATCGTCGGATTCAAGTTCCTGGATGCGCGCGTGTATTTCATGAGCGATTTGCCGGCCCGCGTCGAGCTCAAGGACTTAAGCCGCATCTGTGCCGTCGCGTTCGTGCTGGCGTGCTTGTCGACGCTTTATCCGGCATGGCGCGCCGCGCGGCTGCTGCCGGCAGAATCCCTGCGAAACGACTAAGGAATTCCCCGAACCGCCATGATCAACTCCAACGACATCGTGCTCGAGGGCGAGGATCTCGCCAAGGACTTCGTGCAAGGCGGCGTGACGCTGCAGGTGCTTCGCGGCGCTGCGATTCGGGTGCGCGCCGGAGAGCGCATCGCCATTGTCGGCGCCTCCGGCTCGGGCAAGACCACACTTCTGCAGCTGCTGGGCGGCCTCGACCTGCCGACGCGAGGCACGGTGTGTATCGCCGGATCGGCAATGAACCGCTTGAACGATACCGAGCGCGGTCTCTTGCGCAATCGCGCGGTGGGATTCGTCTATCAGTTCCATCATCTGCTGCCCGAGTTCACGGCGCTCGAGAACGTCGCCATGCCGCTCCTGGTGAGACGCACCGAGCCGAAGCTCGCACGGGCGCAGGCCGCCGAGATCCTGGGGCGCGTCGGTTTGGCGGAGCGTCTGCAGCACCGCCCCTCCCAGCTCTCGGGCGGCGAGCGGCAACGCGCGGCGGTGGCGCGCGCCCTGGTGACGCGTCCGCAGCTGGTGCTCGCGGACGAGCCGACCGGCAATCTCGACGGGGCCAACGCGGCGCAGGTGTTTGCGCTCATGCTCGAGCTCAACCGCGAGCTCGGCACGAGCCTCGTGATCGTCACCCACGACGAGCGCCTCGCCGCACGGCTCGATCGCGTCCTTACCCTGGTCGATGGCACGCTGGTCGAGCGCGGCGCCGGCGGTTCCGCGCCTTAAGTCTTGATCCAGTTCACATTCGGCGGGTTATCACGGTACTTAAACCCGGGGCGGTCAAGTATCATGCCGCCTGTTCTTTTGACTTAATGAGGACATGATGTGGGAGATCATCCGCGCGGGCGGCGGCTTCATGTGGCCGATCATCCTGTGCTCGGTCGCCTCGGTGGCGATCATTCTGGAGCGCCTTTGGACTCTGCAGTCGAGCCGGGTCATCCCGCGTGATCTGTCGCAGAAGGTCTGGAACTGGATCGAAGCAGATCAGCTGAGCGAGAAACTGGTGATCGCACTGGAACAGAACTCGCCCCTCGGCAAGCTCCTGGCCATCGGTCTCATCAACCGCAACAAGCCGCGCGCGCTCATGGTCGAGCGGCTCGAGGATGGCGGCCGGCACGTCGTGCACGAGCTCGAGCGCTTCCTCAACACGCTCGGCACGATCGCCGCGATCGCGCCCCTCCTCGGGCTCTTAGGCACCGTCGCCGGCATCATCCACGCCTTCAACGCCATCACCGCAAACGGGCTCGGCGATCCGCGCACGCTCTCCGGCGGCATCGGCGAGGCGCTGATCACGACCGCCGCAGGCCTCACCGTGGCCATACCCTCGCTCATCGCCTATCGGTACTTGCGCGGCAAAGTCGAGCGGTTGGTGATCGGCATGGAAAAGGAAGCGATGAAGCTGGTCGACGCGCTGGACGAGCGCGGCGACCTCGCCGCGAGGGCTTGAGCTCGTGAACTTGCGCCAACAAGGCCGTCGCGAAGATCCCGAGATCAACGTGATCAACTTCATCGACGTGCTGCTCGTGCTGCTCATATTCTTCATGGTCTCGACCACCTTCAACCAGGAAGGTCGCGTCAAGGTCCAGCTGCCGCAGGCAAGCGCGATTCCGCAGCCGCGAGGCACTCACGAGCCCATCGTGGTCACGGTGACCGCGGAGGGCGGCTATCGGGTCAATGAGCGTCCGCTCATCAATGCGAGCCCGGACACCTTGCGGGCGGCGCTCTTGAAGGAGTCGGGCTCGGACCGCGGGCCACTCACCATTCGCGCCGACGCGCGCAGCACGCACCAGGCGGTGGTCACCGCCATGGACGTGGCGGGCCGGCTCGGCTTCGCTCAGCTCAACATCGCGACCGTGCATGAGGATGCATCGCCTTGAGCGCGGCCGCCGCCGTGATCGACCCGCACCCTAAGCCGGACGAGAATTACTGGTCGATCTATTTACGGCTGCTGCGTTACGCCAAGCCGTATACCGGCGCTTTCATGATCGGCGTGCTGGGCATGATCCTGTTCGCAGCGACCCAATCGGGGCTGGTCTATCTGGTCCAGACCTTCTTGAAGGGCGCGTTCATCAATAAGGACCCGCGGGTCGAGTGGATGGTGCCCATCGGGGTCGTCGTCCTTTTCGCGCTGCGCGGCCTGGGCGATTACATCGGCAACTACTACCCGAGCTGGGTAGGGCGGCAGGTCATCAAAGGACTGCGGCGCGATGTCTTTTCGCACTATCTGCGGCTGCCCACGGCGTATCTCGATAGCCAGCAATCCGGCGTGCTCCTGTCCAAACTCACCTTCAACATCGAGCAGGTGGCGGGAGCGGCGACCGGTGCGGCGATTTCGCTGGTCAGCGACACGCTGACCATCCTGGGATTGGTCGCATACCTGTTCTATTTGAACTGGCGGCTCGCGTGCTTCTGCATCATCGCCGTGCCTCCGATTGCGTGGCTCATGCAAATCGCCAATCGCAGCTTTCGCCGCTACAGCAAGCGCATCCAGAACTCGATGGGCGATATCACGCGGGTCGCAAAAGAGGCCATAGACGCCTCGCGTCTGATCAAGATCTTCAATGCCGAGGATCATCAGAGCGACCGATTCGAGGTGGCCAACGAGCTCAATCGCGCCTCGAACATGAAGCTGGCGCGCGCCAAATCCCTGAGCAATCCCGTCGTCGGGTGCATTGCCTCGCTCGCGCTCGCGGGCCTTTTGTACGTGGCCATTCGACTGGTATTTGCAAACAACATGCGGGTGGATCAGTTCTGGGCATTCTTGACGGCGCTGATGCTCATTCCCTCCTCGCTCCGCAGCCTCGTCAACATCGGCGGCCCGTTGCAGCAGGGCGTCGCCGCCGGGCAGAGTGTGTTCGAGATACTGGACATGCCGACCGAGGGCGACGGCGGCATTCGGCCTTTGTCGCGCGCCCGCGGGCAGATCGAGTTTCGCGACGTGTCGTTCGAATACGCGAGCGAGAAGGGCGGCGTTCTTCACGACGTGAGCTTCCGGGTCGAGCCGGGCGAGACCGTGGCCATCGTGGGACGCTCGGGCAGCGGCAAAACCACCCTGGTCGGCCTGGTGCCACGGTTTTACGACGTGCAGCAGGGCGCGGTGCTGCTCGACGGGATCGATGTGCGCGAGTATCGGCTGAAAGACTTGCGCTCCCAGGTGAGCCTGGTCAGCCAGGACGTCGTGCTGTTCAACGACACCATCCACAACAACATCGCCTTCAACGCGGTCGAGAAGACCGACGCGGAAGTCGAGGCCGCGGCGCGTGCCGCGAACGTCATGGAGTTCGTCGCGCAGCAACCGCAGGGCTTCGATACGCCGCTCGCCGACCGCGGACAGAATCTGTCCGGCGGCCAGCGCCAACGTATATCCATTGCGCGCGCGTTGCTCAAGGATTCGCCCGTGCTGATTCTCGACGAGGCGACGGCGGCGCTCGACAACGAGTCGGAACGGCGCGTCCAGCAGAGCTTAAGCACCCTGATGCGCGGTCGCACCACGCTCGTCATCGCGCACCGCCTCTCTACCGTCGAGAGCGCCGACCGGATCATCGTTCTCGATCGCGGACGAATTGTCGAGACGGGCAACCACAGAGAGCTCTTGGCACTCGGTGGCTTGTATGCGACGCTGCACGGAATGCAATTCGCCGATTGAATGCGGATGTCCGCTGAATCTTGGCTCAACCGGGTCTGGTACGAGCGGGCGGGACCGCCCTGGTGGCTGATGCCGCTGTCGCTCTTGTACGGGGCGGTGTCGGGATCGCGGCGCTTTCTTTACGCCAAGCGGCTGCGCCGCTCGACCCGCCTCGCGCGACCCGTGATCATTGTCGGCAACCTCACCGTCGGCGGCACCGGCAAGACGCCGCTGGTGTGCTGGCTGGTCGCGCGACTCGGCGAGCTCGGCTTTCACCCCGGCGTGGTGTCGCGCGGTTACGGCGGCTCCGCGAACACCGTCCGGCTGATCCAGCCATCCGACGATCCCCGCGTGGTCGGTGATGAGCCGCTGCTGCTCGCGCGCCGAACCCAAGTGCCCGTCGCGATCGGCGGCGATCGGCCGGCTGCTGCGCAACTACTGGTGGGCCAGGGCTGTGATGTGATCGTGAGCGATGACGGTCTGCAGCACTACGCGCTGGCGCGCGATTGCGAGGTGGTGGTCATCGACGGCGACCGGCGCTTCGGTAACGGCTGGCTCCTACCTGCAGGACCGCTGCGCGAGACGCGCTCGCGGCTCGCCGTCGCGGACGCGATCGTGGTCAACGGCGGCCGCGCGATGCTCGAGGGTGCCTTGAGCATGCGGCTCGAGGCGCGCAGCGCCGTCGCTCTGGTCGGCGGGCGTGTCTCGCCGCTCGCCGCCTTCGCCGGGACGGCCGTACACGCGGTCGCCGGCATCGGCAACCCGGAACGCTTTTTCAACATGCTGCGGGCGCACGGCATCGAGGTCCTGGGACACGCGCTTGCGGATCACGCGCGCATCGCGCGAGAGGACGTGCAGTTCGGCGATGATCGGCCCGTGCTCATGACAGAAAAAGATGCCGTAAAATGCGCGGGCGCGGCAGACGAGCGGCATTGGTATGTGCCGGTGAACCCGTGTTTCGAGGCGAGCGAATCGCATACACTGCTCAACGTCGTCATGCACCGAATAGCAAACCGCGAGCCGCCGCGGCGAGGAACTAAGGATGGATAAGCGCCTGCTCGAGCTGCTGGTGTGCCCGGTCTGCAAGGGGCCGCTGCGCGCCGTCGGGAGCGGGGCAACGCTCGAGCTTGTGTGCCGACCCGATCGACTCGCCTACGCCGTGCGCGACGGGATCCCGATGATGTTGCCCGAGGAGGCGCGGGTGCTTGGAGCGGACGATCCACTGCTGAACCGCTAGCCCCGATCGTGAGCACGCCGTTCCATGTAATCATTCCGTCGCGGTTCGGGGCGAGCCGCCTGCCGGGCAAGCCGCTCCTCGACGTCGCCGGCCGGCCGTTGATCCAGCGGGTTTGGGATTGTGCGCAGGCGAGCGGCGCTGCGTCGGTGATCGTGGCAACGGATGATGCGCGCATCCGCTCCATCGCCGCCGGCTTTGGCGCTGACGTGGCGATGACTTCCGTGGAACATGTGTCCGGTACCGATCGCATCGCGGAGGTCGTGCGTGCGCGCGGCTTCCGCCCCGAGTCAATCGTGATCAACCTGCAAGGCGACGAGCCGCTCATGCCGCCCACGGTGCCGGCCCGCGTCGCGGCCGCGCTCGTCGAGCATCCGCCGTGCGGCATCGCCACGGCGTCCGCCCCGATCTTAAGCCTCGCCGAGTTTCTCGACCCAAGCTGCGTCAAGGTGCTGCGTAGCCGGAGCGGCGAGGCGCTCTATTTCAGCCGCGCCTGCGTGCCCTGGCCCCGCGATGCCGCGCCCGCCGGCCGGCCGAGCGATTTCAGCCAGGCTTTGCGTCACGTCGGCATCTATGCCTATCGGGTGCAGAGCCTGCTCGAGTTCGCCGGCTGGCCGCCGACGCCTCTCGAGACCACGGAAAAGCTGGAGCAGCTGCGCGCGCTCGAGCATGGGATGCGCATCCATGTGGTCGCGTTGCCGGAGGCTCCTCCCGCGGGAGTCGATACGCCGGAGGACCTCGAAGCGGTACGCGCGAGGTTGGGCGCCCGCTGAGGAGGACGCGGCGGGGTCGCGCTGCGATTCAGCGTCAGGCCGCCGGCACGTGCTGTGCGATCGAGGTATCGATGGTGATGCCGGAGGTGAGCGCCAGCGTCACCGGCGTCTTGCCCGCGATTTCCAGAAGCCTCAGCGACTGCTCGTCGGTGAGCGGCTTTGCGAAGGAGAGGCGCCGCTCGATGTGGGCCTTGCGACCGTCCGCGGCGGGCGTGTAGCGCAGTCCTACCGTGATCTTGCCGAGTTCCCAGTTCTTGCGTCCGGCATACATACGCAGCGTGATCGAGGTGCAGGCACCGAGACTGCCCAGCAGGAGCTCGGTGGGCGAGGCCCCGGTATCGCTGCCGCCGCGATTCTGCGGCTCATCTGCGGTGACGCGATGGTGGCCGGCGACGATCGCTTGAGCAAAATGAAATTCACTGATGACGGTGACGTGGGCCATGATGGTCTCCTCGGGCCGTCTACGAGCGGCCGCCGAATAGAGGGATCCTACTCGAAAGGACCCCGCCCGAGGATATCCCGGCAGCAACTCGCCGCAGCGAGGGCTTCAGAGCAACGTGCGGAACAGCCAGTACAGCCCGCCCGCCAGAGCGATGGAGACGGGAAGGGTCAAGACCCAGGCCATCAGCAAGTTGCGTACGGTGGCCCACTGCAGGCCGGAGCGGTTCGCAACCATGGTGCCGGCCACCCCGGAGGACAGCACGTGCGTGGTGCTCACCGGCAGACCGTACATGTCCGCCGCGCCGATGGTCAGCATCGCCACGAGCTCGGCGGAGGCGCCCTGAGCATAGGTGAGGTGGGTCTTGCCGATGCGCTCACCCACCGTAACCACGATGCGCTTCCAGCCGATCATGGTGCCGAGCCCGAGGGCAATGGCAACCGCGACCTTCACCCAGGTGGGGATGAACTTGGTGGAGTTGTCGAGCTGTGTCTTGTACTCCGCGAGCGTCCCCTTGTCCGCGGCGGAGACCGCGATCGATTTGGATTTGCCGAGGAAGCGCAATCCCTCGCTGACGAGATACATCTCGTTGCGAATGTTGATCATCTCGCCCGAGGGCACATTGGCCAGGGAATGAGCGGCATCCACTTGCTGCTGAATGGTGGCGGACAAGGCCACGAGCGCAGGCAGGGTCTCCGGAGAGATCGATCGAGAGCGCACGATCTCGATCGCAGCCTGGTGCGGGTTGGCGGGGGCGGGGCCCTTCGCGTAGCGGCCGAGCGCCGCTTGCGCCTGCGTCGAAACCGTGACGAAGCGATCGACATCCTGTTCGTGCATGGTGCGGTTGAGCGCGTAAGCCGTGGGCACGGTGCCGATCAAAATGAGCATGATGAGTCCCATGCCTTTTTGCCCGTCGTTCGAGCCGTGCGCGAAACTCACGCCGGTGCAGGTGAGCACGAGGAGACCTCGTATCCACAGGGGGGGCGGGTTGTTGCCTTTCGGCTCCTGATAGAGCGCCGGGACCGGTATGAGGACTTTCGCGACCATCAAAAGGAGCGCCGCCAGGCTGAAGCCGATGAGCGGCGAGAACAGCAAAGACTCACCGATTTTTCCCGCCTGCGCCCAGTCGACGCCGCTCGTGCCGCTGGTGCTTGCCGCCATCAGCTGATTCATGAGCCCGACGCCCATGATGGATCCGATGAGGGTGTGCGAGCTCGAGGACGGCAGCCCGAAGTACCACGTGCCGAGGTTCCAGATGATCGCCGCGATGAGCAGGGCGAACACCATGGCGAAGCCCGCACCGCTCCCCACCTGCAAGATGAGCTCCACCGGCAGGAGCGAGACGATGCCGAATGCGACCGCGCCGCTCGAGACCAATACGCCGAGGAAGTTGAAGGCACCCGACCATACGACGGCGAAATTGGGCGATAACGAGTGGGTGTAGATGACCGTCGCGACCGCATTCGCCGTGTCGTGAAAACCGTTGACGAATTCGAAGCCCAGCGCGATGAACAACGCGATGCCAAGCAGGATAAACGGGTATATCCGCGTATCGCGCACCACCGACAAGTCGCTCGCGAGGTGATAGCCAGCGTATATGATGCCGGTCAACACAACGACGCCTGCCAGGATGTTGAACCACGGGCTCGAAGTATGTCCGCTGAGAGGCGAGGTTTTAGAGGCGGGAGCCGAAGGTCGCGCGTGTATCACATCGACATTGGACATGGGCTTCTCGGTGACGGCCAGGGGAGCCCGCGATTATTGTTGGCGATTGTGACAACCCGATGACAATCCCAGGTTATTGATGCCATTTACAATTTCGCACGCCGCGGCCGTACTGCCCTTCGCCCGGCCGCTGGCCCGCTGGCGGCTCTTGTCGGCCGCAGTCATCGGCAGCATGGTGCCCGATTTCGGCTGGTTCTTCCCCTGGCATCCGGCGCGGTTCGAGACCCACAGCGTGGATGCGCTGCTGACCTTCTGTCTACCCGTAGGCCTCGTGAGCTACTGGGTGTTCCAACTTCTGGTCCGCACACCCATCATCGAGCTGCTGCCGCCCGGCGCTTATGCGCGTTGGCACGGGTCGGCAGCCCCGGCGGACTACCGGAGTGCGAAGCAATGGCTCTGGGCCGCCGGCGGCCTGCTCTGTGGGGCGATCACTCATCTCGTCTGGGATGGCTTCACCCATGAGGGCGGTCGGGGGGTACGCATGCTGCCGATGCTGGAAGAGCCTGTCGCCTATATCGATGGGCACCCGATCAGAGGCCTGCGGCTCCTACAGGATCTGAACTCTCTGATCGGGCTGATCGCGGTGGTTCTGGTGCTCGCGTATGGATTGCGGCCCGGGAAGGCTGCGAACGCGGCATTGCCGCGCCGCCTGCGAGCCCGCGAGCGGTACTCTTGGATCGCGGTTTATGTGCTGGCAGCCGCGGCCTTGAGCGGTGTCTTGCTGCTCTTGAGGCACCGGCCGGGGCGAATCTCCAGTCCTTTGCTGATCGTGCCTTTGAACTCGGCGGCGATCGCCGTCCTGCGGGGGCTTGGCGCGGCGCTGATCGCGGTTGGCATCGCCCTCACGATCCGTCTGCGCCGCGCGGGACGAGACCCGCGCGGCGACAGCCGGGTGCCTGCCGCCTAGCGATCGTCCGGGCCGCTGCGGGGAGTGTCCGCTGCCGATCCGGACCACACCACATATTTCTCCTGGGCGGCGGGGCGCGGCGCCTCGGGTGCCGCAGACGCCATTGCTGCAGGCGCCGCCGGAGGCGGCGAAGAAGACGGTGGGCTGGAGGGCGCCGGAGAGAAGCCGGCGCTCGAGCCCTCCGCCGCCGGAAGCGGGTAGGAACCGCCGTCAGCACGCGGCCCATCGACGCGGGGAGCGGCCGAGTCCGGACCGCGTCCATTCGATTCGGCGTTTGTCGCCTGTCCGTTGCCCGAGTTCTCGCCGCCCTCGCGGCGTCCGCGGCCACGACGCCGACGCCCACGTCCGCCGCGCTCGCCACTTCGCTCGCTGCCGGTACGCTCGCCACGATCGGCGCGCTCGACAGATTCGCCCGGCCGCGGCGCCTCGGCGCCGTTGCGGCCCTCATTACGCGGCGGTGCATCGGCCCGTTCCGCGCGGCTGTCGCCGCCGCGGTTCGCATCGCTGCGCGGCCCATCGGCACGCGGCCCATCGGCACGACGCGGTTCGCCGCGATGTTCTCCTCGAGCGTTATCGCGAGGGTCGCGATTCTCGCTGCGCGGCCGGCCGTCGCGGCGGGGTTCGCGCGTCCCTTCGCGCGGGCCGCCTTCGCGTGCCCCCTCCCGCCGGGGATCGCGCTCACGTTCGCGATCTCGATCGCGGCCTCGCGTGCGGTCCCGCTCGCGGTAACGATCCGAGCGTGCGTCACGATGTGCGGGACGCTCGCGCGGCGCTTGTGCCGCCGCCGCAGAGGACTCGCTGGCGGCCGGCGCTGCGGGCGCGCCGAAGAAAAAGCGCCACACGCGTACGAATATGCCGACTTGCGGCACGGCGGCGGCGGCAGCCACCGGAACCGGCGCCGCGGTCGGCGCAGGGCTCGGCGGCGGCGGCGGCAGAGGCGTGGCCTCGACCGGTACGATGCTCGGGACCAGAGGCGCCTCGGTTTGCGGCTTTTTGTCGCGATTGCCGATATTGGAATCATCGAGCGTCGGTTGCTCGGGGATCTCGTAACTCGCCGCGGTGTTCTCCGGCAGCTCCTTCTCGTCGTCGCGGATGCGTCGCAGGCTATAAGCCGGGGTCTGCAGGTGCGGGTTCGGGACGATGACCAGCGAGACCCGGTCGCGCGACTCGATCTCGTGCAGCCATTCGCGCTTCTCGTTCATGAGATAGGTGGCGACATCCACCGGAACCTGCGCGATCACGCGGCCGGTACGCTCTTTGCGCGCCTCCTCGCCGATGAGCCGCAATAACGCGAGCGACATCGACTCGACGCTGCGGATCGTGCCCATGCCGCTGCAGCGAGGGCAATGAATATGCGTGGTCTCGCTCAAGGCGGGCCGCAATCGCTGCCGCGAAAGCTCGAGCAAGCCGAACCGCGATAACCGCCCCAACTGAATGCGCGCGCGATCCATCTTGACCGCATCCCGCAGCATGTCCTCGACCGCGCGTTGATTGGCGGTGGATTCCATGTCGATGAAATCGATCACGATCAAGCCGCCGATGTCGCGCAATCTCAGCTGGCGCGCAATCTCTTCGGCTGCCTCGAGATTGGTGTTGCGTGCAGTCGCCTCGATATCCCCGCCGCGTGTCGAGCGCGCCGAGTTGATGTCGATCGAGACCAGGGCCTCGGTGTGGTCGATGACCAGACTCCCGCCCGAGGGCAGGGTCACCTTGTGCGAGTACGCCGATTCGATCTGACTCTCGATCTGGTAGCGCGTGAATAGCGGGACCGGATCCTGATACAGCTTGAGTTTGCGCTGTGCGTCCGACGGCATGAAGCGCTGCATGTACTCCTGGGCTTTCTGAAACGCGTCCGGTTGATCGATCAGGATCTCGCCGACGTCGTCCGAAAAGTAATCCCGCAGGCCACGCGTCACCGCATCGCTTTCCTGGAATATCAGGAATGGCGCCGGGCGGCCGTCGTTGGCTTGCTCGATCGCGTCCCAGGCCGCCTTGAGGTTGTTGAGGTCCCACTGCAGCTCGTCGGTCGAGCGGCCGACGCCCGCGGTGCGCACGATCGCGCCCATGCCGTCCGGAATCTGCAGCCCGTTCATCGCTTCGCGCATCTGATCGCGATCTTCGCCTTCGATGCGTCGCGACACGCCGCCCGCGCGGGGGTTGTTCGGCATCAGCACGAGGAAGCGACCGGCGAGGCTGATAAAGGTGGTGAGCGCGGCACCCTTGTTGCCGCGTTCCTCCTTCTCGACCTGCACGATCAGCTCTTGGCCTTCCTGCAGAAGGTCCTTGATATTGAGCCGGCCGCCGGGTCCGGGTTGCGAGCGGAAGTACTCCTTGGAGACTTCCTTCAGAGGTAGAAAGCCGTGGCGCTGTGCGCCGTATTCTACGAACGCCGCTTCGAGACTGGGCTCGACGCGGGTGATCCGGCCTTTATAGATATTGGATTTTTTCTGTTCCCGGGACGGTATCTCAATCGATAAGTCGTAGAGTTTCTGACCGTCGACGAGTGCGACTCGCAGTTCTTCTTCTTGAACTGCGTTGACGAGCATTCTTTTCATTTGCCCCAACGTATATGGTGGAGGCCGAGGAGGGCGCGAGAGTAGAAGCCCGGACCGCGACACGGGAGGTCGCGGCAAAGAAGAGGGAAGCGCCGAACGCGAGCCAAGCGAGCGGCATCAATCCAACCCAATTCTGCCAATTTGTATTCAGCAAGCCCGGGGCCTTGTTCTCGGTTAACCGCTAGTCAGACCCTTTGAGCCTCCGGCGGAGGTGCTTTGATCTGTTTCATCGGCCGAGCGATGGTCTGGACATCCAGAACCAACTAATATGCGGCGCTCCTTTGCGGGGGAACGCCGCCGAAACCGGTGTCCGCCTGGCGCTTCCCAGCTGAAAAAAATTTCAGCGGAGGTCAGCATTTCAAGCATTGCTTGTACTCTCAATGCAGAGTAAAGCTCCCGACACGGTCATGAAACATTAGCACAGCAGCGCTCCAGGGTCAATGTAATCAATGTCTTAGAACATCGATTACCGTAAGATCACACGAATGAAAGCCGAATCCCAGCAAAGCCGCGAGCCATCCCCGCCCCCGAAAGGGGCGAAGAGCGCCGTGGAGCTGCGCACCATTTCCGCGGAGGAAGCGGGCCAGCGCATCGACAATTTCCTCATGCGTCATTTCAGCCGGGTGCCGCGCAGCCGCGTTTACCGACTGCTGCGCAAGGGCGAAGTACGCGTCAATAAGAAGCGCGTGGACGCCGAGTATCGGATCGCCGCGGGCGATGAGGTGCGCCTGCCTCCCGTGCACATCGATCACGCGGAGGAGCCGGGCCGCCCCTCGACCCGGCTGCAAGAGCTCATCGAGCGCGCCGTGATTTTCCAGGACAAGCATCTGTTGGTGATCGACAAGCCCGCCGGGGTGGCGGTGCACGGCGGCAGCGGCATGAGTTTCGGTGTCATCGAGGCACTGCGCGCATCGCGCCCGCGTGAGAGCCTCGAGCTCGTGCATCGCCTCGACCGCGATACCAGCGGGTGTCTGTTGGTGGCACGCGATCGCGCGACGCTTGTTGCGCTGCACGCCTTGATTCGCGATGGCGGTATGCACAAGACCTATTTGGCGCTGGTGTCGGGCGACTGGCAGCTCGGCACGAAACGTATCGATGCCCCGCTGGCGACGGAGGAGCGCCGCCAGGGCGAGCGGCACGTGCGCGTCGCCGCGGCGGGCAAAGAATCGGTGAGCGTATTCAAGCCGGTGCAGTTCTTCGGCAAGCTCGCGACGTTGATGCAGGTCGACATCCCCACCGGCCGCACGCACCAGATCCGTGTGCATGCCGCCTATGCAGAGCATCCGCTGCTCGGGGACGACAAATATGGTGATCGCGAGCGCAACGCCGAGCTCAAAGGCGCGGGCCTGAAGCGAATATTTCTACACGCGCAATCGATTGCATTCGATTGGCCCGGCTCGGGCGTGCCCTTCCACGCGAGCGCCCCGCTGCCGGCGGATCTCGTCGCCGTCCTCGATGCGATCGCGCAGAAAAAGCGGCCTGCCGCCCGCAAAGGCCGCCCGCGGGCCTGAGTCGTCAGGGGATGGGGTAGCCGACGCTGCGCAACACGCTGCAAAGACGGATCAGCGGCAAGCCGATGAGCGCGCTCGGATCCTCGCTTTCGATCGTCTCGCACAGCGAAATCCCGAGACCCTCGCTCTTGAAGCCGCCGGCGCAATCGAAGGGCGATTCGCGTGCGATGTAGCGCGTGATCGTCGCCTCATCCAACTTGCGGAACTTCACCCGGGTCGTATCGACGAATGGGTGGGCGCTCGCGTCGCGCACGCGCACCACCGCGACAGCGGTGCAGTAAGTGACCAGCGCGCCCGAGCAGGCCTGCAGGGTCTCTGCGCAGCGCTCGGCCGTCCCCGGCTTGCCGAGCACGATTTCTCCCCCGTCGTTGCCAGTCAGCACGGCGACTTGATCGGAGCCGATCACCCAGGCCTCGGGGTGGCGGGCGGCGACCGCGTGCGCCTTGCCGAGCGCCAGCCGCGCCACCAGCGCGAGAGCGCTCTCGCCTGGGTGGCGCGTCTCATCGACGCCGGGCGCCACGCACTCAAAAGACTCGTACACCCGCGCAAGCAGCGCGCGTCGGTAGCTCGAGGTCGATGCTAGAATGAGCTCAGGCGGAGACTTCAAAAACAACGACTTGCACCGAATGTACTTTTGACAGGGGTGGGATCGGGCCCTATTATACGCGGCCCATGGCAGCGGGCTTGCCGGACCTCGTCGATTGCGCGCGCCTGGCCGAGGAAGCCGCGGTGTTGGAGCGCACCTACGAGCTGCGCGAGTTATCCCGGCTCAAGGAGTTCCTGGCGCAGCCCCAAGGCGTCGTCGATGCGAGCTTCGCGTTTTCGAGGCTGGCTTCGGGCCGGCCGGGAGCCCGCGTCGCGGTGCGCGCTGCGCCGGCGCTGATCTGTCAGCGGTGCATGCAGGGGTTCGCCTTCTCGGTGGAGGGCGGAAGCGATGTGGAGTTTGCCGACGATGAGGCGGCCGTAGCCACGGATTCGGAGCGCGAGCTCTTTGGCACCCGCGGCGGTCTGGTATCGCTGCGCGAGCTGGCGGAAGAGGAATTGCTGCTGGCGCTGCCGGTTGCACCGAACTGCGGTACGCCGCTGACGTGCGGCAAGCAGATCGGCAGCGACGTATCCGCACCGGATGGCTCGCAGGAGACGCGCAGACCGTTCAGCGTTCTGCAGGATTTGTTGAAGAAAAGGTAATAGGACAAGCACTCATGGCAGTTCAAAAAAGCAGAAAGACCCCCTCGAAGCGCGGCATGCATCGCTCGCACTCGGCGCTGGCGGCACCCGCCGTGTCGATCGAGCCGAAAAGCGGCGAAACACACTCGCGGCATCGCATCTCGCGTGATGGCTTCTATCGAGGCAAGAAGGTGCTGCAGACCAAGGCGGACGCGGAAGCCACCGAAGAGTAGCTCCTGATCACCGCGGCGGCCGATCCGACGCTCCAACCATCGAGACACAGTCCCTTGTCGGCGCTCCAAATTGCCATCGACGCCATGAGCGGCGATTGCGGACCTTCGGTCTGTGTGCCCGCGGCCCTCGCGGCGGCGCGCGAGTTCCCGGACGTGCGCTTCATATTGATCGGCGGACGAGCGGAGCTCGACGGACAACTCGCCGCTGCGAAGCTCGCCAACGTCGACTGCATCTTTACCACCCAAGTGGTCGAGATGACCGATCACCCACGTGAGGCGCTGCGCCGCAAGAAGGACTCCTCGATGCGTCGCGCGCTTGACCTCGTCAAGACGCACGAGGCGCACGCCTGTGTAAGCGCTGGCAACACCGGGGCACTCATGGCGATGGCGCACTTCGTGCTGAAGATGCTGCCCGGCGTGGAGCGGCCCGCCATCGTGTCGCTCATTCCCTCGCGCGCGGGGCATACCTACATGCTCGATCTCGGCGCAAACGCTTCTTGTACCCCCGCGCACCTGCGTCAATTCGCAGTCATGGGGTCCGTGCTGGCGGCGGATCTCGAGGGCGCGCACGAACGCCCGCGTGTCGGTCTACTCAACATCGGCGAGGAAGAGATCAAAGGCAACGAGACGGTCCAGACAGCGCACGCGCTCATCGCCGAGAGCGGCGTCAACTACGTCGGATTCGTCGAAGGGCACGATATTTTCACGGGCAAAGTGGACGTCGTGGTGACCGATGGCTTCACCGGCAACGTCGCTTTGAAAACCATGGAGGGGGTGGCGCGGCTCATCACCGACGCGCTGCGCGAGGAGTTCACCCGCAGCACGGTGCGCAAGCTGGGCGCGCTGGCCGCGCGTTCGAGTCTTTCTGCTCTGCGCACTCGACTCGATCCGAGGCGATACAATGGCGCCACCATGGTGGGTTTGAACGGCATCGTGATCAAGAGCCACGGGGGCGCCGACTTGTTCGGTTTTCAACGCGCCATCGAGGTGGCGGTGATCGAGGCTCGAAACGGAGTGCCTGAGAAAATCGTCGAGCGCCTTGGCACGCCGCCCGCCGGTTAGAGGCTTCCTAGAGGGATCGCGCAATGTTCTCACGCATCGCCGGCACCGGCAGTTATCTGCCGGAGAAGATCTTGACCAACGCGGATCTGGCGCGGCTGGTCGACACCAGCGATGAGTGGATCCGCTCGCGCACCGGCATCGAGCGCCGTCACGTGGTCGTCCCCGGCGAGACCACGACCGACCTCGCGGAACACGCCGCGCGGCGTGCGATGCAGACGGCCGGCGTCGGCCCGGAGGATATCGATCTCATCTGCGTGGGAACCACGACGCCCGATCTGGTGTTTCCCAACGTCGGCACACTGCTTCAGGATCGTCTCGGCATTCGCAACGGCTGTCCGGCATTCAGCCTCGAGGCTGCGTGCACGGGCTTCATGTATGCACTGAGCGTCGCCGACAAGTTCGTGCGCCTGGGCGATGCAAAGTGCGCGCTCGTCGTCGGCGCAGAGACCCTCACCCGCATCACCGACTGGAGCGACCGCGGGACCTGCGTGCTGTTCGCAGACGGCGCCGGCGCCGTGGTCCTGAAGCCGTCAGCGGAGCCCGGCATCATCAGTACCCGCTTGCATTCGGACGGGCGATTCAAGGACCTACTGATGTATCCGGACGGGGTGTCGAAGGGCTTCGAGTTGGTGCGCCGGGGCGATGTGGGCGTGCAGATGAAAGGCAACGAGGTGTACAAGGTCGCAGTCAATACGCTCGGCCAACTCGTGACAGAGACCTTGAGCGCCAACGACATCGACAAGTCGCAACTCGACTGGCTGATCCCGCACCAGGCGAATCTGCGCATCATCGAGGCCATTGCGCGGCGTTTGGATCTGCCCATGGAGCGCGTGATCGTCACGATCGCAGAGCATGGCAATACCTCGGCCGCATCCGTGCCGCTCGCGCTCGATACGGGTATTCGCGACGGGCGTGTGCAGCGCGGGCAACTGTTGCTGCTCGAAGCGTTCGGCGGCGGCTTCACCTGGGGATCGGCGCTCATACGCTATTGACGAGAAGCAAGTGCGCAGGTTGATCGCAGCATCTTATGCGCATATACTATGCGCACTAGCGGTGCAGGTGATTTCCCATGGGAACCAAAAAGGCTGTCAACGTTTCAATCCAGTCCGAGCTGCTCGAAGCAGCACGCGCTGAAGACATCAACATATCGGCAACCCTGGAAGCCGCGTTGGCGGATCAACTGCGCATTAGAAAACGCGAGCGCTGGCGGGCCGATAACGCAGAGGCTATTCAGGCTTATAACAGCGACGTCGATAAGAACGGCTCGTTTGGCGATCACGCTCGCGGCTTCTAATGCCGCAGTTTGCTGTCCATAAGAATCGCAACGAGACCACGCGGGGGCGATTTCCCCTGCTACTCGACGTTCAGTCGGATCTTCTTGCGCCTCTCAATACGCGCGTGGTCGTTCCCTTGAGCCTTGCGGCTACGGCGAAAACGCGAGCAATGCAATCACTCACACCGAACCTTTCCGTGGCCGGTAAAGAATACATCATGATGACGCCGCAGCTGGCCGGCATAGCGGAGCGCGACCTCGGACCTATTGTGGATTCTGTTGCAAGTGAGCGCGTCAAAATAATTGGCGCGATCGATCTGCTGATTGCAGGTATCTAGCCCGCCGACGCGCGTCGCTTCCTAACTTGTTGATTCATTCAAATATTGGCCACGTGCGTAGTTACACCGCGCCCCAAAAAAAACGCCGCGGGGTCACCGCGGCGCTCTGTGCTTAATCCTTCTCGAATTACTTCGAAACGGACTTCTTGAACATGCGATCGATTTTCTCGTTGATCTGCTCGATGGCCTGCGAATTTTGTTGGGCAGTCGAGAGAGCCTGATTCGCCGTGCTCTGCGCGCCGGAGGCGGCCGAGGAGGCGCTCTGGGCGGCGCTCATCGCGGCATTGGCATCGCTCTGCGCTTTGGCGGTGTCGCTCTGCAGCTTCGCAACCTGCGACTTGAGATCGTCGATCTGGGCTTGGATGGGCTTCAGGTCCGTGCATCCTGCGAAGGCAATAACGCATGCCGCGGCAACTGATGCCTTGAGTGTCGTGGAAAATGTCATAGATAGTCCCCTAGGGTTGTTAATTCATTCGTCTTCGGAACATCCGACGTGTTCTCGCACACACGAGTCCATTCCTCATCGTGCCTGGCTCGAATGCGTTGCAACACAGTCGTACATCAAGCCAAATCCGCGCATCGATTGCAACTGAAAGCGAGTTAATGTCGTTAATGCGAGACTATTTTACGACGATTTTACCCTCTTTGGTCGCGCATATTAAGCCATCGTAAGAAAACTGCGGACCCACGCGCGCGTACTGTAAGTTTTACCACGCCGCGGCTCAGGCGCTCTTGCTCCTGAGCAGCTCCATGACCGCTCGGTGCCCCTGATTGATCGCCACGTCCGTATACGCGCCGCCCCCGGCATCCGAGTTCGCGATGGTGATCCGCCCGAATGGCGCGCGTCCGATGACGTTCGGCTGCTGCGACTCGGGCAGATCGGGATCGAACAGCGGGTTATATTCCCGGGCGTAGCCGTGCGGCCAGCGGTTCACGGTGATGCCGGTGATGTCACGCGCGGGATCGAAGCCGCCGCCGGCGAGCGTGCGGCCCAGTTGATCGCGAATGTTACGCTCGAAAGTCTCGAAAGAGGTTCGCAGCAGTTCGGCGCGTCCGGCGCGATTCTGCTCGCGCTCCGTCAGCCCCGTCCTGGCAGGGCGTGCGCACCATGTGCAGCAGCACGGGGTCGTCGGGCGTGACGGCGCCTGCTCCATAAGCACCGATAGTGACGTGCGGATTCAAACGCAAAGAAGTGTGATAGCTGCCGGGCGCGTAGACGCGGTTCACTTTCAGCCGATCGAACGCCTGCCAATTGCGCAGCGCCACGGTCGTGTACACGAGTGGGGTTTTCACCAGGGTGTGCAACGCCTTTTGCTGATCCGCCGGCAGCTCGGGACAGAGATACGGGATCATCATGTTGTAGCCGGCGAGTACGACGCCGCGCGCGCGCACCGCGTAGCCGCGGCCGGCGCGCACGTACGCGACTTCGACCTCGGCAGCCGAGCGCGGATCGCCCAAGTGGCGCACCCGAACGGCCGTGCTGTTCAATCGCAGGCGCAGCGGCGCGGCAGCGGTATCGAGCTGCGCGTAATCGATGCGGGCGGTGACGATGTCCTCGGCTGCGCTCGCCGCGTTGGCCGCGCCCTGCACCGCATGCGGCAACAGGTCGCGCACCAGCAGGCGCGCGATGGTCGCGTTGCCGTCGGGAAAATGCAGACGATACGATCCGCCGGTGTCTTCGTAGCCCGTCGGGCGTAAACCCCATGCGCGCGAATGGAGCCCGCAGCGAGATGCATGCCCTGGAACCCGGGCAGGTCGAATGCCCAGCAATCGAGCGCGGACTGCGCATCGATGCCGACCCCTCGCTCATCCATGGTCTTGGCGTAGTAATACTTGAGCACGGCGGGATCCGACACGCACGACGTCGCGCAGGAATGCCTGGTAGCTCATGCGCGAGAGGCGCTGCTTTTTCTCGTCGGAGGAAAGTCCGGGCATGTAATCGATCTGTGCCCGTCTCCAACTCGATGATTTGATCGCGCGCCTTGACGGAGAGCGGCGCGCGCACGAGGGCCTGCGCAAGCGTCGCCTTGTCGGTGCCGACAATGAGCTGGTCGGTGCCGAATGTCTCGCGATCGAAGAATACGCCCGGCTTCGAGCCCGAGGTGATCGTAGTACTGCAGATGCTGGGTCGTTTTCACGAGGCGCGGGACATCCAACCCTAAGGTCTGCAGAAGTCCCGCGGCCACCGGCCCGTAGGGCCGCGGGCTGTCGATTTCCAGCGTGCCGCCGTTCATCAGGTGCAGCCGTCCGTCTAGATGGAATTCGTTGCGCTTGGCGTGACCGCCGAAATCATCGTGATTGTCGAGCAGAAGGATGCGGCTGCGGCTGCCGCGCTGCGCGCGGTAGAAATGCGCGGCGGCAAGCCCGCTGATGCCGGCGCCGACGACGATGAGATCGTAGCGCTCGCCGGTGTCCTCGAGCGGTGGCGGCGGCTGGCCGTCGCGCAGCGCGTGGGCAGCCTCGAAGGAGCCCGGATGACTGCCGCGCATGCCGGTGAGGAGCGGCGGGTAATAGCCGGGCGCATCTTGAGCAGGCGGCGCGGCACCCGCCAGGTCGGAGTCGCCCGCCAGCAGAGCATCGGGGCAGGCCAAGGCGGCGGTGCCGATGGCGATACCATTCAGGAAATCGCGTCGAGTAATGGGTTGGTCGAGGCCCAGAGCACGGTCTCGGGATTTATCTTCCTTCTGCATGATTTCCCTATGATTATTAGAGAGATGGGCTGTGATGGGGGGTGCGGCAAAGTAACCCGCCTGTAAGGCACTTGCCAGTCCCCATAAGCTGGATATAATACCAGTTACTGGCTACATATACAGGTGATTGCCATGACTGACCTCACTCCTCGCCAAACCCAGATTCTGCGTCTCATACAGACCGCTATCGCCGAGAACGGCATGCCGCCGACGCGCGCGGAGATCGCGCGCACCCTCGGCTTCAAGTCGCCGAATGCGGCCGAAGAACATCTGCGCGCCCTGCAACGCAAAGGCGTCATCGATCTGATTCCCGGTGCCTCGCGCGGCATCCAGCTCAAAGATATTTTGCGCGAACAACTGGGCCTGCCGCTCATCGGACGCGTCGCCGCCGGCCGGCCGATCCTCGCCGAAGAGCACATCGAAAGGCATTATCAAATCGATCCCCAATTGTTCCAGCCGCAACCGCACTACCTGCTGAAAGTGCAGGGCATGAGCATGAAGAACGCCGGCATCCTGCATGGCGATCTGGTCGCCGTGCATCGCACGCCTGAAGTGCGCAATCGCCAGATCGTCGTTGCGCGCTTGGAAAACGAAGTCACGGTCAAACGCTATCGGCAGGAAGGCTCGATCGTTTGGCTGATGCCCGAAAATGCCGATTTCGAGCCCATTCGTGTCGATCTGAAGCAGCAGCCCATGATGATCGAAGGAGTCGTGGTCGGGGTGCTTCGTCGCGGTAAAGACGTGGATGCCGCGTGAGGCATCATCGCTTGCGGATATATTGGCCGATGCCCGCGTCTGGAAGTTAAAAGACGCCTCGGCCAGTCAACTCGTCGTCTCGTCCGGCATGGTCCACCGGCGACACGCGCTCGATGCGCGCTTGCCGGGCGGTGGCTGGCCGACGGCGTCGCTCGTCGAGGTGCTGATCGATGCATCGGGACTCGGCGAGATCCAGCTTTTTTTGCCCGCTCTGGTGCAGTCTCAGCGCAAGCGGGACGGCGATGCGCCCTGGCTCGTCTGGATTGCCCCGCCGCATGAGCCTTTTGCGCCGGCCCTGGCGCAACAGGGAATCGAGCTCGGCCGTCTTCATCATCGTGCGGCCTGCGACGCGCCACGGAAGCCTTGTGGGCGGCCGAGCAGGCCTTGAGCTCGGGAGTCTGCGCGGCCGTTTTGCTGTGGTTGAAGGGGACGGATGACCGCTGGCTGCGGCGCTTGAAACTCGCGGCCGAGGCGGGCGGCGCGCTCGGCGTGTTGTTTCGTCCCGAGCGGCATCGGTTCGAGTCCTCGCCCGCCGTGTTGCGCCTGTTGTTGACGCAGGGCGCGACGGAGCCGCGTCTGGAGCTGCTCAAGGTGCAGGGCGGCCGGCCGGGTCCCATCGAGCCCGAGCTCGGCGATCTCGACCGCAGCCGTCCAGCCCAGCCGCTTCGAACAAGGTCGTGACATGCCGTCGCGAGCGCTCGAATCCGCGACGGCGGATTTATTCGCCACAGCCCTGTCGGCCCCGTCAGGTCGCCGTTCCGCTGCGCTCGCCCGGTGCCGCGTCGCCGCTCGCCGCCTGCCGCGCGGCCGCGCACGCGCTCAACCTGTGGTATGCAGTAGTGTTTCCCGCAGCTCGGAGAGTCCCGGCCGCCGCGTGCTGCGGCGTCTCTGCCTGCACGCGCAGCGAGTTCACGCCGCTTGGTCAGCATCGAAGTGCCGAACGCGTTGCTGCTCGAGATCCGGGGAAGCGTGAAGCTTGTTCGGCTCGCTCGAGCGCTGCATGCGGATATCGATGCCACCTGGTGTCATCTTGCGCTCGAGGCTCGCAGCGCGACGGCGCCCTCGACTCTGGCGGCGCTGTGGTTGGCCCGCGCCGGCAAGCGCGAGCTCATCGAAGATCCCGGATTGCTCGCGGGCAGACTGGCGGAGCTGCCCTTGCCTGCACCGCCTGGGACGGCGAGCGGCTTGCGAGCACTGCGTGCCATGGGCGTGAGCGGATCGGCGAGCTGCTGCGTCTGCCGCGTGCCGGCATTGCCCGGCGTTTCGGCCCGCTGCGGTGCTCGATCTCGATATTGCCCTGGCGCGGCAAACCGCGCCGCGCCGCGCGTTCGTGCCGCGCGAGCGCTTTCGCGAGCGCTGCGATTTCGAGACGGAAGTCGAGACGGTCGCGTATCTGGAGAAGGCGCTCGAGCCCTTGGTCGGGCGCTGCGCCCGGTTCTTGCGCGAGCGGCAGGCGGGCGTGCAGGCGCTGGAATTGCGGCTCGCGCATCGCGCGCGCGCGCTCACACGCGTGCGCCTTGGCCTGGCGAGCATCACCAGCGAGCAGCGACGCTTGAGCGATGTGCTGGCGCAAAAGTTGTCGCAGCTCGAGCTCGCGGCGCCCGCATGAGCATGGAGTTCTTCTCGGGCCCCCTGCAGCCGCTGTCGGCCGTCTCTCTCGATGTCTTCGCCGGCAAGGCGGCGCCGGCGGGGCCGCGATACGGCGCCGCAGCTGGTCGAGCGTTTGCGCGCACGGCTCGGCGATGAGGCGGTGTATGGTATCTGTCCGGTCGCCGAGCACCGGCCCGAGGCGGCCTGGCAGCGGGTGCAAGCGCTGCGTCTCGATTCCGTGCTGAGCCGGCCGATCGGCACGAGATCCCTGTCGACAGGGCCGCGCCCCGTCTGGTTGCTGGACGAGCCGCGCGCAGCTCCTGCGAGGGCCGCAGGCGTCGTCGAGGAGGGTCCCGAGCGCATCGAGAGCGGCTGGTGGGACGGCAAGGGCGATCGCCCGCGACTACTACATCGTGCGCCGAACGGGGGGCGCGCGGCTGTGGGTCTTTCAGGAGCGGCAGTCGCAAGCGCTGGTATCTGCACGGTGTGTTCGCTTGAGGCCCGAGCGTGTACGCCGAGCTGCATGCGCTGAGCAATTTCTCTTTTCTGCGCGGCGCCTCGCATCCCGAGGAGCTGGTCGCGCAGGCCAAGGCTCGGCTATCGCGCGCTCGCGCTCACCGATGAGTGCTCGCTCGCCGGCGTGGTGCGCGCGCACGTCGCCGCCAAGCAGTGCGGGCTGCCGCTGATCATCGGCGCGGAGCTCAGCTGCGCCGATGGGCTCAAGCTGGTGGCGCTCGCGACCGACCGTGCGAGCTACGGCGCGCTCTGCCGGCTGATCAGCTCGCGCGCGGCGCGCGAGGCGCCAAGGGCAACTACGTCCTCGAGCGCCGGGATCTCGAGAATGCGCTCGACGGATGCCTGATCCTCTGGCTGCCGCAGACCGGCGGGCGCTTCTGCCGCGCCAGGCGGAGGACGGCCGCTGGCTGCGCGAGCGCTTCGCCGGGCGCCTGTGGCTCGGCGTCGAGCTCTTGACCGGCGGCTCCGATGCGAAGCGCCTCGCACTCTTGCAGGCGCTTGGCGCGGCGCTCGAGCTGCCGCGGGTCGCCGCCGGCGATGTGCACATGCATCGACGCAGCCGCCGCGCGCTGCAGGATGTGCTCACGGCCATTCGGCTGGGAACTCCCTTGCGCGAGGCGGGCGTTCGCTTGTTTCCGAACGGCGAGCGCTGCCTGCGCTCCCTCGAGCGGTTGCGCGAGCTCTATCCCGCCGCGCTGCTCGAGCAGACGCTCGCGATCGCCGAGCGCTGCACGTTCAACCTCGAGGAGTTGCGCTACGAGTATCCCGAGGAGATCGTGCCCGCGGGCGAGACTCCGACCAGCCATTTGCGCGCTCTGACCTGGGCGGGCTGCGCGAAGCGCTGGCCGCAAGGCGCTCCGCCCGCCGTGCGCAAGGGTCTCGAGCACGAGCTGCGCTTGATCGCCGAGCTCAAGTTCGAGCCTTTTTTCCTCACCGTGCACGATGTCGTTCAATTTGCCCGCTCGCAGGGCATCCTCTGCCAGGGCCGTGGCTCGGCCGCGAATTCCGTGGTGTGCTATTGCCTGCAGATCACGGAAGTCGATCCCTCGCGCATGTCCATGCTGTTCGAGCGGTTCATTTCCAAGGAGCGCAACGAGCCGCCGGATATCGACGTCGATTTCGAGCACGAGCGGCGCGAAGAGGTCATTCAGTACATCTACGGCAAGTACGGCCGCGAACGCGCCGCGCTCGCGGCCACCGTCATCTGCTATCGCCCGCGCAGCGCGTTGCGCGATGTCGGCAAGGCGCTCGGCTTCGACTTGGCGGAAGTCGAGCGGCTCGCGAGCGGCATGCAGTGGTGGGACGGTCAGCGCATCGATCCGGAACGCATCCGTGCCTCGGGGTTCGATCCGCACGATGTCAGGACGCGCCGTCTCATGGCGCTCACCGCGGAAATTCTCGGCTTCCCGCGCCATCTGTCGCAGCACGTGGGCGGCTTCGTGATTGCGCGCGGCCGCCTGGACGAGCTCGTGCCCATCGAGAACGCCGCGATGCCGGAGCGCACGGTCATCGAGTGGGACAAGGACGATCTGGACGCCTTGGGGTTGCTCAAGGTCGACGTGCTCGCCCTCGGCATGCTGAGCGCCATTCGCCGGGCGTTCGGATTGATCAACGACTTCGGCGGAACGCCCCGCGTGGCGGGCGAGCTCAATATGGCCACGCTGCCGAGCGAGGATGCCGCGGTGTACGACATGATTTGCCGCGCCGACACGGTCGGCGTGTTTCAGATCGAGTCGCGCGCGCAGATGTCGATGCTGCCGCGCCTGAAGCCGCGCAATTTCTACGACCTCGTGATCGAGGTGGCGATCGTGCGTCCGGGTCCGATTCAGGGCGAGATGGTGCATCCCTACCTGCGCCGCCGCAATGGCGAGGAGCCCGTCGATTATCCGAGCAAGGAGGTCGAGGGCGTGCTCAAGCGCACGCTCGGCGTGCCGATTTTCCAGGAGCAGGTGATGCAGCTCGCGATCGTCGCGGCCGGCTTCACGCCCGGCGAGGCGGACGGACTGCGCCGCGCCATGGCGGCCTGGAAGCGCAAGGGCGGCCTCGAGCCCTTTCAGCGTCAATTGATCGACGGGATGCGCGCGAAGGGGTATGCGGAGAGCTTCGCGAATCAGATTTTCAATCAGATTTTAGGGTTCGGGGAGTATGGCTTTCCGGAGTGTGTCGCTGGAGAGACACGAGTCATCGATGCTGATACGGGCAGATGGGTGACTATCGAGGATGCTTTCCGTGGAAAAGCGCGCCTTGAGAATACGTTGGCTTGCGATCCCGAGTTGCGGCTCCGCTCCCGAAAAGTATTGCGAGTTATCCAAAGCGGGATAAAACCCGTATGGCGGATGCGCACCGCTTTGGGGCACGAAATTTGCGCCACCGCCGAGCATCCCTTCATGACGCTGTCCGGTTGGCGAAACCTTGGGGAGTTGAAGGTCGGCGATCATGTGGCGACGGCACGTTCTATAGCGGTCGCGCGTTTGGCCGGCTCCGACATCTATTGGGACCGCATCGTCTCGATCGAGCCGGTCGGGGACAAAGAAACCTATGATCTCAAAATCGAGGGGGATCATAACTTTGTCGCCAATCATTTCGTTGTCCATAACTCGCACAGCGCCAGCTTCGCCCTGCTGGTCTACACCTCTGCCTGGATCAAGCATTACGAGCCCGCGGCTTTTTGCGCGGCCCTCCTCAACAGTCAGCCGATGGGTTTTTATGCGCCGGCACAGCTGGTGCGCGATGCGCGTGCGCACGGTGTCGAGGTGCGCGCGGCGTCGGCCGAGGCGAGCGGCTGGGACTCAACGCTCGAACGGCGCAACGACGGGCGCCCGGCGCTCCGATTAGGCCTGCGATTAGTGAGACGCTTGTCGGAGGAGGGCGCTCGGCGGCTGATCGCGGCTCGCGCGGTGCGATCGTTCGCCGATATCACGGATCTTGCCGAGCGTGCGGCCCTCGATCGCCGGGATCTCGAAGCGCTCGCCGCGAGCGATGCGCTCGCGGGGATCGCCGGCCATCGATACCGGGCATTCTGGCAAGTGAGCGGCGTGGAACGCGCACTGCCGCTGCTTGGCGCCGATACGGCTGCCCCCGAGGGCATACCGCTTCTGCGCGCGCCGCGCGAAGGCCACGACATCCTCGCCGATTACGGCAGCCTCGGACTATCCTTGCGACGTCATCCCCTGGCCCTGCTGCGTAAGCGGCTCGCGGCGCGCGGCATCGTCCCGACCGAGGCGTTGTGGGATTTGCCGACCGGCTGCCGGGTGACAACCGCAGGCCTGGTGATCACGCGCCAACGTCCGGGCAGCGCCAGCGGCGTGACTTTCGTCACCATGGAGGATGAGACGGGGCACGTGAATCTGATCGTCTGGAAGCGCGTTGCCGAGGAGCAGCGCGCCGCGTTGCTCGGAGCACGCTTGCTCGAGGTACGGGGGGCTTTGCAGCGTGAGGGCGACGTCCTGCACGTGATTGCCCAACGCCTCACCGATCTCTCGGTGCTCTTGGGGGAGTTGGTGGTCGAATCGCGCGATTTTCACTGAGCCGCGCCGTCGCCGGCTGTTGCGAAAAACAGACGTAGCACGGCGGCGCCGTTACCGCAGTTTGCGTTTCTTGCGGCCGGTTTTGCCGTCCGGGTCGCCTTCGGCGTCGAAAATCTCGTAATCGTCGAAATCGGAGAGCAGTTCCGCGGTGCGCCGCTCCTCCATCACACGCTCGAGCCGTCGCCAGGCGGGCTCGGCTCCCTTTGGCGCGCGCCGCCGCTGGGATTCGACGTCGCGCATAATGTGATCCACGTCCACATCGTCGACGGGCGCCGTGTCTTCCGCGTCCTCTTCCTCGAATTCGTCCGATTCGGGTTTTTCACTCATGCTTCAGCAGCGTTCCGTTGGACTCGGTAAGCGACCACGCGCGGTTTATAAACGGAAAGCTGGCTCAGGCGCAATACCCTGGCGCACACCTCGCGGTTTCGGCTGCGCCCTGCGCCCTACACCCGTTCTATTTCACCAGATCGTTCAGCTGGAAAATCGGCAGGAGCAGCGCGATCACGATGAACATCACCACCGCGCCCATGAACACGACCATGAGCGGTCCCAGCAGGTTCGTCAGGGTCGAGAGCAGACCGTCCATTTCGCGCTCCTGGTTCGAGGCGGCGCGCTCCAGCATCTTCTCGAGCTCGCCGCTGCTCTCGCCGCTCGAGATGAGGTGAATCATCATCGGCGGAAAGAGCTTGCGTGCCGCCAGTGATTTGCCGATCGGCGCACCCTCGCGGACCCGCAGCGCCGCCTCCTCGACGGCGTTTTTCATCGGCATGCTGTTGACCACCTCGGCGGAAATGCGCAGCGCCTCGAGCACGGGCACGGCGCTCGCGGTCAGAATGCTGAAGGTGCGCGAGAAGCGTGCGGTATTCACGCCACGGATGAGCTTGCCCGCGAGCGGCAGCCGCAGCAAGAAGCTGTCCACCTTGAGCCGCGCCTCGGGCGCCTTTACCCAGCGGGAGAAGCCCCACAGCACTGCGGCAATCGCGATGATCCCGTAGACCCAGTAGTGGCGCACCAGATCGCTCGCGCCGATGAGAATACGCGTCGCCACGGGCAGTTCCTGATGACCGGACTCGAACACCGCGACCACCTGGGGCACGACGTAGGCCAGCAGGAAGGAGACGATCGCGAAAGACAGCACCAGCAGCACGATCGGGTAGACCAGCGCGTGGCTTACCTGCTGGCCCATGACCTGCCGGGATTCGGTGTAGTCGGCGAGGCGCTCGAGCACCGAATCGAGCTTGCCTGATTGCTCGCCCGCCGACACGGTCGCACGGTAGATCTCGGGGAAGGCTTGCGGAAAGTCACGCAGGCCCTCGGCGAGAGGATGGCCCTCGACGACCTTGCTGCGCACGCCGAGGATAATGCGTTGCACGCGCGCCTTCTCCGTCTGCTCGGCCACCGCTTGCAGCGTCTCTTCGAGCGGCAGCCCCGAGCGTAGCAGCGTCGCGAGCTGGCGCGTGAGCAGCGCCAGATCGAGGGAGGAGAGGCCGCGGCGCATGAAGGGGCGGCGGGAGCGGTTTTGCTTTTGCTCGCGCTGCGCGGCTTCGAGAATCTCGATCGGCAGGAGCTGCTTGTCACGCAGCAATTGACGCACGTGCTTCGGTGTGTCGCCTTCGATGAGTCCCTTGCGTTCCTTGCCTTGAGGATCGAGGGCGATGTACTCGAAGGCGCCCATCAGGCTGCGTCCTTAATCTTCACGCGTGACGCGCAGGACTTCCTCGAGGGTCGTCTCGCCGGCCAGCACCTTGCGGCGCCCATCCTCGCGGATCCCGGGGCTCGAGGCGCGCGCGTAACGCTCGAGCTCCTGCTCGGAGGCGCCGTCATGGATCATGGTGCGCATGTGGTCATCCACGGCGATCAGCTCGTAAATGCCGGTGCGCCCGCGATAGCCGCTGCCCGGCTCGGCGCTCGGCCGGTACAGCTTCACCGCGCCATCCTTGGGATCGAGGTTCAGGAGGCGCCGTTCGTATTCGCCCGCGATGAAGGCTTCGCGGGTCTCCGAGTTCAGCACCCGCACCAGGCGTTGTGCGAGCACGCCGATCAAGCTCGAGGACAGCAGGAACGGCTCGATCCCCATGTCGCGCAGGCGGGTGACCGCGCCGACGGCGGTGTTGGTGTGGAGCGTCGAGAGCACGAGGTGGCCGGTCAAGCTCGCCTGCACGGCGATCTGGGCGGTCTCGAGATCGCGGATCTCGCCGATCATCACGACGTCGGGGTCCTGGCGGAGGATGGCCCGCAGGCCGCGCGCGAAGGTCATTTCAACCTTGGTGTTCACCTGCGTCTGACCGATGCCGTCGATGTAGTACTCGATCGGATCCTCGACCGTCATCACGTTGCGCGTGTTGTCGTTGATTCGCTCGAGGGAGGCGTACAGGGTGGTCGACTTGCCCGAGCCGGTGGGCCCCGTGACCAGGATGATGCCGTGCGGCTTATGGATGATCTCGTCCATGACGGACTGCGTGCGCGGGTCCATCCCCAGGGAGGTGAGCTCGATCCGCCCGGCCTGCTTGTCGAGCAAGCGCAGCACGACGCGCTCGCCGTGGCCCGAGGGGAGGGTGGAGACGCGCACGTCCACCGCCCGTCCCGCGATGCGCAGCGAGATGCGTCCGTCCTGGGGGAGGCGGCGCTCGGCAATATCGAGCTTGGACATGACTTTGATGCGCGACACCACGAGCGGCGCGACGGCGCGCTTGGTCTGCAGCACCTCGCGCAGCACGCCATCCACGCGGAAGCGGATGACCAGGCGGTTCTCGTAGGGCTCGATGTGGATATCGGAGGCGTTTTCCTTGACGGCCTGCGTGAGCAAGGCGTTGATGAGGCGGATGATCGGCGCTTCGTCGTCGCTCTCGAGCAGGTCCGAGGACTCGGGAATGTCCTCGGCCAAGTGTGCGAGATCGGTGTTGTCGTCGAGGCCCTCGAGCATCTGCATGGCTGCGCCGGAGCCCGCCTCGTAGGCGATGCGCAGGAGCGAATCGAATACCTCGACCGAGACGCGCTCGAGCCTCAAGGGCACGCCCACGAAGCGGCGCACCTCCGCGAGGGCCTGCGGCGTGACCCCCGGCCGGCACACGGTGTCGGCGTAATCGTCCGCGATCGCGCGCACCAGCACCCCGTGACGCTTGGCGAATGGAAAGGAGAGTTTCCTGGCCTCGGCGCGATCCTCGACCTGCGCGCTCATTGCGGGCTCGGCGAGTGGGTGGGTTGCGGGGCCGGCGCCGGTTGCGGGGCGGTCGCGATCGGCGGCGGTGGCACGGGCTGCGGCTGCGTGGCCGGCTGCGAGAGCGGCGGCGCCGGCTGGGCAAGCGGCGCCGCCACCTGCGGCGCCGGGGCCGGCTGTGCGCCCGCCACGGGCTGCGGCGCCGGCGCGGGTTGCGGCGAGGGTGCGATGACCACCGGGGTGCCGGGGGCTGGCGCCTGCGAATTGATCGCATTCGGCGAACTGGGCGGTATTGCAGGCAGGGACGGCTGCCGCTCGCCGGGCAGCAGTGTGATCTTGCCCTTGTGCAGACTGCGCTCCTCGTCGCGGATGTCCTCGTAGCGCTTGGTGCTCACTTCCTGCGTGGCCGCCTGATCGCGCAGGATCCGCGGGCGCAGGAAGACGAGCAGATTGCTCTTCTGGCGCGAGCCCGAGCGCGATTTGAACAGGTTACCGAGCAGTGGGATGGCGCCCAGCACGGGGACGCGATCCTCGCTCTCCGTGACGGTGTCCTGCATCAGGCCGCCGAGCACGATAATGCCGCCGTCCTCGATCAGGATGGTGGTCTTGATCGAGCGCTTATTGGTCGAGATGTCGGCAGAGTCCGCGATCTTCGCGCCGGGAGCGGAGTCCTCCTGCTCGACCTTGAGCTGGATCGTGTTGCCCTCGCTGATGTGCGGCGTCACTTTGAGGATGGTGCCGACTTCCTCGCGCTGAATGGTCTCGAAGGGACTCGTGGTGCCGTTCACGGCCGCGGTCGAGCTCGTGTACTGGCCGGTAATGAGCGGGATCTCCTGGGTGACCTTCACCTCCGCTTCCTCGTTGTTCATGGTGATGATGCGAGGTGTGGAGATGATGTTGCTCGTGCCGTCGCTGCGCAACGCTTGGATGAGCGCGGCGAACCCCTTCCCCGTGTTCGAGTTGTAGGTGCCGACGGCGAACGTGGCGCCGTTCGGGATGAGCGAGGAGAGGCCGGAGGCCGCATTCGATCCGACCGTGGTCCCGGTGGTGACCGCCGAAGTGGTGGCGGCGCTCGCCAGATCCGCCGGAGGCGGCGCCGAGCGCTGCCGCGGCAATATCCACGATGCTCGTGCCGTTGCTGCCGGGCAGATTGATGACGCCATAGCCCAGGCTGGTGCCGCCGTCGAGCAGCCATTGCACGCCGAGGTTCGCGCTCTTGTTGACATCCACCTCGACGATCATCGCCTCCACTTCGACCTGCGCACGGCGGATGTCGAGCTTGTCGATCACGGCCATCAGATTCTTCATGATCTTGGGCGGCGCCGTCATGATGAGCGCGTTGGTGGGCACGTCGGCCCAGATGGTGACGCTCGCGTCGACATTCGACGCGCCGCCACCGCCTCCGCCACCGCCGCCCCGGTGCACCGGCGGCGCCGGATGCGGGACCGGCCTGGGCCTTGGCCGTGGCGGACGCCTGTCCCTTGAGCTTGTCCGCGAGCTTCTCGGCATCTGCGTACAGCAGGTAGCGCACTTGCGTATCGCCCGCCCCCGGCGCGGGGCGTATCCAAGTCGAGCACCAAGGTCTTGACCTTGAGCCGCAAGGACTTCTCGCCGCTGATCAGGACGCTGTTGGTGCGCTCGTCGGCCACGACCTTCACCGGCGAACCGCCTTCGCCTCCTGCGGCTGCGCCCTGATTGAGCTGATTGATGGTGCGCACCACCTCGGTGGCGCTCGCATTGCGCAGCGCAATGACCTCGATCGGCTCCTCGCCGCTTTCGTCCATGCGCTCGATGATGCGCATGATGCGCGCGACATTGCTGGCCCGATCCGAGATGATGAGCATGTTGCCGCTCGGATAGGCGGCCAAGTGTCCCGATTGGGGGATCAGAGGCCGCAGCAACGGCACGAGCTGCGCCGCGCTTACGTTCTTCATGGTGATGATCTGCGTCACCATCTCGTCCGAGGACGCGTTTACGTTGGTCGGCAAATCGATCGACGGCAACTGCCGCGCGTCGGTGTTGGGAACGATCTTGATGACCTTCCCTGCGGGCACCGCAACATACCCGTAAACCTGCAATACCGAGAGAAACGCCTGATAGAACGCGTCCGCCGACATGGGCGTCGAGGACAGCATCGTCACCTTGGCATTGACGCGAGGATCGATGATGAAATTCTTGCCGGTGACTTCACTCACCGCCTGGATGATCTGGCTCAGATCCGCATCTTTGTAGTTCGGCGTGATGGTCGCGCCGTCCTGGGACCGCTGCTGGAGGTTCGGCGCACCGGGAGGAGCCGCCTGCACCAGCGTCGCCAGCGGCAGCCACAGGGTGCAGATCAAGACGCCGCGGGACAATTTCTCAAAATGCATCATTCGTTCGGGTTCTCATTCGTGGGAGGCGCCCCGGGAGGCGCACCCGGCGGCCCACCGGGCGGCGGTGTGATCGGCGTGGGACTCGCAGCCGACGCAGGGGCGCCGCCCGCAGCCGATGCGCTCTCGCTCTCCAGGTCCTTGCTGGCGTCGCGTGGCGACCTGGGCGACATTCAAGGTGATGTCCTGCTTCTGGCCGCCACGCTCCACGCTGACCGTGACCGTGTTCGATGTCTGAATCGTATTGAAGACCTCCTGACTGTGCTGCGGATCATCCAGCGGGTTGGCCGTTGATTGCCGTGACCAAATCACCAGGCTTCAAACCCAGTTTATTGAAGATGCTCCGATTCCGGCCGGGATAGGCGCGAAATCCGCGCAGCTTTCCGGCCGCGTTGTCGTAGGAAGGCACGGTGCGCATGACTTGGTCCAGAAGCCCCGGATCCTGCTGCACCAAGCGGCGTACGTTGTCGACCGCCTCGGCGGTCCGCGCCATCGCGGGACTTGCGCGCAAGGCCCGCGCGCGCCGCCGGCGAGCAATCTCGGTAGCAAAAGAGTCTCCAACGTGCCCCCCCGGTCCAGAATCACATGGTCCAGATAGACCGAGTAAAGCGTCGCTCCGTTCACATTCTCGCCGACGGCATATACTTTGGACGGGCCGCCGTCGTTGATGATGGCGATTCCGCGCTTCGGGTCCTGAGTCGCGATGGTGCCCGCGAGCACGAGATTGGCGCTGGAGAGCGGCGCGTTGTTGGGGTCCTGCGTCGTCGGATCCGCAACCGCCTTGCCGAATAGGTGCGCCGCCGCCACGGCCTGCGCATTCACCCCCGTGCGCGCGGCGGGTGCAACTGCATGTTACCGGCGATCACGGGCCGCGGGGACTTGACCGGTCCGCTCACCAGCGCCACCGCGATCCGCGCGAGCCTCGACCGCGATGAGCGCCGCCAAGAGCAGCGACACGAAATTGGGACCCTTGCTCTCGAGTCGTGACAGCCATGTAGCGTTGCGTGAATCCAGCATTTAGTAGGGATACTTCGGCAACAAAAAAATAGGCGCGAGCGGGCTCACCGCATGCCAGCCCGCCAGGATGCTCGGGCGTAATCATAGGACTACCGCCCAGGCCGCTCAAGCATTTGTTTTTACTTGTTAAAGTGGAGTGACACCGAATGGCGACAGTGGCGGCGAGTCGCGGCTTTTGCTTGCTGCGCTTGTAAACCGTCAAATCGCGCCATATAAATCCTTCTAGTCATGAGCGATGCGGAACGCGGACGGGAAGGAACAGGCTTGGTCGTCGAGGAATCGGCGCCAAAGGTCAAGCGTCCGCCTCTCTATCAAGTTGTGCTGATCAACGACGACTATACTCCCATGGAGTTCGTCGTGGATATTCTGCAGCGCTTCTTCGCGATGGACCGCACCAAGGCGACTCGGGTTATGCTCGAGGTGCATACCAAGGGAAAGGGCGTGTGCGGCGTCTTCACGTACGAGATTGCGGAAACCAAGGTGGCTCAAGTAATTGCATATGCGCGGCAACATCAGCACCCGCTGATGGCGACGCTAGAAGAGGCGTAACCAGTGCTTAGTCAAGAACTCGAATTTTGCTTGAACGATGCGTTTGCCGCCGCGCGCGAGGCGCGTCACGAATTCATGACCGTGGAACATTTGCTGCTCGCCATCGTGGATACCCCGAAGGTGCGCGAGATCCTGAAGTCTTGCGGGGCCGACACCACCAAGCTCAAGACCGAGCTGAAGCAATTCATCGAGCAGACCACGCCCCGCCTGCCGGCCGGCGAGGACCGCGACGTGCAGCCGACCTTGGGCTTCCAGCGGGTGCTGCAGCGCGCGGTGTTCCACGTGCAATCGAGCGGCAAGAAAGAGGTGACGGTCGCCAATGTCCTGGTCGCGATTTTCAGCGAAAAGCAATCGCATGCGGCGTACCTCTTGAGCATGCAGGACGTGTCGCGGCTCGACGTGGTCAATTTCATCGCCCACGGCCTGTCGAAGGCCGGCGGCGAGGAGCGCACCGATCGCGACGAGAGCGGCGCCGCGCGGCGATGCCGACCGCGACGGCGACTGCGCAGGGCAGCGCGCTCGAGAAGTATGCGACCAACCTCAACGAGGCGGCGCGCAAGGGCAAGATCGATCCGTTGATCGGGCGCAAGCTCGAGGTCGAGCGGACCATCGAGATCCTGTGCCGGCGGCGCAAGAACAACCCCCTCTACGTCGGCGAGGCCGGCGTCGGCAAGACGGCGATCGCCGAGGGCCTGGCGCGCATGATCGTGGAGAACAAGGTCCCCGAAGTGCTGCTCGATGCGACGATTTTCTCCCTCGACATGGGTTCCCTGGTGGCGGGCACGAAATACCGCGGCGATTTCGAGAAGCGCCTGAAGGCCGTTCTCGCCGAGGTGAAGAAGCAGCCGGGCGCGATTCTGTTCATCGACGAGATCCACACGGTGATCGGCGCGGGCGCCGCATCGGGCGGCGTGATGGATGCCTCCAATCTGATCAAGCCCGCGCTCGCCAACGGCGAGCTGCGTTGCATCGGCTCGACGACCTACAACGAGTACCGCGGAATCTTCGAGAAGGACCACGCGCTCGCGCGCCGTTTCCAGAAAATCGACATCACCGAGCCCTCCGTGCAGGACACGGTCGACATCCTGCGAGGCCTGAAGACCCGCTACGAGGAGCACCACGGCGTCAAGTACGAGGATGCGGCGCTGCAGGCCGCGGCCGAGCTCGCCGCCCGCCACATCAACGATCGCCATATGCCCGACAAGGCCATCGACGTCGTCGATGAGGCCGGTGCGAACCTGCGCTTGCAGCCGGTGGAGAATCGCGCGGATTCGGTCACCGTCACTCAGATCGAGAACGTGGTCGCGCGCATCGCGCGCATTCCGCCGAAGAACGTATCGCTCTCCGACCGCGACGTGCTGCGCAACCTCGAGCGCAATCTCAAGCTCACGATTTTCGGCCAGGACAAGGCGATCGAGGCGCTGTCGGCGGCCATCAAGATGTCGCGCTCGGGGCTCGGCGACCAGCGCAAGCCCGTCGGCTCGTTCCTGTTCTCGGGCCCGACCGGCGTCGGCAAGACCGAAGTGACGCGCCAGCTCGCGATCGCCATGGGCGTCGAGTTCGTGCGCTTCGACATGTCGGAGTACATGGAGCGGCACACCGTGTCGCGCCTCATCGGCGCGCCTCCCGGCTACGTCGGATTCGATCAGGGGGGCCTGCTGACCGAGGCGATCGCCAAGCATCCGCACTGCGTGCTGCTGCTCGATGAGATCGAGAAGGCGCATCCCGACGTCTTCAACTTGTTGCTGCAGGTCATGGATCACGGCACGCTCACGGACAACAATGGCCGCAAGGCGGATTTCCGCCACGTCATCATCGTCATGACCACCAATGCCGGGGCGTTCGAGATGAGCCGTCCCAGCATCGGCTTCACCCAGTCGGACACGGCCTCGGACGGCATGGAGGCGATCCGGCGCTTGTTCTCACCGGAATTCCGCAATCGGCTGGATGCGGTCATCCAGTTCGGCGCACTCGACCAAGACACCATCGAGCGCGTGGTCGACAAGCTTCTGGTCGAGGCGGAGGCGCAGCTCGAGCAGAAGCGCGTCTCGATCTCGGTGGACGAGAATGCGCGGCGCTGGATCGCCAAGCGCGGCTACGATCCGAAGATGGGTGCGCGGCCGATGGCGCAGGCTCATCCAGGAGCACATCAAGCGCCCGCTCGCCGAGGAGCTGTTGTTCGGCAAGCTGGTGAACGGCGGCCACGTCGAGGTGAGCTTGAGCGAGGACGGCGAGAAGCTCGTGCTGACCTCGCGCTCGGCGGATGCGCCGGCGCTGTTGTCGCACGAGAAGCAGGAGACCTGAGGCGCCGGCGGCCCGGCTTGCCGGCGCGCCTTAGCGGCCGCGATAGACGATCCGGCCCTTGGTCAAGTCATACGGGGTCATCTCGACGGTGACTTGATCGCCCGTGAGGATACGGATGTAGTTCTTGCGCATCTTGCCTGAAATGTGTGCGGTCACGACGTGGCCGGTCTTCAGCTTGACGCGGAACGTCGTATTCGGCAGGGTCTCGACGACCTCACCCTCGAATTGAATTGCCTCTTCTTTTGACATGCTTCCTTGGTTGACCGATGAGCCGGGCGCATTGTGCATAAAGGCCCAAGGTAATGCAATTTCACGTCCACGGGCCGCTCGGGAACGCGCCGCGCGCAGCGGCGCAGCAGGTGCACGAATTCGTTGCGCGAGATCTCGCGGGCGCCCAGGCTGGCGAGATGCGAGCTCGCGATCTGGCAGTCGATCAGCTCGATGCCGCGGCGGCGGCATTCCTCCACCAGGCGGGCAAGCGCGACCTTCGAGGCGTCGCGCTCGCGGCTGAACATCGACTCGCCGAAGAATACACCGCCGAGCTGCAGCCCATAGAGTCCGCCGACGAGCTCATCGCCTCGCCAGGTCTCCACCGAGTGGCCATAACCCCATGCGGTGCAGCTCTTCATAGGACTCGATCATGTCGGCGTTGAGCCAGGTGTCGGCGCCCGAGCGGCGCGGCGCGGCGCAGGCGCGGATGGTCGCCCCGAAGGCGGTGTCGAAGCGGCACTCGAAGCGGCCGTTCCGCAAGGTCTTGCCGAGACTGCGCGAGACTTGGAATTCCGCCGGGAAGAGCACCATGCGCGGATCGGGCGCCCACCAGAGGATGGGCTGCTGCGCCGAGTACCAGGGGAACACGCCGCGCTCATAGGCGGACAGAAGCCGCGCCGGGCTCAAGATCTCCGCCCGCGGCAAGCAGGCCCGAGCGGCTCGCGCAGCGCCTGCTCGAGCGGAGGAAACCACTCGGGATCGGCGTGCTCGCTCAGCCAGACTAGCCTCCTCAGAGCTGCAATTCCTCATCGCTCGCCCGGTGATAGGGCACGTGCTCGTTGACCGCGGCGGCGTAGACGTCGACGCCGTGTGCCTCGCGCGCGGCGAAGTCGCGGATCGCTGCCGCGAAGCGTGCATCGGTGATGTAGTGCGCCGAGCACGTCAAGGCGGGGACGAAGCCGCGCGGGAACCTTGTGCTCGCCCTGGGTGCCGGGCTCGAACCGCGACAGCCCCTTCTCGATGCAGTATTCGATGCCCTGGTAGTAGCAGGTCTCGAAGTGCAGGCTGTGATAGTTGCCGCCCGCGCCCCAGTAGCGTCCGTAGAGCGCGTCATCGCCCACGAAGAAAATCGCGAGCGCGATCGGCGTCGCGCCTTGGCGCGCGATCTTGAGCATCAGCCGCTCGGGCATCGCGCGCCGATCAGCTTGAAGAATTTGAGGTTGAGGTAGGGCTCGTGCCCGTGCCGATAGAAGGTGTCCGCATAGAACTCGTACACGGTGTGCCATAGCGCATCGTCCATGTCGGCGCCCGAGCGGGTGTCGAAGACGATGCCGGCCTCGGCGACCCGCCGGCGCTCGCGCTTCGCCTTTTTACGCTTCTCGGCCGTGAAGGTCGCGAGAAAGGCGTCGAAGGAGTCGATAGCCGCGATTGAACCAGTGGAACTGGCAGTCGCGCCGCGGGATCGAGACCGCCCTGCGTCAACGCGCGCGAGCTCTGGGTCCGTGGGGAAGAGCACGTGCCAGGAGGAGAGCCGCTCGCGCGCGCATGCTCGCGCGACCGCGCGGATCAAGGCCGCGCGCATCGCCTCGGGCTCCACCGTCGGGTCCACCAGCAGGCGCGGCCCGCTCACCGGCGTGAACGGCACCGCGGAGAGGAGCTTCGGGTAGTACCTGAGGCCGTGCTGCGCATAGGCGTTCGCCCAAGAGAAATCGAATACGAATTCGCCGCGCGAATGGCTCTTGCGATAGAGCGGCACCGCACCGACCAGCCGACCCGCGGCGTCCCGCGCAATCAGGTGTTCCGGCGTCCAACCGGTCTTCGGCGTGGTGCACCCGGATTCCTCGAGCGACGAGCAGAAATTCGTGCCGCAGAAAGGGCTGCGCCGAGCTGCCGACGAGCGCGTTCCATTCGGCTGCCTCGACCTCGGCGATGCTCCGCAGGAGCCGGGCTCGCGAGACGATCACGCGTGCGCGGCGCGCGGCTTCTGGTGCAGCTCGGCGTCGAGACGCTCCAGGTACTTGTCGGCGTCGAGAGCGGCCATGCAGCCGGTGCCCGCGGACGTGACGGCCTGTCGGTAGACATGATCGGCAACATCCCCGGCCGCGAACACACCGGACAGGCTGGTCGCGGTGGCGTCGCCTTCGCTCCCCCCTCGACCAGGATGTAGCCGCCGCGCATGTCCAGCTGATGCTCAAAGAGCTGCGTATTCGGCTGATGGCCGACCGCGATGAAGACGCCGTCGGCCGGCACGGCGCGCGGCGCGCCGCCGTGCAGGGGCCTCAGCCGCGCGCCGGTCACGCCCGACTCATCGCCCAGGATCTCATCGACCGTGTG
>CAVWME010000027.1:0-45143 GCA_963755935.1 uncultured Gammaproteobacteria bacterium
GCGGTGAATTGGCGATGCGCAGCACCTTGGAGGACAACGCCGAATCGAGGCTCAGCACCTTCGCGACTTTGCCCATCTCGATCTCGGGATCGCGCGCGAGCTCGATGATGTGGCTCGCCACGCCAGGCGGCGAGGGAAAGCTCACCAGCGAGCGAAGATGGGCCTCAATCTCCGGATTCAACGGACACTCCACGGCGCAGAACGGCTGATCGCCTACACCGGGTTAGCGTCCGCAGGTCAGGTAACTTAAGGGGCTCGAGTAGGGGAATGCACTAGATTGTCGGGCGCCGCGACCATTCCGCGGAGGCTCAAGCGCCTGCCCGCCACCACAGCCGCAGGGCGCGGAAGGCGAGCCACAGGCCATAGGGCCCCAGAAGCACGATCCAGGCGGCGGGAGAGCCTTCCCGGAAGCCCTCGTAGACGCTCGAGAACAACCGTCCGAGGCTCGCCCCCTCGTAGCGCCCGAGGCTCGCGGAACCCGCGAAGAAAATGAGTACGGGCATGAGCGCAAAGCCCACGGTGAGCGCGATCGCGGTGAGCAACAGCTCGCGCGACCAGGCGCCGGTGCGGCCCCGGCCTTTCAGAATATGTGCAAAACGCATACTGCATCATTCTAACGAAATGGCTGCGCGCTCGCCCGTGGGCGTACACTACTTGCATGCGTCCTTGGACTCCGCGAACGTTGTACGAGGCCAGGCCCTGGATCCTGATCTCGGCCGGGGCGCTCCTTGGCCTCGGCGCGACCGCTTGGTCGCTGGCGGTCGGCTACTGGACCGTGTGGCGCGGCCTGTCGATGTTTGCGGGGGCCGCCTGCGCCGTCGTCGGCGGCATCATTCTGCAATTGCGCCAGGATTATCGCGCACGCAGCAAGCTGCGCCGGGTGTCCCCGCCATAATGCGCACCGCCGTCGTCGGCGTCGGCTACCTCGGCCGGTTTCACGCACAGAAATACGCCCAAGCGACGAACTCGCAGCTCGTCGGCATCGCCGATCCATCGCCTACGGCGCGGCAGGCCGTGGCTGCCGAGCTCGGGGTACCGGCGCACGCCGATTATCGCGAGCTCCTCGGCCGGGTCGATGCCGTGAGTATCGTCACGCCGACGCCGCAGCATTACGCCATTGCCCGCGATTTTCTCGAGGCCGGCGCGCACGTGCTGGTCGAGAAGCCCATGACCACGACCGTCGCGGAGGGGGAGCGTCTGATCGAGTCGGCGCGGCGCGCGCAGCGCGTGCTGCAAGTCGGTCACTTGGAGCGTTTCAACGCGGCCGTGCAGGCTCTGCAGCCAATTTTGACCGTGCCGCGGTTCCTCGAGTCGGCGCGGCTCGCCCCGTTCAAACACCGCGGCACCGATGTGAACGTGGTGCTCGATCTCATGATCCATGACATCGATCTGATTTTGAGCATCGTGGGCTCGCCCGTCACGGCCGTCGATGCCATCGGCACCAGTGTCTTCTCCCGGGAAGTGGACATCGCCAACGCCCGCTTGCGCTTTGCCAACGGCTGCGTCGCGAATGCCACCGCCAGCCGCGTGAGCATGAAGGCCGAGCGGCGCCTGCGGCTGTTCCAGGACGACGCCTACGTGTCGGTGGACCTGCAGCAAAAGGTGCTCACGGTGATTCGCAAGAGCGGCGAGATGGGCGCCGACGGGGTACCGCCGGTCGACATCAAGGAGACCGCTTATGAGCAGGGCGATGCGCTCCAGGCGGAGATCGAGGCCTTCCTCGAGGCCGCGCAGGGCGTCCGCGCGCCTGCGGTGAGCGGGGAGGACGGACTCAAGGCGCTCAACGTTGCGCTGACGATCACCGAGCAAGTCACGCGGGAGCGGGGAGTGTCCTGAGCCTCAAGACTGCGGCGGCGTCGCGCTTGCGGGCGGCGGTTGCGCGGGGGCTGGCGTTGACGGTGGCGGTGCGGGCGACGCCGCAGGGGGCGCCGTCGAGTTGGGCGGCGCAGTGGTCTGCGGCGGGGCCCCGCTAGCGGGCACCGGCGCGGTCAACGCCGGCAACGGATCCGTCACCGTTACCCGGTCCACAAAGTAGCGCGTATCGGCAAAGCACGTGGACGGCACGCCCGGGTGTTCGGTGTAATGCACTTGCACGCGCGCGCCGACGGCCTTCTCGATTTGTGCGGCGACGCCCGCGTCGCGGACACTAAAGCTCCAAGTCTGCGGTGACACGCCGCCGTAGTAGAGCGCGAGCTCGCCCTCTTGGGTCTTGCAGAGCCAGCCGCGGCGCGAGAATTTCTGGAGCACGCCTGAGCGCGTGCCGTCCGAGTAGGCCCACTGCAGCGTCAACCAGGTCCACAGTGCCGTGCCCACGAACAGCACGACCAAGAAAACCAGAGCGTAGCGAGCGCCGCGTCCGCGGCGCGGGCGTACCGGTCGAATAGGGTCGGTCGTGCTCATGCGTCCCCAGCCTTCAACCCGACGAGTTGCTGCGTTTTCTTCAATAAATCGATCGCGGTCTCCGCGCCGAGCTTTGCCTTGATCGCGGACTGATGATTGGCGACGGTCTTCGGGTTCAGACCCATCGATTCGGCGATGTCCTTGATCGAGCGGCCCTGCGCGAGCAACTGTAGCACTTCGAATTCGCGCTCGGTGAGCTCGCCCGCCTCGCGCGCCTCGAACTCCCGCAGCGCGAGCTTCTGCGCGATGTCTGCGCTCACGTATTTCTTGCCGCTTGCGATCGAGTGCACCGCTTCCACGAGCGCATCGGGCGCGCTCGCTTTGGTGAGATAGCCGAAGGCCCCTGCCTGCAGAGCGCGCGAGGCGAAGATCGCTTCCTCGTGCATGCTGAAGATCAGCACCCGCGCGCTCGGCTCATGGGCGAGGATGCGCCGCATGGCCTCGATGCCGGTCGTGCCGGGCAAGGTGATGTCCATCACCACGATCTGTGGCTGCAAACGGCAGAACAGCGCGTGCGCAGCGGCCGCATCCTCGGCTTCGCCCACGACCTCGATGTCGCCATGGCGCTCGAGCAGCCGGCGGTAGCCCTCGCGCACGACCGCGTGGTCATCCACAAGCAGCACGCTCAAATGTCGGTCGCGGCCGGCCATGATGCTCCTGGCGGGCGGAACGAGCCCACGCAGACACTCGACGCAACATAGAGCAACCAACGGGGCTTTTCCAGCGCAATGCGCAACGGATCACGGCCACAGCGTCGCTGCTCGTGCTCGTGGTCGCGAGCTCGGCCGCATCGGCTGACAACCTCCTCGGCCTCTATGCCGGCGGCGCCGTCTCCCTTCCCCGCCAGCTTCCTCAGCGAGTGACGGTTACCTCCTATGCCTGTCCGCCGGTGGGCTATGGCCCCTGCGGTCCTTACACTTCGAGACAAGATCAGTCGAGCACCAATTTCGCCTTCGGCGTGGGAGCGCAAGCGAGACTCGGCGCATTCGCTGTCCGCGCCGAATACGAGCGGATCAGCGCGAGCGGCGGAGATCCGGACCTGCTGTCGGTCGGGATAGTGCGGAAGCTTTAGGACGCCGGCGGCCGGCGGCCGGCGCTATCTTCCCCTGGCTGCGGCGTCAAGCTCGCGAACAATATGGGTCAACTTCTGGTGCTCTTTCACCACGCGCCGGTAGTGTTCCCAAGCCCTGCGCGGATTATCGGTCTTCGCGGCTACAAGCCAATAATCTCGGCTCTCGGGAGATAACGCAAACCACCACATGGAGGCTTCGCGCGGATTGTCTGCCGCCAGGTCAACGATCATGTTTTTGAGTCCTCTTGCGCTAGCTTGCAGCGAGTGGGGAACGCAAATCTGTAGGTCTACTGACCATAAGTCGTGAATCGTGATCTGCGTCACTTGTGCTTTGTAGCGGTCTTCATGCCGGCGCTTACATTACTGACGCTTGTTGCGCCGCGATGCAGGTCAGTCAAGGTTCACCGGCGCGCTGTCAACGAAGCGCTAACCTGCGCGTTCTCTCAGCAACGACCAAACCGCCCTACGAGAGGCTGCAGTGTGCATCTGGGCGGATGCCGGCAGTAAGACCATAGACCGCGGGTGGCCGCGCGTTGCAGCGGGTCTGTCAACAGACCGCAAATCAGTTACAGGACACTCATATACGATGGATGCTCATCCAGGCGCCGTGCTACGGCCGATCAAAGTGCTGCACATCGAGGACGATCCCAGCTTCGCCACAGCCGTCGCGAGACTGCTCGGAAGCCAAGGATACGCGGTCATCAGCGCCGCGTCGGGCGACGAAGCGGTCCAGGTCGTGGAGAATGGCTTGGTTCCCGATGTGATCTTGGCTGATTACCATTTGCCCCCCGGCATGACCGGCGACCGAGTCGTGGCTGAAATTATAAAAAGACTAGGATTCAAGCCACCAACGATCATCCTTGCCAGTGTCGAGTCCCCGATCGTTGAAAAGGTGATGGCTGTCGCCGACCGCATTTTTCAGAAACCAGTGCGCATGTTTTTGGTAATTCGCGAAATTCAGGAATTGCTCAGGGCGCGAAACAAGAGCGCCGAGCACGGCGGCGGCGCTGCAGGCGGTCGGCTAGAGCCGAGCAGGTAAGCCGAGTCCGTTCGCTAACACGTTCTCGAAGCTCTACCGACGCCACACCGGCAGCGCCGGACGGGCGCATAAACAGGCGACGAGACGAGCAAAGAAAGCTGTCCCAAAGTTGTCCTGGTATAGGGATCAAGTGGGTTCCAGGGGGCCGAAGGCCCCCCGAAACGGCGATTGCAACCGCCCAAATGGTGGAGCCGGGGGGAATCGAACCCCCGTCCACAAGTCCTACGCTTCAAGATCTACGTACGTAGCCACAGTCTATTGTTCTCGCCGCTCGCTACCCGACGGGCAGGGAAAGCGTGCGGCCAACCCAGTAACGATTCGCGGGACACACCCCAGGTACGTGTATTCCGCTAGCTGATGAGCGCTACCCTCGAACGTTCGCATCAGCACGAGCCGGTCGAGGTTCAGCCGCGATTAGGCGGCTAGAGCGTAGTTGTCTTCGTTGGCAACTATAGTTTGCAAGCAGTTTTACGAGGAACTAGCACCTCGGTACGCACCTGAAGTTTCGCAACCCATGTCGAAACCGGTCGGCCCCAAGTGAGCCCGCAGTATACCCCTTTTTGGGTCAGCGCCGGCTCGCCTTCATGATGCGGCTCTTGTCGCGTTGCCAATCGCGATCTTTGTCGGTGGCGCGCTTGTCGTGCTGTTTCTTGCCCTTGGCGAGGCCAAGCTCGAGCTTGGCGCGGCCCGCCTTCCAGTAAAGCTGCAGAGGTACGAGGGTATAGCCGCGGCGCTCGACGGCACCCAGCAGATGATCGAGTTGCCGGCGGTTCAAGAGGAGCTTGCGTGTGCGCGTCGGGTCGGTATCGACGTGGGTCGAGGCCGAATTCAAGGGCGCGATGTGGCAACCATAGAGGAAGGCCTCGCCGTTCTTTAGATAGACGTACGCCTCGGCGATCTGCGCTTTGCCCGCGCGCATGCTCTTCACTTCCCATCCGAGCAGCGCAAGGCCGGCCTCGAAGCGCTCCTCGATGAAATAATCGAAGCGCGCCTTGCGGTTGACGGCGATCGGGGGTGGGGCAGCATCGGCGGTTTTTGCCATGCCGGGAGTCTACCGTGCGGTGTGCGAGAATTCCGCCTTGCCGCGCGAGGTTGCGGCGGAGTCGCCCACTTGAAGGTCATCGATCGTAGCGCCATCGTCACTGCAACGCCTGCGCAAATGTTTGCGCTGGTCGACGATGTGCCGCGCTATCCCGAGTTCTTGCCGGGATGCGTTGCGGCGCGCCTCGAGAGTGCCGCCGCGAACGAGCGTGTCGCGGCACTCGAGATCGTGCGCGGCGGAGTGCGCTTGGAGTTCACCACGCGCAATACCCTCTCGCCCCCGGCGGAAATTCTGATGGAGCTGGTGCGAGGGCCTTTTACGCGGCTCATCGGCCGCTGGCGCTTCGAGCCGATCGGCGAGCAAGGCTCGCGTGTCGGATTTCACGTCGAGTTCGAGTTCAAGAACCGCTTGCTCGGGCTCGCCCTGAATTCCGTGTTCGAGTCGGTGTGCGACAAGATCGTAGATTCCTTCGTCATGCGCGCGCGCGCGGTGTACGGCGTCGCGCCGCGTGAGGGCGGCTAGCTCGCGCATGCGTATCGAAGTGGCCTACGCGCAGCCGCAGGGCGCCATTCAACGAAGCTACGAGGTGCCCTGCACGGCGACCGTCGGCGATGTGCTGCGCCTCGCGGGCGCCGATCCGGCGTTCGTGGGTATCGAACTCGAAGGCGCGCCGATCGGCGTGTTCGGCGCGCGCGCGCGCCGCGAGCAGCCGCTCCAGCCGGGAGATCGCGTCGAGATCTATCGACCGCTGGCACTCGATCCCAAGTCCGCCCGGCGGGCGCGGGTGCAGCAAGCCCGTGCTGCGAAGCTGCGCAAACCCTAGCGAGCCCGAGCGGTGCTAGTAGGTTCGGCCGTTCTTGATCTTGGCGGCCGAGGCATCCTGTTGCGCAGCGACGGCGGCCGAAGGCTTGTCGAGGCGCGCCACCTTGTCGCCGTCGAAATATACGGTGACGCGGCGCGAGTCGACGTGCCGGGTGCGACCTTTCTTCAGGTAGTAAATGTAGTCCCAGCGTTCCTTATTGAAGCTGTCCGCGACCATGGGGGTGCCGAGCAGATAGCGCACCTGGCTGCGCGTCATGCCTTCCTTGACGGTGTCGACCGCGGTCTGATCGAGAAAATTGCCCTGTTGGATGTTGATGCGGTAGACGCAACCCGCGGCCAAAAAAAGCCCGACGGTGATCAATGAGGTACGAAGAATTTTCATCGAAGTGGTGCGCCGCCCCTAAATGGTCGATAATCGAAACACATCATACCGGATGCCACCGCATGCCGCAGCGACTCAAACCGCCTTCTACTTCCGAGAGCAACGACCTGCGCAATGCCGGGCTCAAGGTGACGCTGCCGCGCTTGAAGATCCTCGACATTCTCGCCGACGCCTCGGCGCGCCATATGAGCGCCGAGGACATATACAAAAAGCTGCTGGTTTCCGAGGAGGATATCGGCCTCGCCACGGTGTACCGCGTGCTCACTCAATTCGAGGCCGCCGGCCTCGTGACCCGTCATCACTTCGAGGGCGGGATGGCGGTGTTCGAGCTCAACCACGGGGCCCACCACGATCACATCGTTTGCGTGGACTGCGGCAAGGTGGAAGAGTTCATGGATGGCGGCATCGAGGAGCGCCAGCAGGCGGTGGCGAAGCGTCTCGGCTTCGAGATCAGCGACCACTCGCTGATTCTCTACGGTCACTGCCGCAAGCCGAACTGCCCGAACCAGAAGCGCCCGCGACAGTAGCTAGCGGCGCGACCCAGGCGCGCGCTTTCTCTTGGATACCTCGGTGGAATTGGCCGGCCCAGCCGATGACGACGCTGCCGCCGAGCCGGCGGCGGCGAGCATCTCGCGGGCGTGGGCGCGTGCCTGATCGCTGATGTTGATGCCGCCCGACATGCGGGCGATCTCATCGACGCGCTCCTCGCGCGTGAGCGGCTTGACCGCCGTGCGCGTGACCTTGCCGTCGGTGAGCTTGGAGACGCGGAACTGTGCGTGCGCCTGCGCGGCCACCTGCGCGAGATGCGTGACGCACAGCACCTGAGCGTGCGTGCCGAGCGAGCGCAGCTGCCGTCCGACGATTTCCGCCACCGCGCCGCCTACCCCTGTGTCGACCTCGTCGAACACCCGGCAAAGCGCGTCCGATTCGGCCGCCGCGGCGACTTGGACAGCGAGGCTGATGCGCGATAGCTCCCCACCCGAGGCCACCTTGGCGAGGCTCTTGAGCGGCTGGCCCGGATTGGCGCTCACCAGAAACTCGATGCTGTCCCCGCCGTGCGCGCTGAATTCTTCAGAGGCGGGCTCGACGCTCACCGCGAAGCGCCCGCCTGCCATGCCGAGCGACTGCATGAGGGCGCTGATCTCCGTGCCCAGGGCCAGGGCGGCGCTGCGGCGCGCCTCGGTCAAGCGACGCGCCGCTTCCCGATAGTCGCGCTCGAGGGAGGCCAGGGCCTGCTCGCACTGCGCGAGGCTCTGCTCGGCGCCCTCGAGCGAGCGGATCTCCTCCTCGGTGCGCGCGAGCTGCGCCGGCAGCTCCGTGACACTTTGGCGGTGCTTGCGCGCGAGCGCCTCGAGCGCCGCGGCCTTGCGCTCGATTTCCTCCTGGCGCGCGGGGTCCATGTCGAGTGCATCGAGATAGTGCCGCAGCGAGTCCGCGGCCTCGCGCACCAGAATGGTCGCCTCGGCAAGCAGTTGCGCCGCCGACCCAAGCTGCGGATCCATCTCGACCGCCGCGCGCAGCGTTCCTGCGGCCTTGCCGAGCAGATCGTGCGCGCTCGCACTCTCCTCGTCGTACACCGCGTTGAGCGCGCCACTTGCCGCTTGCGCGAGCCGCCCTCGGCCGGCGATACGCTTCTGTTCCGCGAACAGCGCCTCGATCTCGGCGGGCGTGGTGACCTCGCTCTTGAGCTCGGCGAGCTGATAGCGCAGCAGCTCGAGCCGCGATTCGCGGTTCTCGGCAGCCGCCCGGAGCGACTCGAATTCGCTGCGGCAGGTGCGATAGCGAGCGTACAGATCGGCCACGGCGACAAGGCTCGCCGGTGCGAGGCGCGCATCGAGCAGCTCGCGCTGCGCGCTGCGTTTCACCAGGTGCTGGTGCTCTTGTTGACCGTGAATCTCGATGAGAAGCTCGGCCAGCTCGCGCAGCGATTGCAGCGGCACGATCTGCCCGTTCACGTAGGCGCGCGAGCGGCCGTCGGCGCCGAGCACACGACGCAGAATGAGCTCGCCCTCATGCTCGATCGATTGTTCCTCGAGCCAGCGCAGCGCGTCTGCGGAGAGGGAGGAAAAGCCGGCGGCGACCTCGGCGCGTTCTGCGCCCTGACGCACGATGTCGCCGGCGCCGCGTCCGCCTGCGATGAGCAGCAGCGCATCGACCACGATGGACTTGCCGGCGCCGGTCTCGCCGGTGAGCGCCGTCAGTCCGGGGCCGAACTCGAGCTCCGCCTCGTCGACGATGACGAGATCGCGCAATTTAAGATGAGTCAGCATGGCCCGCTCATTCACCGTTGCCGTTATGCTGACCGCCGCGGCCCCAGTGGAGCTTCGAGCGCAGCAGCCGGTAATAATCGTAACCCGGGGGATGCAGGAGCGTGATGGTGGCATCGGCGGCTTCGATGAGCAGCTGATCGCCCTGTTCCATCTCGCCCAAATTCACACCGTCGCAAGTCACCTGGGCACGCGCGCCGAGACGCTCGCACAGACGGATCTGCACGCTGCTGCCGGCGCGCACCACGATCGGCCGGTCGCTCAATGTGTGCGGCGAGATCGGCGCGAGCACCCACACGTCGAGATCGGGCTCGACGATGGGACCCCCGCAGGAGAGCGCGTAAGCGGTCGAGCCGGTTGCCGTGGCGACGACGATGCCATCGCCGCCGTGGGAGTTGACGAAGCGCCCGTTGATCGAGGTCTCGAAGTCGAGGGTGCGGCCGGTATCCACTTTGGCGAGCACGACGTCGTTCAACGCCAGTGCGCTCACGGGAGCGGCGCCGCCTTGCTCGAGCCGGGCGGAGAGGAGCGACCGCCGGTCCTCGGTGAAGCGTCCCGCGAGCACCGATTCGACGTCCTCGAGCATCGAGGCCGGTCCCACATCGGTGAGGAACCCGAGACGCCCGCGGTTGATGCCGAGCAGCGGCACCGACCGCCCGGCGATCAAGCGCGCCGCGTAAAGCAGCGTGCCGTCGCCGCCGATCGCCACGATGAGATCGGCGCGCGAGGCGAACGCGCTTTCCGGGCAGGAGACGATGGAATCGGGCGGGAACGCGATGCCGACACCCGGGTCGACGAGCGCCCGCTGGCCGCGCGACTGGAAATGGCCGATCAAGCTCTGCATGCACTCGGCGACACGCAGATCCTTGGCATTGCCGACGAGGGCGATCGACTTGAAGGCGGTCATGGCGGTCTTTGTAGCATGTTCGACGCAGCGCTTCACTCATCGAAAAACCGTCAATTTGACCGATTCTGCGCGGACTTGACCGCTCGAGGCGCGCTAGGTAGTTTCAAACGTGCTATATGGAACGTATGGCAGAAGGTACCGAGGAGGCACTGAGCGAGCGCGCACAGCTCTTGCTCAAGGCGCTGATCGAGAGCTACATCCGCGACGGCCAACCGGTCGGCTCGCGGACCCTATCCCGCGACTCCGGATTGAGCCTGTCCTCGGCCACCATCCGCAACGTGATGGCGGACCTCGAGGAGCTCGGCTTTGTCGTCTCGCCGCATACTTCCGCCGGGCGCATTCCGACCGACAAAGGCTACCGCCTGTTCGTCGACAGCTTGCTCAAGCTGAAGCCGTTGCAGAGCGAGGAGATCGACGATATCGAGCGGCGCCTGCGGAACGATGCCTCGAACGGGCGCACCCTGGTGCAGACCGTTTCGCAGATGCTGTCGAGCGTGACCCAGATGGCCGGGCTCGTGACTTTGCCGAATCCGCACTACGTGGCGCTCTCGCAGATCGAGTTCATCGGCCTGTCGGAGAATCGTGCGCTCGCGATCATGGTCATGAACAACCGCGAGGTCGAGAATCGCGTGGTGCAGCTCGAGCGCGCCTACTCCTCGGAGGAGCTGCGGCGCGCGGCCAATTATTTGAACGAGGCGTTCGCCGGGCGCTCGCTTCCGGAGGTGCGTGCCTCGCTTCTCAAGCAGCTGCAAGAAACCCGGCAGACGATGAATCAGCTCATGCAGGACGCCATCCAAATGGCGCAAAAGGTCTTCGAGACGCCCGGCGGGGAGCGGGTGGAATACGTCATCGCCGGCGAGACCAATCTCATGGGATTCGCCGAGCTCTCGAACGTCGACCGGCTGCGGCGGCTGTTCGAGGCCTTCAATGAGAAGCACGACATGTTGCGGCTCCTCGACAATTGCCTGCGGGCCCAGGGAATCCAGATTTTTATCGGACACGAGTCGGGCTATCAGATCCTCGACGACATCAGCGTGGTTACCGCCCCCTACATGCTCGACAACCAGGTGGTCGGGGTTCTGGGGGTCATCGGCCCGACGCGCATGGCCTATGAGCGTGTGATCCCGATCGTCGATGTCACCGCAAAACTCCTCGGTTCGGCCTTGAACGCCCGCAAGTAGCCCCCAGGTTTGCGCATTCGAGCGGGAGGTACCCGCCATCCTTCTTGAGGGGTTGCCAGTGAGCGAAATGAATCAGAGGACCGAGCCGGGCGCCGCGGCTCCCCCGGGCGGGGACGGCTCAGCGGGCGACACCCCCGAGGCGCTGGCGGCGGCGCAGTCCAAGGCCCAAGAGAACTGGAACAGTTACATGCGGGCGGTGGCGGAGCTCGACAACTACCGCAAGCGCGCCGAGCGCGAGGTGGATCAGGCCCGCAAATACGCCATCGAGCGCTTTGCCCAGGAGCTGCTCCCTGTCGGGGATGCCCTGGAGGCGGGTATGCGCTCAGGCTCCGCCAACCCGACGACGCTGCTCGAGGGGGCCCAGGCGACCCTCAAGGAGCTCAATCGCGCCTTCGACAAGGCCGGCATCAAGATCATCGATCCGACGGGTCAACCCTTCGACCCGAACTGGCACGAGGCCATGGTGGCCCAGGAAAGCCGCGACGCCCCCCCGAATACCGTGATTTCGGTGATCCAGAAGGGCTATTCCCTGAACGGCCGGCTGCTGCGGCCGGCGCGCGTGATCGTCAGCAAGGCAGCCGCCGATAGCAATTGAAATTGTTCGAGATCCCCCCAGGTAGGGGGTCATTCTTCGGAATTATTTTAGAGGGTTAGAAAAATGGCGAAAATCATAGGCATCGATCTGGGCACGACCAATTCTTGCGTCGCGATCATGGAAGGCAACAAGCCCAAGGTCATCGAGAACAGCGAGGGCGATCGAACGACGCCGTCGATCGTTGCCTTCACCAAGGACAGCGAGGTGCTGGTCGGCCAGTCCGCCAAGCGCCAGGCCGTGACCAACCCCCAGAACACGCTCGCGGCGGTGAAGCGCCTCATCGGGCGCAAGTTCACCGACGAGGTGGTGCAACGGGACATCAAAATGGTGCCCTACAAGATCGTCAAGGCGGACAACGGCGACGCCTGGGTCGAGGTGCAGGGCAAGAAAATGGCGCCCCCCGAAGTGTCCGCGCGCGTCCTCATGAAAATGAAGAAGACCGCCGAGGATTATCTGGGCGAGACCGTCACCGAGGCGGTGATCACCGTCCCCGCTTATTTCAATGATTCCCAGCGCCAGGCCACCAAGGATGCCGGCCGCATCGCGGGATTGAACGTGAAGCGCATCATCAACGAGCCGACCGCGGCGGCACTCGCCTATGGTCTCGACAAGGAAGGCGGCGACCGCAAGATCGCCGTGTACGACTTGGGCGGCGGCACCTTCGATGTCTCGGTGATCGAGATCGCGGAAGTGGACGGCGAGCGTCAGTTCGAGGTGCTCTCGACCAACGGCGATACGTTTCTCGGCGGCGAGGACTTCGACCTGCGCGTCGTCAATTACTTGGCCGATGAGTTCAAGAAAGAGAGCGGCATCGACGTGCGCAAGGATCCGCTGGCGATGCAGCGTCTGAAGGAAGCCTCAGAGAAGGCCAAGATCGAGCTGTCTTCGAGCCAGCAGACCGAGATCAATCTGCCGTACATCACGGCGGATGCGGCGGGTCCGAAGCATCTGAACATCAAGCTCACCCGCGCGAAGCTCGAGTCGCTGGTCGAGGATCTGGTGCAGAAGACCATCGAGCCGTGCCGCATCGCTCTCAAGGATGCCGGCTTGTCCATGAAGGACGTGGGCGAGGTCATCCTGGTCGGCGGTCAGACCCGCATGCCGCTGGTGCAAAAAGCGGTGAAGGATCTGTTCGGTCGCGAGCCGCGCAAGGATGTGAACCCCGATGAGGCGGTTGCGGTCGGCGCGGCCATCCAGGGCGGCGTGCTGTCCGGCGACGTCAAGGACGTGCTGCTGCTGGACGTGACACCGCTATCGCTCGGCATCGAGACCCTGGGCGGGATCATGACCAAGGTGATCGAGAAGAACACCACCATCCCGACCAAGGCGGCGCAGACGTTCTCGACGGCTGATGACAACCAGACCGGTGTGACCATTCACGTGCTGCAGGGCGAGCGCGATCGGGCGACGGACAACAAGTCGCTCGGCCGCTTCGACTTGACCGACATCCCGCCCGCACCGCGCGGCTTGCCGCAGATCGAGGTCGCCTTCGACATCGACGCGAACGGCATTCTGAACGTGTCGGCGAAGGACGTGAAAACCGGCAAGGAACAGCGCATCGTCATCAAGGCCTCGAGCGGATTGTCCGAGGCGGAGATCAAGCGCATGGTGTCGGACGCCGAGGCGCACGCCGAGGATGACAAGAAGTTCCGCGAGCTCGTGACCGCGCGTAACAAGGCCGATGCGACGGTGCACACCGTCGAGAAGGCGCTGGCTGACGGCGGCGAGAAAGTCTCCGAGCAGGACAAGAAGACGGCGAACGATGCCATTGCCGCGGTGAAGACCGCGATGGCGGGCGATGACAAGGACGACATCGAGCACAAAACGCAGGCCCTCGAGCAGGCGTCCACCGCGCTCATGCAGCGGATGTACGAGCAACAGCAAGCTGCGGCGGGCGGCGGCGGCTCGGGCTCGGCCGGCGGCTCCGACGGCGGCGGTGCGCCCGGCGGCAAGCACGACGACGTGCTCGATGCCGAGTTCGAAGAGGTCAAGGAGAGCGATCGCAAGAAGGCTTGAGAGAGCTTGCGCGCTCGTCAATGCGAGTGAACCGTCGGTGCATGCGGGCCGACGGTTCTTTGTTATGGGGATGGAGCGGGTGCGGGTGCTGGATAGGGCGCCGCGTCTAGGTGAGGAATGGCCAAGCAGGATTATTACAAGCTCCTCGATTTACCGAGGAATGCCAGCGAGGCGGATATCAAGAAGGCGTACCGCCGCCTGGCAATGAAATTTCATCCCGATCGCAATCCCGACGACCCGGAGGCCGAGCACCGCTTCAAGGAGTGCAAGGAGGCCTACGAGGTGCTTACGGACGCGCGCAAGCGCTCCGTCTACGATCAATTCGGTCACGCCGGCCTCGAGGGGGGCCGCGGCGGAGGATTCTCGGCGGGCGAAGCCTTCGGCGACATTTTCGGCGAGATGTTCGGCGACATCTTCTCGGGCGGCCAGCGCAGCCGCTCCCAGGTTTTCCGCGGCGCGGATCTGCGCTACGACCTCGAGATCGATCTCGAGCAGGCGGTGTTCGGCACCGAGACTGAAATTCAGATTCCCACCTTGTCGGAGTGCAAGACCTGCAACGGCACCGGGGCGGCGAAGGGCTCGGCGCCGAAAACCTGCGACACCTGCCACGGGCAAGGCCAGGTGCGTGTGCAGCAATCCATCTTCACCATTCAGCAGCCGTGCCCGCGCTGCAAAGGCCGCGGCAAGATCATCGGCAACCCTTGCGACAGCTGCTACGGTCAGGGACGCGTGCGGCAGGACAAGACGCTGTCCGTGAGCGTGCCGCCCGGTGTCGACAGCGGCGACCGGATCCGCTTGAGCGGGGAGGGCGAAGCGGGGCGCAACGGGGGTCCCACGGGCGACCTGTATGTCGAGATCCGCGTGCGCGAGCATGCGATTTTCGAGCGCGAGGGGAGCCACCTCTCCTGCGAAGTGCCCATCAGCTTCACCACCGCAGCGCTTGGCGGCTCGGTCGAGGTGCCGACCCTGTCGGGCGATGTGGTGCTCAAGATCCCGACCGAGACGCAATCCGGACGGGTCTTCCGCATGCGCGAGAAGGGCGTCAAGCCCGTGCGCGGCGGCCCGCCAGGGGACCTGTTCTGCCGTGTGGTAGTGGAGACGCCGGTGAGCTTAAGCGCGGAGCAAAGGGAGCTTCTGAGGAAGTTCGAGGTCTCGCTCCAAAGCGGCAGCCACAAGCCCCGCGAGCAATCTTTCCTCGAGGGCGTGAAGAAGTTCTTTACCGGCGCCGGCTGAGGACTCGAGGCGCCATGCCCAAAGTCGCAGTGTTCGGAATCACGGGTCGGATGGGGCAGTGCCTCGTGCGCGCCTTGCGTGAGATGCCGTCCGCTCTGCAGCTGGGCGGTGCGCTCGCGTCGGGCACGAGCAGCCACCTCGGACAGGATGCCGCCCTCGACGGGCCGGCCACGGGCGTGCGCATCACGGCCGAGCCGCTGGGTGCGCTCGCCGACGCTGCCGTGGCGGTGGACTTCAGCCTGCCGCAGGGCATCGCGCAGCATGCCGAGGCCTGTCTCGAACGGCGGGTCGCCTTGCTGGTCGGCGCCACCGGCTTCGATGCAACGACGCGCGGCACGCTCGAGAGCGTCGCGCGCACGATTCCGGTGCTGATCGCGCCGAACACCAGCATCGGCGTCGCCGTCATGACGCATCTCCTGGAAGTCGCGGTGCGAGCGCTCGGCAGCGGCTACGAGGCGGAGATCAGCGAGGTGCATCATCGAATGAAACGCGATGCGCCCTCCGGCACCGCACTCGCCTGGGGCGAGGCCATCGCCCGTGCGCGCGGCGCGGACCTCAAGCAGCTCGCCGTGTTCGATCGGCACGGCAGCTCGGGTGCGCGCGTGCCGGGGAGCATCGGCTTCGCCTCGCTCCGCGCCGGCGACGTCGTCGGCGAGCACACGGCGGTGCTGGCCGCGGACGGCGAGCGCCTCGAGCTCACGCACCGGGCGCAGGATCGGATGGTGTTCGCCCGCGGAGCCCTCGCAGCGGCCGCGTGGCTCCTCGGGCGTCCGGCGGGACTCTACGGCATGCAAAACGTGCTCGGATTTTGATCTGCCGAGCCTTCGGCTACGCCCCGGCGACAAGGGCATGGACACTGGGCGCGCGCATCGCTAATATTCGCGCCCGGAAAAGCCGCGATCGAATCATTAAAGCGGGAGGACGTTCTTGAGGAGCGCCTCCCGCTTTGCACATCTGCGGAACGCGCTCTTACAAAGAGCGAAGCGAGGAAACCGGAAGTGTCGACACCTGCAGTGCTAGCTCTCGAAGATGGCACCGTGTTCCGTGGCGTTTCAGTAGGCGCAAGAGGCAACACGACAGGTGAGGTGGTTTTCAATACAGCGATGACAGGCTATCAGGAGATCCTCACCGACCCCTCGTACTGCCGGCAGATCGTCACGCTCACCTATCCGCACATCGGCAACACCGGCACCACGCCCGAGGATCTCGAGTCGGGCGCCGTGTACGCGGCGGGACTCGTCATTCGCGACCTGCCGCAAGTGCATTCGAACTGGCGCTCCACCGAATCCCTGCAGAGCTTCCTGACCCGCTGCAAAGTGGTCGCCATTGCCGATATCGACACGCGTAAGCTCACCCGCCTGCTGCGCGAGAAAGGCGCCCAGTCGGGTTGCATCATGACCGGCGATGCAATCGACGAGAACGCCGCGGTGCGTGCCGCGAAGAAATTCCCAGGATTGAAGGGCATGGACCTCGCGAAGGCGGTCTCTACCAAACGCATCTATCAGTGGAACGAGGGCATCATTTGGAAATCGACGGCACGACCTCCGCGGCCGCAGAGCCGGCTGCATGTCGTCGCGTATGACTTCGGGATCAAGCGCAACATCCTGCGCATTTTGGCCGAGCATGGCTGTCGGATGACGGTGGTGCCTGCACAAACACCGGCTGATCAAGTACTTGCGATGAATCCTGACGGTATTTTCTTAAGTAACGGTCCGGGCGATCCCGAGCCGTGCGATTACGCCATCGCCGCGATCGCGCGCTTTTTGACCACCGACATCCCGGTGTTCGGCATTTGCCTCGGCCATCAGCTGCTGGGTTTGGCGAGCGGCGCGAAGACGGTGAAAATGAAATTCGGCCATCACGGCGCGAACCATCCGGTGGCGGAGCTCGACTCGGGACGCGTGCTCATCTCGAGCCAGAACCATGGTTTCGCGGTCGACGAGGCAACGCTCCCCTCGACCTTGCGGACCACGCATCGGTCGCTGTTCGACGGGTCGTTGCAGGGCATCGAGCGCACCGACAAGCCGGCCTTCAGCTTCCAGGGACATCCGGAGGCGAGCCCCGGCCCGCACGACCTGCGCCTGTTGTTCGAGCATTTCATGTACCTGATGGTGAAGCGGACTCAGGCCAACTCGCGCGGCCGCAGCGCCCTGAAGCAGAAGTCCGCGGAAAGCTGATGGCGAAGCGCACAGACCTCGACAGCATCCTCATCATCGGCGCGGGACCCATCATCATCGGCCAGGCCTGCGAGTTCGACTATTCCGGAGCTCAGGCGTGTAAGGCCCTGAAAGAAGAGGGATATCGCGTCATCCTGGTGAACTCGAATCCGGCCACCATCATGACCGATCCGGAGAGCGCCGATTCGATCTACATCGAGCCCATCAACTGGCGGACCATCGAGCGCATCATCGAGAAGGAGCGGCCGAGCGCACTGCTCCCCACCATGGGCGGACAGACTGCGCTCAACACCGCACTCGATCTGGTGCGCGAGGGCGTGCTCGAAAAATTCAATGTGGAGATGATCGGGGCCTCGCAGCGCGCCATCGACATGGCCGAAGACCGCGAGCTGTTCCGCCGCGCCATGGCCGACATCGGCCTCGAGTGCGCGCGCTCGCGCATCGCCCACAGCATGGAGGAGGCGCTCGCGGTGCAGTCGGAGATCGGATTCCCGACAGTGATCCGGCCTTCGTTCACGCTCGGCGGGAGCGGGGGCGGCATCGCTTATAACCGCGAGGAGTTCGAGGCCATTGTCGCGCGCGGTCTCGATGCCTCGCCCACCAACGAGGTGCTGCTCGAGGAGTCGGTGCTCGGCTGGAAAGAGTACGAAATGGAGGTGGTGCGCGACCGCAACGATAATTGCATCATCGTCTGCTCGATCGAGAACATCGACCCGATGGGCGTGCACACCGGGGATTCGATCACGGTCGCTCCCGCGCAGACCCTGACCGACCGCGAGTACCAGCGGCTGCGCGATGCCTCCATCGCGGTGCTGCGCAAGATCGGCGTCGACACGGGCGGCTCGAACGTGCAATTCGCCGTCAATCCCGAGGACGGGCGGGTGCTCGTCATCGAGATGAATCCGCGGGTATCGCGCTCCTCCGCGCTCGCCTCGAAGGCGACCGGATTTCCCATCGCGAAGATTGCCGCGAAGCTCGCGATCGGCTACACGCTCGATGAGCTCAAGAACGACATCACCGGCGGCGCCACGCCGGCCGCGTTCGAGCCCACCATCGACTACGTGGTGACCAAGATTCCGCGCTTCACGTTCGAGAAGTTTCCCGGCGCGAACACGCGGCTCACCACGCAAATGAAGTCGGTGGGAGAGGCCATGGCGATCGGGCGCTCCTTCCAGGAGTCGATGCAGAAGGCCCTGCGGAGCCTCGAGCTCGGCTACGACGGCTTTGACGAACAGCTGACGCTCCCATTGAGCGATGAGGCGGCCGACAAGCTTGCCTACGAGCTGCGTTGGCCCGGACCCGCGCGCATCCTCTACGTCGCCGACGCCTTTCGCGCCGGCTGGTCGCTCGAGCAGGTGTTCGAGGCCACCAAGATCGATCCCTGGTTCCTCGCGCAGATCGAGGGCTTGCTGAGCGAGGAGCAGAAGCTGCGCGAGCAGGGATTCGACGGGCTCGATTTTGCGCGACTGCGCACCTTGAAACGCAAAGGCTTCTCCGATGCCCGCATCGCGCGCCTCGTGGCGCGCGAGGAGCACGAGGTGCGGGCGCGGCGGCGCAAGCTCGGGCTGCACCCGGTTTTCAAGCGCGTCGATACCTGTGCCGCCGAGTTCTCGACCTCGACCGCGTACATGTACTCGAGTTACGACGAGGAGTGCGAGGCCAATCCGAGCACGCGGCGCAAGATCATGATCTTGGGCGGCGGCCCAAATCGCATCGGCCAGGGCATCGAGTTCGACTATTGCTGCGTGCATGCCGCCATGGCGCTCTCCGAGGACGGCTTCGAGACCATCATGGTCAACTGCAATCCCGAGACCGTCTCCACCGACTACGACACTTCCGATCGGCTGTACTTCGAGCCGCTCACCTTCGAGGACGTGATGGAGGTGATCGAGAAGGAGAAGCCCGAGGGGGTGATCGTGCAGTACGGCGGCCAGACCCCGCTGAAGCTGTCGCGCGCCCTGGCCGCGGCGGGCGCCCCGATCATCGGCACGAGCCCCGACAGCATCGACGTCGCCGAGGATCGCGAGCGCTTCCAGAAGCTGGTCGCGGCCTTGAAGCTGAAGCAGCCCGCGAACGCGACGGCGCGCACCGAGGAGCAGGCCGTGATCATGGCCCGCGAAGTGGGCTTCCCGCTGGTGGTGCGGCCGAGCTATGTGCTCGGCGGCCGCGCCATGGAAGTGGTGTTCAACGAAGACGACCTGCGCCAGTACATGACGGACGCCGTGAAGGTGTCGAACGACAGCCCCGTCCTGCTCGACCGCTTCTTGGACCTCGCCACCGAGGTGGACGTCGACGCGGTGTGCGATGGCGAGGACGTGCTCATCGGCGGCATCATGGAGCACATCGAGCAGGCCGGCGTGCACTCGGGCGACTCGGGATGCTCGTTGCCGCCGAACGGCCTGACGAATGAGGTCCAGGATGAGTTGCGCGCCCAGACGCGCAAGCTCGCCAAGGCGCTCAACGTCGTAGGTCTCATGAACATCCAGTTCGCGATCCAAAGCGGCGTGATCTATATCCTCGAGGTGAACCCGCGTGCCTCACGCACCGTCCCCTTCGTGTCGAAGGCGACAGGGATTGCGCTCGCGAAGGTGGCGGCGCGGGTCATGGTCGGCAAGACGCTCGAAGAGCAGGGCTGCACGGAGCAGCGCATTCCGCCTTACTTCTCGGTGAAGGAGGCGGTGTTCCCGTTCATCAAGTTCCCGGAAGCCGATCCCATCTTGGGGCCCGAGATGAAATCCACGGGCGAGGTCATGGGCACGGGGCATACCTTCGGCGAGGCCTATGCCAAAGCGCAGGCCGCCTCGGGGGTGGTGCTGCCGACGCGCGGCCTGTGTTTCGTGAGCGTGCGCGACCGCGACAAGCCCGGTGCGGTGCAATTGGCGCAGATGCTCATTGCGCGCGGTTTCGAAATCGCCGCAACCGGAGGCACGGCGAAGGTTCTCGAGGAGGCCGGTATCGTTTGCCGACGCGTAAATAAGGTTCGGGAGGGTCGCCCGCACGTCGTCGATATGATAAAAAACGATGAGGTTGCGCTCATCGTGAACACCACCGAGGGCAAGCAGGCGGTGCGCGAGTCGCGCTCCATCCGCCGTGAGGCGGTGGCGCGCCGCGTGACCTACTACACCACGGTGGCCGCGGCGCGCGCGACTTGCGATGCGCTCGACCATTTGGGCGACATCGAAGTCAACAAGCTGCAGGATTTGCACAAGGAACTGGCGTGAAACGTACACCCATGACCCTGCGCGGCGCCGAGCGTTTGCGCCAGGAGCTCAAACAGCTGAAGAGCGAGGCGCGGCCGAACGTGATCAAGGCCATCGCCGAGGCGCGTTCGCACGGCGATCTGTCGGAGAACGCCGAATATCACGCCGCGCGCGAGCAGCAGAGCTTCATCGAGGGTCGCATCAACGATATCGAGAACCGCTTGTCGAATGCCGAAGTGATCGACGTCACCAAGCTGACGGCGAACGGCCGGGTGGTTTTCGGCTCGACCGTCGAGCTCGAGGATCAGGACGGCGGCTCCAAGGTGGTGTATCAACTGGTGGGCGACGACGAAGCGGATATCAAGCACGGCATGCTGTCGGTCTCATCGCCCATTGCGCGTGCGCTCATCGGCAAATCCGAGGGTGACGTCGTCGACGTGACGGTCCCCGGCGGCCTGCGCAGCTACGAAGTCATGTCGGTGCGCTATGTGTGAGCCGCGCGGGGAACCGCGGGCGGCCAGCTCCGCGGAGCCGTGCGAAACGCCTACCGCATACTGCTGACTCTCTGGGCCGGCAGTCTCTGGTCGCTCGCCCTGTGGGTGGCGCCGACCCTGTTTTTCGTGCAGCCCGACCGGCATCTCGCGGGGTCGCTTGCCGCGCGCCTGTTCGCCATCGAGACCTACCTCGGCGTGGCCGTGGCCGCGCTGGGTATCGCGCTTCCTGACAAAGGACAGCTGCGGGGTGTTTACATCGCCGTGGCGCTGCTCGCGATCAACGAGTGGATCATCAAAGGGTGCATGGAGCAGGCACGCGCCCAGGGCACGGCCATCGGCCTGTCGTTCGGCGCGTGGCACGGCGTCTCGATGGTCGGCTACTTGATCGGCTGCCTGCTCGTTTTTGGGGTGATCTGGAAAGGGCGGATCTAGAGACCGCCGGCGGTCACTCCGGGAGCAGCACCTTGGCAAGTCCCTCGCCGCGGCGATAGAGCACCCCGACGTTCCCCACGCGCTGCACCATGACGGCCGCGGTGCGCCGCGCCAGCTCCTTGAGCGCCTCGTCCCGTGCGTCCCGATCCCCAATCCGCACGCTTACCTTGACGAGCTCGTGGTGGGCGAGCGCCCGATCGAGCTCGGCCACCACACCGTCGGTTAGCCCTAAGTTGCCGAGACTCACCAGCGGATGCAGCGGATGGGCGAGACGCCGCAAGTGCTTCTTTTGCTTTTCCGAAAGGTCCATGCGGGCATTATAGTGGCAAGCCCCATGCCAAAACGCTCCAAGAGCAGCGCCCGCTGGCTCGCCGAACATGCCAACGATGAGTTCGTGAAGCGCGCCCAGAAGGAGGGCTGGCGCTCGCGCGCGGTGTTCAAGCTGCAGGAAATTCAGGAAAGGGAGCGGCTGCTGCGGGCCGGGATTCGTTGTGTGGACTTGGGCGCCGCGCCCGGAGGCTGGAGCCAGTACGCAGCGCGCTTGCTGGGCGGCACGGGGCGTCTCGTCGCCACCGACATCCTTCCCATGGACGCCATCCCGGGCGTCACTTTCGTGCAAGGCGATTTTCGCGACGAGGCCGTGCTCGCCCAGCTCCTCGAGGCGGTTGGGGGCGAAAAAGTGGACCTTGTATTGTCCGATATGGCCCCAAACATGGCAGGCATAGATGCGGTCGACCAGCCTCGTTCCATGTACCTGGCGGAGCTGGCGTTGGAGTTTGCAGACCGCGTGCTGGTCCCGGGTGGGGACGCGTTGATCAAGCTGTTTCAGGGTGCCGGCTTCGACGAGATCATTCGCGAGGCGCGCCGCAGGTACGGCCGGGTCGTGACCAAAAAGCCGAAGGCGTCACGAACACGAAGTCCTGAGATCTACCTGTTGGCGCGGCAGTTTGGGATGGTGTAACTTCGGGGGTACCCCTGCTTTCGCGGAACGCAGGATGGGTCACGGTGTCTCACAATGATTGCGGCCGTAGGTGAAACTTGAACGATTTGACCAAACAGATTCTCTTGTGGGTCGCATTGGCCGTTATTCTGCTCGCGATTTTCAGCCAGTTCGGCATGCGCACCGGGCAGCCGTCCGTCATCGACTACTCGCAGTTCCTCACCGACGTGAAGAGCAACAACGTCGAGTCGGTGACGCTGAAGGGCGAGATCATCGAGGGTAAGCGGCGCGACGGTAACCAGTTCACAACCTACAACCCCGAGACCAACAACAGCGCCCTGATCGGCCTGCTGCAGTCCCAGGGCGTCAAATTTCGTGGCGAGCCGCCGAAGCAGCAATCGGTGCTGCTGCAGCTGCTGATCTCGGCCTTCCCGATACTCATACTCATCGGCTTCTGGGCTTACTTCATGCGCCAGATGCAGGGCGCCTCCGGAGGCCGTGGGGCCATGTCTTTTGGCAAGAGCCGCGCGCGCCTCCTCGGCGAGGATCAGGTCAACATTACGTTCGCCGATGTCGCGGGTGTCGAGGAAGCCAAACAGGAAGTCGTCGAAATCGTCGACTTCCTGAAAGATCCCGGCAAGTTCCAGAAACTTGGCGGCAAGATTCCGAAAGGTGTCCTCATGGTCGGCTCGCCCGGCACCGGCAAGACGCTGCTGGCCCGCGCCATTGCAGGCGAGGCCAAGGTCCCCTTCTTCACCATCTCCGGCTCTGACTTCGTGGAGATGTTCGTGGGCGTCGGCGCCTCGCGCGTCCGCGACATGTTCGAGCAGGCCAAGAAGCACGCCCCTTGCATCATATTCATCGACGAAATCGACGCCGTCGGCCGGCACCGTGGCGCGGGCCTCGGCGGCGGGCACGATGAGCGCGAGCAGACACTGAACCAGCTGCTGGTGGAAATGGACGGCTTCGAGGGCAACGAGGGCATTATCGTCATCGCCGCCACCAACCGGCCGGACGTGCTCGATCCGGCGCTGCTGCGGCCGGGCCGATTTGACCGCCAGGTGGTCGTGCCGCTGCCCGACGTGCGCGGCCGCGAGCAAATCCTCAAGGTGCACATGCGCAAGGTCCCCTTGGGCGACAACGTGAAGCCCTCGGTGATCGCACGCGGAACCCCGGGCTTCTCCGGCGCGGACCTCGCGAATCTGGTTAACGAGGCGGCGCTGTTCGCCGCGCGCGGCAACAAGCGCTCCGTGACCATGGAAGAATTCGAGCGTGCCAAGGACAAGATCATGATGGGCGCGGAGCGGCGCTCCATGGTCATGACCGAGGAAGAGAAGCGCAACACCGCTTATCACGAGTCCGGCCATGCCATCGTGGGCCTGTCCGTCCCCGAGCACGACCCGGTCTATAAGGTGACCATCATCCCCCGCGGCCGGGCGCTCGGCGTCACTATGTTCCTGCCGGAACAGGACCGCTACAGCACCAGCAAGCGTCAGCTCGAGAGCCGGATCGCCACTCTGTTCGGCGGCCGGGTCGCCGAGGAGCTCGTGTTCGGACCGGATGCCGTCACCACGGGCGCGTCGAACGACATCGAGCGCGCCACCGAGCTCGCCCGCAACATGGTGACCCGCTGGGGTCTCTCAGACCGTCTCGGTCCGCAGACCTATAGCGAGGAATCGGGCGAGGTGTTCTTGGGGCGCAGCGTCACCCAGCATAAGCAGGTATCCGACGTCACTGCGCATGTCATCGATGAGGAAGTGCGCCGCGTGATCGACAGCAATTACCAGCGCGCTTACAAGATCATCCAGACCAACATGGACAAGCTGCAGACCATGTCCGAGGCGTTGATCAAGTACGAGACGATCGACGAGGAGATGATCAAGGACATCATGGAGGGACGCGCGCCGCGTCCGCCGCGTGACTGGGACGATACGCCCAACCCGACACCTCGCGGTCCGACGGCGGAGAAGCCCACGACACCGCTCGTGAGTCCGGCGGGTCAACACTAAGCTCTTCCGCCGGCCGCGCCGAGCGGCAGGATGGCCGATGCAGTGGCGATGTCGACATAGAACCATTGACCTGGCGCGACCGGTCGTCATGGGCATCCTCAACGTCACACCCGATTCATTCTCCGACGGCGGCCGCTATCAGGGTGTCGAAGCCGCGGTTGCGCGGGCGGCGCAGATGGTCGCCGAAGGTGCCGCCATCATCGACGTGGGTGGAGAATCGACGCGGCCGGGATCGCTCGGAGTCGATGCCGCCACGGAGCGGGAGCGCGTGGTCCCGGTCATCGCGGCCATCGCAGCCTCGCTCGATGTCGCGATTTCCATCGATACCAGCAAGGTCGAGGTCATGCAGGCGGCCGCGCGGGCGGGCGCCTGCATCGTCAACGACGTGGCGGCGCTGCGCGCCCCGGGCGCACGCGAATGGGCGGCCGACGCGGGGGTGGGGGTGTGTCTCATGCACATGCAGGGCGAGCCGCGCTCCATGCAGGCCGATCCCCGCTATCATGACGTCGTGAGCGAGGTGAACGCCTTCCTGAGCCATGAGCGCGCGCGATGTATTGCCGCCGGGATTGCCTCGGAGTCGATCGCGCTCGATCCCGGACTCGGCTTCGGCAAGCGCTGCGAGCACTCCCTCGCCTTACTCAAACACCTCGATCATCTCGCGGGTTCAGGCGCACCGCTCCTGGTGGGTGTCTCGCGCAAGAGTCTCATCGGGCAGGTGCTCGGACGAGGCGTCGAGGAGCGGCTCAGCGGCGGCCTCGGGCTCGCGGCCTGGGCTGTGAGCCGCGGGGCGCATGTGCTGCGCACGCACGATGTTGCGCCGACCCGCGATGCCATCCGCATGGTGAGCGCCGTGCTCGAAGGGAGAGTCAATTGATCGGATACTTTGGAACCGACGGCATCCGGGGTCGGGTCGGCGAATCGCCGATGACCGTGGATTTTGCCTTGCGCCTCGCGAGCGCGGCTGCGCGGGTGCTTGCACCCGACGGCGGCCGCGTCCTCATCGGCAAAGACACGCGTGTGTCCGGCTACATGTTCGAATCCGCACTCGAGGCCGGTTTCGTGGCGGCAGGTGTCGACGTGTTGCTCATCGGTCCGTTGCCGACGCCCGGCATTGCGTACATGACGCAGCGCCTCGACTGCAGCTTCGGCGTGGTCATCAGCGCCTCGCATAATCGCTACGAGGACAACGGCATCAAGTTCTTCGACCGCGCCGGGAGCAAACTCTCCGACGAGCTCGAGAGCCGCATCGAGGCGCTCCTCGAAAGTCCCGTGCTCACGCGCGAGTCGCAGCGCCTCGGCAAGGCGATGCGCACGGACAGGACCCGCTTGCAGTACCAGGAGTTCTGCACATCGACCATTCCTGCGGGCATGACCCTCGAGGGCTTTAAGATCGTCGTCGATTGCGCGAACGGCGCCGGCTATAAGGTGGGGCCGCGCCTGTTCGCCGATCTGGGCGCGGACATCGTGCCCATCGGCTGCTCGCCGAACGGCCGCAACATCAACGACGGGTGCGGCTCGACCTCGCCTGAGTTGCTGCAGCTCACGGTTCCGGGCGTGCGCGCGCAGGTGGGCATCGCGCTCGACGGCGACGGCGATCGCGTCGTGATGGTGGACGAACTCGGGCGCTGCGTGGACGGCGATCAGCTGCTCTACGTACTGGCGCGGGCGCGGCGCGACGCCGGCTTGCTCAGGGGGCCCGTCGTCGGCACGGTGATGAGCAACCTCGGGCTCGAGCACGCGCTCGCCGACGCGGGCATCGACTTCCGGCGCGCGCAGGTCGGCGATCGGTATGTGCTCGCCATGTTGCAGGAACTGGGCGGCACCCTGGGCGGCGAGACTTCCGGGCATATCCTCTGCCTCGACAAAACGACCACCGGCGATGGCCTGATCAGCGCGCTGCAGGTGCTTGCGGTGATGAAAAGCACCGGCGCGAGCCTCGCGGAGCTGTGCGCCCCCATGCCCAAGTATCCCCAGGTGCTGCTGAATGTGCGCGTCGCACAACGCTTCGATCCCATGACTCACCCGCGGATTCTCGAGGTGGTCGAGTCGGTCGAGCGGCGCTTCAATGGCCGCGGCCGCACGGTCCTGCGGCCCTCCGGGACCGAGCCCGTGATCCGCGTCATGGTAGAGGGGCACGACGCCAAGCTGGTGAAGGCCGCGGCGCGTGACATTGCCGCGGCGGTCGAGGCCGCCGCAGTCCCTCCGTTTGTGGCCTCTACGGGCACTGCGGCACAGGGACTTGCAGTTGGCGGCCCACGCGGCTAATCTTCGCCGCCTTTCGTGAGGGGCCTTATGGTCCTTAGGGTGTGGCATGCGTCGTCCCGTGGTCGCCGGTAACTGGAAAATGCACGGATCGCGCGCGGCCAACGAGGTTCTGCTCGGCGAGCTCGGCGAGCGCGTGAAACCCGAATGGCAGGTGGGCGTCGCGGTCTTTCCGCCTTACGTGTATCTGGCCGATGCGGTGCGCATGCTGGAGGAGGCCGACGTCGACGTCGGCGCCCAGGATGTGTGCGTCCATCCGGTGGGGGCTTTCACCGGGCAAGTGGCGGCCTCGATGCTGAAGGATGTGGGCTGCCGCTATGTGATCGTCGGTCACTCCGAACGGCGCCGGCTCTATCACGAGGACGACACGCTGGTGGCCCGCAAGTTCGGGGCGGTGCTGAACGTCGGCTTGACGCCGGTGCTGTGCTTGGGCGAAACGCTCGAGGAGCGCGAGGCTGAGCGGACCGAGGCAGTGGTGGCGCGACAGCTCGACGCCGTGACGGCCATGAACGGGGTGCCGAGCCTCTCTCGCGCGCTGCTCGCGTACGAGCCGGTCTGGGCGATCGGCACGGGTCGCACGGCATCGGCCGAGCAGGCGCAGGCGGTGCATGCGTACGTGCGCCATCGGATTCACCGGCAAGATGCTAAAGTGTCGGCGGAAGTTCGAATCTTGTACGGCGGCAGCGTGAAGGCCTCGAATGCCGCCGAGCTGTTCGCGATGCCGGACGTGGACGGCGGGCTGGTGGGCGGCGCGTCGTTGAGCGCCGATGAGTTTCTGCAAATCTGCGCGGCTGCGGCCGTAAGAAATTGAGAGATCGTTAAATGTTGCGTGGTTTTATTTTGACGGTGCACATCCTCCTCGCGCTGATGATCGTGTTCCTCGTGCTGATGCAACGAGGCAAGGGCGCGGAGGCGGGCGCAGGATTCGGTTCCGGCGCCTCGGGGACCGTGTTCGGTGCGCGCGGCACGGCGACGTTGTTTTCGAAGTTGACCGCGGTGTTCGCGGCGCTGTTCTTCACGACCAGCTTGCTGCTCGCCTACATGGGCACACGCGCGACCGTGGAGCCGACCTCCGTCATCGAGCGCGCGGCACAAGCCGCAGCGCGTGCGCGCAGTGCGGCGCCGCCGGCCGTGGCGCCACCGATGCAGACCGCGCCGGCGCAGACGCCGCCCGTGCCGCAGCCGCCCGCGACTGCGCCCGCGCAGCCGCCGCCGGACAACAAGTAGTTTTGGTTTTCGTTTGAGCATTGCCGACGTGGCGGAATTGGTAGACGCGCTAGTTTGAGGGGCTAGTGGGGTAACCTGTGCCGGTTCGAGTCCGGCCGTCGGCACCATAATTGTTCTCACGCCTGATATACTTGGCGGATCAACCGCTCAACGTTCATTTCACGGTCGGCGTGATGTTGTCACAATACTTGCCAATCTTGATTTTCCTGGGACTGGCGACGGTCTTAGGCCTCGCTCTGTTCACGATCGGCTGGGTGCTGGGTCCGCGCCGGCCGGATCCCGAGAAACTCTCGCCGTATGAGTGCGGCTTCGAGGCGTTCGAGGACTCGCGCATGCGCTTCGATGTGCGCTACTACCTCGTCGCCATCATCTTCATCGTGTTCGATCTCGAGATCGCCTTTTTCTTTCCGTGGGCGGTGTCGCTGCGCATCACCGGGACGTTCGGCCTGCTGGCCATGCTCATTTTCGCCCTGGTGCTCGTCGTCGCGCTGATTTACGACTATCGCAAAGGGGCGCTCGAATGGGACTAGAAGCGGCGACCGCCGAGTCCGGCACGGTACGCGGCTTCGAGGTGACCACGGTCGACAAGCTCATCAATTGGGCGCGCACCGGTTCACTCTGGCCGATGACTTTCGGCCTCGCGTGCTGCGCGGTCGAGATGATGCATGCGGGCGCCGCGCGCTACGACCTCGATCGCTTCGGCGTCGTGTTTCGCCCGAGCCCGCGGCAATCGGACGTGATGATTGTCGCCGGCACGCTGGTCAACAAGATGGCGCCCGCGTTGCGCAAGGTGTACGACCAGATGGCCGAGCCGCGCTGGGTCATCTCCATGGGCTCCTGCGCAAACGGCGGCGGTTATTATCATTATTCCTATGCGGTGGTCCGCGGCTGCGATCGCATCGTGCCGGTCGATGTGTATGTGCCGGGTTGCCCGCCTACCGCGGAAGCGTTGCTCTACGGCATCATCCAGCTGCAGAACAAGATCCGGCGCAACAAGGCCATTATCCGATGAGCTCCGTTCCTCCCGCTCCAGGCGCCGCGGCGGCGCCTGCAGGCGCCCCGAGCGGCGCCGCCCTCCAGAGGGCCGACCAGCTCGCCGAGCGCATCGAGGCGGCGCTGCCCGCGGGACTCACCCGGGTGGCGAACGCGACGGGCGAGCTCACCTTCGAGGTACGCTCGGCGCAGCTCCTCGCTGCGGCCCGGGCGCTGCGCGATGCGCTCAAGTTCGAGATGTGCATGGACGTGTGCGTGGTCGATTATCTGCAGCACGGACGGACCGAGTGGAAGACCGAGCACGCCACCTTGTCGGGATTCAGCCGCGGCGTGGCTCGCGGCATGACCGCAGGCGGCGACGAACGGCCCGGACGGCGCTTCGCCGTGGTCTATCACCTCTTGTCGATCGCCAACAATCAGCGCCTGCGGCTCAAGGTGTACTGCGAGGACGATGAGCAGCCGGCCGTCGACTCCGTCACCGGCGTCTGGGCGTCGGCGGATTGGTTCGAGCGCGAGGCGTTCGACCTCTTCGGTGTCATGTTCCGCGGGCACCCGGACCTGCGGCGCATCCTCACCGATTACGGCTTCATCGGACACCCGTTTCGCAAGGACTTCCCGCTCATCGGCAACGTCGAGGTGCGCTACGACCCAGAGAAGCGGCGCGTGGTGTATCAGCCGGTTACGATCGAGCCGCGCGTCCTCGTGCCGAAGGTGATCCGGCACGACAACCGGTACAACGGCGAGCTGACCGCGGACCCGGCCGCATCGATCGCGCCGCCCGCGCCGCTGGTCGCTCCGCCACCCCCGGCGCCGCCAGCCACTGCGCCGCCCGCACCGGCGAAAACCTAATGGCCGAGATACGCAATTACACGATGAACTTCGGACCGCAGCATCCCGCCGCGCACGGCGTGCTGCGCCTGGTGCTCGAGATGGACGGTGAGGTCATTCAAAAGGCTGATCCGCACATCGGCCTCCTGCATCGCGGTACCGAGAAGCTCGCAGAGAGCAAGCCGTTCAATCAATCGATCGGCTACATGGACCGCCTCGACTACGTGTCCATGATGTGCAACGAGCACGCCTACGTGCTTGCGATCGAAAAGCTGCTCGAGATCGAGCCGCCGATCCGGGCGCGGTACATCCGCGTTCTGTTCGATGAGATCACCCGTATCTTAAATCACCTCATGTGGCTCGGCTCGCACGCGCTCGACATCGGCGCCATGACGGTCTTTCTGTATGCGTTTCGCGAGCGCGAGGATTTGATGGATTGCTACGAGGCGGTGTCGGGCACGCGCATGCACGCGACCTATTACCGTCCGGGCGGGGTGTATCGCGACCTTCCCGAAGTCATGCCGAAATATCAATACACCGAGTGGCGCAGCAACAAGGCAGTCGACCGCCTGAACGAGCGGCGCTCCGGCGGCCTCATCGATTTCATCGCCGACTTCGCCGCCCGCTTTCCCGCCTGCGTCGATGAGTACGAGGCACTCCTGACCGACAACCGCATTTGGAAGCAGCGCACCGTGAACATCGGGGTGGTGAGCCCGGAGCGCGCCATGCAGCTCGGTTTCTCGGGACCGATGCTGCGCGGCTCGGGCATCGAGTGGGACATTCGCAAGAAGCAGCCCTACGAGGTGTACGAGCACATGGACTTCGACATCCCGGTGGGTGTCAACGGCGATTGCTACGACCGCTATCTGGTGCGCATCGAGGAGCTGCGGCAGTCCACCCGCATCATCGAGCAGTGCATTGCGTGGCTGAAGGCCAACGCCGGTCCGGTGATGATCGACGATCGCAAGATTCGGCCCCCGCGGCGCGAGCAGATGAAAGGCGACATGGAATCCCTGATCCATCACTTCAAGTTGTTCACGGAAGGCTACTGCGTGCCGGCAGGCGAAGTCTACGCCGCCATCGAAGCGCCGAAGGGCGAGCTCGGTGTCTACCTGGTGTCGGACGGTGCAAACAAGCCATATCGGCTGAAGGTGCGCGCGCCGGGCTTCCCCCATTTGGCGGCGCTCGACGAGATGGTACGCGGGCACATGCTCGCGGACGTGGTCGCGGTGATCGGCACCCAGGATATCGTGTTCGGCGAGATCGACCGATGAGCGCGCAACGGCCAAGCGCACAATCGGCGGGTGCGCAACTATCCGATCATGTGCGCGAGGAAATCGATCGCTGGGTGGCGAAATTTCCGCCCGACCGCAAGCGCTCCGCCGTGATCTCGGCGCTGCACGCCGTGCAGCACGAGAACCACGGCTTTCTCACCGTGCCCCTCATGGACGCCGTGGCGGAGTATCTGCAGCTGCCGCCCATCCAGGTCTACGAGATTGCGACCTTCTACTCGATGTTCGAGACCAAGCCGGTCGGCCGGCACCACATATCGGTGTGCACGAACATATCCTGCATGCTGCGCGGCTCGGATGAGATCGTCGCGCGCTGCGAGAAAAAGCTCGGCATCAAGACGGGGGAAAGCACTCCCGATGGCCGCATTTACTTGAAGCGCGAGGAAGAGTGTCTCGCCGCGTGCAACAACGCGCCCATGATGATGGTGGATCACGTCTATCACGAGAACCTCACGCCCGATAGCATCGACAAGATCCTGGACGAGCTGCAATGAACTACGAGACGAATACGGTGCTGTTCGAGGCATTGAAGCATGAGCGTCCCTGGACGCTCGCAGGCTACCGCTCGTTCGGCGGCTACGAGGCGTGGGAGCGGATCCTGCGCGACAAGACGCCGCGCGAGAAGATCATCGACGAGGTCAAGGCCTCGGGGCTGCGCGGCCGGGGCGGCGCCGCGTTTCCGACCGGCGTGAAATGGAGCTTCATGCCGCGCTCCTCGCCGGTGCAGAAGTACGCCGTGTGCAACTCGGACGAGTCCGAGCCGGGCACCTGCCATGACAGAGACATCCTGCGCTACAACCCGCACTCGGTGATCGAGGGGATGGCGATCGGCGGCTATGCCATGACGGCGACCGTCGGCTACAACTACATCCGCGGCGAATTCATGGCCGAACCCATCCCGCGCTTTCAGGCGGCGCTCGACGAGGCCTACGCCGCGGGCCTGCTCGGTAAGAACATCCTGGGCTCCGGCGTCGACTTCGACCTGCATATGTTCGTGGGTGCGGGCGCGTACATCTGCGGCGAGGAGACCGCGCTCCTCGAGTCGCTCGAGGGCAAGCCCGGCAAGCCGCGCTTCAAGCCGCCGTTCCCGGCGAACTTCGGCCTCTACGGCAAGCCGACGACCATCAACAACACGCAGAGCTACGCTTCGGTCCCGACCATCCTGCGCAAAGGTGCGGCGTGGTTTGCGGCCCTCGGGCCGCCTAATTCGGGCGGCACCATCATTTTTTCCGTCTCCGGGCACGTCGAGAAGCCCATGAACATCGAGCTGCCCATGGGCATCCCGTTCAAGGATCTGCTCGCGATTTGCGGCGGCGTGTGGAAAGGCCGCAAGCTCAAGGCGGTCATTCCCGGCGGCTCTTCGGTCCCGGTGGTGCCCGGCGATATCATGATGACGGCCAACATGGACTATGACTCGGTCAAGAAGGCCGGCTCGTCGGTGGGCACGGGCGCCGTCATCGTCATGGACGAGACGACCTGCATGGTGCGCACGCTCGAACGACTGGCGCGCTTCTATTATTCGGAGTCCTGCGGCCAGTGCACGCCCTGCCGCGAAGGCACGGGTTGGCTCGACCGCATGCTGAAGCGCATCATCGCCGGCCAAGGACGGAGCGAGGACTTGGGTCTCTTGCTCGATGTCGCAAACCGGATCGAGGGTCACACGATTTGCGCGCTCGGGGACGCGGCGGCGTGGCCCGTGCAGAGCTTCCTCAAGCACTATAAGCACGAGTTTCAATACATGATCGAGCACAAAGGCCGCTCGATCGTCGAAGGACAGCCGGCCGCGGCGGCGTGAAGGCACCATGAGCGACGATCTGGTCAATATCGAGGTCAATGGACAGCCGCTGAAGGCGCGCAAGGGCGCCATGATCATGCAGGTCACGGATGCAGCCGATGTCTACATCCCGCGGTTTTGCTATCACGCCAAGCTCACCGTCGCGGCGAATTGCCGCATGTGCCTGGTGGAAGTCGAGAAGGCGCCGAAGCCGATGCCGGCCTGCGCGACGCCCGTGATGGAAGGCATGAAAGTGTTCACGCGCTCGCCGAAAGCGATCGCCGCGCAACGCGCGACCATGGAATTTCTGCTCATCAATCACCCCCTCGATTGTCCGATCTGCGATCAGGGCGGGGAGTGCGAGCTGCAGGACCTCGCCGTCGGCTACGGCCGCGACGTGTCGCGCTTCACCGAGCGCAAGCGCGTCGTGAAAGACAAGAACATTGGTCCGCTCGTGTCGACCGACATGACCCGCTGCATCCAGTGCACGCGCTGTGTGCGCTTCGGTCTCGAGATTCAGGGATTTCCGCAGCTCGGCACCACCGGCCGCGGCGAGCACATGCAGATCGAGACCTTCGTGGAACAGGCGCTCGACCATGAGCTGTCGGCCAACATCATCGATCTGTGTCCCGTGGGCGCGCTCAACAACAAGCCGTTCCGCTATCACGCCCGTGCCTGGGAGATGTCGCAGCGGCCGCTCGTCTCGCCGCATGACGGCTTCGGCACCAACATCTACGCGCACGTGTTGCGCGGCAAGGTCATGCGCGTCGTGCCCCGCGAGAACGAGGAGATCAACGAGACCTGGATCGCGGACCGCGACCGTTTCGGCTTCGAGGGCATGTATTCGCACGAGCGGGTGACCGAGCCCTTAGTGCGCGTGGACGGGGTCCTCAAGTCCGTCGACTGGGAAGTGGCGCTGACCGCGGCGGCGGAGGGCCTGCAGAAAGTGGCCAAGGACGCAGGCGCCGCCAATCTCGGCTTTCTCGCCTCGCCCATGGCGACCCTCGAGGAGATGTATTTGCTCGCGCAGATCGCGCGCGGGCTCGGCTCGAGCAATATCGATCATCGCCTGCGTCAGCTCGACACTCGCGACGCCGCGGAAGAGGGTGCCTATCCGAGCCTCGGCATGCAGATCGCCGAGGTGGAATCCCTCGACGGGCTGCTGGTGGTAGGCTCGAATCTGCGTCACGAAATGCCCCTGCTTGCACACCGTATCCGCAAGGCCGCGTTGCGCGGGGCGCAGGTGGCGTTCTTGAATCCGCGCCGCTTCGAGTACTTGTTCACGCTTGCGGGCTACGCGGTGGTGGAGGACCTCGTGGGTGGCCTCGCCGCCGTGGTGCGCGCGGCGGCCGCCGCCGCGCAGCGCGAGGTGCCGGCCGGCGTCCGCGAGGCGCCCGTCGATGACGGTCATCGCGCGCTCGCGCAGGCTTTGAGCCATGGCGCGCGCCGCGCAATTTTCCTGGGGACCCTCGCGCAGCGACATCCCGCTTATGCAGAGATCAAGGCGCTCGCGCGCATCCTGAGCGATTTCTGCGGCGCGACCGTGGGACTCGTCACCGAGGGCGCGAATGCGGCGGGGGCGTACCTCGCCGGCTGTGTGCCCCATCGCGAGCCCGGTGGCACGCGCGTGACCGCCGCTGGGCTGCCGGCCCGTGCGATGCTGGATGGCCGGCTCAAGGGATATTTATTGCTCGGGATCGACCCCGCGAACGACCTCGCTGCGGCGAGCGAGGCGCTCGATGGAGCGTTCGTCGTCGCCGCCTCCAGCCACCTGACCGAGAGCCTGCGCGCCGCGGCGCACGTGCTGCTGCCGATCGGTCCCTTCGCCGAGACCTCGGGCACGTTCGTGAATGTCGAGGGCCGCTGGCAGAGTTGGCCGGGCGCGGCGACTCCGATGGGCGAGAGCCGGCCGGGTTGGAAGGTGCTGCGGGTGCTCGCGAACATGCTGAATATCCCCGGCGTCGACTACGTGAGCTCGGAAGAAGTGCGCGATGCGCTCAAGCAGCTTTGCGGCGATCGCGCGCTGCCGGTAATGGGCGGTGTACCCGCCGCTACCGACCAGCGGGCGGCGAGACCGAATGGGCCGGATCGCCTCGACGGCAACGCCCCCGCGGGTTCGTGGGTCGACATCCCGCCATATCAAGTCGATGTGCTGGTGCGTGGGTCGGAGTCGCTGGCGAAAACCAAGGAAGGGCGCGAAGCCCGCGCCGTGCTCTGATATGTGGCAATGGAGCCCGCTGCGCGACTGGATCGCGTCGTACATCACGCCGTACTGGACGACGCCGCTGTTGCTCGCGGTTCAGACCCTGATGGTCATGGTGTGCTTGATACTCGTCATGGCCTTCTACACCTTGGCCGAGCGCAAAGTGATCGGCTGGATCCAAGCGCGCAAGGGCCCGAACCGCGTCAGCTTGCCGTTCTTTCCCGGCGGCGCCCAGCCATTCGCGGACGTCGTCAAGCTCATGTTCAAAGAGATCGTGATCCCCGCGAACGCGAGCGGTTTCCTGTTCCGGGCGGCGCCGTTCCTCGCGCTCGTGCCCTCGCTCGCCATCTGGGCGGTGGTGCCGTTCGCGCCGGAGCACACCTTCTCCAACATCAACGCCGGGCTTTTATACATACTCGCCCTCACCTCGATGGGGGTGTACGGCATCATTCTCGCCGGCTGGGCGGCGAACTCGAAGTATGCCTTCTTGGGCGCGATGCGCTCGGCGGCGCAAATCGTCGCCTACGAGATCGCGATGGGCTTCGCCATGGTGGGCGTGCTCATGGCCTCAGGAAGTCTGAACATGGGCGACATCGTCCGCGCGCAGTCGGGGGGGATGTTCACCTGGAACTGGACCTGGCTGTTCCCGCTGATGCTCGTGTACTTTATCTCCGGGGTTGCCGAGACCAACCGCGCACCTTTCGATGTTGCCGAGGGCGAGTCCGAAATCGTGGCCGGGTTCCATGTCGATTACTCGGGGATGGCGTTCGCGCTGTTCTTCATCGCCGAGTACGTCAACATGATCCTGATCTCGGCGCTCACGGTGATCTTCTTCTTCGGCGGCTGGCTCTCGCCGTTCGACGGCTGGACATGGCTCGTGCCCGCGGACTCGTTGCTCGCGCAGCCGGGGTTCTTCTGGTTCGGCCTGAAAACCTTGTTTCCCATGTTCACCTTTCTGTGGTTGCGCGCCACCTTCCCGCGCTACCGGTACGATCAGATCATGCGTCTCGGCTGGAAGGCGTTGATTCCGGTCACCTTGGTGTGGCTCGCAGTCGAGGGAGTCCTCTTCTATTTCCACGTAGGACCATGGAGAGGGCAAGGCTAATGTCATCGCGCAGTTTCATCAAGACCTACCTCCTCTGGGAATTGCTCAAAGGCCTGTCCGTCACGTTCCGGGAAATGTGGCGGCCCAAGGTCACCGTGAACTATCCGGAGGAGAAGACCCCGCAAAGCGTGCGCTTCCGCGGTCTGCATGCCCTGCGCCGCTACCCGAACGGCGAGGAGCGCTGCATCGCGTGCAAGCTGTGCGAGGCGGTGTGCCCGGCGGTCTGCATCACCATCGATTCGGATGCGAACAACGATGGCACGCGGCGCACGACCCGCTACGACATCGACTTGTTCAAGTGCATCTACTGCGGCTTTTGCGAGGAAGCCTGCCCGGTCGATGCCATCGTCTTGACGCGCCTGCACGAGTACCACATGGAGAACCGCGGCGAGAACATCATGAACAAGGACAAGCTGCTCGGCGTCGGCGAGCGCTATGAGGCCATGATCGCGGCGGACCGTGCCGCGGATGCGAAGTACCGCTGATGTTTCCGACCATCCTGTTCTTCATCTTCGGCGGGGTGTTGGTGTGCGCCGCGCTGGGCGTGATCCTTGCCCGCAATCCCGTGCATTGCGCGCTGCTCCTGGTGTTGTGCTTTTTCAACAGCGCCGTCATCTGGCTGTTGCTGGATGCGGAATTTCTCGGGATCGTGCTGGTGCTCGTGTATGTCGGCGCGGTCATGGTGCTGTTCCTGTTCGTAGTCATGATGCTCGACATCGACACCGAGCGCCTGCGCTCGGAGCTCGCCAGCTACTGGCCGCTCGCGGCGGCAGTCGCGTGTTTCGTGATCTTCGCCATCATCAACGTGATCGTGGTGCGCAATCTGGGCGGCGCGGCCCTGCGTTCGGCGCCGCCACTGCCCGCCGGCTACTCGAACACCCGCGTGCTGGGGGAGGCGCTGTTCACCCGCTACGCCTATCCGGCGCAGCTCGCGGCCATCATTCTCTGGTTGCAAGCGTCGCCGCCATCGTGCTTACCCTCCGCGGCCGCCGCGGCGTGAAGCCGCAGGACATCGCCGCGCAGGTCGCGGTGCGTGCCAAGGACCGAGTGCGGATCGTCAAGATGGCCTCCGAGAAAGCCCCATGATCAGCCTCACCTATGTGACTCGCCCTGTCCGGCGTGCTGTTCGCCATCGCCGTCGCCGGCGTGTTCCTGAACCGCAGGAACGTCATCGTTCTGCTCATGTGCATCGAGCTGATGCTGCTCGCGGTCAACTTCAACTTCGTCGCGTTCTCGCGCTTCATGGGCGACATCGCGGGCCAGATATTCGTGTTCTTCATTCTGACCGTGGCGGCTGCGGAGGCGGCGATCGGGCTCGCGATTCTGGTCGTGGTGTTCCGCGAGCGGCGCAGCATCGACGTCGAAGATCTCGACTCGCTGCAGGGCTGACGAGCAATTTAAGGGTTAGGGGATCAAGGCACCATGGAGTCGATTTACCTCACGATCGCGCTCGCGCCGCTGGCCGCGGCTCTGGCGGCGGGCCTGTTCGGACGGCAGATCGGCAGGGTGGGGGCGCACAGCGTCATGCATCGCGGGCGTCGCGCTTTCCTGCGGGTTGTCGATCTATGTGCTGTACCAGCTGGTGTTCGAGGGCATGGCGCCGTTCGACGGTCCGGTCTACACCTGGCTTTTGAGCGACGGATTGAACATCCAGGTCGGCTTCCTGATCGACCGCCTCTCCGCCCTGATGATGTCCGTGGTGACATTCGTATCGCTCCTGGTGCATATCTACACCATCGGCTACATGGCGCGACGACGACGGCTATCAGCGCTTCTTCAGCTATATTTCGCTGTTCACGTTCTCCATGCTCATGCTGGTGATGTCGAACAACTTCATGCAGCTGTTCTTCGGCTGGGAAGGCGTCGGCGTGGTGTCGTACCTGCTCATCGGGTTCTGGTACACCCGTCCCACGGCGACGTTCGCGGCGCTGAAGGCCTTCATCTTGAACCGGGTCGGGGACTTCGGGTTCATCTTGGGGATTGCGGCGATTTTGCGATACACGGGATCCCTCAATTACGGCGTGGTGTTCGCTCACGCCGACCAGTTGGTCCACGGGCAGATCCAGGTGACTCACGCCATCGCCTGGCCGGCCATCACGTTCGCGTGCCTCTGCCTGTTCGTAGGCGCGATGGGCAAGTCGGCCCAGGTGCCGCTGCACACCTGGTTGCCCGATTCGATGGAAGGCCCGACGCCGATCTCGGCATTGATCCACGCGGCCACCATGGTTACGGCCGGTATTTTCATGGTGGCGCGCATGTCGCCGCTGTTCGAGCTGTCCGAGACGGCGCTCTCGTTCGTGCTCATCATCGGCGCGACCACGGCGTTCTTCATGGGCCTCGTCGGCGTCGTGAACAACGACATCAAGCGCGTCATTGCCTATTCGACGCTTTCGCAGCTCGGCTACATGACCGTCGCGCTGGGCGCCTCGGCGTACGGCGCGGGCATTTTCCACCTGATGACGCACGCCTTCTTCAAGGCGCTGCTGTTCCTCGCGGCGGGCTCGGTGATCATCGCCATGCATCACGAGCAGGACATGCGCCGCATGGGCGGTCTGCGCAAGTATCTGCCCATCACGTACTGGACGTTTCTTATAGGCTCGCTTGCCCTCATCGGGTTCCCGGGGACATCGGGTTTTTTCTCCAAGGATCTGTTGATCGACGCAGTTTATGACTCGCACCGGGCCGGAGCGCGCTACGCCTATTTCTGCGTGCTGGGGGGCGTGTTCATCACCGCGCTCTACACCTTCCGCGCGTTCTTCATGACGTTCCACGGCAAGGAGCGCATGGACGAGGAGACTCGGCATCATTTGCACGAGAGTCCGTGGGTGGTGACGGTGCCCCTTGATCCTGCTCGCCATTCCCTCGGTCGTGGTCGGCTGGCTCACCGAACAGCCCGATCTTGTTCGGCGGTTACTTCGACGGGGCGATCCGCGTGCTGCCGGGGAACGATGTGCTCAGGCGAAGTGGGCGAGGAATTCCACGGCCCCGGCGCCGTGCTCGCCTCGATGTTCTCATCGCCGGTGATTTATTGCGCCGCGGCCGGGGTGCTCGCGGCCTACTTGTTCTTTTTGAAGTACCCGGCGTGGGCGGATGCGGCCGAGCGCCGCTTCAAGTGGCTGCACACGATTTTGGTGAACAAGTACGGATTCGACTGGTTCAACGAGCACATCATCATGCCGCTCGCGCGCGGCATCGGCGCGACGTTCTGGCACGCCGGCGATGAGGCCGTGATCGACGGCGCCTTTGTCAACGGCAGCGCGCGCACTGGTCGGCTGGCTCGGGTCGGTCATGCGCTATGCGCAGTCCGGCTATCTCTATCACTATGCGTTCGCCATGATACTGGGCCTGGCCTCGCTCCTGCTCTGGTTGATCTGGCGGCCATGAACGATCACTTGCTCTCGATTCTGATCTCGGTGCCCATCGTCGGCGGATTCGTCGTGGTGGGCTTAGGCAAGCGCGAGGGCGCCGCCAAGTGGCTCTCCCTGTGCATTTCCATCCTCGCGTTTCTTCTGAGCATCCCGCTCTGGACCGGGTTCAACACCGCTACCGCGGACATGCAGTTCGTCGAGCACACGGCCTGGATCCCCTCCATCCACGCGGACTTCAACATCGGCATCGACGGCATCTCCATGCCGCTCATCTTGCTGACCACGTTCACCACGGTGCTCATCGTCATCGCCAGCTGGACGAACGTCGCGAAGCGCATCGCCCAGTACATGGGCGCGTTCCTCATCTTGGAAGGCCTGATGATCGGCGTTTTCGCCGCGCTCGATGCCGCGCTCTTCTACGTGTTCTGGGAGGCGATGCTCCTGCCGATGTTCATCATCATCGGCGTATGGGGCGGCCCGCGGCGGGTATACGCCACCATCAAGTTCTTCCTGTACACGTTCATCGGCTCGCTCCTCATGCTGGTCGCGCTCATCTACATGTACCTCAAAGGGGGGACATACGAGATCGCGCTGCTGCAGGGCATGCCGCTCACGCTCGACCGAGCAGACCTTCATCTTCCTGGCGTTCTTCACCGCGTTCGCGGTGAAGGTGCCGATGTGGCCGGTGCACACCTGGTTGCCGGATGCGCACGTCGAGGCGCCGACGGGCGGCTCCGTGGTGCTGGCGGCCATCATGTTGAAGATGGGCGGATACGGCTTCCTGCGTTTCTCGCTGCCGATCGCGCCCGACGCGAGCCGCGAGCTCGACTGGCTCATCATCGCGCTCTCGCTGATCGCGGTCGTGTACATCGGGTTCGTCGCGCATGTCGCAGCGGGACATGAAGAAGCTGATCGCGTACTCCTCGATCGCGCACATGGGCTTCGTCACCCTGGGCGCGTTCATCGGCTACCAGATCGTGCAGCATACGGGCCGCACCTCGGGTATAGAGCTCGGGCTCGACGGCTCGATCGTGCAGATGCTGTCTCACGGCCTGGTATCGGGCGCGATGTTCCTCTGCGTCGGTGTCATGTACGACCGCGTGCACAGCCGCGAGATCAGCGCCTACGGCGGCGTGGTGAACACCATGCCGATGTTCGCGGCCTTCATGGTGCTGTTCGCGTTGGCCAACTCGCGGCGTCCCCGGTACCTCGGGGTTCGTCGGCGAGTTCTTGGTCATTCTGGCCTCGTTCAAGGCGAACGTCTGGTATGCCTTCCTCGCGGGCACGACCCTGATTCTGGGCGCCGCCTACACGCTGTGGCTGGTGAAGCGCGTGATCTTCGGCGCCGTCGCGAACGATCACGTGCGCGAGCTCAAGGATCTCAATCACCGCGAGTTCCTGGTGCTGTCGCTGCTCGCGGTGGCCGTGCTGATCGTGGGAATCTGGCCCGCGCCCTCTGCTCGATGTCATGCGCGCGACGACGCAGCACCTGTCCGAGCAGCTGTTGATGTCGAAGATCGCTCCCTGAGGTCCCCATGTACGCTTTCAACGTTGCGGAATTCAATGCGGGCCTGTACTACGCGACGCCTGAGATCTTCCTGAGCTTGGCGGCCTGCGCGCTCCTGATGCTCGATCTTTTTCTCAGCGACGCGGGCCGGCGCTGGAACGGCGCGCTCGCCGTGCTGGCCGTGCTGGTGACCGCCGTGCTGTCCGCCGTGCAACCGGTATCGGGACGTGTGGTGGCGCTCGGCGGGCTGTACGAGCTCGACCGCATGGCGCAGGTGTTGAAAGTGGTGACGCTGCTGTCGGTCGCCGTCGTGTTCGTATACTCGACCGATTATCTGCGGCGCCGGGCGATCCTGAAGGGCGAGTACTACGTCCTCGGACTGTTCGCCACGGTGGGCGCGATGGTGCTGATCTCGGCCGCAAGCCTCATCACGCTCTATCTGGGACTCGAGCTCATGTCCTTGAGCTTGTACGCGATGGTCGCCTTCGACCGCGATTCCGGCATCGCAGCGGAGTCCGCCATCAAGTATTTCGTGCTCGGGTCGATGTCCTCCGGGACGTTGCTCTACGGCATGTCCATCGTCTACGGCGTCACCGGACATCTCGAGCTCGCCGTGATCGCGCAATTGGTTCACACGCACTTCGCGGGCAATATCGGCCTCATATTCGGGATCGCGTTCATGATCGTCGGCGTGGGCTTCAAGCTCGGGGCCGTGCCATTCCACATGTGGTTGCCGGACGTGTACGAGGGATCGCCGACGTGCGTCACCGTGTTCATCGGCACGGCCTCGAAGCTCGCCGCTTTCGCGCTCATCATGCGCCTGCTGCCGGAGGCGCTTGCGGGCGCGCAGGCCGACTGGAGCCAGATGCTGGTGGTGATCTCGGTGCTCTCCATGGCGGTCGGCAGCATCGTCGCGATCGCGCAGACCAACATCAAGCGCATGCTCGCGTATTCCACGATCTCGCACATCGGCTACATGCTGCTCGGCGTCCTGGCCGGCACGGCGCAGGGCTATCAGGCAGCGATGTTCTACATCATCAGCTATGTGCTCGTCGCGGCCGGCGCCTTCGGCATGGTGCTATTGCTCGCGCGCCAGGGATTCGAGGCGGACAAGATTACGGACTTCAGGGGACTGAACGCGCGCAGCCCCTGGTTCGCGTTGATGATGGGGATGCTCATGCTCAGCCTCGCCGGAGTGCCGCCGTTGATCGGTTTCTGGGCAAAGCTCGGTGTGATACAGGCGGTCCTCAGCGTGAGCTACACCTGGCTCGGCGTGGTCGCGGTGCTGTTCTCCGTGGTCGCCGCGTTTTTCTACCTGCGCATCTGAAGCTCATGTATTTCGAGGAGCCGACGGATACCAGCGCGATCGGCGGCTCGCTGCTCGTGCGCACGGTGCTCTCCGCCAACGCGCTGCTCGCGATCGCACTCGGCGTTGCGCCCGGGGCGCTGATCGCGTTGTGCCAGCACGTCCTGCCGTAAAGGCGGGTACGGCGGTTCGGAGCTGATTTTGCGTGCTTGCATTACCCTGACTACTGGGTAGAATGATCGGCTCCCTGGTGCGGGGTGGAGCAGTCTGGCAGCTCGTCGGGCTCATAACCCGAAGGTCGCAGGTTCAAATCCTGCCCCCGCTACCAATCAAATCAACGAGTTATAGGCGCCTCGAGCAGTTCAATTTTTGGACTGTGCCGTAAACGTGCCGTAGATTCTTGACTTGGCACATTCAAAGCACTCAAGCGATCGGCAAAGGGAGCCAAGTGATCGGCCGCGAGATGCGCATAGCGACGCACCATCTCGGCAGACTCCCAGCCGCCCGACTCCTGCAAGACGAAGAGCGGAGTGCCCTGCTGCACGTGCCAGCTCGCCCACGTATGGCGCAGGTTATGCCAGCGGAAATTTTGGATTCCGGCTCGCTTGAGCGCCCCATACCAAGCTTTGGTGCTCACTTGCACAATCGGCTTACCCCCGAAGCTAAACACATGCGTCGGGTGAATCCCCGTTTGCTTTCGCACGATCGCGAGCGCCTCCGCATTTAAGGGCACGGCAATCGCTTTTCGCGCTTTGGCTTGATCCGGATGCACCCAGCAGAGCTTTCGCTCCTCATCGACCTGCGACCACTCGAGCCCCGTGACATTCGCCGCTCGCAACCCCGTTGCGAGCGAAAATATCGCGAGGTCCGCCATATGCGGCGGCAATTCCGCGAGTAGCTTCTGCTCCTCTTCGCGCGTCAGGAAACGGATGCGGCGGGTGGGTTCTTTCAGCATGCGCACGTACGGCGCCCGATCCAGCTATTCCCATTCATTGACGCATTTGCGAAGTACCGCGCGTAAAACTTCCAGCGTGCGATTGACCGTCGCGTTCGTCCAGCCCTCGGCCAGCTTTTCCTTGGTCACATGATCGATGACGTTGCCATCGATGGCGATCAGATCCTTGTCACGCAGATACCGGTCGAGCCAACGTAATTTGCTTACGTCTTCGCTGGCCGTCGCTTTGTGACCCATCTCTTTTAGCCATCTCACCACGGCATCATTCCAGCTGCGCTTTGGTTTGGCACCGAGCTTGTCGATGCGCCACAGTTCAGCCTTAATGCGATCGTGAAATTCTAGCGCGAGCGCTTTGTTGGCAGTCCCAGTAGCGCGGCGTATTCGTTCCCCGTTGGGAGCGGCGACGTCGATCCACCAGATACCGCCTCGCATGCGTAGTGACATATAACCTCCTCGGATGTCACTCGCAGCGCTTGCCGTCGAACAGCATATAACGAGCGGATGTGTTCTGCGAGATCGGACTCAAGGAATACCCAGCGCCGGCCGGTTTTGGCGCCGGGAATGAGCCCGCGCTTAGCTCGCGAGCGGAGCTCCTCGGGGTGCATCTTGAGAAAGGCTGCCGCCTCAGTCAGGGTGAGTGTAATCACGACGCTGCCCGCGAACTAATTCGGTCGGCTCCATCATCTTCAGCTTTGCAGCAGAGGTCGCACTGAAATGGATCGCCACTTCGACGCCAGCCGGCGATTATTTCAGCCCCTTCGAAGACCTGCCCGCTTTCGAAGCATTTGTTCGGCGAAATTATCGGTGCGGGCTCCGCCGAGCCCTCCACCCGTTCCAAAGCCAGCTTACGTCCATACGATTGGTCGAGCTCATAGATACTCGTTTTGCCCAAGCCCGTCTTTTTGACCACTTGTGAGAGTCGGCGCATTCGAATGGGAGTTCGCTCGGTCGTCGGTTCTGAAGGCTGTGCTGCTCTTTCGCCTTGTAACATCAATTGCTCGCGAGCCAGGAGGCCGGACTGGTCACCGGTTCGCTCATCGTTTTGATCACCGCGTTTCCCCTCATCGGGGTCGATGGTGAGCTCGAGACTCGCAGGCTGCACGCGCCGACGGGAAAAGGCGATGCTACGTTTCGTACGAACGGACCCTCATTCACGTGGGTCATCTAACCGTGCAGCCAAACGTGCGACGAATTGCGGCAAGTCGCTACCACGGGCTCAACCCGACTTTTAAGTGATCGTGCAAATACAAGCAGTCCCGACCCCGGACGCACGCGCGGCGCGGCGACACAAGCGATAATTACAGTTATCGCATGTACTATGTGTTATGATTTGGGGCATGAAATCCGAAATCTGCCATTCAGGCCTCTGAATTCGATCCGAAGCCGACCGTTCCGCAACCGCTGCTCAAAGGCCCGTTGGCCGCGCTTTTGGAATGGCAGGCGATGGCGGAGGGGGCGTATTCGCCCAATACGCTTCGGGCACAGAAGGCGGATGGGGCGATCTTCCAGGCGTTCTGCGAATCGCGCGGCGAGCCGTATCTGCCGGCGGATCCGAAGACGATCCGGGCGTTCATCGAGCATTGCGTGAAGGCGGGCAAGAAGCCGGCGACCATCAAGCGCTATGTGGCCACCATCGCGCGCGTGCACATCGCCGCCGGCCTGCTGAATCCTTGCTCGAGTGAAGCCGTGCGTTTGGGACTGAAGAAGATGGGACGGGAGACCTCAGCGCGCCAGGACCAGGCGCATCCCTTGGGTTGGAAGGACATCAAGGAATTTATCGACAGCGCCGGCGTTGGCCTTCGGGCCGATCGCGAGCGGGCGATGCTCTGCGTAGCCTATGAAACGCTGGCTCGCCGCGGCGAGCTCGTGGCGCTCGAGGTCAAGGATATTGATTTCCATCCGGATGGGACGGGGATTGCGCTGATCCGTCGTGGCAAGACGGACGCAGAAGGGCAGGGCAGGAGCGCCTACCTCTCGCGGGAGACCGTCAGGTGGCTGAAGATTTGGCTGGAGCAGGCGGACATCAGGAAGGGGCGCTATTCCGGCGGCTCATTGGCCAGAATCAAATCGGCGGACCATTAAACCCAGGGAGCATTGCGCCGATATTCAAGCGGG
>CAVWME010000028.1:0-129382 GCA_963755935.1 uncultured Gammaproteobacteria bacterium
CGTGCTCGCCTGGCAGAGAACCCAGGCCAGGGCGGCTGGGCGGGATTGCGTGGCCGAAGGAGGTCGGCGGCCGCGGCCTCTCGGTCCTCGAGCAGATCGTGTGGTTCGAGGAATACGCGCGCGCCGGCGCGCCCTCTCCGCTCAATGCCTCCTTCGTCGGACTCAATCACGCCGGCCCGACGCTGATCGCCTGCGGCACGGCCGGAGCAGAAGGCGTTTCATCTGCCCAAAATTCTCGCCGGCGAGGTGATCTGGTGCCAGGGATTCTCCGAGCCCGGCGCCGGCTCCGATCTGGCGAGCCTCAAGACCCGCGGCCGGGTCGAAGGCGACGAAATCGTCATCGATGGGCACAAGATCTGGTCGAGCTTCGCCGACATCGCCGATTGGCAGGAGCTGCTGATTCGCACCGATCCCGCCGCCAAGACCTCTGCCGCGCTCTCCTGGGTCATCTGCCCGATGAGCGCCCCGGGCATCACGGTGCGGCCGATCCGCACCATGGCCGGACCACGTAAATACTGCGAAGTGTTCTACGATTCCGTGCGCGTGCCCTTGTCCAATGTGGTGGGCGGCTGAACAACGGCTGGGCCACGGCCATGTCGACGCTCAGCTTCGAACGCGGCACCGCCGCCTGGCCCTGCTCATCGGGCTCACCCTCAAAGTCGAGAAACTGCTGGCCGCACTGCCCGACCGATAGACCTGAGATGCGCATGCGGCTCGCTCGACTGCGCGCCGAAGGAGCGTCGATTCGCGCAATGACCTATCGCTTCGCGCTCGACTCGGAGAACGCCGTGCCCGATGCCGGCGGCTCGATCATCCGCCTGGCCTTCGCCGAGTTCGCCCAGCGCGTGACCGCTGCCGCGATCGACTCTACGGTATCGACGCGCCCGAAGTGGTCGGCATGCATGGCTGGGGCCATGACTATCTGGACGCGTTCTCCGAAACCATCGCGGGCGGCACCGCCGAAATTCAACGCAACATCATCGCCGAGCGCGTGCTCGGGCTTCCGAAGGGGCCGCGCTGATCGGCGAAGCGGGCGCGCCGCCGAAGCATACCTCGCGACGGCCTGTGCCTGGCCGCCGCGTCCGCCCAATTCAGACAGCAGCGCCTTCAGACGATAAGTCCACAGGTGCAGCGGATGCTCGAGCGTCATACCCATGGCCGCGAGCATCTGATGAACGTCGTAGACGATGCGCGTCGCGCTCTCCTGCGCGTGCATTGCCGCGAGCGCGGCATCCCCTCGTCCGCGGTGCCCGCGGCCTTCAGCGCGAGCCATCGCACGCCGCCCGCCAGCACGGCGCACTCGGCCATGCGGTGACGCAGCGCCTGGAATGTGCCGAGGGGCCGTCCGAACTGTTTGCGATGGTGAGATGTTCGACGGCCGATGCGACCGCCGCATGCAGCAGTCCGCTCGGCTCCGGCGGCAATGGCGACGCGCAGCCACTTGCGTACGTTCGCCGCGTCTGTCGGCGCTAGCGGGGTCGACTGCGCGCTGCCCTTCCAGCGTCCCATCGGATAGGCGAACAGCGATTCGACCGGCTCGATTTCGCCGGCGGCCGGCTGCGCGAGTCCGATGCTTTCGCCATCGATCACCAGCAGCGTTCTCGCCTCCGCGACGAAGCGGCCCGGGCGGCCGTTCTCGACCAGCGCCAGCGGGCGCGGCCATTCGCCCGGCAAGCTGCGGCCGCACCAGCATGGAGAGCGCAATTTCCGCCGTGTACGGCAGGCGCGCCAGTCGCTCGACGGCCATGGCCGCGCACGAGCGGGCCAAGCTCGGGTACTGAGCGATATCGAAATACTGACCGTCCTCGAGTTCCTTTCCAGCTCGTGCGCCGAGCAGCGCAAAGCCGTGAAATTCCGTGGGCTTGGACTCGAAGTTGCTCGGCCAGCTTGTCGATGGCCGACACCAAGCGCTTCCTGATCGGCGGTGAGCCTGAAATCCATCAGCGCGGCTCCCGCGGCAGCCTGAGCAGTTCCGTGGCGATCAGATTGAGTTGAATTTCCGCGGCCCCCGATGCGATGCCGGCGACGATGGCCCGCTGATGATGCGCGAGCAGCATGGCATCGCCGCCCGAAAGGCTTCGGGCACATGCTCGACCACGAATTCGCGCACCGCTCGCTCCGCCATCACCGTGGCAAAACGCGCCGCGCTTGCCTCGGGGCCCGTCGCCAAGCCGTGGCGCCGCTGATCGACGATGCCGTAGCTGTAGAACCGCGCCGCCTCGCAGGCCGCGCGCGCTCTGCGCGGCCTGCTCGATCGCGCCCGGAACCGAAGCGCCCCGCCTACTTCAGCGTCGCCACCGCACGGTGCAGCATCTTGGTGGCGAGCGCGAAGCGCGGAATGCCAACCCGCTCGAGCGAGAGCGCCGTGCGGGCGATCTCCCACGCCTGACCTTCCGCACCGAGCAGCGCACTCGCCGGCACTTCGACATCATCGAAGAACACTTCGTGAATATCGCCTTCGCCGATGATGCTCGGAATCTCGCGCACGAGTGATGCCGGGCGTATCCATCGGCATCAGAAACACGGAGATGCCGTCCCTGCCCGGGAGAGGTTCTCGCCAGCAGAAAGCAGGTGTCGGCGTGCCCCGCGTAAGAGGTCCAGATCTTCTGGCCGTTGATGCGATAGCTCGAGCCCTGCTTCTCGGCGCGCGTGCGCAGCGAGGCGAGGTCCGAGCCCGCCTCAGGTTCGGAGAAACCCTGGCACCAGAGGGTCTCACCTCGCGCCATCGGCGGAATGTAGCGCTCCTGCTGCTCGGAGGTGCCGAAGCGCATGAGCGTCGGACCGATCCAGTTGACGTTCATGTACTGGCCGCCGCGAGGCTCGCCGGCCTCCCACATTTCCTCGGCCAGGATGAACGCCGTCCAGGGACCGCGTCGCGTCCGCCCCAACGCTTCGGCCAATGCGGCACCAGCAGGCCCGCTTCGGCGAGCTTGCGCGCAAAAGTTCTTCGAGAACGCGCTCTGCGACTCGGAGCCTGGCCCGTGCGCGAGCGACTCCCAGTCCGTGGGCAGATGGGCTGCAAGAAAAGCCCGGACCGTGGAACGAAATGTCTGCTGCTCGACGTCCCAATCGAAATGCATCAGGTATTATACTGAGCAACGCATGCAATGCTGGCGCGATTAATACCGGAGAGAGAGAATGGCGACCGAGGTCATCCTACCGAAGATCGGGTTTGCAATGGGTGAGGGCACTCTGGCGGAATGGCTGGTCAAGGATGGCGCGCAGGTCACGGCCGGTGCGCCGCTCTTCTCTCTGGAAAGCGACAAGTCGGCCACCGAAGTCGAGTCACCCGCCACCGGCGTGTTGCGCGTATTGAAGCCCATCGGAGAGGTCTATCCGGTGGGAACCGTCATCGGCCTCATCGAATAACGGCCGGGCGGCCGCCCCATCGGTCCCGAGCGCTCAAGGTCATGCAGCCTCGCCGCTCCAGCCGCGCCGACGACCTGATGGCGCAGGCGCGGGCGGCAACCTCGCTCGATGACTTCGGCGAGGACGGCTTTCGGGAGGGATTGGAGATCCTCATCGCCTCGGCCGACGAGGAAGCTCGGTTCACCGCACGCGGCCGTGCGGCATTCGACGCTCAAATCGTGAATTTCCTGTCCCGGCGGCTGGAGGTGGAGCAGTGCTATGCGCAGCATCCGGAGATCGACGAGCAGGAGATCGAGGCGCCTCTCATCGGCCTAGGGTTGCCGCGCACCGGATCGACCGCGCTCGGCTATTTGCTGGCGCAGGACCCCGCGGCCCGCTTCATCCGCACCTGGGAATCGATCGCTCCCTGCCCGCCGCCCGAGGCACGGACGCAACACGATGATCCGCGCATCGCCGTGGCCGAGCAGTCGCTCGCGCGGCGCGAGGCACTCTTTCCGCGCATGAAGATCATGCTGCCGGCATCGCCCGGCGGACCGACCGAATGCCAGACCCTCATGGGCCATGATTTCAAGTCGCAGATCTTTCAGGCCTTCGCCCACATTCCGAGTTATGTCGAATGGCTCAACCACGAGGCGGATCTCGTGCCGACCTACCGCTATGTCAAACGCGTGCTGAAGCTGCTTGCAATGGCATTGCCCGCCGAGGCGCTGGCGGCTGAAGAATCCGACTCACTCGCTTTTCGTCGAAGCGCTGGCGGAAGTGTTTCCCGATGCGCGCTTCTGGATGACTCACCGTGACGTCGCGAGCGTGTTGCCCTCGGTGTGCGATGTCTATTTCGAGCTCTCGCAGGCATATTCCGATCACGTCGATAAGCATTACCTTGGACGGCAGAATTCCGAATGGACCGAGCTCGGCTTGCGGCGGCTGATCGCCTATCGCGACGCGGGGCAGAATCACCGCTTTTTCGACGTGCACTTCGGGCCCTTCCAAAAGGATCCCTTCCCGACGCTCGAGAGACTCTATGCGTTTCTCGGTGAAGGAGTTGACGGCTGAGACGCGTGCGCGCATGCAGGCCTGGCGCGAGAATGCGCCGCGCGACAAACACGGCGTTCACCGATGCGACCCCGCCGATTTCGGCATCGATCTCGGTGCGCTGCACGAGCGATTCCGGTTCTACTCGGAGCGCTTCGACCTGGCGGCCGAAGCATGAGACCGGCTCTGTATGGAGGGCGATTCCGATGAGCATCCCACTCGATCGACTGCGGAACGGCTTGGAGCTCGAGAAGGACCTGGTGTTTCCGCAAAAGCCCTCGCATCCCGAGATGCGTGAAAGCACATCGGTCTGGATGTTCGATGAGACGGGCGCCTTCGGCTTTCCGCGCATGGGCGTCGAGGCCGAAGCCGCGTGCTGGGATAATCGCCTGTTCCAGGCCAACTTCGCGTTCGCCGATGGTCGAATCATGGATGGAGCGGGTCGTGGCGCGGCGCCCTCGCCCATCGGACCCGACGGCAAGCCCAGCGTTCTCGGCGCCGGAGCCATCAATTTCCGCTGCATGGAGCCTTTTCGGCGCTGGACCATGAGCTTCGATGGCCTTGCGATCGATGGCCATGTGTCGCAGCAAATCGCGCACACGCTCGATCCCAACCGGCGCACGCACGTGGGCCTGGAAGCCGAGATGATCATGCAAACGCCGGCGTGGATTCAGGCGTCCGATGAGAAGAACGCGACGCTCGAGGAGAGCCTCATGGGCTTGGGTTACCGGTTCGAGCATTTGTTCCGGACCGAGGGCATCTTCCGCGTCAATGGCAAGGCGCGAACGTTCAAAGGGACGGGCCTGCGGATCCATCGGCAAAGCATTCGCCGGCTGGAAGGCTTCTTCGGCCACTGCTGGCAGTCGGCTCTGTTTCCCGACGGACGCGCATTCGGATTCATCGCTTATCCACCCAGGCCCGACGGAACGGAGACCTACAACGAGGGTTACATCTATCAGGAGGGCCGGATGATCAAGGCGAAGGCCGTAAAAATCCCCTGGCTGCGGCGCATCGTTGACGCGGGCGACGATGTCTCCGTTGAGCTCGAGTCAGAGCTCGGCCGAACCCGCATCGAGGGAACGACGACGCTTGCCACGTTCCGCGTCGGCAACCCCGACATCGGCGGTCTCAATTTGCAGCAGAGCGGCGCTCTGTACCGCTGGGACGCAGAGAGTGCCTACGGCATGATCGAGCGCTCGAGCCACGAGAGCTTGACCACCATCGGCTGACTTGCGGGTTCGCGCTAGAGAGGATTCAGGGAGCCACTGGCTGCGGCTCGGCAAAGGCGGCTGGAGCGCTGCGACGTTCTCGATACAGCGTGGCCAAGAACGCGCTGATCGCCAGGAAGATCGCACCGCCGATGAACGCGTGGGTATAGCTTCCCGTCCTTTCCTGGCTCCTCGCGATCAAAAAGGGCGAGAGTGTGATCACCGGCACGAACATCATGCACATCCCGAACGCGCGTCCCATGCCCTCGGCGCCGAATTCGGCGGCGATCGCCGCCGCGAGTAGCGTGAACACCCCGCTGCCGAGACCTATCAGAAAACAGCCCACGACGATAATCGGCAAGTTCGAGCCGAGCGCCAACAGCAGCGACCCCAGTACCATGAGCACGCCGAGCCCGATGAAAGGCAACCGATTGCCGAAGCGATCCGCTAGCAGACCGAGCACCACGGTGGCGACGACGTGCATAAAGCTCAACAGCGATAAGAGCCCCGCACCGGTTCCTCTGCTGAGCCCATGACTTGCCGCATACGGCACGATGTTTTGAACGGCAGCACCGCTGAGCGCCACGAGCGGCAGGTAAATCCCGACCAACAGCCAGAAATTCTTGCGCGCGATGATCTCGCGCCAGCTCATCTGATTGCCCCCACCGGCACCATGCCCGTGATGACCCGCTGATGGGCCATCACCCGTCAGATAGTATCGCCCCTCCTCTTCGGACGGCCGGTTGCGCACCACGACCAGCACGATCGGTACGACGACGACAGCGATGAACACGCCGCCGCCCCACCAAATCATGCGCCACCCCACCAGGGGCAGGAGCGGGTTGATGATCTGCGGCAATACGACACCCGCCAGGCCGATCCCGAACGCACTCAGTCCGAAGGCCAAACCGCGGCGGCGAACGAACCAGCGTGAGATGAGCGCGTTGGCCACGACGGCGGTGCAAAACACCAGCGCGGGAGCGGCGAGCACGCCGTAGAGCACCAGCAGTTGCCAGGAAGCCGTGATCGATCCCACCAGAACGTAAAAGAGCGCCATGCCGAGCAGGCCGATGACGAGAAGCCGGCGCGCCGGATACTTATCAGCAAGAGCGCCGACGAAAGGCGAGACGACGGCAGCGACCGTGCCCATGATCGCGACGGTCAGGGTGAGACGGCTGATGGGTGTATTCAGCTCTTGCGACCAACCCTTCAGGAACAGGGAGAGTGCGTTGTAGGTGAGGCCGTTCCCCATCGCCTGGGAAAGGATGCACACAGTGACGATGTTCCAGCCGTGGTACCAGCCGCGCGGCGCCCCGATCGATGCATTTGCATTCATTGAGTTCGGTTCCTTGACAGGCCAGCCCCCAGCCTGCGGTTATCGGACTTACGGTGCGGAGTCGACCTCGACGGCCGTGAAGATTCTGATCGTCGCCCGGTCGAACAGGTTCTCTTCGTCCTTGGCCAGCGCGCTGGTCTTCTCCGTATCGGCCATGAGGCTCTGAAGGCTGCGGTGGAAATCCGCCTCCGAGTCGAACCAGGCCTCGGTAACGCAATCGTAGGAGGAAGCGTCGCCCGCGGCCAACGCGCTATCGAGCGGCGTCAGGTAGTTCCGGGTGTACCGGCGCATCATCGGCGTGATCTTCCGTACGAGCACCGAGTGGCGCTTCTCGTAGTAGTCGCGGAACTCATCCATGCTCGTGCCGGGCTTGCGCCTGGCCATAATGATCAGCTTGAACATGGCTCGATCCCCCGTGCTCGATTCGCCAGCCCTTGCTCTATAGTACGAGAACCAAATTGACCTTGCCTAGCAGGGAGACGATGTTAGATCTCGAGCCCCTGGACTTCGTTCGCGGCGATGCCACGCAACTTGCGATGCCCGCGCACGGCAAGGCGTTGCGCACCGCCGGCGAGGCGTTCTTGACCGAGGCATTGCGAACCTTCGGCTCGATTTCCCCTGAAAACCGCATCACCCGAATTACCCGCTTGGAGCCGTTCCGCGGCGGCAATTCGGGCGAGAAGGTTCTCTTGACCGTCGAGTATCAGAACCCGGAACCGGGTCTACATACCGAGCTTTTCGTCAAATTCTCGCGCGATTTCTGCGACGCGTTCCGCGATCGTCGGCGCCATGAGTTGCAGGCCGAGGTCCGGCTCGCGGCGCTGTCGCGCCTGCCCGCCTTCCCGATTCCGGTTCCTACCGCATATTTTGCGGATTTCCACCAAGAATCCGGCACGGGCATTCTCATCACGCAGCGCATCGCCTTCGGCCAAGGCAACATCGAGACGCTGCATCCGAAATGCCGGGATCACGAATTGTCCGAACCGCTCGCCTATTATCGGGCGATCGTATCGACCCTCGCTCGGCTCGCTGCGGCCCATAAGTCGGGTCTGCTTGCCCCACAAGTCGATGCGTACTTTCCCTTCGACGCAGAGAAGGCCGCTGCCGACGATCCCATTCCCTGGGATGAGCAGCAGCTGCGTGAGCGAATCGCGCGCATCGGCCGATTCGCTCGCGATTGCCCCCAGCTTCTCCCTGCGCAGGCAGCCACGCCCGACTTCATGGCCCGCCTCGAACATGACGCTGTCCGCTTCCTGCAGCACGAGGCGACGGTCAAGCGTTTCCTGCACGGGAACCGTGATTTCATCGCGCTCTGTCATTACAACGCCAATATCGACAATGCCTGGTTCTGGCGCGACGCGTCGGGCGCACTCGGCTGCGGGCTGCTCGACTGGGGCCGGGTGCGCCAGATGAATGTCGCCTACGCGCTCTGGGGCTCGCTGTGTGGCGCAAGCCTCGACATCTGGGACAGTCATCTCGAGGAGTTGCTTGCCCTCTTCACCGCGGAACTGCATGCACACGGCGGTCCGCGGCTCGACGTAGCGGAGCTTAGGCTGCATCTGGATTTCTACGTGGCGACAATGGGCCTCGCCACGCTGATCGAGGCGCCCTCCCTCGTGCTATCGCGCCTGCCCGAGGCCGCCGGCGCTCGGGATCCGCTCGACCCGGTGTTCTTCAAGGACGATGTGGTGCGCGGTTTCCTGCATGTCTTCACGGGTTTCTTGCACCTGTGGCAGAGGCACGACTTCGGCGCGAGCCTGGACCGGTTGCTTGGGCGAATCAATACGCGGCATCGGCGGTCGCGCGGATCCACAACTCGGAAATGTTGACTCGCGCGGGCGAGCCCACGATGAACACCACCGCCGCGGCCACATCGTCGGGTTGCAACGCTCCGGCTTGATGGGTGTAGGCCCGAATCGCCTCGCGATGCTCGGGGTCGCTGATTCCCTCGGCTACCTCGGTCTTGGTGGGACCCGGCGCGATCATGCAGACCCTGATGCCATGAGGGCCCGCTTCCTGCCGCAAGCCGTCGGTCAGGGCGTTCAGCGCGAACTTGCTCGTCGCGTAAGGATTGTAAATCGGGCTCGTCGTGCGGCAGGCGAGCGAGCCGATATTGACGATGTTCCCGCCGCCCTGGGCGCGCATCGGTCCGAGCGCCGCGTGGCACGTGTAGAGGGTTGCGAGCAAGTTGACCTCGATGACGCGCCGCCATTGTGCCGTATCGGCATCGCCGACATTGCCGGCTTGGATGACGCCCGCAGAATTCACCAGAATGTCGAGTCGGCCGAAACGAGCCACCGCCTCGGCAACCACTTTCGTTGCCACACTTTCCTCGGACACATCGCCCACCAACGGAATTCCCGTTCCGCCGGCCGCCTCGATTGTATCCACCGTTTTTTGCAGGCGCTCCGCCCGGCGGGCCACTGCGACGACCGTCGCACCGGCGGCTCCGAGCGCAATGGCGCTCGCCGCTCCAATACCGGACGAAGCGCCGGTCACCAATGCCACACGATTCGCGAGAGACACAGTCAGGCAGTCGGCGCCGAAAGGCGCTGCATCAGCAGTAGATCGAGCGGTTCAGGCTCCGCGACACCCAATCCCGTGAGAATCGCGTGAGCCTGGCCGCGATGATGGGTTTCATGATTGAACAGATGGGCGAGTATTTCCCGCCGTCGCTGCCGGTAAGGAGTTCCATTCAGGGTTCGGTAGTCCCACATTTCTTCGAAGGCCGGTTCGTCCAAGGATTGCACGAACGTGATGATTCCCCCGTCCTCTACCACCCTGGCAGCGTGCAAAGCGGGAAGCTCTTCGTAAAGTATCTCGTCGAGCCTTTCCGGGTGGCTCCCAGTGCCCGTCAGTCGGTGCATCCAGATGCGATCCGCGACCAAGAGATGATTGAGAGTGCCGTGGAGACTTCTGAAATACGCGCCGGCGTTCTTCCGATACTGCACGTCCTCCAGCGTCTGCGCCATCCGAAACACACGGGCGTTGGCCCACTCGTTGTAATTCGCCATCATCACAAAATGCGCTTTCATCGAAAATTTCCTGTCGTGATTTGCTCTCGAATTCCGATTTACACTAAGAACGCGCCCCGTTTCTGTCTTGATGTACCGCAGCAATGCCAGTAAACACAATTTTGCCGGTAAGTGGCGAAATTTGGACCGCCAAGCTGGTGGAATAGGCGACGACCAACAACGATCGATTCTGCACCGGAGGGGAGTCATGCACAAACAAACAGCAACCCTTTGCTCGTTGGCGCGACTGGCTTTGATCCTCGTCTTTGGACTCGGTGTCATGGCCAGACCGGCGAGTGCCCACGTCACTCAAATCACCATCAACACCGTTGAGTCGCCGACCTATGGCGGACAGTCGTTCGGAGCGCTGGGTACTTACACGCGAATCAGCGGCACCTTCACCGGCAAGCTCGATCCTCGGGATCCGCATAACGCGGTGATCGTGGACATCGATAAGGCCCCGCGCGACGCGCAGGGTCTCGTGACTTATACGGCCGATTTTCAGATTCTCAAACCCACGAATCTTGCGCTCGGCAACCATCGCACGGTGCTGGAGCTTCCCAATCGCGGCGGCGCTCTGATCATGGGCACGCTCAACGACAGCCCGGCGGGCAACACCATGCTGAGTGCCGGCAGTCCCGGCGACGGCTTCCTCATGAACGAGGGATATACGATCGTCGAGGTCGGCTGGGATCTTACGGCCGCGCAAGGCGGCGCGTTGTTCGGCATCACGCTGCCCGTGGCCGCGCATCCCGACGGATCGCCGATCACCGGCTCAGCGACGGAGGAGTTGGTGGTCGATTTCACCTCGACCCCGGCGAGCCTGCCACTCACGTATCCTGCGACCAGCACCGAGCCTTCTGGCGCTGCGCTCACCGTCCGCGAGAACTACGGCGATACACCGATCCCCATTCCGTCCGCGGCCCTGCCCGGCTTGGATTGGCAATATCTCGACGCACAGCATGTACAGCTCACTCTCAACGGTGCGCCCGTGTCCTTCGGTGCACCCGGCACGTACTCACCGACGGCGCTCTACGAATTCACGTATGTCGCGCAGAACCCTCGCGTCGTCGGCATCGGCTTTGCATCGCTGCGCGATTTTGCGACGTTCCTGCGTGACGCGAAGGCCGACGGACAGGGAACCGCGAACCCGCTCGCGGGCGACGTGCAAAAGATCTACACCTTCTGCCTGTCGCAGCCCTGCCGCACCACTCGCGACTTCGTGCTATTCGGATTCAACGAAGCGGAAGTACCCGACGCATCGATGCCGCACGAGGGGTGGGGCGATCCCTCGTGGTGGGATCATTTCTGGCAGCGCGGCCATGAGCATCATGAGCGAGTCTTCGACGGCATGCTCAACTGGCTCGGCGGCGGTGACGGCATTTTCATGAATTACCGCTTCGCCCAACCGACCCGGACACATCGTCAGCACATCGCCCGCTGGACTCCGGAATTCCAATTTCCTTTCGCCGATGTGCCGATGTATGACCCGGTCACCGGCAAGTTTGGCGGAAGACTCGACACGTGCGAGCGGAGCAACACCTGCCCGCAGATTTTCGAGGTCAATTCCGAAAACGAATTTTGGGCCAAGGGCGGGTCGATGCTGGTCACCGATGGCCAGGGACACGATCTCGATCTCGCGCGAACCCCGCAAGTGCGCTATTACCTGCTTTCCAGCCTCGAGCACAGCGCGGGCTCGGTGTCGGTCAGTCTCGACGCGACGACCACGCCCGGAATCTGTCAACAACCCTCCAACCCCATGGTCGGCAATGTTGTCCTGCGGGCCCTCTTGGTCGATCTCGACCAATGGGTCACTCACGGCACCTCACCCCCGCCGAATGCCGTGCCGCGCATCGCCGACGGCACCTTTGCTGCCGCGTTGCCTCAAGCGACCCTCGGCTTCCCGAGCATTCCCGGTGTCGAGTACAACGGCATTCACCACACGGGCGACCTCTGGAATTTCGGCCCACGGTTTGACGCAGGCATCCTCTCGGTGTTGCCGCCCGAGTTATTGGGGACGCCCTATCGGATCTACCTTCCCAAGACGGACGCGGACGGGAACGATATTGCCGGCGTGCGCCTGCCGGATGTCTCGGTCCCGCTCGCAACTTATACCGGCTGGGGGCTGCGCGCCGCCCACGCCGGACAACCGGTGCCTATCGTCGATGGATGCGATGCGACCGGTCAGCGAATTCCCTTCGCGCCGACCGCGGCGTCTCGACAGCCGGGTGGCCCCAATGCCGGCGATCCGCGACTGTCCATTGCGGAGCGGTATGCAAGCAGCGCCGACTACGTCAGCAAGATAACTGCGGCGGCTAATGCCTTGGAGGCCAGGCGATTGATGTTGCAGGCAGACGTCGATGCATACATCGCAGGCGCGCAGGCAGTTCCCATTCCGTAGAGCGAAGCCAGGGTGTCTACGGGCGCCGCATGGCCTCTGCCGGACGCAGCTCCTCGGCCCACTGGCTTTGGCGGCTGCGCACAGTCTCGATCGCCTTATCCCAAAACGCCGGATTGTTCGCAAGCACCTTGATATTGAACACATCGGCGGCGCGGAACTCGAGCACTTCCACGCCGGCACTGCCGGCCTTGTAGGTATACGGCACCTCCTGCCCCACAAAGAAACCGTCGCCCGCGCCGAGCTCTTCCTGTCCGATCATCAGCGAGCCGCTCAGGATGTAATAAAGGCAGTCCACGTTGTGAGAGTGGCGAGGAAGCGGGAAATCGCTCTTGAACCAAACGTAGGCGAGGCTGAATCCCGGGATGGCGAACAATAGCTTGAGCTCGGACCCTGCGTCGGCGCCCGCCGCCAGCGCTCTCTGGGCGCCGTCGGCGACCATCGGCGTGACTGCCTCGTACGTCATGCAAGTCATCTCCGCGCCGGCGATCGCGTCCTTCCCTCGAAAAATCGCGAAACGCGGTCTTTCGGTTTCGCCTGGGCTCTCGGTCATACACGCGCTCCTCTTCTGATTTGATCGCAATCGCAGCGCCATCACGGTAACTTAGGCGAATTGTGGAAGCGACTGAAGCCTGGTGGCTTCCTTGGTCCTCAAAACCAGTGGCCCGCGAACAGCGGGCGGTGGGTTCGATTCCCATCCGCTTCCGCCAGCTCGCTACCGGCCCGGTTTATGCACCCGTTTCGCCCAGTCCTGCGGCAGCCGGATCTTCTTGGCGACCGGGAAACCCAGGTAGCCGTTTTGGGCGAAGGCGTAGGCGTTGGTCCGCAAGGGATCGCCGGAGACGAGCACCACGAAGTCCTCCGGGTCGAGCACGATCGGCACCAGCCGGTTCGGATCATTCGATTCATGGAACGCCTTCGGGAGCCGGCCGAGATTGACCTGGCGTTCGAGCGAGCCGATTCGAAAGTCCAGCCACTTCTCGGTGAAAGCCTCGACGCGCCAGGCGGGCGTGCGCGCATGCTCGTACAGATAGCGCTTGACGTCGCTGCTTGCTCCAGCCGGCGCGCGCAATGGTTTCCGCCAGAATGGGGCTGAGCACGAGCACCGGGCGCAAGGTGCCGAATGAAAGGCCGCCCACGGTGAACACCATTTCCCACCCGGTCTGCTTGGCGACGCCGTCGGCGAGATAGGGCATCATTTGCTCCGGCGTGCTGCCGGTGACGGAAGGCATGACACCGCCGCCCGTCATCCGCGAGATGGTGACGGTGTTGTCCCCGCCGAAAATCCCATGTCGACGCTATTCGGCGGCCAGCCGATCTTGGCGAGCGCATCCTCGTTCTCGGCGAGCACCACGCGGAAGGTGTTGCCGAAAGTCGCCTTGTCGTTTTTGTGCGGCAGAAAGCCCGCCATGTTGCGAAGCGCGAGCCGCCAGAAGCGGCCCACCGAGGTGTTCGCGCATGAAGCCTTCGCGCAGCACGCCTTGGGTGTAGTTGAACTTCAGATCCTTGATGATCGGTCCGTTGAGAACGATCAGCGTGTCCGATCCCGGCGTGTTGCCGCTGTGTTCGACGCCATAGGCGGGATCTGCCATGGCCTCGATGAGCGCCACCAGAATCGGCATGTACTCCGGACGGCAACCGGCCATGACGCCGTTGGCGGCCACTGCCCAGATCGTCGCTGCGCGATTCTCCGGCAGAAGAATGCCGAGAGATTCTTCGGGCGGCGCTGTCGGTGAAGCTGAGGAACTCCTCGATTTTCTCGACGGTCGGCGGAACGATCGGCAGGCCGTCGCTCCACTCGCGCTCATAGAAATGAGCGTTCACTTCCTCGAAGGTCCCGCGGAACACGATGTCGCGCGCGCTCGGCTCAGGCTCGAGACGGTGCTCGGTCGGGCTGCTTCAACAAATTCTCGATCACCTGCGCGGCCGTGACGTTGCGCACATTCGCCCGCAACTCCTCCAGGCTCTGCGCGCCGGGATGTCCCGGTATCAAGGCGACCGGCATATTGGGCATGCCAAGCCCAACGGAGGTCGCCGCGGCCTGGCCGAGGAAACCCTCGCAGACGAGCGACGAGGTCGGGAATCCGCCCCGCTCGCACGCTTCACTGGCCCGCAACACGGCGGGCGTACAACTCCCTCAGCAGGCCATCGACGAGATGGCGGCATCCACTCCCAGCTCTTTGAAGCGCTGCGGCAGCGAGGCGAGCAATTCCTTCTCGTTCACGGCATGGGTAGAGCCGAATTCGCGCCAGCTGACGAATTTCACGCCGGGATATTGCTGCGCGCAGCGTCTCTTCGAGCGCCGCAAAAACCTCGTCGCCCGCGAACAGATAATCCCAGAGCTGCGCGATGGTCTTTCCCGCGAGCGTGTCGAGCCGCTTTGCCAGCGGGCGCAACGCCTGCTTGCGCTCACCGCGCGGCCAGACCACCTCATAAAGCCCATCGCCGTTGGATTTTTTTGCCATCGCAAACTCCTTGAACCTAAACCGCCAGCTGTCAGCCGATATTAGCGCAAGCTCCCGGGCCGATCAGTGTAACTTGACCGCACCACGCCTTCCGCCGCGCCGACGCCTTCGGCCATCGCCTGCACGAGGTTTCCGCCATAGTCGGCGCGCACCGCGCCCACCGCGAACACGCGCGAGTCCGAGGTCGCAAGATCGGCGGTCGTCTTGATGTGTCCCGAAGCCGTCAGCAACGACGCCGGAACGAATCCGCTGTTGGGCGTCGCACCGATGAACGGAAACAAACCCGCTGCATTCGATGTCCGAGCTGGTGCCGTCCTTCACGTTGCGCAGGCGAACGCCGGCAACCGCCTCGTCGCCGAGAATCGCGCTGACCTCGCTGTCCCAGAGGAAGCGACATTCTCCCGCGCGGCAATCCGGTCGACATAATCGCGCTTTGCCTTCAGCGGGCTGCGGCACACCATGATGACCTGCCGGCTGGTCTTGGCGAGCACGAGCGCCTCCTGGACCGCGCCGTCGCCGCCGCCGACGACAACCACATCCTGGCCGCGAAAAAATCCACCATCGCACGTCGCGCATCGCGACACGCCTCGGCCGAGGAACTCCTCCTCGCGGGGCACACCGAGCTTTCGCAGCGACGCACCGGAAGCAACGATGATGGCCTCGGGATGATAGACCGCGTTCTCCTGATCGGTCAGCGTGAGGCGCCTCTCGAGCTCCATCCTTGCAACGCCCGATTGCACGATCCGAACCCCCGCCTTGCGCGCATCCTCCAGCAGATGCATGGCCAGATCCTGGCCGGAGAATTTTCCCGGAACGGGAACGCCGTCCACCTCGCCGACCGTTGCGACGAGGCCTCCGAACAGCCCGCTGCTCTCGAACAGCGTCACCAGACGCCCGAGACGCGCGGCGTGCCGTGCGGCGGAAAGGCCGGCGAGACCGCCGCCGATGACCGCGACTTCGCAGAGATTCTTGAGCGGTCTCATCTCCAGTGTCCTCTTTCTGCTCATGAGCGGCGACGCCGCGCGGCGCACGGCAGCGTCAGATTATGCACGCATGCGGCGATCTTTGACGCGCCGGGTGAAGCGGATCGTATCGAGATGATCGAGGAGCGGCATGCTGTATTTGCGCGAGATGCCGAGCGCCGCGCCGACTTCGGTAACCAGGAGGCCCGGCTCCCGCTCTAGCAAGGGCGCCAGTCGGCGCCGGGCCGCCTCGATCGCATCCCGATGGAACAGGATTTCCTTTCCCTTCGCGCGGTCGACGGGCACGCACGATGACACCCTCGCGCAACAACCGCTTCCACTGCGCGCGACGATTGCAGATCCGACACGATGCTGCTGGGGCTCGGCGGTGTAAGCCCTCCCTGCCGCAAAGTCTCTGCGATACGCAGAGGCGAGATCGGCTTCGTTGCGGATGCGGGCGCGATCCTGCGCGGGCTGCGGAACGCGAACTGGCTGCCGCGCTTGCCGATGACGCCTCGAGCCAGCAGCTCCCCGAGCGCCTCATCCAGCACCGCGGCGCCGCTTCCGGGAAAGCACGCTAGCACTTTTCTGGAGAGCCCCGTCGCGTGCTGCGCGAGGAGCGCGGGAATCTGCGCGACAGCAGGTCATCCAGGTCGGCCTTGCGCACGCACCAGCCCCGATCGCGTCACCACGAACGGGAGCGTCTGGATCAGCTCCACGACGCCGCGGCGTGCGAGCGCCGAGAGCTGCGACAGGCGCCGCAGCGTCGTCCCGGCCGGCGCCTGGCGCACCACTTCCGCGGCGATCATCTGCGCCGCCGGCAAATCGCGCAAATCCTCGAGCCGTTGCAAGATCGAGTGCAGTTGCGCCGCTCGCGCCGCGCTACGGGATCGAGCACTCTGCCGCCGGCGATCGTCCGTGGCGGGGAGGGTAGACGCAATATCACGTGCTCGCTCGCGGGAACCGCGACGGGCAGGGTGCAGCGGATCTGGGCAAATCCGGTCTCGCCCGCCTCGAGCACGTCCCGATCCAGCAAGCGCAACCGGGCGTCCGAGCTCATGCGTGCCGAGGATCGCCCGAAGTCTCGCCCCATTCTTCAGGGGCGGCGCGCCTGCCACGGCGCGCACGGACATCGTGAGCCATTCCGAGCTCTCGAGTGCCTCGGGGGCGGCGAGCGCCATGCCGCGAATCAGCTCGACGGTTTCGATATCTCGCAGATTCAGCGCAACGCGCTGCCCGGGCATGGCGGCCGTCACGGCCGCGCCGTGGATCTGCACCGCCCGCACCCGCACCTGCCGCTGCAACGGCAGCAACTCGAGGCTATCGCCGACTGCAACGCTTGCTCCGCGTAGCGTTCCCGTCACCACCGGACCGTGCCCGGCAATACTGAATGCTCGATCGATGGGCAGGAAGACAAGGCCATCGACGGCGCGCGGTTGCTGATGTCGGGCGAGCGCTGCGAGCGCCTCGCGCAAATCCTCAAGCCCGGTTGCACGCGGCGCCGAGGTCATAATGGGTGGCCCCGCCTCGAAGCCCGATGCGCGCGAGCAGCAGGATGGCCTCCTCGCCGACCCGACGCGACCGCTCCGGCGCGACCAGATCCACCTTGCTGATCGCGACCAGCGCCCGCCTCAGACCCAAGAGGCTCGCGATATCGACGTGCTCCTGCGTCTGCGGCTTGATTCCTTCGTTGGCGGCGACGACCAGCAACACGGCATCGATTCCGGTCGCGCCCGAGATCATCGTGCGTACAAAACGCTCGTGGCCCGGCATGTCGATCAGATCGATCTCCGTATCCCCGTCGACCCGTAGGTGCGCAAAGCCGAGCGCGATGGATATTCCGCGCTGCTTCTCCTCCGCAAGCGCGTCGGTGTCCTTGCCGGTCAAGGCGCGAACCAGCGCGGTTTTGCCGTGATCGACATGCCCGAGCACGCCGAGCACGAGACGCCTCATGGGTGCACCGCGCGCAGCGCCGCGCCGAGCTCCGCGAGATCGTCATCGGACACGGCCAGCATGTCGAGCAGCAGGCGCCCCTCGTGGATGCGCGCGATCACCGCCGGATCACCCGAGCGCAAAAGAGCCGGCCGCTTCGTCGGCGCCGACGCGGGTGGGCAACACGAGTGCCCAGCTTGAGATCCGCTCCTCGGGCAGCGCGCCGCCGCCGGCGAACGCCTCGGTTCGCTCGAGCCCGGCGCCTTCGACCAAAGCCTGTAGGCGTTCGGCGCGCGCTCTCAAGATCCGCCTCGGTCTGTCCCAACATTCGTCGCACGGGCACTCGCTCAGGGCTATCCCGGTGCAGCAGCAGCGTGGCCTCGAGGGCCGCAAGGGACAGCTTATCGAGGCGAATGGCCCGCAACAGCGGGTGATCGCGCAGCCGATCGACAAGGGCCTTACGGCCGAGAATCAGTCCCGCTTGCGGTCCGCCGAGCAGCTTGTCACCGCTGCAAGTCAGCAGATCCGCGCCGTCCGTCAGCGCCTCGCGCAATGTGGGCTCCGACGCGCCGGGCGCTTTCTGCAGCAATCCGCTGCCGACATCGGCGACCAACGGCAGAGCGTGCGGACGGGCGAGCTCGGCCAGCTGTGCGATGGAGGTCGCCGCAGTGAACCCGATCGCGCGGAAGTTGCTCTGATGCACCTTGAGCAGCACCCGCGTGTCCGGGCCGATGGCTGCGCGGTAGTCCGCGAGCCGCGTCTTGTTGGTGGCGCCCACCTCGACCAAGCGCGCACCGCCCTGTCGGATCACGTCCGGCACACGGAAACCGCCGCCGATCTCCACCAGTTCGCCGCGCGAGATGATCACCTCGCCGCCGCTGCTCAGCGCGCTAAGTGCCAACAAAATGGCCGCGGCGCCGTTGTTGACGGCAAGAGCCGCCTCGGCGCCCGTCAGCTCGCACAGCAGCGTCTCGATGGCTTGCGTGCGAGATCCGCGGCGGCCGGTGGCAAGATCAATTTCCAGATTGCAGTAACCAGCGGCGACCTCGGCGACTGCCGCAATGGCTTCGGGCGCGAGCGGGGCACGACCTAAGTTGGTGTGCAGCACGATTCCGGTTGCATTGATCGTGCGGCGCAGGCCGCGCCGGCGGCGCGCCGCGAGGTTCGGCACGCAGCGCGCGATGAGTGTCTCGGCATCGGGCGCGCTGACGAGCAAGCCCGCGCCGATTTGCTCGCGCACGTCTTGGAGCACATCGCGGAGCGCCTGCGTCACTGCCGCTCGGCCAAACTCCGAGCACAGCGAAGTCGTGGCCGGCATCTCGAGCAATCGCTGCACCTGCGGCAGACTTCGGAGTGGGCGATCCTTATCGGTCATCTCGCAAATTCTATGCTAGCTCACACTCGTAAGCTCGGCGCGCAACGAACTCGGCTCCCCGCCTGGTTTGCTCCTCGGACGGGGCGACGCTATGCTGATCCTTCGCCAAGGAGACCGTCACGATGCCGCAGCCCAGTGGACGCTATACAGCCGCTAGACCCGCCGGCCTCGCCGACGGGTGGATCCAGCAACGCCTCACCGAGCCCAGTCGGCTGTATGGCGCGAACGGCGTCCGCACAGGTCCCGATGGGCGCATCTACGTGGCCCAGGTGAGCGGTAGCCAGATCAGTGCCATCGATGTCGAGACCGGCGCGATCGAGGCAATCAGCCCGATGGGCGGTGACATCGTGGGGCCCGATGATCTCGCGTTTGACTCCGAAGGCAATCTCTATGCAACCGAGATCACCGAGGGGCGCGTCAGCGTCCGCGCCCCGAACGGCACAACCCGGGTGCTTCAGGGCGACATGCCGGTGGCCAATCCGATCACGTTTCATGAGGGCCGGCTCATTGCCGGCGAATGCCGCGTCGGCGGGCGCATCATGGAGCTCGATCTTGATGGCGGCGCGCCGCGGATGATCCTGGACAATGTGCCCATGCCCAATGCCTTCACGGTGGGGCCGGACGGCAAGCTGTACACCCCGGTGATGGGAACCAACGAAATCTGGCGCGTGGGTCTCGACGGCGGTGCGCCCGAGAAAGTGGCCGGCGATCTGGGCGTCCCCGATTCCGTCAAATTCGATCGGCAAGGATTCATCATCTCGACCCAAGTGATGAGCGGCCAGGTCTTACGCATCGATCCTCGCAGCGGCGATCGCACGGTGCTCGCGAATCTCACGCCGGGTCTGGACAACAGCACCTTCGTCGGCAATCGGCTGTTCGTATCGAATATCAACGGCAGCATCACCGAGATTCTCGACGGCGGCAAAACGAAGCCTCTCATCACGGCGGGATTTAATTTTCCGCTCGGTCTCGCGATAGGTGCGGACGGCGTCCTCTTCGTAGCCGACGGTCCGTTTAGCTACACCCTGCGGCCCGGACAGACGCCGCAGCGCGTCGGCTTTCTGTTTGACTCGGCCTATCCCGGCTATTCCCGCGGCGCGGCCGCGGCCGGCCCTGGCGAATTCGTCGTAACCACTGCGAACGGTGAAGTCGCGCGCTTCTGGCCCGAGCCGCAGAAAAAAGAAGTGCTCGCCCAGGGATTCGATCAGTTATACGGCGTCGCCATCGCACCGCGAGGAGCCGTGATCTTCGCCGAGCAGGGCGCGGGCCGCGTGCATTCGGTTCAATCGGGTAACGTGCAACTGCTCGCCACCGGCCTCAAGCAGCCCTGCGGTGTTGCGGTCGCCGCAGACGACACCTGCTTCGTTTCCGAGGCGGCCGGCGGCCGCGTCGTCAAGCTATCGGCCGGCAAGGCCCACACGGTGCTCGACGGACTTTCCAAGCCGCAAGGCATCGCGGTGCGCGGCGAATCGCTGTACGTCATCGATGTCGGCGCCAAGCAGTTGATCGAATGCGATCTGGCAGGCCGGTCACGCCGCACCATCGCCGCCGATCTGCCGGTCGGCGCCCCGCCGGGGGTCACACCCAAGGTGCTGGGTCCGGTCGGGACGATGTCGGGTCCGATGGGGCCCTTCGCCGGTCTCGCCATCGGACCGGACGGGACCCTCTATGTATCGGGCGATGCGGAAGGCAGCGTTCTCTCGATCCGCCGCGCCACCCCTACTCCTTGAATCGGTCCGTCGGCCCGATCACGGACATCATCACCAGCGGAATCTGGCGCGTCGTCGAGGCCTGATACGTTTTGTACGGCGGGAATATGCTGACCATGAAGTCCCAGACCTGGGTGCGCTCCGCGCCTTGCGGCTCGCGCCAGCTCGCGCGGTAGGCCTGCGTGGCGATCTGGAAGGACAGTTCCTTGGCGTCTTTGACATTGAGGTACCACGCCGGATGGTGATCCGCACCGCCCTTGGACGCGACGATCACCACCTCCCCGCCGATGTCCCCGTAGATGAGCGGAGTGATCATGGTCTTGCCGCTTTTGCGCCCGACATACTGAAGCAGCAGCATCGTCGTGAATGGGTGGCCGCCGATGTCGGTTACATCCATGATGTGTCCCTCGGCGCCCCCCGAGCGCAAATACGCGCTCTGGTGCTCGCCCTTCCAGTCGCGCCGCGTCTTGGCGAGTTCCGTGTAACTGCTATTGCTCATGGGTGTCTCCAAGCCGTCGTTATGCCAAATCCTAGCCGATTCCAGGTCTTTGGGGACGCCCGAAAAAAGGGGGGGCGGGGAGACTTGCCGGCCCCACGCCGGGCCGCATTGCAATTGAACTACACTGTTGTGTACTAGCTCTTTACTTCCCCTCAGCCCCTGTCTATAAAGGTTAAGGGGCGGGTTCCGCGGCTTGATATATCTACCGCGTTTACAAGGCTGAGGCTGCAATGGAAAAACAACTCATCAATCTCGACGGCCGCATCGTCATCGTGACCGGCGCCGCGGGCGGCGGGATCGGCACGCACACCACGCGCATGCTCGCCGAAGCCGGAGCCACCGTGGTCGCCGTGAGCCGCTCCCGCGGGAACATCGACAAGAACGTCGCGCCGCTACTCGAGCAAGGATTGTCGATCGTGCCCGTGGTTGCCGACGTTTCGACCGACCAAGGCGTGGCGGCGACCCTGGAGGCGGCGCGGCGCGCGAAGGGCGCGCTGTACGGTCTCGTCAATGTCGCGGGTGGCGCGGCGGGTTCGACTTGGATGCGCAGCACCCGGGTGACCCGCGCCGACTGGCGGGCGCTATTCAATCAGAATCTCGAGACGATGTTCTTCATGAGTCAGGCGGTCGCCGCAGAATTGAGGGACAAGCACCTTCCCGGCTCGATCGTCTCCGTCTCCTCGATCAGCGGGATGAACACGGCACCGTTCCATGTTGCCTACGGCACTGCGAAAGCGGCGATCGTCGCCGCGACTCGCACCTTGGGCGTAGAGCTCGCGCTCGACAACATTCGCATCAACGCCATAGCCCCGGGCACCACGATCACCCCCGGATCGGGGGCGTATATCGACGACGATACGGAGCGCGACCGCAACGCCATTGCCATGGGGCGGCGCGCGCATGCCAACGAGCAGGCGGGCGCGATTCTTTTTTTCATTTCGGACCTGTCGTCCTACATCACCGGCCAGACCGTTCTCGTGGACGGCGGCCTCAACCTCAAGTGGACGCATCTCGGCGCGGACAACACGTCCTTGTTCCTCAAGGACGAGTCGTTCCGTGCTGCGATCAAGCGCTGAGAAAGTCGGAGATATCGCATGAACAAGACCGTCGAGCTCGAAAGACAGCCACTGTCCGAAGCGACCGAGGACTTGCCGCCGGCGCAAACTCACAGTGTCGAACCGTACATTTCACCGGAGTACGCCCGAGCCGAGCGCGACAAATTGTGGCGCAAAGTCTGGCTGCAGGTGGGGCGTGTCGAGGAGATCCCCGAGGTCGGCAATTATCTTACCTATCAGATCCTCGATGACTCGATTCTCATCGTGCGTTCGGCGCCCGACACCATCAAGGCTTTTTACAACGTTTGCTCCCATCGCGGGCGTCGTTTGGTCGACACGCCCCCCGGCGCTCACCACGCCAAGGGCAAGCAACTGAAGTTCGTTTGCAGTTTTCATGCCTGGACTTACAACCTCGAAGGCCAGTGCACCTACATCATGGACAAGGAGAACTGGCAAGGCGCGCTCAACGATCAGCGCACCCGGCTCGGAGGCGTCAAGGTCGACACGTGGGGCGGATGGATCTGGATCAACCTCGACCCGAAGAGCGAGTCCCTGCGAGATTATCTCGAGCCCGCGGCGTCGATGCTCGAGCCGTTCGAGCTGCAGAACATGCGCTGCCGATGGCGCCGCTGGATCGTGTTCGACTGCAACTGGAAAGTCGCCATGGAGGCGTTCGACGAGACTTACCACGTGCCGGGGACTCATCCGGAATTCATGCGTTTCGGCAACTTCGTCGGCTGGGGGAGACCGCAAGGCAAGCACAGCCACATCGGCTACGACGCGCCCAAGGGACTCGATGAGAACAAGGCCAAGCTTCGCCTAGGCTCAGGCCCCGATCCCCGAAAATCGACGGCGGAGATGCAGGTTTACACCTGGGAGCAAGTCAATACGAACACCACCAAGACTTTGGTGGACGCGGCCGTGCGCCTGGTCGACGAGCTGCCGGAGGGAACGCCGGCGGACAAAGTGCTGAAACATTGGCTCGATTCCGCGCGCCGCGACGATGCCGCGCGCGGCGTGATCTGGCCCACCGTCGCCCCCGAGCAGGTGGGCAAGAGCGGCACGTCCTGGCAGATATTCCCGAACTTTCAGATCGGTCACGCCGTCAACAACATGCTCTGCTACAGCGCCCGGCCCTTCGGGTACGACCCCGACAAATGCATCTTCGAGGCCGCGGTGTACGAGCTTTATCCGCGCGGCAAGGAGCCGCCGGCGGAATGGGAGTATCTGCCGAGGGAGCATCCGACTTGGGGCAGCGTTCTGGTGCAAGACTTTGCCAACATGGCCGCCGTGCAGCAGGGCATGAAGAACGGCGGTTTTCGCGGACCCTTGCCGAACCCTAAATCCGAAGGTGCGGTGACCAGCCTGCATCGCAATCTCGCCAAGTACATGGGCACGCCTGGACCGAAAGGGCTCACCTAACCGGCGCGGCACTCGCTCCCAACGCGGCCGAGCGCCGCGGTTATGGAAATTTGAGCTGACGCCGTAGACGAGCGGCTGCCAGCCGAGCGGGATGCTCCGGCCGCAACTCGCGCTCGACAATTTCGTCGACCGCAACCAGCAGCGATCGAGCTTCCGCGGGTTGTCCCGAGGCCGCCAGAGCAACCGCAAGGTGGACCTTCGCGGAAGCAATGGCTGGACCGTTGGGTTGGTACTGATTGGCTTCATACCCCGAAATCGCGAGCCGCCAGAGTGGTATCGCCTCGGCGAAATTTCGTCGCTGTCCGAGCAACAAGGCTTTGCCCTCATAAGCCATGCTCAAGGCAACGCTTTGCGGCTGCTGGAGCGAGAGATACAGCGCGATAGCCTGATCATAGCTGTCATCAGCTTGCGCGTAGGCGCCAGCCTCGCGATAGGAATCGCCGCGCCACAGGAGTCTGCGTCCTTCCCAGCGCCGCACGGCGATCACGTTCGGATCCCCCGGCACTTCGGTCGACAGAAGATCCAAGGCACGGCGCGGTTCGCCGACGAACGCCAAGACATGCGCCCACTTGAAGGCCGCTGCGGTCGCCTCGATAGGCGTCGGACCCCGCATACGTTGCGAAATCACATAGGACTCGTGGGCCGCAGCCTCGGCGCCGCGATAGTCGCCATACTGCCAAAGCACCTGAGAAAGACCGCCGAGAGCGCCAATGTATTCCGAGCGATCCAACGTTCCAGCGATGCGGTAGTCCTCGACGGCGCGCCGGAACCAAGCGATCGATTCGCGCAACTTATCGCGTCTGAAAAAGGCGTCGGCGAGGCTCAGTTCGGTATCGATCGAACTCTCGCTCGCTCGTCCGTAGACGCGCACATAGCCGTCGACCGCTTGCCGCCAGTCCTGTTCCGCCTCATCGGCTCGCCCGGCATCCATTGCGACCTCGGCGTAATCGTTGAGCGCATCGAAATAGCGCACATCACCCTCGCCTACCTTGTTCTTCACGAGCGCCACGCGAGCCCCCGCAAGAGACAACGAATCGCTCCTTCTGCCGGATTCTCCATACGCGATCGCAAGAGCGCCGAGCGTATCTGCCGAATCGAGGGAGTCGCTCCCGTCGGCATCGCGCAACAGCGCGCGCGCGCGCTCGAGCACGACAATCGATTTCGAGGGCTGGTCCTTCGCTCGGTACGCGCGTCCCAACTCGAACAGGGCGGCAGCCATCGCCGCGGCGCTCGGCGGCTGCTCGGCCTCGAACACACGCAACGCCCGTCCCAGGAGCGCGATCGCCTCATCGGCGCGACCCGCGCTATTGTAGGCGGCGGCGAGTTGCCCATCGAACTGCGCAGCAATCATGGGATCGGCGGCTGGATCGAAGCTTTGCAGCGACAGCGCCTGCTCGAGATCGCGGCGGCACGGCTCTGCCTGCCCGAGCTTGCAATAAAGCGTTCCCAGCGCGGCAAGCATGCGCGCGCGCAGCATCGGTTGGTCTGAAAGGTGACCGTCGAGTTGGCTCTGCCCTCGATCGACGAGAGCCCGGGGATCGATCGGCTTACCGCCCGTCTTGTCCGGACTCGCGCCGTCGAACAGCGCGAGCAGGTACCCCATGACCTGATCGGACGCGCGTGATTCCGCCCGCGCGCGCGCGAGCGCCTGTTCAGCGATGCGAGCCTCGCGCTGCGTGGTCAGGACGGCGACAAGCATGGCCAGTAAGATCAATGCCGCTGCGCCGACGCCGACCCGATGACGCCGCGCGAATGACCTCACCCGGTAGGCAACGGTTGCCGGCCGGGCGACGACCGGCAGATGCTGCAGATGCCGCCGTATGTCCTCGGCGAACTGCTCCACGGAGTCATAGCGGCGCGCGGCCTCGTGTTCGATGGCCTTGAGCACGATGTTGTCGAGGTCGCCGCGAAGTTGCTTGTCGAGCTTGGCGGCCGCTGTGGAGCGCGACTCGCCCTGGGCTCGCCGGACAGCTGCGCTCGGCTTCGTAAAGCGCGGCAGTAAAACCGCTACCGACCCACTCGTCGACGCCTTGACGGAGACATCGGCCAGTTTTCCGCCTGTCAGCAACTCATACAGCACGATTCCGAGCGAATACACATCGCTGGCAGTCGTGATCGGCTGCCCTTCCCTTTGCTCCGGACTCGCGTACCGCGGAGTCATCATCCTGAATTCGGTTTTCGATTCCGCGTCCGATCGCGCCTGCGGTTGCGCGGCGAGGATTTTCGCAATCCCGAAGTCGAGGAGCTTGGGCGATCCATCCGTACTCACCAGGATGTTGGTCGGCTTCAGATCGCGGTGAACCGTCAAGCGCTGGTGCGCATATTGCACGGCCCCGCACACCTGCAGAAATAGACGCAGTCGCGCAGCGACGTCCAGCGCGCGAGACGCGCAATACCGATCGATGGGCTCGCCATCGATCAGCTCCATGACGAAATAAGGCAGGCCCTCGCCGGTCGTGCCGCCGTCGAGCAACCGGGCGATATTGGGATGATCGAGCGCGGCCAAAATCTGACGCTCCACCCTGAAACGTTGTACGACGAATGCCGAATCCTGGCCGACGCGGACGAGCTTGATGGCAACTTGTTTTTGATATTCATCATCGGCTCGTACCGCGCGATAGACCTCCCCCATGCCTCCGGACCCGATTTGTTCGATCAGCTCATAAGCGCCGACGCGTTGGCCCTTCCAGGCGTCCGTGGCGAGTGATTGAAGAGAATCCAAGCCCGGCGCCGGTTTCTCCAGGAACGCCAACGATGCTCCCTCGTACGCGACGAGCAGCGACTCGAGCTCCCGCCGCATATCGGGGTCATTGGCGCTGATGCGATCGATATAAGATAAGCGAACCTGTGGATCGAGCTCGAGCGCGCTGTACAAAGCGGCCTTGATCTGCTGCCAGCGCGGCGGATTCACAATTCCTCGGCACGCGTTAATTCGCGTCGCAACCACGCGCGGGCGGTGGTCCAATCGCGCTTGACCGTGGATGCCGAAATTTTGAGCGCGCTGGAGATTTCTGGAATGGATAGGCCGCCGAAGAATCGCAGTTCCACCACTTGAGCCTGTTGCTCGTCCAATTTCGCGAGCCGCGTCAGTGCCTCGTCCACGCCGAGCAGGTCCACCTCGGGCTCGGCCGGCAGGTCAAGAGCATCGCTCAGCGTGATGCGCACCCCGCCTTGGCGCTTTACAGCCGAGTGGGCGCGAGCGTGGTCGACGAGCACCCGACGCATGAGACGAGTGGCTAGCGCGATGAAGTGACTACGATCCTGGATCTCCGAGGGCCTAATTCCGCTAAGGCGCAGATATGCCTCGTGCAAAAGGGCCGTCGGCTGGAAGGTGTGATCGGACCGCTCGCCCCGCAATTGATAGCACGCGATGCGATGTAGTTCGTCGTAAAGAAGTGGAAGCAATTGCTGCAGCGCGTTAGGATCGCCGCCGCGCCATTGCTGCATGAGCTCATCGGTGACTGCGTCACGCATCTGAATCCCTTCACTTGCGGCCATCTTGATAGGCGTCTGGGTTCAAGTCGAGAAAAATCTCAGTGCGGGTCGCTCGGGGTGAGCTGAAACGCCGCTGCTTTCCGCTAGGAAATCAAGACAGTGAATATGTCGCATCGGCGCGCCTATCTGAGAAGCTGCAGCCGCCGCGACCGGCTGCGCCAGCTGCAACGATAAAAATTGAGCTCATTCAGGGCGGGAATTCGCTTTCTTAAGTGAAGGATTCTATTTTTCCAACACGAGTAAGAATGAAGGGGCCCCATGAAGCGCAACCCTCGATTCGGAATTCAAATCGCTCGCGGCGCGAGCTGCCTATCGGCCGGGATATGGCTCGCTCTCGGAATGTCGGGCGCTGCACGCGCTCAGCCGACCACTCTCATTGGGATCGACTCCACCGCAACATCGACACAGACCATCGACTTTACAAACAGCGGTGGGTATTCGGTGACTGCGGGCAGTTGCATGGCGTGCGTCGCGGTGTCTTCCGCGATTCCCGGGATCTCGGGAACCTACGGGTTCTCGATCGCCATGTCCCCGGGTACCCAGGTGGGGCCCGCCACGGCGGTCACCGGTATGAGTGGGCTGTACTCTGAGACTTACAACTCGGGCGGGGGCACGATCGACGTCTCCGGCGGCAGAGAACCGGTGGCCGCAACCATCAGCGGTTTCACAATATTTGCGGCACCCGGCACGAACACGGCGCAAATCGATATGACGCTGCGCAGCGTCACAGTCGGCTCGACGGGATACTCAACCGGAGCACCCCTGTATCTGGACATCACTGGATCGACAGGGACTGCCGTCAGCTTCGCACCGGGCTCCTCCAAAGACTTCAGCAGCTTCACCGTGGACTGGGCAGGAGCTCTGGTGAGTAGCACGGCCGGGCCGCCGCCGCCGGCGAACTACGTGCCACCGCACGGGGTGCCGGAGATCGATACCGCGTCGACAAGCACCGCGCTCGCCATGCTCTTAGGCGGCTTCGCCGTCCTTCGAGGACGTCGCAGGACTCCACGCGAAGCGGTTGCATAACGGCGGCACGCTGATGATCGGCGTGATTTGGGCGGCGTCCGCAATCCCCGGCGCCGCCCGCGGCACTGCATGCGAAATTCACCATCAACCCTGTGCGCCTTGAGCGAACCCCTAGGATTTGGAATTCAAGTAAATTATACTGCCGCACATAGTTAAGGCAGACTGCTTCCACACCCCTCAAGCGCGCGCTGGATCCGGCCATCATCCAGCTTGCGCCCGCCGCAACCCACGCAAATGAACATCGATGTCACGGATATCAAACCGCGCATTGGTTCCATTGTTCGAGTCGACCGCGCGTCGCTTCTGAACGAGGACGTCGTACAGTGAAAATCGCATGTTAGATGCGCGCGTCGCGGTGGTGACGGGAGCGAGCTCGGGCATCGGGCTCGAAGCGGCGAAGACACTCGCGGCAGCGGGATGGCGCGTCATCGGCGTGGGGCGCGATGCGCAACGCAGCGCGGCCGCGCTGGCCGAGATCCGCGCCGCCGCCGCGGGGGTCCAAGTGGACATGCTACGCGCTGACCTCGCGCTGATGACGGACACCGTCCGCTTGGCGAAGGACATCGCGACACGCACGAATCGGATCGACGTGTTGCTCAACAACGCCGGTGGCACATGCCGAGCACGCGTCGTTACGCCCGAAGGCAACGAAGCCACCTTCGCCGGCAATCATCTCGGGCCCTTTTTGCTCACGAACCGTCTGCTGCCGTTGCTTCGCGCTGCGGCCGCCGGGCAGCCACGGGGCTCGGTGCGTATCATCAGCACGGCCTCGAGTGCGCACGAATTCAGTGCTGGGCTCGATTGGAGCGACTTGCAGATGCTGCAGCACTTCGTCCCAACCCAGGCCTATTGCAATGCCAAGCTGGCCAATGTGCTCTTTACGCGTGCCCTCGCGAGGCGGGTCGCACCGCACGGGATCGTCGCCCACTCCGTACATCCGGGCATCGTGGGAACCCGGTTCGCAAGCTACGGTGACGATGCCATGCAGCAATACTTCGCGGCGAATGTTGCTAGGGTGATGTCGGCGAAAGACGGAGCCGACACGCTGATCTGGCTCGCGACGGCGCGCGAGCCGGGAGAGACGACCGGTGGCTACTTCTTCCAGCGAGCGCCGGGAACGGTCAGCGCGTTCGGCCGGGATGAAGCCGCCGCCGAGCGGCTTTGGCTCGACAGCGATCGCCTCGTGGCCGGCGCCCCGGCCTAGAGGCGCCAGTACCCGATGGATTTCGTGCGCGGCGACGCGACCGGCCTTCTCATTCCGGCGCACAGTGAAGCTCTGCGAACGGGCGGCGAGACTTTCCTGACCGAGGCCTTTCAAGCCTTTGGCTCTCTGTCCAAAGACAATCGCATTGCGCGCATCACGCGCCTCGAGATATGTCCCGGCGGCAGCACGGGTCAGAAACTGTTCCTGTCGCTCGAGTTCGAGCGGCCCGACCCGACTCTGCATGGCGATCTCTTCGTGAAATTCTCGCGAGATTTCAGCGACAAAATCCGCGACGACCGCGGCAAGCACGAGATGGAGACCGAAGTCCACTTCGCCGCCCTTTCCCGCCTGCCGGGCTTTCCAATCACCGTTCCCGTAGCCTATTTCGCGGACTACCATCACGAATCCCGCACCGGTGTGATCATCACGCAACGGATCGCCTTCGGCGCCGGCGAGATCGAGCCGCACCGCCAGAAATGCCTCGATCACGAGCTCACCGATCCGCTCGCCTATTACCGCGTGATCCTGAAGTCGCTCGCGCGGATTGCCGCCGCGCATAAATCCGGCCGGCTGTCCCGCGACATTGACGCGCAATTTGTTTTCGATCCCGAGGCCGCGGCCGCTCGCGACCCGATCCCCTTCGATGACTCGAAGTTGCACCTCTTTGTCTCGCGGTACGCCGAGTTCGCGACCAAATGTCCTCAGCTTCTGCCCGCCAATATCGCGACTCCGTCGTTCGTTGCGCAGCTGGATCGCGAAGCTGGCCTGTTCCTCGAGCACGAAAAGACCGTCAAACGCTTCCTGCAGAGCAATCCCGATTTCATCGCCTTGATTCACTGGAACGCCAATATCGATAACGCCTGGTTCCGGCGCGACGCCTCGGGCGCTCTGCAGTGTGGCTTGATGGATTGGGGCCACGTCAACCAGATGAACGTGGCCTTCGCATTGTGGGGGTGCCTGTGCGGGGCGCCCCTCGCGATCTGGGACCGGCACCTCGATCAGTTGCTGGCTCTGTTCATCGCCGAGCTCCACGAGCACGGCGGCCCGCGCCTCGATGTGGAGGAATTGGAGCTGCACTTGCAGCTCTACGTGGCGATGATGGGCGTTTCCTACCTCATCCAATCACCGTCACGGATTCTTGCCCGCCTGCCCGAAGCCGCCACCGCGGCGGGGACGCTTGATCCGGTCTTCCGCAAGAATGAGACGGCCCGCAATCAGCTGCACATCATGACGGCGATGCTGAACTACTGGCAGACCCGGAATTTCGGCGCGAGCCTCGATCGGTTGCTGAAGCGAGCACGCTGATCCTCGGCCATTACACGAAGCCATCCTCCTGCACGATCCAGTGGACGAATCGATGCAGGACGTACATGGCGTCGTGCGGTGCGCCGACGGATTGGCCACCGGCATCGCCCAGCCGCACGATCCGCTGGGCGCCCCCGCTTGCGAGGCCATCGCGCAATGCCGCCTGTCGCGCGGGCGGATAGACACCGACCGTTTGGGTGGCGACGTTGACGTATTTGAGCGCCTGGTCGAGTGACTTCACCTGCACCACGTTGGCCGTCTTGTTGATCGGGTGAAAATCCACCGGCTCGTCCGAACGGACGACCAAGCCGCTCCCATCGCCAATTCCCCAGACTCCGAACTCGTCATCCATCAGCCGCATCGAATCGACTTCCTCTGCCAGATCGCGGGGCAGCGGCGGCGCCTTGCCGGAGAGCGCGTTGCGATCGACGAGCTTTTGCTGCAGGCGCTCGCAAAACCGATCGACTTGCGGGCGGTCGCCTTCGACGAACAGCACGCGACTGCAAACGCAGGCTTCCTGGTTGAGCAGGCCGACGTCATGGGCGGCTTGCGTGGAGACCTCCTCCAAGACCTCGTCGGAGTCGAAGGCTTCGATCCCGATCATCGAGATCGAGGTCTTCGGGTCGAACGAGACCAGCTGCAGGCCGGGCATCAGATACTTGATGACGTTGTTGATTGCATCACCACCGCCCCAGGCCACGATTTTGTCAAAGTATTGCGGCTGGAAAATCGCCCTTTCCACTTGCTCATCGCCGCCCCGCCAGTAAACCGCCGACATGGAGCGCGGGACCGGATGGTCCGGATCGACATCGAGCATGGTGCGCAGGATGGCGACGGCCATGAACGGGTCGCTCGAGCCCATCTTGAACAAGTTGACCGCCTTGACCATGGCACCTAAGGCGATTGACTGAGCCGACACCAGCGGCGAATTACCCGGCAGAACGTGGATGAGGCGCGGCGGGAAGGCGCGCGTGAAGCTGCGGCGGCCCGTGCTGTCCACCCGAGGCAGCCAATCATCGAGCACCCGCGCGTTGCCGAGGTTTTGTTCGGCATACTCCAATAGCTTCGCCTTGTTGAGATAATCCGCCGCCATCCGCACGTTGTGCTCGATCACCGTTCTCGGCAAAACGTTGGTCGCCGCTATCCGGTCGACGGCCTCGCGAAGGTATCCGCCCCGGTCGAGCCGCATACGCTCGCCGGTCTCGGCCAGGAAATCGAGGATCTCGTTCAGCTTGACGTTGAAGAGCGGCCCGGGCTCAGTGCGTCGCGTGATCAGCGCATCGAGGTCGAGCTGCGGCGTGATGAAGTCGACGCCGAGGTCGCGCGATCGATGGCGCGTTTCGGTGGCCGCAAGCAGCTTACCGCGCACGAAAAAAGGGGCTGGAACAAGACTCATGACACACCTCTCACATAGGCCTCGATGGTGCCGGCACAGGCGATCTTGTCTCCGCTCGCCGTGTCGGCGTAGCGCTGGATGTCATCGGCCACCGAGGGACTGCGGTTGCCGCAGGCGCATGGCGCCCACGTGGCGCGGATCTTGTCGCCGGAAATCACGCCGCCCCAGCGGCCGTCGAGCGACAGATCGAAGAACGCGGCACGGCCCTCGAGCTCGCCGCTCGGGGTGGGCTCGAGCAAGTGTTCGCCCGACTCATCCAGCAACAGCAGCATGACCCATGGGGCCATGTGATAGCGGCCGGCCTTGCAGCGTGGCGCGTTGGTGTTGGTCTCCTGCATCCCGTAGGTGAGACAGACGCGTTCCCAAGATAGATTGAGGGTCTCGAAGATGAATTCGCGATAGCTGGGTGGTACTTGCACTCGCTTCAACCCGCCGCTGACAAAGGCGCTGTTCTCGCGAAAATCCTTGCCGCTGTAGCCTTTGGCGCGCACCCGCTCCGCGACCTGATAGAGCGGTCCGAAGAGGCCCATGATGTGCAGCGGCATCCCGCGGCTCTCGATCAGCGCCTCGGCCGCCTGCTCGATGGACGACTCGATGGCCTTCTGCCGCTCCGCCGCCTGCGCTTCGAAATACGCGATCTCGGTCGGCATGGCTGTTCCATCGGCGATTTTCTTGCGCAAGACGATCATCTCTGTGATCCCGCCGATGGTGATGGGCGGCACGTTCGGGGCGAAGGGCACGACGTCCGGCCGGTTGAAAGCCTCCCGCATCGGCTTACCGCTGGCGCGATTGCGCGGCGTGGCAGCGACTTGCCCCAGACTGATCATGCGCCGATCGTGATTCGGCGCAAGCCCCGCCCAGATGATGGCCCGCAACAAACTGTGGCCGGCGAACTCGCTGTCCGCCATCGTGGCGTTCATCATCGCGCACTTACCGGTCGTGCCGCTGGTGCAGGAGACATAGTGGCCTTGGCTCTCGAGCCGTTGCAGCCAGGCGTCGAGTCCGCTAATCCCCTGCGTGTCCGTGCGCTCGACTCGATGGGTCGAGACGGTATCGAGCCAGCGGCCCATGCGGTCCCACTTCTGCTCGACGAGCCACCCTTCCGGGTAAGTCTTGTAGGCCGTGTGTGCGAACAGCAGCGGCACGATGTCGGCCATGCGGCGGATCTCGGCGACCCCACCGGTCTCGGCGCGGTTCTGCAGCAGCTTGATCTTGCCGATGCGGTCCTTGAAGCGCTCATCGATGGCCTCAAGCTGGCGCGGCAGCAGCTCGGAAAAGGGCATGTCGAACGGATTGACCGTATCGACGGCCCCGAGCAGGCGGTCGACGGCCGAGTCTTGCCGGCGAACCACGCCGCTCATGGGCGCCACGCTGCCAGATCGAGCCCTGGGCGTGGCCAGCGCGCCTCGAAAAGCTTGCCATAGCCGGACAAGGTGATATACGCCGTGCGCTTGTCTGGCCCGCCGAAGCAAATGTTGGTGCAATAGCCTTCGGGAGCCTCGTGAAACTCGAGCAAATCTCCGCCGGGTGAGAACACGCTGATGCCGCCCCGTACCAGCGTCGCGACACAGATGTTGCCGCCCTCCTCGACCGCCAACGAGTCGAATCGTTGATAACCCGGCAGACCGTGCACCAGCGTGCCGCCGTTCGGCGAAGGGAATGGCTGCGACGCCAGCTCTCCCGGACCCACGACGGGATAGGACCACAGCCGGCTCGTTTCGGTCTCAGCGACGTACAGAGTTTTGCCATCCGGTGAGAGACCGATCCCGTTGGGCGTCAAGAATGGAAATGCCGCGCGTCGTATGAAGGTCCCATCGGTGCGTGCGTAATACACCGCACCGAGCATCATTCGGTCCGCGAGCTTCTTGCCGAAGTCCGTGAACCAGAAGCCCCCTTGCGCATCGAAGACAATGTCGTTGGGTCCATGCAGCGGATTGCTGTCGCAGTGCGTGTACAGCGTCTGCACCTCTCCGCCGGCCAGATTCACGCGCTGGATGCTGCCGCCGTTGTAGTCAGCCGCCTCGCCGATGGGCCGTGTGAACCCATCGTCCGTACGCCACTTGAAGCCGCCGTTGTTGCAGACATAGCAATGCCCGTCCGGGCCGAGCGCCGCACCGTTCGGACCCCCGCCGACGTTTGCGATGACGCCCCGCTCACCGCTCGGCAAGACGCGCGTCAATCGTCCCGCGCCGATCTCCACGACCAGCACGCTGCCGTCGGGCAGCGCCACCGGGCCTTCCGGAAAAGCCAGTCCACTCGTCATCACACGACCTTGCAGCTTGAGCATGTCCTCCTCCTATGTTTGCGCAGGCAGCTCGATGTCGCGGTCCACGACCTCGATCACCGCCGGATAATAGCGCCCAGACCAGCCGTTGTTTGCAGCCGCGGCGTAATAGCGCTGCGCAAGCTCAGTAACATGTGCCGAGACGCCCACCTGCGCGGCCAGCTCGAGGACATAGCCGATGTCCTTGAGCACATACTCGGGCGGGAACGATTTCTCGGGAAACTCGCGCGGCAGCATCGATTTGCGGGCGTGGTTGCGCAACACAAAGCTGTCGCCCGATCCCTTCGCGACCGCATCGAGCAGCACCGCGGGAGGCACCCCCGCACGCTCGCTCAACACCATCATTTCAGCAATCGCCACCGTGTTCTCGAACACGAGCGCATTGTTGACCAGCTTCACCACTTGACCGCACCCCACGCCGCCGCAGTGGGTGACATCGGATCCCATGTAACGCAGCAAGGGCTCGAGGCGCGCGAAAAGCAGCTCGTCCGCGCCGACCATGATGCTGAGCTCGCCGCGCTGTGCAGCCTCACGAGTCCGCGCCACCGGTGCATCGGCGAATGCGATGCCTCGCGACGACAGCTGCCCGGCGATCGTGCGCGCGGCGGCGACCGTGGTCGTGCTCAGGTCGGCGATGACGGACGGCGTGGCCGTGTGGGCAGCGAGTCCCTGCGGGCCGAGACAGACTTGCTCGACCTGCTCACTGCCAGGCAGCGACAGAAATACGATATCGGCCTGTTGTGCCACGTCCGCAAGCGTCGCCGCACGACGCGCCTTCGTCCCCTGAAGCGCGGCGAATGCGGAGTCGCGGAGATCGTGGGCAATGACCGCGCCGCCGTGCTTGAGCGCCACGTTCCGGCACATGGGACCACCCATGACCCCTAAGCCGACGAAGCCAATCGCGGGCACCTTTCCTTCAGACATGGTGTCGCTCCCCTTCAGTCCATCCACATGCCGCCGCTGATATCCAGCGAGGTTCCGGTGATCCAGTTTGACGCCGGAGAGCAAAGAAACAGCGCCGCCTGCGCAATGTCCTCGGCGCTGCCATAGCGTCCCAAGGGAACGGTTGCGGTCGCCGCCGGTGCCTGGTTGCTCGTGACGCTCGCCCACATCGCCGTCTCGACCGGTCCGGGCGCCAGCGTGTTGGCATAGACACCGTGCGGCGCGCCGGCCTTGGCGATCCAGCGCATCATGCCGTGCACCGCCGACTTGGACGCGACATACGCAGGGCCCGACGCCACGCCGCCGTTCTTGGCCGCGATCGAGCCCGCCGCCAGGATCTTGCCGAAGCCGCGCTCACACATGAGCGGGAACAGCTTGCGCGCGGGGTTGACGACGCCGAGCACGTTTACGGAGAGCATCGAGTTCCACTCCTCGTCGGTGCTCGTCGACAGCGGCGTGCGCGCAATGATCCCCGCACAGAGCACCAGAATGTCGACCTTGCCGTGGTTGGCGAGCACAGCGTCGATCACCTGATCGGTTTCCGCGCGCGAAGTGACATCGTAGCGCCGATATTCGATGCCGGGTCCGAGATCCTCATGCTTGGCCAGATCGGTCGCCACGACCCGAGCGCCGGCGCCACTGAATATTTTCGCGATTGCGCGGCCCATGCCTCCCGACCCCCCGGTGATCAGAGCCACCTGTCCGGCGAGACTCGGCGGTCCGCTCAGATGCTGCGCCATGCAAAATTCTCCTCGGCTTGTTATCGAAACGAGGCCGTGGCCGACAGTGTGAGCTCGCCCTCGGGACCTCGCGCCCACAGCGCCAGCTCTCCGTCTTCGGCTTGCCGCCCCTCGAGCAGGAACGGACGTCCCACGAACAGCGGTGTGACGCCGCGAAAATCGAAGCGCGCCAATGCACGACCTGCGCCATGATCCAACGCGAGGCGCTGCAGGAGCGTCGCGGTGAGCGGACCATGCACCACCAGGTCCGGGTATCCTTCCTGCTCGCGCGCGTACGCGCGATCGTAGTGGATGCGGTGACCGTTGAAGGTCAGGCCGAATAACGAAACAGCAGCGTCGTGTCCGGCTCGATGCCGATACTCCATTGCGGCACGCCGTCGTAACGTTGTACGGCGGGTACGGCGGGTACGGCGTGCGTCGCGTGCGCGGTGATCTCACGGTAGACGATATCCTGCTCCTCGCAGATGCGCGGCGTCCCCTCGCAGCTGATGACATGCTGAACCGTCACGAACCACAGCGAGCCGCGTTTGCCGGTTTTATTCTCGATTTTCAGGATACGGCTACGTCGCGTTGCCTGCGCCTCGATCGGTAAGTCGGCACGATAGCGAACGCGGCTGCCTGCCCACATGCGGCGCGCCGATTCGATCGGCGGCAGAAATCCGCCCAATCGGGGATGACCGTCGGTGCCGAGCTCGCTGCGGCGCTTTGCCGGATTGAAGAACAACCACTGCCATCCCGGCGGCAACGGCTCGCCGGCCTGCGGCGCGCGCTCGAGATCGAGGGTCGCGGCCATCGAGGCCGCGACCGATGCGAGAATTCGTTCGCTGCGTTCCTCCTGCCGGCCAATCCACGCTTCAAACGCCATTCGCTCGACTCCTACCCCCAAATAATATAGAATGCATTGTATATTATATTACGTCTCTGGCTACCATGAATAGTGCTCCCCTCGCCGGTCGACGCGTCATCGAGCTCGGCACCATGCTCGCCGCACCGTTTGCGGCCCACATCCTCTCGCAGCTCGGCGCGGAGATCATCAAGGTGGAACCGCCCACGGGCGATCCCACGAGAAGCCTGGTGCGTGGCGGTCCGAGCGGCACGTTCATAGCCTACAGTCATGGCAAGAAGAGCGTGTGCATGGATCTGTCGACGCCCGACGGACAGGGGGCGTTCCAGAGGCTCCTGAAGACCGCCGATGCCCTGGTGCACAACCTTTCGCCCAAAGCGGCACGTAAGCTCAAGCTCACGCGTGCGGATTGTGAAGCCATCAATCCGCGGTTGATCTACTGCCACATTCGCGGCTACGGCGCGGGCCCGCTGCAAGAGGAGTTGGCCTCGAATCCGGTGGCCGAAGCCTCCACCGGAGTCATGGAGGCCAACCGCATCGACGGGCGGCCCAGCCGCTTGGGTCCCTCCTACCACGACCAATTCGCCGGTGCGTACGCCGTGATCGGCATGCTCGCATCGATGCTGCGATTGCAAGAAGGCAAGCAGCCCGCGGCCGTGGAGATCGGTCTGTACGAGACGGGGCTTCACGTCGCGTCGCGAGATCTCGTCGGCGTACAACTGAAAACGCAGCTGCTGGGCAAGCCGGAGCGCGAACCGCACGGCGAGTTCAGCATGCCGGGCTATGGCGCTTACCAGACCGCCGACGAGCGCTGGATCTACCTGCTCATGCTCAATGACTCGCACTGGCGGAAGTTCTGCCAGGCAATGGAAGTTCCGATCGATGAATCGCTCGCCACCGTGCGCCAGCGCAGAAAAGCTCGAGAAAAGGTCGAGGGGCTGGTCAAGGCAAGCGTCGCAGCGCGGTCGTTCGACCGAACTACCGCATCCTTGCGCGCGGCGGGCGTCGGCTTCACCGAAGTGGTGCCGCTCGAGCGCGTGCTCGACGCACCCCAGGCACACCAACCGGGAAAGCTGCGCCCCGTGAGCTTTCGCGGTTTCGAGTTCGCCGTGCCGGAATTTCCGCGTTTGCATGCCGACGCCGCCGACCGCGCGCTGCCGCCGCCGGATCTCGGCGAGCACACCGCGGCAGTGTTGAAATCCGCGGGCATCGATCAGACAGAATACGAATCGCTGCTGCGAGCGGGCGCCGTTGCGGAATCGACACCGGACGCGTTTGCTTGGGCGGCGGTGAGCCGCGGCTCACCGTGACGCTACCCTCCTCATCCACCCTGCATTCATTTTTCCGGGAGATCTCACCTTGAGCACCTCTGCTCCTCCGTCTGAAGTCGGCTCCGCCCCCGCCGAGGGCCGCATCACCGATCAAGCCATTGCGGATGCGAAGGCCATGATTGGCCTGCACTTGCGTCCCGAGGGACCTTACCTGCAAGACGCGACGCCGGACACGCTGCGCAATTGGTGCAACGGCATCGGCGACCTCAACCCCCTGTATCGGGATGTCGGTTACGGGGCCGCCACTCGTTACGGCAACATGCTGGCTCATCCGATGTTTCCCATGGCCTTCGGTTGGCTCGGGCGTACGCGGTGGGGCCTTCCGGGCGTGCATGGCTTCTACGCCGGTAACGACTGGGAGCTGTTCCGGCATGCGCGACCCGGCGATCGCATCACCGCCATCGAGCGCGTCGTCGGCGTCGAAGAGAAGCAAAGCAAGTTCTCGGGGCGCTTGGTGCTGCAATATGTGGAGGCCTGCTATTACAACCAGCGCAGCGAGCTCCTCGCCCGCGCCCTGGGCACCTGCACCCGCCACGAGCGCAAGGCGGCGCGCGACGCCGGCAAATACAAAGAGATCGAGCAGTACGAATACACCAATGAGGAGCGTGACCGCATCGATGAAGTCGTGCTCGGCGAGCCGAAGAACATCCGCGGCGCTGCCGTACGCTACTGGGAGGACGTACAAGAAGGTGAAGAGCTGCCGACGATCGCGCGGGGTCCGCTCTCTCTGATGGACACGATGGGTTTTTTAGTTGCCTCGGGCCGCGGACACACGCATGGCGTGATTCTGCAGGCTGCGGTCAAGCATCCGGGCCATTTCTTCCGCAACCCCGAAGCCGGCAGCGGCGTGGAGTACACCGGAATCGGGCATCACCGCGAGTCGGTCGCGAAGGAAGTGGGCGTGCCCGGCACCTACGACTACGGCCCCCAGCGCTCGTCTTGGATGTGCTCCCTGATCACCAACTGGATGGGTGATGCCGCGTTCTTAAAGCGCGTTCGGACCGAGATGCGGCGCTTCAACATCGTCGGCGACACGACCTTCTGCAAAGGCAAGGTCACTCGCAAGTACGTCAAGGACAAGACTGCGCTGGTCGATATCGTGATTGCCGCGCAGAACCAGCGAGGTGAAGTGACCACCCCCGGCCTCGCGACCGTGGCGCTGCCGTCGCGCGACGTCAGGCTTCCCGCCTTCATCGATGGATCGGGCGTGGACCTCGAATTGCCGGTGACTCGCTAGCCGCACGACGCGATCTTCCGGAGATCGGACAATGTCTGCAGAGCAATCGCCACCCGGCGCCGAGCTCCCCCTGGCGGGGTGCCGCATCGTCGAGCATTCGCGCACTGTGGCGGCGGCGTATGCAGGACGACTCCTCGCCACCCTGGGAGCCTCGGTCGTGATGCTCGAGCCGCCTGCGGGCTCGCCCTTGCGAACCGCACCGCCGCTGCTCGGTGGACACAGCGCGCTGTTTGCGTCGCTCGCGGCCGGCAAGCGCAGCTGGGTGTGTGAGCTTCGCGAAGCGGCAGGTCGGCTGGCACTGGAGCGCGAGCTCGGAGGCGCCGACATCCTGATCGACGACACACCTCCGAAGGAACGCGAAGCACAGGGCCTGGATCGCGAGACCATCGCCAAACGGTTCCCGGCTCTTACGCATGTGAGCGTGCGGCCGTTCGGGACAAGTGGTCCGAAGGCCGACTGGGACGGCGAGGAGGTGAACCTGCTGCATGCGGGTGGCGAGGGCTTTTTGCTGCCCAACGGTCTCTGCTACGAGCTTTTCCCCGACCGACCGCCGCTGAAAATCTACGGGCACTTCAGTGAATACCAGGGCGGATCCATGGCAGCCTTTGCCGCGCTATCCGCTTGGTGGGCGGCGCCCGCGACCGGCGGCCAGTATGTCGACGTGTCGGTGCAGGACGCGGTCCTCGCCGTCGGCGCGTTCGCGCTGCAGCGATTCGGCGACGGCTCGCTCGAGCACCGCAGTACACGCCACTTCCGCTACGGCGGCGTATTCGAGGCACGCGGCGGGTATGTCGAATTGCTCACGCTCGAGGATCGGCAATGGAATGCCCTGGTCGATCTGCTCGGCCGTCCCGCGTGGGCGCTGCAGACTGCACTCGAGGATCCACTCGAGCGCAGCCGTTGCGGCGACGAAATCAACCATCACATCCGTGCTTGGATGCTGGCGCACGAGGTCGACGACATCGTGCGCTGGGCGCAGCAGCTCGGCGTCCCCGCGGCGAAGTACCGCACGCCGGCCGAAGTGCTCGGAGGCGAGCACGAGCGCGCGCGCGGCTTGTTTGCTCCGCTGATGCTGGATGATCAGGTGAAGGCCGAGGCTCTGGTGGCTCCGTTTCAGTTTCGCTGTACGCCGCTCACCGCCGCGGAGCGGGTTCCGGCTCTCGGCGAGATGGTCCACGAGCCGCCATCGTGATCGTGCCCAAGGCTCCCTTGGCCGGGGTTCGCCTCGCCGACTTCACGATTCACGCGGCGGGGCCATTCTGTACACAGCTGCTCGCGCAGCTTGGCGCAGAGTGCATCAAGATCGAGAGCAAGGCACGGCTCGACGCCTTTCGCAAGCCCCATGCCGTCTACGGGCGGCTGGCGGCAGCGACGTTCGATCAGGTATCGGTGAATAAGCTGTCGGTGCGACTTAACCTCAAGCAACCCGAGGCGATAGGCCTTGCCAAGAGGCTGGTATCGATTTCGGACGTGACTGCAGAAAGTTTTCGAGCGGGCGTGATGAAGCGCCTGGGACTCGGCTTCGACGACCTGCGGGCGATCAAGCCGGACGTCATATTGGTATCGCTCTCTTCCTGCGGCCAAAGCGGTCCGGACTCGCACTTTGCCGGTTACGCCCCCTTGTTCGGCGCCTGGGGCGGGCTCGGCTGGATGTCGGGCTACACCGACGGTCCTCCGGTGGAAATGCGCCATGTCATGGACCACTCGGCCGGCATCCATGCGGCTGTTGCGATGATGGCTGCCCTGCATCAGCGCCGCCGCACCGGGCGAGCCCAGCATGTCGACCTGGCGGCGCGCGAGGTCGCCAGCGCCATGATCGGCGATGCGCTCATTCAGGCGAGCCTTGGGATCACGCCGACGCGGCCGGGAAATAGACATCTGTCGATGGCGCCGTATGGTGTGTACCCGACGCGGCAGCCGGATCGCTGGTTGACGTTGGCCGTAAGAAACGACTCCGAATGGCAGGCGCTGGTGCGTGAGCTCGAGCAACCGACGGCCTCGAGCGATCCGCGCTTCGCCACCGCGACGGCTCGCCTGCAGCACGGCGAGGCGCTCGATGCACTGCTCGCGCAATGGCTCGGCGCCTGCGAGGCCGATGCCACCGCGGAGCGCCTGCAGCGCGCGGGTGTTTGTGCGCACGTTTCGTGGAGCATGCTGGACATCGTCAACGACGCGCATCTGCGAATGCGGGGCGCAACGACCGAAGTGAGTGCTCCCGGCATTCCGCCGCGAGCGGCCGTGGGCGCACCGGCGCGATTCTCCAAGACCGATCAAGTCGGCATCAAAAGCTTGACGCCGGTACTCGGGCAGGACGAGGACTATGTGTTCGGCGAGCTGCTGGGATTGAGCACCGCCCAGCGTGCCGACCTGGAGAGGCGCGAGGTGATTGCCTGACCGGATTGCATTGTATCGGCGTCCTGCGGTCATGCAGAATGCATTGCCAAACATGAGGGGTTCTCGATGAGCAGTATCTATCTCGTTCTCGACATGGAAAACGATCTCGTTCATGAGAACGGACCGAACGGGAAAGCGGGCTATGGCGAGCAGTCCCGAGCGCGCCGCATCGTGGAGAATACCCGCCGAGCGCTCGACAAGGCCCGTGCGGCGTCGATCCGCGTCGGCTTCGTGCGCGTCGGCTTTTCCCCCGACTATCGAGAGTGCCCCGCGAACTCGCCCATTTTCTCGAATGCCCGCAAGAACGGAATTTTCAAGTTGGGTGAATGGGGCACTGAGGTGCACCCGGATCTCGGCAAGCAGCCGACAGACTTCGACATCGTCAAGCATCGAGTGAGCCCCTTCCATGGGACCGATCTCGAAGTCATTCTGTGCACCCATGGCGTGCGACGCATCTACTGCTCGGGCATTTCCACCAATGCGGTGGTGCAGGCTGCCGTGCGCGAGGGACACGACCGCGATTACGAGATGGTGCTGGTGGAGGATTGTTGCTGCGCGTTGTCTGCCGAGGAGCACGACAGCTCGATCAAGCTGCTGCAGCGATTCTGCCAGGTGAAGACCTCGAAGGATGTGGCATTCGAGTGAAGGAGGCCAAGTCGCCGCAGGAAGGCGCGTTGCAAGGCATGGACTTCCGCACCAAGGAGGAACAGGTCGCTGACTTCCTGCGCGAAGGCATTATTTCCGGGATGTTCCCGCGCGGCTCGCGGCTCAAGCAGGCCGAGATAGCCGAACGGCTGCAGTTGAGCATCACGCCCGTGCGCGAGGCGCTGAAGCTCCTCGAGGCCGAGGGCTATGTCAACGGCAACTCCTACCGGGGCGCCTGCGTCGTCCCCTTCGACGCAACGGCCTCGAAAGAGGTTCTGGAATTGCGCCTGATGCTCGAGTCGCGGCTCATCCGCGGCACGGCGGAGAATATCCGCACGCAGGACATCGCCGAGCTGCGTGCGCTGGCCGATGAATTCGAGCGCGCCTTCAATGCCGGCGATCGGGCCTCGGCGCGGGGCGTCAATTACCGCTTCCACCGCCGCCTCTACAGCCTGGCGGGCATGCCCCAGACGCTGCATTTCGTGCAGATTCTGTGGGCGAGATACCCTTTCGATCTGATCAATGCGGTGGCAGGCCGCGGCCGGGAGGCTGCCCATGAGCACGAGGAGATTCTGCACGCGCTATCACGGGGCGATGCGTCCGCGGCCACCCTTGCCATGCGCAAGCACATCGAATCGGGGTGGTCGTTACTCAAGTCGAGTTAAATGCCGCCACCTTTGCGGCGTGCCCTGCCGCGAAATGCGCTTGGCGTGAGACCCGTGAGCTGCCCGAACCTTGTCGAAAAATGACTGGCCGTCGCGTAGCCTGCCTGGTACGCGATTTGCTTCATTGTGAGTGTCGACGTCGCCAGCAACGTCTTGGCTCTGTCGAGCTTCGTCGCCTCTATAAGGCGCGAAGGCGGAATGCCTGTCGTCTCCTTGCAGAGTCGCAGCAAGTCTCGCCTACCCAGATTGAATTTCTCCGCCAACTCCGCCGTTGTAGGCAGGCGACTCCCGGTATGACCAATGAGGCCGTCGATCATCGCCCCATCCACGCTACGGCATAGTTTTCGAATGGGTTCCTTCGCTCGCTGGCTCATCAGACGGGACAGTTTGATGCGCAGGATGTTGCCGATCGCACCGACCAGCTCTCGGCTTGCCACGTCCGGCGTCCTGACCTCGTCGCAAAGAATCTGCATCATCTCCAGCATCGAGAAGTCGTCGATGCGGATTCCTTCCGGATTCCTATTGACGGTCGCTGAGGCGAAATTCGTGTCGAAATAAGCCGAAACCGTGAGCACCTGACTGTGATTCTTGCGGCTTTCCCAGGCCGCGGAAGGAGGCCAGAACGTCAACGGCCCCGCCGGGCGGAAGCTCGATGAACGTTTGGCCAGGTCACGGTGCTGGACGGGTTCTCCAATGACCCGACTGAACGACAAGATGCTCGAACGCGCGCGCCACACTTGCCCGTTGTTCGCACCCCCCGGGAACCATCGCACTTTTATACGCATGCCGGGCACCGCCACATGCCCGAGTTCCGTGCAGTGAATATGGTCTGTCATGACCCACCTCGCTCCCGCCATGCCAGAGCTCAGTATAGCGACGTTCGGTTGCAGGGGGGCGGAGGGAGATCGCGAGGCTATTTGCCCCTAATCGAAAGAATTGTCCCCTCTCTGCAAGCATTTTTCCTCCGAAACAACTGAGAGCCTCTAAGGTGCTTCCCGGCCTTTACAAAAATGCCCGGCGAGGTGGCTACGTGCAGCGACAAAAGGAAGGTAGTCTGGTCGGCAAGGTGGTGATTATCACGGGCGCCAGCAGGGGCGTCGGCAAGCAAGCCGCACTCGATTTCGCCCGCCGCGGCGCCCACGTCGTACTCGCCGCGCGGACGATGACGGCGAACAACGAATTGCCCGGTTCGCTCGAAGAGACCGTGCAGCAGATCGAAGACATGAATGCGGAGGCGCTCGCGATTCCGACTGATCTCGCGAGCGAGACCGATTTAAATAATCTCGTCGCCGCAACAGTCGACCATTTCGGCGTCGTCGACGTTCTCATAAACAATGCCGCCATGACCGCTGGAGCGACCTGGTCGAAGCGCTTCCTGGAGCTCAGCAGAGAGGAATGGCTCTATCAATTCGCGGTCAATGTACATGCGCCTTTCACGCTGATGCAACGCGTCGTGCCTTTCATGGAAAAACAAGGGGGCGGGCGAATCATCAACCTCAGCACGGGAAGCGGCGAAGTATTTCGCCTCCCGGAAGAGCCACGGAAACTGCAAAGCGTTGGCACATTCAGTCTGGAGGTTCCCGGCTACTATGCGAGCAAGCGGGCGTTGGACCGGCTGGGGAATGCGGTCGCGCCGGAACTCGCCCGCAAGAACATCGCCGTGATCGGCATGCACCCCGGGCTTGTTTTGACCGAGCTCGTCGCTCTGCGGGTAAAGAACGCAGGGCTCGACGATAGTGTTGCTGTGCCGCTGACCGTTCCCTCGCGCATGCTGGTTTATTTCGCACGTTGCGAGGATCCTATGGAATATACCGGTCGCCTATTCTGGGCTGAGCGTGAGATGGCCGATATGGGCATCGAACTCAATTGAGCCGGAATGGATTTCGCGGCCGCAACCCCGGTATTTGGGCTGGCCAGTATAGTTGCGATGCGGCACTATTCGGCAACACGAAACTTTTCAAGGGGGACTTGCATGACCGACCTGATGGTAGCCGAGTTTGCAGTTCGTCAGCTGCACGCGCGCTACCTCGACGCTGTCTGGCGTAAGGATTTTGGCGCTTTCGGAGATTGCTTTGCTGAGGACGCCGAGTGGAGAATTGGCGGCAGGATTTTGCGCGGCCGCGCAGAGATCGTCGCAAATCTCGAGCGTCTTATGCCCAATTTCCAGCGGGTTCTGATGACTTTCCGCACGCCGCTCGTTCACATCGAGAATGGCGCAATCACCGGCAGGACCTATGTTACGGAGCAAAACGCCTTTCTTGACGGACGCCCCGGCAACTCCATTGGTATCTACTTCGAGCGATTTGTGAAGCAGGCGGACCAATTGAGATTCAAGTGGCGCCTATTTCAGCTGCATTATCTCGGAAAGATGGACATCGCGACCCGGCTCTTTGAGAACCCCGACTTCGGGCCACCGCCGGCTATGCCGCCCCTCGACGCACCGACCTACGATCACTCCGGACTGAGTACCGACACGAAGAGGCCGTAGCGCGCTGCGCTCATTCCCCGGCGGCTTGGCTGCTTGCGCGGTCGAGCGCCTCGATGTCGTCCTGCCCGAGCTGCAATTGGGCGGCGGCGATCAACGTCTGCAATTGCGCCGAACTCGTGGCGCTGGCAATGGGCGCCGTCACACCGGGACGCGCCATCAGCCACGCCAGGGCGACCGATGCGGGCGCGCTGCGATGAGATGCGGCGACTGCGTCCAATGCGCGCAGAATCCTTTCGCCGCGCGGGTTCATATACTTGCCGACGAATTGAGCTCGCGCTGCATCTTTGAGATCCGCGGGCGAACGGTATTTGCCGGAGAGAAATCCACTGGCGAGCGAAAAGTAAGTGATCACACCGAGTCCGTGCTGCGCACAGGCCGCCTCGAGGTTGGTCTCGTAGTTCGCCCGGTCGTAGAGATTGTATTCAGGCTGCAGGCTCTCGTAGCGCGGCAGGCTCTCCCGCTTTGCGAGATCCAGCGCCTCGGTCAGCCGTGCGGCACCGTAGTTCGAGGCACCGATCGCACGGATCTTACCCTGGCGAACCAGCTCGGCGTAGGCCTGCAGCGTCTCTTCGAGAGGCGTGCCGGCATCGTCGCAATGTGACTGGTAAAGATCGATGTAATCGGTTCGCAAGCGTCGCAGCGAATCCTCGACCGCCCGGAAGATATAAGCTCTCGACAAGCCCTCCCGGTTCGGCCCCATCCGCAACCCGACCTTGGTGGCGATGACCACGCGATTGCGGTTGCCGCGCTGCGCCATCCACTTGCCGATGACGGTCTCGGATTCTCCGCCGATATGTCCAGGCACGAAGGTGCTATAGACGTCGGCGGTATCGATGAAATCGAAGCCGGCACCGACGAACTCATCGAGAATACGGAACGAGCCAGCTTCGTCCAGCGTCCAGCCAAACACGTTACCGCCGAGCACGAGCGGTGCCGTAAGGATCTGCGATTGCCCCAATCTGCGCTTCTGCATGGACAGACTATACTGCAGAGATCACTTTGTGGAAGTGCCGCCGCCGGCCCGCGCCATGGCAAAGCTGTAACGCAGATGGTCGACGTGGCCCGAAGGCGCGGGCGGAAAGATCACCGGATGATCCGTGTCGCGGATGGCAGCCATATCTTCAGCCACCTGCTCGATCGTCCACGTGGGGTGGTATACACCGGGCGTCTCGGCAACGTAGGCCTTCGCGACGCGGCCAGCCATCGATGCGAGCATTTCTCCGGTGATCGAGCAGGATTCATGCGCCAGCCAGCCCACTACCGGTGCGACCAGATCCGGTGTCATCGGTGGATAGGCACTGATATCCAACCCGGCAGCCATCCGGGTCACGGCGCCGGGAAGGATGATGTTGGATTTCACGCCCTTGGCCGCGCCCTCGAGTGCTACGACATTGGACAGTCCGATCGTGCCGGCCTTGGCGACACTGTAGTTCAGCGCCTTCGGATTCCCGTAGATCCCGTTGATCGACGAGGTGAGCACCATGCGGCCGTATCCCGCCTTGCACATGAGCGGATACGCCGGGCGAACGACGTGAAAAGCTCCGCGTAGATGGACATCGAGGACTGCCTCGAAATCCTCGTAACTGAGCTCCTCGAGCGGTGCGCCGCGGACGATGCCGGCATTGTGAATCAGGATGTCGATCCGCCCGTAGTGATCGAGCGCCGAGGCGATGATTGCCCTGCCGCCGGCAGGCGTCGCCACCGACTCGGTGCACGCAACCGCCTCGCCGCCCGCCGCCTTGATTGCCTGCACCACCTCGGCCGCGGGATCGGCCTCGATGCCGTCTCCCTTGATGCTGCTGCCCGGATCGTTGACGACGACCTTGGCGCCGCGCGAGGCGAGCAGCTCGGCGTAGGCACGCCCAAGTCCGCGACCCGCGCCGGTGATGACCGCTACACGATTGTCGAATCTGAGTTCCGGCATGGTGACCCCCTCTCTCGCCGCCATTTTGCCAGAGGTTAGCGGGCGCGGCTGGGCAACTCCACGATTGCCGAGCCATTCGCCGACACTTCGCCGCGATGCGTCTCGGCATTTTGGCGAACCTCCACCAGATGCTTGCCGCCCTCCATGAACTTGCGGGTAACGACGCCGTCGATGAAGAGCACGTCGCCGTCCGGATTGTGGCGGCGCACCTGGCATTTGCTCTTCTGCAGGAAACCGTCGTCCCCCATCCAATTGGTGATGTGGTGCGTCAGCCAAGAGCAGCGTTCGGGGCCATAGTCGTACGCGCCCGGCGCACCGACTTCGAGCGCAAAGGCTTCGTCCCAGTGAACGCGCTCGGGGCAGTCCGGCACATTGAATCGGTTCTTGATGCCGAGACCCGGGTGCTTCGATTGCAGCTTCCACGCAAGCTTGTTCGCACGGATGTAGAGACCTCCCCAGCCTTGCGCATAGCAAATGAACCCCGTGACGGTCATGGGTCCTTTCATCATGCGGGGCAGCGCCTCGCCCTCCTGCACATCTTCCCAATAGCGCGGTTTGGCGCCGCGGATCTCCTCCGCCTCATACAGCTTGTTGAATTCGGCGAGCTGCTCGTCCTTGAACGGCTCGACGCGGCCGCGCGCCTCGGTGTATTTCGTGCCGCGCTCGCGTGCCTCGTCGCGATCGGTGCGGAACACCCAGGAGTCGCAGTCTGCGACTTTGTCGCCGTGCTGATTGAAAAAATCCACGTGATAGATTTGCTGAAAGGAGCGTCCGGCAAAACGCGTCTTGTGCTCGATCAGATCCTTCAATTGCGCCTGGGTGGAAATGGCGTCGCCGCGCAGCACATTCTTGTGCCACGTCCATTCCGCCCCGGCCCACATGGCATGCACACCCGAAAGACCGCCGCAGTAGCCGGACACGATGCGGCTGGTCGAGAATAGAAAACTCGGCAGCGCGACGATGGTCCCGTAGCGCGTTTTCCCGGCATAGGCGGGATCGGTCCACAACGGATTATCATCGCCGATGCCGTGCGCGTAATGACGAATGCCGTCGCGCGTCGCCTCGAAATTCCACGGCTCGACCGTGTCGGTGATCGGCACCCCGATGCGCTTGCGAAGATCGTCGAGGCCCTCTTCGGTGATCTTGGGGAAGCGGTTGCCGGTGGGTTTGGTGGTCGTTTGCATTCGTCGTCTCCTAAAAAATCTCAGTGTGCCGTCGCGGCCGCGGCCTCGCGCTCGCGAAGAATCTTGCGGTGTACCTTGCCCGCGGGCGTCTTGGGAAGCTCGCCCACGAAGGCGATGTGACGCGGAAATTCGTGCTGGCTCAGCCGCCCGCGCGTAAAGGTCTTGAGCTCATCGATGAATTCTTCGCTAGGCGAACGGTCGGATACGATGAACGCCTTTGCGACCTGCCCGCGTGTCTCGTCCGGCACGCCGATCACGGCCGCCTCTTTCACGTTCGGATGCTTGAGCAGGGTGTTCTCGATTTCGACAGCGCTCATCGTCCAACCGGCGGAGATGATGACGTCGTCCGCCCGGCCCGCATGATAGAAGTAGCCGTCCGTATCGATCCTTGCGAGATCTTTGGTGCTCTCCCAGCGATCGCGCCGCCACAGCATGAGTTCACCGACAACGCCAGGTTCTGTGGGAGTGCCGTCCGGCTTCTGCACTTCGAGCTTGAGGCCGGGGACCGCCTTTCCCAGCGAGCCGGGCTTGACGACATAGTCGCTCGCGCCGGGATAGTTGACCAGGACGACACCGATCTCGGTGGTGCCATACATGCTGCACGCCGGCACGTGAAAGATCTCATCGATGAATTCCAATGTCGCCGCATCGATGGGCTCGCCGGTATAGGACAGCTTGTTGATGGAAAACGCGAAGTCGCGCGCCTTGTCCGAGTTTTTCATCATGCGGTAGTGAGTGGCGGCGGCCGAGAGATTCGTGATCTTGTAATCCTGCAGCGCCTTCATGAGCCGCACGGCATCGAAGCGGCCGGCAAAGGTGCCGGTCGTGACGCCGAGCGCCAGCGGGGCCAGCGTGCCGTGCCAGAGTCCGTGCCCCCACGCAGGCGAAGAGGGACAGAAAAACTCATCGCCCGGTCGAATACCCGTTCCGTAGAGCGCCGCAAACATGAGCGTTACCACGGTGCGGTGCGAATGCTTGACGGCCGCGGGCAATTCACGGGTCGTGCCGGAGGTATATTGGAATACGGCCATGTCCTCGGCCCGTGTTGCCGCTCGATACTTGGCCGGCAAGCGCGAGATTTCATCGAGCAACTCGGCATCGGCAACCACGACCCGCAGACCCTCGACTTGTCTGGCGATGGGCGCCTTTTCGGCGTTCGTAATCAACAGCTTTGGCTGGCAGTCATCGATGCGCAGCTTCAAGCCGTCGAGGCCGAACAGCGTGAACAGCGGCACACTGATCGCCCCCATCATCATGGCGCCGAAGAGACTCAGATAGAAAGGGAGCGAGGGCTCGAGCAAGAAGGCTATTCGGTCGCCCCGCTGGATGCCGTTGCGCTCCAGCCAATGTGCGAAGCGCGCAGAACCGGCCGCGAGCTCGTCGAAACTCAAGGCCGTGTCGGTTCCGTCGGCGTGTGCGATGCGCACCGCGACGCGGCCCGAGCCATCCGCGTGGCGGCTGACGCACTCGTCGGCAATGTTGAAGTGCTCGCGGTTGCCGCGGAACAAATCCCACAGCGCCTTCGAATCGGCGTGCGCTTGGGCGTCCGCGTAGCGTGTGTATTCGGTGAGCTTTGCCATCGATTGAGCCTATTTTCCCCTCGGCGTCGACACGGATGCAGCTTTGCGTGGCCCGGCCGTGCGCGCCGGAGCAATGTGCCAGAAGATGGAAGTCATTGCAAATATCGAATACCATTCTATATGTACAACAACCTCGTGCGGCCTGAGCATTAGGTCGAACGACGAAGTCATGAAGTGAGGTTCGAATGACCGACGTACGCCAAGCCGCCTTGCGACCCGACCGAGACCTCGCGCGAGCCGTAAAGGCGACCAAAGCACCCGCGATCTCGCGGGCTGCAGCGGTGTTGCGCTTGCTCGGGAAAAGCAATGCACCAATGGGCGTCCAATCCATCGCGCGCGAGCTCGGCCTCGTGCCAAGCACCTGCCTGCACGTGCTGCGAGCGCTGGTCGCCGAAGAATTCGTCTCCTTCGATCCGGATACGAAGCGCTATTCTCTGGAGGCCGGCGTGCTCACGCTCGCACGGCATTGGCTGCGACGCAACCGCTTCAACGACCTCGCACAACCGGTGCTCGATCGCATCGGTCAAACCTTCGATGTGACCATGCTCGGCGTCCAGATCGTCGGCCTCGAACACATCATCGTCGTCGCCGTCTCGCAATCGGGACACACGCTGCAGCTCAGCACGCAAATTGGCAGTCGCTTTCCGGCGCTCATCAGTGCGACGGGCCGCTGTATCGCGGCATTCGGCGATCACTCACCAACCGAGCTCGAAGCCCGGTTCAAGACCCTGCGCTGGGATGACCCGCCGACCCTCGAGGAATGGAAAGCGCAAGTCACCCGCACCCGTGCCCAGGGATTTGCCGTCGACCCGGGTAACTACATAACTGGCGTGACAGTGGTTGCGGTTCCCGTTTTTCGTTCGCGCGCGAAGCTCAGTCACGCGCTGGTCGCCATTGGGATCGGCAGTGCGTTGCGGCGGGGCGGATTACCCGAGCTCCAGGACGCGATGCTTGCCGCGGCGCAGACCTTGACCAATCAGATGTCCGGCGAGGTATCAGCGGCGGGCTGAGGTTTGCATCCCGGCGCGAGCTATTTGCTTTCAACGTAAAGGCGGGTAAGGCGCACGGACTTGATGCGCCAGCCCGCCTCTGTTCGGACATAGGTTTCGTGATAGTGGCCGTACCCGTGTAGAAAATTGAAGCCGCCAGGCGATTTCGTACCCTCGGGGTGGCGCAAGATATCTTCCATCGCCCAGATTCCCTTGGCTGTCGTGGCCGACAGAATTTCGATATCCGGCATATGCCCGTGGTGGACCGATACTTGCTGCCCGGCCTGCTGGGCCGTCCAAGCGATGAAAGCGTCGACGTCTGTCCAGGGTTCACTTCGAAACTCCGGTACATGAAACACCATGTTCGGTGCGAACACGTCTCTCTTCCAGCCATTCCAATCCTTGTGATCGAGGTAATAAAAGTACTTTGCCTTTACCCGCTTGATTTCCTCGATCGCAAGCAGCCGATCGATGGCTGAAATGGTCTCTGGATCCGGCGTTGGGTCATTCATTGCGCATATCCCTTGATCTGACATCAGCAGCGAGTGCTGATGCACCGTTTGATGTCGTACTTCCCGTTTTCGATCAGGAGAGTGCTTTTGGGAATCGACGTCCTGACCCAGCTCCTCTCCGCGACAATCGCCTCATGCTTTTCTGTTATGACGGGTTCTCCGGCAGCTGCACTTCCGCCTTGGCGGTGGCCATCGTGGTGCCGAGTTGATTGGTCATCTTGAAGTCGACTTGTACGACGGGCCGCCCCTGGTCGTCGACCATTTTGCCGACCACGGTTGCATTGAAAATCGTGATATCGCCCGTGTGTGCCGGGCCGCGGTAGGAGCAATTGGAATGCACTACCAGACCCCACTCGCCCGCCCATCCCGAAAGATAGTCGAGAATCCAAGAACCCATCGAGGCGCCATAGCCGTAAGCGCGCGGCATGCCGATATAGTGCGCCCAACGCGGGAATAAATGACCACGCGAAGGACCGATGTAAGCGCCGTCGGTCTGCTCGGGGTTGATTTTTTCCCATTCGCCGTCGGATTCTTTACCGGCCATGTCTTCGGTGAAGCCGAGGTCGCGCAGATTGATGTCGGTTCTGCGGCGCATTCCGCCCCAGGTCGTGAAGATGTAGGCTCGCCATTCCGTGGCGAAGCTCGCGACGCTATGAACCCCGATGACACGCGTCGGCAGCTTGTCGCCGACCTTCACATCGTTCCAATAGCGCTTGCCATGACCTAAGTCATGCATCATTTTGATGTACTCGAACTTTCTTTCCTCCACCTCGGCAAGCTGTGCATCGGTCCACTCCGGATCTTCCGTGGCGCCCGGCTGCGGCGTGCCCATTTCGCGCGCGAGATCGGCGCGGTAGCGGATGCTCGTGGACCGCTGCGTCGCGATCTTGTCGCCCTTTTGGTTGTAGTAGTGGTTATCGCCGCGTTGGAAGCAGGTCGGGCCGGCGAACTTGGTTTCCTTCACGACGTAGTCGAACGGAATGCGCTCGTTATGGATCATGTCGCCGCCGAGGATGCGGGGACCATAGAACCACCATTCATCTCCGCCGAACAGCAAATGCGATTCGGGAATGCGTCCGACACACGAAGGCGCCGAACCGTGGCCGTCGTCGCAAGCGACGGAAAACGATTGCGGGGCCACGATGCGCCCAAAGCGGCTATCCACTGCAAATGCATCGTTATAGTGAAGGCCGTTGGGATAGTGCATCGCTTGGGCCCACCGCTTGATGTCGAGATTTCCGATGGGATCCTTCAAGCGCGCGCCCTCGATGGGCTTGCCGAGGAGTCGATCGATGTCGGAACAGTCGAGGAGCTTATCTTTCATGGTGACAGCCTTCAGAGCGCGCAAGGTGATTGGCAGGAGATCGCGCAGCGGACAACATCTCTCGCGGCGATCATTTAACGTGGAAACCTGCTGGCGCTCAGCGGGGACGCGGACGTCCCCAATCTGGACGACAGTGTTGATGATTATATTCTCAGCTTGGGAGTCTATGTCCAGTTTTGAGATTAAGATGATCGCAGTGTCGCGGGGTCTAACTATCGGGTGATACATGGGTTTACTGGAAGCTCACGCCGGCCTCGCCGGCAAAGTTGCAGTGGTGGTCGGCGGTGCAGGCGGCTTCATGGGGCGCGGGATCACCCTGGGCCTCGCGCAGGCCGGGGTGCACATTGCCGCGTGCGACAACGACGACGAGGCGTTGCGCACGATCGTGCCCGATGTCGAGGCGCTCGGATCGAGGATTCTGTCGGTTCGCGCCGACGTGACCGATGCCGACACGCTCGAGGCCTTCTATGATCGCGTCGAGAAGGAACTCGATCGCGTCGACATCGTCGTCAACGTGGCGGGCGGAGTGAAGCGTTCGCTGTTCGTCGAGACCACGCGCGCAGACAATGCCCGCGATATCCGGCTCAATTACGGTTACATCATCGACAGCGTACGGCGTGCCGTCCCCCTCATTCGACGCGGCGGCCGCGGTGGCAGCATCATCAACTTCACCACCATCGAAGCGCATCGCGGTGCGGCGACCTATGCCGTTTATGCCGGAGCGAAGGCCGCGACCACCAACTTCAGCCGCGCGCTAGCGGTCGAGCTCGGCGGCGACGGCATCCGTGTCAATTTGATCGCACCCGACACCTCGCCGGCGCGTGCGTCGAACAGCGCGCTTTACCCGCAGGACTTTGAGCGGCTGGCGGCGCTCGGTGAGGATGCGCTCGCCGCAACCTACAAGATGTACGTGCCGCTGAAGAAGGCGCCTTCCGTCGAGGACGTGGTGAACGGCGTGCTGTTCCTGGCGAGCGACCTGTCGCGCTCCATCACCGGCACGACCTTGCATATCGATGGCGGCACGAGCGCGGCCCTCGGCTTCATGGACTGGCCCTATGGGGACAGCTTCATGCCGGCCCCGCTCGGAGGCACTTTGAGCCGCCTGTTCCCGAGCGGTCGCTAGTTGTGATGCCCGAAAGGCCGCACGGTCACCCGCAACCAGATCTCTCGCCCCGGCTCGGCGAAGCAAGTCATCGCGTCGGGTTGCCCCGGGACGTCGGTTCCTGAGGGGTTCGGAATGATGACGCCCTCCTTGTAGGCAGAGGAGGCGCAATTTCCGGACGTCACTTTGTTGTTGATGTCGTTGGCGATCAAAGCCACGTCCCAGAAGTTGGTCGGGGCGCGCAACGTGAGGCCCGCACCGATTTTGGCGAAACCGCCCTGGTAATTGGCGTTGCCGGGATAATCGATCGCAAGGTCCGTCACATAGCGGGTCGTATAGGAATTGTTATTGCTGAATTCGAGCTTGTACTCGTTCATGACCGGCATGGTGTAGGTGAAGCCCAGGTTCACCGTGAAATTAGGCGCGCGGATCAGAGGCGTGCCCGAGAGATTCTGCGCCGTATAGGCCTTGGTGGCTGGGTTATATGACTGGTTACAGCCCTGTTGGATGGCCTGTCCGCCCCAGCACGGCGCGTTGGTGAAATCCAGGTAGCGGCCATGATTGAACTCCGCGTTCCCGTTGATTTGCAGTCCTTCGAGCGAAGCGGGGCGGAAGGTGCCATCGACGTCGACACCATAGATGTGCGCGGTCGCCGCATTCAAGGTCTGGATGATGGGCACACCGTTCTGCGGCGGCGAGATCACGCCGACCTGAAGGCCCTGGTAGCGATAGAAGTAGGGAACAACGTTCACCAAGAGCTCACGGTCGAGCATGCGGCTCTTCAGTCCGAGTTCACCGCCGCGAACCGTCTCCTCGCCAAACGAATTGTTCGCGCCGGCGACGGGCGGTGTCGCGATACTGAACGATCCCGACTTGAAGCCCTGTCGGTACGCGCCGTACACGGTCAGGTCATCCGTGGGTTTGTACGTCAGGGTGACCTCGGGCGAGGTGTTGTTGTAGTGCAGGGACGGCACAGCGACCGGCGTAGGCGCCTGCGCAAGCACGTTATACGGATCTTCGGAGCGGTCTTCATCGGTCCAGCGCACACCGGGCGCGAGCTCGAGCCGGTCGATGATGTTCCAGCGGATCTGACCGAACACCGAGCGGGTCCACATCGAGACGGGGGTTATGCCATTCACCAGATTCGCGGGGAGGAAATCCGCCGTATTGCCCAGAACCATCACTTGGTCGCTGAGCTTTCCTTCCTCATAGAGAAAGCCGAGGGTGTAATTTACGGGGCCTTGGAAGTCACTGGTGTCGCGAACCTCCTCGGTGAAGTCGTGACGCCAATAGCGATTGTTGACGCCGATGAAAGGTCCTGCGTAGGTGGCGTCGGACGGGTTCACCATGCTCGAGGACGTCACGTGGTAATAGGCGGTGGTGGACGAAATATCCTGAGTACCCGTTGGCCGATAATGCATCGTCAGAGTGCCGAACCGTTGATCCGTCATCAGGAAGGGAGTGCCGCCGTTCAGGATCCCGGGGAAGGCCGTGGGACTCAGATTGACCTCGCGCATCGTGCGGTCGAGAAGGCAATTCTCGCCCCCGCCAATGAAACTCGGAAATCCCGGAAGGGGAGCGGTGCCGCCCGGACACGCGCTGAACTGCAGGAGATCATCGAAGGAGTAGCGGTCATACGCCTCGTTGATCTTCAGTTTGGCGCTGAACTGCGAGTTCGGATCCCACATCGCCGTGATTCGGGTGAGGGACTCTTTCCCCAGGGCGCGCGATCGTACCCCGGGGGTGCCGCGCCCGTGCCGGGCTCGGCGATCGCGTCGTTGTAGAAGTACCCTTCCTCTTGATCGTACATGGTGGCAAGCCGCAGCTTCAGCGTATCGGTCACCGGACCGGAAACGATGAACTCCGCGCGGGGCTGGATGGATTCGAATTCGTAGCCCGCGCCTGCGGTCATTTCGAATTGATCGGTCGGATCGGCCGTATTCAGCGAAATCACGCCGCCCGGGCTCTCCTTGCCGAAGAACAGCGCCTGCGGTCCCTTGAGTACCTCAACACTGCCGATGTCGAACATGCCCATATTGAAAGCGAGGCCGTTGCCGAGCGCCAGGCCGTCGATATTGAGCGCAACCGACTGATCGACGCCCGGGTCCTGCGATGCCGTGCCGATGCCGCGGATCGAGACCAGCGTGCCGATCGAGAGCAACGAGGTACCGAAGTTGAGGCCGGGAACGAGCGTCGGCAGATCGGTGAGCTCGGTTACCTGGAACGTTTGCAACAGCGATGCCGGAAGCGCCTGCACGTCGACCGGCACGTTGAGGATCGATTCCGTCCGTTTACGGGCGGTGACCGTGATTTCCTCGAGTTCCGAGCCGCCGCCGGCTTGGGCCGTCGTCGTGGTCTGTTGCGCATGAGCACCGCTCAACGCGGCCAAGCAACCCGAGGCGAGTAGCGCCGTGCGCAGCCAAGATGACTTGCCGATAGCCATGTCCGATCCCCCTGTCGTTATTGCCCTGGAAAATCCAGGGTCTGTCTTTAGGTGTTGAGGCTAAGACATTTTATTTGAACCGACCCGTACGATAATACACACCAATGTTGACCACAAGTGGCGCGGCTACAACACAGCGGTGTTGACTGCAAAGCGGTTGGGGCTCCGACGCCGGGAGCTACGGCGCGTAGCCGAGCATGCCCTTGAGTTCGAGGTATTCGTTGAAGCCGAACTCGCCCCACTCCCGTCCGTTGCCGCTCTTTTTGTAGCCGCCGAAGGGCGCGTTGAAGTCGAATCCGTCGTTGATCGATACCCACCCCGCGCGCAGCTTTCTGGCCACGGCGCGAGCCTTGTCGAGATCGGCGGCCGCGACATAGCCGGCGAGCCCGTACTCGGTGTCATTGGCGATCTCGACGGCTTGATCGAGCGTGTCGTAGCCCAAGATCGTGAGCACGGGTCCGAAGATCTCATCCCGGGCAATCGTCATGTGGTTGGTGACATTGGCGAAGACGGTGGGCTTTACGTAATAGCCTATGTTCAGCCCTGCGGGTCGGCCGGTCGCCGCCCGCCACCAGCGTGGCGCCTTCGTCGACGCCCTTTTGGATCAGCGTCTGAACCTTGTCGAACTGCGCTCTCGATACCACGGGGCCGATCCCAAAATCGCCGCGCGGATCGCCGACCGTCACCTTCGAGGCCGCTTCCCGCGCGATGCGGATGGCTTCGTCCATCCGAGCCTTGGGGACGAGCATGCGCGAGGGGGCGCTACAGGTTTGACCGGAATTTCCCATCATGGAGGCAACGCCGGTCGCGACGTGCTTGGCGAACTGCGCGTCGTCGAGAATGATATTGGGGCTCTTGCCGCCGAGCTCCTGGCACACGCGCTTTACCGTGGCCGCCGCGTTCTTCGCGATGTCCACGCCGGCGCGCGTCGAGCCCGTAAACGAGATCAAGTCGATATCGGGATGGCGGGCGAGCGCCGCGCCGACGCCCGGACCGTCGCCTTGGATGAGATTGAACACGCCGGCAGGCACATCCGCGGCATGCATGATCTCGGCGAAGATGTGGGCAGAGAACGGCGCAACTTCGGAGGGCTTGAGCACCACGGTGCAGCCCGTCGCGAGCGCGGGGAATACCTTCACCGCGATCTGGTTCATCGGCCAGTTCCAAGGCGTGATCAGGCCGCAGACGCCGACGGGCTCCTTCACGATCATCGTCGCGCCGCGCGGCTCCTCGAAGCGGAAATTCTTCAGCACTTCGATGGCCGTGTTCAGATGCCCGGCGCCCAATCCCACCTGAAAGCCATTGGCGAGCGCTTTCGGCGCGCCCATCTCTTCGGTGATCGCAGCACCGAGATCGCCGATACGCTTCTGGTATTGCTCGAGAATGCGCTGCAGGACACCGAGGCGTACCTCGCGGCTGGTCAGCGACCAGGTCGCGAACGCCTTGCGAGCGGCCTTGACAGCGCGATCGACGTCAGCCGCCGAGCCGAGCGCGATCTTGCCGCTGACCTGTTCGGTTGCGGGGTTGATGACATCCAGTGTTTTCAGCTCCACCGGATCGACCCACTGACCGCCGATATAGAACTTCAGATGTTCGCGCATAAATGACTCGACTGTATTGAAGTACCCAGGGTTCTAGCGACAGCTTACTGTTGGCCTTCCGCGTACCAGGTCCTGAACTCACCGTAGTTCGGCATTTCCTCGGAATTCGCGATCGGGTCGATCGGCACGTGCAGGACGGCCGTCTTGCCGCTCGCGTAGGCGCGCTTGATCGCGGGGCCGATGTCCTCCGCCCGCTCGACATATTCGCCGTAGCAACCAAAGCCTTCGGCGATTTTGTCGAACCGCACGTCCTTGCTCCAGTGCACGCCGGTCTCAGCCGAGCCTTTGCCGAAGGTGCGCTTGTAAACGCCCACTTCAAGACCCCACTGGTGGTCGACCCCGACTACGCAGACGAGAGGCAGCTTCAGCCGCTGAGCGGTCTCGAGCTCCGAGATGTGGAACAGAAACGAGGAATCGCTGGTGAGCAGCATCCCCGGCCTCTTGCCGCCCTCGGCGACCATCGCCCCGATCGCATACGGAAGCCCCGTTCCGAGATGTCCGAAATTCTGATTCCAGATGACGTCGTGCGGCTTGGCTTGCGAATAAGTCCACTGGAAGATGACCGTGGCGCCCCCATCGCGGACCATGATCCCGTTTTTCGGGAACGCCTGGGTCGCCTCGACCACCCAGCGCGCCGTGTGCATCGGCGTTTTTCCGGAAGGCGCAGACTGCGCCAGTTCCTTCAGCTGATCCGCGTCCTTCTTGATCCAGCCTGCAAACTCCGGCGATGCGGCGCGCTCGGAACCCTTGAGCGCCTCGACCAGTTGCGGGACGATCGCCCGCAAGTCGCCCACCAGCGGCACGTCGATCGGCCGATTCACGCCGATCGCGGTGGGATCGAGCTGCACGTAAAGCCACTTACGGTTCGCGTTGTTCTCCGCCCAGTGACGCCACTTGCCAAAGTGAACCGGCTCGCCCAGCTCGGTACCGATGGCGAGGCAGAGGTCGGACTTGACCACCGCCTCGACGGCTGCCGCCGAGAAGCCATACGGAAAAGTGCGATCCTCCAAGCCTTCGATGAACGCAGTGCCGCCCGACGTTTGAATGACCGGACAGTTCATCAGCTTGGCGAGCGCTTTGATCGACTCCCCGGCACGCGCGCAGTGCGCACCGTGGCCCACGAGAAGGATGGGCTGCTTCGCGGCTTTGATGAGCTGCGCGGCCTTGGCAATCATCTGCGCGCTCGCGCCCTGCTGCACGAGGCGATAGGCCTCGGGTGGCATCGGCTCCGGCACGTCGAGCTCTTCGAGAATCACGTGCTGCGGGTACTCGATGTAGACCGGCCCCGGCGTGCCCGTCTGCGCGACGCGCAACGCCTCACGAATGATCTCGTCCGTCTGGTTTGCGTATTCGATGCTGGCGCAGTACTTCACCGAGGGCTCGACCAGCGCCGACTGCTTGACGAATTGAATGCGGCCGCGACGCACCCGTTGTTCGGTGATGCGCGCCCGCTGACCGCCGAGAAAAATGACCGGCGAATTCTCCACTTTGGCGCACATCATCGCCCCGGCCAGGTTGGCGATGCCAGGACCGAGGGTGCCGATGCAAAGACCGGGTCTTCCCGTCATGCGGGAGGCGGCATCTGCCATGAAACCGGCGCACTCCTCATGGTGAGGGGCGACGACCTTCCAGCCGCGCTGCTCAGCCGTGATGAACATGTGGACGAAATTCGGATCGGGAATGCCGAACAGCGTCTTGATGCCTTCGGCTTCAAACAGCTGCAGGATGCGCTCGTAAACTTTGACTGTCATGTTGAACTCTTACCTTCGTTTTTCGTGATGACTCGGGGTGCGCCAGTGCCCATGTACTTCGCCAGATTGCGGTGGAAGTTCGTGACCTTGCGCTCCTGATGCGGATTGGGCTGCGGACCTGTGAAGGCGCGCGATCGCATGCCCTTCTGCACCGCCGCCATGTTCGAGAAATCCTGCGCGAGCACGGAGCCCCATTTCTCCCCCGTCGGCTCCGCGTACACCCAGTTCGTCTTCGGCTCCTCACCCTCCGGAAAACGCTCGATCGCATAGGATTCGAAAATGCACTTGTGAGGATCGCCGCCATATGGGCGCGCTCGATAGCACAGCGCAAAGGTGATGCCTTGCAGAATCGACATGTTCGGAAAGACATGCCAGGCAAGACCCGCATCCGACATCTGCTGCGGGCTGATTGTCGGCCAGATCACGCCGCGAGCCGCATCGTCCGCGCGAGCCGAGGCGAGCCAGTGCTTGATCACCTGATCGGGCGGTGTCCCCTCGGGAAGCTCATCGACCAGGCGCTTCGCCGCATTGACCAGCGTCTCGGTGGTGCTGGCATTGTTGACTGTGGTGTACACCTCGTTCTGCAGCTCATAAGTCGAGACACGCGCATCGCTCCCTAACCCGGCCCGCGTGATGGTGCTGCTTTGCTTCATCTTCAAGCTCGGGTCGCGCTCGTCGAAGCCGCTGACCCCGTGCAATCCGTGCGCCGCGCTGTAGGCGTAGTACTGGCCGTACTTGAGCAACTGCGGATGCGTCCCTGCGACGTGATACGGCTCCATGAAAGCCTCGAGAGCCGTCTTCCAGTTGCAGTCGAAAATCACCCACTGGCGCCACTTGTAGCGCATCTTCGCGAACTCGAAGGGATCGAGAAAGCTCGCGGCGGGCTCGAGATATTCGCGCAAGGGTACGGCGCTCGGATCCATGTTGATGAAGAGCCAGCCGCCCCAGGAGTCGACCTTGACTTCGCAGAGCGAGGTGCGCCGCTCGTCGAGCACGCCCTTCCAGTCCTCCTTGTCGAGGACGTAGGTATTCTTGCCGTCCAAGTTGTAGGTCCAGCCATGGAACCCGCAAACGAACGCCTTCTTGTTGCCGCAGGCGCGATTCTCGCCGGTCGGCGTATCGATCAGCCGGCGCCCGCGATGCGGGCAGACATTGTGATAAGCCTTGATGGCACCGGTCGCGGTGCGCACGATCAGGATCGAGTCCTCGCCGACTTCATAAGTGATGTAATCGCCGGGCTTGGAGATTTCCTCGACGCGGCCGGCGTGTTGCCACACCTTCGACCAGAGACGATCCGCCTCGGCACGGGCATACTCCGGCGAAACGAAGGCTTCGACCGGGTAGGTCACGGGCTCCTCAAGATCTTCGACGCTTACGTTGCTCAAAGTGTCCACACGCCCTCCTACAACTCCGTCCAGTTGCCTAGCATCTCAGATCGCTTCCTCGAGGGAAACGGCTCCTCATTCGAGAGTTAGGCCTTGCAACTCGCCCTTGTCGCGCCAGTCCTGCAGGAGCTTCTGAAAAGCGCCCCATCCGTGTCCGTAGCCCCGGAACAAGGCCCATTTCGGCTTCTCTTCGCCCTCGTTGTTGAAATAACTCGGTGGGCACTGCCGCAAAAAGCTCGACAGGTCGACCTCAATTTCCTCGAAGTGGCGCACGTAAGCGTCTTGGGCTTCCTGGCTGGTCTCCACCACGGCGACGCCGCGCTTCAGAGCCTCGCTGATGACATAAGCAATGTGGTAACCCTGCTTCCCGAATTGCTCGGTGACGGAGGCATTGATCCCGCCCTGAATGTAGCCGACGTAAAACTGGTTCGGAAACCCGTGTGTCATCGTGCCGTGCAGCGTCTTGGGCCCATCGGCCCAATGATCGTAGATCGACCGGCCTTCTCGACCTTGGACTACGTCGATTCCCCAGCGGCGATTGAGATCGCTGGTCACTTCGAAGCCGCTCGCGAAAATGATGCAGTCGACGGCGTACTCCTTGCCATGAGCGACGAAGCCGCTTGCGGTGATGCGCTCCACGCCTTTGGTATCCGATACGTCGATCAGCTCCACATTGGGGCGCCCGAAGGTCGGGTAGTACTCATCGCTCGATAGCGGGCGCTTGCACAAGAAACGGTAGTAAGGCTTCAACGCCTCGGCGGTTTCCTTGTCCTTCACGACCTCGTCGACGCGACGGCGCAACCGCTCCATAACACCGTAGTCGATGGCTTCGCGCCGCGCCACGATTTGCTCCATAGTGAGCTCCGGCCAGCCCTCGGCCTCGAGCTCGGCGGCCAGATTGCGGCTGATCTCGGTCCAGATGTCGCAGATAAGATCCGGCTCGCCGGGTCGCAGGCCTTCGATCGCGGCACGGTGGAAATTCTCCTGTCGCTCCTTCTGCCAACCGGGCTGTAGCGATTGCGCCCATTGCGGATCGGTGGGCGGGTTGGGGCGCTCGTCCACGCTCGAAGGCGTACGCTGCACGACATAGAGCTGCTTGGCGTACTTACCCAAGTGCGGGACCGCCTGGATGGAGGTCGCGCCGGTGCCCACGATGGCCACGCGCTTGTCGGCCAACTTATCGAGAACCGGGTTGCGGTAACTGCCTCCCGTATAGCCGTAATCCCAGCGCGAGGTGTGGAAAATCTTGCCCTTGAATTGGTCGATGCCGGGTATGCGTGGCAACTTCGGCATGTTGAGAACGCCGCAGGCAACGATCACGAAGCGCGCGCGAATATCGTCGCCGCGATTCGTGCCGACATGCCAGCGCTTGATGTCCTCGTCCCAGCGCAATCCATTGATCAGCGTATGGAACAGCGCCTTGTCGGCGAAGCCAAAGCGCTGCGCAATAGATTTGCAGTATTTCTGGATTTCCCAGCCGTCGGCGAACTTCTTCGACGGTAGGAATCCCATCTCCTCCAGCAGCGGCAAATAACAATAGGACTCGTTATCGCACTGAATACCGGGATAGCGGTTCCAGTACCACACGCCGCCGAAGTCGCCCGCGGTATCCACATTGCGGAAATTGGTCACGCCCGCCTGCGTGAGGTAATAGCCGGCCATGAGGCCGCCCCAGCCGGCGCCGAGAATGACGACGTCGATGTCTTCCGAAACAGGCGCGCGCGCCCGCATCGGCAGATGCGGATCGTCCGCAAAGCTGCCCGCGGCACCGCCGACCGGTCGTGTGTACTGCGTCTGACCTTCGGGACGTAGGCGCTTATCGCGCTCGCGGAGGTACTTCGCGTGCAGCTCGGCTATATCGACATTGTCAGGCTTCCGCGTCGGCGCGCAGCGCATATCCACTCCCCCAATCGGTTCACACGATGATAGACATAATCAACGGTGTTGTCTACTAACGCCCTTATGACATGTGCTAGTGTCGCGCATCTGCAAAGCTGGCGGAGAGGCAAATGTCAGAGCTTAGATTCGACAATCGGGTCGCGGTTATCACCGGCGGTGGCCGGGGACTGGGGCGCAGCTACGCGCTGCTGCTGGCCTCGAGGGGCGCCAAGGTCGTCGTCGACGATCCAGGCGGCAGCCTCAAAGGCGAAGGCGTCGACAAAGGTCCCGCGGAAGAAGTCGCGCGCGAGATCCGAGCGCTCGGCGGACAAGCGATCGCGTGCACTGCATCAGTAGCAACACCCGAGGGTGGCAACGCCATTATCCAGACCGCGCTGGATCACTTTGGCCGGATCGACATCCTCATCCACAACGCCGGCAACGTCCGCGCCGCGTCCTTGAAGGAAATGACCCAGGCGGACTTCGATGCAGTGCTCGATGTCCACTTGCGCGGCGCATTTCACGTCGTGCGTCCCGCCTTCCCGCTGATGTGCAAGGCAGGCTACGGTCGTATCGTGCTGACCTCGTCCATCGGCGGCTTGTACGGGAATCATCACGTGGCGAATTACGGCGTGGCGAAAGCGGGGCTCATCGGACTATCGAACGTGGTCGCCATCGAGGGCGCCGCAGAAGACGTCAAATGCAATGTCATCGTTCCCGGTGCCGTGACGCGGATGGCCGAAGGGATCGACATCAGCGCCTACCCTCCCATGACCGCGGAGTTGGTGGCGCCCGTGGTCGGCTGGTTGGCGCACGAGTCTTGCTCGATCACGGCGGAAATGTTGGTTTCCATCGCCGGTCGCGTTGCCCGAGCGTTCATCGCGGAATCGCCAGGTGTCTACCGCAGCAACTGGTCCATCGAAGACGTCGCGCGCGAAATGCAGACCATCCGCAACACCGATGCACCCGTCGTGTTCCCGGTGGTGCCTTCGGGCCACGTCGACCACATTCGCTATAGCTTCGGCATGGTGAGCAAAGCTTAGGGTTTCTTCCAGCGCGGGCGTCGTTTCTCGGCGAAGGCCTTCGGGCCTTCCTGCGCGTCCTCGCTTCGATAGGCGAGTTCCGCAGCGTGCCTCGCAGCCTTTAATGCCGCGGAGCGGCCCATTTCGGTCGACAGCATGACCATTTCCCGCGCGGCCCGCACCGACAACGGCGCACCCTCGAGAATTTCGCTGGCCAGCTCGAGCGCGACCGGCAGTAGTTGATCGGGTTCCGTGAGCCGGTTGACGAGCCCGACTTCGTAGGCTCGTTGCGCGCTGATCGGCTTTCCGGTGAGAACGATCTCCATCATGATTCGCTGCGGGATCATGTGGATGAGCGGTGCCGCCCAGGGCGAGCTGCGGCCGACCTTGACCTCGGTGATGGCGAACTGCGCGCGGGTGCTGGCGACACACAAATCGCAAGCTTGCGCGATCATCCAGCCGCCGGCAAAAGCCATGCCGTTGACTGCGGCGATGGTCGGCTTGGAGAGCTCGATATTGTCCCCCGGCACCGGAAACATATCCCGCGGCGGCACCGTGAGTTGCCGCTCCACCATCTCTTTCAAGTCGCCGCCGGCGCAGAAGGCTTTCTCTCCCGATCCCGTGAGAATGGCGATCCGCAGCGCCGGATCCCGCTCGAATCGATCCCAGGCGGCGAAAAGGCCCTCGCGGATATCCTTGCCCAAGGCGTTGCGGGCCTCGGGACGATTCAAGGTGATGATCGCGATTCCGTCACCGCGCGCATCGAACAGTACCGCATCGCTCATTAGAACCCCCTGTGCCGAATAGCGTGGACCGCGCGATCCAGCTCCTCGTGAAAATCGGGATGCGCGATGCCGGCGAGACGCCGTGCACGCTCGGCGAGCGTCTGCCCCTTGAGCTCCGCCGCGCCGAATTCCGTGACAATCACATCGACATCGGCACGTGCCGTAGTGACCGGCCCGGACAGCGCCACGGTGATGCGGCTCACCTTGCCGCCCTTCGCCGTCGCAGGCAACGCAATGATGGAACGACCGCCGCGTGAGCGGCTGCCGGCGCGAACGTAATCGACCTGGCCGCCGGTCCCGCCGAAGTATTGGCTGCCGCTTTGTTCCGCGTTGACCTGGCCGGTCAAATCGACCTCCACCGCCGAGTTGATCGTCACCAGTCGATCGAGACGCGACAGTGTCGCCTCGCTATGCGTGTAGGTGGAGCGGCGCAGGCCGATCTTCGGATTGCGGTGGGCGAAATCATAAAGACGCCGCGTGCCGATGAGGGCACCGGTGATGGACACACCCGCATCGATTGGCTTGCGGGCATTGGTGATCACGCCCGCCTCCACCAGATCGACGAGCCCGTCTCCGATCATGCCCGAATGAACGCCGAGGTCGCGTCGATCGACGAGCAATCGCAGGATCGCATCGGGTACCGCGCCGACGCCGACCTGAATCACCGCACCGTCCTCGATGTAACCGGCCGCGATCCGGGCGATGGATTGATCGGCCTCGCCGATTTGGGCGGGAGGAGCCTCGACCGGAAGCCGCGAGACGTGGACCGCGCAATCGATGCGCGCCGCCGGCAACACCGCATCGCCCAGCGTAAAGGGCACGCGCTCGTTGACCTCGGCGATGACCACGCGCGCCTTCGCGACGGCGGCCTGAACGAAATCGCCGATCAGCCCATAGCTGTGATTGCCGTCCGCGTCGGGCGGACTCACCTGTATGAAGGCAACGTCGCAGCCGATCAGACCCTGCTCGATCATCGGCCCGACCTGACTCACGTGACAGGGCACGATGCCGAGCCTGCCCGCAGCGGCCACCGTGCGCAGCGCACCGATGGCACCCATGCTCGAGAGCTTGAACTTTGCCGCAGCCTCCGCGCTCAACAGTCCCGAGAAGCTGGTGGCCGCGAATGCGGACAGGCCGCCGATGGCTTCCGCCTGCGCGATCAGCGCCTCGACGAGCGTCGTGGGCTCGCCGCAGGCCTGCCCCCAGACAATGCGATCGCCACGGCGCAAATAGGCGCCGAGATCGAGTCCGCTTGTATCCGTCACGTGGGGCGTCCGCACAACGCCGGCGTCAGCGGCGCGCCGTGAGCGCAAGTAGCGCCTGCGCACGCGCAAGATGCGGCCGGTCGAGCATGGCCCCCTTGTGCCCGATCGCGCCCGCGCCCGGGTTGGCGGCAAAAAGATCGACGATCTCCTGCGCCGCGGCGAGCTCCTCGGCGCTGGGCGTGAATGCCTCATTGATCACATCGACTTGCGCCGGGTGAATGGCCAGCATGCCGCGGAATCCGGCGCGCCGCACTTCCGTCGCGCGCTTGCGCAGGCCCGCCGCGTCGCGAAAGTCGCCATGGATCGTGTCAATGGCAGCTACACCGGCCGCCGCCGCGCCGACGAGACACAGGCTCCGCGCCAGCTGATAAGTGAATCCGTAGCTACCGTCCTCGTTGCGATTCGCGCTCGCGCCGAGCGCGTCGGCGAGATCCTCGGCGCCCCACGTCAGGGCGACCACTCGGGGTGCGCCGGCATAGCTTCCGGTCGTGAACATGGCCTCGGCCGTTTCGGTGACGAGCACGATGACCTCGGTCGTGCCGCACGCTGTCCCGGCGGCCGTCTCGAGTGCCGTCAGATAATGATCCAGCAACTCGGCATCCGCCCGCCCGCGGGCCTTGGGCAGCATGATGCCGCCCGGACGGCTGCCGACAATCGCCACCAGATCGGCCAGTCCGTGAGGACCTTGGATGGGATTGATGCGGACCCAGAGCCGCTGCCGTTGCTTCGCGTTGGCCGTCAAGAAGGCCGAGACCATCGATCGCGCCTTGGGCTTCTCGCCCTCGGCGACGGCATCTTCGAGGTCGAGAAGGACGATATCCGCCGTACCGGCGGTCGCCTTTTCCATCTTGCGCTCGCTGTCGCCCGGTGCAAATAGCCACGAGCGCGCGTTGCCGCCTGTCACTTGATTCGCCATGTCCTTCAATCCTCGCCGCTGTCTCAGCCGATCAATACGATTTGGGCAAGCCGAGGACCTTCTCGGCCAGAAAATTCAGGATCATGTGCGGGCTGATGGGCGCCGTGCGCGGAATGAGGACCTCGCGTAAATAGCGCTCGACATGATATTCCTGTGCATAACCCATGCCGCCCAAGGTGAGCATGGCGGTATGGCACGCCTCGAACCCGAATTCGCCCGCGAGGTACTTGCCCGCGTTCGCCTCGACTCCGCAGTCCTCGCCCTTGTCGAACAGGGTCGCCGCCTTCATCACCATGAGATTGGCCGCCTCGAGCTGCGCCCAGCATTTGGCGAGCGGGTGCTGAATGCCCTGATTCATGCCGATCGGGCGGTTGAACACAATGCGCTCGCGCGCGTAGCGCGCCGCCCGCGCAATCGCGGCGCGGCCGATGCCGACCGCCTCGGCGCCGATCAGGATGCGCTCCGGGTTGAGACCGTGAAGGATGAGCTTGAACCCCTCCCCTTCCTTGCCGATTCTGTCCTCATCGGGGATCCACAGATCCTGGATGAACAGCATGTTCGAATCCACCGCGTGCCGCCCCATCTTGTGGATCAGGCGCACCTCGATCTTGGAACGATCGAGATCGGTATAGAACAGAGACAGGCCCTCGGTCTTGCGCTTGACCTCATCGAGCGGCGTGGTGCGGGCGAGCAGCAGCATCTTGTTCGCGACCTGCGCCGTCGAGATCCAGATTTTCTCGCCATTCACGAGGTAGCCGCCGGTGCGGCGCTCTGCGCGCGTCTTCAGCTCCGTCGTGTTGAGTCCTACATTGGGCTCCGTGACGGCGAAGCACACCTTGTCTTCGCCGCGAATGATCGGCGGCAGGATGCGCTCCTTCTGCGCCTGCGTGGCGAACAACACCACGGGCTGCAGGCCGAACACCGGCAGATGTATGCTCGAAGCACCGCCCATGCCCGCGCCCGATTCGGCAACCGCCTGCATCATGACGGCAGCTTCGGTGATGCCGAGACCCGCGCCGCCGAGCCCGGCGGGCGTTGCAATACCCAGCCAGCCGGCCTCGACCATCGACTTGTAGAATTCGTGTGGAAATACCCCATCCCGGTCGCGCTCGAGCCAATACTCGTCGGGAAACCGAGAGCAGTGCTTCAGAATGGCTTCCCGGATGTTCTGCTGATCGGGAGTGAGTGAGAAATCCATATTATCGGCCGCCAGAGGTGCTGCCGAGGCGGCAGCGATCGAATTTGATTATAGCAGCGCAGCGTTTTGATATCGGTTCGAAGCGAACCGGGAGCGCGACTCGTGGCAGAATCGGGCAACGAGTGCAGAGCATAGGAGGACGTAATGAGCAATCGCGCGAAGGGCACGGGCCCACTCACCGGCGTGCGCGTGATCGATCTGACCGCGATGGTCATGGGCCCGTATTGCACCCAGATAATGGCCGACATGGGCGCGGACGTCATCAAGATCGAGCCTCCCGAAGGCGATGGCACTCGCTACATCTCGGTCGGGCCGGTGTCCGGCATGAGCGGCATCTTCGTCAATGTGAATCGCGGCAAGCGCAGCGTCGTGCTCGACCTGCGGTCCGACGCAGGTAAGGCCGCCCTGCGCAAGCTCGTGGGCGAGGCGGACGTCTTCATTCACTCGATGCGCGCCAAGGCGATTGCCAAGCTCGGATTCAGTTATCAGGACGTGGCCGCCATCAACCCCGCGATCGTTTACACGAACTGCTATGGCTACAGCCGTCGCGGCCCCGACAAGGATTTGACCGCTTACGACGACACCATCCAAGCCGAATGCGGCTTGCCGGCCGTCCAGCAAATGCTGACGGGGGAAGCGAACTATATAGGCACCATCCTGGCAGACAAAGTCTCCGGGATGACGGCGGTCTACGCCACCACCATGGCGCTCTTTCATCGTGAGCGCACCGGCGAGGGTCAGGAGGTGGAGGTCTCCATGTTCGAGACCATGGCCTCATTCATGCTGGTCGAGCATGCCAACGGCGCCATGTTCACACCACCCTTGGGCCCTGCGTTCTATCCGCGCGCCGTGGCGCCCAACCGGAAACCTTACCGCACGCGCGACGGCTATATCTCGGCGCTCATCTACAACGACAAGCAATGGTCCACGTTCGTCGCGGCCGTGCGGCCGCCGTGGGCCAGCGATCCCAGTTATGCGACCCTGGAGCTGCGGGCACGCAAAATCGATACCGTGTATCGCCTGCTCGCCGACACGTTCAAGGAGCGCACCACGCAAGAGTGGTTGGAGTTGTTCCGCTCGCTCGACATTCCCGCGGCGCCGCTGCGCACGCCCGACGAGCTCATGAGCAATTCGCATCTGAACGCCGTCGGCTTTTTCGAGACGGTTGACTCACCGCAGGGTCCGGTGCGATTTCCCGGCGTCCCAACTTGGTTCTCGAGGACGCCGGGCCGCGTCGCCAATGCGGCTCCGATGCTCGGCGCCGACACGCAGGCGGTCTTGGAAGAGTTCGGCCTGCCTGTCACGGCGCCGCCGGCCGCGGGCGGCGGCAAGAAGGATGCACCGTAAGGTCAAAGAGAGGTTGTCATGATCGAGTTCTGGCGAGCCGGCGGCTCGGAAACCACCGCCTCGATGGATGCGGCGCGGAGCGTCGAGGCCGAAGGCTGGGACGGTCAGATGTTTATGGACTCGCAGTCCCTCTGCGCGGACCCTTATGTAAGAATGGGCGTCTGGGCTGCCGCAACCGAGAGGCTCAGGCTCTCGACCGGCGTGACCAACCCTCTGACCCGCCATCCGGCCGTCACCGCTGCGGCCGCGGCGACGCTGCAGTCGATTTCGGGCGGGCGCGCAGTGCTCGGCATAGGCCGCGGCGATTCAGCTCTTGCCTATCTAGGACACGCGCCTGCGGGACTCGCGGTGTTTCGCCGCACGCTCAGCGATCTGCAAACGCTGTTGAGCGGTGGCGAGGTCGCCTTCGGTGCGGACGACTGCGTGGCGAGCTCGCTCGATACCTTGTCGCTCGGGGACCGGCCGACCGCCTGCCGACTCAAATGGCTTCCAGCGGGCAGCCCCAAAGTGCCGCTGGACGTGGCCGCCACGGGGCCGAAGGTGATCGAGATGTGCGCACCGATCGCCGAACGAGTGACCTTCAGTGTCGGCGCGATCCCGGAGCGAATGAGCTGGGCCCTCGACCTCGCGCGCGCGGCGCGCCGCAAACAGGGCCTGGCGGAGGACGGCATCAGCTATGGCGCGCAACTCATCGTCGTGTGCCATCCGGATCGCGAGGCCGTCCGTGCCGCCGCAACGAGCATGGTCGCGCCGCTCGCTCGGTTCCAGGTCATCCAAGGCAATGCCGCGGGGCCTCAGAGCGGCAGCGACCATGAGAATTTCGACGCCATCCGCACGGGCTATGACATGACCCGACACGGTGGTCTCTCGCACGACAAGATCAAGGGAACGACTCTGGCCTGGGATTTCGTGCAGCGTTTCGCGATCGTGGGGCCGCCCGATCACTGCGTCGAGCGATTGCTGCAACTTGCGAGTCTCGGCATCGAGCGCTTCGTGATTGTCGGCCCCGGTCATCACCCTGAGTCGAGGCCCACCGGTCGCAGCCTATTCGTGCGCGAGGTGATGCCCGCGGTGCGACAAACTGTGCCGCCTCATCCCGCGCGCTTTTTGCGGCCGCCTGCCGGGCCCTGACTCAATGCGACCGACCCCGGTATGTGCTGCTTGCCCCAACGCACATACGCGAGCAACACCTCGCCCAATGCGCTGCCCTTGGGGGTAAGCGCGTAGGCGTACCGTACCGGACGCTGTTGATAGGGCGTGCTGCTGACGATGCCGGCGCCCTCCAGACGCTTGAGGCGATCGGCGAGAATATTGGTTGGGATCCGCTCCGGCGAAAGCGCGAGCTCGCCGTAAGTGCTCTTGCCGTGCAGCAAGTCGCGCACGACGAGGAGCGACCATTTGTCACCCAGAATGTCGAGCGAGTTGGCGACGGCGCAGGCAGAGCGCGCGAACGGTGTTGCGGTTTTCATTGTGCGGCCTTCCTCGCCTTTGAGGAGTGACTTGCAGATTGCAAGTCATTATGCTACGGTCGCCACATACTTGCAAAATGCAAGTCTCTAGAGGAGAGCGTCATGACTACGATTGTCCTTCGACAGCCCGCCGAGTCTCAGCCTAGCGGACGAGGCGGTATTCACCTCGCCGTTGCAGGCGCACTGAGCGTTTGGTTCTTGCTCGTCGTGTCGCTCGGTGCCGCCGGCGCGTTCGTCCCTCCTCCGGGGCGGCCTCCCCTGCCCATCGCGATTGGCGTTGCGGCGCCCCTCGCGCTCTTTTTTGCCTCGCTCCGGTGGTCACGATCCTTCCGCGACTTCGCGCTCTCGCTGGATCTTCGGCTCATTGCAGCGATACAGGCCTGGCGATGGGCCGGGCTCGGGTTCCTCTCCCTCTATGCCCACAAGGTGCTGCCGGCTGTGTTCGCCTTCCCCGCCGGCCTCGGCGACATGGCCATCGGGGTCACGGCCCCATGGATAATGCTCGCCCTGCTGCGTAATCCCGGCTTCGCCGCCCGTGGCGCATTCATCCGCTGGAATATCCTCGGGATATTCGACCTCGTGATCGCCGTCGCCATCGGCACGGTGAGTGCCCTCCTCGCGACCGGAGCCCCCGGAGAAATCAGCACTGCCCCGATGGCTACGCTGCCGCTGTTGCTGATCCCGGCGTTCCTCGTGCCGGTATTCCTCATGCTGCACACAGTGGCGCTGATGCAGAGCCGGCAATTAATCCGGGCCGCAAGAGCCGCCGCCGGGCCTTAAGCGAGCTAAAGTGCAAATCGCTTCCGATAGAACATAAATCGTGCGCGCAACGCCTCGCAATCGAGATCATAGTCGGCCGGGCTCAAACTACGCACACCATGCTTGTCGCGAGGAGTCTCATCTCGCCACGCCGCCATCCGCGCGCGGGCGATGTCGCTCAAGTCCTCGCCTAGAAACCGGTAGAGCTTCTCGATCGCAGGAAACGGGTCGCGCTGGAACTCGTCAAATCGGATGTCGAAGAATCGATGATCATGGCCTGCGTCGCGAAATGCGATCACCCGACGCATCCCCAATTCGCAGAACTCGGTATTGACCGCGCCGAGCCAACTCTTGTCCACGTGCCCAGTAAAAGCCCTGTGCAGCTCGAAATAGAGATCGGCGGCAGAAGGCACAACCGCCCCGATGTCACGGTGAGTCATCCAGAACCGCGCGTCCGGGAAGACCTCGTTCAGATCGTTGATGAAGAGGATATGTGACGGATTCTTGAGTCGCCAGTTGATCGGCGGGCAACGCCATTGCAGGAGTTTGAGTACGCGCTTGACGAAGCGATATGTACTGACCAGATGTGCCTCGTGGAATAGCCAGCGGGCGTAGCTAGGGATACGAAACATCGCCTGGAAAATCTGTGAGCGAAAATCCATGCCCATTAAATTCTGACATTCAGCCGGAGAAGTCGCGCTGCTCGGCACCATTTGTTTCATGCGCGGGAAGCGCTCATTGCGAATCCGAATCTTTTCCCGCCCGAGTTCGATGCGGGGATCGGTTTCGTAGCTGGCCCGCTCGGGGGGCGGACAGACCTGCATCTGTTCCCAATTGCGCAAGACGCGCACCGCAGGGTCTTCGGCCAGCATGCAGGACAACGCAGTCGATCCGGTACGCGGCAGCCCTAAGCCGATGAGGGGAGCGGTAATTTGCTGCTCATCGATCTCGGGATGACGGACAAACCAGTCCTCGATCGTCAAGCGCTGCTTCAACAGATCGAGCACCGACAGATCGAAGATCGTGGCACCCGACGCGGTGAGATGTGCCTCCGTGTCGGCGGCATGGACCAGTCGCTCAAGTCCCTCGCGGAAACTCTCATCCCCGAAATGCTCCAGTCCGGTTTCCTGCCGGGCGCGCTCCAACAGCGCGTCCGCTCTATTCATGAGGCCCGCGCCGGCGGAGTCGTCGGCTCTCCCCCATGCGGCTCGATCGTACAAAGATCCGCCGGGGAAGATCGCTCGATCATTCCAAATGCCGTCATCCCATCGAGTCGATAGCACACCCCGCTTTGCTGATTGTTGAAGCCGTTCACCGCTTGGTTGCCGAGGTGGAACGTCGATAACTCCGTGGAGCCGCCGATCTTCGTCACGCCCAGCTCAGTGACCAATTCGACCGAGACATCATCCCCGCGCGGCATGATTTTGCGCAGGAAAGGGATGCCTTGGGCGCGCGCCGGATACATTCTGCCGTTCTGATAGACATAACCGATGTTGTAGCGATCTTCCTCGCGTTCATCGGGCCGGAGAGGATATGCAATATAGCCAAACGCACGGCCGTCGGGAAAAACGGCGGATTGCCAGCAATGTCCACGAAAAGCCGCCATCGGGCGCACGCTTTGCCGATGGATGCGCGAGCCAACCGCCTTGAAATCTCGCCTCACTCCGTCGAGTGTCAGCACACCCTTGCCGCGAAAGAGTTGCTCGATTCGATAGCCGTAGCCCATCAGGCCTGCGTCGACCCTTTCCTTATCACTCATGCCATCCAGCTTTTCCGTGCGATAGTCCTGCACCCATGCCGGCGTGACCATGGTGAGCTCAACTTCGTAAGAGAGCGAGGTGCGCGGAAAGCTATACGGCCCGGCATCGGCATACACGGCGAACTGGCGAGCGATTTGCTGCTGGACAGATCCCTCGAACGCCTCGCCATCGTAGCTTACCGCCCACCTGCGAAAGGGCTCGAGGCAACGAAACACGAGGGGACCTGCGCCCAAAACGCTCGAACGGCCGTCAGGTCCGCACGAGGGCCGCGTTGGTCCGCGTGAACTTTCACGAAGCACCCGGCCATCCGCAAAAGCAAAGTTGCAATCAATGCGATGGTTTTCCCAGACTTTGCCCACAGCCTCCAAGCCGTTGCGCGGAAAGCCAAATGCGCCAGCTTCCTCAAAAAGCCAAAGCGAAGCGCTCTCCCGCATCTCAGGGTCTAAGGGCTTCTCAGGGAGCATATAGTCGAGCGCGGCGGGGAGTCCTGCGGTCCAAATGTCCTCATCCATCCACGCCTCCTCGGGAGTTTTGCCAGCTCTCATCTTCACAAGTTCCATGCAGTGTAGCTCTGCCCTGGCGGCCCGGTACAGAATGGGGAATGGTCGGAGAAGGGACGGTTAGCCGGTGGGTGCGAGTCTCGCCGCCGTTCGCCCCATATCGACGATTTCTGTCTCAGTCACGATACAACTAATGCTTGACACGGTCGGTGGGACGGCAGTCTAGTCGTGTAAGCCCGGCCACGAGAGATAAGGATGGACGCCAGTGAAGAAGGCACAATTTGATCCAGAGAACGCGGTTCTGGGCACGAGCTACCCGCCGCCCCATGAAGAGCCATGCCGAGGTCGCAAGACTTGGCCGCTGACGAAGCCATTCGGACTTACTCAATTCGGCGTTAACCGGGTGGAGCTGAGTCCGGGCGCGTGGTCGACACAGCGGCACTGGCATAAAACCAACGACGAGGTTGTGGTGGTCGTCTCCGGCGAGTTGGTGCTGGTGACCGATCACGGAGAGGAACATCTCGGGCCCGGCGACTGCGTCGCGTTTCGGATGAACGATCCCAATGCGCATCACTTGCAGAACCGTAGCGACAAACCCGCTGTGTTCTTCGACATCGGCGGACGTGATTTGTCGGACGTCTCGACCTTTCCCGACGCGGGGTTCGAAGCCAAGCTTCGTATGGAGATGAACTTCAGGCCGATCAAGCGGTGAACAAGACGATGCGGGTCTATTATTTTCCGACCCCGAACGGGCGAAAGGTGACCATCGCACTGGAGGAGATGGGACTCGCCTATGAGATCGTGCCGGTAAACATTCTTCGCGGCGAGCAGGAGCAAGCGGAATTTCGCGAAATAAGTCCGAATGGCCGGATTCCCGCGCTGCTCGACTGGACCGTAGAGGGGGCGCAAATCAAGCTCTTCGAGTCCGGCGCGATATTGCAATATCTCGGTCGCAAGACAGGATTGCTCTATCCGACGGAGGAAGCAGCGCGTTGCTTGGTTGATGCTTGGCTGTTCTGGCAGATGGCGGGTCTCGGCCCGATGGCCGGTCAACTCAGCTGGTTCATTCGCGTCTCGAACTTGCCTGGCCGAGACGAGCGCGACTACAGCTATGCCATTCATCGCTACCGCAAAGAAGTATCGCGGCTCTATGGCGTACTGGAGCGCCAGCTGGAAGGGCGCAGCTACATTTGCGACCTGTACAGCATAGCCGATATCGCATCGTGGACCTGGGTTGAGCAATATAAGGACCACATCGGCGGCTTGTCGATGTTCCCGCATATTGCCGCGTGGCACGCCCGGATTGCCGAACGTTCAGCCGTAAAACGCGGCATGCTGGTATGGATGCCTGAATCGAACGACGGCTGGTCGGCCGCCGGGAATGCACGCCAAATTGACCAGGGCGGCCCAAAACCAACGACGACTTGAGTTACGCACCTCGCTCGTGCGTCCCTCCGCGCGCTGCGTGGCGAAATTTCGTCGGCGTAAGTCCTACGTTGCGCTCGAAGGCGACTGCGAAATGGCTCGGGCTCTTGAAGCCCGATTCAAGCGCAATCTGCTTGATGAGCCTGTCGGTTGTCATCAGCAGCCGCTTTGCTTTCGTCAGTTGCACCTGTGTGATGTAGCTCACGACCGTCATAGACGTCGAACTTCTAAAACATCTGAGCAAGCTGCGCCGACTCATATTGAACAGCTTGGCAAGCTCGGTCACCGAGGGTGAACGGCCATTCTGCGCGTCGATATAGTCGTGAATGAGGGCTATATCGAGTTTTCCCAAGGGAGGCGATTCAGCCGCCGCGCCGTCCGGCAGCCTCATCAGCCTGGCGAGTTTGATGCGCAACACCTCGCTGATCGATTCGACCATGGCGGTACTGGCAAACCCGGGCGCGCGGATCTCGTCGTGCAACAGCTGCATCAGCTGCATCATCGAGAGATCCTCGATACTACAGGCGTCAGCGAGAAAGTCTGCCGCGCACGGCAGAGGGGTATCGAAGTGCGCGATTACACAACGAAATGGCAAGCCATCGGTTTTGCTCTCCCAGCTTGCTGCGCGGGGCCGGAAGGTCAACGGCCCGTCCGGTATGAAGCGTGTTTGCCGTGAGATGGCACGCGTCCATACGGTATTCCCTGGAGAAAATCGGAACGTCAGGACGTTCGCTGGCGCCGTCCAAGTACCTTGACTTGCGGGGGTGCGGCGAAACAGACGCACCTCGGCCCGCATGCCTGGAGCTTGCACCGAGCCAAGCCTCTCGTATGGCCCCAGTCTCGCGGCGGTTAACATTGCGACACAGCCCCCCCCACGGCGTTAGATCTCGCGTTTCCAAAAGTCTACCCGTTGTGCGATGTTTAGCAACGAAGGCGACTCAGCGGGAAATGATTCGCTCCCCTAAGGCACGAACCGGAGAAAATCACCGTGTCTGATCCAAATGAATCTGAGATTGATCGGTTCCGCAGCATGGTAGCCCCTGAGCTGCTATCCGGGCTGGATATGCTCCCGAGCTTTGAATGGACGAGCGAAGTGCTGGCTCAGGTACGCGCCATTGATTTTCGCGAGTTGCCTGCGCCGGAACTATCCGCGCCGCAAGCGAGCGTGCATCGCGAGGAGCGATTCATACCGGCTGCCGGGGGCGCGCCCGACATACGTGTCCTGATCTATAGGCCGGCTGATTCACCGCGAGCCCCGCAACCTGCCTTTTTCCACGTTCACGGCGGAGGCTACATTACCGGTGCGCCGGAAATTAATGACGTATATAGCCGGTCGTTTTCGTGTGAGCAGCGTTGCGTGGTCGCCTCGGTCGACTATCGCCTGGCTCCCGAGACCCGATATCCGGGCTCCCTCGAAGACTGCTACGCCGCGCTCGAATGGCTCCACCGGAATGCCGATGAGTTGAGTGTCGATCGCTACCCGCATCGCGATCGGCGGCGAAAGCTCAGGGGGTGGACATGCGGCAGCGCTTGCAATTCTCGCCCGCGATCGGGGCGAGGTACCCCTACGTTTTCAGCTGCTCGACTCGCCGATGCTCGATGATCGAACCGGCAGCGGATCCGAGCCCCATCCCTACTCCGGCAAGTTTGTCTGGACGCCTGAGAGTAATCGCTTTGGCTGGCGCGCATTACTCGGCGTCGAGCCGGGCGGTGCGGATGTGCCCGTCGGCGCTGTGCCGGCCCGCACCCTTGATCTCCGCGGCCTGCCGCCGACTTGTATCACCATCGGCGCCCTGGACCTGTTCCTGGAAGAAACACTCGAATACACGCGCCGCCTAAATCGCGCCGGCGTTTCGACCGAGCTCCACGTGATTCCCGGGGCTTACCACGGATTCCCCATGGCTGGAACGAACGCTCCACAGGTGCAGCAATGGCTGCGGCTGCGATCCGACGCGCTCGCCCGGGCGTTCAGCGGCAAGCTTTGAGCGCTTTCTCTACATATAGATGCCGCCGTTCACGTTGATCTCTTGGCCGGTGATATAACTCGCATTGTCCGAGCAGAGGAACTCGCAAGCACCTGCGATATCGTCGGGGGTGCCGGGCCTTGCGATAGGGATGTGCTGAGCGATCACCTCGAGCGGTGGCACCTCCCCTGCGGCGACCCCTCGGCGGGCCATCGGCGTATCCACCAAGGAGGGCGGGATGGTGTTCACAGTGATGCCGTGACGCGCCAACTCTCGGCCCAAGGCCTTGGTCAGCCCGATGACACCGCCTTTCGCGGCCGCATAGTGAGCGCGGTCGTTGGCGCCGATCTGGGCGGCATTCGAGGAGATGGTTACTATCCGGCCCCATTTGCGCTCCACCATGTCGGGCAGTGCAGCCTGGATCGTGTGAAAGACGCCGGTGAGGTTTACATTGAGCATGCCCTGCCAGGCTTCGGTCGACATCGTCAGAAAATTGACCGAATTCGAATAGCCGGCGTTCGCGATGACGATGGTGATGGGGCCCAACTCTTTTCGAACCACTGCATAGGCGCCATCGATCTCTTGCCGGCTGGCGACATTGACCTTGAGTGGAAGCACGTTCAAACCGCGAGCTCGGAACTCCGTGCTTTCACGTTTCAGTGCTTCATCCTGGATATCCAACATTGCGACCGGATGGCCTTTTTCGGCGAACCTGTTGACTATGCCCAAACCAATACCTGAGGCGCCCCCGGTCACCACGACGACTTGCGGATGATTCATGAGTTCCCACCGGCGTAGGGCTTGAGCTCCAAATGCAGGTTTTCCAGGCCGCGAATGATGAAACTGGCCTCATAATCGAGCTTGCGGTTTTCGGGAGGACCGTGCTTTTCAACTGACAGGCTGATGTCGGACGTGTGTTGAAGGAGCCGGTCCAGAAGTATCTTTACTTCCGCCCGCGCCAGGGGTGCGCCGATGCAGGTGTGTGCTCCACGGCCAAAGGCCAGATGCTCCTGGATCTTCTTGCGGCCCAGTTTGAATTCGTTCGGCTCTTCCCAGCGCCGCGGATCGCGGTTGGCCGCAGATAGCGCAATGACGATTTTCTGACCGGCTGCGATTTCCCGGCCTGCGACCTTGGTCTTCCTACGTGCCACGCGGAAGGTCACTTTGGTCGAGCCTTGGAGCCGCAGGACCTCTTCGATGAACCCTGCCACTTGGCTGCGGTCCTCGCGCAACTCTCGTTGCAGAGCCTTGTCTTCGGTCAGAAAGCGCAAACAGTTGCCGATCAACTTGGCGCTCGTGTCTTGGCCGGCGGCGAACAGGAATACCGCGACGCCGACGATCGCGGACAGCTCGGGTGTCGTGCCATCCGGATACTTCGCAGTCTGCCAATTGCGTCAGCACATCGGCCCGCGGGTGCGCGCGCCGATCCTGGACGTAGCCGACAAAATGGCGCGCCAGGTGCTCGAGAACGGAATCGGAGTGAGGTCTCTCCTCAGCATCGATGTTACCGGGAGGCGGTCCCGCTGCGATCACTTCTTTGAAAGAGTCGCGGTCATCCGCGGGAACGCCCAGCAAGTCGGCAATCACCAACGTGACATAGGGAACAGCGACGTCCTGAATCAGCTCGCATTTCCCTCCGGCGACGACGTCCCGCACGGTCTTCTCGGCAAGTTCCTCCATATACGCCTGGTTTGCTTTCAGGCGCGAGGGAACGAACAGACTGGTAAGCAGCGCGCGATCGGCGGTGTGGCGCGGACCGTCGTACGTCACGAGTATGTCCGAGCCGGGCACCTCGTGACGATGCTGCTCGAGCTGCTCGGAGATGTCATCGCCTACCGGTTTGAACGGCAGAGGCACGGCAGCGCCGGTGACTGAGATGACCGACGAGAAATCCTGCCGCTGTTTCTCAGGATTGCATTCGCCTCTTCGAACCCCGTAACGAACATCACGTCGCGGAGTCGCGGCTGATAAATTGGGTCCTTCGAAAAGAGATCCGCAAAGTAGTCGTAGGGGTCCTTCAGGACCACACGGTCAGTGAAGTAGTCGCGTTCTTCAAGCAGCATGGTCGCACTCCCCAAACGTCTCTCGTATCATTCCCCGGGAATCGTAACCTTGAGCCCCTCGGCCGCATCCGCCACCCGTATCTGACAGGAGAGCCGGGAGTTGTCCCTGAACGTCTCCAACCCGTGCAACAGGCTGTACTCGTCCTCACTCCTCGGCGGCAGTTTCGCAACGTACGCCGGATCGACATGCACGTGGCAGGTCGCGCACGAGCAGCAGCCGCCACAAATCGCCGCAATGTCGTCGATGCCGCCGTCACGGATGGCTTCCATGACCGAGCTGCTCGGATGGGCTTCGAATGAGAGCTCTTCGCCCGTACGCGTGACCACCGTCAGCCGAGGCATTTGCTTGCGCTCCAAAGATATGACCCACTATGGGTCACATCCAGGCCTGCTGTCAAGGGAGCTTCAGCGCGACCGTGGTCGGCGCGGCGTGCGCTCCGGCGGAATGCGATCGCCGCGCACATGGGGGTAGATGATGATGCGCTCGTAGATCGCGGCGACCTCTTCGATCGGCAACGGCTTCTTCTGTTGCAGCCACCAGGAGAGCAGCTCGAACGTTGAGCTCACAACCAGAATCGTCGAGATGTCCGAGGGCGGCCATTCATTGACATGAGCGCGCGTCGCGGCAACCTCCCGGGACAGTCTGCAGGAATTCATTTCGCATCGCAACTTGCGCGCCGCCCGTGAGCAATGCGGACCACAGTTTGCGGTGCTCGCTGACATAATTGAAAAGAGCGACTCCCGCGGCTCGAACGTCCTGGGCGACTGCGATCGGCACGGTAAGGCCGATGAGATGCGCGATCTCGCCCGCCGCGACGTCGTCGAGCAAGGACTCCTTGGAGGGATGATGCCGGAAGAACGTTGTGTACCCAATTTCGGCAGTCTGGCAGATGTCGAGAATCGTGATCTTTTCGAGCGACTGCCGTGTCAATAGCAGCAGCATCGCATTACGCAGGGCTTCGCGTGTCCGCACCGCGCGAGCGTCTTTGGCTGTTTTCAGGTGCGGTCGGTAGTGGGCCATGTGCTTGGCAGACTCTGTATTGCATCGATCAGGCCCCACTCGAGTGCCTTCTTCGCGTTGATCCGCCGTCCCGACAAGATCATGAGCAGTGTGCGTTGTCGCCCGATCCTCTTGGGCACCGACACACATCCGCCTGCGCCCGGGATCAGGCCCATGGAAAGCTCCGGAAGCTGAAACCAGGTCTCGGGCGACGCGGTCAATCGGCCGGCGAACGCGGCGATCTCGAGTCCCGCACCGACACACGCCCCCTGCACATGCGCCTCGAGGATATCGGCGCGAGCGCCGAGCGCGAGCGCCGGCAAGGAACGGCTGCGAATGAGATGCGCAGTTGCCGGATCGCGAGTCGTACCGAACTCATCGAGATCTCCGCCTACGCTGAAGGCCGCGCCGAGCGCGCGCAGCTTGATCGAGCGCACCGCGGAATCGGCCGCCGCGACGGAGAAAGCCTCGACGAGCTGGTCGCGCATGACGCGATCGATGGCGTTTCGCGCGAGCGGCCGAGCGAGCGTGAGGATGAGCTCGGCGCCGCGCCGATCGACGACGACCCTTCCCGCGCCGGCAGATTGCCGCGGCGAGGCTGCGCGCGCGGCGAGCCAGCGCACATGCTCCTCACTGCCCTGGAGCAGCCCATAACAGGAGGACTCGAACTGCAGGGCCCGATCGGTCGGGAGACCTTCGAGCCCGCGCAGGAGTTGAGCGGCCAGGGCCGCCGCGTGCGGCGCTCGTCCGACTTGACGCACGAGCGAATCGACCGAGACCGGGCTTTCGACGACAGCATCGAGCGTGGGCGCGAGCGGATGGGCCGCGCCGCCCAACCCGATCAGCGGAAAAGCCGGCAAAGATCCTATCCGGATGTCGGCGGGGCAGGCTTGTAGATCGATGAGCCCGAGCGGCTGCCATGCTCCCATCCAATCCGACCCTGCATGGATGCTGCGCGGATCGATCAGCAAGTCCTCGAGGTAAGCGGAAGCTACCGCCACGCTTTGCGTCAACCACGCAGCTCGCGTTGTCGAAACTCCCGCGGCGTCTCTCCCACCGCACGGCGAAACGCATAAGAGAAGCTGGAAGGCGAAGCGAATCCCAGCGAATAGGCGATCGACTTGACGCTCTCATCCGTCGCGAGCAGCTGCTGCGCGTTTTTGAGCCGGCTTCGTGCCACGTGCTCGCCGATCGAGCAGCCTCTGCTTTTGCGGAAGCCGCGGGTCAGCTGCCGCACCGACAGCTTGCACAACGCTGCGAGCTCGGTGAGCGTGGGAGCTTGGCGAATCTCGTTGAGCCGCTCGTCGATGAGCCGCAGACGCCACGGTGCGAGGCCGCCGGTGGCCGCCACCTCCGTGATCTGCGCGCAATAGCGGCCCAGCTCGATCGCAAGTTGCCCGGCAATCAGCTCGACGAGCACCTCGCTCGCGAACCCCGGATGCCGCACCTCTTCAGCCAACCGCCGTAGAAGTCCGCGAATGTACACATTCTCGATGTCGAGACCCGCTTTCAACCGCCGGTCAGTCCATTGCAGATCGCCGCCGTACCAGGTGCGCATGGCATCCCGGCCGAGATGGCACAGGATGGAGGACTGGGGACGGCCACCGTCGCTCCTCGCCCGCATGCTTTCCCCCGGAGGCACCATGAAGATCTCACCGATCCGCTCGAAGTGATCGGGAGCCCAATGATCGCGATAGCAAGCGCGGGCGTTCCGCGGTCGCGGCGTGAGGCACAGATCCAACCAGTAGGACTGATCCGCGCGTAGGATGTTGTCGGCGGGCTCGGGGATGATGAATTGGACGAGTTGCGCGGTCACCGCGGGAACGCGAAGCTCCGCCTCGATCGTCATCACCTGAGCACCGCCCGCTGCCATGGGTGCGCTGCGGCGTCAGGCCGCGACTCCAATCGCCTTGGTTTCCAGATACTCCTCGATGCCTTCCAGACCCCATTCGCGGCCGATGCCGCTGCTCTTGTAGCCACCGAACGGCAGATCGGGCGCAATGCACATACCCCCGTTGATCGATACAGAGCCGGCGCGGATCCGCCGAGCCACGCGCATCGCACGCTCCTTGTCGGCCGAGATGACCACGCCGCACAACCCATACTCGCTGTCATTGGCGATGCGGATGGCGTCCTCGTCATTCTCGTAAGGAATGACGACCAAGACGGGCCCGAAGATCTCCTCCCGGGCAATTCTCATGTCGTTGGTGACATCGACGAAACAGGTCGGCTCGACAAAAAATCCGCCCCCCTTGTCGGTGCGGACGTGGCCGCCCGCGAGCAGCCTCGCGCCTTCCTTCTGACCGAGCTCGATGTAACCCATCACCCGATCGAGCTGTCGCTTGGAGATCACCGGCCCCATCACCTGCGCGGGATCGTTGAAATCTCCCCACTTGGTGGCGTATCCGGCATAGCTTTTCTGCAACGCTGCAGTCGCCTCCTCATAGCGCTTGCGCGGTACGAGCAGGCGCGTTGCGATGGCGCAGCCCTGCCCGGCGTGATAGCAAACCATCGAGCGCATGACGCTCGCAGCGTAATCGGGTGCATCGTCGAGGACTATAGTCGCCGATTTTCCACCGAGTTCCAGGAACACTCGCTTGAGAGTCAGCGCGCCCTTTTCCATGATGCGCTTGCCAACGGCAGTCGAGCCGGTGAACGTGATGAGATCCACCCGCGGATCGGTCACCAGCATCTCGCCTGCCATCGCGGGATCGCTCGAAGTGATGACGTTGAAGACGCCGGGCGGAAATCCGGCTTGCTGCGCCAACTCGCCCAGGATCGCGCCGGCGAGCGGGGTTTCCGGCGCCGGCTTCAAGATCACGGTGCAACCGGCCAGGAGTCCCGAGACGACCTTGGCCAGATTGACATAGAACGGCACGTTCCACGGCGTAATGGCCGCCGCGACGCCGATGGGTTCGCGCATCACTCGCCGCGCAGTGTCGAATCCATATTGGCGGCGTGTGCCGCGATCGATTTCCCATTGGATGCCGGGGAATATGTCGATGAGCACGTTGGCTCCCTCGAGCGCACCGTCCACCTGCGCACCGAATGCGGCACCGAGCGCGGATCCCGCCTCGTGGCGCGCGATATCCACGAGCTTCTGCCGGTTCTCCTTCAGCAGGTCCCGAAAGCGTTTCAACAGTTCGTGCCGGTAGCCGTGATTCGTCGGCCAGTCGGTCGTATCGAACGCACGGCGGGCGGCGACGATGGCGGCCTCCACATCTTCGCGCGAGGCCTCCGCCGCCTTGCCCACCACGTCGCCGGTCCAGGGACCGATCTTGTCGTAGGTCTTTCCTCCCGCCGCCGGGCGGATCACGCCGTCAATGTATAGCTTGGCTTCGGGCAACATCATGGGTTCGTCCTTCTCTTACGGTTTACGGGCGCGCAGCACGACGCTACCCGCCTGCAGGTCGGGCGGCAAATCGATCAGCGCGCGAAAAATGTGAGTCACCGATGTGAACTGAGAGATCGGCCGCTCGCGAAGGTTCAGCCCCACGGCCATCGCCGCCGCCCCAAACCGCGCCGCGGCTTGCGGATCGACGTCCCAGGTCTTGTCGGCGTCCATCATCTGACCGGCACGCACCGTGGTCACGCGTATCCCTTGGGGCGCGAGTTCCTGCTCGAGCGCCTGCGAGAATCGCTCCAGGCCGGCCTTGGAGCACTGGTACAAGCTCAAGTGCGGGAACGGGAGCTCCACAGACTCGCTGCTCAGATTGATGATGTGCCCGCCGGAGTGCATGAGCGGAATCGCCGCCCGGACGCACAGGATCGGTCCCGTGAGATTGGTCGCGATGATCTTGAGGATCTGCTCATCGGTCGCCTCGGCGACCAAAAAAGGCTCATAGACGGCGGCGTTGTTGATGAGCACGTCGATCCGCGCGTGACGCGCCGCGATCGCTTTGAACGCCGCCGCGACCGACTGCGGTGATGCCACATCGCAACCGACGGCCATGGCGCGCGGCCCGATCTCGGCCGCCACTTTCTCGACTTTCGCCGGGGTGCGCCCCAGCAGCACGACCTCGTCACCGTCGGCCGCCAGGCGCCGCGCCAGCGCGCGGCCGAGGCCCGCGCCCGCCCCCGTGATGACAATGGTTTTGGACATGAACCGTAGCCTCTTGAGAAGCGCTTACCCCTTGCCGGGGTACACGGAGAGATCGCCTGCGTAGGCGATGCCGCCGCGCCAGAACGACTGACCGCTGATCTTGCGAAAGTAATGCACCGTGCGCGCAAATGATCCGGATGTCGAGCGCGGCTGCATGGCAATGCCGCTCGGACTTTTGCCTTGAGCCCGCGCGCTGAAGTCCCTGATGGTGAACGCGAGGTCGTCGGTCTGCTGCGCACATAGGACGAGTTGATCGCCGGGGCAATAGCGACGCGGCTCGATCTGGGTGGGAGCGAGCTCACCGCGCTTCATCGCCACGTGCCCGGGCACGTTGGTCACCTCGACGCTGTGCACCTCGTCGTACCATTGCATGTATTCGGCGTGGCGGCCGGCGACATAGTTGGCCAGGATGATACTGACGCCCGACAGAGGCTCGGATTTGCGCCAGTTCGGACTGCCCTTCCAGTCGGAGTAAAGCCGGTAGGTGTAGAGCCGCTCGGTATCGTCATCCGCCAGGAGACCTCCGTCCCGAGCCTCCGCGATCAGCGGCCCAAGCGCCGGAATGTCGATCGAGGGTGCCGGCAAGTCAAAATCGTAGAGGCTCATGAAGCGCCACGGTTGGGCGATATCGGGCATGATCTGCTGCGGCGTCACCTCGTAGCGGTCCGCGGCCCTGAAACCGCGGAGTGCACCGAGCGACCGGGTGTGCGAGCCCTCGAACCAAGCGGCGTACTCCGGCTCGCGGCCGGAAGGCACGTTGTGCAAATGCAGGGTCGTGTAGAGCGCCATGTCAGGAGCTCCCCTTGTCTTTGCCCGGGCCTTTGCCACCGATTCCCTGAATATATTTTTCGACGCCGGCGCGATACTCCGGATTCAGCATCAGAGCGGAATTCGCCATGCGCTCGACATTACGGCCTTGCGCCAAGCCCATATCGCGGGCCATCTCGATGGCAAGCTTGGCTGCACCCATTTGCTCCGCATTTTGCTGGGCGAGGTGGCGGCAGAAGCGCATGACTTCCGCCTCGAACGTCTCGTCGGGCCACACCTCGTGCACGAGCCCCATGATCAACGCCTTGTCTGCCCCGACGGGCAAATTCGCCATGATCAGATATCGGGCCCAATGCGTCCCCACGATCCGCGTGAGGCGACTGACACCGTTGGAAGCCGGCAGCACACCGAACTTGCCTTCCGGAAACGCGTAGCTCGCGCTCTTTGACGCGAGCCGAAAATCGCAGGACAGCGACAGCTCCAGTCCGCCGCCCACGCAGGGCGCATGGTGTGCCACGACCAGCGGCTTCTCCATCGCCTCCATTTCATCGTAGATGCGGTGCATTCCGTTGAGCTTCAGGCGATGGGATTCGCGAATACCAGACGCCGTCGTCGCGCGGCCGCTGCCGTCCTCCCCTCCCCCGCGCATATCGGCACCCGCGCAGAAATAGCGGCCTCGCGCGCGTACCAGCATGACCTTCAATGCGGGGGTATCGCGGAAGCGGTGCAGCGCCGCCTCGAACAGCCTCATGGTGTCGCCGCTCAGGGCGTTGAGCTTGTCCGGCCTATTGAGGGTCGCGATAAGGATCGCGCCGTCGTCCTCGGTGAGCAGATGCGCAGGTTCGGACATGCGCGTTCCTTCAACCGCGACTGCGAGGCATGCCGAGCGCCCGCTCGGCGATCAGGCTGCGGTGAATTTCGCTGGTCCCTCCGTAGATGGTCGTTCCCTGGGCATGCCGATAGCACTGGTTAAGGAACGCGGCCGGGCCCTCGCGGCTGGCCAGCGAATCGGGCGCAGTCAGGTCGAGTAGATCGGACGAGTCCTTCAGGAATTTCTCGGATGAGAACAGCTTCGCCATCGGGCCGTAGGCCAGATTCGGCTTTTTGTTGACGCCCGCCCACAACGCGCGCAGCGAGATGAGCTCGGCCAGGAGTGTATGCGCGCTCGCTCGGGCGAGTCGCACTTGGACGGAGGCCTTCTCGATGAGGGCTTCGCCGTCGCGGTGCAGATCTCTGCTGCATTGCTCGGCGGCACGCACCATGTGCTTTTGCACGGGTGCAAAACCGCCGCCGTGCTCGAGCTCGAGACTCGCGGACATGACTTTCACGCCTTTATTCACCTCGCCGAGTCGGTAGCTGTCGGGGATCCGCACTCCGTCGTAATAGCTGATGTTCGTGCGTTCGTCTTGAAAAGTGAAGACGGGCTTGATTTCCACCCCCTTCGCCTTCAGGGGCACGATGAACATCGTCAGTCCCTGATGCTTCGGCGCCTCGGGATCGGTGCGCGCGAGCAGCAGCACGAAATCGGTGAAGTTCGAGCCGCTGGTGAACATTTTCTGCCCGTCGATGCGCCAGCCATCGCCCTCGCGGGTGGCCTTAGTGCGCGCCGCGAACACATCTGATCCGGCGCTCGGCTCGGAGTACCCCAAGCTGCAGAGCGCCTCTCCCCGAGCGACCTTCGCGAGCACGTCGCGTTTGAGCTCATCGCTCCCGAATCGCTGGATGATGGTCCCGACCATGCCTGCGACGCTCATCGGCGCGGTGGTCCAGCCGTGCTCCTGCCATACGTCGTAGGCGGCGTGGCGTGCATACGCGGGCGCGGCGCGGCCACCGAGCTCCTCGGGCCAGCCGAGAAACAGGAGTCGCTCCTCGGCCAGCTTGCGGTGAATGCCGGGGTCATGGCCATCCCAGGAATAATGGGCTTTGGCCTTGAGCTCGGGCGTCAGGTTTCGCCTGAAGAACGCATCGACCTCGTGAGCCAATTTGCGCGCCTCCTCGCCGATGTCGAACTCGATGCTCACTTCGCCCGGGTCCGGCAGCTGGGCGCGCTCGCCCGCGTAAAGGCGGCGGCCCGCTTCCTCGAGGAAGCGGGCGGGGTCGCCGAACATGAGCGGCCACGCCTTGGCGCGCAGATTGTAAAGATGGATGTCGTAATCGGTGGTGAGGCCGTACCCGCCGAAGGTGTGCAGAGACTGCGCCACGGCGCGGCTTGCGCTGTCGGCGTTCCACCAGGCCGTCAGCGAGATTTCCGCACCCGCGTGCGCCGCGTTGTCGGCGATATCGCGGATCGCCTTCCAGGTGAGATATTTGCCGCCGTCGACATCGCAGATCAGATCGGCCAAGGGATGCGAAATGCCCTGATAGGTACCGATAGGCTGCCCAAAGGCGACGCGCTCCCGCGCATACGCCGCGGCCAGCCGCACGGCCTCGCGCGCAAGACCCGAAAGCGCTGCCGCCATCAGGAGCTTCCACTCCTCGAGGGCCTGCGCGAAAGCCTGCACGCCGCCGGGGCCGCTCGAGAGGGTGGCGGCTCGCATATCGCCGAGGCGCAGTTGGGCGATGGGCGTGGACGCGAGGTTCGGCTCGCTCTTGCGCTCGGCCTCCGAGATTCCAATCAGCACGACTTGATCTGCCTTGCACGCGATGACCGCCTCGGCCACCGCGCCCCCGGCTATCCATTGAACGGGCTCACGAGCAATGTCCGCAAAGGCAATACCGACGACGGCGTCGCCCTTGAGCAGCCGCTGCAGCAGGAGGCCATCCTCACCATCGCCCAGCGCGGCGAGCAGCCGCGCAACGATCAGTGTCTCGGCAAGCGGACCCGAGACCAAAGTGCGCCCCGCCTCTTCCATGAGAACCGCGGCGTCCAACAGCGAAAGACCCAGACCGCCATGGCTCGCGGGCACACGCAGGGAGAACGCGCCCAGCTCCGCCAACCCGGTCCAGAGCGCCCGATCAAATCCACCGGGGAGCGCCGCGCGCACGCGCGCGGGGCTGCTGTTATCGTTCAAGAAACGCGCGAACGTCTCGCGCATCATTTCCTGATCTTGCGACAGATCCAGATTCATAAACGCGAGCCCTCGACCCGGCCGCCCGGCAAGTTGCCGGACGCGCCGAGGGAGATTCTAGCCCCCGCCGAAGCGATAACGAACCCGCACACCGAGCATGCGCGGCTCGCCCAGCACGGCGGTCTCGAATCCAACCGCGGGCGTGCCAAGGCCGGGGATGTAGGCATAGTAGTGCAGGTTGGTGAGGTTCGTGCCGAAGAACATAAGGTCGACCTTCGATCCCATGATGGAGTTCCATGAGGCATTCGCATCGAGCAGATTGCGTGCCGCCAGCCAGCTATAGTTGCCCCCTTCCTCGGTGATGTTGGTGGGATCTCCGGTATAGGTGTAATTGGCAAGCTGCTTGTCGATATGAGTACCCGTTACGCCGGCGGTGATTTTGCCGATCGACTGAGGCAACGGCAGCGTGTAATCGATCGACACCACGGCCTTGTTCTCCGGCGCCAATTCCAGCGGCGAGCCCGGAGTAATATTCTGACCGACGATGTAATTGGGGTCCGTGGACACAATCGGTGCAATGGAAGTGATCTCGGTCCTCAGGTAGGTGTAGACGGCGCTGAAGTTGAGGCCTGTGACAGGCGTCAATGTCGCTTCGATCTCAGCGCCCCAGATCTTCGATTTTCCGGCATTGACGACGCCGGTCGTCGGGGACACGGCGGCGCCGGGCGCAGCGTCGAACGAGGCTTGCAACTGCTGGTTACGGAAATTGTTGTAGAACGCGGTCGCGTTGAAGGTCGCGCGGACCGCGCCGTTGTAGCTCGTCTTGAAGCCGGTCTCATAGGAGTCGAGCTTTTCAGGCTGGAACGTGCGGTAGTTTGACGGCGCGTTGCCATAAACCCCGCCGGCCCGGTAGCCGCGCGAATACTTGCCATACACCAACACATCATCGACAGGCTTGTACTCGAGATCGGCCAACCAGGTCGGTGCGTGCGAGGTTTCCGAACTTGTTTGATAGCAATTGTTCGGTGTGCTGGTGAGATCCGTGCAGAAGCTGTTCGGTCCTTGGGTAAATGGGTATTCCACCGGAAACTGGTAGGTGATTCGCTGACTGGTATTGCTCGATTGGTCGTAGGTAAAGCGAGCGCCGCCGGTGGCTTTCAGCTGATCAGTGATCGTGTAGGTCGATTGCTCATAAATGCCGTAGTCGCGATACCAGACATCTCCGACCGTGTAGTTCACGGAACCGACGTGGATTGGAACTCCATACATGGCACTGGTGGCGATGCCGACGGGGTCGGTGCAGTCCAAGGCGGCCGCGTTGGTACAGGAGGCGAACACCGGGCTCTGGTTGCCGCCGGCACTGATCGGATCGCTCCCCTCGACATAAAGGCCGCCCTGGTAGGTCAGGCGATCATTCAAGACATTACCTTGCGCCTGCAACTCATCGGTAAAGGTGAATTCGGCGGACGTCCAAGTTCCGGGCGCCGATTGAATCGTCGAGAAAACGATCGGAGGAAGAGTAGGACCGATGACAAAATTCGTGCCGAACAACGCGTTATTCACCCGCTGCATCAGCTGCGAGTAGCTGGCAATGTTCTTGATGGTGGAGCTATCGCTCGCATGCCACGTCGTGGTGTTGATCAATTGATAGTTATAGGTCAACGTTTCAGGTGCCGGCAGGTCTTGCTGCACCGTAAAGAAGCCTTGGCCCTGGGCTCTCGCCAGCTGCGGGCACGCAAAGGCAAAGCCTGTGCCGCTGGTAGGATCGCAGGTGATCATTTTTTGAACACCGCCGTTGGCGTCCGATCGGTCGAACGAAGCGATGGTGTAATTCTCGAGGTTCGGCGTCAGGTCGATCACGAGGCTCGCGCGCGCGGCGGTGTAATTCGTGTCCTCCAGGCGCGCAGGCCCAATGCCGCTATCGTTGTTCAGATAGCCCGAGCGATACATTTGGTCCACGGCAAGCCTGAAGCGAACCGTATCGCTGAGGGGCAAATTCAGCACCCCCTGCTCGCGGTGCATGGCGTAGTTGCCATAGGAGAGTTCTCCGTAGCCGCCGAACTCACTGGTCGGCTTCTGCGGCACGAACAAAATGGCGCCGCCCGTGGTATTCAAGCCCGAACAGCGTACCTTGGGGACCCTTGAGCACCTGCACGTTGGCAAGATCGAAGAAGTCACCGTGATTCGTGCCATCGCCGATCGGGATGCCGTTGCCGTTACCGCGCGGCGCGACCACGTCGGCGAAGTAGACTCCAACCGATGGCGGCGAGCCGCCGTCCTGATTGAAGCCACGGATGGCGAAGGTCGTTTCATCGTTGCCGAAGTTCGGGTTGGCCGACAGCGACGGCGTGTACTGGGCGAGATCGGACGCATTGGTTATGTCGTGCCGGTCCAATTGCGCCTGGCTGAAAACCTGGATCGAGATCGGCACGTCCTGCACCCGCTCCTCGACGCGGCGGGCGGTCACGATGATCTCGGTCATGTCTCCCGCGGACGTCGTCTGCGTCTGCGTCGTCGTTTGCTGTGCGCCGGCGAATTGCGCCACCGCGAGCCCGAGCAACGCCGCTATCGATACTCCATAACACTTGGCGCTCATTAATCTCTCCCGTCTAGAATTATGATTCGCGAGGCCGATATTCATCGCCACACCCGCGCTATTTTCTTGATATTTCATTCAACCCCCAGTGAGAGAACTCCAGCCGTCGAATTCTTCCGAGCCTAGGCTCCCATCAACGACCTCGGATCGATCTGACCCGTGGCAATACCACCCAAAAATCCCCCATCGACGGCGAGTGCCACGCCGTTGATGTAGCTCGCCGCGTCACTATTGAGGAACACGAGCGGTCCGGCCTGCTCGTCCGGACTCGAGCGCCGATTGATCGGCTGCGTCGCCGCCTCGATCACCGAAGCTTTGGTGGCCGACTCGAAATGAGCCATCATCGGTGTCTGCGTAGGACCGGGCATCGTGCAATTCATGCGGATACCGCGCTTGATGGTGCTCGCCGCAAACATCATCGTCCAAACGACGATGACCTCTTTGGAAAACGTATAGCCTTCGCGCACCGTCTCGGCCGCGTTGCGCTCGCACCAAGCGGCGGCCTGCTCGAAGCTGTCGTTCTTGATCAGCTCCATCACCGCGGGAAGTCTGCGGCTCCATCCGAGCCCGGCCGTCGAGGAGATGCTGGCGACGGCGCTCCCCGGCGGCATGGCCGGCAGCAAGGCCTCGGTCAGGCGTCGCGCACCGATGTAGTTGACCTTCATGACGTCGATTGGCGGAGATGTCTGCGGGAGGCCCGCACAGTTGAAGAGTGCGTCGACCTTGCCGCCGATCTTCGCGGCCGCGGCATCGATCGACTTGGGATCGCGCAAATCTGTCTGCGTGAAAGAAGCGAGCTTAAGCGTGCTCGGCTTATAGTCGAGGCCGTGCACCTCGGCACCGAGGTTAAGCAGGAGCTTCGCGGTGGCTTCTCCCATGCCCGAGAAACAGCCGCTCACGACGACCCGCTTGTCTTTGTATGTCATGTACTCCGTCATCATTTCCCCGCGACCCTTGCGGGTAGCCAGCCTCGAGACAGAAACATCACAGGTGTACTACACTGTGGTTGCTTAGTATTTGTCAGGCGGGCATGCAAAGTAAAGTATGTCGCAGCAGAACAACATAATCTTTCGAGCGATTGCAGGAGCTTTCGATGAGTGACGGCGCCCCTCTCAGCGCGGCAGTCCCGAAGCCGGAGCATATCCCAGCTTCGGTGATATATGACTTCGATTTCTTTCGAGATCCGGCCTACTTGGCCGATCCGCACAGGCGCATCTTGGACTTGGTCCGCTCGGCGCCCCCGGTATTCTGGACCCCTCGAAATGGGGGCCATTGGATGTTTTTAAGCCACGAGGCCAATTTCAAGGCGTCGCGCGACCCGGACAGCTTTTCCAGCCAATTCGTGACCGAGGAGCAAATGAAGGCCTTCGTTGCGCAGCTGCCTGCCGGTATGCCGCGCATCCCGTTGGCCGTGCCCATCAACCTCGACCCGCCCGAGCACACCAAGTACCGGGCGCCTCTGCAGAAGGCCTTTTCGCCCAAGACCATGCTCGCGCTCAAAGAGAGCATTCGGGCCCTGGCGAACGAGCTCATCGACAATGTCATCGACCGCGGGCACTGCGATTTCATGGTGGAAATCGCCGAGCCGCTGCCGGTGCAAGTATTTCTGAAGCTTTTGGGCCTGCCGCTCGAGCGGCAGGCTGAGTATCGCGCCATCGTCAGAGCGCAGCTCGCCAACACCGAGCACGATGCCAAGAAGAGCATGATGAACCTGATCAAAGTCACGGCCATCATGCGCGACACCATTCTCGAGCGTCGCGACCACCCGCGCGACGATATGCTCAGCATGTTGTGGAAATCCGAGATCGACGGCAGGCCGACGACCCTCGAGGATATGGAGAACTATGCCGTTCTTCTGTTCATCGCCGGGCTCGATACCGTGATGAACGGCATGGGCTTCGGCGTGCGCCACCTGGCTCAGGATCCCGAGCTGCAGCGCACATTGCGCGCCGATCCCCGGCGAATCCCGGTGGCGGCGGAAGAATTGCTGCGCCGCTACACGTTCACGGTGCCGGTCAGGAAAGTGCACAAGGATGTCGTCTTCCAGGGACTGCAAATGCGGGAAGGCGAGCGGGTGATGCTGTTTCTGCCGGCCGCGGACCTCGATCCGACGGAGTTTCCGGACTCGGACCGTCTCGATATCGAGCGCGAAAAGCCGCACATCGCCTTCAATGCCGGGCCGCACCGCTGCCTCGGATCGCATCTGGCGCGGGTGGAGCTGCAGACTCTCTACGAGGCGATGCTGGCGCGGCTGCCGGAATTTCGTCTCGATCCGGAGCATCCACCGAAGTTTCATGGCGGCCCGGTCATCGGCGTGGACTCGCTCGCGCTGGTGTGGGGCGTGTAATGAGCGCACCGCGTGTCCTGCCGCGGCTGGACAGCGAGAACCGCTTCTTCTGGACGGCGGGCGCCGAGGGTCAATTGCGTTTCCTGCGCTGCCAGGCGTGCTCGACCTTCATTCATCCACCGCGCCCCGTGTGCCGCCGATGCCTGTCCGAGAAGGTCGCGCCGGAAGCCGTTGCCGGCACCGGGACCATCGACACCTACACGGTCAACTATCAGGCTTGGCGGCCCGACCTCGAGGTCCCTTATGTGATCGCGCGAGTCGCCATCGACGGAGCGCCGGGCGTTTTTCTCACCACCAATATCGTGGGGTGCGCGGTCGACGCGGTCGACATCGGCGACCGGGTTCGGGTGAAGTTCGAGCAGCAGGGCGAAGTCTATCTCCCGCTCTTCGAGAAGATTTCCTGATATGCCGGCCGCGGACGCCTACATCACCGGCATCGGCCAGTCCGAGGTTGGAGTGCGTTTGCAGCGCGCGCCGCTGTTATTAACGCTCGATGCGATTCGCGAGGCATTGACGGAAGCGGGCCTGCATATCGGGCAGATCGACGGGGTCTCGACGTATCCCGGCAGATCCTCCGCCTATCTGGGGTTCTCCCCGATCGGCGCCGACGAGTTGATCGATGCGCTCGGCATTCGCGCACGCTGGTACTTGGGGAGCCTCGAAATCAGCTCGCAGCTCGGTGCCGTGGCGGCTGCGGCCATGGCCGTGCGCACCGGGCAGGCGCGTCACGTGATCTGCTTTCGAACCGTTTACGAGGCGGCTGCGATGTCGCGGCCGGAGGAGTATCCGCCGCTGCGCCGCGACCGCGTGGATGGCTATTCGCAATGGCTCACGCCCTTCAATGCCTACTCCGCAGCCAACTGGACCGCGCAATACGCAATGCGCCATGTGAAGCGCTTCGGCCTCACCCGCGAGCAGCTGGCGCAGATCGCGCTGACCGATCGCGCCAACGCGTTGCTCAACCCGCGCGCTCTGGTTCGCGAGCCATTGACGATGGAGCAATACCTCTCCGCCCGGATGATCTCGACGCCGCTGTGCCTCTACGATTGCGATCGTTATTCCGACGCGTCAACCGTGCTGATCGTGTCGGCGGGCGATGCGCTCGACGAAGTGAAGTGCACGCCGATCCGTATCGCCGCCATGGCGGGCACGGTCGAGCGTCACAGCTGGGATCAGGCCGAGTGGATGGCCTGCTACCCCACGGGGGCCGATTTGTGGAAGAGCACCGACTACAAGCCCACCGACGTCGATACGGTGCAGCTCTATGACGGATTCAGTTTTCAAGCGCTCGCGTGGCTCGAGGCGCTGGGCTTTTGTGCCGTCGGCGAAGGCGGCCGTTTCATCGAAGGAGGAAAACGCATCGCGCTCGATGGCGAGTTGCCCCTGAACACCTTCGGCGGCCAGCTGGGCGCGGGCCGTCTGCACGGGTTTGGCTTCGCTCACGAAGCCGTGCTGCAGCTGCGGGGACTCGGCGGCAAGCGCCAGATCGCGGGCGATCCTACGGTGGCCGTCGCCGCGTCGGGCGGCGGACCTCTCGCAACCGCTTTGCTGCTGGCGCGGGATTGACGCGAGTGCAACCGCCGATGCAACCGCCCGTGCCGGCACACCTCATCGACGACTTACCGGGTTACCGACGGCGCCTGCGCGTGACGCCGTCGAGCGGCCGCGTGCTTTCCGAGCTCGAGGACGATTATCACTGCATGGCGGTGACGTTGCATCACGACGGGCACGTCGCGACGGCGGTGAAGCCCGTCATGGATCGCGCGCCGTGGAGCCTCTGTCCCGGCGCTGTTGCAGTGCTCGAGCAGACCTTCGTGGGCACCCCCCTGCAGCATTTCCCAGCGCGTGGGAACAAGCGCGCCAACTGCACCCATCTGCACGACTTGGCGATTCTCGCGGCGGCTCATGCCTTCGACACCTCACCCACGGTGTTCGACATTCTCGTCTCCGATCCGGTCGCAGGCCGGAGCGAGGCCGAACTGCGCCGCAGCGGCATCGCGGTGCTAGACTGGAGCGTGGTGAAGGGCCGGATCGAAGCGCCTGCACCGTTGGCTGGCCTCGACCTCGACAACATGCGTAGCTGGATCGAATCCTTAGATCCCGACGCCCAGGAAGCGGCAAGGTTGCTGCGCTGGGGAACCATGGTGGCGCACGGGCGAACCTTGCCGGCGGGTTGGGCATCCGGAACCGGCAATATGGCAAGTGGCAGCCGGTGTTTTACCTTTCAGCCGCACAAGGTGGGTGAAGCCAAGCACGTCGGGGCCATTCGCGATTTCAGCCGCGGCACGGCGCGGCCGCTCGACTCCGCGCCACCCGCACCACGGGATTCGGATGTATTTCATGTCACGCGCGATCACGCGTCGCGCAAGTTTGCCGGAAGGAGGACACCATGAAGATGAACGATATGATGGTCATCAGCGTCGATGATCACGTGAGCGAGCCCCCCGATATGTTCGACAAGCATTTGTCGGGGGATGCGCTTGCGAGCGCGCCGAAAATGCGCACCACCGCGACCGGCACGAATTACTGGGAATACCAGGGCATGAAAATGCCTCAGGTGGGACTCAACGCCGTGGTCGGGCGCGTGCCGGAAGAATACGGCATGGAGCCGACGTCGCTCGAGCAGCTGCGTAAAGGCGTCTATCAAGTGGATGCCCGCATCGACGACATGAACGTCAACGGCATCGCAGCGTCGTTGAACTTCGCGAGCTGCGTGGGCTTCGACGGCGGCGTGTTTCACAAAGTCACCGACAAGGCCAAGGCGCTCGTGCATCTGCGCGCCTACAATGACTGGCACATCGATGAGTGGTGCGGAGCTCATCCCGGCCGCTTCATTCCGTGCGCGCTGTTGCCGACCTGGGATCAGAAAGCCATGGTGGCGGAAGTCAAGCGCATCGCGGCCAAAGGGTGCACGGCGGTGTCGCTCAACGAGAATCCCACTGTGCAGAAGCTCCCGAGCATCCACAACGCGTACTGGGAGCCGCTGTGGAAGGCCGTCGTCGAGCACGACATCGTCATGTGCCTGCACATCGGCGCCGGCAATCCCGCACCGCATGCGTCGATGGAGACGCCGATCGAGGCTTGGATATCGACCATGCCTATTTCCATCGTGGTCGGCGCGGCCGATTGGCTGCATCTCGAGGCGCTCGAGCGTTATCCGTCCATGAAGATCGCGCTCTCCGAGGGCGGCATCGGTTGGATTCCCTATTTCCTGGAGCGCAGCGACTTCAGCCACGAGCGGCACAAGGCGTGGACCCATTCGCGGTTCGAGGGCACCAAGCCGAGCGAGGTGTTCCGCCAGCATTTCCTGACCTGCTTCATCGACGACGCCTTCGGCCTGCAGAACCTGCCAGCCGTCGGCGAGGACATGGTCGCCTACGAATGCGATTATCCGCATTCGGATTCACTCTGGCCCAAAGCGCCGGAAACGTTGTGGGATAGCGTCAAGCATTTGACCGGGCCGCAGATCGACAAGGTCACGCATCGCAACGCGATGCGCTTCTTCCGCTTCGATCCGTTCAAGCATTTCAAGCGCGAGGAGCTCACCGTCGGAGCCTTGAGAAAGAAGGCCGCCGGAGTGGATGTCAGCGTGCATTCCTACGGCGGCGCGGCACCGCTCCTGCCGGGCGAGAAGCTGCGGCCCATCACCTCGGGCGATGTCATGGAGATGTACAACCGCCATCGCAAGACCGCGTGACGAGGAAATGAAATGACGGAAGCGTACATCATCGACGCCGTGCGCACGCCCCGCGGCATCGGCAAGGTCGGCAAGGGCGCGCTGACCCATCTGCACCCGCAGCATCTGGCCGCCACGGTGCTAAAGGCCCTGCAGGAGCGCAACCACATCGACACCGCTGAAGTCGACGACATCGTCTGGGGGACGAGCGCACAGAAGGGCAAGCAAGGCGGCGATATGGCGCGTATGGCCGCGCTCGACGCCGGCTTCGACGTGCGCGTGAGCGGCGTGACGCTGGACCGCTTCTGCGGGAGCGGCCTGACGGCGGTCAGCATGGCGGCGGCGCAGATTCGCTCCGGCATGGAGGATCAGATCATCGCCGGCGGCACGGAGATGATGTCGTACATCACGAGCAGCGGCCAGGAAGAAATGGCGGCCGGCTTGAAATCGTTGGGGATAGGCTCGGGTAACAAGCGTCTCCAGGAGCGGCATCCGCAATCGCATCAGGGGCTGTGCGCCGATGCCATCGCCTCGATGGAGCACATCGGTCGGGAAGCGCTCGATGCCTTCTCTCTGGCGAGTCAGCAGCGGGCCGGCCGTGCGATCAAGGAGGGCCGGTTCGAGCGTTCGATCGTTCCCGTGCTGAACGAGGACGGCACGATCGCGCTCGCCCGCGACGAATATCCTCGCCCGCAAACGACCGCACAGGATCTGGCCGCGCTCAAGCCGAGCTTCGCGCAAGTGGCGGACTACTCGCCCGATGGCAGCGGCGTCACGTTTCGCCAGCTCATCAACCGGCGCTATCCCGACCTGAAAATCGAGCACGTGCACCATGCGGGCAGCTCCTCGGGCATCGTGGACGGCGCGGCCGCTCTGCTCCTCACCTCCAAGGATTACGCGAGCAAGCGCGGCTACAAGCCCCGCGCCCGCATCGTCGCCACCGCCAACATCGGCGATGACCCGACGCTCATGCTGAACGCGCCCGTTCCGGCGGCGCGCAAAGTGCTGGCGAGAGCCGGGCTGCGCGCGGAGGACATCGACCTCTGGGAGGTCAACGAGGCATTCGCGGTGGTGGTCGAGAAATTCATCCGCGATCTGCGCCTCGATCGCGAGAAGGTCAATGTGAACGGCGGAGCGATCGCACTGGGTCATCCCATCGGCGCGACCGGCGCCGTATTGATCGGTACCGTGCTCGACGAGCTCGAGCGGCGCGAGCTCAAGCGCGGGCTGATCACGATGTGCGCGGCGGGCGGCATGGCCCCCGCGATCATCATCGAGCGAATATAAGAAACGCCGCATGTTGCGGCCTGCGGTCAATCAATGGAATCGATATTCGGTAGTACGAAAAACAAGAGAAGATCTGTCGGGCTCAAGTTGTCGGTCATTGCCCGTCAACTGCGCTTGAACTTCGATCAGAGCACGAAGCTTCGGAGGGCTGACACGCGCCAAGTGGACGCTGATCGCGGCGGTCTCGCAAAATCCCGGCGGTACGCAGCGCATGATCGCGCAGGTGCTGGAGGTGAGCGAGATCACCGCCGGGCGGCTCATCGATCGGCTCTGCGAGGAGGGATATCTCAAGCGGACCGAGAGTCCGACCGATCGGCGCGCCTACCGGGTGCATCTGGCGGCCGGCGCGCAGCCCGTGCTCGACAAGCTGGATGAGGTCGCCAAGGGCCACGAGGCCGAAATATTCGCAGGCTTCAGCAACTCGGATCTCGACAAATTGGACGAGCTGCTCGAGGCCATCGCCCGCAACTTGTCGGCGGCCAGGAGCGTTCGAGCGGCGGGGAAATAGCAGTGCAGGACCAGAGCACGGCGAGTGGGCTCGAGTCCAAGGACTTCTTTACCGACAGCTCCCTCATCGGCGATCCGAGTCCCTACTTCCATCAGCTGAGAGCGCGATGCCCCGTGCTCCGCGAACCCCATCATGGCGCCATGATGGTGACGGGATACGCCGAAGCGTTGGAAGTCTTCAAGCAGCGTGACGTGTTTTCCTCGTGTGTCGCGGTGACCGGGCCCATTCCGCCGTTGCCTTTCACACCGCAAGGTGACGACGTCAGTGAGCAGATATCGCAATTTCGGGGCGCCATGCCGTGGTCGGCTTACCTCGTCACTCTCGACGGTCAAGCGCACGGCGTCCTGCGCGCAATTCTCAACGGCCTGCTCACGCATACACGCCTCAAGAAAAACGAAGAGTACGTGCAGCAGTTGTGCGACCGGCTGATTGATGGATTGATTGCCAAGGGCCGCTGCGAGTTCGTATCGGAGTATGCGCACGCCCTGTCGACTCTGGTGATCGCAGACCTTCTCGGCGTGCCCGAGGACGACCGAGAGGAGCTCTTGCAGTTGCTCGGCGAGCCTCCGACGCAGATCGCCGGCGATCCAGAGCACAAAAGCGCGCGGGACCCGCTGGCTTATCTAGACAGCCGGTTCACGGGTTACATGCAGGAGCGACGCAATAATCCCTGCGGCGACATGATGTCGGATCTTGCAAACGCGCGCTACAAGGACGGTTCGGAGCCGGACTTGGACGTGCCCGTCCGGCTGGCAAAGTTTCTATTCGGCGCCGGACAGGACACGTCGGCGCGGCTGATGGCCTCCTGCTTTCGACTGCTGGGCGAGTATCCTCACCTGCAGCATCGCCTGCGTGCCGAGCGCCATCGAATTCCGGATTTCATCGAAGAAACGTTGCGACTGGAAAGCCCCGTCAAAACGCTCTCCCGCCTGACCCGGACCACGACATCCATCGGCGGCGTTCCCATCGCCGCCGGCACCATCGTCACGCTCGCCTTGGGTGCGGCAGATCGCGACCCGCGCCAGTTCGAGGCACCCGATGAGCTCAACATCGATAGAGCGAACGTGCGCGACCATGTTGCCTTCAGCCGCGGTCTGCACGCCTGTCCCGGCGCGCCACTCGCGCGTGCTGAAACGCGCATCACGTTGGAGCGATTTCTCGACCGCATGCGGGACATTCGTATCTGCGCCGCCGAGCATGGCCCGGCGGCGGCGCGGCGATATGTCTATGTGCCCACGTACCTGTTGCGCGGACTTGCGGCGCTGCACCTCGAGTTCGAGGCAGCCTAGGCCGCAGCCCACGCGCCGAGCCCAGGCCCGCGCGTCAGCCGTCAATGAAGAGCGAGGATCTCGCTCTTGCTCATCGAGGTCGTGAGCTTGCCGTCGACATTCGACAGCGTGGTCGCAGGCACGCTCACGAGCTTGCCGTCGATGATGATCTCGGCCGCGCCGTCCGGGCCGACCCGATAAACCGTGCCGAGGCGCGAGCCGTTCGCGGACACCAGCATCTTGCCCTTCTCAGCGACCGCCGCGGTTGCAGCTGCGCTGGAGGAATTCTGTGCGGCAGCGGTGAACGTCGCCAGCGCGCAAGTCAAAGCAACAAGCCAGGATGTCCTCACGATTTCTCTCCTCTCAGCAGCGCAGGGAGCCTCGCCGAATCAATGAATTACTAAGCAACGTTAGTATCTCCCTAAGCAACGGTAGTATTTAATCGGGGGTACTGTCAAGCCTTGACCTGTGCGCCGTGCTCAGATTCGGCGCGCGCGAGCCGGGACGGGCCCGTTAACGCGGCTGCATGCGGATGGCTCCGTCCAGCCGCACGGTCTCGCCGTTCAGATAGCCGTTGCGGATCATCTCCAGGGCGAGGCTCGCATACTCCTCGGGATGGCCCAGCCGTTTGGGGAACGGCACCATGGCGCTCAACGATTCGAGCATCTGCGGCGTGGCGCCCGCCATCGCGGGCGTATGAAAAATGCCGGGCTGTATCGTGATGACGCGTATCGCCTCGCGCGACAGGTCGCGAGCGATGGGCAGCGTCATGCCGACGATCGCGGCCTTGGCGGCGGCGTAGGCCGCTTGCCCGATCTGTCCGTCGGTGGCCGCGGCGGAGGCGGTGTTGACCATCACGCCCCGCTCGCCATCGATCGGCTCGAGGGTCATCATTCCCGCGGCAGCGCGCGTGATGCAGCGGAACGTGCCGACCGTGTTGAGGCGCAGAACCCACTCGAACTGGTCCGACGGAAACACACTGATCTCGCCGGTCTTCTTGTCGCGTCGCGCGGTGAGGATGGCGTTGCCGCCGCCGGCACAACACACGAGCGCCCGCTCCTGCCCCTGCGCGGCGCGCGCAGCGGCAAACGCCTGGTCGACGCTCTCATCCGATAACACATCGCAGAGGCAGAACGTCGCGCCGGTCTCGGCAGCCGCCTTGGCGCCGGTCTCCTCGTTGCGGTCGAAGATCGCCACGGCAGCGCCCGCCGCGCGCAGTGCCTTCACCGTCGCCAATCCCAGGCCCGAAGCGCCCCCGGTCACCACGGCAGCCAACGACGAATCGATCTTCATTTTTTGCCCCTGTCTTCCGCGAATCGCGGAGCATTGTAGACTCTCACGACTCCATGGATCCCGGCAATTTCATTCCGCTCGCCTCGATTGCTCATCACGCGTTGACCCGGCTCGCCGCCGCGAGCGGGTCAGCGGCGCTGCGCACCGCTCGATGGCGCGACCCTGCTCGGCGAGCGGGCGATGCGCGCAGGATTGCGGATACCGGGCCGAATCTCGGCGGGTGGAGGATGCCGTCTGTTCGATGCGCTCGGCGACACGATTGCGCTGAATCTCGCCCGATCGGCCGATCGGGATATGTTGCCGGCGCTCTTCGAGGACGATCAGTTGGGTGCGCAACGACGATGCGGCGATCGCCGCTTGCATGGGCCGAACCGAGGCGCACGCCCTGGTGAGGCGGGGCCGCACGATGGGATTGGCCATTGCGGCGGAGCACGAGCACCGGCCGGCGCTCGAGCACATGCCGCTATTCGGTCGCAGCGACTCCGCTTGGACTGAACTGGTGAGCGGGACTTGCGCGGGGGCGCCCGGCGCATCGACGCGCGCTCGTTCTGCGCCGCGCGTCGTCGATCTGTCGGCGCTGTGGGCGGGACCGCTTGCCGCGCACCTTCTCTGGCTCGCAGGCGCCGAGGTGGTGAAAGTCGAAAGCCGCTCGCGCCCGGACGCCATGCGGAGCGCGGAAGGTGATTTTTATGCGCTCATCAATCAGGGCAAGACGACGCTCGCCGTCGATCTCGCGGAGGGCGGCGAGCGAGCAGCGTTGCTTTCACTCATCGCCGCATCCGACATCGTCATCGAGGCCGCAAGGCCGCGCGCGCTGAAGCAGTTCGGCATCGATGCCGATCGAATCGTGCGCGATACGCCCGGCTTGGTGTGGATCAGTATCACGGCGCATGGCGCAACCGGCGAGGCCGCCGGCTGGGTGGGATTTGGAGATGACTGCGGCGTTTCGGGGGGTCTCAGCGCCGCATTGCGGAGCGCGACCGGCCGAACGGGTTTCGTCGGCGATGCCCTCGCCGATCCGCTCACGGGCGTGTTCGCAGCGCTCGCGGCATGGGAAGCGTGGACTTCAGGCCGGGGCGCTCGGCTGGGACTGGCCATGAGTCATGTAATCGCTCGATGTCTTGCGGCCGCGAGGCACGAGAATCGCGACGCGCTGCAATCGTGTTTGCGGACCTGGGACAGCGCGCGTGGACAACCGTTTCCGAACGTCGTGCGGCGTGCGGTGAAGGCTCGGCCGCTTCTGCGGCGCGGCATTCAGGAATACATCGCACAGCGGGCGCGCTGAGGCTCAGACTCTACCGGACACCAAAATCGACGCGCCGGTAATGGCGCGGGCTGCGTGGGATGACAGGAACACGATGACGTCCGCGAGCGCCTGCGGAGCCACCCAACGGGTGAAGTCGGCCTTCGGCATGTCGGCTCGATTGGCGGGCGTATCGATGATGGTCGGCAGCACCGCGTTGACGTTGATCCCTTTGTCCTTCAACTCCTCGGCCAGCGCCTCGGTGAGCTTGGCGACGCCGGACTTCGAGGCCGTGTAGGCGCCCATGCCCGTGCCGGCCTTGGCGGCCGCCGCCGCGCCGACGTTGACGATGCGGCCATTGTCCGCGGGCAAATAGCCGAGCGCGGCCTTGCACGCACAGAGCGCTGTCTTGAGATTGATGGCATATAGGAAATCCCAGGTCTCGAGACTGCCATCGGCAATCGTCTCCCAGCGAAAGCCACCGGCAATATTGACCAACACGTCGATCCCGCCGAGCTTTGCGGCCGCCGTGTCCATGGCCCGCCGCGCCTGGGCCAGATCGGTCAGATCGACGCCGTCGAGGAATACATGCGGGTCAGCCGTATCTTTGAGCGGGTCCTGGGACGCCGCGGCGCGGTCCATGAGCGCAAGGCTGGCGCCCGCGGACAGGAAGGCGCGCGCGACCGCCGCGCCCAATACTCCCGCCGCACCGGTAATGACGACCCTCATGCAGCGTGCCGTCCGCCGTTGACGCTCAACGTGTGTCCCGTGATGTAGCCGGCCTCTTCCGAGGCGAGGAACGCGCAGGCCGCCGCAATGTCCTCCGGACGTCCGGGCCTTTTCATCGGCGAGTTGGCGGCCTGGCCTGCGATACCGCCGCTAATGCTCGCCGTGGCTGCCTGCAGCATCGGCGTGTCCACGAACCCGGGCGGAATGTTGTTGACCGTAACACCCGTGGGCGCGAGCTCGAGCGCCAGCGACTTGGTGAACGCGATAACGCCGCCTTTCGAGGAGGAGTAAGTGGTCATGCGCGCACTGCCCGTCTGTGCGCTCGAGGACGATATGTTAATGATCCGTCCCCAGCCGGCCGCGAGCATGTCGGGCAGCACCGCCTGCGCGCAAAGGAACATGCTCTTCAAGTTAACGAACATGACCTTCTCCCACTCCGCTTCCGTGACTTCGAGAAACGGCCTGAAGGAAGTCATGCCGGCGTTGTTGACGAGGATCTGCACCTTCCCCAGCTCGGCGTGCACCCGCTCGACTCCGGCATCGATCTCCACCCGAGCCGACACGTCGACATTGCACGCGACCGCTCGAGCGCCCGACGCAACCAGCTCAGCGGCGGCGCGCTGGGCGCCCGCGAAGTCGATATCCCAGACTCCGATACCCACGCCGTCGCGCGCCAGACGCTTGCAGGTGGCGAGCCCGATCCCCGAAGCCCCGCCTGTCACAATCGCGTTTTTTCCTGCCAGTGGCATAAATTGCTCTCTCGAATAATTGGCTTAAAGATATTCCGCCGCCGCGGCGTCAGGCGATGGCCTCGACGCCGTGCAGAGTCGTTCTGTGCATCATGCGCCCAGACGAAGGCTCATACGGGATCACGCGGTGCATGGTTCCGCAGTTATCCCAGATCACCAGATCGCCCACCTGCCACTCATGCCGGTACACGATCTCGCGACGCGTCGCATGAGCCTCGAGCTTGGCGAGCAGCGCGCGGCTGTCCTCGGAGGACAGTCCCACGACGTATCCGGCGGTCGCCCCCAAAACGAGCGATTTGCGTCCGCTACTGTGCCGCCACACGAGTGGATGTTCTTTCACGCCACCGCGCGCACGCCAGATCGCCAAATCCTTGTCGGTTGGATTGGCCGTGGTCAGTCGATTCGCAGCCTCGAGGCTGTGTCCGATGCGCAGCGACTCATAGTACGGCTTCTCCGCTTTGGGCAAATCGTCGTACGCAGCGTAGCTGTTGCAGAATTCAGTCTGGCCACCGGCTGCGGAAATCCGCCGCGCACTCAGCATGGTCGCCCGCGCGGGAACATCCTCCGTCGCGCCGTCGATATGCCAATAAATGGTGCCTTTCAGATACTCGGCCGCCTCGTTGTGTTTCGGGTCGAGCGACACTTTGAAGATCGGGTCGCGACTTCCATCGGCGCGTTTGCCGCCCATGGGAATCACATCGCCCAGCCTGCCGCTGAACACGACCTGCTCGTCATCGCTCAGCTCCAGAGCCGGAAATACCAGCACCCCGTAGCGCTCGAGCGCCTCGAGACACTCAGCAGCGAATGCAGGATCCATCAGCTCCGGCCGGCTCACGACGGCGCGGGCACCGATGCGCGGCGATAGGGGTTGGAAACGGCTCACCATGTTCATTCTCCGAAAAAGTCGCGATCCGAGTTAAGTCAGAGGAGGTCTTGCCGCACCGTTACCCCGTCGCACCAGCTCCTCGAGATCGGCATACTTCTCAGGCTTCAGAGTTCCATGAAGACACAGCCGCAGGACTTCGCGAGAGAAGCGTTTCGCCATTTGCTGGCGCTCCTTGGCGCTGCGCGCATGAGCTCGAGAATACACAGGCCAAAGAAATGCGCCCGCAAGCAACAGCACGGACACGACCTCGCAATCGATGTCGGGCTGGGCGAAATCACTCTTGGCAAAGCGCTCGAAATTCGACACATATTGCTGCCAAAACGGATCGTTGGTGGGGCGGCGTGAGCTCAGCAGCTCGAACAGCCACACGCGCCCGATTTCCGGGTTCTCCATCGCGAATTCCGCGAGGTGCTCACTGACGCCCGCGACATTGCCGGAATCCAATGGCGGCTCGGCCGCAACCGCCGGATCCCCGAATACCGATCGATACAGCTTATCGCTGACCCAGGCCGCCGTGGCCTCGATCAATTGCTCGCGGGTCTGAAAATGCTGGTAGGCCGTGCCGCGGTTGACGCCCGCGCGCTGCGCCACCTGGGCGACACTGACGCCCTCCTTGCCGTCCTGAGACAATTGCTGTCTGGCGGCCTCGAGAATTGCCTCGCGCGTACTTTGCGGATCGCGCTTGCGCCGCGGGCGCTTTGTCGGGGCCGTCGGTGATCGCCCATTCGTAACAGGACTACTCATTTTGCTGACACTTTTTTTAATGGCCCTTCAACCTTCGAGCTCGATTTCGCAAACGCTCTCGCAAGGAACCCCCTGGCAAGCAAGCGTGAAGCCCGCCGCCAAATCCTCATCGCTCAGCACGTGATTCTGACGCAGTGCCACGTTCCCCTTGACTCGCCTCACCATGCAAGTGCCGCACACGCCCTGTTCGCAATTCGATGGGGCCCACAAGCCTGCCCGGCGCATGGTCTCGAGCAGGGTCTCGCCGCGATGGTATTGCAAGCGGTGGACGCGCCCGCCCCAGCGAACGATCACCTCTTGTGGAGCGATGTTCGGCTCGAGATGAGCCGGTGTTGTGCCGTACAATTGTGTCGATGCGTACGTGGCGAAGTTACTCGTTTATCCTGGCTACGATTGTATGAAACCCCGCCCCGCAAATCAACACTGCTGTTGATTAGCTGGCTCGATATCACTATTATTCGTCTCCCATCCCGCGAGCGAGAGCAACATGCCCAAGATCGATGTCGGCGCAATCGGTGTCGCGTATGACCTCATCGGCGAGGGGGAAAAAACGGCGGTCATCACCCCGGGGGGACGATTTTCCAAGGACACCCCCGGTGTAAGAGAGCTGGCGCAGAAGCTCGCGGCGGGTGGGCTTCGCGTTTTGATCTGGGATCGCCCGAACTGCGGCGAGTCCGACCTCGCGTTCCAAGGGAAAAGCGAATCCATCCTGAATGCCGATGCGCTCGCCGGCCTGGTGCGCGCACTCAAGCTTGAGCCTGCGTTGCTGATCGGCGGCTCGGCGGGCTCACGTGTGTCGCTCCTTGCCGCCATACGCCATCCCGGCGTCGCGGAGCGTCTGTTCCTGCTGTGGATCAGCGGGGGCACGCTCGGATTGGCCGTGCTCGCCTACCACTACTGCCACGATCCGTTGGCCGCGGCTGCGATGGGCGGAATGGAAGCCGTCGCAGGGCTGCCCGCCTTCAAAGAGCCTCTCACGCGCAATGCGGGGAACCGCGAGAGATTGCTCGGACAGGATCCGAGCACATTCATGCAGACGATGAAGACTTGGGGCGAAGCATTCGTTCCGGCGGCGGACTCGCCGGTGCCGGGTACCAGCGCGGCGCAATTGCGGGCGCTTAAGATGCCGACCATGATACTGCGAAGCGGGGAGTCGGACTTTCATCATCCCCGCGTGACCAGCGAAGGGGTACACGCGCTGATTCCGGGCTCACAAATCGCCGAGCCGCCCTGGGGAGACCGAGAATGGTTGGACCGCCTGCAGGCGCAGGCCTCGGGTGAGGGTCTGTTCGCGCGCTGGCCGTTGCTCGCACCGCAAATCCTGGCATTCGCACACGCTTGATGCTCGGGGCGCCTCGCGCCCCGGCCCCACAATGACTTTCAACCAATTTTTTAGGAGCGCAGGTGTTCAAAGCGATCTTGATAGATAAACAGGATGGCGCGCAGTCCGTGCGGGTCGCCGACCTGGACGAAGCGCAGTTGCCCGAAGCGCCCGTGACCGTGCGTGTCGAGTACTCCACGATCAACTACAAGGATGGTCTGGCGATCACCGGCAAATCGCCGGTCGTGCGCAAGTTTCCGATGGTCCCCGGAATCGATTTCGCCGGTGTCGTCGAGACGAGTGCGAGCGATGCCTGGCGGGCGGGCGATCGCGTGTCTGCTGAACGGCTGGGGCGTCGGCGAGGGTCACTGGGGCGGCTTGGCTCAGAAGGCGCGGGTCAACCCCGCGTGGTTGCAGCGCCTGCCCGAGCGTTTCACCGCGCAGCAAGCGATGGCGATCGGCACTGCGGGTTACACCGCCGCTCTTTGCGTCGAAGCGCTGGTGAAGCAGGGCCTCACGGCCGATCGCGGCGAGGTGCTCGTGACCGGTGCATCCGGAGGCGTGGGGAGCGTCGCGATCGCCCTGCTGGCTCGCGCCGGTTTCAACGTCGTCGCCTCGACCGGCAAGGCGAGCGAGAGCGATTACCTCAAATCCCTGGGTGCGACTCAGATAATCGATCGAAACGAGCTTTCCCAGCCCGGCAAGCCGCTGCAAAAGGAACGATGGGCGGCGGTCGTGGACTCGGTCGGCAGTCACACGCTCGCGAACGCCTGTGCGCAGACGCGCTATCGCGGGCTGGTAACCGCGTGCGGACTCGCTCAAGGGATGGATTTTCCCGCGAGCGTCGCGCCCTTCATCTTGCGCGGCGTCTCGTTGCTCGGCGTCGATAGCGTTATGGCGCCCCGCGAGCTGCGCGAGCCGGCCTGGAGTCGCCTCGCGCGCGACCTCGACCCCACGGCGCTCGAGCGTATCAGCAAAGTCGTCGGTCTCGGCGAGGTCGTCGGGGCTGCGCAAGAGATCGTCTCCGGCAAGGTTCGCGGCCGTATCGTCGTCGATGTGAACCGCTGACCGGCGCCACACGCAGATTTAGCAAGGAGCGGACCATGGGTGCACTGTCCGGTCAAAGTCGCGGTGGTTACCGGCGCGAGCCGAGGCATCGGCCGGGGAATCGCCATCGCGCTCGCCGCCGAAGGCGCAACCGTCTATGTCACCGGGCGGACCGTGACGCCGGGGTCGTATTCCCTGCCCGGCACCGTGGGTGAGACCGCCGCCGAAGTCGATCGCCGCGGCGGCAAGGGCATCGCGGTGCAGTGTCGATCACGCTGAGGATGAGCAGGTCGCGAGCTCTCTTCGATCAAGTGAGGCGCGAACAGGGCCGGCTCGACCTGCTCGTCAACAATGCGTTCTCTCTGCCCGAGGATCTGACCGAGCCTCAGCCGTTTTGGGAGAAGCCGCTGTCCAACTTGGAGATGTTCGAAGTCGGCGTACGCTCGAATTTCGTCGCGGCCTGGCATGCGGCCAAATTCTTCGTGCCGCAAAAATCGGGCCTCATCGTGGCAATCTCCGGCTACGTCGGCGTGAGTTATACCTACGGCGTGGTATTCGGCACCTGCAAATCCGCCGTCGATCGCATGGCGCGCGACATGGCCATCGAGCTCAAGCCGCATAACGTGGCCTCGCTCGCCATGTGGTGTGGCCTCACGTTCACCGAGCGGGCGCATCGCAATCTCGACCGCAACCCGGCGATGAAGGCGCAGATCGTGACGAATCCCCAGGCCGGATCCTCTGTCGAGTTTCCCGGGCGTGTGATCGCGGCCATGGCCAAGGATCAGAACATCATGCGTCGCTCCGGCGGGACCTTCATCGCTGCCGAGCTGGCACGCGAATATGGCGTCACCGACATCGACGGCAACCTGCCGCCGTCACTGCGCGCGCAGCGCGGCGCGCCGATCTGGCAGCCGATCTAGATATGAAAAAGACCGCCGCCCCGCCATCGGCCGTCCGGCTCGCGCTACTGCTCGACCGGCAGGACATTCTCGATTGCCTGATACGGTTCAGCCGCGGCATGGATCGATTCGATCGGGATATTTTTCTATCGGCCTTTCATCCCGACGCAACCATCGCCGCAGGCGAATTCGTCGGCGGTCCGGTGGCCCTGTACGACTGGGCGCGCCAGCTGCACGATCGCGGGCAATCGGCCACGCACCATAATCTCTTGAATCACAGCTGCGACATCGACGGCGACGTCGCCCATACCGAGACGTATTATCTTTTCGTCGGCCGCAATCGTGACGACAGCAACTGGATCGCCGGCGGCCGATACATCGATCGGCTCGAGCGGCGCGACGGCTCCTGGAGAATCGCCTTGCGCACCAACGCCATCGAATGGTCAGGGCTCGTACCCACGCTCCCGATACCGTTCGCCGACGTACCGGACATTCATCAGAACGGCGCTCCGGCCCGCGGCAAGGAAGATCCTTCCTATCGCCGACCGCTCGCGAATCTGCGCAAAGCGCACCTTCCGCAGAGCTAGACGCGCCTCGTGTTTGGGAACGAGCATCGGAAGCGGCTTGGCTTTACATCGCGAGAGCGTGTCCGGCTCGGTGTTATCTATGGAGTCGTCGCGTTACTCCATGTAGTTGGATGGGGGTTGTACCTGCATTTCTCAGCCCATTATCCGGCGCTGATTGGTCTTGGCCTCGTTGCCTACCTGTTCGGTTTGCGCCATGCCTTCGACGCGGATCACATCGCAGCGATCGACGATACGGTGCGATTCATGCTGCAGAAGGGAAAGCGCCCGCTCGGCGTGGGGCTCTTTTTCTCGCTGGGCCATTCCACGATCGTCATCGTCCTGGCGGTCGTTATTGCTTTTGCAGCCAGCGCCGTCATGCGGGATTTGCCGCAGTGGCGGGCCGTGGGTGGAGTCATCGGTGTTTGCGTCTCCGGTGTCTTTCTGTGGGTCATCGGGATACTCAACCTGCTCGTATTGCTCGACCTTCTCAAGGTCTGGCGACAGGCCAAGAGCGGCACGCACGATCATCAACATCTCGAAGCATTGTTGGCGCAACGCGGCCTGCTCAACCGGCTATTCCGCGGGCGTTTGCGGAAGCTGATGAATCACAGCTGGCAGATGTATCCGCTGGGTCTCCTATTTGGATTGGGATTTGACACCGCCTCGGAAGTCGCTCTGCTGGCCATGACCGCCGGCGCGTCGGCGGGCAATCTACCAATCCCCGCGGTGCTCTCGCTCCCCATCCTGTTTGCGGCGGGAATGACGCTTATGGACGCCACCGACGGCGTGCTGATGTCGAAGGCATACGACTGGGCGTTCCTTAATCCTGTGCGAAAGGTCTTTTACAATGTCACGACCACGGGGCTTTCGGTAGCCGTAGCGCTTCTGATCGGATCCGTTGAGCTATTGCAGGTGATTATCGGTGCGCTCGAGCTCCACGGCAGCGTCTTTGATTACATTGCGCGGCTTGATTTCGGAATGCTCGGGTACCTGATTGTTGGCGTGTTCCTACTCGCTTGGGGGTCCTCGGTCGCCGTCTGGAAATTCGGTCGCCTCGAGGAGAGATACGGCAGCGCGGCGAGTACGCCCTGACAATAGGGCAGCGCCGGATGTCGTTGTTTGCCAACGGTTCTTTCCCAACGACCCGGTTATCCACGGGCAGCTCGAGTATACACACTTGCGGCGGCTGACCTATGATGGGTAGGTGAAGCGAACTCCCCCGCCGGCACCCCGCTCTTCTGCAGGCGCCGCACCGATGCGCTCTCCCGGCTCTGCGCGGCGTACCTCGAGCATCGACACCTCGTGGCCGCAGGGCCGCGCGGGAAACATGCGTCTCATCGGTCGTGCGCGCGACATCGTCACGTCCCGGACCGGCGGCGCCCCGATCCTTTGCGCGGAAGACTCTTTCGATGCCGAGGTGCGACCCGATCGCACCATCGTGGCGATCGAGTCGGATCCGCCGCGCCCAAAACTGACGCAGCTGATTGGAACCCGCGGCGGCGGCCGGCTGCGGCACGCGCTCGAGCAATTCGTGCCGGAGGAGCGGCGCAGCGCGACGCCGTTGTACCTGATCCTGGACGACATCTCAGGCGCAAGCCTCGTCGCCCCGTGGGCTTGGTCACAGTGGCAGAAAGACTGGCTCGACTCCGAAGGCTCCCGCATGACGCGGCCGCAGCTGAACAAAATGATTCAGGACATGGAAGGGATCTGCACCGGGTTCGCCCCGGGCTCGAGCAGCCTGGATCCGGATCGGCTGGCGGGACAATCCGGGGACGGCACGCCGACTGCGGACTTGCGCCGCCCCGACGACCCCGAGGGCTGGCATGCGTTTACGCTGCAGAATACCGTGGGCATGCGCAGAGCGCGGCGCATCGATGTCAGGCTGGGCGAGGTGATCTTCATCGAAGCTGCATTCCAGGACAGCGCCGCCAAGCCCGACGGAACGCGCGCCGCGCTGCATGAGTATGACCTCACCGCCACGGCCGATCCGAGCTCACTGCGCCTGCTGTCCATCGATGCGACCCCGCGAGTGCTGCCCTTCGGCGAATGTCCGGGAGCGGTAACCCACATCTCGCGGCTGCTCAACAGCGAGTTGCCGCAGCTGCGCCAGACGGTGCTCGATCAGCTGCCGCGTACGCTCGGTTGCACTCATTTGAACGATGCACTGCGCGCTCTTGCAGAGGTGCCCGCGCTGGTGAATCATTTGCGCGACGCGCTCAACGTCGCATAAGGAGAGCTCGACGTGGCTGCCGCTCAAGATTCCACCAGTCGCACCATCCCGGCGCACATACCTGCAGAGCTGGTGCGCCCCATCGGCCTGACCGAAGGTCCCGAGTTTCTCGCGGCCCCGCACGCGTTTATGGCCGGATTGCACGACACGCACCCGCCGATCTTCTTCAGCACCAGCGAGCACGCGAGTAATGCATGGTTGCTGATCAAGTACGAGGACGTGTTCTTCGTGCTGCGGCATCCAGAGATCTTCACCACGGCGGGGGCCACGCCGTTTCCGCGGGACCCCAATGATTACTTCTACATGATTCCTCTCGAGATGGACCCGCCGCACCATCGTAAATATCGCGCCATGATCGACCCGATGGTCTCGCCGAGAACCGTCGCAACCATGGAAACCTCTATTCGCGCGCTGGCCAATCAGCTGATCGATCAGTTCATCGCCAAGGGTAGCTGCGAATTCACGACCGACTTCGGCAGGCCGTTGCCTGTGTCTGTGTTTTTGGGACTCATGGGGCTTCCGCAAGACATGCGCGATACCTTCGTCGGCTGGGCCATGGGCCTGCTGCACGCTCAAGATCGCCAGGTGGCGGCTGCCTGCATGCGCGAGGCCGTCGCGTATCTGAAGACTGCGATCGCGGAAAAGAAGCAACGCCCCGACGACAGCGTATTGAGCCAGATCGTTCACGGCAAGGCGGCAGGCGAGTCGCTGACGCCGCAAGAGGTCTTTGGGTTCACGTTCTTCCTGTTCATCGCGGGCTTAGATACGGTATTCGCGACGCTCAACAACGTCTTCGTGTGGTTCGCCCTGAATCCCGATCGACGCCGGGAAGTGATCGCCAACCCCGACAACATCGATGCCGCGGTCGAGGAGTTGCTGCGCGTGTTTTCCGTCACATTCTCCGGACGGACGCTCACTCAGGACTATGAGATGCGCGGCGTGCGCATGAAGAAGGGCGACAAGATCACCTCCATTTTGCCGGCAGCCAACTGCGATCCGGCCGCATTCGATAATCCCAAGGACGTCAACTTCCGGCGCAAGCGCAAACCCAACCTGGCGTTTGCCGGCGGCGTACATAGCTGCATGGGCGCGCACTTGGCGCGGCTGGAGATGAAAATCTGCATCACGGAATTCTTGCGCCGCATCCCTGACTTCCGTCTGCAGGAAGGGACCAAGATCGAGTATTGGCCGGGCGGCGTCGTCGGACCGAAATCCGTGCCGCTGACCTGGTGACTGCGCCCAAGCGTCTGCGCGCCGCTTAGCTCAAAAAACGGCGATCACCTGCGGCAGATCCACCGTGGTTCGAATGCCCGGCTTGGCTTCGCACACCGTGATGACGGAATTGACTGCCCGGTGCGCCGTCAGACCGGGCATGACCAGCGGATAGTCCTCGATCGGAATTGGAAAGCGAATGCGCACGTCGAGCGGCGTGTCGCCTTCCACCCGCACACGCCATCCGGTTTCCTCGAGATTCCAGTCGGCATCGATATCCTCGATGCAATACCAGTTCGCGCGAAAGCGCAGCAGCGGCTTGCCGTTGCGCAACCCGCTCACGGTGATGCGCAATGCGGCGACGGTGCCCTTCTCCAGAGTCCCTGCCGCGATTCGCGTGGTGTTGCGCGCCACCGCCATGTCGCCCTCGACCTCGGTGGAGTCGAGCGGCTGTCCGATCGCATCGGCGATTTGACTCAATGTGCCCGCGAAGTCGTGATGGATGTAATCGAGCTTGCGCTGATCGAAGGCGCCCGGCGGGGCGCCATAACCCATAATATTGAAAATCATGTCGGGGGAATCGCGCCTCGACATATTCGCGAATTCATCGATGGTGAGACAATCGAGCCGCCGCTGGAGCGAGATCAGCGGCAAGGCGAGCGCCTCGGAAACGAAGCCCGGGCTGCTGCCGGTGCTGTAGATGGAGCTGTTGCCAGCCTTGCACGCGTCCTCCACGCGCCGGCGATGCGCCGCGTCCATAGAGCGCGGATGGTGGAACTCGCCGCGAGTGGTCACGATATTCTTGCCCGAGGCCAACAGCCGGCACACCTCCTCGTAATCGATGCCCTGCCGCATGTAGAGCACGCAGTCGGCGGAGAGCGCCACTATTTCGTCGACCGAATTCGTCGCGGCGATTCCCACGGGATTCGCGCCGCAGAGCACTCCCGCATCCTTGCCCACCTTATCGGCCGAGCTGACATACAGACCGACGAGTTGCATGTGCGGATGCTCGATGACAGTGCGCAGGGACCGCGTGCCGATGTTGCCGGTCGCCCATTGAATGACCCGATAAACCTTGTTGCTAGGCATGGTTTTTCCTCGTGAGCCGCTGCCTCTATCCTAACAGGGCGCAGCCCCCCGTAGCGCCGGAACCGCTGGCATCGCGCGCGGCAAAGGATCAAGATTCTTGTTCGCGCGCCGAATTCCTCTGGAGCTACCGCATGAAGGCTTTCATTTCACGCACCTTGAGCGGCATCGATTCGCTGGTCATCGAGGAAATGCCTTCACCGGGGCCTCTCGGTCCCGGACAAGTCCGCATCGCGCTGCGCGCAGCCTCGATCAACTATCGCGACTTGCTGGTCTTGTCGGGGGCGCTGGCTTCCGTGACGCTGCCGGAGCTGATTCCCTGCTCGGACGGCGCCGGCGAGGTCGTGGAGATCGCTTCTGACGTCGGTCGCGTGAAGGTCGGTGATCGCGTGGCGCTCACCTTCAACCCCGATTGGATCGGCGGTCCGTGGGAGCCCTCGCGAGGAGGCGTCGGCCGCGGCGGCGGCATTCAGGGCGTCATGCGCGAGCAAATCGTGGTCCATCAGCAAGAGACCGTGCTCATCCCCGCTCATCTGAGCTTCGCGGAGGGAGCGTCACTGCCTTGTGCGGCAGTGACGGCTTGGCACGCCCTCTGTGCGGGCAGGCCGCTGCTGCCGGGCATGACGGTGCTGCTGCAGGGCGGCGGCGGCGTGTCGCTGTTCGCCCTGCAATTCGCGAAGCTATTCGGGGCGCGCGTGATTCACGTCTCTTCCAACCCGGAGCGATGCGCGCGGCTGAGAAGCCTGGGGGCTGATGAGACCCTCGACTATCGCGCAAACCCACAGTGGAGTGCCGCGGTTCGAGAGCTGACCGGCGGGGGTGTGGATCTCACAATCGATGTCGGCGGTGCCGATACCATCGAACGATCGCTGGCAGCGACGCGCATGTTCGGCCGGGTCGCTTTGGTCGGCCGCCTGACCGGGCGCGCCAGCGTCGTCGCCATGGGCTCGTCGTACGCGGAAACGTATCCGGTGGCCGTCGGCAGCCGGCAGGATTTCGAGGCGATGAACCGCGCCATGGCTTTCCATAAACTGCATCCGGTCATCGACAGCCGCTACGACTTCGCACAGCTGCCCGCGGCGTTGCGCCATCTCGAGAGCGGCCGACACATGGGCAAGATCGTGATCGAGTTCGGCTCACTCGCGGAGCGCTGAGCGCAGGTCGCCAGACTCACTGACCACGGCCGCTCTTTCGCCGCCGAAACCGTTGCGGTTGCGCGCGCGGCTCCCCGCCCGCCTTGTTCCTGCCCACCGCCGGCGTCACGACCAGCCGGTCGATGATTTCAGCGATGCGCTCCACGGTGAAGTCGCGCGGCTGGCGCAACCACCAGGCGAGGATCTCGACCGTCGCACCGACGCCGTAAATCGCACCGAGCTCTACCGGTAGCCAGCTGCTTCTCTGCACCTGCACCGATCCCAGCTGCATCGCCTGACGCAGGAATTCCTCGCGCATCGCGCCGGCGGCCCCGCCCGTGAGCAGGGCCGACCAGATCGCGCGATGCTCGTCCACATATCGGCACAGGGCCAGACAGGAGCCGCGCGTATCCGCCGCGACCAACAGCGGCAACGCCAACGCCATGAGATTGCCGATCTGCTCCTCGGCTACGTCCTCGAGCAGCTCCGATTTCGATTCGTGGTGGCGAAAGAATGTCGCATAACCGATCTTGGCTTCGGCTGCGATGTCGCGCACCGTGATTTGATCGAAATGCTTGAGCTCCAGCAATCGCAGCAACGCCTGCCGCAATGCCGTCCGTGTGCGCACCATGCGCGCATCCGTGCCGGTTGTCCGTCGCGGCGAGCTGTGCGGGATCGCCATCGGCTCATGTATCGCCGAAACGCGCGCGCGCCGCTGCGCGTTTGGTGGGAATGTGCTCGCTCGGAAACAGCCCCGGCGCGGGTTTCGCGTTCTTCAAGAGCGCATTCGCCACCTGCACCATATGTACCTCGGTCGGACCGTCGGCAACTGCCAGCATGGGGACGCCCATCCACATTTTGGCGAGCGGCGTGTCGCGCGAGGTGCCGAGCGCGCCGTGCAGATGCACCGCGCGCTCGATGATGTCGTGATAGACCTTGGCCATCGCCACTTTGGCCATGCCGATATGAGTGCGCGCGGCGCCATGCGGCTCGTTGTCGATGATCCAGGCGGTCTTCAGCACCAGCAATCGGAATTGCTCCAGCTCGATGGCGGATTGCGCAATCATGCCCTTCACGAATTGATGGTCGGCGAGCAAGCGCCCTTGAGTGCGGCGCGACACGGCGCGCTCGAGCATCATTTCCAGGGCTCGATTGCAGACACCGACAGTGCGCATGGCATGGTGAATGCGCCCGCCGCCGAGCCGCGCCTGTGCGACCTTGAACGCCTCGCCGGGTTTCCCGAGCATGGCATCGGCCGGCACGCGGACGCGGTCATAGTGTATGTAGGCTTGAGTACCCTCATCCTCGGCATCGTTCATGCCCGGGACATTGCGCTTGATCACGATGCCGGGACTTTCCGCCGGAACGATGAACATGGACATGCGCTCGTGCGGAGCGGTATCTGGATCGGTCACGGCCATCACGATGAGAAACGACGCGTAGCGCGCGTTCGACGAGTACCACTTCTCGCCCTCGATCACCCACTCCTTCCCCTCACGCCAGGCCTTGCACGTGAACTCCTTCGGATCCGCCCCGGCTTGCGGCTCCGTCATGGAAAAACAGGACACAATGTCGCCATCGAGCAAAGGCTGCAAATAGCGCTGCTTCTGCCCGGCCGTGCCGTACAGCGCCAGGATCTCGGCGTTCCCCGTATCGGGCGCGGCGCAGCCGAAGACTGTCGGCGCCCAGGAGCAGCGTCCGATGATCTCGTTCATGAGCGCGAGCTTGAGCTGGCCGAAGCCTTTCCCTCCGAGCTCGGGCGGCAGATGGCAGGCCCATAATCCCTGTGCCCTCACCTGCTCGCGCAACGGGGCTATGAGGGCGCGTGCTTTTTTATTCTTCGTGTCGTACATGGCCCCGGCGCTCGGGAACAGGAGGTCGAGCGGCTCGACTTCCTCGCGCACGAACTTAAGGATCCAATCGAGCTTTGCCTGAAAGTCGGGATCGACTCTGAAATCCATGCGTGCTGCCTCCCCGGCAGGTCGATCAGCTGAGCTTGGCCCCGGCGCGCGCGACCAACGCCTCGCTCTCGGCCCAAAGCCGGGCGGCGGTCTCATCATCCTGCGCCGCGCGCGATGGCTCGAGCAACTGCCGGTTCTGAAAATATCCGCCTGTCATCGAGCCTGGCTCGGGCGCCGTCGCCAGCCAGACCGCGGTATCGGCGGCCTCCTCGGGAGATTGCGATTTCAACGTACCGAGATAGCTTCTCATGCGGGGTTCGGCGTGACTCGAGAAGTTGCTGGCGACCACTCCCGGATGCATGACCAGGGCGACAATGCCGTCGACCGCCGCGCGCCTCGCGAGCTCGCGGGTGAACAGCACATTGCAAAGCTTGGCGAGCACGTACGACTTGCCCGAGCTCCACTCGCGGGTCTGCTGCAGATCGTCCCACTTGATGCCGGAAGAGCTCTCGTGGGCGTTCGATGACACGCTCACCACACGCACCGTTCCCGGCGCGACCGTCGCAGCAGCCGCACGCAGGAGCCGCATCAGCCGACGGGTGAGCAGGAAATGGCCGAGATGATTGCCCGCAAACGTCGCCTCGTTGCCTTCTGCCGTGATCACCTGCTCGGCGCGTACACCGCCCGCATTGTTGATAAGCACGTGAACGCGATCGGTGAGCGCCGCGACCTCATCCGCCATGCGTGCGGTATCCGACAAAAGCGCGAGATCGCCGCGGATCACGTCGACCCGCGCACCCGGCGCGGCCGATGCGCGAATGTCGCCGGCAGCGGCTGCGGTTCGCGCGGCGTCGCGTCCCAATGCGATTACGTGCCAGCCGCGCGCGGCCAGCGCTCGGGCGGCGGCCTGCCCCACTCCGGAGCTGGCCCCCGTGACTACCGCTACGCGGCCTTCTCCTGACATGTTCCAAGCCCCCGTGAATCGGGCATTCCTCGCACCCGTGCTCAGTGTCATTATAGGGCATGGGGATTAACGCCGGGAGAATGGCACGCCGCTCTGCGAAGCGACCCGGTGCCGGCCGTCCGACGCGCGAGCAGGCGGAGCTGCGTCATGAGGAACTGCTTGACCATGCACTCGAGCTGTTTCTCAAGAAGGGCTTCGAAGTAACCACCGTCGCAGCCATCGCCAGCGCGGTCGGCATGGCGAAACGATCGGTCTACGCCCGCTACCCGAACAAGGCGGCGCTCTTCAAGGCGTCGGTGCAGCGTGCCATTGAACAGTGGACCGTACCCGTCGAGGCCTTGCGCCGGGTGGAAAGCGATGATCTCGAAGCGACGTTGGCGGCCGTGGCGCGCATTCGCATGGCCAATGCCACGACTCCCGCGGGCCTGCGGCTGCAGCGTATCGTCAACACGGAGTCCTATCGATTCCCGGAAATCTTCACGCAGGCATTCGAGCAGGGTACGCGGCCGACCATCGACTTCCTCGCCGACTTGTTGCGCCGGCATATGCGCGCGGGCGCTGTCAGCATCGCGAAACCGGAGATCGCGGCCACGGCATTCCTCAGCATGGTGGTTGGAGGCCCACTGCGCGCCGTCGTATGGGGGAGAGCGATCGACCCGGCCTCCCTGGAGGAGCACATCCGCTTCTGTGTCCGGCTTTTTCTCGATGGCGCGCGGCCGCGCTGACGCGCGCAAAGCTGCTGCACGTCGGCTCGACTCCTCAGCGTCCCCCGCCCTCCTGCAGTGGTAGCTCCGGATGCCGGGCTTCGACCATGCGCCGAAAACCGTCGCGCCAATGCACGCGGGTGCGGCCGAGGATTTCATGCATATAGGTGACATCCGGCCATAGCGCGGTGTGCGCCGCCGTCGTGTATTCGAAAATCGGCTCGATCCCGACGAGCTTGCCGAGATAGGCGCAATAATCCTCCGCGCTCACGGTCTCGCTGCCCGCCCAGTTGACGACGATCGGAGGGAGCGCGGCCACCTGCATGGCCCGAATGCCGAAATCGACGTAGTCGTCTTCGTAGATGGGATTGAAGTTGCTGGGCTTGTCGGGGTGCAGCGGTATGGGCTTGCGCTGCAAAATCAGCTCCAGCCGATCGGCCGGCGCCCCGCCCAAGGGACCATAGGTCGAGCAGATGCGAATGATGGTGAGTGGCACCTTGAAATGCTCGGCGACCCAGGTGCACACCGCTTCGCCGGCGATTTTCGAAAAGCTGTAGTTCGCCCGGTCGGGCACGCCCGGGCCATCCGACTCCGTTAGCGGCCGATGCCCCTGATACTTGTAGATCGAGCCGGTCGAGCAATACACGAAGCCTTTCGCCTTGCGGCAGTGATGCATCAGCCTGCCGGAGTGATCCGCGTTGGTCTGCACGCAGCGGCGCCAGTCGCCCGCCCCGGGGTCCACGGCCGCATGGAAAACATAAGTAAAGTCCTCGGGAACCGCAGAGAAGTCGGCGCTCGACATGTCGAGCCGCAGCGCCCGCACACCCGCCGCAGCGAGCCGGTCGGCGTCTCCAGGCTTGCTGAGTCGCGCCGCCCCCCAGACCTCGTTGCGCCTTGCGAGTGCGCGCGCAATCGGGAAGGCGATCTTCCCAGTGGCGCCCGTGATCAGTACTTTCTCGCCGTCGATCACGCAATCTCTCCGCTACTGTCGCCACTTGCCGGCGGTCGTTGCACCTCATCCCATTAAGGTGCGAAGATTCCGCGATGTCAATCCTCACGGGCACGCCTTCCGACGATGCGCCGGCGATCATCGCCACCGGGCGCGCCGAGGTCTCGATTCTGTTCGTGTCGATGTCGGCCCGGCATCCGGACGGTCGCGATGCGGACTATCTGGCGTGGCATTCGCTCGATCACCGGCCCGAGCAGCACCGGCTCGCGGCGCTGCGCGCCTCTTTCCGGCTGGTGTCGACACCCGCGTGCCGGGCGGCTCGAGCAGTCAGTCACGACCGCTACGATGCGACCGATCACTTGATGACCTACCTGTTCAAGGATCTGGACGGACTGACGGGATTCGGCGAGCTGAGCACCGCCTTGGCGCAGGCGGGGCGCGTACCGTACCTCTTGCCCGTCGTCGAGCGCTCGGTTTATCGACTGCAGGGTCAGCGTGCGGCGCCGCGCATCAAGGCGGGAGCGGACGTATTGCCGTGGTGGCCCGCCCAGGGTGTGTATGTGCTCATCGAGCGCGGCGAGCAGTCGCCCGGCGCTCTGATCGACATACCCGGCGTGGCCGGGATATGGTGGGGCAATTCGTTACCGATGGGCTCCCGCTACGCGACCGCACCGAATGACGGACTGCAGATCAGCTACTGTTTTCTCGATGGCAATCCCGCGGACACCGGCGTAAGGCTACGCCCCGTTCTCGAAGCACGCTGGGCACGCGGCAACATCGAGCCGCTCTTCGCGGCGCCGTTTCACACCCTCGTTCCCCACGAGTGGGAACGGTTTGTGCCCTAGCGCGACCACCAAGCCGTTTGGCGGAGGTACAGCCACAACAGATGTCCTGGGGTGCCGCCCTGCATCGCGACGGGAAACCTCTCCCGATCGACGCGCGCACGAACTCTTCCCGGTCGGGTACCAGCCGAGCGCAAGCTTGACGCTGGCGGTGCCACGGCCCGCCCGGGTGGCGAGCTCGTAGCTCACCTCCATCCGCCGAAATCTGTCGAAGCCGTATCGAGTGCGAAAGATCTCGAGCGCGCCATCCAGATCGCGAGTGACATACGCGTTTTGATAATGATTTTCCAGCTGCGTGCTAGCCCTCGGCCTCGACGTCATAGCGAGATAGATATCGCTCGAACATCGATCGCACTTTGTCGGCGGTGAGACCGAACTGATCGAGCGCGTACTCATGCTTGCCGAACTTGCCCTGCGGGTTGTCGGCGAGCCACGTGCGCATGGAATGCTCCGCGGCCGGAGTGAACGCGTCTCCGAGCGACGCGTAGAGTTTGCGCATCGTCGGGATCGGATCGCGCATGAGGTCGGCATAATGCACATCGACGATGCGATCAGACCCCAGCCGCTCGCGCGAATCCATGATTCGATTCGCGTGCTCGACCGCCTGCCACGGATAGTTCTCGGCCAACCACGCAATATCGGGCTGCAGGCCGAATGCGCTGTGGCCCATCCGCATGAGACTGCAGAAGGAGCCTGTGGCCGCGATCGGATCCCGATGTGCCCACACCAGACGCGCGTCCGGATAGACCTTGAGCAGAGTCTCGATCCACAGCCCATGGGAAGGCTGCTTGAGGCTCCATACGCCCGGCGCATCCGCCTGCAGCAACTGCAGAAAGCGCTTGTGATATCGATACGTCGATGTGAGATCGGCCTGGTGGAACAGCCAGTCGCGGTAGTCCGGCAACTTGCCGCGACCTTCCCACATCAGCGCCTTGAAATCGCTGTGGATGAAGAACATGCATTCGTTCGGATAGACGGCCGAGAATCGGTAATACTTGCCCATCTCCGGGCGCGCGGCGAGGAGTTGGCGTTCCTGTTCGAGCCGCGCGAGCGCCCGTGGATCGTTGTACAACGTCGCCGTTGTCGGCGGTGGCACCGGGTCGTCGATTTCCCAAGTGAGCGGCGAACGGCGCGCCGGATCGGCGGCCAGCAAATTGCTGAGCAGCGTCGTGCCCGTGCGCGGAATGCCAAAGACAAATAGCGGTCGCTCGATGGGACGCTTGAGCAGCTCCGGACGTTGCTCGAGATAAGCGGTCGTCTTCAGCCGCGTGGCCAGCGCGCCGATAATCGCGCCGCGGAAGCGCTGCACGCCCATGTCGGGATAATTCACCCGATTTGCATCCATGAGGAGCACGCCCAGTCCCTCCCGGAAGCTCTCGCTGTCGAAACGCTCCATGCCCGTCGCTTTACGCGCCGCATCGATCAATTCATCCGCGTTGAATGTTTGCGCCATGAATCCTCCTGCCCAACGGGTATGGATTTAGCCCGCTGCCAACAACTCGAGCACTTTCTCATCGTTCGCGGTCAGAATCCTGGTGCCCCGGCGAAGCGGCTGGATGCACACGTGATCGGCGCCGGCCTCGAAATGCTGCCTGAGGCGATCGCGAATTGCCTTCTCATCGCCCCACGCGACGATGGCGTCGACCAAGCGATCGGAGCCGCCGTTCTCCATATCTTCTGCGCCAAACCCGATTCGCAGATAATGGTTGCGGTAATTGGGCAGCGAGAAGGACAAGCCGATAGCCTCGCGGGCGACGGCGCGCGCGACCGATGGGTCTTTTTCCAGAAGCACCATTTGCTCGGGACACAAGAGCTTGCCGGGGCCGAGAATTTTGCGGGCCTCCGCTGTGTGCTGCGGCGTGACGTTATAGGGATGGGCGCCGTCAGCCGAAGCGGCGGCCACCTCGAGCATTTTCGGTCCCAAAGCCCCGATAACTGTTTTCGGCTTTTCGTCAGGCGCCGGCCCCAGGTACTTCATACGTGCCATGGCTTCCAGATAGCGCTTCATCTTCGGCGCGGGCTTTTCAAACGTGTGGCCCAGGACCCCTTCCACGAACGGACCATGGGACACGCCTAAGCCGAGCAGGAAGCGCCCGCCCGATTGCTCCGCCAGAGCGCACTGTGCGTTGACGGCCGCAAACGGGTCGCGCGAATAAATGCTCACGATGCCGGTGGCGAGGTTGAGCCGGTGGGTGTGCGCGAGCAGCCACGAGCAAGTGACCAAGGGATCGCGCGCCGTGATCTCCGGGACCCACAGAGTCCCGTAACCCCACGCCTCGACGCGCCGCGCAAAAGCGGCGCTGTCGGGGGCGCTCATGAAATTCACCAGCGCCCAGACCCCGAGCTTGCCCGTATTCATCGCTTAAGAAGCCAGGTGCTTGACTCCCGCGGGAACACCTCGTTCCTTCTCGTAGGCTTCGATATCGTCGTAGCAGGCCTCGACGACCCCCGAATAGGTCTCGCGGAAAAAACGGCGCTGTTCGGCATGATCGAACACAAAGGGCCGGTTATTTTGCACGGCGCGCAGCACGATCGGTGCGATAGCCTCCGGTGGATAAAAGGCGGGAGGCATACCTTGAAACGAAGCCTTCGGAATGTGTACCGTTCCTTCGCTCGGGCCACCGAACCGGGAGGGACGATAACGCGAGTTATTGGCCTTCATGCCTGTGGCCACGCCACCCGGACAGTAACTGGTGGTGCGGATGCCGTACTCTTTCATTTCGAGCGACAGATTCAGCATCGCGCCGATGATGCCCGCCTTTGCTGCGGAGTAAGGCACGTGCACCGGGATCCAGCCTGGAAGCAGGCCGGCCATGGAGGCCGTTGCGATGAGGTGTCCTTCCCTCGCAGCCATCATATCGGGCAGGAACGCGCGAGCGGTGTTGAGGACACCCATCAAATTGACCTGAATGATCCAGTCGACATCGTCGTCCGACATTTCCATCAGCGGCTCGAAAGAGGTCGCTCCGGCGTTGGCGAAAACGAGCTTGATGAAACCGAGAGCCGCGGTCGCCTCGCCTTTCATCTGCTTGATCGAACCGCGTTCGCACACGTCGCAGTGAATGGCCATGGCCTTGCCGCCCGCCGCCTTGATCTCCTCCGTCACCTTGCGCGCATTGTCGAGGATGATGTCGGCGACAGCGACCGCGACGCCTTGTTTGGCTAGTTGCATCGCCAAGGCCATGCCGATGCCGCTGCCGCCGCCCGTCACCACGGCCGCCCCTGTGATCTCAGTCATAGTACCCCCTCTCGAAAATTGACCAGCGTAGGCCAAGCGTACGCCAATTTACGCGCCCGAGCAGTCCGCGTATCCGCTACGGGACAGCCGGTGCGCTCTCAGGCAACTTACCGGGGTCATCGGGATAACCTCGCAGCGACAAAATCAACAGCGCCGCCAGCAATGCCACCGGAATACCGCCCAGTAAGAAAAACCGATAGCTGTGCGTCCGGTCGAAAATAAGCCCCGCCACGACCGGCCCTAAGCCCACCGAAACGGCTATCACGCTGTTGAGGGCACCGAATATTTTGCCGAAGGCGCGCATTCCGAAATGCCGCGAGATCAGGTAAGAAAGCATGTGCGGCTCGGCGCCGCCACTCATGCCGAACAGCACCACGGGGATCACCCGCAAGGCCACCGAAGTGCTCGGCAGCAGCAGCATGCAACAAGGCACTATCAGTAGAGCGAGAAAAAAGGCCAGCAAACGGTTGCCCGCGAGGCGATCCGCAAGTGCGCCGCAAATGAGCTGCCCTGTGATGCCCGCGATGCCGGCCAAACCGGCCACCCAAGTCGCGTCGCCGCGAGCAAGGCCCGTGCCGCTGAGCAGCGGAATCATGTGTACGAGAAGTCCCACGATCAACGAATTGGCCAGTAACGTGGCGACGGCGATCTTGACAAACGTCGATGAGGTCACGCCCGCGCGCGCCGAAACGCCGGTCAATACGGCGATGGAGCGTTGCTCGCCGCCCGGCGCAATCCGCAATCGGTCGCTGCGGCCGTAAAAGAATAAGTAACACACGACGCAGGCGAGGCTGCCCCAACCGAGACCCATGACGACGTAGGCGAGCCGCCAGCCGAAGGCGTTGATGAGGTGACCTGCAAGAATAGGCGCCACCAGGCCGCCAAGACCCGATCCCGCCCATACGATGCCGAGCGCCACGCCCCGGCTGACCTTGAACTCGCTCGACACCGCCGCGGACCACATCAGCGGCCTCGGTATCTGTGCAATGATGGAATACAAAATCCACAGCCCGAACCACTGCACGATGGAGCCTGTCGCCGTGCCGAACAACGCAAAGGCCGCGCCGGCCAACAGAACCCCCGGCACGCCGAATCGACGCGGTCCCCAGCGATCCAGCATCCATCCGAACACGGGCGCGAGGAAGAATCCTGCAGCAGAATAGAACCACAGAGCGGCGGAAATCTGCGCACGGCCCCAACCGAACGCATGCTGCAGGGGAGCGAAGAACGCGCCCAGCGAGCTGAGCGCGAGGGCCATCATGCTCGCGCCGAGGGCGGAGGCGAGCACGAGCTTCCAGTGGCTACGCCACTCCTCACGGGCCTCTGTGTTCACGGCGGCGCGGCGATCGCTGCGGACTCCGCCTGCGTGACGAATTGTACCTCTGCCATCCAGGTTTCCCGTTGGGTCTGGGTCGCCGTCTGCGCGTCAATGCTCGAATTTGGTCGTGTCGATCTGCTCGGCCAGGTGGAGCGCGAGACGTGGCAAGCGCTTGCGCAGCTGCTCCGCGTTGAGCTGCGCCATCTGGCTGGGTAGCGTCTTGCGCTTATCGTGGTTGCCGCAGGTGACGGTGAGCTTGCCGGTCATGGGATCCCAGCTCCACGAGCAAATCGGCTCCCCGTTGTCGTCGGACCATGCGCCCGCAACGATGGAATCCTTCGAACCCGCGAAATTGTGAGTATTCCCCATTGGTCTCTCCGGGCACAACGAATGAATGTGCCCGCGAATATTACTCCGAAGCGCAGTCGCGCGCGCTTTCATGATCGGGCTTATGATATGGATTCCACTCCCAGGACCAGTGCCATAATGGACACCGCCAAGGTCTTATATAGCGAGCGCGACGGCCTCGCGACCATTGCGCTCAACCTCCCCGAAAAGCTCAACAGCTTGAGCACACCCGTGTTCGAGGAACTGTCGACGCACCTCGCGCATCTCGAGGCCTCGACCGATTCCATCGGCTGCGTGCTCCTGCGCGGCAACGGCCGGAGCTTTTCGGCCGGCCACGATCTTGGGACACTCGCTGCTGAAGAACCGGGAGAGCCCGCCTTCCAAGCCAAAGTCGTGGAGCGTTTGGCCAATCTGCCGCAACCGCTGGTCGCGGCGGTTCACGGTCATTGCTATACGGGAGCACTGGAGCTCGCGCTCGCCGCGGACACGATTCTCGCCGCCGAGAATGCGCGCTTTGCGGACACGCATGCAAAGTGGTCGCTGACGCCTGTGTGGGGGTTGAGCCAACGATTGCCGCGGCGCGTGGGCGTCGCCAAGGCGGCGGAGATGATGTTCAGCTGCCGCACCTACACGGGCGCGGAGGCGGCCCAAATGGGCCTCGCGAACGCGTGTTTCGCGGATGCGACGTTTGCGGAGGACGTGGAGCGCTTCGTGCGCGCGAATCTCGCAAATTCCTGGTTCAGCCTGCGCGAAATCAAGCGACTGCTGCTCGAGACCGAGGGCATGACGCTCAGAGCGGGACTCGCGCATGAGGTATTCCGCACCCGCGGTACCGGGCCGGACATGCAGGCGCGCATCGCAAGCTTCACGCAGCGCAAGCGTTGAGGAAAGACGCTAGCGCCGCGATTCGAGCTTCGTCAGCTGATAATCTCCCGCATCGTCCACCTGCGCGCTCCATCCGGGGTAGACGACGATGGTCGTGAAGGTCTCTTCGATAATGGCAGGCGCGACGATTTGATGTCCGGGTTTGAGATCTGCGCCGCGATACACGTTCGTCTTCTGGTAACCGTCGCCTAAGTTCGCGCGGCGCGTCTTGGCGACCGGAGCTGCCGTTTTTACAGCCGAGAATCCCCCGGCCGTCCGCGGTGCCGGCGTTTCCGCATACGTCGACAGGCGCACTCCGACGACTTCGGGAATCTCGCCCTCACGCACGTGCCCGTATTCTTCCATGTGGCGTTTATTGAACGCATCGATGGCTCTCGCACCGAGAGTGTCGTCCACAAAGGACAGATCCTCCGCGCCTTGATTCGTCTTGATGTCGAAGGTCAGTGACCAGTTCTGCCCCGGATAGCGCATTTTCATCTGGTACTTGGCAAAGACTTGCTGCCGCGAAAAATTGGCCTCGCTGAAGTACCTCTCCGCGCGCTGATCGAGCTCCCGCCACAGCGCCCGCAGCTTCCCCACATCGAGCGCGGTTGCCGGCGCGATGTAGGAGCGCTCCTCGTCGATGCTGGGATTGGCCACCAGCGCGCCCAGTGCGGAGAAGGCCGGCGATGCCTTCGGCACCAGGACTCGGTCGATGCCCAGACTCCTGCGCTTGCATCGCCGCGAACACAGGTCCGTTGCCCCCGTACGCCAGCATGACCATCTGGGTCGGATCGATGCCCTTCTCCGCCGTCGTTCGCCTGACCGCCTGGGTCATGTTGGCATTCACCACACGCCAGGAATCGAAGGCCGCCTCCTCGGCGCCGTAGCCCATCTGCGCGCCGATGCGTCCGAATGCCTCCTCGATGCCCGCCGTGCGCAGCGCAAAGCTGCCGCCCGCAAACTCGGAATCCGCGGACAGGATGCCGAGCATCACCAGCGCATCGGTGACGGTCGGCCGCTCGCCGCCGCGGCCGTAGCAAATCGGCCCCGGCTCGGCGCCGGCGGATGCCGGTCCCACTTCCAGGGCGCCCTTGTTCACATGGCAGATCGAGCCGCCGCCGGCCCCCAGCGTCTCCACTTTCACCATCGGGACGCCGATCAAATAGCGGTGGTGCATGTTCCAGGCCGCATCGGCGGGCGCGGCGCCGTCCAGCACCACCGACACGTCGTACGAGGTGCCGCCCATGTCCACGCACAGTAAATCGGGATAGCCCTTGGCGCGGCCCACATGCGCCGAGCCCATGACACCGCCGGCCGGTCCCGAGGCCAGCACGCGGATGGGCGAGCCTTCGATGTATTCCTTGGTCATCACGCCGCCGCTCGCCTGCATGACCATGAGCTGATTTCGATAGCCGGCTTCCTTGAGCCGCGAGACCAGCGTCTCGAGATAGGAAGTGACGCGAGGCGCTATATAGGCGTTCACCACCGTGGTGCTGGTGCGATCGTATTCCGGCGCGCGCGGCAGCACTTGATGCGAGCAGGAGATATGCACGCCCGGCATCTCTTCGGCGACGATTTCGGCCGTGCGCTTTTCGTGCTCGGGATTGACGAAGGAGAACAGATAGCGAGATCGCGACGGATTCCACGTTCTGTTTCTTCAACCTGCGGCAGCATTCGCGTACCGCATTCTCATCGAGCGGCTTGTGGACGCTGCCGTCGAACAGCATGCGCTCCGGCACGGTCAGCCGCCGCCGCCGCGGCGTGATCTGCGGCGGCGGAGCGAGCCTTACGTCCCAGATGCTTTCCTTGAAGCCGCGCCGATATTCCATCTCGTCGCGGAAGCCCTCGGTCGTGATCAGTCCCGTGAGCGCGCCGTTCATCTCGATCAGCGTGTTGTCGGCGATGGTCGTGCCGTGCACGATGGCATCGCACTGTCCGAGGAAATCGCTCAGCGGCAAACCTTGGCGCTCGGCGACGATCGCCAGGCCCGTCATGACGCCGATGGAGCGATCCGCCGGTGTGCTCAGATTCTTGTGGAGGATGAGCTCCGAGCCTTTGAGGACCGCAAAGTCCGTGAACGTGCCGCCGATATCAATGCCTATGCGATAGCCCATTCACCCCGCCCGCTTTCTTCCGTCATCTTCTTCCTGAGATCACGGGTCGCGGCAAGGTCGACCTGGATGTCGTACTCCTCCAACGATCCCGTCAACACGACGCCGTATTTTTCTCGCGCTCGCGCGATGCTCACGATTTCGTCGAGCACGTCTTCCTTTACCTTCTCCGGATCGCGGAGCAACGGGGACTCGAAGCCCGCGCCTCCGCCATGCTGATAGGCGATCACGGCTCCGGCGGGGAGCTGGGCGCGCGCGGTCAGCGAGACCTCGTACTCATTGGGCGTGCCCACTTCGAAATGATTGGCATAGGGACTGGCATCATCGCCGCCGCACATTCCTCTGAGCGGATGCGCCGCCGAGACCATCCAGGCCATTGCCATGGTCGGCTCGAGGACCTGCTTGACATTGAGGCTGCCGGGCTGCCCCCGCCAGCGTCCCGCGCCTTCGGAGTCGATGGTCATTTCGCGGCTGATATTGATCACGGGAAAGCGGCTTTCCCCATCTTCCGCTTCCGAGAGCAG
>CAVWME010000029.1:0-300065 GCA_963755935.1 uncultured Gammaproteobacteria bacterium
AGTGCTGCTCGCTCTCGATCCGACTTACGCGTTGCGACTGGTCTCGGACCACAAGATCAGCGCGCTCGCGGTGCTCGCGGGTGTCTTCCTCACCGTCACCGGCGGCGAGGCGCTGTATGCGGACATGGGTCATTTCGGCAAGGCCCCGATTCGCCTCGGCTGGATGTTCGTCGTCATGCCGGCGCTCGTGATCAACTACTTCGGTCAGGGTGCGTTGCTCATCGAGAATCCGGCGGCAATCTCCAACCCCTTCTACCTGATGGCGCCGGCGTGGTCGCTCCTGCCGCTGGTGGTCATCGCCACCGCGGCTACGGTCATCGCCTCGCAAGCCGTGATCTCGGGCGTGTTCTCGGTGACCACGCAGGCGGTGAGTCTCGGGCTCTTCCCACGGGTCCGGGTCGAGCACTCCTCGGCGGAGTACGCAGGCCAGATTTATGTGCCCGTCATGAACTGGATCATGATGTTCGCCACGATCGGGCTGGTGTTGAGCTTCGGCAGTTCCGCGGCCCTGGCGGGGGCGTACGGGCTGGCTGTCTCCGGCGCGATGACCATCGTGACGCCGCTCACGTTGAGCCTCATCAAGTCGCGCACGGGGGAGAGGAGCCGCTGGCTGCGCGTGGGTTTGTCGTTCCTGTTCATCGTCGACCTCGCGTTTCTACTCGCCAACCTGACCAAGCTGCAGGACGGCGGCTGGCTGCCGTTGACCTCCGGCTTCATCATCTACTGGCTCATGCAGACCTGGGCGACGGGCCGAGCGTCGGTTCTGGCGAAGCTCTTGCGCGAGCAAAAACCCGTGCGCGATTTTCTGGTGGACCTGAAACGCGATCCACCCGTGCGTGTGCCCGGCACCGCCATCTTCATGGACGCCAAGGCATCGGGCATACCGCGGGCGCTGCTCAACAACCTCAAGTTCAATCGGGTCGTTCACGAGCAGGTGGTGCTGCTGACGGTGGTCACGCGCGAGCAGCCGCGCATTGCCGAGACCAAGCGGCTCACCGTGACGCCGGTGTGCGAGGGCATCGTGCGTATCGTCGCCGCGTTCGGCTTCATGGAGAAGCCCAACATCCTGGATATCCTGCGCGCGGCGGAGGCTCATGGCGTGGTGTACGAGCCCGAGCGCACCACCTACTTCCTGAGCCGCGAGGAGCTGCTGCCCGGTCAGCGCTCGGATCTGCCGCCGTTGCGCCGCAGGGCCTTCATGCAGATGGCGCGCAGCGCGCAGGTCATCGCCGATTACTACGGTCTGCCCTCCGGCCGGGTGATCGAGATCGGTACCCGCCTCGAGATCTAGCCGCTGCGCGCGGGTGTGATGGTCGTCACACCGCCAGCCCCGGCAACGAGCAGCACATCCGCCCTGCGATGGCTGAACAGACCGACGGTCACCACTCCCGCGATGCGGTTGATGGCGTCCTCCATCTGCATCGCCGCCGAGTCGTCGAGGCGCAGGCCGTGCACGTCCAGGATCACATTGCCGTTGTCGGTGATCGTCCCCTCGCGCCATACGGGAGTGCCGCCCAGCTTCACCAGCTGGCGCGCCACGTAGGAGCGCGCCATGGGGATGACCTCGACGGGCAACGGAAAGGCGCCGAGCTGCTCGACCAGCTTGGACTCATCGACGATGCATACGAACTTGCGCGAAGCGGCGGCGATGATCTTCTCGCGCGTGAGCGCTGCGCCGCCGCCCTTGATGAGCACGCCGCGCGCGTTCGCTTCGTCGGCGCCGTCGATGTAGAGGTCGAGATCACCCTCGGCATTCAAGTCGGTCTCGGGAACGCCGATCGCCTTGAGCGCGTCGGAGGTTTTGCGCGAGCTCGAGACAGCGGCTTCGAGCTGGATTTTACGGTCTTTCAGCAGTTCGACGAGTTGCGCGACCGTCGAGCCCGTGCCGATGCCGAGCACCATGCCCGGAACGATGTAGGGTATCGCAGCCTCCGCCGCACTCCGCTTCTTCTCGGTTGCCGACATCATTTTCCTACCCTCAGAAACAACTGTGCCCGCTTACGCGGGCACAGTTGCTTTGTTTCGAAGACTTTATTTCTTCTTAGCGGCCTTTTTCTTGGACGCCTTCTTCTTCGCCTTCTTTGCTTTCGCTGCCATAATAAAACTCCGTAGTCGGGTTAGTCCGGGGACCGAGTATATACACGATAAATTAATTTACAAGCAATACATGGCTCTACGGCATTGGAATGTGCTAGCGATGTGAGCAAGCTCACTCGAGTGAGAGAACGAACTCCCACTCCGCTTTCGATACCGGAGTGACCGACAGCCGATTACCTCGGCGCAACACCACGAAGTCGGCAAGCTGCTTGCGCGCGTGCTTGCGCAGCTCATCGAGTGTGATGAGGCGCTTGAGCTTGCGCACCAGCTGGACGTCCACCACGTACCAGCGAGGATCGCTTGCATCGCTCTCGGGATCGTAATGATCGTCCTTCGGATCGAAGGCGCTCTTGTCCGGATAGCCCTCCTTCACGATGCGCACGATGCCCGCGATACCCGGGATCTCGCAGCTGGAATGATAAAAAAAGGCGGTATCACCCTTCTTCATCGAGTCCCGCAGCGTGTTGCGGGCCTGATAGTTGCGCACACCGTCCCAGCTGGTGGTGTGCCGGGGCGCCGCCGCGAGATCGTCGATGCTGAAGGTGCCGGGCTCGGACTTGAGCAGCCAGTGGTTCATGGAGAAGCCTCGCTTACTGAAGCGCGTGGGGTGGTGAGGAGTGCGTGGCGGAAGTGCAGAACACCGCGCTCGGTTGCGACTGCATCCAGGCGGATATCGTGCGGCTCTGCGTATACCACCGCGGTGCGCTGACACTCGAAGGCCAGACCGACCAGGCAAGGCCCGCGCCAGCAATGCCGGGTGCGCCGGAAGGCGAGCGCCCGATCGTAGAAGCCGCCGCCCATGCCGAGACGCCGGCCCTCGCCGTCGACACCCACGAGCGGCGCCACGATCAGATCGAGCCAACGCGGGGCGACGGTGTGGCGGCGCGCGGCGCCGTGCGGCACCGAGATGCCGAATACGCCGCGGCGCGTCTTGCCGGTCAAGGGGTAGAACGCCAAGCGCGCGTGGCGCCGGCTTTCGATCACGGGCACGTAGATGCGCACGCGCCGCCGTCGCGCGGCGATGAGGAGCGCCGCGGTATTCGTCTCTCGATCGAAGGGCAGATAGACCGCGACCCGGGCTCCGGGTTTGAAGGCGGGTAGCCGGGTGATGGCGGAGGCGGCGAGATTCGACTTGAGGGCGTGATCGGCCAGGTCAAGACCGCGTCGCCGGGCGCGCAGGTCCTTGCGCAACTTAAGCTTCATGGCTGCATCGATAGGCATGATTGGGGATGGCGCCACCCGCATGTGCCGTTTTGGACCGTTGCTCCCGACCTGAGCAACAGGTGGGGCTAACTGCCGACACTTAAGGCTTTCCGCTCGCGGCGGACTTGCACAATGCTGCCAGCAAGCAATGGCCCCTGGGGTTTACAAATTAGGGTCAGGAGGTAACCCGATCCGCATCGAACACCGCAGGCAGCGCCAAACTTGAACTTGGGTCGTCAAAGCTCGAGCTGTCGACCCTTCTCCAACGCCGACTCTACCCGCTCGCGCAGGATACGCAAGCGGCCGCCCACGTCGGAGTCGAGACTGCTGTCACGATTACGGAAGCGGATCAGCTCGTTCGCCATGTTAAGGGCTGCGATGACGGCAATGCGATCCAGGCCCACGACTTTGCCGCTGTCGCGGATCTCGCGCATCTTGGCGTTCAGGAACTCGGCGGAGTCGAGCAGATCGGAGCGCTCTTCCATCGGACAGGTGATGTGGTACTCCTTCTCGAGAATACGCACGCTGACCCTCGCCTGATTCTCGCTCATGCCTGCTCCATCGATTTCAGTCGCCCGATCATCGCCTCGACGCGTGCGCGAACTTGCTCGTTCTTCTGCAGCAAGTTGGCGCGTTCGGCGGTGAGCGTATCCTGGCGCTGGCGCAGCGCGCGGTTTTCTTCCTTGATCTGGCTCACCGTGACGATGAGATCCTCCAGGCGCTTTTCCAGCCGCTTCAGCTCGAGCTCGACGGCGGACTTCGGGTTGGCTTCGTTCATGGCGCCAATATAGAGCGCTCGTTTGCGCAATGCAAAGGGGCGAGGACGTCGCCCAGAATGCATGCAACGCGCTATCATTCAGGCGACATGATGGACATCCGCTTCAAGGATTTTGAGGATGTGCTGGCGGCGGCAGGGAGCCTTGCGGACGCAGCCGAGGCGCACGGATCGTTGTGCGGCGCGCTTTGCTCCATGGCCCCTTACAAAATGCAGGATTGGGTTAACGAAATATTGCCGGATGGGGCCTCGTTGTCCGATGAATCGGCCGCCATGATCGAACGGGTGTTCGCGGCGACCGCGGCGTCCTTCGGCGAGCAAGGCATGGAGTTCCAGCCGCTGCTCCCTGACGACGAGCAACCGCTGAACGGCCGGGCCAATGCGCTTGCATTATGGTGCACCGGATTCCTGTATGGGCTGGGCACCGGCCAGATTTCCGACCTGGAGGCGCTCAACGGCGATGTCGGGGAGATCGTACGCGACTTCACGGAGATCTCCCGTGCCTCCGGCGACGCCGCGGAGCAGGACGATTCGAACGAGCAAGCCTATGCCGAGCTCGTCGAATTCATCCGCGTGGCTGCGCAAGTCGTGTTCGAGGAGCTCCTGCCGTTACGCGAGCAAAGCTACCCGACGGTTCCGCAGCGGCTGCACTGACTCGCGTGGGGCCAGAAGGTTTCGCACGTCGTGTAACGAGCGGCCGCATGGATCGTCAGGAATTCGCGCGCCGCCGCAGGCAGTTCATGCGCATGATCGGTAAGGACGCCATCGCCGTGCTGCCCGCCGCGCCGGTGCGCCACCGCAACGGTGACATCGAGTACGCGTATCGCCAGGACAGCCAGTTCTATTACCTGAGCGGCTTTCCCGAGCCCGATGCCGTGGCGGTACTCGCGCCAGGTCGCCCGCATGCCGAGTATCTCCTGTTCGTGCGCGAACACGATCCGTTGCGCGAGACATGGGACGGCGCCTGGGCAGGTCCCGACGGCGCGGTCGAGCGTTATGGCGCGGACGATGCCTTTCCGATCGCGGACATCGACGAGATTCTTCCCGGCTTGATGGAGCAGCGTTCGCGCATCTTCTACTCCATGGGGATGCACCTCGAGTTCGATCCGCGCATGGTGGGCTGGGTCAACGGCATGCGCGCCCACGCGCGCCAGGGGGTGGGCGTCCCTCAGGAGTTCGTGGCGCTCGGTCACGTGCTCGACGACATGCGTCTCTACAAGAGCCGCGCCGAGCAAGGGAAGCTCCGCCGCGCCGCGCAGATCGCCGTGGGCGCCCACCGCCGCGCCATGCGTTTCGTGCGTCCGGGCCGTATGGAGTACGAGGTGATGGCAGAGATCGTGCACGAGTTCCGCTCGCACAACGCGGACCTCTCCTATCATCCGATCGTGGGTGGCGGGGCCAACAGCTGCGTCATGCACTACCGTGCCAACGATCAGAGACTGCGCGACGGCGACCTCTTGTTGCTCGACGCGGGATGCGAGCACGATTACTACGCCTCCGACATCACGCGCACGTTCCCTGTGAACGGCCGGTTCACGCCCGCGCAGCGTGCCGTCTACGACATCGTTCTCGACGCCCAGCTCGCCGCCATCGACAAAGTACGTCCCGGCAATCACTGGAACGAGCCGCACGAGGCCGCGGTGCGGTCCATCACCCAGGGCCTGGTCGGGCTCGGGCTCCTCAAGGGAAGGCTGCCCCGCCTCATCAAGGAGCAGGCGTACCTGCCTTTCTTCAACCACCGCACGGGACACTGGCTCGGCCTCGATGTGCACGACGTGGGCGACTACCGGGTGGGCGGGGAGTGGCGGGTGCTCGAGCCCGGCATGGCGCTCACCGTCGAGCCCGGCATCTACATCCGTCCCGCGCCGCGCATTCCGAAGGAGTTCTGGAACATCGGTGCGCGCATCGAGGACGACGTCCTGGTCACCGGCGGCACGCCTGAGGTGTTGACCGCGGCGCTCGAGAAGACAGCCGAGGCCGTCGAGCGCCTGGTGCAGTCGGCGTGAGTGCGCGCCTCGCCGCCTCGAGCGAGTCCTACGACATCGTCATCGTCGGCGGCGGCATGGTGGGCGCGAGCCTTGCCGTCGCGCTCGAGGGTGTCGGCGTGCGCACGGCGCTCATCGAGGCGGTGCCGCACGATGCGGCCGCGCAACCAAGTTTCGATGAGCGCACCACGGCGCTGTCGAATGGCAGCCGGCGCATTCTCGAGACCCTGGGGGTCTGGCCGGATCTGGCAAATGCGGCGACCCGAATTGCCAAGATCCACGTCTCGGACCGAGGGCATTTCGGCTTCGCCCGCATCGACGCGGCGGAGCTCGGACGCGATGCCCTGGGTCATGTCGTGCCCAACCGCGCGCTCGGCGCCGCGCTCTGGTCGCGCTTGTCGCACCGGCCGGATCTCGACGTGTTTTGTCCGGCGCGTGTGGCGACGATCGACATCCGCGAGGATGCGGTCGAGATCGGGATCGCAGCCGGCCGGGTCCTGCGGGCGCGCCTGGTGGTGGCCGCCGACGGGATCGACTCGATGGTGCGCAAGGCGTTCGGCATCGGCGTGGAGACGCGCGACTACGTGCAAGCCGCGATCATCACGACCGTGTTGCCGGGAAAGTTTCACGAGCACGTGGCCTACGAGCGCTTCACCTCTTCCGGCCCGCTCGCGTTGCTGCCGCTCGCCGACGGCCGCTGCACGCTGGTGTTGACGTTGAGCCCGGCGGCGGCCGAAGCGGCGATGGGCTGGTCCGACGAGGAGTTCCTCGCCGAGGTGCAGGGGCGTTTCGGTTGGCGGCTGGGCCGGCTCTTGAAGGTCGGACATCGGCGCGCGTATCCCTTGTCCCTGAGCCGTGCGCAACGCTCGAGCGCCGGTCGCTGCGTCCTGGTCGGCAATGCGGCGCAAGCACTGCATCCGGTCGCGGGTATGGGGTTCAACCTCGGGCTGCGCGATGTCGCCAGCCTCGCCGAGCTCATCGCCGAGGGGCGTGGGCGCGGCGAGATCGACACCGTCGCCGCCGCCTACGAGGCGTGGCGCGCACCCGACCGGCGCGAGGTGATCGCCTTCACCGACGGGCTGGTGCGCGTGTTCGCGAGCCCCTGGGGTCCGGTGCGGCGGCTGCGCAATCTCGGACTGCTCGCCTTCGATCTGTTGCCGCCGGCGAAGGCTGCTCTGTCGGGGCTTTCCACCGGCGCCGCCGCGCGCATGCCCAAGCTCGCGCGCGGCGTGCCGATCCGAGCCGCCTCGTGAGCCGCGACTTCGATGTGGTCGTGATCGGCGGCGGCGTCATCGGCGCCACCATGGCGGCGCTGCTCGGCGCGCGAGGCCTCGCGGCTGCGGGTCGCGTGGCGCTCATCACCGACACGGTGGCAGTGCCTGCAACGGGTGCGCCCGCCGCGCCGGCCGATGACTGGGACTTGCGCGTGTTCGCGCTGAGTCGCGCCTCGCAGCGGTTGTTGCGGCTGTGCGGGACGTGGCAGCGCTTGCCAGAGGCGCGCCTCAACCCTTTCGAGCGCATGTGTGTATGGGACGCGAGCGGCTCACCCGGGGGCGCAGGCTCGCTCACGTTCGACTGCGCCGAGATCGGCGAGCCGAACTTAGGATTCATCGTCGAGGGCCGGGCGCTCGCGAGCGCGAGCCGCAAGTCGATCGGCGCCGCAGGTGCCGTGCTCATCGAGGGGACCGTGCAGACGCTGCGCGTCGATGAGAAAGAGGCGCGCATTCGTCTCGAGGACGGCCGCGACCTGGTCGCGAAACTGCTGATCGCCGCCGACGGGGTTGCCTCGAGGAGCCGGGAGCTCCTCGGCATCGAGACGGCGGGGCACGCTTATCATCAGGATGCTCTGGTTGCTCACGTGCGCACCACGCTGTCCCACCGCAACACGGCATGGCAGCGATTCCTGCCGACCGGGCCGCTCGCGTTCCTGCCGCTGCCCGACGGCCGGTCCTCCATCGTGTGGAGCATCGCCCACGAGGAAGCGCGACGTCTGCGCTCGCTGGAGGCGGGCGCGTTCGCCGCCGCGCTCGAGGCGGCGAGTGCCGGAGCACTCGGTGGGATCGAGCTCACGACGCCCGTGGTGAGCTTTCCCCTGCAGCTCAAGGTGGCGGTGGACTACGTGCGCACGCGGGCCGTGTTGCTCGGGGACGCCGGGCATAGCGTGCATCCGCTCGCCGGTCAGGGGTTGAATCTCGGGCTGTTGGACTGTGCCGCTCTCGCCGACGCGCTTGCGCCCGCACGCGGCCATGCGGAGTTGCTTGCCGAGCCGCGGCTGTTGCGCAGCTACGAGCGCTGGCGCAAGAGCGAGAACTTGCTCGCGGCCACGGCCTTAGATGCGCTGGAGCGGCTGTTCTCGAGCTCGAACCCGCTCATCGAGCGGCTGCGCGGCGCGGGTCTCGGCGCCGTGGGCCGGGTGCCGGTGTTGAAGCGCGCGCTCGCGTTGCGTGCGCTGGGACTCGTCGGCGACGTGCCGGCATTTTTGCGGACCGAGGATTCCCTGTCCGACTAGAGCCGGTCGATTTTCGCGGCGCAGATGAAGTCGTTCTGCGAGAGCCCGCCGATCGAGTGCGTCGCATAGGTGATGCGACAGTAGTTGTAGCCGACCTCGAGATCCGGGTGATGGTCCTCGACGTTCGCGACGTGCGCGACCGCATTCACGAAGCTCATGGTGCGGTAGAAGTCCTTGAACTTCAGCGCCCGCTTCAGGCTCTTGGCATCGCCGCTGAGCGTCCAGTCCGGATGCAATTGGGAGCGCAGCGCGTTGGCCTCCTGCGCCGTGAGCGGCGCCATTCCGCCCTCGCAGGGTGCGCACTTGCGGAACGCGAGGTCGCGCGCGCCCGCGTCGGTCATGGCGAGATCCGGTTGTAGGTGCGCTCGATGTAGCGCTCCACGAGCTCTTGAAACTCTTCGGCGATGCGATCGCCCTTGAGCGTGACCGTTTTCGCTCCGTCCTCGTACACCGGGGCCACCGGATGCTCGCCGGTTCCCGGCAAGCTGATGCCGATGTTGGCGTGCTTGCTCTCGCCGGGGCCATTGACGACGCAGCCCATGACCGCGACCGTCATGTCCTCGACGCCCGCGCGCTGCTTGCGCCATTCGGGCATGCGGTGGCGGATGTGGCCCTGGATTTTCTGCGCGAGCTCCTGGAAGTAGGTGCTGGTGGTGCGGCCGCAGCCTGGACAGGCGATGACCATTGGGGTGAAGGCGCGCAGACCCATGGTCTGGAGGATTTCCTGCGCGACGATGACTTCCTGGGTGCGGTCGCCGCCCGGCTCGGGGGTGAGAGACACGCGGATGGTGTCGCCGATTCCCTCCTGGAGGAGCACACCGATGCCCGCCGTGGATGCGACGATGCCCTTGCTGCCCATACCCGCCTCGGTGAGGCCCAAGTGCAGGGGATGCTCGCAGCGTGCCGCAAGATTCTTGTATACCGCGATCAAGTCCTGCACGCCGCTCACCTTGGCGCTGATCACGATCCGGTCCGCGCCGAGCCCGAGGCTGATCGCACGCTGCGCACTGTCCACGGCGGAGACGACGATGGCCTCGCGCATCACCGCGAGCGCGGGCAAAGGTTTCGCCTGCTTGGAATTCTCGTCCATCAGGCGCGTGAGCAGGTCCTGATCGAGGCTCCCCCAGTTGACCCCGATGCGCACGGGCTTCTCGTAGCGGCAGGCGATCTCGATCATTTCCGCGAACTGCGGATCGCGCTTCGAGCCGCGGCCGACGTTGCCGGGGTTGATGCGCAGCTTCGCGAGCGCTTGGGCGCAGGCGGGATGCGTCTTCAGGAGCTTGTGGCCATTGAAGTGGAAATCGCCGACCAGAGGCGTCGCGATGCCTTGGGCGGCGAGCCGGTCGCGGATATGCGGCACGGCGGCGGCCGACTCGTCGTTGTTGACGGTGACGCGCACCAGTTCCGACCCGGCGCGCGCCAGCGCCTTGACTTGCGTGACGGTGCCCTCGATGTCCGCGGTGTCGGTGTTGGTCATCGACTGCACGACGATGGGGGCGTTGCCGCCGACGGTCACGTTACCGATCTTCACGGCCAGGGATTTTCTGCGGGATGTCATGGTGGCTATTCTACCGCGCCGGCGGCGGCCATCCCACCGCACTCCCGGCGAGCCTCGAAACAGGGCCGAAATCGGCATAATGGGCGCATGTCTGCTCGTATCGTCTATTCCACGGGCGTAGGGACGCTGTGCCCCAACTGCCGGCGCGCCGTGCGCGAGTGTGTGTGTCCCAAGGGCGCCCCGGGTGCGGCCAAGATCGGCACCGTGCGTGTGGGCCGCGAGACCAAGGGCCGTGCGGGTAAGGGTGTCACCACGGTGACGGGGCTGCCGCTCCCGCAGGCGGATATCGAAGCGCTCGCCGCGCAGCTCAAGAAGCGTTGCGGCTCCGGAGGGACGGTACGCGATGGCGTGATCGAGGTGCAGGGCGAGCACCGCGATACCATCGTCGCTGCGCTGCTAAAGCTCGGCTGGCCGGCGAAAAAATCCGGCGGCTGACGCTCCAAGGCTGCCGTCTCGCGCGAAGATATGAATCGTGTATCATAAGTACATCGCGTTAAGAGCTGTTTGGAGAGAGTCCTCCCTTGCGGGGACCGCCGAAGGCGCAACCGGTCCGGAAACGCTCAGGCCCATGTACGACAGTTTCTCGCGGTCTCTGGAGAGCGATCCCGCCCGATAGGACGAGGATCCACCGAAGGGGAACAGCGCGCTCAAGGCGCGCTCGATCTCTCAGGTCTTAAGGACAGAGGGGCCGGCAGGCATCGCGAGGTGCGTGCGGCTTCTGCGTCACGATTCGCAGCGAGGATGCGATGGGCCTTAAGACTCCGCTCTACGATATCCATGTCTCGGCGCATGCCAAGATCGTCGACTTCGGCGGCTGGGACATGCCGTTAAGTTACGGCTCGCAGATCGAGGAACACCACGCGGTGCGCCGCGACGCGGGGGTCTTCGACGTCTCGCACATGTGCGTGATCGACTTGAGCGGCGCGCGCACGCGCGAGTTCCTGCGCCATCTCCTCGCCAACGACGTCCGCCGGCTGACCGTCCCCGGCCGCGCACTCTACAGCTGCATGCTGCTGCCGACGGGCGGGGTGATCGACGATCTCATCGCGTATTTCTTGACGGAAGCATGGTTCCGCTTGGTGGTGAACGCGGGCACACGCCAGAAAGATCTGGCCTGGATCCGCCAACACGCGGCGCCCTTTGGCGTCGACGTGCGCGAGCGCTCGGACCTCGCCATCTTGGCGGTGCAGGGGCCCGCCGCCCGGAGCAAGACCGCCGCCCTGTTGACGCCGGCGCACCGCGCCACGGCGCTCGACATCCCACGATTCTGCGCCGCCGCCGTCGACTCGTGGTTCGTTGCGCGCACCGGCTACACCGGCGAGGACGGCTTCGAGATCATGCTGCCGGGGTCGGATGCGGCCGCGACCTGGCGTGCGCTGGTCGCGCAGGGCGCAAGGCCCGCGGGACTCGGCGCCCGCGACACGCTGCGCCTCGAGGCCGGCATGAATCTCTACGGCAATGACATGGACGAGACTCGCCAACCGCTCGAGTCCGGGCTTGCCTGGACGGTGGCCTTCGAGCCGCAGGCGCGCGAGTTCATCGGGCGCGAGGCGCTCGAGCGCGCTCGCGCGAGCGGCGGTGGGGCCCAAGTCGGGCTCGTGCTCGAGGAGCGCGGAGTGCTGCGCAGCCACCAGATCGTGAGCGCAATGGATGCCGCGGCCGGCGCCGCTCCGCTCGGGGAGATCACCAGCGGCACGTTCTCACCGACATTGAATCGCGCCATCGCGCTGGCACGCCTCGCGCCGCACTCCGCCACGCGGGTCCTCGTGGACATTCGCGGCAAGCCGCACGCGGCGCGCGTCGTCAAGCCGCCCTTCGTGCGCAACGGTAAACCCTTGATCGAGATCCAGTGAGAGGAGATGTCAGTGAGCGAACCGGTTCCCCAGGATTTGCAGTACACCAAAAGCCACGAGTGGGTGCGGGCGTTGCCGAACGGTGAGGTCGAGGTCGGCATCACGGACCATGCGCAAGCCGCGCTCGGCGATCTGGTGTTCGTCGAAGTGCCGCAGGTCGATCGCAAGCTCGCCCTGGGCGAGGCTTGCGCCGTCGTCGAATCGGTCAAGGCCGCCTCCGACGTCTATAGCCCCGTCGCGGGACGTGTGGCCGCGCGCAACGAAGCGCTGTCGCAACAGCCCGAGCTCCTGAACTCGGATCCCTATGGAGCGGGCTGGATGATGCGCATCGAGCTCGATGGCAAAGCCCCCGCCTTGCTGACCCCGAGCGAGTACCAGCAGTTTCTCAAAGAGTCCGAGTAGGACGCCGCCATGCCGTTCATTCCGCACACCTCCGACGACATCGCGCACATGCTTGCGGTCATCGGCGCGCCTTCGATCGATGCGCTCTTCGATGAGATCCCGGCAGCGCTCAAGGCAAAGCCTCTCGACGGAGTTCCGCCGGCGCTTTGCGAAATGGACGTCGCGCGTCTCATCACCGAGCGCGCGGCGGCCGATGGCCGCCTGCTCAACTTCATCGGCGCCGGTGCGTATGAGCACCACATCCCGGCGCCCGTCTGGGCCATTGCAACACGCGGCGAGTTCTATTCGGCGTACACGCCCTATCAGGCGGAGGCAAGCCAGGGCACGTTGCAGCTCATCTACGAATTTCAGTCGATGATCTGCGCACTCACCGGCATGGAAGCCGCGAACGCCTCGCTCTACGACGGCGCCTCGGCGCTCGCGGAGGCGTGTCTCATGGCGGTGCGCTCGAATCGCGGCTCGACGTCGCGCCGCATCCTCATGCCGCGCAATGTGAACCCGACGTACCGTAAAGTGGTGGAGTCGATCACCCGCCAGCAAGGCCTGGAGCTCGACAGCGTGAATTTCGATCGCACCTCGGGAAGCGTGTCGCTCGAGGCATTGCGTGAGCGGGACGGCGAGGATTGTGCGGCGCTGGTGCTGCAGCAGCCGAATTTCTTCGGTTCTTTGGAAGAGATCGACGCGCTCACCGATTGGGCGCACGCCAACAAGGTATTGCTGATTGCTGTGGTCAATCCCACCTCGCTCGCCCTGCTGAAGCCGCCCGGCGAGTGGGGTTCGGGCCAGGACGGCCGCTGGGGCGCCGACATCGTGTGCGGCGAAGGCCAGCCGCTCGGCGTTCCGCTCGCCTCGGGGGGGCCTTACTTCGGCTTCATGGCGACCCGCATGCAATACGTGCGTCAGATGCCGGGGCGCATCGTGGGGCGCACACTCGATGCCGACGGCCGTCCGGGCTTCTCGCTGACCCTGCAGGCGCGCGAGCAACACATCCGCCGCAGCAAGGCCACCTCGAACATCTGCACCAACCAGGGCCTCACCGTGACCGCAGCGACCATTTACATGTCGCTGTTGGGCGCCGCGGGGCTCGCGAGCGTCGCTACGCTAAGCATGCAGCGCACGGAAGAGCTGCTGAATGCGCTGGTGCGCGTCGGCGGCGTGACCTCGGTGTTCGACGCCCCGCGCTTTCACGAGGCCGTGGTGCTGCTCGATCGGCCGGTCGCGCCGGTGCTCGCGGCGCTCGCCGCACGCGGCATCGCCGCAGGTCTCGATCTTGCGCCGAGCTATCCCGAGCTAGGCCACGCGATGCTGGTCTGCGCGACGGAAACCAAGTCGCATGCCGACATCGAGACGTACGAGCGCGCGCTACGTGCCGTGCTCGCCATGCCGCACGATGTGCGCGGCGCCGCCTGAACGAGATCCCGCATGGCAGAACTCAACCTTCGCGAGCCTTTGATATTCGAGCTGAGCAAGCCGGGCCGGCGCGCCTCGAGTCAGATCCCGCCGACCCCCGATCCGGGAGCGCGGCGGGCGGCGGATATACCGGCGCACTTGCGCCGAGCCCGTGCACCGGCACTGCCCGAAGTGTCGGAACTGCAAGTGGTGCGCCATTTCACGCGCCTGTCGCAATTCAACTTCTCCATCGACTCGCATTTCTATCCGTTGGGCTCGTGCACCATGAAGTACAACCCCAAGGCGTGCAACACCTATGCGATGCTGCCGGAGTTCCTCTCGCGCCATCCGCTCGCGCCCGAGCCGCAGGGCTTCCTCGCGTGCATGTACGAGCTGCAGGAGATGCTCAAGGAGATCACCGGCATGCAGGGCGTGAGCCTCACCCCCATGGCGGGCGCCCAAGGCGAATTCGCCGGCGTGGCGATGATCCGCGCCTATCACCGCGCCCGCGGCGACGCCGCGCGCACGGATATCATCGTGCCGCAAGCGGCGCACGGCACGAATCCGGCCACTGCGGCGATGTGCGGCTGCAATGTGCGGGAGATTCCCTGCGACAAGAACGGCGACATCGATCTCGCCGAGCTCAAGGCCGCGGTCGGACCGAGCACGGCGGGCATCATGCTCACCAATCCCTCGACCCTCGGCGTGTTCGAGCACAAGATCGCGGAGGTGGCGCGCATCGTGCACGAGGCCGGCGGCTTGCTCTATTACGACGGCGCGAACCTCAACGCGATTCTCGGCAAGGTCCGCCCCGGCGACATGGGGTTCGATGTCATCCACATGAATCTGCACAAGACCTTCTCGACGCCGCACGGCGGCGGCGGTCCGGGATCCGGCGCGGTGGGCGTCGGGCCGCGCTTGCTGCCGTTTTTGCCGATCCCCCTCGTGGGCAAACAAGGACGCGGGCTACCGCTGGCTCGCCGAGTCCGAGCTGCCGAACTCGATCGGCCGCTTGTCGGGATTCATGGGCAACGCCGGCGTGAATCTGCGCGCCTACATCTACATGCGCATGCTGGGGCGCGAGGGCATGGTGCGCGTCGCGGAATTCGCGGCGCTCAATGCGAACTATCTGATGAGGCGGTTGACCGAGGCCGGCTACGAGGCGGCCTACCCGAAGCGGCGTGCGAGCCACGAATTCATCATCACGCTGAAGCAGGAGAACCGGACTTTCGGGGTCACGGCCATGGACGTCGCCAAGCGGCTGCTCGACTACGGCGTGCATGCGCCGACCACTTACTTTCCGCTGCTCGTGCCCGAATGCCTGCTGATCGAGCCCACCGAGACCGAAACCAAGGAAGAGCTGGACAATTTTTGCGATGCAATGATCGCAATTCGGCGAGAAATGGCACAGGATCCCGAGAAATTGCGATCTGCGCCCCATACAATGCCGGTCCGTCGGCTGGACGATGTGCGGGCGGTGAAGCAGCTCGACCTGGCCTGGAAGCCCGCCGAATGAATGATTAAGCGAGACAAACCGACTGGACTCACGCGAGTCGTGCGTGCCTTCGGCTACTCGTTGCAGGGCTTTCGCCATGCTTGGCGGGAAGAGGCGGCCTTTCGACAGGAGCTCACCCTCGCCTTGGCGTGTGGTTCCCGCCGGCCTTTATCTCGGCCGTTCCGGCATCGAGCGCGCGCTCCTGGTGTGGCCGATGCTGCAGATACTGCTGGTCGAGATCTTGAACAGCGCGGTGGAAGCGGTGGTGGACCGCGGCGGCCTGGAGCGCCACCCGCTCGCCGGCATGGCCAAGGACATGGGGTCGGCGGCCGTACTGTTGAGTTTCGGGATGCTAGGAACCGTGTGGCTCCTGATCTTGTCCGACCACTAGCGCAAACGCTAGCGCTTACCTTCTACCTTCATAGGATCGGCATGCTTCGCAGCACCTTGTTTCTATCCGCCTTGTTGTTGTCCGTGCGCATCGGGGCCGCTCCGGCGGAAAACCCGCCGCCTGCCGAGCCGCCACCCGAGGCCGCGCCCCCCGTGGCTGCCGCGCAACGGCGCTGCCGGTACCGGCACCGACGACGGTCGGCACGCCCGAGAACTGGGCGCAGACGCTCGAGCGCATCGCCTCCGGCGTGGTCACCATTCAGATCGACAGCACTCGGGCCTTCGACACGGAATGGAACACGACCGCGCAGGCCACCGGATTCGTGATCGACGCGAAGCGCGGTCTCATCCTGACCAATCGCCACGTGGTGACCCCGGGTCCGGTCACGGCGCAGGCGATTTTCCAGAACCGCGAGGAAGTGCAGCTCTTCCCGGTCTACCGCGATCCCGTGCACGACTTCGGCATCTATCACTACGATCCGACGAAGCTGCGCTTCATCCGGCCGGCGGAGCTGCCTCTTTATCCGGCGGGCGCCGTCATCGGGCGCGAGATTCGCGTCGTCGGCAACGATGCCGGCGAGCAGCTCTCGATCCTTGCCGGAACTCTCGCGCGCCTGGATCGCGAGGCCCCGGAATACGGCTACGGCAAGTACAACGACTTCAACACGTTCTATTACCAGGCCGCATCGGGCACCTCGGGCGGCTCCTCGGGCTCTCCCGTCATCGACATCGAGGGCCGCGTGGTTGCGCTCAACGCGGGCGGCGCCACCGGTGCGGCGTCGAGCTTCTATCTGCCACTGCCGGCGATCACGCGCGCGCTCAAATTCATCGATGCGGGCAAGCCGGTGCCGCGCGGCACGCTCGAGACGGTGTTCAAGTACACCCCGTACGACGAGTTGCGCCGCCTGGGATTGAGCGCACAGACCGAGGCGCGCATGCGCGCGGCGTATCCGAAGCTCACCGGCATGCTCGTGGTCGATGAGGTGCAGCCCGGATCGGCCGCCGACGGCGTGCTGTCCCCCGGCGACATCCTCGTGGCGATCGACGGCAAGCCGGTTCCGGAGTTTTTCGCGCTCGAGGACGTGCTCGACAATCACGTCGGCAACCAGGTCAAGGTGGAGATCCAGCGCGGCAACGAGACCCTGCGCCACGCGCTCGAGGTGGAGTCGCTGAACTCCATCACCGCCGACGAGTACATCGAGTTCGGCGAGGCCGTGGTGCACACGTTGTCCTATCAGCAGGCGCGTCACTACAGCTTGCCCATCAAGGGCGTGTACGTCGCGAATCCCGGCTACGTGTTCGGCGCCGCCGGCATTCCCCACGGCGCGCTCATCAGCTCCTTCAACGGCAAGAAGACCGACAATCTTGCCGACTTCGAGGGCGCTCTCGGCGGAGCTCGCCGACGGCGCGCGCGCGCCGGTACGCTACGTGACGCTCGAGGATCCGCGCACGCCGCAGCTCAAGGTGATCCGCATGGACCGGCGCTGGTTTCCGGCGCGCAAGTGCAAGCGCGACGACACACTCGGCGTGTGGCCCTGCGTGACTCTCGCTGCCGGGCCCACGGCGCCGCCGCTCGAGCCGGCCTCCACCGAGTTCAGCAAGACGGGCGATCCGCGCATCGACCGCCTGGCGCCTTCGCTGGTGATGATCACCTTCGACATGCCCTATTCGGTGTCGGGCGTGACCGAGAAGAACTATCACGGCACGGGCGTGATCGTCGATGCCAAGCGCGGCCTCGTGGTCATCGATCGCAACACCGTGCCGCTGGCGATGGGCGACGTGCGGATCACCTTCAACGGCACCGTGGAAGTGCCCGGCAAGGTCGAGTTCATTCACCCGCTGCACAATCTCGCGCTCGTCTCCTACGATCCGCGCTCCATCGGCGCCACGCCGGTGCGCGCGGCGACGTTCGTCACCAAGGATCTCGCGCCCGGGGAGGACGTCTGGGTGGTCGGGGAGCGCAGCGATTCCAAGGTCATGTCGCAGCGCACCGAGGTCGCGAGCGTCGACCCCGTCGCGTTCCCGCTGTCGCGCACCCTGCGCTTCCGCGACAGCAATCTCGAGGCGATCAATCTGGTCAACGCGCCGAACGACGTCGACGGCGTGATCGCGAACGAGAAGGGCGAGGTGCTCGCGCTCTGGTCGAGCTTTGCCTTCGAGACGCAGCGCGAGCTCGAGCAGGTAAATCGCGGCATTCCGGCGGATCTCGTGACCGAGATGATCAACGTCGTGAGCGCAGAGCGGCAGCTGTACTCGTTCGAGGCGGAATTCAACGTGCAGTCTCTGGCGAGCGCCCGCAAGCTCGGCTTGAGCGACGATTGGGTAAAGCGCTTCGAGGAGCACGACGGTCAGCGCCGTCAGGTTCTCGGCATCGACCGCTTGGTGGCGGGCTCCCCGGCCGCCAGCTGCTCGAGCCGGGCGACCTGCTCCTCGCGATCGACGGCAAAGTCGTCAACCGTTTCCGCGAGGTGGAGCGCGCCGTGCAGAAACCCGACGTGCAGGTCACCGTTTGGCGCGATGGCGCCGCAAAAGCGCTGGACATGAAGACGGTCGCGCTCAATGGCCGCGACATCGACCGGGTCCTGATCTGGGCCGGCGCGACGCTGCAGGCTCCCCATCGCGCCATGGCGGCACAGCGCGGCATCGCCCCCTACGGCGTTTTCGTCTCGTTCTTCTTCTACGGATCGCCGGCGACGCATTACGGGCTGTACGCCGGGCGGCGCATCACCGAGGTGGACGGCCAGCCGACGCCGGATCTCGACGCCTTCATCAAGGCGGTGCGCGGCAAACCGGACCGGGCCTCGCTGCGACTGAAGACCGTAAGCTGGAACGGCATGACCGACGTCATCACTTTGAAGCTCGACAACCATTATTGGCCGGCATACGAGCTCGATCGCCAGAGCGACGGGAGCTGGCGGCGGGTCGATCTCGATCCGGAGGTCGCCATGGCGAGTGCGCCGGTCATCGGGCCGAAGCCGTGAGCTGCACGATCTCGGCGGCGGTGCGAGCCCAACTGCCCGAGATCCGCGACATCTACAACGAGGTCATCAGGAACTCCACCGCCGTTTTCTCCGACGTGGAGGTGACGCTCGAGAATCGCGAGGCCTGGTTCGACGCGAAGCGCAGCGCCGGCTTTCCGGTGCTCGTGGCGACCGATCCTTCGGGTGTCGTGGGGTTTGGCACCTTCGGCGAGTTCCGCTCCTGGCCCGGCTATCGCCACAGCGTCGAGCACAGCGTGCACGTGCGCGCCGATTGCCGGGGCCGCGGCGTAGGACGCGCGCTGGTGCAGGCGCTCTTGCGGGAGGCGGCGCGTATGCACAAGCACGTCATGATCGCCGGAATCGATGCGAAAAATGTGACGTCCATCTCGCTTCACGAGAAGCTTGGATTCAAAACGGTCGGCGAGCTTCCGGAAATCGCCTTCAAATTCGGCCGCTGGCTCGACCTCAAGTTCATGCAGCGGCTCATTTGATATCATGGCAGGTGGTAAGAGCTACACAGACCGAAATCGAAAAAGCCGTCGAGACACTGCGTGCAGGCGATCTGGTGGTATTCCCCACGGAGACGGTCTACGGACTCGGCGCCAACGCCTCGAATCCGGCTGCGGTGCGAAAGATATTCGAGGTAAAGGGCCGTCCGGCCGATCATCCGGTGATCGTGCACCTCGACGATCCGCGCTACCTGCATCGCTGGGTCTCGGCAATGCCGCCGCAGGCGGAACGGCTGGCGGCGATGTTCTGGCCCGGTCCGCTCACGCTCATCTTGCCGAAAGGCGAAAACGTCAACGACATCGTCACCGGCGGCCAGAACAGCATCGGCATCCGGATCCCCTCGCACCCGATGGCGCAGCAGCTTTTGACCGCGTTCGGCGGCGGCATCGCCGCGCCGTCCGCGAATCGCTACGGACGCCTGAGCCCGACCAAGCCGGAGCACGTGCGCGACGAGCTGGGCGATGCGGTGCACGTGATGCTCGATGGCGGCGACTCGCCCATCGGCCTCGAATCCACCATCGTCTCGTGTCTCGACGGCGAGGTGCGCCTGCTGCGACCCGGCTTCATCACCCGCTCGCAGATTCAGCAAGTCGTGGGCGAGCTCACCGAGGGCGGCGTGGCACCGCGCGTGCCCGGCGATCGCGCGCAGCACTATGCGCCGTCGACGCCGCTCGAGATCATTCCCTGGGAGCTGCTCGAGGCCAGAGCGGGCGAGATCCTCGAGCGCGAGGAGAAAGTGGCGGTGCTCGCGATGCGCCCGCCGCTGCACACGCGGCGCTACATGACCTGGATCAATGCCGGCAAAAAGCCGGAAAGCTACGCGCACAATCTCTACAATAATCTGCGTACCCTGGATCGCGCCCAGTGCGTTCGAATCCTCGTGCAGGAGCTGCCGAAGGACGAGCGCTGGGCCGCGATCCTCGATCGATTGCAGCGCGCGAGCGGCGGTGTAGGCGAGGATCTCCTCGAGCTTTCCGCGGGCTAGCAGCTTTCCTTTCCCGTTTTAATCGTAGGGCGTAACGAGTGGCCAAGACCTCCCGAATCCGGCGTTTGTCGAATGAACCTGAGCTCGAGCTCGATCCGGCCCAGGATCCGTTCGCCCGCGAGTCGATCGAGCACCTGGTGAGCCGTTTCGGCTCGCCGCTTGTTCCTCATCGACGCCGAGCGCGTGCGCGCGCAGTACCGCGCGCTAGCCGCGGCGTTGCCGGGAGTCGTGCTCTACTACGCGATCAAGTCCCTGCCGCATCCCGCGGTCGTCGCCGTGCTGCAAGCAGCAGGGCGCGTGTTTCGATCTCGCCACGAACGGCGAGGTGGAACTCGTGCGCCGGCTGGGCGTCGCGCCCGAGCGCTGCATCCACACCCATCCCATCAAGCGCGACAGCGACATCCGCACCGCGCTCGCATTCGGGGTCACGCATTTCGTCGTCGACAACGCGGACGAGCTGCGCAAGTTCGTGCGCTATCGAAACCGCGCCGCGCTCCTGATCCGCCTGGCATTTCGCAGCGACGCCGTGTGCGATCTGTCGCGCAAGTTCGGCTGCGAGCCGGAGGCGGTGCCGGGCTGCTCGCGCTCGCGGCGGAGCTGCGCATCAAGGTCGTGGGCCTGTCGTTCCACGCCGGATCGCAGGCGGCCAATCCGCAGATGCACGTGCGGGGCGATCGACGTCTGCGGCGATTTCATGCGGCGCGCGCGCGAACGAGCGGGCACGAGCTGTCGATCCTCGACATCGGCGGCGGGTTCCCGACCGATTACCTGAAGGGCTCGCCGCCGATGCCCATCGAGGAGTTCTGCGCGCCCATCCGGCGCGCCTTGCAGGCGCTCGACGGCAGCGTGCGCATGATCGCCGAGCCCGGCCGCTACATCTCGGCGCCGTCGCGCCGTGGCGGTGGCCTCGGTGATGGGGCGCGCGCAGCGCGACGGGCGCTGGTGGTACTACCTCGACGACGGATTGTACGGAAGCTACAGCGGCCAGATGTACGAGCACGCGACCATATCCGATCGAGGCGCTCGCGGCCTCGGGCCCGACTTCCCGTCGGTGCTCGCCGGTCCGACCTGCGACAGCATCGATGTGATCCGCGAGAACATCGAGCTGCCGAAGCTCAAGCAGGGCGACCTCGTGGTCGGACGCGTGATGGGCGCCTACACCTGGGCATCGTCCACGGAATTCAATTTCTTCCCGCGCGCGACCGTGCTGGCCATCGACCGCGGCCGCTGCATCACGCGAGGAGAGGCGCCGTGAGCTGGAGCCGCCGCCGGACATTCAGCCGGCGCCGGCTGCTCATGAGCGGCGGCGCACTCGCCGGCGCCACCGCCGCCTTCGGCTTGCTGCCGCGCGCCTTCGCGCGGGCGGGCGCGGCTGGATCAGGCGCATCACGCTCAAGAATCTGCACGCGCCCGAGGTCGCTCGATATCGTATATCGGCGCGGCGATCAGTATGTGCCGGAGGCACTCGCGCCAGGTCGAAGTGCTGCTGCGCGACTACCGCACCGGCGAGCAGCACCCGATCGACCCGGCGCTCCTGGACATATCTGTACGACGTCGCGCAGGCCATCGGCGTCGATCCCGTATTCAGCGTGATCTCGGGCTATCGCTCGCCGCAGACCAACGCCATGCTCCACGAGCGCTCGAGCGGCGTGGCGAGCCAGAGCCTGCACATGGAAGGGCGCGCAATCGACGTGCGCCTGACGCAGGTGGATTGCGCCGATCTCGCGGATAAGGCGCTCGGCATGCAGCGGGGCGGGGTCGGCTACTACCGCCAGTCCGACTTCGTGCACTTGGATACCGGCCGATTCCGCACCTGGCGCGGTTGAGCGGCGGCGCGGCTCAAGAAAATGCGCATGCGCTCGAGCTCCGCCTCGAGGGCTGTGCGGTACGCGGCCTCGCGCGGCGGCCGGCCGGCGAGGTAGCCAAACGAGCTCCGCAGCGAGCCTGCCGTAGAGGAGAGATTACCCCAGCCGATCACCCGCTCGCCCCAGAGCAGCGGCAGCGCGTAATAGCCGAGCTTGCGCTTCGCCGCCGGCGTATACGCCTCGAAGCGGTACGGCCAACCCCAGAAGAGCTCGAAGCGGTGCCGATCCCAGACCACCGGATCGAACGGCGTGAGCAGTCGCACCTCGGGCTCGATGCGCCAGCGGCGTGAGGCCGGGGCTTCCGCGGCCGGCCAATACCAGTCGATGCCGTCGATGCGGGCGCAGGCGAGGCGCTCCTTGGCGCGCTCGAGCGAGGCGGAGCGGTGTCTCGACCACTGCGGCATGCCCCCGGAGAGGAAGCGCAGGAGCTGCGCGAGGCTGCGGGCAGGGAGCGGTGCGTATTTGCCCACGATCAGGTCGACCAGGGTGTCGATGCGCGCGTTTACCGGGATCTCCTCACCCGCGGGAGGCTGAGGCTCCGCCTCGCGAGGCGCATAGACGCGCGTCCCCGAGTCGCGGCGCGCCACGCGCAGCAGGCCGCGATAATGCATCTCATCGAGCAGCCGTGTGGTGGCGTTGGTCGATCCGCCGAACCAGTTGAGAATCTTGCCGTGCGCGAAGCTGCTGTCGACGAGGCGCGGATGCGCGGTGCCTTGCTCGCGGATGAACGTGAGGAGTTCCTGCGCCCGGGCCGCGCGCGAGGGGCTCCAGCGCTTGCGCGGCTTGCGCGGATGCATCAGCCGATGATGCTCGCGCAGCAGATAGCCGTAATTGACGAAGTAATCTTCCTCGAGCCCTAGGCGCGGATAGCGGCGCTCGAGATCGCCGGCGCGATAGCCGATGACGCGGTGGCGCAGCGTCAGATCCTGGGCGCGGGCCGGCGCGCGGATCGGATCGGCTTGCACGAAGCCCAATTTCCGCACGGCGCGGCGCAGCGTGGTCGGCTTGAACAGCGAGCGGGCGATGGCGTAGCGGCGCAGTTGCTCGAGGGTCGGCGGCATGCGGTCGACGGCGTCTAGCGGGTCTCGCGCAAGAACTGCAGCACCGCTGCGTTGAATGCGTGCGGGTTCTGCAGCATGGCAAAGTGACTCACGTCGGGCAGGATAACCAGGCGCGCACCGGGAATGGCGTGCGCCATGTACTCTTCATGCGTCCGCTTGATCCCCTCGTCGAATTCGCCGTCGGCGATGGTGGTAGGCACCCTGATCGAGGCGAGCTCGGCTCGCGTGTAGGCGGGCAGCGTCTCCCACATTTTGTTCACCGCGGCGCTGAATTTCTCCCATTGATGCGGCGTCGGCGAGAGCGCCTGGTATTCCTGCGCGGTACGCTCGAGATACGCGCCGAAGACCGGCGTCTTGCCGGCTCCCTCCTTGAGCCCGGACACGTCGGCATTGGCGCCGAATGCGAACAGTCCCGCCAGACGGTCGGGATGAGTCATGGCGAGGTCGAGGCCGATGATGCCGCCGTCGCTCCAGCCGACGACGTAGACCTTCGAGATCTTGAGCTCGATCGAGCAATCCGAGCACATCCTGCGCCATGAGATGGTAGGTGAGCGGCGCGTCGCTGCGCGTGCTGCGGCCGTGCCCGCGGCTGTCCATCGCGATCACCCGGTAGCCGTGCGCCACCAACGCCGGGATCAGGTGGCCGTAGTAATTGGAGTTGCCGAATCCGCCGTGCAGGAGCAAGACCGGTACGGCGGCGGACTTCGGACCCCATTCGGCGAACCAGATTCGTGCGCCCCCGGTCTCGGCGTGGCGGCCCACGGTTCCCGCGGGTAAGGAGGGCAGGGGTGGAAGCGTTTGCCAGAGCGCTGGAGCGCTGGATATGAATGCCGCGGTGGCCGGTGCCGGGGCGAGTATTGCGGAGGAGGCGGCGCTCACCATGAGCGCGGCGAGGCATGCGAATCGGTACAACATGGGCGTTGAAGGTATCACGGCTCGGGCGACTCGGCGGCGGGTTCCAGTGGGTCGTGCGCCCTGCGCAAGAAGACGAGTTGCAGCGCCGGCACGACCACCAGCAGCATGATCGGTCCCAGCAGCATGCCGCCCACGACGACGGTTGCAAGGGGGCGCTGCACCTGGCTGCCGATGCCGTGCGAGACGGCGGCGGGAACGAGCCCGATGCACGCCGACAGGGCAGTCATCAACATGGGGCGCATGCGTTTCTCGGCGGCCCTTTCCATCGCATCGAAAGGCGTCATACCTTGCGTTTTGAGCTCGTTGAAATAGGTCAGCACCAGAATGCCGTTCATCACCGATACGCCGAGGAGCGAGATGAACCCGATGGCTGCGGAAATGCTGAACGGCAGCCCGGTCACGAGCAGCGCGAGAATGCCCCCCGCCACCGCGAACGGGATGCCGGCGAGCGCGAGCAACGTGTCCGTCGCCGAGTTGAACAAGCTGTAGAGCAGGACCAGGATCAAGCCCAGACTGATGGGCACGAACACCAGCAGCCGCTGCTTGGCATTCTGCAAGTCCTGGAACTCGCCCGCCCAGACGATGCGATAGCCGTTGGGCAGCTGGATGTCCTTGGCGATGAGCGCCTGCGCCTCCGCAACCGTGCTGCCGAGATCGCGGCCGCGCACGCTGAACTTGATGGGAATGTAGCGCTGCGTTCCCTCGTGATAGATGAACGAGGCGCCGGAGTCCAAGCTGATGTCGGCGAGCTCCCGCAACGGGATGTAAGCGGTCGTGCCCGAGGGTGTCTGATAGGCGACCGGCACCGCGCCGACGGCTTCGATGCTGTCGCGGTACTTAAGCGCTAGGCGCACGGTCAGGTTGAATCGACGGTCGCTCTCGAGCACGGTGCTTGCAACCGCCCCCGCCATGGCGGCCTGCACCACGTTATTCACATCGCCCGAGTTGAGGCCGTAGCGGGCCGCTTTCACGCGATCGACCCGGATGTTGAGATTCGGCTGCCCGACGATGTGGAAGATCCCGATGTCCTCCATTCCCTTGACGCGCTCCATATCCTTCAGGATGCGGGCGGCGTATTGCTCGAGGACTCGTAGGTTCGGCCCGATGATCTTGACCGAGTTCGCGCCCTTCACGCCCGACAGCGCCTCCTCGACATTGTCCTGGATATATTGCGAGAAGTTGAACACGACGCCGGGCAGAGCCGCGTCGAACTCCTGCTGCAATTGCAGCGTCAACTTGTCCTTGGTCATGCCGGCGGGCCACTGGTCGTAAGGCTTCAACGGCGCGAACAGCTCGACGTTCGAAAAAGGCGAGGCGTCGCTGCCATTGTCGGGGCGTCCATGCTGGGAAACCACGGTGATGATCTCGGGATGACTCAGCAAGATCTCACGCATCTTGCGGGTCGCCTGCGTGCCTGCGTCGAGCGACATGGATTGAGGCATCGCGGCGCGAATCCAATAATTGCCTTCCTCGAGCGCCGGCAGGAACTCCGAGCCCAGGAACGGCGTGCAGAGCCCGACGACGATGAGCAGCGCACAGCCGATCCCGACGACCAACGCGCGACGGGCGAGGGCGAACTCGAGCACCGGCCGGTAAACGCGGTGCAGGAAACGCACGATCAGCGTCTCGGATTCCCCGAACTTGAGCGGCAGCAGGAACGAGGACATCACGGGGGTCACGGTGAAGGTCGCGATGAGCGCGCCCGCGAGGGCGTAGCCGTAGGTGCGCGCCATGGGACCGAAGATCTGTCCTTCCACGCCTTGCATGGCGAACAAGGGACCGAAGGCGGCGATGGTGATGGCCGTCGAGAACAGAATGGCCCGGTCGACCTGCAGGGCCGACACATAGATCATCTGCAAGCGGGTGGTCCAGGCGGGGCCTGCGCCCGAGGTCGTGGGATCTCGGCCGTAAGTGCCTTGCCGCAGCGCCTCGACCATCTGCTGCTGTACGTTCGGCATGGACTGCAAATTGCGGAAGATGTTCTCGACCAGGATCACGGCCGAATCGATGATGATGCCGAAGTCGACTGCGCCGATGGACAGGAGGTTGGCGTCCTGGCTCTGCAGCACCATCAGGATGATGGCGAAGAACAGGGCGAAGGGTATGTTCACGCCGACAATGACGGCGCTGCGCAAATCGCCCAGGAAAATCCACTGGATCAGGAACACCAGCAGGCAGCCGAAGAGCAGGTTGTGCAGGACGGTGTGCGTGGTGACGTTCACGAGCGTGGTGCGGTCGTAATACGGCACGAGCTTCACGCCCGGCGGCAGCGTGCCCTCGCTGTTCAGAGCGGCGACGGCCGCCTTGATGCGCGGAATGACGTCGTTGGTGTGCTGGGTGCGTCCCATGACCACGATCGAGGCCACGACGTCGTCATCGTGATCGCGGCCCGCGATCCCCAAGCGCGGCACGTAGCCGACGAACACCCGCGCGACGTCCTTCACCAGCACCGGCACACCGTTGTACTGGCCGAGGACGATGTTCTGGATATCGTCGACGTGGTAGCCCTGGGTGAGATCGTCGTCGCCGCCGTCGTTGATGAGCCCCACGCCGCGGATGTTCACCGATTGCTGCCCTACCGTGATCTCGCGGCCGCCGACATTGATGTTCGAGTTGCCGAGCGTGCTCAACAGCTGCGGCACGGTGATCTTGTAGGCCTGCAGCTTCGCGAGGTCGGCCTCCACCTCGAACTCTTTGGTGGTGCCGCCCCAGCTGTTGACCGCGACCACGCCGGGCACCGTGGACAGCCGGCGCAATGCGATCCAATCCTGAACGGTGCGCAGATTGGTGAGGCCGAAATGCGGCGGTCCGACGACCTGGTAGCGGTAGACCTCGCCGACGAGGCTCGACTGCTGAATCTGCGGGACCTGACTGCCCGGCAGATTCACGTTTTGCTGCAGGCTGAGCGCCGCCTGCGTGTAGGCAAAGTAATAATTGACGCCGTACTTGAACGTCACCCGGACGAACGACAGGCCATAGAAGGAGGTCGAGCGGATGTTGTCGATGCCGGGCGTCGGGTAGAGCCCGATCTCCATCGGCGTGGTGTAGTACTTCTCCATCTCCTCGGCCGAGAGGCCGGCAGCTTGTGCCGTGATCTCGAGGATGACCGGCGCCGGATTGGGATACGCCTCGATGTTGAGCTTGATGTAGGCGGCGATACCGGCGGCGATGAACACGAGCACGCCGAGCAGGATGATTACCCGGCGGCTGAGCGCGAATCCGATGACGGCTCTGAACACCCTAGTCGCTCCGCTGCGCCCCCAAAGTCAGGTCGCGCCGCCATAGAGGATGTTGCTGAGGAAAATCGCGCCGTTGACCGCGACGGTCTCGCCCGGCTTTACGCCTTCGAGGATCTGGTCGTAGCCTTCTTGCTGTAGCCCGATCTTGACCGAGCGGTGGGTGAACACGTGCGGATCGCTCCCGACCACCCACATCGACAGGGTGCCGTCCCCTTCCCGGACCACGCCGTCGAGTGGCACGCCCGCCGACTGCACGGGCTCGCCGGTCTGGATGAGGAATGTCGCGAACATGCCGGAACGCAGCTCGCGGGTTGGATTCTTGATCTCGGAGCGCACGCTGAGGCGGCGCGTATTCGGGTCGATGGTCGCCCCGACCGCGGTCACGTTGCCGGCGAACACGCGGCCGGGCAAGGCCAGGATCGAGGCGCTGACCGGCGCGCCGACCTTGATTTCCATCGTGTCCGTCTCGGGCACGTCGGCGATCATCCACATGCTGGATTCGTCGGCGACGAAGTAGGGCGCGGGTGTGTTGCCCGGCTGCAGCAGCAGGCCGGGAGCGGCATTGCGCGCCGTGATGCGCCCTGTGAGCGGGCTCTTCACGATGAGCGCCCGGTCGACTTCGCGGGTGGCGACGATATGGTCGATCTGCGCGGGTGTGCGTCCGAAGATCGCGACCGAATTGCGCGCCGCCTTGAGCGCGCCCTCCGCGCTTTGCTGATTGGCGAGCGCCGTCTCGTAGTCATTCTGATCGATGGCCTTGTCGGCGTAGAGCTTCTTGGCGCGCGCGAGTGCGCTGTTGGTTTGCGCGAGCGTCGCGTCGGCGGAGATCAGGGCCGACTCGGCCGCGAGGAAGTCGGAGCTTTCGATCGTGAACAGTACCTGGTCCTTCTTAACGGCATCGCCCATGTCCGCGAAGGCGCGGATGATGCGGCCCTGATAAGGCGAGAACACCGGCACACTCGCGTTGCCGTTGAAATCGATGTTGCCGACGGCTTCTCGTTGCTGCAAAAACTGGCGCTCCGTGACGCGTGCGACGTCGATGGAGTGGAGCTGCGAGTCCGTGAGCTTCACCGTGTCCGGCTCGTGCTCCCCGGGAGCGGCCTGGTCGCTGGGAGCGGCTTGCACACAGGGCTCGGCCATGACGGCCGCAATGGCCACCATGGCAGCTAGAGCGAGCCAGGCGGAAGTGCCGCCGAATCCCGGGTAACTGCGCACGTGAAGACCTCGTCAAAGAACCCGGGGATGATGTCCGTGTCGTCGTGGCAGCGCTACTGAGACTAATCGCTGTGAACATTCACAGTTACGTGTCGGCAAGAGACGCGCAGAATGGGGCCCCGCCCGCAGGCAGGCCGCCGCGTGCGGTTGCGGAGCTTTTCATGAGATCTTCGTTACGCCCAAGCGCTCTTTGGTTACGCGCGAGCGCTCGCTCGAGCATCGTGCTCGCGACCCTGGCGGGGTGCGCCGTGGGCCCGAATTTTCATCGGCCGCAGGCGCCTAAGGACGCGGGATACAGCGTCGCGGCGCTCCCCGAGAAGACGGCCGCGACGACCGGCCCCTCGGGCGATGCGCAGCAATTCGTCATCGGTCAGGAGGTGGATTATCGGTGGTGGGAGGCATTCGGTTCCGCCGGGATCGACTCCCTGGTCGAGCGCGCGTTCCGCGTCAATCCGACGGTGCGCGCGGCGCAAGCTGCCCTGCGCCAGGCGCAGGAGATGGTCTACGCGCAGCAGGGTTACTTCTGGCCGAGCGTCGGCGCGGACTACAACTTCGAGCGGCAGAAGCTGCCGGGCAACACCGCGACCACCACGGCGCCCGGCGTGCAGGGCAATGGCCAAGTGCTCGCTCCGAGTGCGCCGGCCCAACCCCTCATTTACAACTTCCAAACCGCGCAGCTGACGGTGGGTTTCGTGCCCGATGTGTTCGGCGAGAACCGGCGCAAGGTCGAGTCGCTCGATGCCCAGGCACAGAACCAGCGCTTCGAGCTCGAGGCGACCTACATCAGTCTGGCCTCCAACGTGGTAGCAGCCGCGATCCAGGAGGCCTCGACGCGCGCGCAGCTGAAGGCCACCCAGGAAATCATCGCGCACAACGAGAAATCGGTCGCCATCCTGCGCGACAAGCTCGAGCACGGCTATGCGAGCGCGGTGGACCTCGCGACTCAGGAGCTCGAGCTCGCCCAGGCGAGATCGCAGCTGCCGCCGCTGCAAAAGCAGTTCGAGCAGAACCGCGACTTGATCCGCGAGCTCGTCGGCAACTTGCCGGATCAGGATGTGTCCGAGACGTTCGAGCTCGAGTCCCTGAAACTGCCCACGGAGCTGCCGCTCTCCCTGCCGTCGAGAATCATCGAGCAGCGTCCCGACATCCGCGCCGCGGAAGAGACCCTGCGCGCGGCGAACGCGAACGTCGGAGCGGCGATCGCGGCCATGTTGCCGCAATTCACCATCACGGCCACGGCGGGCGGTACGGCGAGCCAGTTCAGTCAGCTGTTCGCCAAGGGCGGACCTTTCTGGTCGCTGATCGGCGATGCCTCGCAGCCGATTTTCGAGGGCGGCACCCTCTGGCACACGAAGAAGGCCGCCGATCAGGCGCTGAAGCAGGCGGCGGCGCAGTATCAGAACACGGTGCTGCAGGCCTACCAGAACGTCGCCGACACCTTGCATGCAGTGGTCACGGATGCCGATGCGCTCGCCGCCGCGGCGGATGCTGAACGGGCAGCCAAAACGGCGATGGATCTCGCGCAAAAACGCCTGGACAACGGCTACGGCGACTACCTCGCCGAGCTGGCCGCCGCCATGGTATATCAGCAGGCAGTTCTAACAGAGGTGCAGGCGCGTGCGACCCGCCTTGGGGACAGCGCGGCGCTGTATCAGGCGCTCGGCGGTGGCTGGTGGAATCGAAAGGCCGGTCCGGGGGCAGAGCACGCCGAATTAACGGGGCGTTAGCGGGGGCGCTTTAGGTCATGCCGGCAAAACGAATCCTGTTGGTCGAGGACGACGCCGAGACGGCGGAGTTGATCGCGGAGGACCTGCAGGAGCGGGGCTATATCGTCTTGATCGCGCACGACGGGCATAGCGGACTCTCGGCCATCCTCAAAACCGATCCGGACCTCGTGCTCTGCGACATCAACATGCCGGGTATGAGCGGCTTCGAGGTGATGGAGCAATTGGTCGCGCTCGCTCCCTCGCACCAGGCCGTGCCCTTCGTCTTCCTCACCGCGCGCACCGACCGCGACAGCGAGTTGAAGGGCCGGCGCCTCGGCGCGGACGATTACGTGACCAAGCCTGTCGATTTCGAGATCCTCGCCTCCATCATCGATGCGCGGCTCGGCAAGTCGCCCCGCAACGAAGTGTTTTCGCGCCACGTCGCGTTGAACGAGCGCGAGATCGAATGTCTCACCTGGTCGGCGCGCGGCAAGACCTCTCCCGAGATCGCGCAAATCGTCAACATCAGCAAGCGCACCGTCAATTTTCACATCGAGAATGCGTGCCGCAAGCTCAACGTGGCCACGCGCACCGAGGCAGTCGTGAAGGCGACCTCGGGGCGCCTGATCGATCCGTGAGCCCGATCCGCGAGCGCTGGCAACGCTCGAGCCGCTGGCTCAGCACCCATTCGATCCGCGTCCGGCTCTACTCGGTCATCGTCCTTTTGTTCGCGCTCATCGTGGGTCTGGGCGCTTTCGGCTCGGCGCACTTGAGCGATGTCAATCATGCCTCCGAGATCATACGCAACCGCTGGCTGCGCGATACGGGGATTCTCGGGGATATCTCCAACTACATGTCCGACTACCGCGCCGCCGAGGCCAACCGGCTGCTGGCGTCGACCGCCGCCGAGGAGGCGGCGAGCGATACGGATATCACGACATTGTGCGACACCGTGGCCGAGAGGCAGCATGCCTACGAGCAAATTCCCCAGGACCCGGCCGAGGGAGAGCTCTACCGGCAATTCGCGCAGCAGTGGTCCGCCTATCAGCGTGTTGCGGAACGCGTGCTCGCACTCGCGCGCGCGGGCGACAATACGCAGGCGACCCTGCTGTACAAAACGCAGTCGCGGCGGACCTTCGATCTGTCGAGCGACACGCTGGGCCGGTTGACCGATCAGACCCTCGTCAAGGCGCGCCGCGACAGCGACCGCGCCGCCTCGACCTATGCGCACGCGCGGACCATGCTGGTCACGGCCATTTTACTCGCGGCCTGTTTGCTTCTCGCCGTCATCGTGTACGTGGTGCGAGGGATTCTTGCGCCGCTCGTGAAGCTCGCCACGGGCATGCGGCGGCTGGCGGATCACGATACCGCCATCGCGATTCCGAGCGTCGCGCGCGACGACGAGATCGGCGAGATGGCCCGCGCCGTCGCCGTGTTCCGCGACAACGCGGTCGCCCTCGGCACCAGCCAGCGCCGCTTGATCGAGCAGGCGGCCGCGCTCGAGGCGGGCCTCGAGAACGAGCGGCGCCTGATGGAGCAGCAGCGCGATTTCGTCACCATGACCTCCCACGAGTTCCGCACCCCGCTCACCATCATCGACGGGCATGCGCAGCGGCTCATCAAAATGCAGGATCGCCTGGACGCCGCGGACGCCGCCGAGCGCGGCACGCGGATCCGCAGCGCCGTGCAGCGCATCACCAATATCATGGACAGCCTGCTCGGGGCCTCGCGGGTCCTCGACGGCCGAGCGGCGTTCCATCCCTGCGACCTCGATCCGACCGCACTGTTGCGCGACGCCTGCCAGGCCCACCGCGATGCGAACCGGGGCGCCGTCATCATCGAGGACTTCGAGTCCCTGCCGGCGACCATGTATGGCGATCCAAAACTCCTGTTTCACGCGTTCAGCAATCTGATCTCCAACGCCATCAAGTACTCACCGGCCTCCGGCACGACCGAGGTCAAGGCGCGCGAGGAATCGGGATGGCTGGTCGTGCAGGTGCGCGATCACGGGATCGGCATTCCCGCGCGCGATCGCCAGCGGCTGTTCGAGCGCTACTTTCGCGGCAGCAATGCGACCCGGGTCGCGGGCACCGGTGTCGGGCTGCATTTGGTCTCCATGGTGGTGGCGATGCACCAGGGCGAAGTCTCCGTGGAGAGCTTGGAGGGCGTGGGCTCGCGCTTCGTGGTGCGCTTGCCCATCGCGGAGCCCGCTGTGAAGACACCTGCGGTGACGTCGCGCGATGCTGCCTGAACCAGAGATCCTGACTGCGATTCACCGCATGGTGGAGCGTTGCCGCGCCGATGAGTATCCTGCGCGCGTCGCGAGACTCCGCTCCGGATGGGTCGTCATGGGAGAGCGCCAGGTCTTCCCTGGGTACTGCCTGCTGCTTCCCGATCCGGTGGTTGCCCACTTGAACGTCCTCAAGAAGCCCGAGCGCGCGCTATTTCTCGCCGATATGGCGCGCGTCGGCGATGCCGTGCTCGCGGCCACGGGCGCCGCGCGCATCAATTACGCGCTGTTCGGCAACGCCGAGCCAGCGCTGCACGCGCACGTCTTTCCACGCCGCGCGGACGAGGCGCCCGACATCCGCAGCGCGCAGCCCTGGGCGCTCGATTGGCAGGCTGCGGCGCAGTTCTCGCCCGCCTCGCATGGCGAATTGCAGAGGCGGATCGCAAGCCATCTCAAGTAGACTTTGCGCGTCACCAACGCAAGGGATGTTACGTGGCTGAATCCATAGGACGCCGGGCAGTGCTCGCCGGCACAGGCGCCTCGTTGCTGCTGGGCATGCTCGAGGGGTGTCGGGCACCCGTGGTGCGGCCCAACGGTACTGCGCCGGCTCGCCTGGAGTTGCCACCGCTCAACGCCGATGTCGGCCGGATCACCTCCATCACCGTTTGCACCCGCCCCTTCCGCCCCCAAGGTCCGCGTCTCGACGTCGAGCGCATCGGCAACAAGACGGTGGTCCACAACTACGGCCATGGCGGCAGCGGCTGGTCGCTGTCGTGGGGTTCGGGCGCCATCGCCACCGAGAACGTGCTCGCCACCGGTGTGCGCGAGGTCGGCGTGATCGGCTGCGGCGCGCTCGGCCTCACGGCGGCGTTGCTCCTGCAGCGCGCAGGCTTGCGCGTCACGATCTACGCCAAGGACTTGCCGCCGAACGTGCGCTCCGCGCTTGCCACCGGGGTTTGGTCGCCGGATTCGAGAATCTGTCTGGAGCAGAACGTGACTCCCGCATTCAAGCGCCAATGGGAGGCGATGGCGCGGCGCTCCTGGCAGACCTATCAGACCTTCCTGGGACTTCCCGGTGATCCGGTGGAATGGATCGAGCACTACAGCGTGAGGGATGCGGCGGCGGCTGCCACATCGCGAGACGCCGATACGCGTCCCGCGTTTGCAGAGCTGGAAAGCGAGCTGCTGTCGGACATGGAGCCTACAAGCACGGTATATCCGCCCGGCAGCCACCCCTTCGGGGCACACACAGTCCACGGGCGCCCCTGGATGATGTTCAATCTGAACGCGTATCAACGGCTTTTGATGTCGGACTTTCTGACCAACGGCGGCAAGATCCAGGTCGTGGAATTTCACACCCCGGCGGATCTTGGCGCGCTGCCGGAGAAGACTCTCATCAATGCCACGGGCTACGGCGCTCGCCCGCTGTTTGGCGATGAGACGCTGGTGCCGGTGCGCGGACAGCTCGCGCGCACCATCCCGCAGCCCGGCATTCACTATGGATTGGCCTACAAAGACTCGAGTTTCGTTCCGCGCCGTGACGGGAATATTTTTCAAGTCTACGGCGCGGATGATTATTACGGGGTCGGTGATGACACGACCTCTCCCGATCCGGCGGAAGCGCGGCACGCCGTCAGCACGATTGCGTCGCTGTTCGCCTGAAGAGGGCATCTCCTGCCCAAGCACGCGCTTCAGGGCATTTGCGGGATCGGCGCCGCTACATCTGGGAGATGAAGAGCCCTACGACAAAGGTGGCTGATCTCGATGAATTTCGCTGTTCTGACGTCCCGTTCCGGCAAGGAATATCTCTGCACCTTGAGCCACCATTTAAATTCATCATTGGCGCAAAGGATGGCGATGATCTCAGGCTGCGATTGGGACATCGCCTCAGGAAGCGCCAGGGTAGTATTCGTAGTCTGCGATGACTCGTCTAGCCACCGGGGCGCCGATGGATCGAAATATTGCGTCGTCGTATCTGCGGGACAGGGTGCGTCTGTGTAAGTGATGCTGCCATCCTGGGCAGTGCACTTATAGATGGCCGCCGAACTTAGCGATGGGATCAGGATAAGAGCCAGCAACACAGTTGCACGAGTAATCGTGCGGCCCGCAGCCCGGATAGCGCGCGTCGACAAGACGTCGATGTCACCGACTTCTGTGCGCACAACTTGACGGCAGCGCGGACTCAACAGGTGGGGCCAGGAAGTCTGCATTCGCAGCCGCTCTCACTAGGGCGATATCGTAACTTTGGTTTGCGCAGCTGATCTTCGATATCCATGAATGCATCCGCAAAGGTGAAACTGCACGTCCGCCTCACCGGAGGATATTCTTTGAGTGCGCGGTAAAACAGCCTTTGGTTTCCCCAATCACTATAGGAAACGTCCTATGCAACGGCGCTGCGGCCGCGTCGCCTGGCCGTGCAATTGGCGTCGTTTGGAACGTGCGCGCGCCGTAAAGCTGCCGCTCGCAAAAGGCAAACTATGGATGCTGGGACGTGCGTCGCAACGCGTTGCCGGCGAGCAGCGTTGCCCTAAGAGGCAGTTGCCCAGTCGAGTGCGGAAGATCCATTATCAATCGCTTATTGATTCGCGCAGGGAATCGTTGAGCGGGGATGAGATCAAGAAGGCGCTGCGGGTGGAGGCGGCTCTCTCGGAGATGCTTGATGAGATGCAATGCCCCGCGAGCTGCCTTACCGCTCATCACGACGGCGGGCTAGACGCTTAGACCATCACGCTGTGAAGTCACGCACCCTTGTAATCGCGCTCGTGCTTGCACTCGCGGAAGCGTCCCTCAGCGAGGATTGGAACCTCATATCGCGAATCAACCTCCCGGTTATCACACAGGACGGCATCGGCGGCCTTGGCAACCAGACGGGCTTGGGCGATTCGGTGGAGAGTGTTTTCTTCTCGCCCAAGGCACCTACCGCTGGTGGCTGGATCCGGGGCGTAGGCCCCGCGTTCCTGCTGCCGACGGCAACCGACCGAGCACTCGGCGCAGGCAAATGGGGAGGCGGTCCTACAGCGATAGTCCTCAGGCAGGAGAGCGGATGGACCTATCCCACAGCTGACAGTCGCCTTCGTCTCCTTGGGGTCGATGAGAGACTGATGTCGGTTACATGGTGAGCTTCTATCATTTCCATGACGGACGCCTGACGCCAAACGGTCAAGTCACGATGACTTGAGAATCGTCGAAGCTGACGTGGGCTCATCCACGTCCGTGCTGACGGCTTCCCGCCGGTCGACAAAGCGGAACGAGGGCTCAATATGACGACCGAACCACTGAGCGAATCCGCATCTGGTGCCATTCGCACCGACGTCCCAGCCAAGGCTAGCCTCTTCTCCGAGATCATCCGGATGGCGTCCGTCTTCGCGCGTTCACGCGCACGCAATCGGCTGCTGATGCTGGGCGCGGGCCTGGTCATGGTCGTTGCTGGTACGGCCTATATGCAGATCCGACTCAACGCTTGGAATCAACCGTTTTACGATGCGTTGACGAGGAAGGATCTGTCAGCCTTTCTCAAACAGCTGGGCGTGTTCGCAAAGTTGGCTGCCATATTGCTGGTCCTCAACGTCAGCCAGGTGTGGCTCAATCAGACGATCAGGATCACGCTGCGCCAGGCCCTGGTGCACGACCTGCTCAACGAGTGGCTCAACCCGCTGCGCGCGTTGCGGCTCTCAAATGCGGGTGCGATCGGGCAAAATCCCGACCAGCGTCTGCAGGCGGACGCGCAGCACCTCTGTGATCTGGTGACCGACCTTAGTATCGGGCTGCTGTCGGCGACGTTACTCCTGCTGTCCTTCATCGGGGTGCTCTGGGTGCTGTCGGAGCACATGACGCTGCCATTCGCCGGCCGTCACGTGCAGGTGCCCGGCTACATGGTGTGGTGTGCGCTGTTCTATTCGGCGACCGCGTCGCTCATCAGTTGGCGTGTCGGTCGCCCGCTGATGGCGCTAAACGCCGAGCGCTATGCGCGCGAGGGAGAGCTGCGCGCAGCCCTGGTGCGTGTCAACGAAGAGATCGAGGGCATCACGGTCTACGGCGGGGAAGCCGACGAGAAGCAGATCCTCAATCGGATATTCGACACCGTCCTTCAGATCTCACGGCGTACCGCCGGTGCACTCACTCGGTTGACCTGGGTCACGGCCGGCTATGGTTGGTTCACGCTTGTCGCGCCGATCCTGGTGGCGGCACCAAGCTATCTGTCAGGCGACATGAGCTTCGGCGAGCTGATGATGATCGTCGGCGCGTTCAATCAGGTGCAGGGCTCGCTGCGTTGGTTCGTGGATAATTTCTCGATCCTCGCAGACTGGCGTGCCACACGGCGGCGTGTCGCTAGCTTCCATCGTGCGACGGCAACCATGGATAGTCTCGGCGCACCGGGCAACCACATTGACTTGGAGGAGACACAGAGCGACTCGATACGGATCGACGATCTGTGTATCGCCGGCCCGGACAGCTCGCTCCGGCTGAGCGAGGGGCATGTGGAGCTCAAGCCCGGCGAGCGCACGCTCATCGTGGCCGAGCGCGGCGCCTCGCGGGCACTGTTGCAGCAGGCGATCATTGGGATCTGGCCGTGGGGACGCGGCCGGATCACGCGTCCGTCGCGGCAGTCAATGATGTTCCTCCCCAAGAGTGCGTACGTCCCGCCAGGCGCGCTGCGTGGCGCACTCGCCTATCCTCACTCGGTGGGCGATTATGACGAGTCAGCCGTCACGAGTGCGCTCACGGCAGTGGGTCTTGAATACCTCCGTCCCTTTCTCGACACGACCGACCGCTGGGACCGGCGGCTGAGTAAGCACGAAAAGCAGCGTCTTGCCTTCGGCCGCGTGTTGCTGCAACGGCCGCAATGGTTGATGGCGAATGGCGCGTTCGATGAACTCGATGCCGCCTCGCGCGCTCAGATCGAGGCGCTCTTCGTCGCTCCACTCGCCGACGTCGGTCTGGTCAACATCGTCGAGGACGGTGCGGAGGATGGGTTCTTCACGCGCAAGTTGCATCTCGTCGCGGATCCGGACGGTCCGACCTTTAGACCGGCGGAACACTGCGTGATCGCCGCGGTATAGGGAGGAGGCTTTGCGGCGCCGACGCCCGCCTTTGCGTGCGATCACCGCATCGGCGGTTGCACCTATGGTCGCGGCCTGGATCGCGCCGTGCTCGGTGAAGGCGAGCGGGCGTTTACGGCGCCCGCCCCAACTTGATGTCGCAAAACGCGGCTTTAAGTTCGCAAATTCCTCTGTTGTGAGCTCGAACAGAAAGTCGTCTGGGAAGCGCTCGCGATTACGACGCACCCGCTCGTTGAGCCTCAGCGTCGTGACTCCGTAGAGCACGGCTAAGTCGGCGTCGAGAAGCACCCGCCGTCCGCGCAACACGAGGATCGCCCGCGTAATGTCTTCTGCCTTACCTAAGGCAGCCTTATCAGCAGCCATTCACGTAGCGTATCTATTCGTCCGGAGCGCCGTTCCATCGGATGGTTATCTATTTAGACAGGAATGCTGACGACCGTCGCTACCCGGCCATTTGCGGCCTGTCGATCCCGGAGAATCGGCGCCATAAAGCGGACATCCGCTTGGGCGCAATAAGTTGCTTCCGCGCTGGTGTGCGCAATGCTCGCATCCCTCCTATTTGTGCTGCAGTTCCTGGGACTGTTTGGCACCACGCACGCTGTGTGCGAAACCTAGACCGCTTTTGCTTCGATGTAACGCAGCGACGTAGCGAGTTCGAGCCTCCCATCCGGCCTGCAGTTGGATACAACGGCCGATAGAAACTCCTGGTGGACGAGTTCCTGGTGAGCTTCTGTTCTAAGCGCCAGATCGTACATATCGAGAAACCAATCCCAAAGCTCGTCAGGCTTCACCCACTGGACAGCAGTAAGATCATCTATCATCACGTCGCGAAAGTCGCGCGCCAACATGTCATGAATGCCATCAAGCTCCCTCCACCGCGGATCGCCAAAACGGATGCCTGAATATTCCGCCCTGACCGGATAGCGAGAAATCGCTTCGCGATAGACTTGGAGCGCTATAGTGTTTCGCGAAACAGTTCCGACAATTGACGCCAGTACACCGGCGGGCCTCAGTACACGGTGGATCTCACGCAGCACGGACTCAATGTCATCCATCAGCATTAGCGCCATATGACATAGAACGCAATCAAAGGAGTGCGACTCAAAGGGCAGCTGCTGGGCTGCGCCTTTGTGAAGACTGACAGTGGAACCCAAGCGGACGGCGGCAGCCTCGAGCTCCGCGGCGCTCTGGTCTAGACCGTGTAATCGGAATACGGACTCCCCGCGTGAGGCGAGAAGCGACAACAAGAATCCGTCTCCGCATGCGAGATCAAGAACATCCGCAGGACGTCCCGATGGTGGGATGGCGGCCGCGAGTACGTGGTAGGACGAAGGAAACGGTCGCCCTCTGAACAGCATCGGCAAAGCGCTGAGAGCTCTTGAGGTTACAGCTGGCTTGCGGTCATGAAAGTCCTTGAGAAAGGTATCCAGGGGCGACGGCATACTTGTCCTTTTATACGTGTTCCGGATTCAGATGGCACGGCTATTATCAGTCTTGCCGACCATGCCGGAAGCCGCTCGTGATCGTCTGCCTCGAGTCGTGAGCGGCCTCGGTTGGTCTTTCGACCAGGCACTGTCCGCTGATCGGCCACGAACTGCCGTTCAGCAGGATTAGATTCCTGCTACGGGTCGGTCCCGTTCCACGGGGCACATGCGCCAAGGCAATCGTAGGTGCCGATCCTAGCAGGCGGCATCACACGTCCGCCCAAGTCGCCACTGCACCGCGGCTAAAGGCAAAGCAGCAGGCAGTCCGACGCACGGAGATCACGGATCGTGCTCCGTGCGAGCGGCCAGGCCTGCACTAAGTAGCCAGTTATTTCAGATTGAGCCGCCGGATTAGCTGACTGCCGAGGATTTCGCGCAGGCTCTCGCGATCGACGGCGGCCTTGTTTTCCGCATCCGTCGAGGCCCAGATTTTCTTTAGGATGGGCTCCGCGCGGTCTTCGAGACCATCGAGGGCGGCCATATTTTTGTAAGTGACGACCATGTATACGTCGGGGTCCTGCGGCGAGCGCGGCATGACTGCGTAGATAGCGTAGTCGACGATGAGGCCAGCCTTCTTCTCGTCCTCCCTGAGTTGTTTGCCGGTGGTATCAAGCCATTTCATGTACGCGTCGAACATGCCGGGCTTCGTGCGAATGGAGGTGACCTCCGCAACTGCTCCCTCGGTGTAGGACTTCGAATCGTCAGCCAAAACCGAGGAGATTGCGCTCATCGACAGTGCCGTGACGGCGGCCGTAACCAGGTATCGGAGTTTCATTTGATATTCCCTTGTTGGATTAGTTGTTGGTTATCAACACATAATTCTACAACGTGCTATCGCCGATAAGCGACCGTGTCGAACGTGCAGTTCCGACGCCGCTGGTACAGGACCGCCAGCCTGCATTTCGAAACCTAGCTCCTCGCCCATGGCCACTAACTCCTGTCGCCCGAGAAGCCCGAACAGCGCCGCGATGGAGTCGGAGGGCGAGTTGGCTCTGTAAATGCCGAGTTCTGTACCCGGCCCAAAAGCGGTACTAGAGCACATTGGAATACCTGCCATGAAGCAGCCGTTCGTGGGGCGCGGTAAGCTATGGGCTGAAACGGCAGAAATCCTGGCCAAAAACATTCATGAGTCTGTTCGAGCGTCTTCGATACTCGCTTTATCTGGCCGCTGTCGGAGGCGCGGCGATGTATCTAGTGACCTCGATAGCTTCTAGCGACATTGTGGCTGGCTTCCTGCTTCGGCGGGCAAGCTTGTTCTCAGTCCATTATTTCCGTTCGGTCTCTATCTAGTTGCATACTTGCTGGCGCCGTTGGTATCGCAAAGATTCCCAATCGCGCGGAATCGCTCGTGAACTTTTGCAAATACGCCCATACCGCCTGACAATCGGTTCGAGCAATCGCCGGTCTACCGTCACTCTACCGTGTTCATCGTCGTCTCCCTCTGTGCGTTGTGTTGATTCCGATATCCCGCCGCCGCGTCCCGAATTTTGCTCGCGACCTGACGGTCGTGTGGTAGCGCTCGCCGACGGGCTCCAGCCGGCCAAATCCGGACCTTCCGGCGCCTAATCTGCCCGTTCCAAAGCCGACAGCCGACCCGGAGGGCGGCCGATGAGCCTAAGCTTTGATTACCACAGGGTGCATCTGCCAACATCACTGCGAATGTCGGAGGGCGTTTAATGTGGCTGAAGGCATCGGCGAATGTTTGAATATGGTTCCGTCACACACTCGGGTGCTGATTGCAAAATCAGGGGAACGAATATGATACTGATGTCATTTGATGCGAATGCATCACCGGCAGCGGTTGTCGATGTTCTGCGGCGCGATGGTGGCGTCATCGTCCGCAATCTGGCTGCAGTCGAACTGATCGACGCCTGCGCCGCCGAGCTGCGGTCGTCGCTCGATGAATTCGACGAAAGTCAACGCACGGGCTTTAGTGGTCCAAAGACGCTTCGGTGTGGCGGCGTGCTGCGCTACTCGCCGCGCTGCGCCGAACTGATCGCTCACCCGATGGTACTGAATGTGGCCGATGCCATTCTCTTGCCGTCTTGCGCCGACTATCAGCTCGGGAGCACCACGGGTATTGAGATATTGCCGGGGGAGAGCGACCAGCAACTTCATCGCGACGATACGCCCTATCCGATTCAGGTCGCAGGACTCGAACTCCAAATCGGTGTGATGTGGTCTTTTAATGATTTTACGGCGGAGAATGGAGCAACGCGCGTCGTCCCAGGCAGTCATCGCTTTCTCCGCGCCTGGCACCGGCCTGACCTGACACGCTGGGCGACCGCTGTAATGCCGAAGGGTTCTGCGCTTTTCTATCTGGGATCGACTTGGCATGGCGGTGGCGCAAACCGCAGCCTTTCTCCTCGGGCCGGTCTTATTAACACCTATTGTCTGGGCTGGCTTCGCTCCGAGGAGAACCACTGTCTCGAGGTTCCACCGCAAGTGGCACGGCAGTATGACGAGAGAGTCCGGCGTCTCCTGGGATATACGACTCATGGCGCCGGTCACGACCAACTCGGCTATTACGGTGGTAACGACCCGGTCTGGGTGCAGCAAAATGAAGCGGAGGCTGCGGCGCGTGGGCAATTGCCGGGAAGCGTCGATTTGCGTCGACCATCGTTGGAGGAGTTTCCGCCACGCTGCAGAATGCTACCAATCTTCGGTTCCGGCGTCCGACCGCTCCAGAACATCGACTTCCGCCGTTTGTAAGGAACGCGTGATTTCATATTTGGAAAGGAACCAGATTCCGATGGAAGCGAATACAAACCACACGCCCATGTAGCTCAATCCGAGTCGCGTAAGAATCTCCGCTGGAATCGGTGCATTTTCGGCAGCCGTCGGATAATGAATCATGGTGAGCAGCAGGCCGGCAAGCAATGCGCCAAGGCCCATCGCGACTCTCTCGACAAATGTCTGGCACGCGAATATCGCCCCCTCCAAACGTTTGCCTATCGCCAGTACCACGTCATCCGTAACGTCTGCGTAGAGTGAATAAATGATGGAAGCGGTTACGATCCAGATCAACTGGCTGAGAAAATCATAGGTCGTTAGCAGGTACCACAGGCCATTACTGCCGCGTTCCGGAAGCCATCCCAAAGCGAGCAGCGGCGGCAAGATCATGCTGATGGCTACGGAGGCCGTCAAAAAGCGGATCGCCATGACCTTTTTGTCGCCCTTGACGACAAACTGGCGGATCACCGGAGCGACCGCGAACGATGCCAGCGACTCGACGATGGTCAGCAGCGACATCTGCTCGCTGCGCATCCCATAGAAGAAGCCGTACTGATAGATCCAAAGCGCGGCAGTCGCGCCGAGACCTGTCCCCACAAACAGGCCGGAAAGGAGCAGCGCCCGCATCGAACGGTTTTGCAACAGTTGGCCAAAAGAGCGGGCCATGTCCTTGAGGCTGGCTGTTTGTGCCGAGGTCTTCATGTGAAGATGAGGAATTTCCGGATGAAGGCCTACTGTGGAGAACAGCAGCGAAACAAGGATCATCGCCCCGCAGACGACAGCGGCCTGCCGGTATCCGGCGATACTGGTCTGGCCGTTCACGTGCTCGGCGGAATCTTTGAGCCAGATGCCGTACATCGCGATCGTCATGATCGAACCCGTAAACCAACTGACCGAAGTCGGAAGTGACGCGAGTCGGGTACGTTCATCATAATCAGGGGTCAATTCCGCCACCAACGTTCGGACTGGCACGTCGAACATCATCATCGACAGCCGCAAGAGGATTAGCACTGCCAAAAGGTACCCGAACCCACTCCATTGCGATCGTGAATCAGCCGGCGGATACCAAACCAGCACATACAAAATGGTCAGCGGAAGTATCGATGCGTACATGAACGGGAGGCGCCGCCCGAGTCGCGATCGCCAGTTATCCGACAGGTATCCGACCAGTGGATTTGATACGGCATCAAACGTCAGCGCAATCGCGAGCGCAAGGCCAGTCAGGGCCGCGGACAGACCAATGACCTGGCTGTAGAAGAAGAAGAGGAAATAGTCGATCCCATTGCTGATGATTCCCGTGGTCGGAACTCCGCTGCATGCGAACGCCCACTGAGAAAGAGTCGCGACTTTTTTTGTCAACCGCACGCCCTCAAGAAGCCGCCAATTTGTCGCGGCGGTATTTGCGCCGCTTTATTTTATTGTAATCGTATCTTGGCGTCTTCTCCCGGCGACCCAAGACCTGCGGCGTGATCATCTCGATCCATTCGTTGGGCTGCATCCTAGCGCTATTTTGACGGGCCTTGTGGAACCGAGACAGTGGAATGGACAAAAGTTGGCGGGACTAGCGGCAGCATTGCGCCTAGATCTATCGCGCGGCCCGGGGCGCGGCGTCGAAGTGAGCTACCCGTTAGCTGCCGGTGGCGACTGTCAAGTCCGCGTCGGGGGACTAAACCGCTCGCGCGGTAGGGGTAGCTTCGTTAAGGGGCCGAAGGCGGCTGAGGTCTGAGGTTCTGTTTCGTATGTTGCACGGTGAGGCAATCCGCCTCATCTCGCAACCGGAGCAGAGCCATGAAGGATTCACCCGAGAAGATCTCACCGCTGCGTCGTCGCATGATCGAAGACATGCGGATGCGTAAGCTCTCCACCAAGACTCAAGACACCTACGTTCGTGCCGTGCGGCACTTCGCCGGATACTTGGGCCGCTCACCCGATAAGGCCACGGACGAGGACTTGCGCCGTTACCAGCTTCACTGCGTGGATCGAGGCGTCTCGCCGATCACGCTCAACGCGACGATCACAGGATTGAAGTTTTTCTTCGAGGTGACGCTGAAGCGTCCCGAGTTGATGGGCAAGATGCGCCACCTGCGTGTGGCCCGGACGCTCCCAGTGGTTTTGAGCCGCGAGGAAGCGAGCCGCTTGATCGAGAGCGCGAGCACCCTCAAGCATCGCACCGCCCTCTCGGTGGCGTATGGTGCCGGGCTTCGGGTGAGCGAAGTGTGCGCTTTGAAGGTCGGCGACATCGACAGTGAGCGGATGCTCCTTCGGATCGAGAAGGGCAAGGGGCAAAAGGACCGCTACGCGCTGCTCCCCCCGATCCTGCTCGAGCGGCTGCGCACCTGGTGGCGCTACGCGCGGGCCGAGGGCAAGGTCCTGCCCGGCGGGTATCTCTTCCCGGGCCTCGATCCGATGGACTCGCTTTCCACCCGGCAACTGAACCGCGCGGTGCACGAGGCGGCACGAGCTGCGCACATCGATAAACGCGTCACGATGCACACGCTGAGGCATTCGTTTGCAACTCACCTGCTCGAGCAGGGAGAGAACATCCGCACCATCCAGGTGCTACTTGGACACAAGAAGCTCGAGACCACCGCGCTCTACACCCAGGTGGCCACCGAGACCTTGCGCAAGGTCTTAAGTCCTCTGGAGCCGGCCCAACCCGCGTAAGGCACTTTGGTGCCGAGCCTGGAGGTCGCGGATATCTTCCGCGCCCACGGGCCGACGTGGCGGCACACGGAGCGGGGGCACTTCAGCCTCGGCCAGTTGAAGGTCATGTCGGCCATCGAACAGTGCCGCAGCGCCGCTCTGGGCGGCCATGCGCTGCGCTGCAGCTCTTGCGCGCAACCGCAGATCGCCTACAACTCCTGCCGCAACCGACACTGCCCGAAGTGCCAAGCGAGCGCCGCCAAGCGCTGGCTCGAGGCGCGCCAGGCGGATCTCTTGCCCGTGGAGTACTACCACGTGGTCTTTACCTTGCCGGCACCGATCAGTGCCATCGCCTACACCAACAAGGAGCTCATCTATGGGTTGCTATTCGATATCGCCGCCGAGACGCTGCGCACGATCGGCGCCGATCCGAAGCACTTGGGTGCTCGGATCGGCACCACTCTGGTGCTGCATACCTGGGGCTCGGCGCTGACTCATCATCCGCACGTGCACGGCATCGTACCGGGCGGCGGGCTCGCGCCCGACACCGACCGCTGGGTGCCGTGCAAGCCGGGGTTCTTCCTCTCGGTGCGAGTCCTGTCGCGCCTGTTTCGGCGCCGCTTCCTCGAAGAACTGCAGAACCTACATCGTGACGGACAACTTAAGTTCTTTGGCAAACACATCGATTTGGCCGACGCCGATGCGTTTGCCGACTGGCTCGCACCGCTCCGCCAGTGCGAGTGGGTGGTCTACGCCAAACGCCCGTTCTCGGGACCCGAGCAGGTGCTCGCCTACCTCTCGCGTTACACCCATCGAGTGGCGATCTCCAACTCACGACTCGTGGCACTCGATGACCGAGGCGTTACCTTCCGCTGGAAGGACTACCGCGCCCAGGGCCGCACGCGCTACAAATTCATGACCTTAGCCACCGAGGAGTTCATGCGCCGCTTCCTGCTGCACGTGCTGCCCTCGGGCTTTCATCGCATCCGCCACTATGGACTGCTCGCCAACGGCAATCGCAAGAACCACATCGCCACCGCTCGAGAACTACTGCATCAACCGCCACCCGAGCCTCCCGCTCATCCCACCGATCACGACGCCGGACACGGCTCCGCGCGGCCCACCTTCGTGTGCCGGCATTGCGGGGCACCGATGATCGTCATCGAGACGTTTACTCGCGCGCAGCCTATCCGCGGACCCCCATGCTCACCGTGACTGCCCACCCTTCATCGCGCACTTCATCGTCGGCACTTCCTCGCGCAGTACCGATGCGAACGCCCATTGCCTTGCCGCGACAAACCTACCAGGTCGGCACGCATCGACGACACCACACAAGCTCGTTCTCTCATCTCCTCCTCCAGCACCGAATCGTCGCGCTCGAGCTCGCGCCGCGGGCCGTCGTCTCATATGGCGATGCGACCTCTCAAATCCCCATAGCGCGCCGCCACCGCTGACCTCATCAGCACGTCCCCGCGGTTTCTTCCCTCGAGGATTGCCCAACCCCTGCCCATCAGCCTCGACGAGCTCGGATAGTTGCGCGCACGCGGGCAGGAGTCGGACAATCCTTAACGGGAAGCGACCTTTCGACACAGCGCAGACTTGTTGGCTCCTTTCAATGCAGGAGTCAGCCATGGAAACAACCGAGAACACTGTCTGTCCGTCCGCCCTGGAACAAGGGCAAAATCGTTGGCCAGAAGACGCCTCTCAAGCTCAAGGAGATCTGGGCGATTCGTATTCGATTGCAGCCTGCCGTTCGGCGTCGCGAACTCGCCCTGTTCAACTTGGCCATCGACAGCAAACTTCGAGCCTGTGACCTCGTCAACTTGAGAGTGCGGGATGTCTGCCATGCTCAGACCGTCGCATCGCGGACGATCGTGATGCAACAGAAGACGCAACGGCCCGTCCAGTTCGAGATTACCGAGCCGACACGGGAGGCCGTCGGAGCCTGGATCGGTCATGCCGGGCCAACCTCGGAGGACAGTCTGTTCCCAAGCCGCGTTCGCAGCTCAGTGCACTTGTCAACCCGCCAATACGCGCGGATTGTAGATTCCTGGGTAAGGCAGATCGGATTGGACAAGGCCCAATACGGCACGCACACGCTGAGGCGGACGAAGGCGACCTTGATCTACCGACGGACGAAGAACCTGCGCGCGGTCCAACTGCTGCTCGGACATACCAAGCTGGAAAGCACGGTCCGATACCTCGGCATTGAGGTAAACGATGCCCTGGAGATGGCCGAGCAGACCGAGGTATAGCGGAACTAGCGCCGGGCCGGTTGGCGTCAACGGGCGCTGACCGGCCAAAACCCGTCAACCGTCAACGTCGGCTTGCCGGCGACCTGATCGAGCGAACGCGAGGCGGCCTCACGCGAGCACCCGCCCTCTCGCCTTGTCCCGCTCAGACGGTCGCTGGATTAAGCGGCTTTCCCGGCGGCCAGCGCCTGGACGTCGGAAGTCTTGAGCGCCTTGCCGCCGATCGCCCAGTCACCACTTTCGAACTCATTGACGCGAACCCAGGTGACGCCGCGCATATTCTCGCCTTCGACCTCGATCATCGCCTCAGTAACCTTGGCGATGAGGTCTTGCTTCTGCTTGGGGGTGAAAACGTCCTTAATCACATCGATCGTAACGAGAGGCATGTCATTTCTCCTTCAGACTTGAATACCGCGGCCGGAACCGCTCCGTCGCCGGTGATTGAAGTTGAACACGCCCCCGATGCCCATGCTTGAAGGCTGCATGTAGAAAGCATGGAGATTTCTGGGAGATTGCCGGGCGTTGTTCTATCCTGACTCCCATGATTTATCGATTCGGTCCGTTCGAGCTGGATACGGCCAAGGTGGAGCTTCGTTCGGGCGGAGAGGTCTGCTCCGTCGAGCCGCAAGTGTTCGCATTGCTCGCGTTGCTGGTAGATAACCGAGAGCGCCTGGTATCCAAGGACGAGATCATTGAGAAGGTGTGGGATGGGCGCGTCGTCTCTGAGGCGGCGGTGGCCAGCCGGATCAAGTCGGCGCGCAAGGTTCTCGGCGATGACGGCAAGACTCAGCAATTCATTAAGACGATCCATCGTCAGGGCTTCCGCTTCGTAGCAGACGCGAAGGTCTCGCGGGCTGGAGTCGCAGACCAAGGAGGCGGGAAGCCGGCCGTTCAGTCGGCTGACCATAATTCCCGGCCGTCTATCGCGGTGCTACCGTTCCGCCTCATCGGAGCCGCGGGATTATATGCGGCCATTGCAGACGCCCTGCCCCACGAACTCATTACGGATCTGTCGCGTCTGCGATGGCTGTTCGTCACCGCGCGCGGGTCTTCGTTCCGCTTGCGCGGGTCGGACGCCGACGTAGGCGAGATCGGCCGCCTGCTCGACGTACGGTACTGCCTGTCTGGCACGGTGGAAATTGCGCGGCGCGACTCTTGCGGTGACGGTCGAACTCATCGACACACGGGACGGCGGCGTAGTCTGGGCAGAACACTTTGCCGGCTCGATCGACGATGTGCATCAGATTCGGGAAGACATCCGATCACAGATCCTCGCGGCCCTGGAACTTCAAATCCCGCTCCACGAAGCTGCGTTGGCGCGCCTCACGGTGACCGAAAATCTCGATGCCTGGTCGTCCTATCACCTCGGCCTCCAGCACATGTACCGCTTCAACCGCACAGATAATGCTGCAGCTACCGCCCTGTTCCGGCAAGCAGTTAGCCGGGATCCCAACTTCGCACGCGCCCATGCGGGTCTTTCTTTCGTCCATTTCCAGACGGCCTTCATGCACCACTCAGACGATCTCGCCGGCGAGATCGCGCTGGCGCGGCGCTTCGCACTGCGCGGCCTTGAGCTCGACCCGATCGATCCGTTTGTTAATTTCACGATGGGTCGCACCTTCTGGCTTGAGGGTGACCTCGAAAGCAGCCTAGCGTGGCTCGAGCGCGCAACGTCCATCAGCCCGAATTATGCGCAAGGGATCTACGCCCGCGCCTGGACCGAAGCCCTGGCGGGACGCGGCCTTGACGGCCGCAAGCATGTCGATCTAGCGATGCGCCTCAGCCCCCTTGATCCGCTGTATTACGCCATGCTGGGAACCAGAGCCTTCACGCACATGGTCATGGGCGAGGACGCCGAGGCGGCGGATTGGGCTGAGCGAGCGGCGCGCTCACCAGGCGCGCACGTGTTGATCGCGCTGATCGCAGTTGCCGCTCACGCTCTGGTGGGCGACGAGGTGCGCGCCGCATCGTGGGCGGCCAATGTGCGCTCGCGCAACCCCGCGCTCACCCGGTCTGACTTCTTCAGGGCCTTTCCCATGACGTCAGAGGCAATCAAGGCTCGCGTGTCGAACGCCCTCACGCGCTTCCGGTTTTGAGTCCTAATTTTAGGCGTCGTCGATTCAATCTCCGAGGAAAGATATGCTCGCCACGTTCCAGTGCCACAAACGTGCGCAAGGCCTCCATTCGCTTGCATCATCGATGATCCACGACATAAATGGATGGCTGCTTTTCGGCGCCGAGATTGACAGCCGGACCGCCTGCTTCGGGTCGTGACGAGTCGGTGGGCCGGTGTTTTTGTGGTTACCGGCTCCGCGCGGCCACCCGTCCCAGGGCCCACTCTTCACAAAACTTTACCTGCCGGACAACCCCCGCACATCGAGCCCGAGCATGCTCACGGGGTATTTCTTTCCTTTGAAACCAAGGAGTGACCCATGAACGATCCCACACCGACCGACCCCAGGGCGCCGGTGGTCCGCCGCTTCTTCAGCCGCCACACCGCCGTCGCATTTCTCGCGGGCGCCGCTCTCGCGGCGGGCGTCGGCAGCCTGGCTCGCAGCGAAGGCATGAGCGGCTGGCACCAAGGCATGATGGACGGCACGCACAGCGCCACCGAAGTCTCGGCTCACGTCGATCACATGCTCAAGCACTTCTATGTGGAAGTCGATGCAACCGACGCGCAGAAGGCACAGATTGGACCTCTCGTGAAGCAGGCCGTGAACGACTTGATGCCTCTGCATTCGCAGTTCCATTCTGCGCATAGCCACGCGATGCAGGCCCTCGAACAGCCTACCGTCGATCGCGCCGCGCTCGAGGCGGCACGCGCCGAACATCTGCAACTCGCTGATGAGGCCTCGAAGCGCATCGTGCAGCTCCTCGGCGATGTCGGCGATGTGCTCACGCCGGCGCAGCGCAAGGCGCTGGCCGAGCATCTCGAGCACCTGCGCGGGATGCCGCATTCTTGATCGGCCCTGGTGAATTCGACCGGGAAGCCCTAGAGTCTTTGGCTGAATGGCCGAGCGCATCCTCCTGGTCGAAGACGATCCTCGCCTGGCCGAGATGCTTTCGGAGTATCTCGGTCAGGCGGGATTTCGGATCAGCGTTGCCTCGTTGGGCGCCGCGGCGCTCAAGCAGCTCTCCGAGGGCGAGTACGACGCCGTCGTGCTCGATCTGATGCTGCCCGACATGGATGGGCTCGATCTTTGCCGACAGCTGCGCACCACCTCGGACACGCCGGTGCTCATGCTCACCGGGCGCGGCGACGCCATCGACCGCATCGTGGGCCTCGAGCTCGGTGCGGATGATTACCTGCCGAAGCCCTTCGAGCCGCGCGAGCTCCTCGCGCGCCTGCGAGCTATCTTGAGGCGTGGTGTCCGCGACAGGGCAAGCGCCCATGAATCGCTGCACTTCGGGCGCCTCGAGATCGACGCCTCCGCGCGCACGGTGCGGCTCGATGGCGAGGCCTGCGATCTCACCGGCTATCAGTTCGATCTTCTGCTGGCGCTCGCGCGCAAAGCCGGCCGCGTGCTGTCCCGCGAGATCCTCATGGACCTCGTGAAGGGTGAGCAGCCCGAAGCCTTCGACCGGTCGATCGACGTGCACATGTCGCGCATCCGCGCAGCCATCGAGGACGATCCGAAGAAGCCCCGCCGCGTCATCACCGTCCGAGGGACCGGCTACGTGTTCGCCAAAGCGCAGGACTGATGCTCCGCCTCTACTTAAGGTTCTATCTCGCCCTGGTCGCGAGTCTTCTCTTGTTCGTCCTCGCGACCGCGGCGCTGTGGCATTTTACCGGTGGATCTGCCGAGCAGGCCGGCATCACCCTCGCGAGGCTCATTCAGAATGTGCTCCCGAGCGCCGTCGCGCCTGCCGCTGAGCAACAAGATGCATTGCGGCGGCTGGCAGCGGGGCTCGACGCCGACGTGACCTTGTTCGATCAGGATGGCCGGCCCATGGCCGCGATCGGGCGCCCATTACCTCCGCCGAACGCGAAGCACCACCACACGATGGGTGTGTTCTCCTGGGAGCACGAGCCCGTGTCGTACGTGCATCTCGCCGACGGCCGATGGCTGGTCGCCGGGGTGGCGATCGGGGCTCCCCACACGAGGTTCCTGTTCCACCTCGTGCTGCTGCTGCTCGCGGTGGCCATCGGAGTTGCTGCATTTCCGATCGTGCGCCAGATCAGCCGGCGCCTCGAGCGCCTGCAGCAGGGGGTTGAATCTCTCGGCGCCGGCGACCTCACCTCGCGCGTCCCTGTCGAAGGCCACGATGAAGTGGCCAGGCTAGCGGCGAGTTTTAACCGCGCCGCGAATCAGATCGAGCAGTTGGTGCAGAGTCACAAGACGCTCCTCGCCAACGCTTCGCACGAGCTGCGGACCCCGTTGGCCCGCATTCGATTGGCCGTCGAGTTACTGAAAAACTCCGCCGACGATGACCGCCGGAAAGGATTGGAGCAAGACATCGCGGAGCTCGACTGGCTAGTCGATGAGATTCTGCTCGCGAGCCGCCTCGACGCCGTGGCCGAGCCTCTAGCTGCCGAAGAACTCGATCTGCTCGCGCTCGCCGCGGAAGAATGCGCACGCTACGATGACGTTCAGCTCGAGGGTGCGGTTGTCAGCGTCTCAGGCGATGCGCGGCTATTGCGACGACTCTTGCGCAATTTGCTCGAGAACGCGCGCCGTCACGGCGCCCCGCCGACCCACGTGAAAATCGCGCGCGCCGCCGAGACGGCGATCGTCACCGTCTGGGACAACGGTCCTGGCGTATCCCCGGTCGAATTTGAGAACGTTTTCCGGCCTTTCTATCGACCGACAGGAGCCGGCAAGTCGACTGGAACCGGATTGGGCTTGTCGCTGGTACGGCAAATCGCACGCCGCCATGGCGGCGAAGCCCACTGCGAAGTTATGGCGGGCGGACGCAGCGGTTTTGTCGTGACCTTGCCTCTCTGATGCCCCGACTGACGGGCAGTAGCGTGAGGCTTCCGAAGAGCTCTGTAGCAGACACTCGTTATTCAGAGGAGCGTGGCGCGCCGGCGAGAAGGGGCGTGTATGTGGCCAGGCGGCGCGAAACGGCCCGGCGAAGCCATTCGGCATTGCCGCATCACAAGGTCTGTGATGCGGCGAGTCCTCGACTTCAACCCAGCCCTTGCTGCGTAGCGACGGCCTTGGCGAGCGCGACTGCTGTCACGTACGCGTTCGGCTGAAGAGCAAAACAGTATGCGACGGCGCCCATCACGAGCGTATTCATAAACAGTGTGCCTGCGAGAGCGGCGAGTTTGGTTGTTAGGGTGTCCATCTTTATCTCCTTGCCAGTGTGCTTGTGTTCGATTCCTGCTGACAGAACACGGCAAGGGCTGAGAAGTTGCAGAATTGGATGGCGATTAACGTCGGGGATGCCCGCGCGATTGCTGCACCCTCTGCCAAACGGAATATGCAATCGTGCCGTTGCCCGACGCATTTGCAGGCACGGCGTAGGTCAGAGTGCCGTCTTTGAAGGTGTAGTCGCGCACCTGTTGAGTTCCCTCCCAATTGGGATAAGAGGCGCCTTCGATATCGAAAATCAGCTTGCCTCTGATCGGATCGACGACTACGCGACCGATATGGGTGCTCGAACCCAAAACGGCCTCGGCGTATTCTTCCGGTGTGCCTTTTTTCTTGTCGCCCGAGGCAAACTTGGGCCTGTCGGGGCGGAAGATCTGTATCGAATAGCGCCCGACTTTATCAATCATCAGCAGACCGTTGGGATGTTCACCGTAGTTCGTGGTGCGCGTTCCATCAGCAAGGATTTCGTAGGCGGCCGTCATAACCCAGGTGCCTTCCAGGGAAACGGGTGGTACTTCGGCAGCCGTGCCAAAGGTACCCACCGCCATCAGGATTGTGGCGAGGCCGATAGATCTCATGCGTTCGGGTGATCGGGTCGGCATGGAGTTTCTCCGTGATTGAATCTGGAAACCCGTCAAAGAGGTTACACACTAACATGAACGCGTAACCTGTCAAGCAGGTTTCACGGGTGCTATCATGCGACGTGATTTTTGGAGCTATCGAGCGACCTAATCGAGGTAGGGCTGTCGTGGAAAAGGTGAAAAAACCCGAGATCCGGGATGGTTTTAGGTTCCGCGCCGGCCATGTGGCGCTGGATCTGGCGGGTACCCTGGCAGCTCGCCTGAAACCGTCACCACGGGAGCTCCTAGCCCATCCGAGCGATCTTGCGCGTTGGTTGGTCGCCGCGGAACTTACCGACGCCATTCCCGAAGTGACCCTAGCCGATGTGGGTCTCGCCAGAACATTGCGCGAAAGCATTTACAGCTTGGCCCTTGCGCAGATTCATCGAAAGGCACTACCCGATGAGGCGCGCCGCAAGCTAAATCGCTTCGCCTCACAAGCGTCCGCTGTTCCGCAGCTTGGCAAAGACAGCCGGATTCATATTTCAGGGAAGACCCAAGAATTACTCGCCACTATCGCGCGGGATGCAATATTCCTGTTTGGCGGCGAAACGGGAACGCGCCTACGCCAGTGTGAAGGGGAGAGCTGCGCGCTTTTGTTTCTTGATACTTCGCGTTCGGGAGAGAGACGATGGTGCTCCATGTCCGGCTGCGGCAATAAATCCAAGATCGCTGAATTTCGTCGACGTCAGCGATTGAACCCCTGATTGACACTTTGCGAGACGACGCAGCAGCCGAGTCAAGGGATTGCGGCCCCGCGCCGGCTCAACGTTCCTGCACGGCGAGCGCCAGCCTGCCCCAGCCGCGGGAACGAACGCGGATCATCCAGAAGACCAATAGCCCCAGGGGGATGAACTGCGGCAAGAAGAACGCCAATGGCACGTGGTAGGGACCAGGGAGGAGTCGAGCGAATCCGTTGGTGAAGCCCGAGCCGGCTGCCAACGTGAGCCCCAGGCACATGCGCCACAGGTGGCGCGAAATGCGCGAGACGCCCGCGATGCGGCCGGCGAGGACGACCTTGGCATCACCAATCGCCGCAATGGCAAGCACCGACGTGAACCCATAGAGCGCGATCAGAACCGGACCTTTGAATGGGACCGCGCTCTTGAAAAGCGGAGTCATTCCCAATGCCAGCTGGAACGACAGAATCGCGAAGGGCGCGCAGAGGCATATGCCCACGAGCAGAGCGAACTTTTCGGATGCTCCGATGGCGCCGTCGCCGCGCTTCACGGCCAGCCATGCGGTCAAAATGAGGTACAGCGCGAAGATGCTGATGAATATATTGACCCGCTGATCGGGCATCACGAAGCCCAAGTAGCAGCCGAATACCGCCATCACCACCATGGAGAAGACGAAGACCGTGCCTGCTTTGCGATGCAGACGGCCGCCCTTGCGTGCGATCACCGCAACGGTGCCGGACAGGAGGCCGATCGCACCGCCGCCGATGTGCAGCGTAAAGGCGAGCAGGGTCAGGGCCTGTGGAACCGGCGATGGCACCTATCGATGCGCCTCGTGGCCGAGTGCGTGGACCGGCAAAAGTCTCATGTTCACGGGGTGAAACGCAGCGCCTCCCCCAGAGAGGTTCTCGGCCCACAACCGGCCTTCGTGTGCGGCGGTCATGCAAAGGATGACGGTAACCCAATGCATGGACACCCCGTATAGAGGGTAGCGGATGTCACGGAGTCCCTGCAATGCGGGCGGCGAGGCGCCGGCGAACCGGCGCGGCTAGCGGTGCACCTCGATCCAATCCGGCTGCTTGGGATCCACTTGCGTCGTGGTACCCGGACCCTCGCCCGTGATCTGCACAATCACCGCTTCATCCCCGGCGGACCCATCCCAGTGACTCGCCTTCGCCGGATGAAACATAAGACTACCGGGTTTCAGAGCGATTGCGCGGGCAGGGTCGAAGGTGTCGCCGGTGCCGGTATACCACGTGCCCTCCAACACGGTGACATAGCGATCGTGCGGGTGCCAATGCGGTGAGTCCATGAGGTGCGGCGGAAATTTCACCCGGATCACGTATGTGCCGCCGGCTTTGCTCGGATCGCCCAAGAGCGTTGCCATCTGCACGCCGTGACCGCCGGGCAGGTCCTGCCAGCGTACCTCGGCGGGCGTGATCCGGACGAAGGGTGGATTATCCACCGCGCGGCCGGTCGAGCCCCCCACGATGATGCCTGCAGCGATCAGGCAGGTTGCCAAGGCACGATTAGCTTTCACGGTTGCCTCCCATCACGCCAGGGGTTTCGTCGAGCGCGTTCTCGAGATCCTCGAGCCGCATGAAGGGCGCGGAGCAACTCGTGCCGGTGCAAAGATAGCCGACCGCCGGCCCCTGCGGAGGCTTGGCCAGAAGGGCGGGCGGCAAGTCCGGTGTATCGGCCGGAATGGCGAACACCATGCGCGAGGGCGCATAGCGTCGAGCGAGCGCATGCTGCCAGCGCGGCGCTTCGGGGCCGCGCAAGATCAGAATCTGCAGCGGCTTCAAGGTGTCCTCCAGCGCAGCGATGAGGCTCATGTGTCCCTCCGGATACTCTCGCATCCCCGCAAAGCCCGCGCGCAGCGTGCGCTCGGCGGCGGCGAGGTAGCGAGGCTCACCGAGCAGAAACCCCAGCCGGCAGAGCACGCCCGCCGCGACCGCGTTGCCCGCCGGAATGGATTCGTCGCTGAAGGTCTTGCTGCGATGGATGAGCCGCTCGTGATCGGACGCGGTGAAATAGAATCCTCCGCCTTCGCTGTCGACGAAGCGGTCCAGCATCGCCTCGGCGAGGCTCCGCGCGAATTCGAGGTCGCGATCACGCCAGCGGGCTTGCAGCAGCTCGAGCAGCGCATCGGCGAGAAACGCATAGTCGTCGAGATACGCATTCAAATGCGCGCGGCCGTCCTTGTACGTGGCGAGCAGCCGCCCCTCCTGCCACAGCGTGCGGTGGATGAAATCGACGGCGTGAGTCGCGGCGTCGGCGAGATCCGGACGATGCAGGGTGCGCGCAGCGATCGCGAGCCCGCGGATCATGAGCGCGTTCCACGAGGTCAGGATCTTTTCATCGCGGCCGGGCCAGACGCGCAGCGTGCGTACGGCCAGCAGCTTCGCGCGCGCCGAGTCGATGAGCCTCTCTTCGTCCGGTCCCGAGAGCGCGGCGCGGACACAGAGATGCCAGCGGCCCTCGAAATTGGGCGCCTGGTCGAGGCCGAAGCGGCGCGCAAACACCGCGTATTCGGCCTCGCTCAAGCGGTCTCGCACCTCGGCGGTCGTCCACACGTAGAACCGGCCCTCGTGCCCTTCCGAGTCGGCATCGAGGCTCGAGTAAAAGCCGCCTTGCCGGGCGTGCATGTCGCGCAGCACCCAATCCGCGGTTTCGCCGGCAATGTGGGCGAACAACTTGTTGCCGGTTATGGCCGCGGCGGCGGCATACGTGCCGAGAAGCTGCGCATTGTCGTACAGCATCTTCTCGAAATGCGGAATGGTCCACGACTCGTCCACCGAATAGCGCGCGAAGCCGCCGCCCAGCTGATCGTAAAGTCCGCCTTCGGCCATGCCCGTGAGCGTCACCCTTGCCATGGACAACGACGCGGGGCTCGCATCGCGGAGGCACCGTTCGATGCTCTGCGGGTGCGGAAACTTGGGCGCTGCGCCGAAGCCGCCGAAACGGCGGTCGAACGAGCGCTCGAGCGCCGCGCGCGCCAGCTGCAGGGGCGAGTCATCGAGCGCAGCGGCGCCCAAGGCGGCGCTGCCTGGCGCGGCTGCGTCGTCGGCGAGGGCACCGCCCGGCTGCAGGTGCTCGAAGGCGGCGGCGAGGAGGCCGTGTCGCGAGCGAATCGCCGCGCCCTCGCCGTGGTAATGCTCGGCCACGCGCTCCAGCAACTCCTTGAAGGCCGGCATGCCGTACTTTGCGTCGCGTGGGAAGTATGTGCCGCCAAAAAACGGCTGCTGATCGTCCGGCGTGAGGAACATGGTCAAGGGCCAGCCGCCAGCGCGCTGCGTCAGGAGCTGTTGGGCGGTCTGATAAATCTTGTCCAGGTCCGGCCGCTCCTCGCGATCCACTTTGATGTTGATGAACCGGCGGTTCATGACCTCCGCCGTCGCGGGATCCTCGAACGACTCGTGGGCCATGACGTGACACCAGTGGCACGCCGAATAGCCGACCGACAACAGGATGGGCTTGTCTTCTCGCCGCGCGCGTGCCAGCGCCTCCTCGCCCCACGGATACCAGTCCACGGGGTTGTCCGCGTGCTGCTGGAGATAGGGACTCGTTTCCGCGGCGAGTCGATTGCGCTGCATCGTCGGTGCCCGCGTCGGTTAGAATGCGCGCCATCTTAAACCCGAAGCTCCTCCCATGTCCGAACTCGACGTGACGCATTTGCCGGTGTTGCGGCTGAAGCGCAATGAAGACCGGCGCCTGCAAGCCGGACACCTGTGGGTGTTCAGCAACGAGGTGGACACGCAGCAGACCCCGCTCAACAAGCTCAAGCCGGGCGAGCTCGTGCGCGTGCTCGCGCATAACGACCGCGCGCTGGGTCTCGCTTATGCCAATTCCGCCTCGCTCATCACGGCGCGGCTGCTCGAGACCTGGAAAGTCCCGGACGCCCGCTGGTTCGAGGCGCGTTTCCGCGCCGCGCTTGCCTTGCGTGAGCGGCTGTATCCGGGGCCCTATTACCGCGCCGTCTATGGTGAGGCGGACGGCTTGCCGGGCCTCGTGATCGACCGCTACGGCCAGCGCTGCGTGGTGCAGATCGGCACGGCCGGGATGGAGCTTCTGAAACCCCATATCCGGACAGCGGCCGAGCGTGTGTTCGAGTGCGAGACGTTGATTTTCAAGAATGACGGCTCGGCGCGGGAGATGGAGGGTCTGCCGGCCTATGTGGAGGCGGCCAAGGGCCGGCTGGAAGACAACGCGGAGGTGATCGAAGGCGGCTTGAGATTTCGGGTGCCGCTCGCCGAAGGCCAGAAGACCGGCTGGTTCTTCGACCAGTCCGCCAACCGCGGCGCACTCAGCAAGTATGTGCGTCCCGGGGCCCGGGTGCTCGATGTGTTCAGCTATGTGGGTGCTTGGGGAGTGCGCGCGGCAAAGGACGGCGCCGCCGAGGTGGTCTGCGTCGACAGCTCCGCGCAGGCACTCGAGCTTGCGGCGCAAAACGCGCGCCAGAATTCGCTGTCGCTCGCCACCCGCAAGGGCGATGCCTTCGATGTGCTCGAGGCGCTGGCGCAGGAGCGTGCACGGTTCGATGTCGTCATCGTCGACCCGCCCGCGTTTGCCAAGCGCAAGAAGGACTTGCCGAAGGCGCTCGCGGCCTACAAGCGGTTGAATCAGCTCGCGCTCAAGCTACTCGCGGACAATGGCATCCTGGTGTCTTGCTCCTGCTCGTATCATGTGAGCGCGGAGGAGCTGCAGGATGCGATCGCCAAGGCGGCGCGCGGTGCCGGCAAGCATTTGCAAGTACTCGAGCTGGGCGGGCAGGCGCCCGACCATCCCGTTCATCCGGCCATCCCGGAGACGCGCTATCTCAAGGCCTATTTCTGCCGGGTCAACGAGAGTTTAAAGTAGGGCCATGCTCACCTATCCCCACATCAATCCCATTGCCATTTCCCTCGGGCCGCTGAAAGTCCATTGGTACGGCATCATGTACTTGATCGGATTCGTCGGAGGCTGGCTGCTGGCCCGGTATCGCGCGCGTCGCCCAGGCTCGACGTGGACGCCGCTCGACGTCGACGATCTCATCTTCTATTGCGCGGTGGGTGTGATACTCGGCGGGCGGATCGGCTGGTGCATCTTCTACGGCCATGACGTGATTGCCGAGAGCTGGCTCAATGTGTTTCGCATCTGGGACGGCGGCATGTCGTTCCATGGCGGCATGCTCGGCGTGCTCGCGGCGAACATCGTTTTCGCCCGCATGAAACACAAGAATATCGCCGACGTGCTGGATTTCGTGGCCCCGCTCCCGGGCATCGGATTGCTGGCCGGACGCATCGGCAATTTCATCAACGGCGAGCTGTGGGGCAAGCCCACCGATGTGCCGTGGGGCTTCGCCGTCGCCGGGCCGGACGGCACCGTGGTGGTGCGCCACGCCTCCCAGCTCTACGAGGCCGGCCTCGAGGGATTGGTGCTGTTCGTGATCCTTTTGTGGTACACCCGCACGCCGCGGCCGCGTCTCGCGCCGACCGGCCTGTTTCTCGTTTTGTACGGCTGCGCACGTTTCGCGGTCGAGTGGGTGCGCCTGCCCGACGCCAACATCGGGTATCTGGTGGGCGACTGGTTGACCATGGGTATGCTGCTCACCATTCCCATGATCGTCGTCGGTGTCATCGTGATGCTGTTCGCCTACCGGCGCGCGCAGCCGAGCGGCAATCTCGTCGCCGCCAAGGCTTGATGTGCGCCAGTATCTGGATTTTCTGCGCCACATCCGCACGCGCGGCGCTCGCAAGGAGGATCGAACAGGTACGGGCACCCTGAGCGTGTTCGGCTATCAGATGCGCTTCGACCTCGCTGCGGGGTTCCCGCTGGTCACCACCAAACAGCTGCACGTCAAATCCGTCGTCCACGAGCTGTTGTGGTTCCTCCAGGGCGAGACCAACATCAAGTATCTGCGCGAGCACGGCGTGAGCATTTGGGACGAGTGGGCCGACGAGCACGGCGAGCTCGGCCCGGTTTACGGCAAGCAATGGCGCGCCTGGACCGCCGCGGATGGCCGAACCATCGATCAGCTTGCCCGCGTGGTCGAGCAGATCAAGACGAATCCCGACTCGCGCCGTCTCGTGGTCAGCGCCTGGAATGTCGGCGAGCTCGAGCGCATGGCCTTGCTCCCGTGCCACGCGCTGTTCCAGTTCTACGTCGCGGGCGGCTTGCTCTCCTGCCAGATGTATCAGCGCAGTGCCGATGCGCTGCTCGGCGTGCCGTTCAACATAGCCTCCTACGCACTCCTCACCCACATGGTCGCGCAGCAGTGCGACCTGCGGCCGGGAGAGTTCGTGTGGACGGGCGGGGATTGCCACTTGTACTTGAACCACCTCGAGCAAGCGGATCTGCAGCTGTCGCGCACGCCGTATCCGTTGCCCGAGCTCGTTCTGAAACGCAGGCCTCCAAGCCTCTTCGAGTACGCGTACGAAGATGTCGAATTCCGCAATTACCGCCATCATGCTGCGATCAAAGCGCCGATTGCCGTTTGATCTGAGAATCCATGAGCACCCGCCGCAAGCCGATGATCGAAGTCCGTCATTCTCCCGTCCACGGCTACGGCGTGTTCGCGCTGCGCCGCATCCGCAAGGGCACGACCGTGGTCGAGTATCTGGGCGATCGGATCACGCACGACGAGGCCGACGAGCGCTACGCCGACAAGGACGCCAAGGACAATCACACCTTCCTGTTCACGGTGAATTCCAAGATCGTGATCGACGCCGGCCGCAACGGCAACGAGGCGCGCTTCATCAACCATGGCTGCGACCCGAACTGCGAAAGCGGCATCATGGCGAAACGCGTGTTCATCGATGCCCTGCGCACCATCCAGCCCGGCGAGGAGCTGGTTTACGACTATCAGATCACGCGCGATCCCGACGATCCTGACGATGTCGATGAGATTTTCGCCTGCCGATGCGGCGCGCCGAGCTGTCGCGGCAGCATGCTCGAGCCGAAGAAGCCGCCGCGCAAGAAGCAATCGCGCAAGAGGCCGCTGCGTAAGAAGCCGCCGCGCAAAAAGAACAAGGGGCGCGAGCGGTCACGCCCGGCTCGGCCCGCGCGCCGTGCGCGACGTTGAGCGCAGGCTGTTCGATCGCATCCTCGAGCAATTGCGCGCCGATGGGATGTCGGTCAGCGACGGGTTCCTGCCGCCCCAAGAGGTCCGCGCCCTCGCCGAGTGCGCCGCACTGCGTCGCGCCCGCGGCGAGTTCCTCGAGGCGCGTATCGGTGCGGACAGAAGCCTGCAGCGGCGCGAGGAGGTTCGCGGCGATCACATTTGCTGGCTGGCGGGCGCGCTGCTTCCCGCGGAGACCTGTGTACTGGGTGCGCTCGAGCAGTTGCGGTTGTGCTTGAATGAGGGTGCTTTCTTAAGCTTGCTCGATCTGGAGATCCACTACGCGTGGTACCCGCCCGGCACGGCCTATGCGCGTCATGTCGATCGCCTGCACGGGCGATCGTCGCGGCGTGTCTCGCTGGCGCTTTACCTCAATGAGTGCCGCTCGCCGGCCGACGGCGGCGCCTTGAGGATCGAGGGCGATGACGGCCGATGCCACGACATCGAGCCCGTGGGCGGTCGGCTGGTGCTGTTCTTGTCGGAAGCGCGCGAACACGAAGTGCTGCTCACGCAAGTCCCGCGGCTGAGCCTGACGGGTTGGTTCCGAGGCCGCGAGTAGACTTTACTGCAGGGGGTCGGCTGTCCCTGCTGCGCCGGGTTTGTGCAGGGAAGCTCGGCGGCGCCCCTTGAGGCGGCACGGCAGGCCCGGCCGGGCGCGCCGCGCCGCCGCTTGCCACGCTTGGTTGGCATGAATATTGCTGTCATCAGTTATTGCTAAGATTATCGAGATATGCGCTTACCGTCCCTCAAATTCCTCAAGACCTTTCAAGTGGCTGCCCGGCTGAAGAGCTTCAAGGCGGCGGCGGAGGAGCTGCATTTGACGCCTTCCGCGGTCAGCCATCAGATCAAGGCTCTCGAGGAGCAACTCGGCGTCGCGCTGTTCGATCGCGGCATGCGCACGCTCGCACTGACCGACGCGGGCGCGCACTATCTCGAGCACATCAGCGACATCTTCGCGCGACTCGAGTCGGTGACGGAGCAGCTGAAGATGCGCTACGGACGCAGTATCTTGCGGCTCAACGTACCGCCGTTCTTCGCGCGCGCGCTGCTCTTGCCGCGGCTCGCGTCCTTCACACAGGCGCGCGAAGATACCGATATCCGCATCGAGACTTCCTCCTCGGCGCCCAAGAGTCACCCGCCGGAGGCGGATCTGTCGGTGGTGGTGGGCATGGGACCGTGGGAAGGCCTCACCGTGCACGAGCTGTTCGCGCAGAGCTTCATCGCGGCGTGCTCGCCGGGATTCTTGCTCGAGAACCCGATCGAGAGCTTCGCGGATTTGAACGGCAAGAACCTGCTGCTGCATGAGGATCGCCGCGACGCCTGGGAGCGCTGGGCAATGGGGCTCAAGATCGCGCCTATCAAACCCAATCGCCTGGTGCGACTCAACACCATGTCCGCCGTCGTGCTCGCCGCCGAGCAGGGTGTGGGCGTCGCGCTTGTGCCCGCGCGTCTCAGCGCCGATCGGTTCGCGGCCGGCGGCCTGGTCAAGTTGTTCGCGGATGAGCTCACGACCAACGAAAGCTACGTGCTCCTGCATCGGCCGGAGGATGGCGAGCGCGAGGATCTGCAGGAGCTCACACGTTGGATCCTGAGCGAGTGCCGCGTTGCCTGAGTGTGACGGCGCTCACACGCATGAGCCGAATCGCACGCACCTGAAAAATTTGTCGTTTGCGGGAGCCCGGGCGGCGGCCTATGGTGATCCTGGGGCGTTGGTATTTCGACTCGCAAGGAGTACCAGCATGTCAATTCGCCGTCTCGGACTTTCAATTACCGCTCTCGCCGCCGTTTCTCCAGCCGTGTGCAACGCGTGGCCGGCCAAAGCCTCGCTCGATGCCTGCGTGACCGCGTTCGAGAAGACGCTCGCGCCCGCGGATAATGTGAGCCATGCGTTCAAAGTGGTGTATGCGAGCGATGAGCTGTCGAGCTCGATCGCGGACTTCTACCCGACTACCTACACGTTCGAATTGCAAGCCAACAATTCGAAGACCGGCGAAGTCGTGGCCCGGGTGCGTTGCTCGGCGGGCGGGCGCGGCGGCGTTGCGCTCACCTCGCTCCTCGATTCGACGCAATCGCCGGCGCGCGTAGCGCAGCGCTAGGCGACACGATTAACATGTGCGCATGGGCCTCATGCGCATGCAATTCGTGGTTGCGGTGTCCGAGAACGACGTCATCGGACGCCGCAACCAGTTGCCCTGGCGCCTTTCGGCCGATCTGCGCCGCTTCAAGATGCTCACGCTCGGCAAGCCCATTCTCATGGGCCGCAAGACCTACGAATCCATCGGCCGCGCGTTGCCGGGCCGCTTGAACTTGGTGCTCAGCCGTTCGAGCGGTTTCGCGCCCAGCGACTGCACCGTCGTGCCGACGCTGGACGCCGCTTGGGCGGCGGCGGCCGCGGCCGCGGGCGATGAGCCGTTGATGGTCATCGGCGGCGGCGAGATCTTTCGCGAGTGTGCGCCTGCGGCGGAATGCATCCACCTGACCCTCGTGCACGCGTATATCGAGGATGGCGATGCCTTCTTCGACGGCTGGCGCAGCCCGGAATGGCGCGAGACGGCGCGCGAGCGGCACGCCGCCGACGACAAGAACTCCGCGGCCTACAGCTTCATCACGCTCGAAAGATCGGAGATTTCGGGGAGCGCCGCTGCGATCAGGCGCGCCGCGCGCACATAGTCGACAGCCTCGACGCTTTCTGCCTCGCGAGTGAGATCTGCGAGAATCTGCGCCTGGACGCGACCGCGCTCCTGCGCCGTGCGGTAGGAGATCTCGTGATGGAACATCACCATCGAGTAGCGTGGAATGAAGCGCCGCGGATAGCGCCGCTCCAGCTCGAGCGCGAGCGCGTGCTGCAGCCGGAAGTGCGGATCCGCGACCAGTTCGCGCATTTCCAGATAGTTCTCGAGCGCCATCTCGGCGATCGCGTCGGCGTTCGGTTTGCGCCGCGCATAGAAGTCGGCGAATACCGCCTCCCAGGATGAGGCGCCCTCGAGGCAGGCATCGAACTCCAGGCAATCCTCGAAGCAGCAATTCATGCCCTGGCCGTGAAACGGCACGATGGCGTGCGCGGCATCGCCGATCAGCGTCGCGGCACCTGCCGCAGCCCAAGTGCGGGCGTGCACCGTGCCGAGGAATCCCGTGGGATGGCGCTGAAATTCCGCCACGCAATCCGGCATGAGCGCGCGCGCGTCCGGAAAGCTCGTCGACAGGAACTCATCGATCGCCTGCGGCGAGCGCAGCGCGGCGAAGCTCGAGATCCCGCGCAGCGGCAGAAATAGCGTCGCCGTGAAGCTGCCGTCCTGATTCGGCAGCGCGATCAGCATGTAGCCGCCGCGCGGCCAGATGTGCAGCGCCTCTCGCTCGAGCAGAGCGCTGCCTCCGGGACCTGCGGCGATCGAGAGCTCTTTGTAGGCATGCTCGAGCGGGACATCCTCGGCTTCGATCATGCCGAGCGCGGCGAGCCGGCGGCGCACGAGCGATCCCGCACCATCCGCGCCGAGCAGGGGTCTCATGGGAATCTCGAGGGTAAGACCGCGATGCAGATCGCGGACTCGAGCCGTTCCGGTTGCAAGGTCGGCACCCTCCACACGATGCTGGAAGCGCACGTCGACCCCTGCGGCGATCGCGGCATCGAGCAGCACGTTATTGAGTTCGCGCCGCGAGATCGAATAGATGACCTCGTTCGGCAGCCGGCCGTAGGCCTGCAGCCCGCTGGAGCCGTCCGCTTGATGCACGAAGCGCCCGCGCATGGGCACCACGAGCGGCCGGATCGCATCGAGAAGACCCGCCCGCTCGAGCGCGTGCGTGCCGCGGTCGGCGAGCGCCAGATTGATCGAGCGGCCGGCGTCGGCCGCGTCGCCGCGCGGATCGGAGCGGCTCTCGTAGAGCGTGACGGCCATACCGCGACGCTTCAGCAAAATGGCGAGCAGAGCGCCGGTCGGTCCCCCGCCGACGATGCCGAGGGCCTCGCCGGACAGGCTCACGCCGCGACCGCCGCCGCGAGCGCGTCGACCGCCGCAGCGACGTCGCGGAACGAGTTATAGAGCGCAACGGGGGCAAAGCGCAGCGTGTCCGGCTCCCGCCAATCGCCGATCACACCGGCCGCCATGAGGTGCTCATGGCAGCGCCGTACGGCCTGCGAGGGGAGGGCGAGCCGCACGCTCAACTGGCTGCCGCGCTCGGCCGCGTCGCCAGGCGTGATGATCTCGACTGCGGCTCCCAGGCGACTCTGGATCGAGCGCTGCATGAAGGCGGTGAGCTGCACGGATTTTTCGCGCAGACGCGCAAGGCCCGCGCGTCCGAACAGCTCGAGCGAGGCGAGGAGCGGTGCGGCGGACAGCACCGGCGGATTGCTCACCTGCCAGCCCTCGGCGCCGGCGATGGGATGGAAGTCCGGGCCCATCTCGAAGCGGCGCGCCTTGTCATGCCCCCACCACCCCGCGAGGCGCGGCAAGTCGGGCCGCTCCGCATGGCGCTCATGCACGAAGCAGCCGCCAATGGCGCCCGGCCCAGCGTTCAGATACTTGTAACTGCACCAGACGGCGAAGTCCGCATTCCAATCGTGCAGCTTGAGCGGCACGTTGCCGATCGCGTGCGCGAGGTCGAGACCCACCACGGCGCCGGCGGCACGCGCTGCCGCCGTGATGACGCCGAGATCGAACAGCTGGCCGCTCAGGTACTGCACGCCCGGCCAGAGCACGAGCGCGAGGCGCGGCCCGTCGCGTTGCAGAATCTCCATGAGGTCTTCGGTGCGCAGCACGTGCTCGCCCGGTCGCGGCGCCACCTCGATGAGGTGGCGGGCATCGAGCCCGTGAAGTCTAAGATGCGACAGGACGGCATAGCGATCGGAGGGAAACGCCGATTTCTCGATGAGCACGCAGTTGCGGTCGCCTGCCGGTCTGAAGAAACTCACCATCATCAGGTGCAAGTTGATGGTGAGCGAATTCATTGCCACCACCTCGAGCTCCGCGGCGCCGGCGAGCGTCGCGAGTCCTCGCGCGGCGTGCTCGTGATAGCCGATCCAGGGACGCGCGCCCTGATGGTGTCCGAGAACACCCAGCCGCTGCCATTCGGTGAGATCCTGGCTCACGTAGGACGCCGCCGATTTGGGCTGCAAGCCCAGGGAGTGACCGCACAGATACACTGCTTTGCGGCCGCCGGCATCCTGCGGATGGTGAAACTCCGCCGCGAAGTGGGCGAGCGGATCGCGGGCATCGAGCTCGGCGGCGCGCGCGGCCTCGGTTTGCGGCAAGGCAGTCAGCCTGCGCCCGAACGGGGGGGATTCTCGCCCGGCGCCGGCATTACCGTGCCGCATACCGTGCAGGTGCGGTGCTCGATGCTCGCAAAGAAACGCTCGAAGACCGGCGGCAGCTGCGTCTCGATGTCATAGATGTGCAGCCGTTCCAGATACAGACGATGGCCGCAGCGCTCGCAGTACCAGGAGAATCCGTCGAGCTCCGCGGCGCCGCGACGCCGCTCCACCACGATGCCGACCGTGCCCGCGCCGCGTTGCGGCGAGTGCGGGATCTCGGCAGGCAGAAGGAATATCTCGCCCTCGCGGATATGCACCTCGACGCGGCGTTCCCCCTGGATGGTCTGCAGCACGATGTCGCCCTCGAGCTGATAAAAAAGCTCCGGCCCCGGGTCGTGGTGGAAATCCTTGCGAGCGTTGGGACCCCCCACGGCCATCACGATGAACTCGCCGTCCTCGAACAGCAGCTTGTTGCCCACGGGCGGCTTGAGCAGCGCGCGGTTCTGGTCGACCCAGGCACGCAGATTGAGCGGCGACGGAACGTGCATCGACACAATTATAGCGCCCGGGCTCGGCGTGCCCGCTAATCGCCCGCGCCCGAGCCCTGACACCCCACTTGCGTCGGCGCGGCATCCGGCACATCGAGGCGCAGCGCGGTGAGGCTTCCGCCCCAGACGCAGCCTGTGTCGAGCCCGATCACATCCGCGTTCTGAAAGAAGCCGAGGGTCGACCAGTGGCCAAAGACAATACGCGTGCCGCGCCAGCGTGCGCCGGGCGCTTCGAACCACGGCACGAGCGTGGCACGCTGGGCCTTGCGCGGCGAGCCCTTGGCATGCAGCTCCAGCCTGCCGTGCTCGTCCACATAGCGCAGCCGGGTGAAGCAATTGACGATGTAACGCAACCGCTCCGAGCCCTCGAGAGCCTCATCCCAGCGGTCGGGCTTGTCGCCGTACATGTGCTTGAAGAGCTTCTCCGGCTGGCTGCGCAGCGCCTGCTCGAGCTCGCGCGCACAGGCTCGTGCCACAGGCACATCCCACTGAGGCGAGAGTCCGCCGTGCACCAGACACAGGTTCAGGGCAGGATCCTCGGCGAGCAGCGGGCGCTCGAGCAGCCACCCGAGCAGCGCGTCGCGGTCCGGGGCCTTCAAGATCGCCGTCAAAGTGTCGTCGGATTTCAGGCGTGAGCAGCCGAACGCGACGGACAGCAAATGCAGGTCATGGTTGCCGAGCGTGACCGTGGCCGCCTCGCCGAGCGCGCGGATGCGCCGCAGTACCTCGAGCGAAGCCGGTCCTCGATTGACCAGATCGCCGACGAACCACAGGCGGTCGCGGTCGACGGAGAAGCTCAAGGCCGCGAGCAGAGTTCCGAGCTCCGCGTCGCAGCCCTGAATATCGCCGATGGCGTAGAGCGCCACCGGCTTAGTGCAGAACTCCCGGGATGGCCAAGCGGAAGGGCGCGATCGGGGCGTCGAACTTGAGCCCGTCGTCGGCCATCATTTGGTAGCTTCCTTGCATGGTGCCAACCGGAGTCTCTATGACGGCGCCGCTCGAGTAGCGGAATCCCTGGCCTGGCTTGAGGTAGGGCTGTTCACCCACCACCCCGTCGCCGCGGGTCTCCTTCACGTTGCCGTTTGCATCCGTGATGATCCAATGACGCGTGAGCAATCGAGCGGGCACTTGGCCTTCGTTGCGGATAGTGATGGTGTAAGAGAATACGAAGCGCTTGTCGCGGGGATCGGATTGCTCTTCGATATAGGCCGTCTCCACGTCGACGCGGATTCTCGGCCGTTGCGCATCGGTAGTCATGGCCGTGTCAACTCAAGCGCACGGCGAGCACGTCGCAATGCGCGGCATGCAGCACGGTATCTTCGGTAAAGTTGACCAGGACCGCGAGGCCATGGCGCTCGCGGCTGCCGAGCACGATCAAGTCGGGCCGCTCTTCATCTGCGACCGTCAGGATCTGCGCCTTGGTGTTGCCGACCTCCACGCGCACGCTGGCGTTGGCTGTGCCGGAGCGCTTCACCATGTTCTCGAGTAGCGGCCGGGCGCGCGCGGTCAGGTTGGTCTCGATGTCGATCTGCGTCGGCATGAGCGACTCACCCATGGGCTCGACAGGCACGTATTCGACGACGTGCAGTGCAACGATGCCGGCATTCGAATAAGCGGCGATGTCGCGGGCCGCAGCGAACACCTTGTCGCTCCCTTCCGCGAGGTCCAACAACACCAGCACTTTTTGATATCCAGGCATCCGGGCACCAGTATAGCGGACTGCGAGGGCGTTCAACCCTGCCGCGCGCCGCGCTTCTTCGCGGCATCTCGTGCGGGCGCATCCGTGGCGCGCTGAGCCTCGTACGCGACGGCAAGGCGGCCGAATTGCTCCGGTGTGAGCGTTTCCGGGCGCAGTTGCGGATCGATCCCGCAGGCCTCGATGTCCGCGCCGCTCAACAGGCCCTTGAAGCCGTTGCGCAGGGTTTTGCGGCGATGGGAGAACGCGGCCTGCGCGAGCGAGCGCAGCGCGAAATCGCTGCCGATCGCGAATCGCGGCGCCGTGCTCGGCCGCAAACGCACGATCGCGGAGCGTACTCTCGGCGGCGGCCGGAAAGCACCGGGTCCGACCTCGAACAGCGCCTCGACCTCGGCGTAGGCGGCGAGCATGACGGTGAGCCGCCCGTACTCCTTGCCTCCGGGCGCGGCTGCCATGCGGTCGACAACTTCTTTCTGCAGCATGAAGTGCATGTCCTCGATCGCGCCGCGCTGGCTCAGCAGATGAAACAACACGGGGGTCGAGACGTTGTAGGGGAGGTTGCCGACGATCCGCAGCTTCGGTCCCTGCCCCTGGAGAAGCGTGAAGTCGGTGTCGAGCATGTTCTCGACGTGCAGGTGCAGGCGGCCTTGCGCGCGCGGATCGGCCTCGAGCAGCCGCGCGAGATCGCGGTCGATCTCGATGGCGTCCATGCGCTCTGCACGCTCGAGCAGCCCGAAGGTGAGTGCACCGCGGCCGGGACCGAGCTCCACCACGCGCTCGCCGCGCGCGGGAGCGACGGCATCGATGATGCGGCGGATGACCCCGGGATCATGCAGGAAGTGCTGTCCGAAGCGCTTACGGATCACCATGGCTCGCAAGCTCGATTGCGAGCCTCACCGCCGCTTCCAAGCTCCCGGTATCGGCGCGACCGGTGCGTGCCAGGGAAAGTGCGGTGCCATGATCGACGCTCGTGCGGATGATCGGCAGCCCCAAGGTGACATTCACGGTGTGTCCGAATCCCTCGCGCTTGATGACCGGCAGACCTTGATCGTGATACATGGCGACGACGACGTCCACGCCGCCCGCGAGGTACTGCGGCGTGAATGCCGTATCCGCGGGAACGGGCCCGCGCAAGTCGAGCCCCCGGGCGCGCAACTCCGCGAGCACCGGTTCGATCACGTCGATCTCCTCGCGACCGAGATGGCCGGACTCCCCCGCATGCGGATTGAGGCCGAGCACCGCGATGCGTGGTGCGGGAACCTTAAAGCGGCGGCGCAGATCCTCATGCACGATCACGAGGGTTGCACACAGCCGCTCCGCGGTGATCGCCTGCGGCACCCTCGCCAGCGGCAGGTGCGTCGTGACGAGCGCCACCCGTAACGCCTCGTTCTGCAGCATCATCACCGGGAGGACGGCGTTGCTACGCGCCGCGAGATATTCGGTGTGTCCCGAGAAATCGAAGCCCGCTTCCATGAGCGTGCTCTTCTGCACCGGCGCGGTCACCATGGCGGCGAATTCGCCGCTCAAGGCGCCGTCGCACGCCCGATCGAGCATGGCGATGACCGAGGCGGCGTTGCGGACGTCGAGGCGGCCCGCCACCACTCTGTGCGGCGCCGGCACGTCGAGGAGCTTCAACACGCCGGCTCGCGAGCTCGCGGGAGGGGCGGAGGGGTCGTAGAGGCAGGTGCGTGGCGGGCCGCCGGGCGCCGCTTGGCCTAAGGTCGCTGCAGTGGCTTCGAGGAGCTTCGCGTCGCCGGCGATCACGAGATCCGCCGGCCAATCCCGGCGCGCGAGCGCAACGCAGGCATCGGGTCCGATGCCTGCCGGCTCGCCCGAGGTGACGACGATGCGCGGAACGCGCACTACATCTTGATCTCGACGAACGCCTCGTCGCGCAGCCGCCGCAGCCAAAGCTCGGTCTCTTCGTCGCTCTTGCTCTCGCGGATCGCGGCAAAGGCCTTCTGACGGCGGACGTCGTCGGTGCTGTCGTAAGTGCGCGTGCCGAGCATCTGCACGATGTGCCAGCCGTAGCGGGTCTTGAACGGCTCACTGATCTCGTTGGGCTTCAAATCCGCGATCGCCTTGTCGAATTCAGGAACGAACGTTCCCGGACCCGACCAGCCGAGATCGCCGCCGTCCGGCGCGGAGCCGGGATCCTCGGAGGTCGCCGCGGCGATGCCCGCGAATTCCTCGCCGTTTATGATGCGCAGACGCAGCTTCGCCAGTTTCTCGCGCACGGTCGCATCATCGTCGAGCTCGTTGGTCTTGATGAGAATGTGCCGGACGTGAATCTGGTTGACGATCACCGCGGACTCACCGCCGCGGCGCTCGTTGAGCTTCACGATGTGAAAGCCGCTCGGCGTGCGCACCGGCGTGCTCACATCGCCGGGCTTCATCTTGGTGACCAGATCCAGAATGAATTGCGGCAGCTGCGATCCCTTGCGCCAGCCGAGCTGGCCGCCGTCGAGTGCGGTCTGGCTGTTCGAGTTGGCGATCGCGAGCTGTCCGAAGTCTTCGCCCTTGGCGGCGCGTGCCGCGATGTCGTTCGCCTTCTTGGTGATGTCCTCGAGCTGCTGCGGGGTCGCGGCCTGCGGGAGCGAGAGCAGAATGTGCGAGACGTTGAACTCATCGTTCGCCGCGGCCGATTGCTGGCGGGAGAGATACTGGTCGAGCTCGTGCGGCGAGACGTTGATGTGGGCGATCACGTCACGCTGTCGCAAGGTGCTGAGCGTGAGCTCCTTGCGCATGCTCTCGCGGTACTGCTTGTAATCGACGCCCTGGGCGGCGAGCGCGGTCGGCAGCTGGTCGAAGGGGATCTTGTTGCGCTGGGCGATCTCCTGCAGCGCGCTGTTGAGCTGCTCATCCGAGATCGTCAAGCCGACGTGCTTGGCCCGCTGTGTCTGGATCTCCTGCAGGATCAGCCGCTCGAGCACCTGCTGGCGCAGCACGCTCTCCGGCGGGAGCTCCACTTTCTGCTCCTGCAGCCGCTTGGTCACCGCTTCCATCTGTTCGTCAAGCTCGCTCTTCAGCACCAAGCCGTCGTTCACGATGGCCGCGATGCGGTCGAGCAGCTCGCCGTGGGCGCCGATATCCCGGGTTTGCGCCGGCGCGCGGGTGCCGATCAAGAGTGCCGCCATGAGGAGTCCACAAAGGACTACTGGGTTTCGCATAAATCTTCCTGTTGGGGGGCCGTTTACTGCTCGTCGGGGTCGCGCGTCGAGTATCCGCTGATCTCTCTGGACAGGAACGCGTCCGACCGCTTTCCGACCGAGGAAAGGCCCGTCAGTTCCAATTGTAAAGCAACGGAGGTATCCAGTCCTCCGGTTCGGTTGGTCAAGTAGCGGCGCTGCAACACTTGGATGCGCCAGCAGCAGCTTTTGTACTCGAATCCAGCCAATTGCTCGATCACTTCGTGGTTTTGGGTGGAATAAACATAGCGCCCGACCGTGTTCCAGTGGCTGGCGATCGGCCAGGCGAAGGAGACGTCGTATTGCTTCAGGATGTCCTCCTGGAAGCGGTAGCCGACATTGATTATCTTGTTGGGATCCGGGTGGTACTGGACCAGAATCTCGTTTTTATCCGTCTGCGAGGTATAGGGATTCCACTGGTAATCGAGGTTCACGCTCCAGTTCTTGTAGGCCTGGACCGAGATCTCGGTGACGATGTCCGAGCCGTGATAGGCCTGGGCGACCTCCTGCGGGGCGGTGGAGAGGGTCTGGCCGGGCAGGGTCGGGAGGTTGTATCCCGGCAAGATCAGCTGCTGTTGGCTGGTCTGGCCGGGGAGCGTCGTCAGCGTTTGGCCCGGGAGCGTCTGTGTGATCTCATTGGGCAGGAGCACGCGCGGCAGCGTGAAATAGCGAATCTCGCCGACCGTGGCCGACAGGTACTGGGTGCCGGTCGATTCGTTGAATAGGCGCGAGGTGAGACCGAAGGCGAGCTGATTGGCGTCGCCGATACGGTCATCGCCGACGTAGCGGTTCGAGCGGAACAGCTCGACCATGTTGAAGTCCGGCAGGCCGGTGTCGAAGATCGGCAGCTCGTCCTGGTTGCGGTACGGGATCCAGGTGTACATGAGACGCGGCTCGAGGGTCACGATGCGCTGACCGTTGGCGCCAGCCTCGCGGTCGAAGACAAGGCCCGTATCGAGGCTCGCCCAGGGGAGCGTGCGGGTGGGTGTGCTCGGGTCGCCGGACTCGGCGTTCTGCAAGTCGTACTGCGTGAAGTGGTAGCCCACGATCGGCTCGAAGAAATAGCCCGCCGTGCGCAGGTCCCAACGCAGCTCGGGCGATACGTCTGCCCGTACTCCGGTCGGCCCCACCTCGCGAATGAAGTTCGTGGCCTCGCTCGAGACGGCGAACTCGAGGCCGCCGATCAGGGGGGCGAGCCCATAGGCCTCGAACCGCGGTACGCGCGAGTAGGGGCGGTCGCCCGCCTCGATCGAGGTGTCGATGGTCTGGAAATTCTGTCCTTGGGCCCGGACCCGCCAGATATCGTCGTAGTACAGGAACTCGGCGCTGCGCTGGAGAAAAGTCACGCTCGTCTGGTCCGCGCCCACCGCGAAGTCCGAGAAATAGTTGCTGTCGCTCACGCCGGCGACATCGGTGTCGAAGCGCAGGCCGGGGGCGATATTGGTGATGTCGGTGAAGTGCACGAAATACCGGTCGCTGTTCGTGATCGAGTCGTTCGGCAGGAAATTCTCCTCGAGCTGGCCGTGCGACCCCTCCGTGAGGAAGCGGAACTCGCCGCCGAGCTGCACGCCGCGCTTGGAGAGGTATCCGGGTGTCAAGGTCGCGTCGTAATTCGGCGCAAGGTTGAAGTAGTAGGGCACATCGAGCTGATAGCCGTTGTTCCCCGAATGCCCGAAGCTCGGGAACAACAGGCCGCTCTGCCGGTCGTCCCCCAGCGGGAAGGCGAGATACGGCGTATAGAAGATCGGCACATCCTTGAAGCGCATGACCACGCCATGCGCGATGCCCTGCTCGGCGTCGGTGTCGAGCTTGAGGTTGTTCGCCTGGATCATCCAGTCCTCGTTGCCGACCGGACAGCTCGTGTAGCGCACCGTGTCCATGTGCACGACGCCATCGGGGCTCACCGACATTTTCTTGGCGTAGCCGCGGCCGCTGCGATCGAAGATGCGGAAATTGGCCTGGTCGAAAAAGCCGCCGCCGAGGGCATCGTAGGCGCCGTCGCTGCTCTTGATGCCGAGGCGCGGATCCTCGAAGTCCACCGAGCCCGCGACCGTGACTTTGCCGGTCTTCTCGTCGTAGGTGACCCGATCGGCCGAGATCGTGCGTTGGTCCTGATGCAGCTGCACGTGGCCGGTGAGCACCGAGAACCCGGTCGCGATGTCGAGCGATGCGCCGTCGCTCTCGATCCGGATGCGATGATCGTCGCTCGGGATGATCATGGCGGTGGTCGAGCGCTTGTGCTTGGCGGGCGCGGGACAGACGTCGGCGGCGCGAACCGCGGCGGCCGCCAGCAGGCAGAAAACGGCGGCCGATGCGGCTCGTTGATATCCCTTGGGCAAATTCGATCGCCTTAATCGGTATACTGGGTACCGCCGCATTTGCGGTTGTCGAATGGTCAAGCATGCATGTGATGGATGCAAGCGATTCCCGCCTGGCGCTGCTTGCGCCAATGGGTCACGGAGGACCTGGGATTCGCCGGGGCGCACATCGAGCCCGCCTCGGCGGATGCGAGCTTTCGCCGCTATTTTCGTCTGATCCGCGGCGCGGATTCCTACATCGTGATGGACGCGCCGCCCGAGAAGGAGGCGGTCGCGCCGTTCATCGGTGTCGCGCAGTCGCTGCTCGGCATCGGATTGAACGTTCCCGTGATCCTGGCGCGCGATCCCGCGCGCGGGCTTTTGCTGCTGTCCGACTTGGGAACGCGGCAGTATTTGAGCGATCTCGTCGCGGGGCGCGACGTCGAGCGGCTCTACAGCGATGCGCTCGATGCGCTCGTGCGGCTGCAGACGCGCGGCGGGGAGGCGGCGCGCGCCTTGCCGCCCTACGATCGCGCGGCGCTCATCCGCGAAATGGAGCTCTTGCCCGAGTGGTTCCTCGGCCGCCATCTTGGGCAGCCGCCGACCGCCGCGGAGCGCGCCATGCTCGATCGGCTGTTCGAGACGCTCGCGCAAAGCGCGCTCGCGCAGCCTGCACGTGTTCGTGCATCGCGACTATCACTCGCGCAATTTGCTGGTCACCGACGAGGCCAATCCGGGCATCCTGGATTTTCAGGATGCCGTGCGCGGTGCCGCGACCTACGATGCGGTCTCGTTGCTGAAGGATTGCTACATTGCGTGGCCGCGCGAGCGGGTCATCGGCTGGCTGCTCGGGCTATCGCGAGCGGCTGAAGCGCGCCGGGCTCGATCTCGGCGCGGATGACGCGAGCTCATTCGCCGCGTTCGATCTCATGGGGCTGCAGCGTCACATCAAGGTGCTCGGCATTTTCGCGCGGCTTTTCTATCGCGACGGCAAGCCCGGATATCTCGAGGATTTGCCGCGCGTGCTCGCGTACACGCGCGAGGCCGCCGGGCTGTATCCCGAGACCGCCGAGTTCGCGCGTTACATCGACGAGCGCATCGAGCCCGCGTTCGAGGCGGCGCAGGCGAGGGCCCGCTCGCAGGCCGCCGGCGTCGGCACCGAGCCGCTGATGGCCGAGCGCCCGCGCGTCCGCGGATCGCCATGATCCTGGCGGCCGGCCGCGGCGAGCGCATGCGCCCGCTCACCGACCGCGGTGCCGAAGCCGCTGCTCGAAGTGCGCGGCAAGGCGCTCATCGAATATCACCTCGAGCGCCTCGCGCGCGCCGGCATCTCGCAAGTCGTCATCAATCTGGCGTGGCTCGGCTCGATGATCCGCGACCGGCTCGGCGACGGCTCGCGCTACGGCGTGCGCATTGCCTACAGCGAGGAGTCGCCGCACGCGCTCGAGACGGCGGGCGGCATCTTTCGCGCCCTGCCGCTGCTCGGGACCGCAGCCTTTTCTGGTGTTGAACGGCGATGTGTTCACCGACTATCCCGTGGCCGGCGCGGCGCTCGGGAAGGACAGCGACGCGCACCTCGTGCTCGTGCCGAATCCGCCGCAGCACCCCCAAGGCGATTTCGGGCTGGAACACGGCTTGGCCGTGCCGAGCGCCCCCGTGCAGCTACACCTTCTCCGGCATCGCCGTCTATCGGCCGGAGTTCTTTGCCGGACTGCGTGGACGGCGCGTTTCCGTTGAAACCGCTGCTGCTGCGCTCGATGGCGGCCCGCCGCTGCTCGGCCGAGCTCTACGGGGGCCTTTGGGAGGATGTCGGCACGCCCGAGCGGCTCGCGGCGCTGAATGCGCCGGGTGGGGTAAAATGAGGCAATGGCGGAGTTCAAAGGCATCCCCATTCTGAGCGCGGGCGAAGCGTCGCCCGGCGAGGCGTCGCCCGGCGGCGAGCCCGCACGGAGCGGCGAGAAATACCGCACCCCGCAGGGCTTCACTGCCATCAAGGACGGCATCAAGGCGACCGCCAAACCGCCCCCCGCGGCCGCTCGCAAGCCCACCTGGCTACGGGCGCCCCTCGCGAGCGGCGCCGGCTTCCAGGCCGTCAAGCAGATCGTGCGCGAGCATCGTCTAAGCACGGTATGCGAGGAGGCCAAGTGTCCCAACATCGGTGAATGCTGGAACGCCGGCACGGCGACCATCATGTTGATGGGCGCGGTGTGCACGCGCGCCTGCCGCTTCTGCGCGGTGGACACGGGCAATCCGCAAGGCTGGCTCGATGCCGAGGAGCCCGAGAACGTCGCCCGCTCGGTCGAATTGATGGGCCTTCACTATGTCGTGCTCACCTCGGTCGACCGCGACGACTTGCCGGACGGCGGCGCCGCGCATTATGCGGCGGCCATCCGCGCCATCAAGGCGCGCACGCCGCACACGGCGGTCGAGGCGCTTACGCCGGACTTTGCCGGGGTCCTCGCGGACGTGTACACCGTGATGGATTCAGGGCTCGATGTATTTGCACAGAATGTCGAGACCGTCGAGCGCCTGACGCACCCGGTGCGCGATCCACGCGCGGGTTATCGCCGTACCCTCGACGTGCTCGCCGCCGCGAAGGCCTATCGGCCGGCCGTGCTCACCAAGACGAGCCTCATGCTGGGCCTCGGTGAGACGGACGCCGAGATTCGCGCGACGATGCAGGATTTGCGCGCGGTCGCGGTCGATCTCCTGACGCTCGGGCAGTATCTGCGGCCGACGTCCAATCACCTCGACGTCGAGCGCTTCGTCAGCCCCGAGGAGTTCGCCGAGTACCGCGCCTGGGCGCTCGATCTCGGTTTCCTGGAGTGCGTCTCGGGGCCGCTGGTGCGCTCGAGCTATCGCGCGGAACAGGCGCTTGCACGCAACAACGCGGGCCTCGATCAGGGACTTGCGCGCCGCCCGGTGCGCGCGGACTCGGTGTGAGCGACACGCCGATCATTCGCCACCTCGGGGTCGCGCCTTACGAGCCCACCTGGCGCGCGATGCAGCGCTTCACGGACGAGCGCGACGCCGCCACTCCCGACGAGATCTGGCTGCTCGAGCATCCGCCCGTCTTTACGCTGGGACTCAACGCGAAGCGCGAGCACGTCCTCGCACCGGGCGACATTCCGGTGATTCAGATCGATCGCGGCGGTCAGGTCACTTATCACGGACCGGGCCAGCTGGTGGTTTATCCGCTGATCGATTTGAAGCGCCGCGCCTGCGGCGTGCGGCAGCTGGTCACGGCGCTCGAGAGTGCCGTCGTGGCCTACGCGGCCGATATCGGAGTGAGCGCCCGCGCATCGCGCGAGGCGCCCGGGGTGTATGTGGACGGCGCGAAGCTGGCGAGCGTCGGCCTGCGGGTGCGTCGCGGCTCGAGCTATCACGGGCTCGCGCTCAACGTCACGACCGATCTCGAGCCGTTCCGGCGCATCAATGTGTGCGGCTATCCCGGCCTCGGTGTCACGCGTCTCGCGGACCTCGTGCCCGGATGCGAGATGGAATCGGCCGCCCGCGGACTCGTGCCGCATCTGCTCCAGCAACTCGGCTACAGCGCCATCAGCACCGCCTTGCAGGCGGTGAGCTCGCGATAGATCGCATCGAGCTGCTCGCGGCTCTGTGCGGTCACCGTGTAGGTCAGGGCGAGGAAGTTGCCGTCGCCGCTCGTGCGTGTCTTCACGCGCTCGTCGCCGAGAGGGCCGGCGTGCCGCTCGATGATCTCGCGCGTGAGGGCCTTGAGGTCGCTGTCGTGCCGGCCCATGACTTTGATGGGAAATTCGGTCGGAAACGTAAGCGGCTGGGTCACAGCGCCGGTGTTCCGGCGAGCTCGCGCACGTAGCTTACGAAGGCCGCGTGCATGCGCGCGAACAAGGGCCCGGGCTTGCCCGTTCGCACCGGCTTGCCGTCGAGCCGGGTTACGGGCAAAACTCCGCGAGTGGAGAAGGCGAGCCAGATCTCGTCCGCGCCGCGCAGCTCCGCCTCGGTGACACGGCGGCTCGCGCACGGGATGCCGCAGCGCGCCGCGAGTTCCGCGACCACATCGCGCGTCGTGCCCGGCAGAATGTGATGGCCGTTCGGCGGGGTATGGATCTCACCCGCTTTGACGACGTGCACCGTGGTGGAGGATCCCTCGGTGAGCTCGCCGCGCTCGAGCAGGATGGTCTCGAACGCGCCGGCATCGACCGCGAGCTGCTTCAGGAGCGTATTTGCCAGCAGCGCGGTCGACTTGATGTCGCGCCGCGCCCAGCGGGTGTCCTGCGCCGTGATGGCGGCGACCCCTTGCTCGAGCACCGCCGCGGACGGGGCCTCGAGCGTGTTGGCGAAGGCGAACACCGTCGGCGCGAGCCCCTCCGGCCAGGCATGATTTCTCGCGAGCTCCGCGCCCCGCGTGACCTGGAAATAGACGTATTGATCGCCGCCGCCGTTGCGCTCGATGAGGGTCTTGAGGATCCCGTCCCATTCGGCATGCGCTGAGGGGCGGCTCCATGCGGATGCCCGCGAGGCTGCGCACCAGCCGGTCGAGATGCTCGCGCAGCCGGAACGGCCGGCCTGCGTATACCGGCACGACCTCGTACACGGCATCGCCGAACAAGAACGCCCGATCGAGCGGCGAGACGCGCGCCTCGGCGAGCGGCAGAAACTCGCCATTCAGATAGCAGACCGGCAGGGGCATTAATTGAACCAGAGCCTGATGGTGTCGATGAGGCGGCGCCACCAGCCGCCCTGCTCGACCGCCGCCAACGGATGCACGGGCAGGGTCGCGAGCGACTGTCCCTGCACGGTCACGTGCAGCTGGCCGACATCGGCGGCTCGCGCGAGCGGCGCGATGAGCCGCGGCTGCAAATCCACGCTCGTCTTGATGTCGGCCGACTGGCTGCGCGGCAAGGTGATGTAGAGATCCTTGTCGATCCCGACGTCGAACGGCGTCGAGGCTGCTTTCCACACCGGCGCCGAGGCGAGCTTGGTGCCGCCGCGCACCACCAGCTTCGTGTCGTAGAAGGTGAAGCCGTAGTTCAGGAGCGCGGCGCTCGCGTTCTCACGCGCCTTCATGCTCGTGGAGCCGAGCACCACGGAGATGAGGCGCATGCCGTCGCGGAGCGAGGAGGTCACGAGGCAGAAGCCGGCGGAATCGGTGTGGCCGGTCTTCAGGCCATCGACGGTCGAATCCTTCTCGAGCAGACCGTTGCGATTTTGCTGCTTGATGCCGTTGTACTCGAATTCGTGCACCGAGAAATACTTGTAGAACTGCGGGAAGTCGCGGATCAAGGCGATCGCGAGGAGCGACATGTCGTGCGCGGTGGTGTAGTGGTTCGGGCGAGGGAAGCCCCGAGCTGTTCTCGAAATGCGTGCCCGTCATGCCGAGCCGCTGGGCGTTCGAATTCATGAGCTGCGCGAAGGTCTCCTCGGTGCCCGCGATGCGTTCAGCCAGCGCGATGGTGGCATCGTTGCCCGACTGCACGACCATGCCGAGAACCAGGAACTCGACGGTCACCGGCTTGCCGAGCTCGATGAAGGTGCGCGAGCCCTCCGAGCGCCAGGCGTGCTCGCTCACCACGACGGGCTCATTCAGCTTGAGCGCCCCCGCGGCGAGCTTTTGGAAGACGATGTAGGCCGTCATCAGCTTGGTGAGGCTCGCCGGCTCCATGCGGGCGTCGGGGTTCAGGGCCGCCAGCGCCTTGTCGGTGCGGAAGTCGACGACGAGGTAGGAGCGCGCATCGACCGCCGGCGGCGTCGGAATGGGAACGTCGGCGCCGAAGGAGCGGAAGTTAAGCGCGGTCAGCAACAGGAGGGCGAGCAGGGGACGAGACATGTTGAACGGGCACCTTGAATAAAAAGGGAGAGAGTGTAGTCGGCCTGGGGTCAAGAGCAAACGCATTCAATCGAGCGCGAGATGCGCATCACGCACGCCCTCCTGCTCGAGCGCCGCAACGATGCGATCGAACTCCGGCACGTCCGGGATGGGACCGATGCGCACACGATACAACTTGCGGCCCGCGATGAGGTCATCGCGCACGAATACCTGGGTATAGCCTCCGACGCGGAGCTTGTCGGCGAGCCGCTGCGCATTGTCGGGTGCGGCGAACGCGCCCGCCTGCACGAACAGGGTCCGCACGGGGGCGGAGGTCACGGGAGCCGGCTTGATCACGGGCGGTACAGCCGCGGGAGTCGCCACCGGTGGACTCGTGAGCGGCGGCGCAGCGGCAGCCGCGGCGGCCGGACTCGGCAGCGGCACGGGGGGGCTCACGGAGGGCGGGCTGGCGAGCGGTGCCGGGGAGCTCACGGCAGGCGGGCTCGCGAGCGGCAAGGCGCCGACCGAGGCCACGGTCAGGTGGGTGTCGAGGGCGGGATCGACGGGCTGCAGCACGCGCACTTCCACCATCGCGGTGCCGTCTCGCAGCATGTCGAGCTTCGCGGCCGCGGTGTAGGAAAGATCGATGATGCGGTTGCCCACGAAGGGTCCGCGATCGTTCACGCGCACCACGCAGCTGCGCCCGTTCTGCAGGTTGGTGACGCGCACATAGGCGGGCAGCGGCAAGGTCTTGTGCGCCGCCGTCATGCCGTACATGTCGTACGGCTCGCGCACGGAGGTGAGCTCCTTGTGAAATCCCGGTCCGTACCAGGAGGCGACGCCGCGCTCCACGTAGCCGACACTCGAGGCCATGACGAAATAGCGCTTGCCGAAGACCTCGTAGGAAGGCGGATTGCCGTAGAGCGCAGCGCGGCTCGACGCGCGGGACCGCATCGGGCACGTCGAGGAGGTGGCGTGGGCGGCGCCGGCGGCTGAGGGCTCCGCGGGATCTGTGCCGTGGCGGGCGGCGCGCCGACACGCGGTGCGCTGGAGCAGCCGCTCACGGCCGCCGCGATGCGCGAGTGCGATGGCGAAGCGAGACGGACAGCGGTTCACAGAGGGTTGCCGGGTGGCGGCGCGTCGCGCGTCGGCATCGTCGCCAGCACTTGTTGCTTCACGGCGGCGGCAAGCTCGTACACGGCCATGGCATAGAGCGCGCTGTGGTTGTAGCGGGTGATGGCGTAGAAATTGCTGTAGCCGACGCGCCAATGCACGCCGTCGGGCTCGTCTGCGGCGATCAGAAGAGCGGGCGCATCGGCCGGCAGGGAGGAATCGAAGTCGACGCCCTTGGCCTTCAGCGATCCCACGGTCTCATCCAGCGCGAGCTTGCGTCCGTCGAGCTCCAGCGCCTTGGCGGGGTCCACGGTGGCCTCGCTGAGCACGGGCTCGCCCTCGTTCCAGCCGTGCTCCTTGAGGTAGTTGCCGACGCTCGCACACACATCGGACCAGTTGGTCCACAAGTCGATGCGCCCATCCGCATCCGCGTCGACCGCAAAGCGGCGGTAATTCGAGGGCATGAACTGCGGCGCTCCCATCGCGCCGGCATAGGAGCCCTTCACGCCCAGCGGATCGAGATGCAGCTCGCGCGTCAGCAGAGAGATACTGGCCGAGCTCATCGCGTGAAGAATTTCGACCGCGGCGGATAGTCGAATGCCAGAGTCGCGAGCGCATCGATGACCCGGTAGGTGCCGGTCAGACGCCCGTAGTAGGTCTCGACCCCGAGGATGGCGGCGAGAATCTCGGGCGGCACGCCCGAGCGCACGCTCGCGCGATCGAGCTCCTGGCGATGCGCCAGCCAGAACTCCGTGCCTTCGCGGATGCGCCGATCGGTCAGGAAAATCGGCCGATACTCGTACCACAGCTTGGCCTTCTCGGCCGGCTTTTCCATGGCTTCCAGGATCGCGGGCTGGCTTTTCGCGGCGTCGAGCCATTTGCGCACGACTCTCTTCTTGAACCCGTACTGATCCGCCATCTCCGCGCACGAACGCCTTCACGTCGGCGCGATGGGTGTCGATCGCGGCGGCGGGTTGCGAGCCCGCGAGCCAGCCGAGGGCGGCGAGCAGCGCGATGGAGCGGCGGGCCACGCACGCAGGGTCACGAACCGATCAACTTGCGGTGAGAGTGCAGCGACATCAGGATGCCGAAGCCCGCGAGCAGCGTCACCATGGAGGTGCCGCCATAGCTGATCAAGGGCAACGGGACGCCGACCACCGGCAGGATGCCGCTCACCATGCCGGAATTGACGAACACATAGACGAAGAAGCTCAAGGCGATGGCCCCGCCGGTGAGACGCGCGAAGGTGTCCTGCGCCTGCATCGCCAGATACAGCGCCCGCCCGGTGACCACGGCGTAGAGAGTCAAAATCAGCAGCTGCCCCAGAAGGCCGAACTCCTCGCCGATCACCGCGAATATGAAATCGGTCGAGCGCTCGGGCAGGAACTCGAGCTGCGCCTGGCTGCCGTTCATGTAGCCCTTGCCGAACACGCCGCCGGAGCCGATCGCGATCTGCGACTGGATGATGTGGTAGCCCGCGCCCAGCGGATCCGTCTCGCGGATTGATGAACGTCAGGATGCGTTGGCGCTGGTAGTCGTGGATGAAGTGCCAGGCGCCCATGGCCGCCCCGCCGAGCAGCGGAATGGAGACCAGGATGATGCGAAAGTCCATGCCGGCGAGCAGCATCACGATGAGTCCGGAGGCGGCGATCAGCAGCGCCGTGCCCAAGTCGGGCTGCACGACGATCATGGCCGTCGGGATCATGATCAGCACACCCATCACCATGAGATCCCAGAATGTCGGCGGCAGCGGCCGCTCGTGCATGTACCAGGCGCACATCATGGGCACGGCGAGCTTCATGATTTCGGAGGGCTGAAAGCGCAGAAAGCCGATGTCCAGCCAGCGCTGCGCGCCTTTGCCGATATGGCCGGTCACCGCGACCACCGCCAACAGCAAAATCCCGACGATATAGGCTGGCGGGCGAGAACAGGCGCAGGTACTGCGGGCTCGAGAACTTGGCGAGGACGAGGAACGCCGTGACGGCGATGGCGATATTGCCGAGATGATGCTCGACCATCTTCACGTTCTGGCCCGAGGCGCTATAGACGACCAGGACGCCGATGCACACGATGAGCGCGAGCACACCGGTCAGGGGTCCATCGAGGCCGAGCGCTCGCAGGGCGCGGCCGCCCGCGGTGAGCGTGCGGCGTGTGCGCGACTGGGACATTTCGTCGAAAATCATTGCAGGCTTCCCGCTAGCGCTCTCTGGCTCGGCTCAAGGTGGCCGAAAGAACCGGCCAGATCACCCCGCCGATAACGGGCGCGAGCCAGCGGCCATAGTTCACCACGGGATTGCCCGTGGCGCCGTCGATCCAGAACAATATGAATTGATACAACGTGAGCAACATGAAAATGGTCAAGGATTGCGACAACACTGAGAACACTCGCAATCGCAGCCGCAGGTTGGTGGCCCAAGCTGCCATCAGCGTCAGTGCCAGCGCGTGCTGGCCGAGCACGACGCCGTTGATGACATCGAGCGCGAGGCCCGAGAAGAAAGCGAGCGCGAGCCCGCCCGCGCGCGGCGATTCGATCGACCAGTAGAACACCACCAGCACGAGAAAGTCGGGACGCAGCGGATCGAGAACCGACGGCAAGGGGATGACGGCGAGCGCGAGCGCCACGAGCGCCGATATCAGCATGGGCACGCGCCGGATTTTTTCCTCGCGCATCATGGGTGGCTGGCTCCGCCGGCGGGCACACTCTTGACGGGCGCTTTGGCCTGGGTCGCTGGCGGCGTTTTGGCCTGGGTGCTCGCCGATGCCTTGGCCTGCGTGGTCGCCGCCTTGCCCTGACTTGCGCCCGGGGCCGCCGGCGCCGCTTTCTGTGCGGGCGGCTTGGCCGCGACCGGTGCGGCAGTTGCCGCTGCGCCCGTTGCAGGCGGAGTCACCGCCTCAGTGGCGGTCATGCTCGGCACGGAGCCGGGCTTGAGCCAAACAAGCATGAGCTCGCGCGAGCGATCGAGCGCCGCAGCGGGTTTGATGTCGACCTCGGCCAGGGACTGTGCCGGGTCGCGCCTCACCCGGGCGACCGTTCCCACCGGATAGCCGACCGGAAAGCCGCCGCCAAGGCCCGAGGTGACCAGTAAGTCACCGACCTGCACATCGGCGCTGGTGGGAAGATAAGGGAGCTTCAGGCGCGAGGTGTCACCCGTGCCGACCGCCACCGTGCGCAAGCCGGTGCGGTTGATCTGCACCGGAATCGCGTGCGCGGGGTCGCTGATCAAGATGACCTCGCTCGTATATTGCTCGATGCGGGCCACCTGGCCGAAGACGCCGCCCGAATCGAGGACGGCCTGACCGACGAACACGCCTTGGCTCGCGCCCTTGTCGACGAGCACGCGCTCGCGAAAGGCGTCGAGGTCGACGTCCATGATGTCGCCAATGATGAATCGATCGGCCACGCCCGCTGTGTTCTCGCGCAGCGCGCGCAGGCGCTGACTCTCCGCCTCGAGCGCCTCGTAGCGCTGCAGGCGGAACTGGGCGACGCGCAAGTCCGCCTCGAGCCGGGCCTTGTCCGCGCGCAGAGTGTCGCGCGTGCTGACGCTCTCGCGGAACCAATGCCAACCCTCGAAGGGACTCGCGACCGCGAGCTGCACGGGGTAGGCGACGAACGAAAGGGCGCGGCGAATCTTGCCGAGGTGATCGTAGCGCTTGTCGAAGATGATGAGGCCGAGCGCCAGAAGGCAGTACAAAACGCAACGAAGCAGCAGCCCAGAGGTGCGCCCCGACGTGTCGGTGCTACGGAATGCGACCATGGGCGGGGGATTCCCTAGTCGCTTGCATTACTCCAGTCCGAAGATGCCCGGTCCATGTTCCTCAGTGAGCTCGAGGATGCGCCCGCCACCGCGAGCGACGCAGGTGAGCGGATCGTCCGCGACCACAACCGGCAAACCCGTCTCTTCCATGAGCAGTTTGTCGACGTCGCGCAGCAGCGCGCCGCCGCCGGTAAGCACGATGCCGCGCTCGGCCACATCCGCGCCGAGTTCGGGAGGGGTCTGCTCGAGCGCCTGCTTCACCGCCCCGACGATGCCTTGCAGCGGCTCCTGCAGCGCTTCCAAGATCTCGTTCGAGTTCAACGTGAAGCTGCGCGGTACGCCTTCGGAAAGATTGCGGCCCTTGACCGAGATTTCCCGCACCTGCTGTCCGGGATAGGCCGAGCCGATCTCGAGCTTGATGCGCTCGGCGGTTGCCTCGCCGATCAAAATGCCGTAGTTGCGCCGCACATAGTTGGTAATCGCCTCGTCGAATTTGTCGCCGCCGATGCGCACGCTCGCGGCGTAGACGATGCCGTTCAGCGAAATGACGGCGACCTCGGAGGTGCCGCCGCCGATGTCGAGCACCATCGAGCCGCGCGCTTCCTGCACCGGCAAACCGGCACCTACGGCGGCCGCCATCGGCTCGGGCACGATGTCGACGCTGCGCGCACCCGCGCCTTCGGCGGACTCCTTGATGGCACGGCGCTCGACTTGCGTCGAGCCGAACGGCACGCACACGAGGACCCGCGGGCTCGGGCTCAAAAAGCGGTTGCCGTGCACCTTCTTGATGAAATACTGGAGCATCTTCTCGGTGTAGGTGAAATCCGCAATAACACCGTCCTTCATGGGGCGCACCGCAGTAATGTGCCCGGGCGTGCGGCCCAACATGTTCTTCGCCTCGACGCCGACAGCGACGATGATCTTGCCGCCGCGCGTGGGCTCATCCTGCACTGCGACGACCGATGGCTCGTTGAGCACGATGCCCCGCTCGCGCACGTAGATCAGTGTGTTGGCGGTTCCAAGATCGATGGAGAGGTCATTGGAGAAATAACCCCTGAGGCGTTTGAACATGCGGTGTTTCGAGTGAGGAAGGGGGTGAAAAAAGTTGCGCTAATGTAACAACCGACACGACTTTCAGCAAGGCAACGTGTATCATGAAATGTGCTTATTTTTGCGCACTCGCGCGCATTTTGAACAACTGCTTATGAGCCTGACCCGCCAAGACGTCGAAAAGATCGCGCACCTCGCGCGCCTGTCGATCACCGATCGAGAGATGCCCGTATACGTGTCGAGCCTGTCGAGCATCGTCGAGTTCGTGAACGAGTTATCGCGCGTCGAGACGGCGGACGTCGAGCCCATGGCGCACCCGCTGGTCGGCCAACGCCAGCGTTTGCGGCCGGACGCGGTCACGGATAGCGACCACCACGAAAAATATCAGCGCAACGCGCCTCAGGTGCAAGCGGGGCTGTACCTCGTCCCGCGGGTCATCGAGTAGCCGCACGTTTGAGTCCTGTGATGCTGCACGACCTGTCCATCGGCGCGCTTGCCGACCGACTCGCCGCCAGGGAGTTATCGAGCGTCGAGCTCGCACGCCACTTCCTGGCGCGGATCGAGCGCCTTAACCCGTCCTTGAACGCCGTCATCACGGTGACGGCGCCGCAGGCCCTCGCCGACGCCGCCCGCGCGGATGCGCGACTGGCCGCCGGCGAGCGCGGCCCCTTGCTCGGCATCCCCCTCATTCATAAGGATATTTTCTGCACCGACGGGGTGCGCACCAGCTGCGGCTCGCGGATGCTCGATAACTTCATTGCGCCCTATGACGCGACGGTCGTCGCGAGGCTGAAGGCCGCCGGCGTGGTCATGCTGGGCAAGTCCAACATGGACGAATTCGCCATGGGGTCCTCGAACGAGACCAGCTTCTATGGGCCGGTGCGAAACCCCTGGGACACGACCAAAGTGCCCGGCGGCTCCTCCGGCGGCTCCGCAGCGGCCTCGGCGGCCCGGCTCGCACCGTTCACCACGGGCACCGATACCGGCGGATCGATCCGTCAGCCGGCGGCCCTCACGGGCATCACCGGGGTGAAGCCCACCTACGGACGCGTGTCCCGCTACGGCATGATCGCCTTCGCCTCGAGCCTCGATCAAGCGGGCGTGCTTGCACAGAGCGCCGCGGACGCGGCGGCAGTGCTCAAGGTCATGGCGGGTTTCGATGCGAAGGACTCGACCAGCGTCGATGTGCCGGTGCCGGACTATCCCGCGCTTCTCGATGCGCCGCTCAAGGGACTCAAAATCGGCCTGTTGCGCGAATTCTTCGACGGCCTCGAGCCGCGCAATGCCAAGCTCATCCGCGATGCGCTCGCGGTGTTCACCTCGCTTGGCGCCGAGACTCTGGAGGTGAGCCTGCCGCATCTGCCGATGTCGGTGCCGACCTACTACGTGGTCGCGCCGGCCGAGTGCTCGTCGAATCTGTCGCGCTTCGACGGCGTGCGCTACGGCTACCGCTGCGAGAGCCCGAAGGATCTGACCGATCTCTATGAGCGCTCACGGGGCGAGGGATTCGGTGCCGAGGTCAAGCGCCGCATCATGACCGGCACCTACGTGTTGTCGGCCGGGTATTTCGATGCGTATTATTTGAAGGCGCAGCGCGTGCGCCGCCTGATCACCGACGATTTTCGCGCGGCATTCGAGAAAGTGGACTTGCTCGCCGGGCCGACGACACCGACTCCGGCCTTCCCCATCGGCGCCAAGATCGACGACCCGGTCACCATGTATTTGAACGACATCTACACCATCGGCGCGAATCTCGCGGGACTCCCCGGCGTCTCCGCGCCGTGCGGCCTCGTCGACGGGTTGCCCGTGGGACTGCAGCTCATCGGGCCGCATTTCGCGGAGGCGCGGCTTCTCGGGGCAGCCCATCAGTTCCAGCTCGCGACCGACTGGCACAGGCTACGGCCGCGCGGGTACGAGTGATGAGCAACTGGGAAGTGGTCATCGGTCTCGAGATTCACGCGCAGCTCGCGACGCGCTCGAAGATATTCTCGGGCTCGCCAACGGCGTACGGTGCTGCGCCCAACACGCAGGCGGATCTGGTCGACCTGGCCTATCCGGGCGTGCTGCCCGTCTTCAACGGCGAGGCGCTGCGCATGGCGGTGAAGTTCGGGCTCGCCATCAACGCGCAAATCGCGGCGCGCTCGATATTCGCGCGCAAGAATTATTTCTACCCGGACCTACCGAAGGGCTATCAGATCAGCCAGTACGAGCAGCCCGTGGTCGGCAAGGGCGCGATCACCATCCTGCTCGAGGACGGCACCGTGAAGACGAGTCGGCGTGACGCGCGCCCACCTCGAGGAGGATGCCGGAAAGTCTCTCCACGAAGGCCTCGCGAATGCGAGCGGCATCGATCTGAATCGCGCCGGCACACCGCTCCTCGAGATCGTCTCCGAGCCCGACATGCGCTCGGCCAAGGAAGCGGTCGCGTACATGAAAAAAATACACACGCTGGTGCGCTATCTCGAGATCTGCGACGGCAACATGCAGGAGGGGTCGTTCCGTTGCGATGCCAACGTGTCGGTCCGACTTAAGGGCGCGGCGAAGTTCGGCACGCGCGCCGAGATCAAGAACTTGAACTCGTTCCGCTTCGTCGAGAAGGCGATTCAATACGAGGTCGCGCGCCAGATCGAGATCATCGAAAGCGGCGGCAAAGTGGTGCAGGAGACCCGGCTGTACGACTCGGACAAGAACGAGACCCGCCCGATGCGCTCCAAGGAAGAGGCCAACGATTACCGCTACTTTCCCGACCCCGATCTTCTGCCGCTGGAAATCGAGGCGGGCTTCGTCGCCCTGGTGCGGGAGACCCTTCCCGAGCTGCCGGACGAGAAGGCCGCGCGCTTCGCGCGTGACTTCGCGCTCTCCACCTACGATGCCGGCGTCCTGTCCGCGAGCCGCGAGCTGGGCGGCTACTTCGAGGCGGTGGTCGCGGCCCTCGGGCAACCGCACGCGAAGCTGGCGGCGAATTGGGTCATGGGGGAGCTCTCCGGCATGCTCAACCGCGACAATCTCGACATCACCGCATCGCGCATCTCGGCCGAGGCGCTCGCGGGTCTCTTGAAGCGCATCGTGGACGCGACCATCTCCGGCAAGATCGCCAAAGAGGTGTTCGAGTCGATGTGGTCCGACGGCAAACCTGCCGATGCCATCATCGAGGAGCGTGGCCTGAAGCAGATCACCGATTCGGGCGCGATCGAGAGCGTGATCGACGAGGTCATGGCCGCGAACCCGAAACAACTCGCCGATTATCGTAGCGGCAAGGACAAGCTGTTCGGATTCTTCGTCGGGCAAGTCATGAAGGCCACCGGCGGCAAGGCCAATCCCGCGCAGCTCAACGAGCTGCTGAAGACCAAGCTGGGCGGCGGGCAACCGGTAGTCGTAACGAGATGCATGATCGGGACTGCATGCACCGCTTCGTGTTCGAGCATTACCCGATCCGCGGTCATCTGGTGCACCTCGACGCCGCCTGGCGGGCGCTAATCGAGCATCGCGATTACCCCGAGGACATTCGCGACCTGCTGGGCGAGGCGGTGGCGGCGTCTCTATTGCTCGCTGCGACCATCAAGTTCGACGGTGTCCTCTCATTGCAACTGCAAGGCGACGGATTCGTGCATCTGTTGCTCGCGCAATGCACGAGCGGCCTCGGCGTGCGGGGCCTCGCGCGCTATCAGGAAGACGCAGAGCGCGTAGCCGACTCGGCCGGACGGGTTGCCGATCTGATCGGCGCCGGGCAATCTCACCGTGACGCTCGAGACGGACGAGGGTGCGCAGCGCTACCAGGGCATCGTTCCGATCACGCGGCGAGCGACTTGCCGATTCGCTGCAAGGCTACTTCGAGAACTCCGAGCAGCTACCCACGCGGCTCTGGCTCTACGCCGACGCACAGGGCGCCTCGGGCATGCTGCTGCAGCGCCTGCCCGGCGAGGGCGGCGGCGGCGCGCCGGCCGGGGGCGCCGAGGTCGATGATGCCTGGAGGCGCGTGCAATTGATCGGCGACACGCTCACACGCGAGGAACTGCGCACGCTCACCGATCGCGAGATCCTGCGGCGGCTGTTCAACGAGGATGACCTGCGCCTGTTCGAGCCTTCGCCGGTGTATTTTCGCTGCCGCTGCTCGCGCGAGCGCGTCGCAGGCATGCTGCAGGGGCTAGGCGAGGTCGAGACGCGCGCGGTGCTCGCCGAGCGCGGCGAGGTCGAGGTGCGCTGTGACTTCTGCAATCGCGCGTATGTCTTCGACGCGGTCGACGTGGCGCGCTTGTTCAACGCCGGCGCGTCGAGCGACGGCGGCGGCCGAGTTCACTAGCCTTGATGCGCGAGCGCGGCTCGCGCGGCGGAGTCCTAGCGATGCTCGGCGCCGCACTGCTCGTTTGGGCGGCTCCGCGCTGGCGCTCTCGCCGCGGCTGATGATGCGCCGGGCGCCGCTGCGCCGGGCGCCGCTGCGCCGTTTTACTTCGAATACGTTCGACAAGACTCCTTCGGCCGCCGCATTGACCGCCCTCGGCCGAGCGCTTTTCTTCGATCCCAGATTGTCGGCCTCCGGGGCGCTCGCGTGCGCGAGCTGCCACGATCCTGCGCATGCGTTTGCATCGCCGAACGCTCGCGCCGTGCAGCGCGGCGGCGCGGATCGCGGGCAACCGGGCGTGCGATGCAGTGCCCTCGCTCATGTACGAGCAGAACATGCCGCCCTTCACGGAGCACTTCTTTGATTCCGGCGATGCCGACGACAGCGTCGATCAGGGACCCGCCGGCGGGACCCTGTGGGACGGGCGCGCGCAGTCGGCACATGAGCAGGCGCGAGTGCCGCTGCTGTCCACATTCGAGATGGCCAATACTTCCGCCGCCGACGTCGTCGTCAAAGTGGCAGGCGCACCGTATGCCGAAGAGTTTCGCCGCGCGTTCGGCGACCGGCGTATTCGCCGATCGGCGTCGCGCCTTCAAGGCGGTGCTGCTCGCTCTCGAGACGTTCGAGGAGTCGCCCGCCGACTTCTATCCCTACTCGAGCAAGTACGATGCCTTCCTGAGAGGTACCGCCGCGCTCAGCGCCGCCGAGCAGCGCGGCCTGGCGGCGTTCAACGATCCTGCGCGGGGCAATTGCGCACGCTGTCATCCGAGCCGCGGTGCGCGAGGGCGCATTTCCCCAGTTCACGGACTTCGGCTTCGCCGCACTCGGCGCGCCGCGTAACCGCGCCATTCCCGTGAATGCGGATCCCCGCTATTACGACCTCGGTCTGTGCGGTCCGCTGCGCAGATTGCAGGGCGAGCGGAATATTGCGGACTGTTCCGCACGCCGACGTTGCGCAACGTCGCGCGTAAGCGCGTGTTTCTACACAACGGCGTCTTCCATTCACTCGAGGAGGTGGTGCGTTTCTACGCAGAGCGCGATACGGCTCCCGGCAAATGGTATCCGCGCGGCGCGAACGGAGCGCCGCTGAAATTCGACGATTTGCCCGTGCAATATCATAAAAATGTCGATACGCAGCCTCCCTTCGGCGGGCAGCCGGGCGAGGCGCCTCGGTTGAGCGATGCGGACGTGCGCGACATCGTCGCCTTCTTGAAGGCGCTCAGCGACGGCCATGCGCCGGCCGCGTCGCGGGCGCGTCAAAGGACTGTCACTGGAATTTCACATTGAGGGCGAAAAATCCCCGGCACTGATTTTACTAACTATCGCCGGGGAACCACATGCGACATGTAAAAGTTTCAATCTTATCGACCCTCATGGGCGCCGCGATCGTGAGCCCGTTCTTCAGTCTTGCGGCGGCGCCGGACACTGCGACGGCGTTTTATACCGCAGCGCCCGCCACGGCGACGCCGATCAAGCACCTGGTCGTGATCTTCAACGAGAACATTTCCTTCGATCATTATTTCGGCACGTATCCATATGCCACGAATCCGGCGGGCGAGCCGCAGTTCCACCCCGCTCCGGGCACGCCGGCGGTCAACGGGCTCAACAAGGCCTTGCTGACGCGCAACCCCAATTTGGTGAACTCCCTGGTGAACGGTGCCGGTGCCACCAACCCCTTCCGGCTGGATCGCAGCGAAGCGGCGACGGCGGACCAGGATCACGACTACACGCCGGAGCAGGAAGCCTTCGATCACGGGCTGATGGACGCGTTCCCCGCCTCCGTCGGCGTGATGGGGCCGCCGCCGACGGGCACACCGATCGCTTTGACCACGGGCCTGACCATGGGCTATTACGACGGCAACACCGTGACGGCGATGTGGAATTATGCGCAGCGCTACGCGCTCAACGATAACTCCTATGACACGAACTTCGGCCCCTCGACCGACGGTGCGGTCAATCTGATTTCAGGCCAGCTGAATGGGGTGATTCAGGACGTCAACGGGCCGGGCGCCACGATCGGCGACGGCAACGGCGGCCTGACGCTCATCAGCGATGCCGATCCGGTCGGCGACGTGTGCTCGACCACCACGGGCGAGACGGTACAGTTCGGCGGCAAGAACATCGGCGATCTCTTGAATGCCAAGGGCATCAGCTGGGGATTCTTCGAGGGAGGCTTCAACCTGAGCACCGTCAATCCGAACGCGTCGACGGGCTGCAGCCGCAGCCATACCTCGACGGTGACCAACTCGAAGAAAGCCGACTACATTCCGCATCACCAGCCGTTCCAGTACTACGTCTCGACGGCCAACCCTAAGCACGTGCGTCCGACCTCGGTTGTGACCATCGGCCATGCGGGCGATGCGGCCAACCATCAGTACGACATCCAGGATTTCTTCGACGCCGTGAGCGCAGGCAATTTTCCGGCCGTGTCGTACTTGAAGGCACCCGGTTATCAAGATGCGCATGCCGGCTATTCGGACCCGCTGGATGAGCAGACCTTCGTGGTGACCGTCATTAACTTCCTGCAGAAACAGCGCGATTGGGGCTCGACCGCCGTCGTGATCGCCTATGATGACTCGGACGGCTGGTACGATCATCAGATCGGCGCTATCGTCAACCAGTCGAGCACCGACGCGGATGCGCTAACCGGTCCCAACGCGTGCGGCAACGGCGCCACGGCGCTGCCGGGCGTCAATCCGGCGACGACGCACGCCCAAGGCCGCTGCGGTTACGGACCGCGGTTGCCGCTGCTCGTGATCTCGCCCTGGGCCAAACGCAACTATGTCGACCACAAGCTTACCGATCAGACCTCCGTCCTGCGCTTCGTCGAGGACAACTGGCTGGGCCGCGAGCGCATCGGACAAGGCTCGTTCGACGCGATCGCCGGCTCGATCGACAACATGTTCGACTTCACGCATACGCCGCCCTTCGGTGACGCGCAATACATCCTCGACCCGAACACGGGCGAGGTGGTGAGCGGCGGCGGGTGGGGTTGGTAACCAGTCGTCGCCGATTCATCGGGCAGTCTGCACTGGCCGCGGCGGGCGCCGCGGCCAGTGTTTTTGGGCGTCAGGCGCATGCGCACCCCGCCGTGCCGAGCGCCGCGCCCGCGATCCCGAACGTAGATCCGAAAACTCTGGCGCCCTTCGTCGATCCGCTGCCGCTGCCCACCATCGCGCAGCCGACGAGCCGTCGACCGTTGCCGGGGAGCGCCGCGAGCCGGCTGCCGGTGTATCGCGTGGCCGCCCGGGCGATGACCCAGAAATTGCACCGCGACCTGCCTGCCACGTCGGTGTGGGCGTACGGCGGCAGCGTGCCCGGCGTGATGTTCGACGTGCGTGCGGGCGAGGGTGTGCTGATCGAGTGGGTGAACGAGCTCCCGCCGAAGCATTTCCTACCGATCGATCACTCGCTGCACGGCGCGGAGCGAGGGGTCGCCGAGGGCCGCACCGTAGTGCATTTGCATGGCGCGAAGACCTTGCCCGAGAGCGACGGCTATCCGGAAGACTGGTACGTTCCCGGTCAGTCGCGTCTCTATCACTATCCGAACGATCAACCGGCGGCGCTTCTCTGGTACCACGATCATGCGATGGGCATCAACCGGCTCAATATGTATGCCGGACTGTTCGGCTTGTACGTAATCCGGGACGCGCGCGAGCAGGCGCTCGGCCTGCCTGCCGGCAAATACGAGATCCCGCTGGTGCTGTTCGATCGGGACGTGCATGCCGACGGGCAGCTGAGCTATCCGGTGTCCGCCGACCCCGAACGGCCCTGGGTCCCGGAGGTTTTCGGTGAGCTGCATCTGGTGAACGGCAAGATCACGCCGTTCCTCGAGGTCGAGCCGCGCCGCTATCGGCTGCGCATCTTGAATGCGGCGAACGGGCGCTTTTACCGCCTGTCGATGCCCGACGGGGTCGATGTATTTCAGATCGGCACCGATCAGGGGCTCTTCTCGGCGCCGCTCGCGGTGAAGCACGTGCTGCTTGCGCCGGCCGAGCGTGCCGACCTGCTGATCGACTTCGCGCCCCATCGCGGCGCCCGCCTCGAGCTCGCGAGCGATGCGTTTGCGCTCATGCAGTTTCGAGTGGGCGAGCGGTCGGTGCCCGACCCGAGCGACATGCCGCGCTCGTTGGCGACCGTCGAGCGCTTGGCGGAGTCGGCCGCCGTGAAGACACGCCGGCTCACCCTCGACGAGTCGCAAAATCTGGTGGCGGAATCCACCGGCATGCTGCTCAACAAGACGCCGTGGCACATGCCCATCACGGAAAAGCCCGTGCTCGGCACGACCGAAATCTGGGAGATCGTCAATCTCACCGACGACACGCACCCCATCCATCTGCACCTGGTGCGCTTCCAGATCCTCGATCGGCGGCGTTTCGACGCGTTTCAATACATGACTCAGAACACCCTGCGTTACGTCGGACCCGTGATCCCGCCGGAGCCGAACGAGGTGGGCTGGAAAGACACGGTGCGCGTGAACGCGAAGACCGTCACGCGCATCATCGTGCCCTTCTCGGGATATGCGGGCCGCTATGTCTGGCACTGCCACATCCTCGAGCACGAGGACAACGAGATGATGAGGCCCTACGAAGTCATAGCAGCGGCGGGCGCAGCGGCTCAGAGCGCCGAGACACCGGTAAGCTGAGTCAGGCTTTGCTCGCGCGTCAACGCGATGAACTCGCGGATGTAGGCCGCCTCGGCGCCGGCATGCGTGGTCGCCGCATAGAGCTCGCACGATAGACCGGCAGGTCCAATGGGGCGCGATACGACGTAGCCGCGTTCGATGTAATTCCCGACGGTCCAGGAGGGCAGCGCCGCGATACCGCGGCCGCTCGCGACCAGCTGCAGGATCGCGACGGTAAGCTCGGCCGTGCGGCGTTTGGGATTTATGCCGGCCGGGATCAAGCAATGCTTCATCACGTCGAGCATTTCGTCGGGGACCGGATAGGTGATGAGCGTCTCGCTCGCAAAGTCGCGCGCTTCCAGCCAGCTCTTTGCGGCGAGCGGGTGCTTAGGGCTCATGAGCGCGACGCTTTGATAGCGGAACAGCGGGCTGAACGTCACGTGCGGGTGCGGCGGCGGACGATCGTGAATGACCGCGAGCTCCGCCTCGCCGCGCTCGAGCAAAGGGAGAGGGTCGACGACAAATCCCGAAATGATGTCGAGCTCGACCTCCGGCCAAAGCGATCGATAGGAGTCCATCGCCGGCATGAGCCAATCGAAGCAATTGTGGCATTGCACGGTAACCCGCAGCGGTCCGGCATGCCCTTGCGCGAGGCGCGCCACATCGCGTCCCGCCTCCGCGACCAGGGGCAGCACTTGGCGAGCGAGCGTCAGCAGGCGCTGTCCGATGGCGGTGAAGCGCAGCGGCCGGATGTTCTTCTCGACCAGCGCCGCGCCATAGTGGCTCTCCAGGGCTTTGAGCTGGTGGGAGAGCGCCGACTGCGTCAGGCACAGGCGCTCCGCCGCCTTCGAGAGGCTCCCGCACTCGGCGAGGGCCAGAAGCGTCTCCATGTGTCTGAACTCGAGGGCGGTCGTGGCCATGAGAGACCGGTTACTCGAGCGGCGGCGTGAAATTGGGATCCGCGGCGGCCATGGCGCGCCGATAGGCCGGGCGCTCGCCGATGCGCTTCAAATAGCTGCGCGTGTGCGGTGAGGCGGACAGGTCGCGCTGCACGAAAGCACGCATGGTGGAGAGCGGGAAGAACATGATGATGTCCGCCGCCGTGAATTGCCCGCCCGCGAAATACGGCGCCTCACCAAGGCGGCTCTCGACGAGAGCATAGGCGCGATCGCTGCGCTCGCGCAGGGCGCCGATGAATTCATTGCGGGCATCGATGCCCAAACGCGTGACCACCATGTCCAGCATGCTGCTCGGCATGAACGAGCCGTTGGCAAAGTGGAACCAGAAGAGATAATTCGCAAATTCCGGCCGGTCCGGGGCCACCGCGAGCCGACCGCCGCCGTGCTTGGCGATGACGTACTCGATGATGGCCCCCGATTCGCCGAGGGTGAGATCGCCGTCGGTGATCGCGGGTGCCGTCCCGAACGGCGTCAGCGCGCGGTACTCGGGCGGCGCAAACTGGGTTTTCGGATCGCGCTCGTAGCGGATCAGACGATAGGGGATGGCGAGCTCTTCGCACAGCCAGACGATGCGGTCCGATTGGGAAATGCCGAGATGATGGACAGTGAGCATGGTGTACCTCCGATGAGCGGCTGGGCACTCAAACGGGATCTTCGATGGACTTCGCGAGCGGCGTAAACAGCTTCGAGCCGTTCGCCGTCATGTACCAGCAGTCTTCCAAACGTACGCCGAATTCTCCGGGAATGTAAATTCCGGGCTCGTCCGAGAAGCACATGCCGAACTCGAGCGGAGTCGTGTCCCCGTGGACGAGGTAGGCGGGCTCGTGACCGTCGAGACCGATGCCGTGACCGGTGCGATGCGAGAGCCCCGGCAGCTTGTAGCCCGGTCCCCAGCCTTCGCTCTCGTAATAGATACGTACCGCATCGTCGAGTTGGCCGGCAGCGACGCCGATCTTGGCTTGCTCGAGCGCGATCTCCTGGCCTCGCCTGACGGTGTTCCAGACTCTGCGCTGGCGCAGGCTTGGAGAACCGTAAACCCAGGTGCGCGAGATGTCGGATTGATAGCCCTCCACGGTGCAGCCGCAATCCATGAGGATGATCGATCCGTCGCGCACGGCTTGCGGCTGCAACGACCCGTGCGGATAGGCCGAGGCCTCGTTCAACAACACAAGCGCAAACTCGGGCGATCCACCCAAAGCCACGGTTGCCGAGTTCATGAGCGCGCCGATCTCCGCGCCGCTCATGCCGCGCTCGACACGCCCGTGCACGTAACGCAAAGCGCTCATGGTCACGTCGTTCGCGGTCTGCATGAGCGCAAGCTCGGCGGGAGATTTGATCATGCGGCACGCGCGAATCAAAGGATCGCCCGACACGATCTCGTAGGCGCTCGAGGCCTTGCGCACGCCGTCGACGATGAAGAACCGCATGGTCGGCTCAACGGCGATATGGCCGGCGCGCACGCCGCGGTCGCGCAGACCCTGCACGATCGCCGTGAATGGGCTGTCGGATTCGTCCCAGGGCCGCACATCGCCTCCGACCAAGAGCGTCTCGCGCACCGAGGGCTCCTCGAAAGCCGGCGTCACGATGAGCACGTCGCCGCGTGCGGGAATGATGGCGGCGGTGGTGCGCTCGGATCGATGCCAGCGGATGCCGGTGAAGTACTCGAGCGATGCGCCGGATTCGATCAGCAGCGCGCCGATCCGGCGCTGCTCCATCAGCGCCTGCACCTTGGCGATGCGGGCGCGCCGCTCCGCCGCCGATATCGGATGCGCATTGCCGGTCATCGACTTGAGCTCAGCCGGGGGCGCGGTTGCGGTTGCGGGTGCCATTGTGGGGACGTCGGCTGCGGCCGCGCGCCGGGTCGCAGTCGCCGCGACCAGCGACCAGGCGCCGGTGCTCTTCAAGAAGGTGCGTCGATCGGTGCGCATCATCGCGCCGTGGCCGCGAGGATTTCCCGCGCAAGCCCCGCATAGTCGCCGTTGAAATGGTGGCCGCCCGGGAGCTTCACGATCCGTACCTTGGTCGCATCGAGCTTCGGGCAAAGTGAATCATTGTCGCCTTCTCCGTAAATGCAGAGTATCGGTATGCCCGCGATGCGGTTCACCTCGGGCATCGTCGCAGGTCCCGAATTATCGTTCGAAATCCAGTTGCTCACGTGAAATTCGAATACCGCATGCTCGGACATGCCCATCAGCACGCCGAGCGCGATATGCGCGCGGGTGGAGGCGGCCAGGTGATTGACCGCGAACGGCAGTACATCCGCCCCTTGGGAGTAACCGATGAGGAGCACGCGCTGCTTGCCGAAATGCTCGAGGTAGTAGCGGATCATGCGATCGATGTCAGCGGCGAGCCCCTGCGGCGTGCGTGCGCTCCAGAAATAGCGCAACGAATCGAGTCCGGCGACCGGAATGCCATGCTCCGCGAGCGCTTGGGCGACCTCTTTGTCGAGACCTGCCCATCCCCCGTCGCCGGACAGAATGATGGCGAGGAGGTCCGTCGGCGGCGCGCCCGCCCGGGCGGCAACCTCGACCACGGGCAGGCTGCCGAGCGCGAGCGGCGCGCTCGGAGCCCTATCCCGCGCGGCGCGCTGCGCCAACGTGTCGAAAGCGGCGAGGAGCGGCGGCAGCCAGCCGCTCGAGCTCTCGGCGGTTGCCCGCGGGCACGGCGACGACGGCGGCGCCTTGCATGTGCGCGGTGAACTCGCGAATGGCATCCACGCCGCAGCGGTCCGCGCGTCCGCCTTGCAGCGTCACCCACGGCGCATCGAGCTGCGGCGCCGGCATATAGCGCAGCTCCTGATTCGCGGTACGCTCGAATTGCAAAGCTCCTCCCTTGCACAGCGGCTTGCGCAAGCTCGTCTCGGGGCAAAAACCCACCGTGATTGCGCCCGCGAAGGTTTGCGCGGGCGCCTGCGCCAAGACAGCGTAGGCGAGATTCGCCCCGGCACCATAGCCCACCAGCAAGGGCGGCCGATAGAGGGGCAAGTGATAATACGCCTGGACGAAGTGGCTCAAGTTCTCCAGGTCGCCATCCGGGAACACACAGTCCGCCGCATCGGCCCCTAACGCCTCGTCGAATTTCCCCACGTCGATCACGGCCACCATCGCACCCCGATGTGCGAGCGCGAGGGCAAGATTCGCGCCTGCGTTCGCGATGCCCGGATCCGCGAGCAGCAGCACCATGCTTTGCGGCGTGCCCTGCGGCGCGTACACGGCGAGATTCTGAAACCGCCCGTGGCTGATGCGGTCCGGTGCGGGGGCCGCCTGCGCGCTCCACGCACACAGCATTCCGCAAAGCGTCGCGACGCGCGGCCAATCCAAGGCCATGCTCAGATCGCTCCCGTGCGCTTCAACACGGTGTAGCGCTTGACGAGCTCGACGCCGAGCGCTCGCGGCTCACAATCGATCAGCAGCGCACCGCCCCCGGCCAGCCGCCGCAACATGTCGCGGCGCCTTTGCTCGTACTCGAGCGCCGCCGCCACCTCGAATATGGATTCCGGCCGCGACAACGATTGCGCGGCCATCGCCCCCACGATTTGCTCGCGCAGGTTCGCGACCACGACCACATGCCTCGAGCGCAGCAGACGCAGGGCCGCCAGCAGCTCGACGGAGTCCTCTTCGCGGCAATTGGTGATGAGCACGATCAGCCCGCGTTTACGCTGCCGGCGCATCACGTCGGCGGCGGCCTCGAGATAATCGGAGAACAGAGGCGAGGGCTCGACTGTCGCCGAGCCCGGCCATGAGCTCATTGAGCGTTTGTCTGCCCTTGCGCGGCGCGAAACGCTTCTCCTGGCCCGCGGCGGTGCCGAAGGTCATTGCGCCCACCGCATCGCCGGACGCCAGCGCGACGAAAGTCAGCAGCATCAATGCATCGAGCGACTGATCGAAATGACTTGCCCCGATGCCCGACTGGGTGTCGTCGGCGCGCATGCGGCGCCCGCAATCGAGCATGAACAGCACGCTCTGATCGCGCTCGTCCTGGAAGACCCGCACGATGGGATGTCCGTGCTTGAGCGTCGCTTTCCAATCGATGTTGCGCACCGGATCGCCCGCGCGATATTCGGTGAGCTGATCGAAGTCCGTGCCCGCGCCGCGCCGGCGCACGTTCTTGATGCCGAGCTCGGCCAGACGTCGATCGGTCGCGAGCCAGGCGAGCGAGGCTTGGCGCTTGAAGTCCGGGAAGACGCGCCGCGACTCGCGGGGTCCGATGCGCAGATTCCAATCGAGGAGACCTAAGATCGAGCGCAAACGCAATTGCCCCGCTTCGAAGCACTTCAGGCCGCGCGCCTTGGGGGTGAGGCTGAATTCCAGTGTCGCGCGCTCACCTGGCCCCACCGCGAAGCGCAGGGGCATGGCGGGCATCGAGAGACTCGGATCCGCGAGCTCGAAATAACGCCCGCGGCGCGCGGACGGCCCGGGATTGGCGAGACTCACCTGTACGCCGACGGCAGAGCCGACCGCGAATGCATGCGGCAAGCGGCGCGTGAGCGTGAGCGGCGATTGCATCCAGGACCTCCAGCTGAGGTGTGCGTCGAGGACGAGCAGCGCCAGCAGTGCGACGCCCAAGGCTGCCGCCACGAGCGCGATCGCGGCCGGCGCCAGCGCGGCAAATTTGAGTCCGATGAGCAGGACGCCGGCAGCGCCGAGCAACACGATCAGGGCGCGCGACGGCAGCACGGAGGCCAGCAAGGTGTTCACAACCGGGGGGCCGCCGTCGCCTCGAGGATGGCCATCAACACATCGTCCGGCTCGCGGCCGTCGAGCTGGGCGTCCGCAGAGAGCGCGATACGGTGGCGCAGCGCCGCGAGCGCCACGCCCTTGACGTCGTCCGGTGTCACGAACGAGCGCGCGGCGAGCAACGCGGCACCCTTCGCCGCGCGAATCAGCGCAATGGGGCCGCGTGAGCCCGCGCCGATTGCGATACCGGGCCAATCGCGAGTCGCGCGCGCCAGGCGCACCGCATAGTCGACCACGGCTGCGTCGACTCGCTGCCGCGCAGCGAGAGTTTGCATAGCGAGGATGGCACGGTCGCTCAGCACGGCTGCCACCTGGGAGAGCGGCAGTTGGTCGCCGCTCTGATCGGTGGTGGTGCGGGTGACGATATCGACCTCCTCCAGCTCGCTCGGGTACTGCATGACGATTTTCAGGAGAAACCGGTCGAGCTGCGCCTCCGGCAGCGGATACGTTCCTTCGGTGTCGAGCGGATTTTGCGTCGCCAGCACCATGAACGGTCGCGGCAGCAATAAGGTCTCTCCCTCCAGGCTCACCTGGTTTTCCTGCATGACCTCGAGGAGCGCGCTCTGCGTTTTCGCGGGCGCTCGGTTGATCTCGTCCGCGAGCAGGATATTGGTGAATACCGGCCCGCGCACCACGCGCATGGTGCGGGTCTCGGGGTCGAGTACGGCATGGCCGGTGATGTCGGAGGGCATCAGGTCGGGGGTGAATTGAATGCGCGCGACCTTCAGTGACACCGCCTGAGCCAGGGCGCGCACCAGCAACGTCTTGCCGAGCCCTGGGACGCCCTCGATGAGCACGTGTCCCGCCACCAAGAGCGCGATCATGGTCTGATCCACGGTCGCGGCCTGCCCCACCAGCGCGCGGGCGATTTGAGTGCGCAATTTGCCGAGCAACTCGCCGGCGCGCGTAATGGCGGGAGATTCGTCGATCATGCGAATGGCCTTTGGTGGTGCGAGTGCATTCTAAGCAAGATTCGCCGGCAAACTTCCATGAGCGTGATGGCGGCGCGCTCTTCATTGAGCCGGCGGGCGGCACCTGCGTCGCGCGCGGCGCGGATTGCGGTCGGGTCGAGGCCGGTCAGCTCCGCGAGGCGTTCCGCTCGCTGCGCGGCGTCGAGCGCGCCGTAGCCCGCGATGTGCCGAGCCGCCGCCTCATCCAAGGACCGTCGCGCCGACGCCCGTAATGCGCCGAGGCTGCGCGTCCGCCAGGCGAAGCGCGCGTTGGCCCGAATTTGCTCGGCCAGCGAGCGCCGCAGCGGGCTCGGCAAGGGCAGCGGCGGACCGAAGGAGGGTGCATGGCGCCAGGCCAAGGCGAGGAGGGCGGCGAACAAAAACAGGATTGCCGGGGCGACGAGGCGCCATAGCAGCACCGGCAACGGCACGGCCGTCGCGGGATGAAAAATGAGCAGCGTGTCGTCGTGGCGCAGACCCGCCGCCGCCGCGAACATTTCCGCATGGTCTGCGCGTTTCAGCATCGTGTTGCTCAACACGTCGGCCGGCTCGAGGACGGTGATTTCGCCGAAGCCCACGCCTGTGCGGATGACGCGCATGCCGCGATCGTCCGACAACGACCAAGCCGGCGGCTGCTCGCCGTCGAAAGCGAGCGTCGGGCCGGCGGCGCACACCCGGAAGGACTGTCCCGTCGGCGTGCCGTCCGCGCGCACCGCCATGAGCGGGCAGTCCGCGCCCGAGGCCGCCGTGAAGGGCGGGGCAGGCGGCGGCGCGGGCGGCTTGCCTTGCAAAGGAGCCGGCTTGCCATCCGCCGGCGTGCGCACGGCGTGCGCTCGCTTGATGCCGCTCCACGCCCGGAGTGCGGGATAGGCATCGAGGAGCGCGGAACTGATCACCAGGCGCCCGCCCGCCTCAACCCAGCTCTCGAGCGCTGCAACCGGCGGGTGGGTGAGCTCATCGCCCGACTCTTCGAGAACCAGCACGGCCTCGGGCTGCAGTCCGCGCACGGTCGAGATCTCCTGCGGATGAAGCTTCAGGTTGGCGACGAAATGCTCGAGGGCGTAATAGGGGTTGGTGAGCGCCTCGCCCTTCGCCGGCGTGGGCACGGTAATGGTTTCCCAATGGAGTTTGAAGGCCACCCATGTTGCCAAGGCCGCGACGAGCGCGAGCCCGCCGAGTGCGCGCGCGCGATTCGCGTTCACGGCGACGATCCTTCGAGGGATACGGCGAAACCGCGGCAGAGGCGGTCGATCGGCTCGTGCAGGATCGGCTCCCCGGCATACACGGCGCGCTGCCAGAGGGCGACGAGGCTCGCAAAATAAGCGGCGCGAGGCGGATCGAGCCTCGCGTTCACCGCCCGCAGCGCTTCGCCTTCAGTGGACGAGGGAAGGATCGCGACGCCAAACCCATGCACTGCGCGCGAGAGCGCGCCGCGATAGAGGAGCGACAGCGCGTCGCGCTCATGCCCCGCGGCGAGAAGCTCCAAGGCGGCCGCGCCGATATTCTCGGGCAACGACTCGGGACGAATATCGAGCCCTTGCACGGTTGTGACCTCGCGTTCCGCCACCGGGGCGACGGGCGCGTGTTTGCGCAGCATCCGGATCGCCCATACCGCGGCCATCGCCGCGCACAGCGCTCCGACAATCCACAGTAGGAGGCTCGACGATTGCGCAAAAAAATCGAATAGCTGCGTCAGCCAGCGTGGCGGCGGCGTGCCCTGCGCTTGGTTTGTCTCGCTCCAGCGCAGGGTTCGCAGGGTCTTCTCTCCGCCAAGATTCGGATCCGCGCGCAGTTTCGCAGCCGCCGCGCGGATCTCATCGCGGGTCAAGTAGGTCCCGATGGGAGCGGCATTGGCCGCGGCGGCGCTCGCAGGGGTGCCGGAAGCTGCCGCCCAGGCGTGGCTTGCGAGACCCCCGGCGAGACACAAGGCCATGCATTTAGCGCGCAAATGCACGTCGAAATTCCTGCTCGATGTCCCACGCCTCGAGCTCGACGCGACGATTGACATACAGCCCGAAGCCCCCAGCCACATAGAACGGCTCGAGGAATGCCACGGCGGCCGCGTAGGCGATCGAGGAGATGAGCCCGGCCTGGGCGGCAGCGAATCCGGTCAGCCAGCCACCCGCGAGCCCGAAGATATGCGGCGCGAGCATCATGCGCAGCATGAGCACACTCGCGCACAAAGCGAGTTCCGCATTCGCGAACGCGAGCGTCATGGCCCGGGCGACGCCGCGGTGACGCAGGGTGAGCTGCCGGACGCGGTCGCGTTGCGCGCGCCCGGTCAGCCCTTCGAGCTGCACGATGGGCAGCTTGAAGGAGCGTGAAGCGCTCAAGCGCAGCAGCACAAGCGCCAGGAGATTCGGTCGCAGGAGCAGCGCTCGCGCGGCCCATAAATCGCGCGGCGCGGTGGGCTCACCGAAGAGCGCACGCGACAGCGCGAACAAGATGGCCTGGTCGAGCCACGGCTTTGCGAGCCAAATGAGGAGCGCGGGCAGCCAGGGCTCGAGCGGATAGGTCGCGAGGCATAGGAGCAACGTCGGCACGGCGACGACGAGGTAGCACGCATAGACCGGTCGCATCCGGAACTGCAGGAGCCGAATGCCGAGATCGCACCCTTCCCACATGGTGCGCGGCCGCAGCGTCAGGGCAATGGTGTCAATCTGCATACGGGCGACGTAGAAAGAACAGGGCGACCAAAATCCAGCAGGCGGCGGCGCCCGAGTACTTGGCGGTCGGCGTGATCCACGCCGCTGAGGACCAAAAAGCCTCGATGGCTGCGGCGATGACCAGCATCACGGCGGAGCCGAACACGATGAGGCTCGCGTCTTTGGCGGCGAGCTCGAGTGCCGCCGTTCGCGGCAGCCGCCCGGGCAGGAGCACGGCGCGACCCACCCGCAGCCCCGCCGCGCCGCAGAGCACGATGGCGGTCAGCTCGAATGCGCTATGCGTGGCAACGAACGAAAAGAACGCGCCACCGAAACCTGCAGAGGCGACGTAGCCCGCGATCGCACCGCCGAACGCACCGTTCATCGCAATGAAGTACACGCTGCCGATGCCGAGCAGGATTCCGGTCGCGAAGCACTGAAAGGCGATGCCGATGTTGTTCATGATATAGAAGCCGAACATCATCCAGTTGCTGCCGGCGTCGCGCAACCGACCGAGCACCTCGTTCGACGGGTCGTACATCTTCTCGAATTTCGTCGCTGTGCCGGCATCGACGATCGACAGGATCAGATCCGGCTTGTGATACACGGCGAGTCCGAGAGCCACGGCCGGGCCGAGGAACAAGAGCGCAGCCAGCGCCACGTAACCGCGGTGGGCGCGCACCGTCGCCGGGAAGCGGTTCAAAAGAACTCTGGCGATGCGCGCGATACCGAAATCGGTCTGTCGGTAGACGATCTGATGGGCGCGCGCGGTGACGATCGAGAGCCGCTCGACGATGCCGGACGGGAAGCCCCGCGCCTCGGCGAGCGCCAGATGTTCGCAGCAGGTCCGGTAGAGGGCGAGGAACCGCTGCGGATCGAGCCGCCGCTCCGGCACCCGGACGGCCTGCTCGAGCTCGGCCCACAAGGCCTCATGCACGGTCTGGAACTCGAGTGCGGTCATGGCGCGGCTGAGTTGGGTTGCGCCGCGCGATCGCCGTGCAGCCAGCGCGCAACACCGACCAGTCGAGCGGTGAGCGAGAGGCGCGCAGGCGCGTCTTGCACGGCGGCCGTAGCGAGCTCGGCGATTTCCTCGGCGCGTTGCGGGGTGAGGCGGCCCACCCGAAACCCGAAGGCCATGATGGCGATCTGCTGGCGCCTGGAGAGGGCGACGGGTGGCGGAATGGGATCTGCTGCGGCGAGCGAGCCTGCCGGCTGCACCTCGTCGCGGTAGGCGACCACCGTGCCGCCTGCCAGGTCGCCGATGCGGCGCGAGTCGCTGCGCAACAGGATGCAGACGATCCCGAACGCATAGAAGAGCGGCAGCGCATCGACCACCCGCGTGAGATTGCGAATCAAACAGCCTGCCGGAGTGATCGGCAGGCCGTTTGCCATGAGCACGACGAGGCCCATGACGCGCTTGCCGGGCGTCGCGGCCGCGGCGGTCAGCTCGAAGATCACGGGATAGAGCCAGTTCAAGACGAATAGACAGATCAAGAAAAGGCCGATGCGGAATCGTGCGCCGCTGCCGAATCCCCCGCCGGCGCCGAGCGCCGTGGCGCAAATCATCAGAAACAGGAACCGGATTGCCGCATCGATCAAGAACGCCGTCGCGCGCACCGCGAAACCGGCGGGGCGTATCGCGATCGCGATGCCCTCGGGGGTCTCCGCCGTAAGAATGGTGTCGATCGCTGGATTCAAGCCCGAATGACGATGGTGTCGGCGATGTAGTCGTGGCAGCAGCGCCGCTGCTCGCCGAAGATTGTGAGCGCGTCTACGAGCGAATAGAACCCGCCGACCAGCGGCACGACCAACAGCACCACGCCGACGATGCTGTTGACCACGTTGCGCAGCCAGAATATTCGGGCGAGAGACGCGCGTGATCCGTCCTTGCGCGCGACCTTGATTCCCACGAGCTTCTTGCCGATCGTCTGGGCATTGCGATGAACCAGCACGATGGTGACGACGATGAGCGCGACATAGAAGAGGCCGCCGATGTACAGGGAGGCTCCGGCGTGCACCGCGGACGCGAGCCAAGCTGCCATGAAGGCCCGCGGATTCGTTCGCGAATGAAATCCCGTGCTGAACATGGCGGTGTAGAGCGGTATGAATGGAATGCTGAAGACCAGGGCATCGATGATGACCGCGCCGAGCCGAGATAGGCGGGTGGCTTTCTCGAAGGCAACGTCCAATGAGGAGATGTCGGCTACGACGCTTTGCGGCGGGGCATAGTTATTCGGTGTCGACACAGCGTGCTCCTTGCGACTCGACCGCGGGCTATGATAGCGCGCCCTATCCACAGGCGGCTTCTTTTTGCGGCTGGGCGTTGCTCAACGGCGACGGTCGGGATAGGCGTCGATCTCGCTCAGCATCTCCGGGCCGCCCAAGGCCTGCATTTGACCTAAGATCCAATCCCGCCGCTGCAGGACATAACGTGAAGGCGCCGCCGCCGAATAGCGCTCGGGGCTCGGCAGCACGGCGGCGAGGGTGGCGGCATCGCTGCGCGACAGGCGCGCGGCCGGACGATGGAAGAAGCGCTCGGCGGCTGCCTCGGCGCCGTAGGTGCCATTACCGAACTCGGCGATATTCAAGTAGATCTCGAGGATGCGCCGCTTCGGCCAGAAGCCCTCGATGAGCAGCGTGAAGTAGGCCTCGAGACCTTTGCGGAAATAGCTGCGGCCGGACCACAAATATAGATTCTTCGCCACTTGCTGGCTGATGGTGCTGGCGCCGCGCACCCGGTGGCTGTGCTGATTGAGCTCGTAGGCCTTCTCGATGGCCTCGACGTCGAACCCCCAGTGCTCCGGGAATTTCTGATCCTCCGAGGCGACCACGGCCAGCGGCAGGTTGGGGGAGATTTGCGCGAGGTCCACCCACATATGCCGGAACACGTAGCTCCGGTCGCGGGTGATCCATGCCTCAATCCGCCGTTCCACCATGAACGCGCTGAACAACGGATCGATCCACCGCAGAAGCGCCACCGCGAGGACCGAGAGCAACAGGAACAGGAGCACGAGCCCGGCGAGCCCGCGCCAGAGGCGGCTCACGAAGGTCTTGCTGCGCGCCAACTCGTCCGATCCGGCGGTCGCAGCTTACTTCTTCGCGGGTTTCTCGGCCGCCTTCCCGGCATGGTGCACGCGAGTCATGGTGACGGCCTCGAGCGGCACGTCGTCATGCCCGTGGCGGCGGCCCGTCTTGACGGCGGCGATTTTGTCGATGACGTCCATGCCCTCGGTCACTCGGCCGAACACGGCATAACCGAAATTGCCGCGGGTGTGATCGAGGAACTCGTTGTCCTTGAGATTCACGAAGAACTGTGAGGTCGCGCTGTTGATGTCGTTGGTGCGCGCCATGGAGAGCGTGCCGCGCGTGTTCTTCAAGCCGTTATCCGCCTCGTTCTTGATGGTCGGATTGGTGCGCTTCTGCGACATGTCCGCGGTGAAGCCGCCGCCTTGGATCACGAAGCCGGGGACGATGCGATGAAAAGTCGTGCCGTCGAAGAAGCCTTCGTCGATGTACTTCAAGAAATTGGCGACCGTGATGGGTGCCTCCTTCTCGTAGAGCTCGACGGTGAATTGACCCAGATTTGTGTCGAAGTGAATCATGAGCGCTCCCTAAGTGGCAGTGAAAAGGCTCCTCGCGTGACGCGAGGAAGGCCGGAGTAATCCGAGTGACATTCGATGCCTGCGAAGCCGCGGCGTTCGAGGAGCGTCGCGACCGCGTGCTCTTGGGTGCTGCCGTGCTCGAGCAGCAGCCATCCGCCGCGCGTCAAATGCCGGGGCGCTGCGGCGATGATGGCCTCGATGGCATCGAGTCCCGCAAGTCCCGCGACGAGCGCGAGCGCGGGCTCGGCGCTGAGTGCAGCGAGCGCGGGATCATGCTCCGCGACGTACGGCGGATTGGCGACGACGACGTCGAAGACTTCGCCGGGTACGGCGTCGAACCAGGATCCGAGTCGAAAGGTCACGTTCGGCAGCGCGAGGGAGCGCCCATTGTCGCGGGCGACACTCAAGGCCGCCGGCGACACGTCGACACCCACGACGCGTGCGAGCGGCCGCTCGGAGGCGACGGCGAGCGCCACCGCACCGCTGCCGGTGCCGAGATCGAGCACGCTGCGCGGCTCGCCTTGCGGCAAGTGCTGCAAGGCGATTTCCACCAGCAGCTCCGTTTCGGGCCGCGGCACGAGCACGGCAGGCGTGACCTTGAGCGGCAGCGACCAGAATTCCCGCCGGCCGGTGAGATAGGCCACGGGCATGCCGCTCTTGCGCTGCTCGATCAGCTCACGATAGGTCCGCAGGGCAGCGTCGGCGAGCGGGTCGGAACCGCGCGCGATGAGCATGGGGCGATCGACTTGAAGCACGCTGCTCAACAGCACCTCGGCATCGAGTTGCGGCGAACCGCTGTGGGTGCTCAAGGAGCGGACGCCCTCGACCAGGGCGCTCTCGACCGTGCCGGCGGCGGATCGATTGGCTGCGATGCGCGAGGGGCTGCTCATTCGACCTGGCTTGCGAGCTCTTCGGCCTGGTATTCCTGGTTGAGCGCAGCGATCAGCTCTCCCAAGTTGCCGTTCATGACGTCATCGAGCTTGTAGAGCGTCAGGTTGATGCGGTGATCGGTGACGCGCCCCTGCGGGAAGTTGTAGGTGCGGATGCGCTCGGAGCGGTCGCCCGACCCCACCTGGAGCTTGCGCGATTGCGCTTGCGCACTCGCCTGTTTCTCGCGCTCATCGGCGAGCAGTCGCGCCTTCAGCAGCGACAGCGCACGCGAGCGATTCTTGTGCTGCGAGCGCTCGTCCTGGCATTCGACCACGATGCCGGTGGGCAAATGAGTGATGCGAATCGCGGAGTCGGTCTTGTTGACGTGTTGTCCTCCCGCGCCCGAGGAGCGATAAGTGTCGATGCGCAGGTCCGCGGGATTCAGGTCGACGGCTTCGACCGCCTCGAGCTCGGGCAGGATCGCGACCGTGCACGCGGAGGTGTGAATGCGTCCTTGCGCCTCGGTTGCCGGCACGCGCTGCACCCGGTGCGTGCCCGATTCGAATTTCAAGAGCGAGTACGCGCCCCGGCCGATGATACGGCTGATGATTTCTTTGTATCCGCCATGCTCGCCGGGACTCTCGGAGAGCACCTCGACCTCCCAGCGCTTCGATTCGGCGTAGCGGGCGTACATGCGGAACAGATCGCCCGCGAACAGCGCGGCCTCGTCGCCTCCCGTGCCCGCGCGTACCTCGAGAAAAATATTGCTGTCGTCGTGGGGATCCTTGGGCACGAGCAGCCGCTGCAGCGCCTGTTCCTCCACATCGACGCGCTCGCCCAGCTCCTTCAGCTCTTCCTCCATCGCGAGCTCGCGGGCTGTCGCGAGGTCCCCCTCGAGAGCGAGAAACCCGCGATAGCGGTCGACCACGGGACCCAAACGCGAGTACTCCATGGAAAGATCCCGGAACTGGTTCTGGCGACCGATGACATCGGGCTCGGACAAGAGGCGGCCGATTTCCTCGTAACGCTCGTCGAGTCTTTGCAGCTTCCTTCGGATCGAGTCCTTCATGCCGCAAATTATAGCGGTCTTAGCCGGGGCCCCGGTCGCGTTCTTCCGAAAGCAGGCGTGCGAGGAGCTGGGCCAACGCAGGATCGGCGGATTCCGAGGCCTGGCGCAGCGCCTGGGTGGGGGAGTGCAGCAGCCGGTTCGTGAGGGTGTTGGCGAGGTAGTCGATGACCTCGTCGGCGGACTTACCCGAAAGCAGCATTCGTCGGGCCTGCTCGACGGTCTGTGCGCGGATCGCGTCGGCTTGTTGTCGCAGCGCCCGGATGGCGGGGCCTGCGTCATGAGCGCGCAGCTCGGCCACGAATCGCGCCACTTCCTCCTCGAGCAGCCGGCGCGCGTCGCCGGCCGCGGCCTCACGCTCGCGGCGGTTCTCTTCGACGATGTGCTGCAAATCGTCGATCGAGAAGAGGTACACGTCGGAGAGCTCGGCCACCGCGGGCTCGATGTCGCGCGGCACCGCGAGATCGACCATGAAAATCGGGCGGTGCCGCCGTTTGCGCACCGCCGCCGCGGCGGCGGTCTTGGTGATCAGTGCCACGGTGCTTGCCGTGCAGCTCACCACGATGTCCGCCTCGACGAGCTCCTTCTCCAGGCTGGTCAAGTCGACTGCGTAGGCCTTGATCTCGGCGGCGAGCGCTTGCGCGCGTGCGAGCGTGCGATTCGCGATCACCAGCCGCTTCACCCCCGCGCTTGCGAAATGCCGGGCGGCCAGATCGATCATCTCGCCCGCGCCGATCATGAGCGCGCTGCGCTCACTCAAGTCCGCGTACATCCGCCGCGCGAGGCCGACGGCCGCGGAGGCGAGGGAGACCGCGTTGGCGCCGATCTGAGTCTCGGAGCGGACGCGCTTTGCCGCCGAAAACGCGGCCTGAAAGAGCTTGTTGAGTGAGGGGCCGGTGCTGCCGGTCTCCTGCGCCACGCGATAGGCATCCTTGAGCTGGCCCAGGATCTGCGGCTCGCCCAGCACCATGGAGTCCAGTCCCGAGGCGACGGCGAAGGCATGCGCGACGGCGAGCTGTTCCTGATGAACATAGAGGCTCGAGGCGAGGTCCAGGTTGTTGCCGTGATGATTCTCGAGCCATTGCGACAGGGCTGCCGCGCTCGCATCGCCTGACCAGTACACTTCCGTGCGATTGCACGTCGAGAGGATCACCACCTCGGAGACGCCGAGCTCCTGCCTCACGGCGCGCAGCGCTGCGGCGAGGCGATCTTCGTTGAACGCCACTTTCTCGCGCAACGCAAGCGGCGCGGTCTTATGGTTGAGGCCGAGAACGTTGAATGCCATGAGCGCGCGGTGCTTCCTTAACCTGTCGATTTTGGGTAAGAAACACCCCCAGATCAAGCTTGAATCCGGGGCAATGCCCCCCCCATTTGGCTATAGTGCGGGCGTGTTCTCGAAATCGATCCCCGCGATGGACCCTGTATTGCGTGCTCTGCCTGCCAAAGCCTGCCTGGCGCTCGGGCTCCTCGTCTGTGCCGCGTGCGCCGCGCCGCCGCTCACCCCCGTGCCGGTCGAGAAAGCCGAGGTGTTCGACACCGTCACCGGCGAAATTGCGCTGGCGCACGGCGAGCCGCGCACGGCGGCGCTTCAGTACGCTGCGGCGGCCCAGGGCGCGACCGACTTATCGCTCATCGCGCATGCGAGCGACGTCACGAGCGAGTGCCTGCAGCCCTCGTTGACCGCGGCGATCGCGGTGCATTGGCTCACCCTGGATCCGAAATCGCTGGATGCGCACCGTGCGGCTGCGCAGGCCGCGTTCGCGCTCGGGCGCATCGACGAGTCCGCCCGGCAATATCGCATCGTGCTGTCGAGCTCGCCGCGCGGCACGGACGCCGAACTCAAGCAGCTCGAGACGGAGCTCGAGGCGGGCGACGACGTGTTCGCGGCTCGCCGGCTGGCGGATCGCCTGGCGGCGGATTTCCCGAGCTCCATCGCGGCGCTGCACCTGCAAGGAGTCGCCGCCTTGCGCGCCGACGATCCGGCGGCGGCGGTGGGCGATTTCTCGCGGGCGCTCGCGCTCATGCCGGCGGCAACGAGCAACGAGCCGGTCGACACGGCCGAGGCACGCCGTGAGCTGCAGCAGGGACTGTGGCGCGCACGGATTCTTGCCGGCGATTCGCAAGAGCCGCTCGAGCAATCGCGCGCGCTCGCCGAGCATGATGCGACACCGGCCAACCTGCTCAACTACGCGCTCCTGCTCCTCGCCGCCCACCAGGATCAGGCGGCGCTCGCGCAGCTCGAAGCGCTGTCGCGCGATCCGGAGTCGCAGCCCGTGGCTTTGCGGCTCTCCGGGTTGGTGGAGTTTCAGAACGGCGATCTCGACGCGGCAGGCCGGCATTTCACCGAGCTTTTGACCACGGGCAAGTTCGTCGACGATTCCTTCTACTATCTCGGCTTGATTGCCGAACGCCACGCGGACCTCGAGAAGGCGTTGCGCCTCTACGCGCAGGTGCAGAACGGGGACAACGCGGCGGCGGCACTGGTACGCGCGAGCACCATTCTGCAGACTCACGGTGCCGCACCGGCCGCGCAGGAGATCTTGGATCACCTGATCGAGGACGAGCCCGCGCGTGCGCCCGAAGTGGTTGCGGCACGCGCAAAGATCTACGCCGATGCGGGTGATGCGCGACAGGCGCTCGCGGTGCTCGATCGCGGGCTCGAGCAATATCCCGACAGCGTCGATCTGCGCTACGCCATCGCCACGACGGACGAGCAAGCGGGACACTTGGGCGCCGCCCTGCAGGAGCTCAACCACGTCTTGAAGCAGCGGCCGGACGATCCCGCGGCTTTGAATGCCTACGGCTATACGCTTGCCGACCACAATCGCAAGCTCGGAGAGGCGCGCGAACTCATCGAGCGCGCCTATGCCGCGGCTCCGCGGAACGCGGCGATTCTGGACAGCCTCGGCTGGGTGCTGTATCGGCAAGGGCACGATGATCAGGCGCTGCCTTATCTGGTTGCGGCCTATGCCGAGGACCGCGGCGCCGACATCGGCGCACATTATGGCGAGGTGCTGTGGCACCTCGGCCGGCATGCCGAGGCGGATCAGGTGTGGACCGAGGCGGGGCGCGCCGACTCCGACAATCACCTGCTGATCGAGACGCGGCGGCGCCTGCATGCGTCCGTCGCTCCCTGACATGCGCCCTTGGCTCCTGCTGCTTGGCTGTGTCGTGCTGCTGGCCGGCTGCAAAACCGCGCAGCTGCGGCCGACAGTCCCGCTTGCGCCGTGGGATGAGCGCGTGACGGCTCTCGCGCACGCCCGCACCTGGCAGCTCGACGGTCGAGCGGCCGCGGCGCTCGGTCAGCAAGGCTGGCAGGCAAGTCTCGATTGGCGACAGCACGGCGACTCGAGCGAGCTGCATCTCGCGGGCCCATTGGGTATCGGCGCGATCGTACTCAACATGTCGCCCGATGGGCTGGCGCTCAATGGCGCACCACCGAGCCCCGCGGTGGCGGCGCAGCTCGAGGCGCGGCTCGGGTTCGATCTGCCGCTCGAGAATCTTAGGTTCTGGCTGCTCGGCATCCCCAATCCCGACGTGCCCTTCGAGGTCACTCGCAACGCTCAGGATCGCGCGCAACATCTCTCGCAAGCGGGCTGGAGCATCGATTACGATCAATACCGGCCGCAGGGCGGCGACGCGTTGCCTGCGCGCATCGTTCTCAGCCGAGCGGATGCGCGCGTGCGCATTGCCGTGGACCGCTGGCAGAGTCCGCCTTGAGCACCGCCCCGGAGCGCGCGCGGCCCTGGCCTGCGCCGGCCAAGCTGAATCTGTTTTTGCACATCGTCGGCCGGCGTCCGGACGGCTATCACGAGCTGCAGACTTGCTTTCAATTTGTCGATCTGTGCGACGAGGTGACGATCGCACTGCGCGATGACGGCGCGATCCGGCGCGGCGCCGGCGCTGACGGTGTCGATCCCGAGCACGATTTGTGCGTGCGTGCGGCGCTTGCGCTGCAGGCGGCCACGGGGACGTGCCGCGGCGCCGACATCAGCGTGTCGAAGCGCATTCCCATGGGCGCGGGTCTCGGCGGCGGCAGCTCGGATGCCGCCACCTGTCTGGTCGCGCTCAACCGGCTGTGGGATCTGAATCTGACGGTCGATGCGCTGGCCGCGCTCGGCCTCAAACTGGGCGCCGATGTGCCCGTGTTCGTGCGCGGCCGCGCCGCCTGGGCGGAAGGCGTGGGGGAACGGCTCACGCCGCTCTACCCGCCGCTGGCCCCAGAAGAGCGTAACTATTTGATTATTAAGCCGAATGTGTTCGTGAGCACCCGGGATGTGTTCCAAGATCCTGAATTGACAAGGGATACCCTGCCCATCACAATTCACGGTTTTCTGGCGTCCGGCGGCAGGAACGATTGTCTCAGGGTGGTACGGCGCCGATACCCGGAAGTTGCGCGCGCCCTCGACTGGCTTTCGGCCTATGGGGTGGCGCGCCTGACCGGCACGGGGGCCTGTGTTTTCATGGCCTGCGAGCCGGCGTTGGCACGAAAAATCGTCGGCAATTTGCCGGCGGGATACGAGGCATTCATGGTTCGTGGACTGAACGATTCGCCCTTGCTCGAGAGGTTAGCGGCTTAAAGCGGCGGCGCCGGAGTTGCGCCCATTCGAGTTTCAATTGGGGTGTCGCCAAGCGGTAAGGCAGCGGGTTTTGATCCCGCCATACGGAGGTTCGAATCCTTCCACCCCAGCCAATTCATGATATGGATCTATGTCGTCCTCGCTGAGTAAAGAATTCGAGTCTCCGTCCATCTCCGTGTTCGCCGGCAATGCGAATCCGTTGCTGGCGGAGGGCATTGCGCGTCACTTGCACGCGCCGCTGGGACGCGCCTATGTCGGGCGATTCTCCGACGGCGAGGTGAACGTCGAGCTGATGGAGAACGTGCGCGGACGCGACGTGTTCATCGTGCAGCCGACGTGTCCGCCGACCAACGACAATTTGATGGAATTGTTGCTGATGACCGATGCCTGCCGGCGCGCGTCGGCGAAGCGCATCACGGCGGTGGTGCCTTACTTCGGCTATGCGCGCCAGGACCGGCGTCCGCGCGCGACGCGCGTGGCGATCGCGGCGAAGCTGGTCGCGAATATGATTGCGAGCGCCGGCGTCGATCGGCTGTTGACGGTGGACTTGCACGCGGATCAGATCCAGGGCTTTTTCGACATACCGGTCGACAATGTTTATGCCTCCCCCGTACTCCTCGGAGATGCGTGGAAGCAAAAGCACGAGAACATGATCGTGGTGTCGCCCGACGTGGGCGGCGTGGTCCGCGCGCGCGCGCTCGCGAAGCGCCTCGACGATGCCGAGCTCGCCATCATCGACAAGCGGCGCCCGCGGCCGAACGAGTCGAAGGTGATGAACATCATCGGCGAGGTCGAGGGCAAGTCCTGCGTCCTCATCGACGACATGGTGGACACCGCGGGCACGCTCTGTCAGGCCGCGCAGGCGTTGAAGGACGAGGGGGCGATCCGCGTGGTCGCCTACATCACGCACCCGGTGCTGTCGGGCGCGGCGATCGAGCGCATCTCGAAGTCGGTGCTCGACGAGCTGGTGGTGACGGACACGATTCCCTTGTCGGACGAGGCGCGCAGCTGCAAGCGCATCCGCCAGCTGACGGTGTCGGGCTTGCTGGCGGAGACGATACGACGAATCAGCGATGACGACTCGGTCAGCTCGCTGTATGTGGATTGATTGATGGTGGGTGTTCCGGAACTGGTCGCGGTCCGGGACGCTGGTTGGTGAATGTAACTGGAGATGATTATGAAAACCTCTTTTGAGCTCACGGCAGAGTTCCGCGAGACGCAAGGCAAAGGTGCGAGCCGCCGCCTGCGTCACGAGGGCAAAGTGCCGGCAATTCTTTATGGCGGACATCTGGAGGCGCGGGCATTGACCTTAAGCCATCAGAAGCTCGCGATCATGCTCGACAACGAGCGCTTCTACTCGACGATCCTGAGTCTCAAGGTCGGCAGCGAGACGCAGGCTGCGATCCTGAAGGACGTGCAGCGGCATCCGTTCAAGAATGCCATCCTGCATGTCGACTTTCAGCGCGTCGAGGAGAACGAGAAGATCCGCATCGCCATTCCGCTGCACTTCAAGGGCGAGGCGGTTTCGCCCGGCGTGAAGTCGCAGGGCGGCATCGTGTCGCACATGCGCAACGAGGTCGAGGTGTCGTGCCTGCCGAAGGATCTGCCGGAGTTCATCGAAGTCGACCTGTCGGGATTGTCGCTGAACGAGAGCATCCATCTGTCGCAGCTGAAGATTCCGGAAGGCGTGCAGCTCATCGATCTGGCCAAGGAAGATTCCGCGGTCGTTGCGATCCACAGCCCGCGTGCCGAGGAGCCCGAGCCGACGGCGGCTGCAGCGGCGGCCGGCGCAGCGCCTGCGGAAGGCGCTGCTGCTGGAGCGGCGGCGGCACCTGCGGCGGCAGCCGCGGGAGATGCAGCCAAGGCGGCAGCACCCGCCAAGGCGGACGCCAAGAAGGAACCGGCGAAGAAAGACGCGAAGAAATAGTCGACGCGTGCAAGCGAGGGGCCGCCCGCACACGGCGGCCCTTCATTTTTTTGCAGTTTCTAGAGTTCGCGATTTGCAACATAGCGGGTAGGCACCTTCCACGATGGCTGGATTACCGTTGAGGATCATCGCCGGTCTCGGCAATCCGGGACCCGAGCACCTGGTCACCCGTCACAACGCGGGTTTCTGGTTCGTGGACCTGCTTGCGCGGCGCCACGGCGCGGAGTTTCGCGACTATCGCAAGTACTCCGGCGAGACAGCGCGCATCCACATCGGCGACCAGGACATCGTGCTGTTGAAGCCCACCACTTACATGAATCGCAGCGGGCTGTCGGTGCGGCAGCTGAGCGATTTTTTCAAGGTCCCGCCGGAGGAGATTCTGGTGGCGCACGATGAGCTCGATCTGCCGGTCGGCACGGTGCGCTTGAAGCAGGCCGGCGGTCACGGCGGCCACAACGGGCTGCGCGACATCATTGCGCACATCGGCGAGAATTTCTGGCGCCTGCGGCTCGGCGTCGGACATCCCGGCAACAAAGCGCAGGTGATCGATTACGTGCTGACGCGCGCACCGCGCGCGGAAGAGGATCTGATTCTCGAGGCGGTGAGCACGGCGGCCGACAGCGTGCCGATCCTCGTCGAGCAGGGCGCGGAGCGCGCCATGACCCGGCTGCACAGCCGCGCGGTGAAAGCCTGATGGCCATCCGCTGCGGCATCGTCGGTCTGCCGAACGTCGGCAAATCGACGCTCTTCAACGCCATCACCCGCGCGCAGATCGCCGCGGAGAACTATCCGTTCTGCACCATCGATCCGAATGTCGGCGTGGTGCCCGTGCCCGATCCGCGCCTGCAATCGCTCGCCGGCATCGTGCGGCCGGAAAAGATCGTGCCGACCACCGTCGAATTCGTCGACATCGCCGGCCTCGTCGCCGGCGCATCGAAGGGCGAGGGGCTCGGCAACAAGTTCCTGTCGCACATCCGCGAGGTCGACGCCGTCGCGCACGTCGTGCGCTGTTTCGAGAACGACGACATCATCCACGTCGCGGGCCGCATCGACCCGGCGAGCGACATCGAGGTGATCAACACCGAGCTCGCGCTCGCCGATCTGGACAGCGTCGAGCGCGCGCACCAGAAGGCGGCAAAGGCGGCCAAGACGGCGGACAAGGAGGCGCTCAAGTACCGCGACGTCCTCGAGCGCGTGCGCGAGCAGCTCAACAAGGCGCAGCCGGTGCGCGCCCTGAAGCTCGACCCGAAAGAAAGCGCCTTGCTGCGCGACTTGCACCTGCTCACCGAGAAGCCGGTCATGTACGTCGCCAACGTCGATGAGAACGGCTTTCAGAACAATCCGCGGCTCGATCGCGTGCGCGAGATCGCGAAGGCCGAAGGCGCGGTGGTCGTGCCCGTGTGCGCCGCCATCGAGGCGGAGATCTCGCAGCTCGATGAGGCCGATCGCGCGGATTTCTTGAAGGAATTGAAGCTCGATGAGCCGGGCCTGAATCGCGTCATCCGCGCGGGCTACTCGCTCCTCGGGCTGCAGACTTATTTCACCGCGGGTCCCAAGGAAGTACGCGCCTGGACGGTGCGCATCGGCGCGACCGCGCCGCAGGCGGCGGGCGTCATCCACACCGACTTCGAGCACGGGTTCATTCGCGCCGAAGTCATCGGCTACGACGATTTCGTCGCGTACAAGGGCGAGGCCGGCGCCAAAGAGGCGGGGCGGTTGCGGCTCGAGGGCAAGGAGTACGTCGTGCGCGAGGGCGACGTCATGCACTTTCGGTTCAACGTCTAGGCTTGCGGGCTTTCGCCGACGTCAAGTATTCAATCGTTCTGACGACCGTATAGGCCGGATTGGCGCATGCTCTGCATTTAGGAGGCACCCATGCACGAACAGGCTGAAATTCCACACAACACGCTGATCCTCGTCGGCGACGGACGCAAGGCGCTCTTTCTGCGCAATCGCGGCGCGCAAATGAATATCAAGCTCGAGGTGGAGCGCCGCCTGCTGCATGAGGCGCCGCCGACGCGCGAGATGGGTACCGATCGACCGGGCCGCACCGTGTCCGGGCCCGGCGATGTGCGCAGCGCCATGGAGCAGACCGACTGGCACCAGATCGAGGAGGACCGCTTCGTCGACACCGTTGCCGGCGTGCTGGCGCGTGCCGCCGCAGACGATCCCAATCTGCAGATTGCGATCGTGCTGCCGCCCAAGGCTCTCGGTCACTTGCGTGCCGGCATGAGCGCGGCCGTGCAGAAACATGTCATCGCCGAAATTCCGAAGGATCTGACGCACCATCCCATACCGGATATTGCGCGGCACTTGCGTAGCTGAGAGAGGGCGCCGAAGTGCGCATGGGCCCGCAGACGCGCGCTTATTCACTCTGACGGCCGCGGTGTTGCGCCGTGCCAGCCGTCGCGCCGACCATACCGCGTGCCAATGCAGTTGCGACCGCTTCCGTCCGGGAGTGCACGCCGAGCTTCTCCAGGATTGCGCTGACGTGATGGTCTACGGTCTTCGTCGAGCGATGCAATCGCCGCGCCAGCTGTGCGTTGGTGCAACCTTGCGCGAGCAGCTGCAGCACTTGCAGCTCTTTGGTCGTCAGACCCGAGGGGCTCGCACGAGTGGCTTCATTCGGGCCGCGGGGTATCCCGCGCGCTCCGCGCTCACGCAAGCGCCGGCGAACGATGGCAGCAAGCGGGCCGGCGCCCAACCTGTCGAGGACAATGAGGGCCTCGCGCAGGCCATCTTCGGGGCCTTCTGCGAGAGCAAGCGCTTGTTCATAGGGCATGCCGATGCGCTCCCAGGCACAGGCGGCCGCGCGCCAATCACCGGCAAGCAGCAGCTGGTAGGGTTCTGCGAGCTGGCCCGCAATCGGACCACCCGCCTGTGCGCGCGACTGCCAGAACAGAAGTTCGCCGTTGAGCCATGGGGTCGTATGACCGCGCACATTGCGAGTCCGATGGCCGTTTCACGTGCCACGTCGGCTAGCCTGCCGCAGTACCATGCCTGCTCGGCACGTGCGGCTGCCACGCGCGCAATGCGGCTGACCTCGCTGGTTGGTGTGGCGAGCTCGAGGGCCTCATCGAGTAACTCGTCGGCCCCCGGATCTCCGCGCCGCATACGTACCAGCGCCAGTGTGGTGAGCACCGTGACGCGTTGCGTTACTCCGGTTACTGCGGCGCTCCGCAGCTGTTCGCTCGCCATGCGTGCTGCTTCCGTCCACTTGCCCCGCTCGAGCTCGCAAATGGTGTAGTAGGCGTGGATGTAGGCGCTATGAGAGAAGATTCCCCGCTCTTCGCAGTACTCAACTCCTGCGCGATAAGCCTGTTCAGCGCGCGCGAAGTCGTGTATCAGCCCCGCATGGAACTGCAGCCTGCGATATGCACGGCCGGCGTGCTCTTCGAGCTTGAGCTCGAGCGCCATGGCGATGCTTCGATCCAGCGGCTCGTACCCCGCGCGGTCACCCATTCCGAGCAACGCGGCGCCAATCTGGCACAGCGCGTGAGACTCAACGGCACGATCACCCACCTCGTGTGCAAGCTCCAGGGCAAGCTGCCCAAACTCAAGGCCCTCCGCATTCCAGCCACGCTGAACCGCCACCTGGGATCGCGCGATGTAGGCCATCGCGAGGGGGGCGCCGCGCGGCAACTGCTCAAGCAGGGCAATGGCACCCGCGACACTCTCGTCCGCGCCGCTTTTATCGCCCACGGTGAGATATTCCTGAGCAAGCAGACGCAACACGCGTGACTGCGCCTCAACATGGGCCGCCTCGCGCCAGCAGGCGAGCGCTGCAGTTCCGGAGGCGATCGCGTCCTGCGTCTGATTCGCGAGACTACTTTCCTGAGCATGCTGCTCGAGCAGCTCCGCCCGCAACGCCGTCGCCAATGAGGGGGCGTAGCGCAGAGCGGCATTCAGATGCGCGGCCGCCTCCCGGTGAGCACCCAGTCGTGCCGCCTCTCTGGCGGCCAGCGGTCCATATTCGAGAACGGCCGCGGCGCTCCGAGCTAAAGTGGCATGGTGTACGAGCCGCGCCGCATTGGCGTCTCGTTTCGTGAGAGATTGCAGCACGCGGCCGTGCATCGCGCGGGCACGTTCCGGCTCAATCGTGCTGTAGACGGCCAGGCGCGCAAGTTCGTGGCGAAAACCGAACGAGTCAGTTTGCACGTCAAGCAAACCCCGGGCGCCGGCTTCGTCGACCGCGGCTTGCCGCGGGCCAAGAACCGACTCGACGAGCCAGGTCTCGGACCTGCCGGGGGATATAGCGACGACCTCGGCCAGCTCGCGCGTGGCGGGCGAGCAGCGCGCCAGCCGCGCTATCACAGCATCGCGTACGGTCTCCGGGACGAGTTCGTTCGAGCTCGCGAGCACCTCGCGCACGAAGAATGGATTGCCCCCGGTGACCTGATGCAGGAGACCGGCGTCGCGGCCACTCTCGCCTGCCAGCACCTTGACCGACGCGAGGGAGAGCGGCGCAAGGCGCATTCGAATCACGTGATGCCCGGTCAGCTCGCCAAGCGCCAGCCGCAGGGGATGATTTGCAGAAAGTTCGTCATGGCGATAAGTGGCGACCAAGACCGCGCTCGTTCGCTGAATCCGGCGGCCGATGAATCGCAGAAAGTCCAGCGTGGCCGCGTCGGCCCAATGCACGTCTTCCAGCACAACCACGGAAGCGCGTTCAGGCCGTGCCAGATCCTCCAGTAGAGCCCGGACCAGCCACTCACGTGATTCCTCATCCCGCAGGGCACGCCCTGCGAGCCCGGAGCTTTGCGCGGCAATTTCATACACCGGAGCGAGTGCTTGCGGCGTGGAGAGCCCGTCGCACGCGCCCCAAAATGTGTAGGCGTCGCGCCTATGCTCGGCCACGAATCGCTCGACCAGGGCGCTTTTGCCAACTCCTGCGTCCCCAGCCACCAGCACAAGCTTGCCGCAAGCCGCGCGTGCCTCCTGGAGGCACCGGTTCAGTTCTTCAAGTTGCTCCTGGCGCTCGAGCAGATGCATCAGAGCTCCATTATCCGACATTGTCGTCGATGGACGCCACGGTCACTGCCAAACCAAACCTGGGCTGAAAGCTGCGGGAAAAATGGGGTATTGCGGCGGGAAATATGGGTGTGATCGCCCCATTCAGCCGGCATGCGGGGCCGTAGCCTACATGCCGACGAACAGCCCTCGATCCACTATTTCGACATCCAGGAGATGACCATGAACACGACTTCCCGCCCAATCCGCCTTCGTGGCCTCATTGTTACCGTGATCCTCAGCGCGCTCGCCGCGGGCTACGCCACGATTGGTGCGGCTGCCGACACCACCGACGTGCCTCAGGTTGTGGTGAAGTTCGGGGATCTCAACCTGTCGAGTCCGCAGGGTGCGAACAAGCTCTATAACCGCTTAGCTGCGGCCGCCCAGGCGGTGTGCAAATCCTTTGCCGTCGACAATCGGGACCTTGGGGCCCTAGCACGAGTGAATGCCTGCCTTCACCGAGCGATCGCGGATGCGGTGACCAAGGTCGGACAGCCTGAGCTGTTCGCGATATACAACGCGAAGAACGGAACGCAGCCGCGGACTGCTTTGATGTCGCAGAATCGCTAAGCATCGTTATTACGGCTCACGATGGGGTCCTGATTGAGAATACCTCTCTGGACCCCTCGCGAGCCGCCAATGGTCGCGTGTGCAGGATCGCGAAATGGGATCACGAGCTAGCGGTGAACGAGGCGCTGGCAAAGTCCGCCCGCACTTGGACGGGCGGGCGATGCTCATCTGGATGAATTGGCAGATACCTCACTCGCCGATTTGGAACGGATTCGGGACGAAAATCAACAAGGGCTGGCACCTGTTTCCGGAGCAGCGACCGGCGAAATCGGCGGAAAGCCAAACGACAGCATCCGGAGGGATCGCATTGCGTAGTCAGTCCCGATCCGGCGCTCCTTGCGGGAAAAACTTGCGGAAAGGGCGTGCCTCTTCTACGACACGAGCGACCGAGGGCCTGGCGAGAAGTCGGCGGCGGTAGGTGCGAACTGCCGGAAATCGATCGCCGAGGGGATGTACCCAATCTGCGTAGAATAGCGCCGGGGCGGCGGCACAATCCGCCAGGGAGAAAGTGCTGCCTGACGCCCATGCTCCGGGGGTAAGCCGAGCTTCGAGCCATCCATACGCAACATCCAGGATCTTTCTGGCATCGGCGACGCCTTTGGCATCGCGCTCGGTCTCCGCTCGCATTCGATCCGAGACCAGTGTTTGCATCGGACTCATGACATAGTTGTCAAAGAACCGATCCATGAAGCGCACGGTCAGGGCGTCGTCGTCGCTCACCGGTATCATCGGCATCGGTCCGGGAGCACGACGCATCAAGTATTCCACGATGATGCTGGACTCGACAATGGTCGCGTCGCCGTCCCGCAGCAGAGGGAATTTCTTGATCGGCCAAAGCGATTCGAGTTCGGACCATCCCACCGCGTCCTCGACTACTCGATAAGTAAACGGGGTCGCGTTCTCATACAAGGCGATCAATGTTTTCCAGCAATAGGCGGCGAAGGGGTGGGCGTAGAGAGTCAACGACATGGAGATTCCCTTCGAGAACTACTTGGGATTGGTGCGTTTGATCAAAGCGGCGAACTGCCGTCCACTATTTGAATGAATTCCCCAGCGCATCGAGCAGGTGCTGGGTGCCGCGTTCGCGAGAACCGGCATCGTCATAACCATCGAGAAACGCGCCTTGTTCGGTCATCACGAGACGGGTATAGGTGTCCGCCGGCTTGAGTTCTAGCGTGGCCAGAGAAACAGAGATTTTGCGATCGTCCAAGTGCATTTCATACGCATAGACAAGCCGCTCGTCCGCTACCACATCGTGGTAGACCGCATCAAAGGTTGACACGACGCCGGTCTCCCACCGCCCCTTCAAATGCTCGCGACCTCCGGGCCGCACATCCATCTCGCGAGCGAGCAGTGTGTAGCCATCGCCGCCGGCGAACCATTTCGCCTTGGCGGCGGGGTCGGTCAGCGCCTTGAACACCTGCGCCGCAGAGACCGGGTAGGTCCGTTCGATACAGAACGTCGCGTGCACCACCGAACGCCGTGGATTGTTACTTGTCTTTGGCATGGGTGCTTTCTCTCGTTGCGAGGCTGTTCAGATAGTCGCCCAACCGGTCGAAATGCCGCTCCCACTCCGCACGCCGCTGATTGATCCATTGTTCGGCCAAGCTCAGTGCCTTTGGCTCGATCCTACAGGTGCGGACGCGGCCGATTTTCAGTGAGCGCACGAGCCCGGAGTCTTCGAGCACCGCAAGATGCTGCATAACGGCGGGTAACGACATCGCCAGCGGCCGCGCCAATTTACTGACCGAACTCGGCCCGCGAGTCAACTCAACCAGAATCGCCCGGCGGGTGGAGTCCGCGAGAGCTTGAAATGTCTGGTCAAGCGCCGTGGCTTTGTTAAGCATTGTCTTAAGTATAGCGTAGACTGATACTTAAGCAACTTGTTTAGCGATGACAATAAAATCCCGGCTCGGCGGCGGAGTCCAGGAGAGCTGTTACCGGCTGGCCGTCGATCTTGGCGGCGATCGTCAGTCTGCTACCGCGTGCCAACCTCAACGGATACATTTCATCGTTAGCGTGAACTGCTGAGCTCGCCCCATCTGGGATTACCAAGAGCGCGGCCATCGGTATGAAGGGCGCGATTTTCCCCATTGACTTCTTTCGGTTAGTGTATCGTCACCGGTCACTGGAGCGTTTGGGACTCGACAATCGCCAATGTCGTCAACGGGTAGCGATTCAAAGTCCTCAGCTACCGGTTCTACCGCCGCCCAGCACCTCCCGCGCCAGCTTAACCTTCGCGATCTCGTACTGTCGCAGGTGCTCACCGTCGTGGGCAGCGCATGGGTAGGCATCGCCGCGGGTCTCGGCCATGCACAAACCGTCATTTGGCTGCTGGCCTTCGGCACTTTCTATCTGCCCATGGCCGCTGCGGTCTATTACTTAAATCGCGAGATGCCTCTCGAAGGCGGGCTCTACGTGTGGACCCGCCGCGCATTCGGCGACACAGCTGGCTTTCTCGTCGCCTGGAACATCTGGGCCTACGCACTCTCCACCATCGCCACGATCCTGTTCCAAATCCCCAGCGAGTTCGCCTACATGGTCGGCCCGCGCGCCGCCTGGATTCCGGAAAATCACCTCGTCGTTTTCTGCTTTCTTGCCGCAGTTCTCATCGTGCTCGCGCTCTCTGCTGTCCGGGGCCTCGCCATCGGCAAATGGATTCACAATGTCTCTGGCATTGTCATGATGGCTGCGTTCGCGTTGCTGATCCTCGCACCGCTCTGGGCGCTGCGGCATCATGCGCCTATCCATTTCGCACCTTTCGATCTGCAGCTCCCCGAATCCAACGCAACGTCGCTCGCCCTCATCGGTCAGACGCTATTCGCCGCAGCCGGCATCGAGTACGTCGCCATCATGGCCGGCGAGTCGAAGGCGCCGAGGCGCGATATCGGCCGATCCATCCTCATCGCCTCGCCCATTATCTTTCTAATGTTCACGCTCGGAACGGCCTCCGTGCTTGCTTTCCACGAGCTTACCGGCGCGACGATCAACTACATCGCGCCGATTCCGCAGACGCTTCGCCTGGCGTTCGGGGACTCCGGCTTTGCCAACCTCCTTGCCCGACTCGTCATTCTCCTTCTGCAGATCCGCATTCTGGGCGCCGCCAGCCTCATCTTCACGGGCGTTACCCGGCTGCCGATGGTCGCGGGCTGGGATCACCTCATTCCGTCTTGGTTCTCACGTCTTCACCCGCGATACCGCACCCCGACCAACTCCATCCTGGTCGCCACCGTTCTCGTCGCCGCGCTCCTCGTTCTTGCCTCCGCCGGCGTCCGGGCTGCCGAGGCGTTCGCGGTCCTCAACAATGCGTCCAACATCCTCTACGGCCTCGCTTATTTGGCCATGTTCGCCATCCCCCTTGTCGGCGCAAAGCTCGTTCGGGCGCGCATCCCGACCTGGGTTGCGGTGCTCTGCGTCATTGGCTTCTGTGCGACGCTCTTTACTTGCGCTACCAGTGTCTATCCCTTTGTCGACGTCCCCAATCCCCTCCATTTCGCCATCAAGATCACCACCACCATTCTTGTGACCAACCTCATCGGGTACGCCTTCTATCGCATCCGCGGGATATTGGCGCCTGCGCCGCGGTAGCGGTTCCCCCTCAAGAATTGGATCGATTGGTCGATTAGAAGCCGATGTCATTGCTTTTTAGCCGCGTGGTCCCGTGCCGCTAGCAGGCCTCAGGAGGGGCGTGGCCCCGGTGGTTTGCGCGTTGTCCCTGATGACCCACGCCTCATTGGCCGTGCCGGCCGTCGTGCGTAACCCCACCGGATTGCCCGTCTACCCGAACATCGACAGCGCGCGGCTGGACGATCGAATGAGAACCGATGATCTCGGCCGATGGTGCATGCACCTGTCCGCCCGCAGCCTGGATTCTCTCGGGACGGTCGAGAACTGGTACCGCCATGCGCTCTCGATGGCCAGTGAGACTGACCTGCGCAATGATGGAGACTATGAGCGGAGCTATGTGGAGCTCGACGGCATCAAGCTTACGCTCGACCTCGCCTTCGTAGCCGTGTACAAAGCCTCGAGGGGAGCAGCCACCTCCATCGACATCGTCCGCTGCGGCGCTGTCCGGTAACAGAGGGTGGCATCTGAACGGTGGCCCGTGCTCGGAATAGCTTACGAGCACACCTCGCGCCAGAGCTCGCGCGCCCAGCGCGATAACGTCAAGGCCTCTTCCCATCGATCCGACAGCTCGCGACCATCCGCAGCGGTGATTGCGTAGTCCGGCGGCCCCAGCTCGCACAAGAACACCAGCGCCGCGTCATCGGTCCGATGCCGCGCGTGCCATGCATCGAATCCCTCCCGCCACCAGCGGCGGAACAGCTCCACCCACTTGGCGCTTTGCGGAAAGCCCAGGGGGATCTGTATTTGACCGCGGGCGGCGACTCTCCCCTGGAAGGAATCCGAGCGTTCCAAAACTTTCGTGATCAGCGCTTGCAGGGAGGCAGGAGGCGGACAGGGCATTTCTCGATCCACAACGTAATGCGACAAATCGGCGGCGAGGCGCATGGCGGGGACCGCATCGAGTAATTGCACCGTCGTGAACAAATCATTGGTGATGCAGTTACGGTGGGTCTCGAACTGGATGGGCATGCCTTCCTGTTCCGCGACCCGCAGCCATCCCTCGACGACCGGAATCATCTCGGCGAGTTTGACGGGCATTTCCTGGCCGATGACGACAACATAGGGGGCTCTAATCCGGTGCGCTAGAGCCAATGCCGGACGCAAGTCCTCGACGGATTGGGGAAAGGCCGTCAGGCCTCCAAGCAATCCCGTGCGGGCGAAGTGAGGGACGGTGGCTTCGGCCTCGGAGAAACTGAGTGCACCCAAGTCGATGGCCATGCCATCGAAGCCTGCTTCGCGTACGCGGTCGAATTTCTGTGCAGTGGAGGCCTCAGGCGAGACCAACTTGCCCATGGCCCAAAGCGCTTGGTAGACCTGCAGTCGATTACTCAGGGGACGACTCGATCACGCGATCACTCGAAGATCCACGCGCGGTCTTCGGGATAGTCGGCCTCGGTCTTACCGCCCGCGAAAGCGCGCAGAGCGGCGAGCTGGAATCCCCAGTAAGTCATGGTCGGGGCTATCGATCCTCGATCGGTAAAGAGCATCTTGTGCAGCTCGTGAAGCCGATGAAAGGGCACGGCGGGGAAGGCGTGGTGCGCGGTGTGATATGGCATCTGCCAGGCCAGCCACCGCACCACGGCATTGGTCCGGGTGCTGCGGGTGTTGTCGAGCGTGTCGTCATGCGGCAATCCGAGATGCTCGATGGTGTTTTGCAATTGATGCGTGAATTTCATGGCGCACATCGGCGCGAGCCACAAGAGCACGGCTGCCCAACTGCGCGCGAGCAGCGATACGAGCGCAATGAGCGCATATCCGGCCAGATGGATGCGCGCCTCGCGGATCAACTCGGCGTGCCGGTATTCCGGGAGATACGGTTCGGTGACGATCCCGGCCGAGAATCGCACGATGCGCCGCCAGCGGGTGTACCAATAGGTCAGGCCGCTCATCCACAAGAGATAGGATCTCAAGGTATACGGATCGCGAGCCAGCTCGCCGTCGCGCGCCCAATCCTGGGTGTAGCGATGGTGCGCCATGTGCTGCACTTGGTCGAAGGTGCGCGGGTAGAAGAGCACGAAGCCAAATAGCCGACCGATCCATTCGTTGAGCCATCGAGTCCGAAAAACCGTGCTATGACTCAACTCGTGCTGCCCCGCATAGAGAAAATTGAGGAGCGTGCCATGCACCATGAAGACCGGAACTGCCCACCAGGTCCCCCACGACAACCATAAGAGAGTGCCGGTTGCGCCCACGGCGCCCGCGTGCGATGCCGTCTGCGCGGCACCAGCCCAGTTCGAAGCAACACATAGACGCCGTAGCGTCTTAGCGTCAATGAGATCGCGCCGCGCGGCGCCGTCCGGCTTTTCCATTATGCGGCTCCTGAGATTCGCATTATCAGCGATCCGCGTCTTTGGCGCAGTATGCTTGAGCAAGGAACGGGGGCGTCTAAAGATGACCGCACCAATCCAGTAAAATCTCTTTATAGTCAGCAACTTACGACTGAGCGCAGCGAGGACTGTGAGTGGCGTCATTGCGTGTCAATGCGCACCGATCACAGCCGTCAAGGGTCGGGCGGTTGGGGACCGACCTGATTAGGAATTGGCATTGGCGACACTATTCCTTCGAACTCTGGCGGTAAGCCGGGGAAGGAGTCGTCATTTTGCGAGGCGACGATAAGCCAACTGCCGCTTCGCCTTTCAACGACCATCGTCATGATGCCATAGCGTCGCTGGCGCGCGGAGCCATCCGGGTTCTTATCACCGGCACCCGTCCAGCTCCAATGAACAACGGCGATGTCCGGCCGCAGATAACGCACCGCAACCTGTAGCGGTTCAGGCGTCATGCCGTGGAAGCGGCCGTTGAGTAACCGCGTGTGATACTTCTCGAAGTCTGACTTGCCGTGCAGCCAAGTGGCGCCCGCCGTCACGAAATCGATGTCGTCTGCCATGATCTGCGCGAGCTCGTGCCCGTCATGCTTATTGAAAGCTGCGCAGAACGCTTGCGGCAGGCTGTGGACAGCTTCCTCATCCCGCTTCGTCTGGGCGCGGACGGGGAGATTGCAGTCAATAAGACGACAATTAACGCGGCGACGAGGCGCACCATGTTCTCACCCTTACTCCGGGGTCTGCCGTCGCGCGGCGGGGCGCGAGTTTTGCCCGCGCCCGCCCGGTGCCTTATGCGACCCCTATTGCTTGTCGAACACCAACGTATCGTCGTACGGCGTACCGTCGGCGTGCGTGCCCTTGTTATGAACCGTCAGTGTCTTGCCATCTGCCGACACGACGCGATGCACGGTGCCGGTCGCTTTTCCGCCTTTCGAAAGCGCGAAGTCGCTGGTGCGGGCGTCGATTGCCTTCCCGGTGCCGGCATCTGCGTCGGGATTACCGGTTATCGCATGCATTTTGCCGTCGTACCCCAGAGTCACGTGCATCGCCGCCTGCTTGCCATCGGCGCCGACCATCTTCTGATCAAGGGTCGTGCCGTCGGCGCCGTCGGTATACACGCGCGTACCGCTCTTCGGCGCCGTGCCACTGAACTTCGACTTCGCGACATTGAGATTCCACGTCCCGTCCACGGCATCGGCCGCGAACGCAGCGCTCCCGAGGAACAGCGTGCTGAGCAATGTGATAGCCACAATTTCTTTCATAGCCCTTCTCCCTTTAATGTTTTGCTTTTACTTCGTGGGCAATGCAGCCGTTGGGTGCGGTCGCGGGCGTCGGACTATGCGCGCACGCCGCGGTGGCTGCAAGTGCTGGGCGGCCGGCGCGTCGCGCACAACCCCGGGGAGACCCACGCTTCGGAAACGGGGGCCGGGAATGCGTAACAGAGGCGGGGTGAAGGCAAGTTTCACGTAACCCATTGATTTGACTAAGGTCGTTTGGTATTTTTGGCTTGACAGAGGGACGCCGGCTCCCGACAATGCTCGGCCCTTCGTGGTGAGGTAGCTCAGCTGGTTAGAGCGTGGCACTCATAATGCCGAGGTCGAGGGTTCGAGTCCCTCTCTCACCACCAAAATCAAAGGGTCCCTTTACCGAACCACATCGGGAGGCGGAACCGAGCGCTAGCGTGGGGGGGCGAAGGTACTACACGAGGCCAGTGCCCCCAGACCGTGGTCCGGACCTGATATCACTTCGCTCCTTGCGCAGCACCTTTATTCATCGTCGAACCCGAGCGCGAATGACACCGCAGCCGCCGCCTCTTTCATTCTCCGCGACGTTAATCGCGTAATGCGAGCGCCGATGTTGCTCTTGGGTACGGTCTGAAGATTATCGAAGTTTACTGCGCAGGTGTGAGGCACGCCATCCTGCTCCGTCAACAGCAGCTCGGTAGGAATGCTGCGGATCGTCAATGTGATGGGCGCGATCGTGACCGAATTCAGTACCGAAATTGCGGACTCGCGCGTGAGCACTAACACTGGTCGCTTCTTGTCCGGTGCCTTGAATGTGTACCAGCAGACATCACCCCGATTCATGACGCGCCCCAGTCTTGCTGGTTAAGCCAGACGTCGAACTCGCGTGGCTCGACTGGCTTGCGTGTGTAGCCTTCGGCGTGACGAACTTCTTCCTCTCGAATTCGCTCTCGCTGGATCTTTGCCTCGAGTGCGTCGCGAATGAACGCCGAGCGGGTGGTCTTCCGCGCCTGGCTCATCTTGTCGACGAGCTTCAGCAGTCGCTCATCGATAGTCATTTGAATGGTCTTCATCGATGTGGAGTCTGATGTGGGTATCTATCCACATCATACTCCACATTCCAAAAACAACCATCGGGATAAATATGGCGAATATGGCCGTTATGACGACAATCCGGCGATCTATGTCATTGATTTCGTCCGGAATCCAGTCGCACTCCCGCCTCATAATGTCGAGGTCGAGGGTTCGAGCTCCTCTCTCAGCGCTGACTCACTTCGCCCTCTGGCTTGACAGCCGAGGGACATCTGGGCGAGCTTTGTTTAACCAGGGATGGGTTCCACATTTGCGCACATATGGACTGGCGAGAGCTGGCTGTACTTTGCGGCTGTGCGTTTGCTCACCGTTCAAGGTAACACCTGCCACATGAGTCGATCTGGAAACGTTTGGGACAACTCAGCGATGTCACCGTGAGCAACTCCTCGAATAGAGTTGCGATCATCGATGACAATGTCAGCCTCTGCGAAGCGCTGGGTCGTGCCTTGCGCCAGGTGGATCTCGAAGCCGTTGAGTACCACTCTGCGGAGGCATTCATTTCCGATCCATCGAAGGAAAATTTCTGCTGTCTGTTGGTGGACATTCGGCTCAGCGGAATGTCCGGCTTGGAAATGCAGGGGCGTTTGCTCGCAAGCGGCTATCGCACGCCAGTCGTTTTCATGACCGCTCATGCCTATCCTGCGCTGCAGGCGCGGGCCATCGAGAGCGGTGCGGGTTTCTTTTATAAGATGGATCCCCTTGCCAAGCTCATCGACGCCATGCGTCAGGCTGGTTGCCGAGCCGTCGGCTGAGGAGACTATAGCGAAATTTGCTCAAAATACTTGGGGCCTACCGTGGGCCCTACTGTATTGAAGCGCGCGGAATTCTGTATCATTAATACGTTGGACTCGCGAAGGGGCACCCTTGAAGTTCAAGCCCTACATTGCTCGGATGATGAATCGCCTCAGGCCGTTCATCGGGCTTCGGGGTCCGCTTGCCGACGACCGGACGGCAAGAATTCTGCACGTTCTCCTCGCAACACTCTTCGTGTGGCTCGCAGCCGGGTGGATCGTCACGATACCGTTTGCTCCGCTGAGCTTCCCACGAATATTCAATGCGCTCGCTCAGGAAGCGAGTTACGCCACTGCACTCGTGCTGCTCCGGCTCGGCCGCTTCCAGCGCGCCAGTCTGGTTTACCTCGCAGGCACTTGGATCTGGGCGACGCTCGTTTGTCTTTTCTTCGGCGGTGTACACAGCCCGGCGGCGCTGCTTTACGTGGCCTTGCCAGCCTCCGCGGCTTGGCTCTTAGGATACGAAGCCGCCCTATGGACGGCGGGTGCGTGTCTGCTCAGCGCGCTGTCATTTACGGCTTTGGAGATGACGCACGTGAGTCTGCCATCCCATCAGGCAACGGCACTCGGGACCTGGTTCATAATTGTGCAGGGGATCGTGATCAATGCCATGCCGGTCGCACAGATTATCGCCAGGCTGCGGGCGAGCCTTCAGGAATTACAGAGTCACCAGCAGCACCTTGAGGCGCTTGTTGAGCGGCGCACACACGAACTTGCGGAGGCGCGAGACCAGGCGGAGTCTGCCAACCGGGCCAAGAGCGCGTTCCTGGCCAATATGAGCCACGAACTTCGTACGCCCCTCAGCGTCATCCTGGTTTCCTCCGAACTCCTGAGCGAGAGTGACCCAACCTCCGATCAGCTCGAGGACATCGCCGCGATTAACCGCGGCGGCGAGCATCTCCTGGGACTTATCGACGACGTGCTGGATGTTGCCAAAATCGAGGCCGGCAAAACGGAACTCGCTATCGCCGCCAGCGATTTGAACTCGACAGTTCGAACTGTCGTCGCAATGATGAGAGGCCGGGCGGAGGAGAAGCATCTGGCGCTCGTTTACCATCGGCTCCCGACGTGCCACGCTACGTCCGCGTGGACGCGCCGAAGTTGCGGCAGATCCTCATCAACCTGCTCGGCAACGCCATTAAATTCACAACAATAGGAAGCGTAGAGTTGCGATTGAGCGCTCAGCCGGCCGATGAGACCGGCCGCGCCCGGTTTCGTTTCGAAATTGAGGACAGCTGGCGCGGGGATCCCACAACATGACTTGGGCCGCATATTCGAGCCGTTCGAACAGGCTGCGCAATTCCAGTCCACAAATGGGTACAGGTCTCGGCCTGACAATTACCCGCCAGATTGGTAGAGCTGATGGGCGGGAAGTTGCTTGTTGACAGCGAAGTAGGCCGAGGCTCACGTTTCGTGGTCGAACTCCCGCTGGAACTCGCAACGGAGTCGGAGACCTATGGTGTGGCGCTGGCCCAAGGGCATCCCTTCATCCTTGAATCAGGCCAACCGGAGTGGCGCGTTCTGATTGTCGAAGACGACCCGAAAGCGCCGCGGTGTTGCGGAAGATGCTGACGCGCTCGGCTTTCAGGTGAGGGTAGCGGAGAATGGGGCACTCGGGATTGAAGCGTTCCAGCAGTGGCGGCCGCACTTTATCTGGATGGATCTGCGTCTGCCTAAATTGAGTGGAGCGGAAGCGGCGCGGCGGATTCGCCAGTTGGACGGCGGGGCGGAGATAAAGATCGCCGCCATCACCGCGGCTGCAGATGCCTCGTCGCGTGAAGAAGTGATGCGCGCGGGCTTTGATGACTGCACTTTCAAGCCATTTCGCGAGACAGAAATCTTCTTCTGCATGGCGCGCCACCTGGGCGTGCGCTATTTGTCCGCGGATTCGGTTGGAAATAAATCGAAACCGCATTAGGCGTGAGACTAGGTCAGCGGGCGCATAACAAGTCTGTCCGACTTGGTCAACTGGGACATCGGGCTCGCCGAGCTGGACGCATCTACATGCTCGGCGAGCCTTGAATTTCGCGAGAATGTTTGCGAGGCCTGGTGCCGTAGTGCGAAATGCAACGGACGCTACACCGTAGGTTATCGAGGTGTTGCCGACTTGCTGCTTTCGCGACACATGATCGCGTCGGACGGCCACATGGCGCTCGCTCTTTATTAACCAGCGGGCTTGCGCGCGTGTTTCTTTGGCCCTTTTGGGCGGAATTTTATGCCTGTTGGTCCAGTGGAATTACACCAGCCGATGACGGACCCTGCCGCATAAGGAACCGCTGAAGCCGACAGATTTTATGCGGCGATTCCTGTTTGATCGCTGAGCGGCGTACTTGAGCAGCGAGAAGCGCTGCTCGTCGCGGCCGCAAAACCCGCGGACGAGGCGCGATGTCGGCGCGCTGACGTTAAGTGCGCGATCCATGTCATGACATCACAACGGAGATAAAGCCTTGATGCAGCCCGAAGCTATCGTCTCAATGTCAGTTGCGAATCGACCGCGTTCGAAAATCGGATCGGCTACAGTGAAGCCAGGCCCCCTGGCACTGTGGCAATGCTGTCGTGTTGAGGCGTACATCGACGCAAACCTTCACTCTAGGATCAGAATTACGGAGCTCGCCAAAGTGGTGCAATGCGGCCCGTATCGCTTTAAGCGCGCCTTCAAAGAAAGTTTCGGTTGCACGCCGCATCAGTACGTAATGCGTCGGCGAGTCGAGCGTGCTCAACAGCTGATGATGATCTCCAGAGAATCACTTGGCCGGCTTTCTGCCGAATGCGGCTTTGTCGATCAGTTTCACCTCAGCAATCTCTTCCATAGAATTGTGGGGAAGTCACCGAGTGATTGGCGGCGCAGTCAAATGCGCCGGAATCAGCTGCAGAGTCCCGCTGATCACCGCGCCGACGCTGCGAGCCGGGCGGTCTGAATGTCCTCACAGTTCTTCCAGATTCAGATGGAGAATGCGGCGAACCTCTTCGATGGTAGGCGACGTCCCGAGCGTAGAGTGCCCCGACGTCACCACAAGTTCGGATTCCACCGGCTCGATATGCGCGCTTCGATAGGTCACGACTCCGTCATCGCCATCTGCCGGTGGCCCGCCTCCCTTGATGGGGATGATGGAGTTCACGTAAACACCGGGCGCGACCGGCATCGAAGCCAGCGTTTTCAGGAATGGGTTGGAGGGCTTCATATGGTCGACGCTGGTCGGCAGTCCGTTGGGCGGCGTGTCGGTCCCACGCAGCGTGATCATGTCGCCCGCCATATTCGCCAGATTTCCGGGTAACGTGACAAGGCTGCGGGCGAGGCTCGCCAGCCAGTGATTCGCGAGTCGACTGCCGCGATGCGGTGTCGCGATGAAAATCACGCGCTTTACGAAGGGCAGTGGACTTAGGAACAACGCCCGACGTAAAAGATCCCGCGTTTCGGGACGTAGCTTGGCCCGATCGATCGGCACGTTGCTGATGTTGTTCCAGAACTTATCGCCGCTGCTTACCACCAGCATTTTGGCTAAGAGCCCCCCCTGGCTGTGACCGATCACCACCATGTGTCGAAGCGCCATATCCTTGCCCTCAGGATCGACGTCCTTCACTACTTCCTCAAGTGCCTCGCGAAGCCTGAGGGCCGAGTACGGAATAGGGTTGCCGGTGTTATAAATGAAGAACCAGCACTGATATTTCCGCGAGAGCTCGGGATCGCCGAGGATTTCGTTCACCATCTGGGCCCAGCGGGCCGGGCTCGAGGCCGTGCCATGCACGAAAACGATGGGGATCCGTCCGGCGATATACGGACGCAGCATAAAAAGCCCTTTACCTTCTTTGACGCCCGGACTTCTCGTCTGAAAAAGTGTGTCCGAGTCGCCGCCACGGAATCCCGAGAATGCGAAATCCCAGACCGGCGCGCCCTCGAGCCGATAGGCCAACGCGGCGCTGGAATCGGTTTCGAGCGGTATCTGTTGATCATCTATTTCAACGAGAGGAGCAGCGACCGCGTCGTGCGCTTCGATAGTGGCGCGCAACGTACCCGTGCTCATGCCCTGCCGCGGATCGTCGAACCGCAATACGAGCGTGACCGGCACCGTCCCACGCGGAGGAAGCCATTTGTCTACCCGATCGTCGCCCGTGGCCGAGGTGCTCGCGACTAAGGCTGCGCCGATTCCGGCCTCCCGATACCGGTTGTGCAGCCCGTATACTTTAAAATGGGACAGCGCTATAAAGCCCGTCAGCTCGCCTCCTCCGTCATGGAATCCGGCAGGGGCGCGCGAAAGCTCCAGCGTGCCGAACGGTAAGCCTACTGTGCGAGCGGACAGATCGAGGACTTCTGCCGCGGATCCCCCTTGGCTCAAACCCGCCGTGATCGCCCGGTCATAGATGCCAAGCGCGAGCGCAACGTTTGGATCGTATTGGCCCGGACGTTTGGCGCGATCCTTCGGGAACAGGAAGGCCCAAGCGTAAGCCGCCGCAGCGAAATCATAGGAACGATCTCCGCTTTGGGCGGCGTAGATAAAGGAGAGCTCGGCGAGCGCCATGAGGCGCACCGATTCGTCCACCTGCCCAAGCCCCGCATGCAATACCTTGAGCGCGCCGACGGGGTCCTCCTTGGCGCGCTCGACAAGATCGAGCCGATACAGGAACTGCGTCGATAGCTCACTTGGTTTGCCGTTGGTCAAGGCGTTCTGGGGGATCGAGCGGTTGGCCTCCTGCGGACTTATCTTTGTGACACCGATCGGCGTTGCGCAGCTCGCGGCCGCGAGCGCGAACACCAAAATTACTACACGTGTCGGTTTCATCCGGGGCGTCATAATGAGCTTGGCGTACAGCGACTTCCAGCGAGCCAGCGCGCGCCACCAGTAAATCAACATGCTTAAAGGCTGCCCTTTCGGGCAAATCGTCATGCCTGTTCGTCTAGTTGTCGGGCAAATAAGCGCCAAGGATCATGCTTCGGCCGAATTCATCGGCCAGTGGTACTCGCGAGAAAAAACAGCCCTGGAGGGAGCCGGATGACAATCAAGAATCTTGGCCGCATCGTAACAGGTGCTTTGGGCGTTCTTGGCCTCGCGTCGCCGGGGGTCAAAGCCGATGAGCAAACCTATTCATTCGAAATTTACGGATTTGCGCAGACCGATTACATTCAGGACTCCCACCGCGTCGACCCCAACTGGACCGATGCCTTCCGTCCCTCGAAGATCGGAGTCGACGACGCGGAGGGCGTCAATCCGTACGGCGCCAATGGCGATGCGAGTGTTAGCGTCAAGCAAAGCCGCTTCGGGGTCAAGGGAACGATGCCGACGGTCGAGGACGGCGCCCCGATCACGTTCAAGTTCGAGTTCGATCTGTTCGGCGTGGGAGTCGACGAAGGACAAACCACCTTTCGTCTGCGTCACGTTTACGGTGAATGGGAGCAGCTGCTCGCGGGACAAACCAACAGCGTATTCATGGACATCGACGTGTTTCCCAACACCATCGATTACTGGGGCCCGAACGGCATGGTGTTTTTGCGCGACCCACAGATTCGGTGGACGCCCTATAAAACAGAGACTGCCAGTTTTGCCATTGCGATCGAACGGCCGGGCAACGACATCGATCCCGGCAACGTTCGCCTCATCGATCAGTATGCAGACGCGTCGCTCCAGAGTCAGGAAAAAGTGCCCGATCTCACTTCGCATTTCCGCCTGGATGGGAACTGGGGGCACTTCCAAATCGCTGGCATTCTGCGTCGCGTCGGCTATGAATATCAGACCGTCGCCGGGCAGGGGGCGTGGACTAGCAGCAGCGAAACCGGCTGGGGCGTCAATCTGAGCGCCGCCATCAAGACGGTCGGCAAGGATCAGCTTTTGCTGCAAGTGGTGCACGGCGATGGAATCGCGAGCTACATGAACGACGGCGGCACCGATCTCGCACCCAACGCGTATTTTAATCCGTTGGTCCCCGGGACTCCGGCATTGTCGGCTGAAGCAGTCCCATTGACTGGCGTGGTCGCGTACTACGATCACTATTGGAGCCAGAAATTTTCCACCTCTCTCGGCTGGAGCATGACAGAGGTGGACAACACAAACTTCCAGACGCCGGACGCCTTCCACAAAGCCCAATACGCGTCGGCAAACCTGCTCTGGTATCCGGTCACCAACGTCATGATAGGTGGCGAAGTGTTGTGGGGCGATCGCAAGGACAATGACGGACTCTCGGGCAACGACACGCGCCTTCAATTCACCGTCAAGTACAACTTCGGAACCAAGCTCTAAGGCACGGGCGGGACAAAGAAGTAGTCGCTACCCCGGCGTTCTCGGCGGTGCGAACTTCTCACATCCGCTTCTGTGATCCGGTCGCGGCCCCGATGGCCGCGAGCAACGCGGCGCTATGGAACGGTTTCGCGAGATAAGCTGCCACTCCACTATCTTCGGCCTCTTCGCGTACGCTAGCCGAATCAAACACCGAGATCAGGATCAGCGGACGGATGCACCGGCGTCTGCGCAACTCGGCGAGAAGCTCGAGCCCCGACATTCCCGGCAAGTCGAAATCCGCGACTACGCACACATCGCCCTCGTCGGGACCAACCGCCAACAATGCCTCGGCTGATGCGTAGGTAGTCGTCGGTATTCCAGACGCATTCAAAACTCTTTGCACAGCCCTTCGCACGCTGTCGTCATCCTCAACTACGAGCACTGTGCCAGCGTCCATCGGTTCTAAGAGCCTTGTGTGCGACCGTGTCTACATGCGATACGTATTCCCCTCACTTCTCGTCTGTAGTGACGAGCCATCCTCGGCGCGCAACAAACTAATAACAAGTGGGCGAGCGGGCACAAAGTTTTGCCCCAAAGGGCAAGCATCGAGGGCCGGGATTGCATTGCAGATCCGCCGGTTACTGTGCCATTCTTATCTCAAATATCTACGACGAAGCGCGACGGTAAATAGCAGGGGGCTTACCGGATTTAGGTGTCGCGAAAGGAATGTCGCTCACAATCGTCGAGGGACGGGTGCGCTTACCTCCGATGAACCGTGTATTGCTCGCGCTGTGCCTGCTGACGACGATTGCGCAATCGTCTTACGCGGCTGCATCCTCCGTCGCCGCCGACCGGGAAGCGAACGTACTGATTCTCAACGGTACGGATCCTTATTATTCAATCTATCTCGATATCGACAGGGCTATGCGAGCGAGCCTCGCCGATCAACCTGGCGAGCGGATCGTGCTGCTTTCCGAAGATTTCGATGCCCAACACTTCGATGAGCAAGCGCTGGAGCCCGAGATGCTCGCAGTTCTTGCGAAAAAGTATCAGGGAGTGCATATCGACGTAGTCGTCGTGGTCACAAATTCCGCGCTTGAATTCTTCAAGCGGCATGGCGAGCGGTTGTGGCCAGGTGCACGGGTGGTGTACCAGAACTTTACGACGAGCGTCGACCGCAATGAGCTGCCACTCAACGCAATCGGCATTTCTCCAGACAATGATGTGGCCGCAACCATCGATGTCGCGCGGCGCGTGCAGCCCAAGGCACGGCGCATCCTGGTTGTCTCAGGCTCGTCGGACATCGACAAGAGTGCGGAGCGGTTGGCACGAGAGCATTTGGCGGCAACCGCACCGATCGGCGTTGAATTTCTTTCCGGCCTGCCGTTGCCGGAGCTGCTTGCCCGAATCGCCACGGAACCGGCAGACGCAATCGTCGTTTACCTTGGACAGTTTCGTGACCGTGACGGACGGCTGTATATGCCGCGAGATCTGCTGGGTAAGATAACCAAAGCATCGCGCGCGCCCGTGTATGCCGACAACGAGACCTATCTCGGCTTCGGCATTTTGGGTGGCAGTATGGAGTCGTATGAGCGAGGAGGGCGCCTGGTTGCGGAACAGGTGCAAGCGGCGATAGCAGGCGAGCCGATTGACCCGAGTCGGGCCGTACTCATTGCGCCAAGCCGTTGTGTTGTGGACGCGAGGGTGCTTCGACGCTGGTCGTTGGATGAGCGCCTGTTACCTCCCGGCTGCGAGATTCGGTTCAGCGGCCCGGGGTATTGGGAAAAATATATGCGGCAAACTGTAATGACATCGGTGCTCATTCTCGCTGCGGTGCTGATTGCGATGTGGCTCACGCAGCTTCGGCGGCGACGCCTCGCCGAACGAGAGCTGCGCAGTCACATAATCGATACGACGCACGCGTCGCGGCTAGCGATCGCCGGCGAGCTCACCGCCTCGATTGCGCACGAGATCAGGCAGCCGCTGGCGGCAATCCTCAGCAACACCGAAACGGCTGAGTTTCTGCTGGATTCCGAGGGAGATGTGCGGGAAGCGCTGCGTCCAATTTTGGCCGACATCCGCCGTGACGACCTTCGCGCGAGCGAAGTGACCTGGCGCCTGCGCTCGCTTTTGGCAAAACATGAGGTCGAACATCAACCGACGGACCTCAACGCCGTCGTGGCCGATGTTTACGGCCTGTTGCAGGGTGAGGCAAAGCGTCGACAAATGAAGATCGAACTGCACTTAAATGCGGTCGCCCAGATCCTGGGAGATCGGACTCAGCTTCAGCACGTGCTGATCAATCTAATATTGAATGCCATGGACGCACTGCAGGATGTGGGAGAGGAGCGTCGCACGATCATCGTATCGACCGCGAGCACTAGACGGTGCTCGACGATCACGGTACGGGACTTCGGTCAAGGGATCGGGGCGGGCGAATTGCCGAAGATCTTCAAATCCTTCTACAGCTCAAAACGTACCGGGATGGGGCTCGGGCTATCCATCGCCCGCACGATTGTCGAATCCCATGGCGGTTGCATGGAGGTCACGAGCCGGTGGGGTGAGGGCAGTGAGTTTCGTGCCGTATTTCCTTCCATGCACGCGACGGGGCAAGTCCTGCGCAACGCGAGTGCCTTATGAGTGTACCACCGCCGGTAATTCACGTTGTCGACGACGATGTCTCGTTTCGCGAGGCAGTTATGCGGCTTCTTACAAGCGCGGGCTACCTGGTGCGCGGCTATTCCTCGACCGGCGAGTTCCTGTTGCGCCCTCCCAAAGGACCCGGCTGCGTGCTCTTGGACCTCCTTATGCCCGACCTCTCCGGCATCGACTTGCAGGACGCCATGCGCGAATCCATGATCGACTTGCCGATCGTATTTTTGACGGGCCATGCCGACGTATCCTTGACTGTCCGCGCGATGAAGGCCGGCGCCGTCGATTTTCTGCAGAAGCCTGTCGACCGTGAGACGCTCCTGGCAGCCATCTCGCGCGCACTGGCACGTGACATGAACTCACGAAGCGTACGCAGCTACTCGCACGACTTATACGCGCGCTTCGCCCAGCTTACCTCCCGCGAGTGGGATGTATTTGTTCGCGTCATCGAAGGCAAGGCGAACAAAGTGATTGCCTACGAGCTCGGGCTGGCGGAGCGCACGGTCAAGGTCTACCGCGCGCAGATGATCGAGAAGCTCGGCGTGCGCTCCACCGCCGAACTCGGCGCGCTAGCCGAGCAGCTGCGAAACTTACCGGAAGAAAAGTAAGTCAGGCGCATCGCGCCGGTCAGGCGTCGGCCGCCGAACGCCTGCCCCTTCGGGCAAGGCGTTGTGCCTGTTCGTACAATTGTCCGCTCTTCTTTCTGTGCAGCAAGATGCGTCACGCGAACGCAATCCGAGACGGCAAACCAACTAACTAAGCGAGGGGTATTTCAGCGGCACGATAACAGCGGTTCAACGGACGCCCGGCCGAGTTTCGGTCGAGGCACTGCTTCGCCCCTAACCCAACTGCCAGGATGTCAATTATGAAACTATCGAAGATCACTGCGGTTTTGCTGCCTGTCGTTGCCTTCATCGGCACCGCGCAGGCGCAAGACGTGATTGCCACTGCGAACAGCTCGTGGAGAGGGTTCTACATCGGCGGGAACATTGGTGGAGGGTGGAGCAGCACCTGCGACAATTGGGAGACACACGTCCCCAGCGGCCCAACGGTCAATCCCCTCATCGTCAACACGGCCCCTGCCTTTCGCTATCGCGCATGCCCCAGCAGCGACGGTACATTCATCGGCGGTGCGCAGATCGGCTACAACTTTCAATACGATCAGTGGGTGTGGGGGTTCGGCCTCGATTACGAAGCCTACAGCGGCAAGGATGTCCACCGCTCGAATACCTACAGCGGAGCGTCACCGCCGCCTGACGGTGTCTACACGTTCTCCGGTAAAAACGACCCGGACGGGTTCCTGATCCTGGGCCCCCGCATCGGATATGCGGTCGACAACTGGCTGCCCTATTTTCGATTCGGCGGTGTTTTCACCAGCGGATCTCGCGATGTTACGGCCACTTTCACTCCCGCATTGGCTCCGGCGCACCCCATCGCGGGGGTTCCAACACAACCCACCGGAACTGCGGTTTTCCACGGCGGAAAGGACTATGACTCCAGCGGCTATGGAGTGGGTTTCGGTATCGAAACCATCATGGTGGACCACTGGACCTTCAGAGCCGAGTACACCTACGTGAATCTCGGCAAAGGAGACAACTCCATTACGACCTGCACCGGCAGCGCCACAACTTGCGCCGCGTATGGAGATATAAAGCTGGACAACACTCACAACAGCTTCACCGCAAATCTTTTTCGGGTGGGCATCAATTACAAGTTTTGAGCGCCCGCCCATAAACGGCCCTGGTTGCAACGATCGGGAGACAAGGATCACCGGAGGAAAGGACCACCCAACGAAGTGTATCGCCATCGCAAGAAAAGACTTAGGACGTTTTGGCGTCGATCCCGAAGCGTTTAACCAACCGTTTACCTGAGGAGTCGCTTTTATGACACGTTTAACGATACTAAAGACACCAGTCGCCGCGCTCTGCATCCTGGCTTTCGCGGGGTGCACGGACCTGAAACCGCTTCAGACGCAGATTGATGAGCTCAAAACAGAGGTGAGCCATCTGGGTACGGAAGTTCAGAAAGCCGTGAGCGACTCGGCGGCCGCATTGAGCGAGGCACGAAACGCTGCATCCACAGCCAGTGCGGCGCAATCCACGGCTAACCAGGCGTTATCGCTGGCTCAGCAGAATGCTGCGGCCATCGCGCAAATCAACGAAAAGATGGATCGCATGTTTCAGAAGTCGATCAGGAAGTAATAGCCAGCGCGATGGCATCAAAGTGGCTAATGGCGCGAGTGTTGAGTCTTCACCGGCACGGGAGTCCCGAGATGATCGTGTCGCGGAAAGCGACCTCTGGGTGAGGTCGCGGGACACGGATGATCAGGGCTATTAATAAATAGGAGTTTTTGCAAATGAAGAAAATTGTGATGCTGTTTCTCTCGGCGCTCGCGCTGCCGCTCTGGATTGGTATCGCGCACGCTGTCGTCGATCCGAATGATCTTCCCCAAGTGGCGTGCAGCGATCTGAAGTGGGGTCCCGCGTTCGTAAAGAAGTATCCGAAAGCTCCACAAGCTTGCATAGACGGACGCGTCTACCAAGGGAAGCGCTATGCGAAGTTCGACGCCAAGGTATACATCTCCGATCCGGACTTCATGACGGTTCAGTTGCTCGACCCGTCGGGCGAGATGGTGACAGCATTCAGCTTCAAGCCGGGACCGAATCAGCGCGTGATGGTGAACGGACATGAAAAGCTCTTCCACGATCTGTCGGTCGGCGAAAAGATAACCATCTGGATAGCCGAAAATCGCCTGGAAGCGATGGAAATGCCGGGTTCGACCACGGAGCACTGGGTGTTGCTACCGCCTCGCGATAAATAGACCTTCGAAATATCCCGCCCCGGTCCCGCCTGTCCTGCGCCGGCATGTCCGGCCTGATCGGTGGCGGGATCGGTAGGGCGGATTCCGCGCGGCCTATGGCTCGCGCCGGATCATGCACGTGGCGCACGTGATCGAGCGGAATGGAAGGTGCGGCCCCGCAAAGAGACTTTCGTAGCCAAAGGACCTCAACCTTCTCACCCGCTAGAAGGAGGCGCGTGACGTCGCTGAGAAAAGTGCACGGCGGCGAGAAGCGGTGTTAGAGGCCGAGCCTGAAGAGGTGTCCGCCGATAGGTAGGCCACCCTTGGGTCTGGCGTCGAGAGTAACGAGATAACCACGATGTCGAAAGAAATAATCGTCATCTCGCTGGCGACCCTGGCCATCGGCGGTGGAGCGATAGCCTGGCGGGTGCTCTCCAAACCAGCGCTACCGCCCGGATTCGCCGGTGGCAACGGCAGGCTCGAAGCGAAAGAAATCGACATTTCAACTCAGTATGCAGGCCGCATAAAGGAGATCCTCGCCAACGAAGGGGACACGGTCGAGGGAGGGCGGGTGGTTGCCACCATGGATACCAAGCCGCTCGAGGCGCAATTGCAAGCGGCCAACGTCAAGGCTCGCGAGGCTCAAGACAATCGGAACACAGCGCTTACCGAAGTGACGGTCAAGCAGTCCGAATTGGACTACGCCGACAAACGGTTCAAGCGCTCGAAAGAACTGCTCGGCCGCGGTGCAGTGAGCGAGCGGGAGAGGGACATCAACCTGGCGCGCGCCGACGCGGCTCGGGCGGCACTCGTCGGCGCCAAAGCGCAGGCAGTGCGAACGCAATCCGCCATCGACGCCGCCGCAGCGGAAACCGAGCAGCTTGCCGCAGAGATAAAAGACAACACGCTTCAGGCGCCAGTCAGGGCGAGAGTTCAAAGGCGCGTGGCAAAGCCCGGTGAGGTCCTCGCGGCAGGTGGCAAGGTGCTGACGACGACGGATCTCAGCGACGTATACATGTACGTCTTCCTGCCTGCGGAGGTCTCGGGAAGAGTCGCATTGGGATCGGACGCTCGAATTGTGCTCGACGCCGTTCCCGAATATCCCATCAAAGCCGTAGTTTCCTTTGTTCCGCCCAACGCACAATTCATGCCCAAAACGGTCGCGACAGCCGAAGAGCAGCACAACCCTTCGTTTCGGGTGAAGTTACAGATCGATAAGGAACGGCTGCGGCAATACGAAGCGATGGTGAAGGTTGGAGTTCCAGGCATGGGCTACGTTCGCTTTGACAGCAATGCCGCGTGGCCGCCGGCGCTGCAGGTGAATCCAAAGAGCCAGATACCCTGGAACGCCACTGCTTACACGGGCAATGCCCCAGGCTCTGCCGGCAAGCAGCCGGGCTACTCCAGCACGCAACAATAGTATGGGCAGCGCCAGCAGCGAGCCGGTTGTCAGTGCCAAGGATGTGAGTCACGGCTGCGGCGCGGCCGACGCAAAAATATCGGTCAGGGCTGCCAAGCACGTTGCCCGCGCATCCGGGAAGAAACCGAAAAAGCTCGCCAGGAAGGATTTCGAGAGTCAGTTGGAGAAGCTCGACGTCGAGCTCGTGAAATTGCAGCTTTGGGTGCAGAAAAAGGATTTGAGAGTGATTGTCGTCTTCGAAGGGCGCGATGCAGCGGGCAAAGGGGGTGTCATCAAGCGCATCACCGAGCGAGTGAGCCCCAGGGTGTTTCGTATCGTCGCGCTGCCAGCTCCCACGGAGCGTGAAAATTCTCAGCTCTATCTGCAGCGCTACATCACTCACTTTCCGGCGGCGGGCGAGGTGATCATTTTCGATCGCAGCTGGTACAACCGGGCGGGAGTGGAGCGAGTAATGGGATTCTGCACCGCGAGCGAGGTCAAGCGATTCTTGTTGATCTGCCCTGCGTGGGAGCGAGTCGTCGTCGAGTCGGGAATCATCCTCATCAAGTATTGGTTTGAGGTGGGCCAGGAAGAGCAGACTCGGCGCTTTGAATCGCGGATCAACGATGGGCGCAAGCTCTGGAAGCTGAGCTCGATGGACCTCGAGTCGCACCGCCGCTGGTACGACTTCTCGCGCGCCAGAGACGAGATGTTGCACGCCACCGACACTCCGGCCGCGCCTTGGTACATCGTCAATGGGAACGACAAACGGCGCGCGCGGCTCAACTGTATCTCGCATCTCCTGAGCCTCATTCCTTATCGAGAGATAAAGCGCGCCAAAATCGAGTTGCCTGGCCGCCAGAGTTCGAGGGGTTACGAGGAGCCGGCGAACCCCGGCTACAAGAGAGTACCCGAAATCCATTAGTCCGGAATTACTCGCACATGCGGAGAACGACATGATCACGAATCGGATAGGTCCTGTGGGAGCAAGCATGCGGGGTGTCCTCGTGACACTTTGTTTCGCGATCCTGGCGAGTGTCAGCATGTTGGCAGGCCCGGGCGCCGTACCTCTCGCGAGTGCGCAGGCGCCTTCCGGCACCGCGGCGCCGGCTATTCCGCCCGCCCAACTCGACTCGCTCGTTGCGCCGATTGCGCTCTATCCCGACCCGTTGCTCGCGCAAACGCTGGCAGCCTCGACATATCCTCTCGAGATCATCCAGCTGCAGCAATTCCTCGCGAAAAACCCGGGCTTGAAAGACAAGGCGCTCGCCGATGCCGTGCAGAAGGAGCCTTGGGATGCAAGCGTCCAGGCGCTCGCCGGGACGCCTGACGTGGCGAAGCGTTTGGCAGATGACATCCAGTGGACCACGGACCTTGGAAATGCCTTCCTCGCGCAGGAGGGCGATGTGATGGCGGCCGTACAGCGAATGCGCAAGTCGGCCGTGGACAAGAAAGTCTTGAAGACCACCGAGCAACAGGTGGTTGAAACCAAGGTGATCGAAAAAGAGACGGTCGTCGTGATTCAGCCGGCGGACCCGCAGGTCGTCTATGTGCCCTCGTATAGTCCGGCGGTGGTCTGGGGACCTCCCGCTTACCCTTATCCGCCGATTTACTATCCCCCCGCGCCGCCGGTTGGATCCCTGGCGCTCGCGTTCGGTGTCGGATTGGCCATGGGCGCCTGGTGGGATGGCGGCGGTGGCTGGGGATGCGGCTGGGACAATGGATATAGCCACGGCAATGCCTACGTCAACGTCAACAACAACAACAACTTTGTACGGAACTCGAACGTCCGCAACGGCAACAACAATGTAGGCAACGGCAACAGATGGCAGCATCAGCCGGAGCATCGCGGCGGCGCGCCCTACCGCGACCGTGCCACGGCCGACCGATTCGGCGGCGCCACGCGCGGCGACTCGCTGGCCAACCGGCAGTCAAGAGCCCGTAATGACATTGGAAGACAAGGCGGCAACGTCCCCAGCCAGCGTCCATCCCGAGGCGGTGGCAATGGCGTTGGCGGAGCCGGAGGCGTCGGCGGACCCGGTGGCGCGGGTGGTGTTGGTGGCGGCCGCGGACCTGGTGGTGCCGGTGGTGTTGGTGGCGCGGGTGGCGGTCGAGGCCCCGGTGGCCCCGGTGGCGCCGGTGGTGTTGGTGGCGCTGGCGGCGGTCGAGGCCCCGGTGGTGCCGGCAGCGGCGGCCGTGCCGGTGGTGGCGCGGGAGGCGCCGATCGCGTCGGCAACCGCGACCTGTCACGGGGTAGTGGCGGCGGCGGAAATCGCAGTGCCTTCGGCGGCGGCGGCGGCGGTGGCGGCGGCTACAACGGCGCGAACGCTCGTGCATCGAGCAGCCGTGGGGCAGCGAGCTCGCAGTCTCGCGGTGGCGGCGGCGCCAGAGGTGGCGCAGGAAGAAGTAGCGGCGGAGGAAGAAGTAGCGGCGGCGGCGGAAGAGGCGGCGGCGGGAGAAGTGGCGGTGGCCGACGCCGCTAATCATTGCAGAGCCGAACACGTACATCAGGAGCACACAGATGAATTCAGTATCCGCGAACACCAGACTATGCCGGCCTCTCTGCATTTTGCTTGCATTGATGTCGGGATCTCTTGCGGCCTCGTACTCGCTTGCTGCCGAGGAGCAGGCCGCGAATAAAGCGGCGCCGGCCGCGCCCGCACAAGTTGCCGACAACTTCGCGACCCCGCAGCAGGCAGCCGATGCTCTCATTGATGCGGCGGCGAGGTTCGACGTGGGCGCCCTCGCCAAGATTTTTGGCCCCGGCGGGGAAGAGATAGTCCTTTCGGGAGAGTACCCGCAGGACCGCCAGCGCGCGCTGGACTTTGTTGCACAGGCACGGGAGAAGACGAGTGTCGCGCTCGATCCCGTTAGCAAGAGCCGTGCATTCATTATCGTAGGTAACGAGGATTGGCCGTTCCCCGTGCCCATCGTCAAGCGCGGCAGCCGATGGCGGTTCGACGCTGCCGCCGGGTTGAAGGAGCTCGAGTACCGACGCATCGGCCGCAACGAATTGGATGCCATCGAGTTTTGCCGCGGTTATGTGGAAGCGCAGTACGAGTACGCCTTTCAGCCGCGCGACGGCTACCAAGTCAACCAGTACGCACAGCACATCGTCAGCGCATCCGGCAAGCACGACGGCCTGGCCTGGCAGAACCCCGATGGGACGTGGGGCGGCCCGGTCGGTGAAGGTGCTGCGCGCGCCATCGCGCAGGGTTACGACTTCGAGCAGGGTAAGGCGACGCCCTACCACGGCTATTTCTACAAGGTTCTGAAGGGACAAGGGACTGATGCGCCCCTCGGCGAGATGGACTATGTCGTGAAAGGTCTGATGATCGGGGGATTCGCCCTCATTGCCGCTCCCGCCGAATACGGCGAGACCGGAATCAATACGTTCATTGTCAGCCAGGACGGTGTGGTCTATCAGAAGAATCTAGGACCCGAGACGCTGAAGCAATTCCAGCAGATCGATCGCTTCAGCCCGGATCGCTCGTGGACCCCGGTACCCGATGACGATCAATAGAGTTCCGCACACCGTGTTGTAGACGAAAAACCCCAGGAGCAAATAAATGTCGAACTACGTGAAAATTGCAGCCATGCTGGCGGCGGTCTGGCTCACTACGCAGCCTCAAATGGCCTTCGCGGATGATGCGGTCGCGGCTGACGCCAATGCCGCATTGAATCAGCTCTATGCCAGCGAACCTCTGGCGAAAATGATCTCTGAGAAGGCCACGGCAATTCTGGTGTTTCCCAACATCGTCAGGGCCGGCTTCATCGTTGGCGGGCATTACGGTGAGGGCGTGCTGCTACGGGGCGGTAGGGTCGTCGCCCACTATAATTCCGTGGCGGGATCTTTTGGTCTGCAGGCCGGCGTGCAGTCATTCGGTTACGTCCTGTTCCTGACGAGCGACAAAGTGCTGCAGTATCTGGACAATAGTGATGGCTGGGAACTTGGTGTGGGACCGACCATTGTCATCGTCGACAAAGGCATGGCGAAGTCGCTGACCACCACTACCCTGAAGGACGACGTTTACGCGTTCATTTTCGATCAGAAGGGCCTGATGGCTGGTCTCGGCATCCAAGGCTCCAAGATCACCAAATTGGAAAAGTAAACAACTTCGACGCGGGGCTGGCTCCCCGGCCCCCGAAAATGAGATCGTTGACCGCCGCGATCGATTCACCCAAGCGTGAACAGGAAGAGTTCTCGCTGGTCGTGGGTGGGCCTTTGTTCCGACTCTGGCTGAGCACGCGGCTCACTGGGGGGCATCTGGAACTGCTGCGCCGTCGCATCATCGCGATGGTACTGCTCACATGGATGCCGTTGCTGCTGTTGTCGGTCATGGAGGGTCACGCCTGGAACGGACGCCTCCAACTGCCGTTTCTCTTTGACGTGGAACAGCACCTGCGATTCCTGGTTGCCCTACCATTGCTGATCTTCGTGGAACGGACCGTCCACGAGCGCATGCGCGTTTGCGTGGGCCAGTTCCGGGTTCTCAAGCTGATTCCGGACGCGGCGCGGGTGCAGTTCGACTCAGCTGTCACCTCGGCGATCCGCCTGCGCAATTCGCCTGCGATTGAATTGCTTCTGGTCGCGCTCGTGTACGGAGTGGGTGTGCGGTACTTCTGGCGAAATTACGTCGCGCTTGACGTGGGAAGCTGGTACGACGTGACAGTGGACGGCAGACTGCAGCCCTCGCTTGCGGGCTGGTGGCTGGGCTGTGTGAGCTTGCCGACCCTGCAGTTCTTGTTTCTGAGGTGGTACCTCCGGATATTTATCTGGGCACGTTTCCTATGGCAGGTGTCGAGGATCGAGTTGAAGTTGTTGCCCACCCATCCGGACCGATGCGGCGGGCTCGGGTTCCTCATGCTCGTGCGGTTCTCGTTCGCGTCGGTATTTCTGGCTCAGGGAGTCGAGCTGGCCGGCATGATTGCGAACCGAATTTTTTTCGCCCACGGCAGATTACCCGACTTCCTGCCGCTCATCGTGGCGGTCACCGCGGTCGCAGAATTGTTGGTTTTCGGCCCCTTGCTGGTTTTCACCGGCAAACTGGAAGCCGCCGCGAGGACCGGTGTCCACGAATACGGTGCGCTTGCGCAGAAATGCGCGCGCGACTTCGATGAGAAATGGCTGCGGGCGGGTGCGCCCGTTCATGAGCCGTTGCTCGGCAGCGAGGACATCGAGTCACTTGCGGATATGGGCAACAGTTTTGACGTTATACAACAAATGCGCTGGGTGCCGTTCACTTTGCGCGACGTGTTGCAGGTGGGGGTAATCTCGCTGTTGCCGGTTCTACCGCTCACGCTAACGATGGTTTCCCTCCGCGATCTCCTGCGATACCTGCTGAGGTTGATCGTGTGAAGATGAATTCGGCGATCGGCACCCGCGCGCTTACGAACCTTCTCGATACCGTGCTGTCATTCTCGGTAATACCATTCGCTCGCTACCACGCAGGGTGCATTTATGGAAGCCAGAATGCGGCAGAAGCCGGATCAGCGCCACTTTCAGCTGTCGTTGCGCGTCCGCCATCCATCGATGGATCCTGCGGACCTCTCGCGTGAGCTCGAAATAGAGCCGGTACATTCCTTTCGCGTGGGCGATGCGCGAGTTTCGCGGACCGGTCTCGCAACGGCCTCGGTGCACGCTGAAAGTTATTGGCTGGGCATGCTAAACCCGGACGAGTGGCCCGCAGACATCTCTTTTCCGGGGCACACCCAATCACAAGTGGTGGAAGAGCGCTTGGAGGCGGCGGCAACCAAAACTCTGAGCCGGGCGCTCTCCCTGAGCGCCACTCAGTTTTTTGCTGCGCGTGCGAAGACGTTGCGTCGAATCCAATCCGAAGGGGGCCAGATCACCCTGCTTGTGGCGATCTTCCCCGGCGAGGTGAGCGGCTTCAGCCTTGCAACGGAAGTCAGCCAGGTTTTTGGGGAGCTCGGAATTACCGTTGAATTCGACCTCACCAACGCGTGACTGACGGCAGCGCCTGCTGCCAACCCAGCTCCCGCGCCGTGACGTAGAGATTGATGATCGCAGCCTGCACGCGCAGCACATCCGGACCCGGCTTGGCGAGAACCGAGTAGCCGCTTTTTTCAACTCGTCGACGAACGCGTCGTACACGGCGTCGGCGTACTGCCCGCGACCGCCGGCTGCCAGCTCTTGTGAAACCGTACGCCGACCGGCTGGATCATCACCTTGGTGTAGCCGGACATCTGCTCCTGCCCCTTCGGGCACGACTCCGTGCCTGTTCGTACAGTTGTCCATCGTTCCTCCAACGGGAACGATGGCGCACGCGGCTCGCACCGCATTCAATTGTTTGGCCAACCCGGCAGGTCACGGCGTCATTCGACGCAAGGCCTCGGCTTATATCACGCTGCATATATCACTTTGGATGGACTAATTTATGGATAGGCAGGTCAGGACGGAAAGGGCGACCCACACTCGGACATCCGCGCGAACTTCACTTGATTCCAAAGAATTGAAACGGTTGAACGATTGGTGGCATGCCTGCAATTACCTCTCGGTGGGCATGATCTATCTCCGCGACAATCCGCTGCTTACGGAACCCCTCAAGGTCGAGCACATTAAGCACCGTCTACTCGGACATTGGGGCACGAGCCCGACGCTTTCCTTCGTATGGACGCACCTGAATCGACTGATTAAGCGCGACGCTATCGACGTGATTTTCGTGGCCGGACCCGGGCACGGCGCACCCGGTGTGCTCGGCCCGTCGTATCTCGAAGGCACCTACTCCGAGCTCTATCCCGATAAGACCCAAGATGCCGAAGGAATGAGGAAATTCTTCAAGCAGTTCTCGTTTCCCGGCCACATCGGATCCCATGTCACCCCGGAAACGCCCGGATCGATCCATGAAGGTGGCGAACTCGGCTATAGCCTCTCGCACGCCTATGGCGCCTGCTTCGACAATCCGGGGCTCATCGTCGCCTGCGTGGTTGGCGATGGTGAGGCCGAAACCGGCCCGCTCGCGACCGCCTGGCATTCGAACAAGTTTGTCAATCCGATCCGCGACGGCGCTGTGCTGCCGATTCTGAACCTCAACGGGTACAAGATCGCCAATCCAACCATCCTCGCGCGTATCAGTCACGAGGAATTGGCAGGTCTGTTTCGCGGCTACGGCTACACACCGTATTTCGTGGAAGGCGACGATCCGGAGACGATGCATCAAACCATGGCCGCCACGCTGGAAGCCGCCATTCGGGATATCCGCGCCTTGCAAGGCGCCGCGCGCGACAGCGGCGAGGCTGTACGCCCGCGCTGGCCCATGATCATCCTGCGTTCGCCCAAAGGCTGGACCGGTCCAAAAGAGATCAACGGCCATAGGGCCGAAGGCTCTTGGCGCTCGCATCAAGTCCCGTTTGCGGATGTTCGGGAGAACCCGGCTCATTTGAAGCTCTTGGAAGATTGGATGCGCAGCTATAAGCCGGAGGAATTGTTCGACACCAACGGCACTCTGCGTTCCGAGCTGCGCGAGCTTGCTCCGACCGGAACGCTGCGCATGAGTGCCAACCTGCACGCGAACGGCGGATTGTTGCGCAAGGAGCTGAAGATGCCGGATTTTCGCAACTACGCGGTAGATGCGATCCCGCCCGGCGAGAAGTTCCACGAGAATACCCGGCCGCTGGGTGAATTTCTGCGCGACGTGATGCGGAAAAACATGACCAACTTCCGCCTGTTTGGTCCCGACGAGACCGCCTCCAACCGCCTGCAGGCGGTGTATGAAGTGAGCAAGAAGATGTGGATGGCGGACTTATACCCCGAGGACGCCGACGGCGGTGAATTGTCACCCGACGGGCGGGTCATGGAGATGCTCTCCGAGCACACTCTGATCGGCTGGCTCGAGGGCTACCTGCTGTCCGGCCGGCACGGCTTCTTCCACACCTACGAAGCCTTCGCTCATGTGATCGATTCCATGTTCAACCAGCACGCCAAGTGGCTGGACATTTGTAAGAATCACGTCCCCTGGCGTGCCTCCGTAGCCTCGCAGAACATCCTGCTGTCCTCCACGGTCTGGCGCCAAGACCACAATGGCTTCTCGCATCAGGACCCGGGCTTCATCGATCTGGTCACCAACAAGAGCCCCAGCGTGACACGCGTCTACCTGCCGCCCGATGCCAACACTCTGCTCGTGGTCGCAGACCAGTGCCTGCGCTCGACCGACTGCATCAACGTCATTGTTGCCGACAAACAGAAGCATTTGCAGTTCCTCGACATCGACGCGGCAGTATTACATTGCGCCAAGGGCATAGGCATCTGGGACGCCGCCAGCAATGACGAAGGCGTCGAGCCGGATGTGGTGATGGCCTGCTGCGGCGATGTAGCGACTCAAGAGGCTCTGGCGGCCGCGGCGCTACTGCGCGAGCACTTGCCCGATTTGAGGGTCCGTTTCGTCAACGTGGTGGACCTGTTCAAGCTGCAACCGCTCGCCGAGCATCCGCACGGTTCGACCGATCGGGAGTTCGACAGCCTGTTCACCACCGACAAGCCGGTGATCTTCAATTTCCACGGCTATCCCTGGCTGATCCACAAGCTCGCGTACCGCTTTAAAAATCACGAGAACCTGCACGTACGCGGCTATAAGGAGCGTGGCAACATCAACACGCCGCTCGAGCTCGCGATCCTAAACCAGACGGACCGATTCACGCTGGTGATCGATGTGATCGACAGGGTACCGGGGCTGGCCGCTCGCGCCGCCCACCTGAAGGAGCAGATGAAGAACGAGATCAATCGCAATCTGACCTACGCGCACGAGCAGGGCACCGACCGCGACGAGTTCAGCAATTGGGTGTGGCCGTTGAGCCCAAGGCCCAAGACTCTGCCCTTGAAGGTAGCGCGGAGGTGATGCGCTCGATGCGAAGGATCGCGCGCAGGTTTTATCGACCCGGGCTCCGCACACCCTGCATAAAGCCCTCGTGCTTGCCAACGTCGAGGAATCGCTCGGAATCCAGAGCGGCGTAAAGCTGGATGGTCCGGGCCACGAGCCCGGTCCATCCGGTCTGGTGGCTTGCGCCCAGTCCCGCGCCGCTGTTGCCGTGAAAGTACTCGTAAAACATGATGTAGTCGCGCCAGTGAGGATCGGACTGGAATTTGTCGACGCCTGCGTAGACGGGACGCCGCCCTTGTTCGTTTCGCAGGAATATCCGGGCGAGCCGGTCGGCGATCTCCCGGCTAACCTCAAAAAGGTTCATCAGCTTGCCTGAGCCGGTGGGGCATTCAATTTTGAAGTTGTCACCGTAATATAGGTGGTAATTCAGCAGAGCCCGGATGAGCATTAGATTCACCGGCATCCATACCGGCCCACGCCAGTTGGAGTTGCCGCCGAACATGCCGGACTGCGACTCGGCCGGAACATAGTCCACTCGGTATTCCCGCCCGCCTACGTAAACTACGAACGGGTATCGTTCGTGGAACTTGGAGAGCGAGCGAATGCCGTAGGGGCTCAGGAACTCGTTCTCGTCGAGCATCTTTGTGAGAACCCGGCGCAGTCGCTCCGAATTGAGCAGGGCGATGATCCCGCGATCGGCAACACCCAGATGCGCAGGGCCCGTTGGGTGGGTGGTCTCCCGTAGCTCGGGCATCCGTCTAAGGCGTTCTGACAGCTGTGCCAGTGCCCGCGGAATGTGCTCCCGCTGCCGCTTCTCGATCACCGTTGCTGCGCATAGAGGCAGGAGCCCGACCATCGAGCGCACTTTCAGTCTCTGAGCCCGTCCATCGGGCAGCCGCAGCTGATCGTAGTAAAAGCCATCCTCCTCGTCCCACATACCGTCCTCCCCGGTACGGTTCATGGCCGCGGCGATATAATAGAAGTGCTCCTGGAATTTTGTGACCATGTCCTCGTAGTTATGGTCGTGGGCGGCGAGCTCCAGCGCGAGCTCGATCATGTTCTGGCTGAATACGGCCATCCAGGCGGTGCCATCCGCCTGCTCGAGGTGCCCGCCCGTCGGCAACGGCGCGCTGCGGTCGAAGACGCCAATGTTGTCCAAGCCGAGAAAGCCGCCTTCGAAGACGTTCTTGCCGCGCCGGTCCTTGCGGTTTATCCACCAAGTGAAATTCAGCAGCAGCTTGTTAAAGGCCGACTTGAGGAAGTCTAAGTCCGCCTCACCACGCAGTGCCAGCTCGGTACGGTGCAGGAACACCGTCGCAAAAGCGTGAACCGGCGGGTTAACGTCACTGAAGTTCCACTCGTATGCCGGCATCTGACCGTTGGGATGCAAGTAGAGGCCGTCGAGCATCAGTGCGATCTGCTGCTTGGCGAAATCGGGGTCCACGATCGCAAGCGCCACGGCGTGAAAGGCCAGATCCCAGGCCGCGTACCACGGGTATTCCCACTTGTCGGGCATCGAAATGATGTCCCTGCTCAGCATGTGAAACCACTCGGAGTTCCGACGGCTGCGATATCCGCCGTGGCGGGGATTGGCGCGGTGCGCGTCCAGCCAGGCATCACCGTCGAAGAAATAAAACTGCTTGCTCCAGAGCATGCCGGCGATGGCCTGACGCATCACGTTGGCGGCGTCTGCAGAGATCGAATGCGGAATCACCGAGCCGTAGAACTCGTCCGCCTCCCGCAGCCGGGCGGCGATCGTCTTGTCGAACTCCGCGTCGAAGCAGGATGAGATGACTCTCATGCCGCCGCTCTTGGGGGCAGCGGACTGGCTGGTCAGGCGCAGCCTGACGGTCGTTGACTGGCCCGGAGCAACCGTCACCCGATAGTGCGCAGCAACCTTGGTTCCCTCATTTTCCGGGTTCACCGCCGCCCGAATGTTCCATACCACGCAGTTATTGATGCCGTCCTTGACGTATGGATCGGCATTTGGACAGTCCGGGAAAAGCCGCCCGTTGTTGGTGGTGTTGTCGGTGAAGAGCAGTGGCACCTCGCCTTCGCAGCACAGCACGTAATCACCCAACTGCGAATGCCTTGCCCAGACCGCGCTCGTGCCCGCCGTCGACTCGACTTGTCTGAGGCTGGGTTTCTCGGCCGCTCTGTTCGACTCGGAGATCCACGGCGCCCAGTCGTTGCGGAACCACAGCGTCGGCAAGAGATGCAACTCGGCCGCCTGCGGCCCACGGTTCACGGCAGTGATCCTCACGAGAATGTCTTCCGGAGCGGCTTTGGCGTACTCCACGAACACGTCGAAATAGCGATTGTCATCGAAGACCCCGGTATCGATAAGCTCATACTCCTCATCGTTTCGGGAGCGGCCACGGTTGGTCGCCACCAAGTCGTCGTAAGGGAACGCCGCCTGCGGGTACTTATAGAGATACTTCATGTACGAATGGCTGGGCGTGCAGTCGAGGTAGAAGTAATACTCTTTCACGTCCTCGCCATGATTCCCCTCGTTGTTGGTGAGCCCAAACAGGCGCTCTTTGAGGATGGGATCCTTGCCGTTCCATAGCGCCAGCGCGAAGCAAAGATGCTGTTTGTCGTCGGAAAGGCCGGCCATGCCATCCTCGCCCCAGAGATAGGCGCGCGAGCGAGCATGATCGTGGGGGAAGAAATTCCAGGCATCTCCCGCCTCACTGTAGTCTTCGCGCACGGTTCCCCACTGGCGCTCGCTGAGGTAAGGTCCCCACTTCTTCCAGCGCACACCGAGCTCCCGATCCTCGTCCAATCTGATCTGCTCGGCGATCCAGCCAACAATCGATGCCTGTTGCGTCATGGCGAGCTCCTGTCGATTCGTGCATTCCTTCGCGATTCGGTGATCTCGCCAGCCAAGGCAGCCTGCAGCGGAGATGACATCTGAATTCCGGCGGATTGGAGACATTCCGCGATGCGCAGGAGCAGTCCTTCCTGAATCTCGAGGAACTGCGTCAATTCACGGCTCCGGACGTAGGCGACGACTTCTATCTCGAAGGACGCCTGAGCGAGGCGAACCAAACGCACGCGAACAGAATCGGGAACGACATGTCTGCTCTGCTCCAGCAGGCGGCGGACGAGGTCGAGCGCGGTGCGAATCTGTGCGGCGGTGGTCCCGTAGCGTGGAGCGAGGATTGGGTGAAACCAGAATTTGTCGCGCGACGAGAAATTCTCGAGGGTCATGTTGGCCATCTGACCGTTCGGAACGCTGACCACCGTTCGATCGAGAGTCCGGATTCGAGTCGAACGTAAACTGATCGCCTCGACCGTTCCCTTGATGTTGCCGAGCGCGATAATGTCGCCCAGGTGCACGACTCGATCGAGGATGAGAGATACTCCGCCGATAACGTTTTCCAGGGTCTTCTGCGCAGCGAGTGCAACGGCGATGCCACCGACGCCGAGTCCGGTCAGAAATGTAGTGGGGCTCAGCCCGAAGCAGTAGAAAGTGACCAGCAGACCTGCAACAACGAGCATCAAATCGATCGTCCCGCACGCGAGACGCAATATCGCGGTGACGCCCGTGATCTCGCGCCTGACGAGGAGTCGGTGGACGTAGTGCTCGATCCAGAGTGTCACGAGAATCAGCAGCCATACGACCGCCGCGATGGTGATGACCGTTGCGATGCTGGACCAGATCTGCCGCGCAAATAACGTCAGAGCGATCTTGGATACCCCCCAGCGAATGAGAAAAGCCAGAAACAGGAGGCGTAGGGGCTTCGGCAGGACCTCTGGATTCGGCAAATCGGGCTTGCGATACAGGCGACGTCGCAACCGGCCAAGGACACCACCGAGGAGACGACTCCACAGAGTCAAGGCGTAGTAAAAAAGCGGCATACCCACAAAAGCGGCGAGCCAGTGATACAACGCAATGCCCCCGATTCGGTTCTCTACAAAGACTTCAGGGAGAATGTCATCGGCCAACGTGAGGTTGGTCTCTTCATAGAGCTCCGGAACGGAGTCGAGGGTTTTACCGGAGAAGAGCCATATGAACCCGGAACTCTCACGATCCACGCGTTCCACGACGATGTCCACATCGCCGCCGGGACCGCTGATCGTTCCCACTCGATCCTCGTCGGGCCGCAACGCATTGGAGCGCGAGCCTTCGGGCAGTTCGCTGAGTTTCGGAAGGCGCGGCGCCAGGCGACGATCGAGAACTGTGAACAGCTGGTCGGCGAGCGCCACGGCCGCGCCGCCGGTGAGCCGGGTATCGAGATATTGAACGGCAAGCTCATGCTGCCCTTTGCGCTCGGCAATCAAGAATCCCAAGACAGTGCCTCTGGGGGTGGTGCGGCCGAGTGCGTCTTGCTCGACTGCGGGTTGAGCCGTTCCCGGGACAGGGTTGGCGGCGCCGACCTGCGCCCATGCGGGCGCACACTCCAGAAAGCACAGGGTCAGCACGCAAGCGCGGAAGCCGGATCTGCCTCTCGTCATTTCTTTTGCAGCTCTTTGAGAGGCGTGCGAATCGTGTGCCCGTCCTAGATTCGTCCCGCTTCCAGTACAGTGACCTTGGCCAGACGCCGTTCGTGCCGATCGGCATGGCTGAATGTGGCCGTGAGAAAAGCCTGCAGCAGGTCCCACGCAACGGCAGGGCCGACGGATCGGCCGCCCATGCAAATGATATTCATATCGTCGTCTTCGACACCTTGCACGGCGGTGAAGTGGTCATGAATGATGGCCGCGCGAATGCCTGCAACCTTGTTGGCGCACACGGACGCGCCGACGCCGCTACCGCAGATGGCCACACCGCGCTCGACCCCTCCGGCGGCGACGGCGCGCGCCAGTGGCACGACGAAATCGGTGTAGTCGTCGGCCGGATTCACGACATGCGCGCCGAAATCAACGACATCATGTCCCGCCGCGCGCAGTTGCGCGACGAACTCCTGTTTCAGGCTGAATCCGCAATGATCCGTCGCAATACCGATTCGCATGTTAGTTCACCGCCTTTTCGAATATGCCGACAAACTCCGCAAAGCGTCCGGCAATCTCGGCCACCGCGGCCGCTCGCGTCAGCTTATGCGCCCGCAATTTGACCAGCGAGTCCCAGAAAGTCGTCCGGCCCACGGCGAAGCCGATAAATCCCCGGACGCCGGCCGCCGTTGTAAGCCATTCGCGCACTTCTTTCTCATCCTCACCGCGACCCAAGACAACGCAGCCGACGTTGTCGCGCCCGTCGCGCCGCGCCGCGGCGACAATTCTCTCGCAATCTTCGCGCCGGTCGAGACCCTCGATCTTCCATATGTCCGCCTCGACGTGTGCATCCTGTAGTTCTTCGATCGCTTTCACCATCAATCGAGGCCGAATCTCGATGTCCCAGGTTCTTTTATCGTCTCCGACACGCTCCAGCTGCGTCTTCTCCGGTGGCACCAGCAGCTCGAACATGAGACGGCTCTGGCTGCCTGCGCGCAAATATTCGGACAGTCGTCTAAGACGCGCTGCTTGGCGCCGGTTCAGGACGGCATCCCCTTCCGGGTTGTAGCGCACCAACACCTTGCAAAAGGTGGGCTGGAACCTTTCGATATGGCTGGCGAAGTCCTCGCCGTATTCGAAGTCGAACTCCTGCTGTCCGCTCTTTTCGGCCGGACAGGAGGTCGTATAGCCATTCGCCGCAGCAGCGCGCAATATCGCGGTGCCGAACTGCTCGTCCACCAGGATACCTGCCTTGAGCTTGGGCACGCCTGCGGCGATGGCCGCCTCGAAGCCGTCGTAGATCACCTGTTTGGAGGCGGCGATCCGCTCCGTTTGTTCCGGCGTCAAGCTTCCCTTCCAACCGAACAGGTTGATCTGAAAGGTGCCGCGATGATCGAAGGGAAGGATATACAGCGGCCATTCGTAGCCAAGATCTTTCATGATGCCTCCCGACTTCTCCGGTAGCGGCGAATCAGTGCGTTGGTCGAGCTATCGTGACGGAGAGCCGGTGCCGCTGTGACGAGTCTAATGAGCCCTTTCGAGAATGACGCCCTTCGATGCGATCACCCTCATCAGTTCATTCCAGGATTTGACGAAGGATTCAACGGCTTCCTTCTGGAGCCTGTGAGCCAGCGTATGGATATCGATTCCGACGGCGGCGAATTCCCTCAAGAGCTCTTCACAGTTCGCGCCATCCGCTCGCATAAGCGTCGAGATATCGCCGTGCTCGGCGAGCGAGTTGAGCACTTTCTCGGGCATGGTGTTTACCGTGAACGGGGCGGCCAGCGCGCGGATGTACAGAACGTCGGAGACCGACGGATCCTTGGTGCCGGTGCTCGCCCACAGCAAACGCTGCGCCCGTGCGCCAAGGTTGTAGCTACGCTGCCAGCGCGGAGAGCTGAGCAGCGCTCGATAAGCCTTGTAAGTGCGCTGTGACACGGCGAGGCCGAGCTTGTTGTGCAGCGCCTCAGGCACCTTGTCCTTGACGGCGCTGTCCCAGCGGCTGACGAACACCGAGGCTACCGAGCCGACCTCAGGCTTCAACCCGACATCGACGCGCCGCTCGATGCCGCGTAGGAAGGCTTCGGCTGCCGCCAAGTAGTGCTCGCGGGAGAACAGCAATGTGACATTGACCGGGATGCCGGCGAAGATGGCTTCTTCAATGGCAGGCAGACCTTCTCGGGTGCCCGGGATTTTGATCATCAAGTTGGGACGCCCGGCCCGCGCGAAAAGATCCTTGGCCGCGGCCAACGTCCCGGCGGTGTCATAGGCCAGGAGCGGCGATACCTCCAGCGATACCCACCCGTCCACGCCATCGGTCCGGTCGAAAATCGGACGAAACAGATCCGCGGCGCGCGTGAGATCCTCGAGGGCAAGCTCAAAGAAGACACTCTCTGGTGTTTTTCCCTGCCTGAGCATTCTGCCGATCGCCGTCGTGTACGCAGAGCTGTTGTTGACCGCCTGCTCGAAGATCGTCGGATTCGAGGTGAGCCCTGTCACCGACAGCTCGTTCACATAGCGCTGCAGGGTGCCGCTCGTCAGCAGGTCGCGCGTGATGTTATCGAGCCAGAGGCTCTGGCCCAACCTGTTGAGCTGTCCCGTCGCCTTGGTCGCGGCGCCACTCGCGGATTTGGCTCGCGGCAGGATGTATTTCTTTACAGCGTTCGCGAAGCCCTCATCGCCGAACGACGTCGTTACGCACGTCGCCTGGCGCTTTACTTCCTCGCTCGCATTGCCCATCGCGATACTGAGTCCGCTGAGTCTGAACATCGGCACGTCGTTCAATTGGTCGCCGATGGTGGCGATCTGCTGCCAGCGGAATCTTAAGGTATCGCGACAGCCGTTCGATCACGGTCCCCTTGTTGGCGCCGGGGTGTGTCACATCGAGGTAATGCGCCTGCGAGCGTGCCGCTGTCACCTGGGTCCCGAACTCTTCTCGAAGCGCCGCCTCGCAGGCAGCGACTCGTGCATGGTCGTTACTGACGCCGACTATTTTCACGATCTCAGTGAGCACATTGTCGAATAGGGGGACAATGGTGGGCTCGAACTGCACGGTCGATGCCTCGCGTTCGACTCGCGGTGCCTCATGGGAGCGAACATACCAATCGGTGGCGCTATAAAGCCAAACGTCGAGGCCATGTGATTGAATCGTTTCGACGATGGCTGGCAGCACGTAATCGGGAATGGTTCTCTGATCGAGCACCGATAGGTCAGGGAGCACGATGACGCCGCCGTTGAAGGCGGCCATCGGCAAGGTCAGTCCGAGCGGTGCCACGAGCATGCGCATTCCGCGCGGCGGACGGCCGCTGGTGATGGTAAAGGCGACACCGAGCTCCCTCAGCCGTTTACTGCCTGTGAGGCCCGCTCTGTAATTACCTTGTTCTCTGTGACCAGGGTGCCATCGACGTCGGTCAACAATGCGACGATCGACCGTTCTGTCCGGGCGGTACCATGATCCATCGAGCTCCTTGGAATGCTTCACGCTCCGCGAAAGCATTTCATTAAGGGGGAGCTCGAACAATTGCCCTAAAGTGCAGAGTTTGGAGCTCGATTTGAAAGCGAGCGGCAAAAAATTGCTTCGGGAAATTCAGGTAGTTGCTCGCGTGCCCGTGGGTGGTGCGCGAGTTACCGAGCAGCTCAAAACTCCAAGCCGACTCGAATCGGATGACGGCCCATCACTGAAGATCAAGTAATGATGTAGCTTCTTCGATGGCAGGAAGGGGTCCTCGCGCGCCGACAAATATAGAGGCAGACAGCGAACTGAGTGGGGCAAGCGCTTCCAACTGCGTGCCCCATTATGTATAATCGGGTGGCATTGAGAGGCTTTGCTTCGCGGGTGCGCAAGGACGGTTGCGCCGAAATATGGGCCTTGGAACGTCGTACTTCTTTCTGATGTGTGTCGCGCTGGGTGTGTTGCTCAACGCGAGCCGGGCGCGTGATGTACGCGTTGAGAAGAGGTTCACCGCAAGTCCCCTCGCGATTTCTCCTGCGGATGCGCTGTGCCTCAGCAAGTCCGCGCGGCGCAGGGGGCGCGCTCGCTTGCGGCCGCGGCGTCGGAATGAACATCCCAGCTGGGTCAGCTCGGCCATTGTTCTGTTACAGGGGATGTTCGTGACTGGATTTTTACGACGGCGCCTCCGCCGTCGGCACGCCGACGAAGACGCGCGGGCCTTGCGCAAACGCCAGGTGGCCGCGTACGAAGATGAGCGACGCGCGCTCGCGCGCGCGCTGCATGACGATATTACACAACGACTCGCTGGCTTGGCCCTCGACGCCGCAAAACTTCCCGCGGGGAGCCTCGGCCGCTCGATCCGCGTGGGACTGGAAAAGCTGGCTCTGGACATACACGAACTTTCCTATCAATTGCATCCGTCGGTTATTGACGATCTAGGCCTCATTGCGGCGCTGAAAGTCGAGTGCGATCGCATTGCCGCCTCCGAGTCCTTGCGGGTGAGTGTCGAGGCGGACGAAATTCCACGGGGTCTGCCCGCGGATCTGGTTCTTGGTGTCTATCGTGTCGCTCAGGAGGCTTTGCGCAACGTGGGTCGTCATGCCAAGGCAAGTACCATCCGGCTATCGCTCACGTTAGGGGACGGTGGACTGCTGCTCTCGGTAAGCGACGATGGCATTGGATTTGCGCCCGACCTGCACACCCGGGAGCCGAGTCTCGGTCACGCAAGCATGCAGGCGCGGATTGATTTGTTGGGCGGTAAGCTCGATATCCGCAGTGCGCCCGGCAGGGGCACCACCATTGGTGCGTGGGTGCCGATTCCCGAGGCGGCCGCGTGAGCCGCGTTCGCGTCTTGCTCGCGGATGATCACAGAATTGTCACAGAGGGATTGAAGGGCCTGCTCATTCCAGAATTCGATCTGGTCGGTGTGGTAGAGGACGGCCGAGCATTGGTCGAGGCCGCCAAGAGACTGAAGCCCGACGTGATAGTCGCCGACATCACGATGCCTCACCTGAACGGCTTGGAGGCGTTCGAGGAGATCGAGAAATTCGACAGTCATGTGCGGGTAATTTTCCTCACCATGCACCGTATTGTCACCTACGCGCTGCGCGCGATCTCATCGGGCGCCGCCGGCTTCCTTCTCAAGCATTCGGCCCCCGAGGAACTCGTGCTTGCGGTGCGCTCGGCAGCGCGAGGGGATACCTTCATTTCGGCCACATTCGCAACTGAGGTGCTGCAGGCGCTAAAGCAAAGTCCTGCGCTGCAGGATCCAGTCGCAAGGTTGACTCTGCGCCAACGGGAGATTCTCCGGTTGCTTGTCGACGGACTCACCGCAAAGCAGATCGGCTTGACACTTCACATTTCAACGCGGACGGTCGAGGACCACAAGTACACAATGATGGGCTCGCTCGGAATCAGCAGCAATGCAGAGCTGATTATCGTTTGCGATCAAGCACGGCATCGGCGGGGCGTAATCCCCGATATTCAGTATATCTCTGCGTGAAGAAACCGTAGTTTTACGGGTTGAAAGCCATTCTCGCCGGCAATAACCTGGCACCGTTTTGGGCTGGATGCACACTACGGGATGCCAAATAAAGTCCGATGCTTAGGGACAGCGCGAATAACGACGCACCGAATCGCTTCGGCTGGCAACCCGATCGTTCACATTGTCGACGGCGACGATTCGTTTCGCGAGGCGCTACTGAGGTTCCTGGCGAGTGCGGGCCACGAGGCACACGGGTATTCCTCGGCGGGCGAATTCCTGTTGCACCCGCCGAGCGGCCCCGGCTGTGTGCTCTTGGATGTCTGTTTGCCCGGTCCCTCCGGCATCGAGCTGCAGGCGGCGATGTGCAGCAATGGGATCGATTTGCCGGTCGTATTTGTCACAAGTCATGGGGATGTCTCATCGACTGTCCAGGCGATGAAAGCGGGTGCCATCGATTTTCTGCAAAAGCCGGTCAAGCACGAGGCGCTTCTCGGCGCGATCTCTCGGGCACTTGAAAGCGACAAGAACTTGCGAAGTGCGCGCGGCGATTCGAACGAGCTACACGCGCGCTTCGAGCGGCTGACGTCGCGCGAGTGGCACGTATTCGTTCGCGTGCTGGAAGGCAAGGTGAACAAGGTGATTGCCCATGAGCTCGCGGTGGCAGAGCGCACGGTGAAGATCTACCGCGCGCAAATGATGGAGAAGATCGGCGCGCGCTCGCCGGCTGAAGTCGGAGTGCTGGCCGAACGCCTGCGACAGCTTTCGCCAGAATGACGGCACCTGCGGGCTGCACCAAAGGACGATAGCCCGATCGAGTGCTCCTGCTGTAGCGTGCGGCCTCGAGTGAGCTGAGGGGCCACCCAATGTCCGGGCTCAGGCTCAAAGCCTCCTTCTCCGATATGCTCAACCAGATACAGTAGCCCGCGCAGCGTCGCGCCATGCTCGACCTCGACGACATCCAGCACATTCTGCTGAGCCGTGCCCCCGCGCTCCATGGCCAATACAACTTCCTGTCATTCAACCATCCCGCGGCGGGGCGCGCATGGTTGACAGCCGTCCTCGAGAAAGTGCACTCGGCACAAACGATGAAGCACTCCGTTGCGCAGGATCGACGCTGGGTGACCGTGGCCTTTACATGGAATGGGCTGCGGGCGCTCGGCGTGGACGAGGCGTCGTTGCTCACGTTCCCGGGGGAGTTCCGGCAAGGCATGGCCGGGCGAGCAGAGATCCTTGGCGATGTGGGGGCGAATCACCCTGATAACTGGGTGGACAGAACCGCAAGTCCGGACCTCCACGCCATCGCAATTCTATTTGCGCGCGATGGCGAGGAGCGCGCGCGATGCGTGACCGAGCACGAGAAATTGCTCGCGCGATGCGAGGGCGTAAAGGTGCTTTCGCTGCTCGATCTCGAGGCCACGCCGCCGTTCGATTATGCGCACGATCATTTCGGATATCGAGACCGGCTCTCTCAGCCGGTCATCGAAGGCTCCGGCGACGAACCGACGCCCGGTTCCGGCGCGCCACTGAAGGCGGGCGAATTCATCCTGGGCTACCCGGACGAGGCGGGCCCCGGCCCGGCACTGCCGCAGCCGGAAATCCTCTCGCGCAACGGCAGCTACATGGCCTATCGCCGGCTCGCGGAGCATGTCGGTAAGTTCCGCACCTTCTTGCGCGAGAACGGCCGAACGCCGGAGGAGCAGGAACTCATCGCGGCAAAACTCATGGGCCGCTGGCGCAGCGGTGCGCCGCTCGTGCTGGCGCCGCAAAGGGACGATGCCGCGCTCGGCGCGGATACGCAGCGGAACAACAACTTCAACTACAAGAAAGACGACCCGCAAGGCTACGCGGTACCGCTCGGCTCCCACATCCGCCGCATGAACCCGCGCGACACCGCTTCGAACATCAACCGCCGCCGCATGATCCGCCGCGGCGCGACCTACGGCACGTACCTGCCGGATGGCGCAGCTGACGACGGCGTGGAGCGCGGTATCGCGGCGTTCGTGATTTGCGCGAGCCTCATCCGCCAGTTCGAATTCGCGCAGAACGTGTGGGTGAACGATAAGAGCTTTCACCAGCTCGGCAACGAGCGCGATCCAATCGCGGGCAATCAGGACGGCACGCTGGAGTTTACGATCCCGAAGAGGCCGATTCGCAAGAGATACACCGGCCTGCCCGTCTTCACCTCAGTGCGCGGCGGAGCCTATTTCTTCCTGCCCGGCCTCAAGGCCCTGCGCTGGCTCGCAGCGTTAGGCAGAAGCTACTGATATTTCCATCACGCCGTAGAAGCTCATTATGTCCACGCGCACCTACAACCAAAACCACGTTCCGCGGAAATACGCTGTGGGCAAGCGCCGCATCAGTATCTATTGGGCGTGGAGTTACCCGTGGGAGGCGCAGCGCGACCCGGCTGCAATGGAGAACCGCTTCTCGACCATGACCGAAGTCCGCAACGTGCTCTGGCCGGCCTACGAGACGCCGGAGTGGATCGCGGCGAATTTTCTTCAAGGCATCGCAGGGACATTGGAGCTCTTTCATCGCTCTACGTTGAGCTTCCAGCAAATCGCCGGCGAAGTCACCGGCCATCCGGTCGCCGTGTTTCAGCGCATTGACCAGGCAGGGTTCAAGCTACCGATCGACGAACGGATACTCGAGGACACCGACACGCTGCTGGTATTCGGTCTCGACCATGTGCTGTCCGGGCAGGAAGCCGCACCGGAAGAAATCGGCGCGATCAAAAGCTGGATGAAGCGCCCGGGCACCTGCTTGCTCGTCGCGCCGCACCACGACGTGGGCTTTACCCATGATCTCGAACAGCGGCAGACGGAATACTTGCACCACCGTGATCCGCTGGTGCCGCGCCAGCAGCGCTTCGGCCGATACACCCGCTCGCTGATGACGGCGCTGGATGTTCCCGTGATCAATCAATACGGCCTGCGCCCCGCGGTCGTGAAAGGCACCGGGAACATCGCACCGCTCACGACGTTCCAGGATCTCGACCGATTGGGCCTGCTCCACAACGTCCCGACGCTCAACTTCCATCCGCACCTGCCGCACTACGCTCCTACCGGGTGCGACGGCAAGACTGTGCGGGTGCTGGCGCGCCAACCCATTGACCTTGACCGACCGCACCCATTTACCGTGGCCGGCAACCAGGAATTCAATTCCCTGCTCTGGTTGCCGCCGAACGGCCAGCGCGCCGGGGAGATCGTCATGGTGGACTCGACGAACTTCACGACGCTCTTCGGCGGCACGGACAGCTTGAAACGATTCTGGCAAAACCTCGCCGCGATGTGAGGCGCACAGGGTCGATAATTCGAGACTTCCGCCCTGGCGAATTCTGCCCTTTCGGGCAGAGCATTTTGCCCTTTCGTCCGATTATTTTGTCTTCCTTTCCTTGGCAGCATCCGTTAGGCGAGCGCAGTCCGGGGCAGCCACCGTAATCAACTAACTACTAACTAAGCGCGGACAGGGAATTCAGTCATGAAACTATTCAGGCTCATGGTGGTTTTGCCGCTGGTGCCGATATTCATCGGCATCGCGCAGGCGCAACAAGATGTGATTACCGCTGCAAACATCAATTGGATCACCTTTTATGTCGGTGGGAACCAGGGCGGAGGCTGGGATACAGCGTGCGACAACTGGGAGCCCGAAGTCACTGCCATAAAGGGCCCTCCCGCCGTCACTAAGGCCTTCTACGACCACCGCAGTTATGACGCAAGGTTTGATTACGAAGCTTACGGTGGCAAGTATCGCAACCGAACGTATACTTATAGCACGCACAGCTTCTTCGTTTCGGATCCCGGTATAAGCGACGCAGGTGATACTTGTTTTCCTTACTTGCGCTGGGGCGGCGTTTTCACCAGCGGATCGCGCCATTTTTCCGGTGGCTTTGCGATCCGTGCCGCCATCCACTATCCAACGATAGACCGGTGCCTGTTCACGGTCGAGTGCACGTCTATGAATCCCGGCAAGGCAGATAGCTTCGCGTTGTCCTGCCCGGGCACCGCCGCGATGTGCGCGAGATTTGGCAATATGAACTTGGACAATATCCACAATAACGTCGCCGCGAATATTTTCCGGTAGCCGTTAATCCCGGATCTCGATCGCGGCTCGATGAGCTCCCGAGTCGCGGCGATCGAGAGGTAAAGCCAATGGGCCGCGGTGATGGTTGCCGAGACGAGCGGGCACCGCAGACGTGTTCATGCGCTGCCCTTTCGGGCACAACCCCCTGCCTGTTCGTCTAATTGTCTTGCCAGGGGGCGTCAAGGACCATGCATCGCAGAAAAGAACAGCAATCGGTGGGATTAAACAGATGTCCGACCAATGTCTTGAGCCGAAAATGCGTGGCCTGTTGCGGCCTCCCGGCTCGATAACGCCTGAACACGTTGATATTTCGTACGGCGCCGACGGCGAGGCGAGCGTCATCACATCGCGAAGCAGGAGGATTTCAATGCTCACGGACAACAAGCTCACATTCGTCGCCTCATTCCTCGCAGCTGCGGTCTTGTCCCTGGCCGGTCACACGGCGCATGGTCAAGCTCAAAGGAAAGCCCCACCCGAAGAGGCCGATCTTCTCGCTCCCGCAGGCGTTCAGGCCGCGCTCGACTCTGCGTACACAAAGTTCAAGGACGTCAAAGAGGGCGCCAATGCCGACTACATACCAGCGCTCGCGAAGGTGGATCCGAACATCTACGGCATCGTGCTGGTAACGGCGGACGGCAAGGTGTACGCGAAGGGCGACGTCAAATCCGAGGTGTCGATTCAGTCGATCTCGAAGGTCTTCACCATGGCCGAAGTCATGCAGGAGCAGGGCCCGGATGCCATCGAGAGCAATATCGGCGTGAATGCCACCGGGCTGCCGTTCAACTCGATCATCGCGATCGAGAAGAAGCGCGGTGGAGATCAGAATGCGCTCGTTAACCCGGGCGCCATCACCGCGACCAGCATGGTGTCGGGCGCCTCGCGCGACGTCATATTCAACAAGCTCATCAAGTACTACGGTGAATTTGCCGGCCGGACACTTGCCGTCAACCAAGAGGTATTCAAGTCCGAGGCGGACACCAATCAGCGCAATCAAGCGATCGGCCGGCTCATGTTCGCGTACGGGCACATCAAGGACAAACCTGACCAGGCCACCGACATCTACACCGAGCAGTGTGCCGTGAGCGTGAATGCGATGGACCTCGCGATGATGGCGGCGACGCTTGCAAATGGCGGCGTCAATCCAGTGACGCACAAGACCGTGCTGAACGCCAAATACGTGCCCAAAGTGCTCGCCGTCATGACGACTGCGGGTCTTTACGATGATTCGGGTAAATGGCTCTATCGGACGGGATTGCCGTCCAAGAGCGGGGTGGGCGGGGGCATCATTTCGGTCTCGCCGGGAAAGTTCGGTATTGCCGTGATCTCACCCCCGCTCGATTCGGCGGGCAACAGCGTAAAAGCGCAAAAGACCATCGAGGCCGTGTCGAATTCGCTCGACGGCAATCCGTACGCCGTCAAACCCCGCTAGGCGGCTGACCAGAAGCTGACCAGACCCGCATGGGATGTGCGTTTTGAGGCCACTTAGGCAGGGAGACCCTACATGTTAGTGCGAAGACTCTCTCATGTATTGCTGGCCTGCGTTCCGCTGTGCGCATGGGCGCAACAAAGCACAGCGCCGGCCGCGCCCACGCCCTCGATGGAGGAGCGCATGCAAGACCTGGAGCGGCGCCAGCGGCAACTCGAAGAGGAACTGAAGCGAAAGGACGCCGAGATTCAGCAGATGAAGACCTCCCCCGCGAAACCGGCCGAGGGTGCCACGGCGGTACCCAACCCGCCGCCGCCGGGCGGCAGCGCAGAAGTTCCCAACCTGCCGCCGCCAACCGCTCGCACGACGATTCCTCCCGACCCGCTGCCGGCGGCCGATGTGGCGGGCGAAGCAGACCCCGAAGAAGGTATACCGCCGCTCCCAGGGCCGGAGGACGTGATCGTCACTTCCGGCCAGGCTGGCGCGCAAGCGCCCACGGCCAAGTGGGGAACTTACACGCCCAATTATGGCTTCAAGGTGGTCGATACGGATAAGGGCGACATGAGTATCTCCCTCTATTCGTACGTGCGGTATCTCAATCAGAAGTCACTCGACGGGTCTTATACCAACGCGTTCGGACAGACGAACCCGGTTCAGCAGCGTCAGGACGTGCAGCTCCAAAAGGTGCAGATCAAGTTTCTGGGTTGGATATGGGACCCCAAGTTTCGCTATTTTCTCTATGCCTGGAGTGCCAACACTTCGCAGGGACAGGGCGCGCAGGTCGTGCTCGCAGGGAATCTCAACTATACCTTCAACAAGCATTTCACCCTGTCCGGCGGGATCACCAGCCTACCGGGCGTCCGCACGCTTGAAGGAAACTTTCCGTTCTGGCTCACGGTGGACAACCGATTGATGGCGGACGAGTTCTTTCGTCCTTCCTACACTTCGGGTTTTTGGGCGCGCGGCGAAATCACCGATACGTTGCGCTACAACGTCATGATCGGTAACAACATGAGCACGCTGGGTGTCAGTGCCGCGCAACTCGACAATCATTTCGATACGCTCTCCACTGCGCTCGTTTGGGAGCCGACGAAAAATTACGGAATCGGATACGGCGACTTCGAGTACCATGAGAATCTCTCGATGCGGTTTGGCGGGCACTTCACGCACAGCACGGAAGACAAGCAGAGTCAGCCGAGTTCAGACACCTTCGAGAACACGCAGATCCGCCTCTCGGACGGCACCGTCATATTCACGCCGGACATCTTCGGGCCGGCTACCACCGTCGATCAGGTACAAGTCTTCATGGAGGACCTCGACTTCGGGTTCAAGTATCGCGGCTGGGCATTGGAAGGCGAAGGTTACGATCGCCAGCTCAATCACTTCGAGGGTCCGGGTACCACGACGTTGGCGACAATCCACAACGAGGGGTTCTCGCTTTGGCTTTCGGACATGGTGGTGCCGAAATCCTTTCAGTTGTACCTCGGCGGATCGAAAATATACGGCAGCTACGGTAACCAAGATGAAGGACGCGTTGGATTCAACGTGTTTCCATTCAAAAACAAGGTCGTCCGCTGGAATGCCCAAGTCATCTACCTTGACCGGTCGCCGGCCGGAGGCGCGGTCTATCCGTTTCCGGTCGGCGCCAAGGGATTCACGTTCAACAGCGACGTCGAGCTGGCCCTGTGATCCGTCCGCGGCGCGCTCCGCCCGCCGCAACGCTCGGCGCGATCGGTATATTCGGCCTCGCCGGGGTCCTCGGCGGGGGCAGGGTCTTGGCGGGGACAACGGATTATCTTTTCAACGACTCGCACTTTCATCTCACCAACTACGTGCAGAAAGGCACGGACATTCACCGCTATCTCGACATCATGGGCGACAAGGTCGGCCGCTCGACGCTCTTCGGTATTCCCCTGCAGCAGATGTGGTCCGCGGGAAACTCAGGCGACTTTGCGCCGACCTACTACTTGCAGACGGACGCACCGCTCTACTACTACTCCTTCACCGATGCCTTCATCGCGCGCGCCTACGAATCGCTGCCGAAAGCGCAGCAGGCGCGCCTCGATCCCATGATCACGGGCTTCAACCCCAGCGACATGTACGCCGTCGATCACATCCGCCGCGTACTCGAGGTGTTTCCCGGGGTATTCAGCGGCATTGGAGAATTCTCGATCCACAAGGAATTCGTCTCCTCGAAAATAGCGGGAGAGACCGCGAGCCTCACGAACCCAGCACTCGATCGCATTTTGGATTTCGCGGGCGAGGTGGGGCTGGTGGTGATCATTCATAACGACATCGACATGCCCTTCGCCAAGGCCGGAACCGAGCCCATCTATCTCACACAGATGAAGGACTTGCTGCGCAGGCATCCGAAGACGACGATCATTTGGGCGCACATGGGCCTCGGCCGCGTGGTACACCCGACGCAGGTGCAGCCCGAGATATCGCCCGAGGAGCGTAGTCCGGATTATCGCGAAATCGTCGAGGCCATGCTCGAGGATCCGACCTTGAAGCATGTGTACTTCGACATCTCCTGGGATGAGGTTGCGAAGTACGCGGTGGCGAGTCCCGAAACCGTGAAACGCACCGTGGCGGTGTTCAATCGCTATCCCGACCGCTTTCTTTTCGGCACCGATAACGTCGCGCCGGCGGATCAAGCGGCGCAACTGCGGGTATACGAGCTTTGGGCCCCGATCTGGGCGCAGTTGACGCCGGAAGCGAGCGCGAAGATCCGCAAGGCCAATTACGAGCGCATTTTCGATGCCGCGCGGCGCCGCGTGCGTGCCTGGGAAGAGGCAAACCTCAAGTAGCGTTCGAACCATTAGAATTTATAGCCGAGCGAGGTCACGAGGTCCCAGTCGTTGGTACGCGCCGTCTCCGCCGGCCGGTTATCGTAGCTATCGTTGAACGTAATCTCGAGGAAAAGATCGCGCAGCAACTCATGCCGCATCTTGAGCGAGGCTTCACCGCGCACTCGGCCTCCTTCGTTGAGGCTTGGCAAAAGCTGCAGGCTCGCAGTCAGCGTCGTTTTCGGATAAGTCCCGGAAATAAATGTCCAGATCCGTAGTGAGCGGCAACCAGATGGCCTGCCGCTTCTCCCCGTCCGCTCCCGTTTCGGTGGATACCGCCAGTCCAAGACCGGCACGCCATTCCAGACCCTGGCGTTGCACGAAGTACCGGCCGAACGTCTCGGCAATAAGACTCCGCAAGTCGAGAGCGAGCTCCTCATTGCGTTGGAACTGCAGCAGCGACTGGCGATAGTAGCGATCCGGAAGAAACGCATCGACAGCCAACGCGAGCGAATCCCGTTGCGTAGACTCGCCCCTATCCTGATGGGTCGTCTCCATATCGAGAGACGCCTTCCACTGCCGTTGCGGACTGCGGGCACCGACGTTGCCGGAAAAATCGGCCGTCTGCACGCCGTTCGCAGACGTAAAGCTGTAGCCCATGGCCATGTCGGCCTCGAGGCGGTTGAACCAAGCCGCACCGCCCTTTATTCGACCCAACTCGATGACCTCGGCTATCGGCACGTCGAGGGGGACGGGCGTTTGCCCCGGCTCGCCGACCATCAAGCGGATCGCCCCGGCTTGTGGCGCGCGCATCGGCGCCGGACCTGACAGGCGCTTGCCGCCGATGAGCTCGATCTGCAGTTGCTGGTTGGTCGTGAGCGACACGATGTGGGTCCAGTCGATGTAGAGCGTGCCCATGTGATCGGTCTTGAAGCTCAGCTGACCGGAACTTAGCTTGAGCACTTCACCTTGGATGCGATCGCCGTTGTCCATCACGATGACATCGGTCCTCGCCCCGTGTGCGGGAGTAGCGAGGAAACAAGTGAAAGGGCGACGCAGCAAGCTGAAGCCCGCCGTGTCGTCCTGGCCCGTGAGCCGCTGACGGGGTCGTTGTGCATCCTCTGCTTTTTGTAGTTCGCAGGCCGGCGATCAGGTCTAGAAAGGCCTGCGGGCTCAGTGAACGGTGAGGCCCGCCTCGCGGAAGATCGCGGCCGCGGCATCGACCGCTGACATCAGAGGCTGGCTCGGTGTCATCCAGCGTGTAGTCGATCCCGAGCCGCTTCCATTTGTAGCGGCCCATCTGGTGAAAAGGCAGGATCTCGGCCCGCTCGGACGACGCCGAGCGAGGCACCAAACTCGGCTACGCGCCGCATCTCGCCCGGGTCGTCCATCAGCCCCGGCACGAGCACGTAGCGCAGCCACATCGGGCGCTTGCGCTCGGCCAACCGCTTGGCAAACGCCAGCACCGGCTCGTTGCCGATGCCGGTGACGCGCTTGTGCTGCTCCAGCTCGAAAGCCTTCATGTCGAGGATGACAAGGTCGATGAGCTCGAGCTCTTCGTCCGACAGCCTGGCGCCCAGATAACCGTTGGTTTCGATCGCGGTGTGGATCTTGAGTTCCTTGGCCGCTCGGAAAAGGTTGACCGCGAAGCGGTTCTGCACCAACGGCTCGCCGCCGGACAGGGTCAAGCCGCCGTCCATGACTCTGAGCGCATGCGCGTACTTGCGAAGCTCCCCGATTGCCCGCGTCAATGGGACCGGTATGCCGTTGGACATCGTCCACGTGTCGGGGTTATGGCAGAAGCGGCAGCGGAACATGCATGCAGCCGTCCATGCGACCAAGCGGACGCCGGGCCCATCGACCGTCGAGCCGGTGGTGAAGGAGTGCAGGAAGCCGACGCTCTCCAGATGCCGTCGTCGCTTTGACGTCGGCCTCGGGAACGTCCTTCCCAAGATCCACCCGAAACTCGTACGGGGAGACTGCCTCGAGCGGCGTTTTAGCCACCGACCTAGCGGCGGTCATTTTGTTCGCCTCGCTCACCGTGGAAAGTGCGATGAATGACATCCATCTGCTGCTCGCGGGTCAGCCGCACGAAGTTGACCGCATAGCCCGATACCCGGATCGTCAAGCTGGGATACTTCTCCGGGTGGTCCATCGCATCCATGAGCGTCTCGCGATTGAGCACGTTGACGTTCATGTGATAGCCGGTGGTCCCGAAGTAAGGCGTCCAGGATGGACGTCAGGTCGGTGATCCGGTCATCGGGCGTGTTGCCGAGACCGGTGGGCACCAGGGTCGTCGTCAGCGAAATCCCGTCGGCCGCATCACGGTAGGGGATCTTGGCAACCGAGGCCGCCGAGGCGATGATCCCATGGCTGTCGCGCCCGTGCATCGGGTTGGCGCCCGGCGCAAAGGGCTCGCCTTTGCGCCGTCCGTCGGGCGTGTTGCCGGTCGACTTTCCGTAAACCACGTTCGATGTGATCGTCAGCACCGACTGGGTGTGGAGCGCGTTGCGATAGGTGGGATGCTTGCGCAGCTTCTTCATGAAGGTCGAGACGAGCCAGGCGGCCATGTGATCCACCCGGTTGTCGTTGTTCCCGAACTGCGGGAACGTCGCCGTCGGTCTTGTAGTCGACCACCAACCCTGTGCTCGTCGCGGATCGGCCTCACGTTGGCGTACCGGATCGCCGACAGACTGTCGGCCACCACCGACAGTCCGGCGATCCCGAACGCCATGGTGCGCACCGGCGCATAATCATGCAGCGCCATCTCGATTCGCTCGTAGGCGTACTTGTCGTGCATATAGTGGATGACATTCATGGCGCTGACATAGACGCCCGCCAGCCAGTCCATCATCGTCTCGAAGCGTTCGACCACGCAGCTCGAAATTGAGGATAGTCGCCCGAGAGCGGCTCCATTTTCGGGCCGACCTGTTTGCCGGTGATCTCGTCGCGACCGCCGTTGATTGCGTAGAGAAGACACTTGGCAAGATTCGCCCTCGCCCCGAAGAACTGCATCTGCTTGCCCATCGCCATGGGCGAGACGCAACAGGCGATCGCGCCGTCATCACCCCAGGCGGCTCGCATGATCTCGTCGTTTTCAAACTGGATCGAGCGAGGTGTCGATCGCGACCTTGGCGACGAAGCGGCGGAACGGCTCCGGCAGGCGGGGGGAGTACCAGATGGTCAGGTTGGGCTCGGGCGCCGGCCCCAGGTTGTAGAGCGTCTGGAGAAAGCGGAAGCTCGTCTTGGTCACGAGCGGCCGGCCGTCATCGCCTATGCCGCCGATGGATTCGGTCACCCAGGTCGGATCGCCGGCGAACAGCTCGTCATATTCCGGCGTCCGCAGGAATCGCACGATTCGGAGCTTGATGACGAAGTCGTCGATGATCTCCTGCGCCTGCGCCTCGGTGAGCAGCCCGGCCTCGAAATCGCGCTCGAAGATAGATGTCGAGGAAGGTCGAGGTGCGGCCGAGCGACATGGCCGCGCCGTTCTGCTCCTTCACGCCGGCGAGGTAACCGAAGTAGAGCCACTGCACGGCTTCCTTTGCGTTGCGGGCCGGGCCGGAGATATCGAAGCCATACTTCGCGGCCATCTACCTTCAGCTCGCCAAGCGCGCGGATCTGCTCGGCGAGTTCCTCGCGGTCACGGATGATCTCATCGGTCGACCAGGCGGCGTCGAGCGCCGCCTTCTCGTCCTTCTTGACGTCGATAAGCCGATCGACTCCGTAAAGCGCGACCCGGCGGTAGTCGCCGATGATCCGGCCACGGCCGTAGGCGTCGGGAAGCCCGGTCAAGATGTGCGCGCTGCGGCAGCGTCTGACGTCCTCGGTATAAGCGTCGAACACCGCGTCATTGTGAGTCTTGCGATATTTGGTGAAGGTCTCGACCACTGCCGGATCGGGCTCGTAGCCGTATGTCTTCAGGGCGGTCACCACCAGCCGAAAGCCGCCATTCGGCATGATCGCGCGCTTGAGCGGCGCATCGGTCTGCAGGCCGACGATCACTTCGTTGGCGCGGTCGATATAACCCGGCTCGTGTGCGACGATCGAGCTCGGGACCTGCGAGACGTCCAGCACTCCCTTCTTGCGCTCCTCGATGAACATCGCTTGCAGCTTCGCCCACAGCGCCTGGGTGCGCGGCGTGGGCCCGACGAGAAAACTGCCGTCGCCATAATAAGGCGTCACCTGCCGCTGGATGAACGCGCGGAGATTGATCTCCTTCATCCAGAGGCCGGGGCTGAAGCGACGCCACGCCTTGACGCTCTCTTTCGGTCGGGAGGCGATCGTCAACGTTGCCATGTTCACACTCCAGCGTTTCTCGCCCTGTGGCGCTCGGGTTTACCCTCAGCAGAGAACAACGGAGACGGTAAGACCGCTTTCGGACGTCTCCTTGTAAGGCGGGCGGCCTACTGCAGAGCTTGTTTTTCGCCAGAGGTGCTTCAGCGCGCGCCGGACTTTTTGATCGTCCGTCTGAAACGAGGACGCGACAACTGGACAAACAGGCATCGTGTTCTGCCCGATTGGGCAGGCGGCGGCCGCGAGCATCGCGCTGCATAATCCAAGCGGCTCGAGACGGTTGTCGTCGGTGCTCTGGGGGCGTTGCGTTCCGAGTGCCGCGCAATTTTGCGGAGCGCGCCAATAATGAACGAACAGTCCGAGAAGTCTGACTTGCCTTATGAACGACTACTCGCAGCGGCGCAGGAGCTGTCGCCCATTGCGACAGTGGTCGCGCGTCCGTTTGACGCTGTATCGCTAAGCTCGTCTCGCCGGTTGCGGCCCGCGCCTACGTGCTGGTAGTGCCCGATCTCGAGGCCGGTAATATGCTAGCCAAGAGCCTCAGCTTTCTTGCCGGTGCCGATGCCGCGGGGATCGTGCTGGGCGCAAAGGTGGCGATCATTCTGACGAGTCGCGCAGACAGCCTGCTCGCACGCATGGCCTCATGCGCGGTGGCCTCGCTGCTGGCGGCCGCACGGCGGGGAGAGCAGGCGCACGCGCTGAAGGCGTCCGTCCGATGACGTCGCGTTACCTTGGCGTGCTCAATGCCGGCTCTTCCAGCATCAAGTTCGCCGTGCGCGGCGCCGGACCCGAACTCGCGCTTGTAATCAGAGGTCAAGTTGAAGCAATCGGTGTCGCGCCACGCCTCGAGGTCAAGGATGCGAGCGGTGCTCAACTGGCAGAGCAGAAGTGGCCAGCCGCGGGCTTTGACCACGGCGCCGCCACACGGGCGATCATCGCCGTCATTCAAGCGCAGTTGGGTGACGGTGCAATCGCCGCCGTAGGGCATCGCGTGGTGCATGGCGGCACCCGACACGCCGCGCCCGAGCGCGTCGATGCAGCCTTGCTGGCCGAACTCGAGACGCTGGTGCCGCTTGCCCCGCTCCATCAGCCACATAACCTGGCTCCCATCCGCGCCATCGCGCAGGCTGCACCCGATCTGCCCCAGGTCGTCTGCTTCGATACCAGCTTCCATGCGGGCCAGCCGATGATCGCACGCAGCTATGCGCTACCGCGCGCACTCCGCAAGGAGGGCGTCCTGCGCTACGGTTTCCACGGAATTTCCTACGAATTCGTCAGCCGTCGGCTGCGCGCTCTCGCGCCGAAACTCGCTACCGGCCGGGTGATCATCGCCCATCTCGGTAACGGCGCGAGTCTATGCGCCGTGCGCAATGGCCGCAGCGTCGCCACCACGATGGGATTCACCGCGGTGGATGGCCTCATGATGGGCACGCGGTGTGGTTCCCTTGACCCCGGGGTCCTGGTCTATCTGATGGATCAGCACAGGATGGGGCCGCGCGAGATCGAGGACCTGATCTACCGGCGCAGCGGCCTGCTCGGCATCTCCGGCATTTCCTCCGACATGCGGACGCTGCGTCACTCCGCGGAGCCTACCGCTGCCGAAGCGATTGCCATTTTCGTGTACCGAATCATCCGCGAAATCGGCTCGATGGCGGCCGCGCTTCGCGGATTGGACGGGCTGGTTTTCACCGGCGGCATCGGCGAGCACGATGCGGCCATCCGGGACGAAATCGTGGCCGGATGTACCTGGCTCGGTCTGCGGCTTGACCCGGATCTCAATGCGGCCGGAAAGTGCGGCCGCATCAGCCGCGAACAACTCCCGAATGAGGTCTGGGTCATACCCACCGACGAGGAGCGCATGATTGCCGAGCACATGGCGGCGTTGCTGAACTTTGCGACCGACTGACCCGCTTGGCGCACGGCGAGCGCCAACGCAATCCGCGGACCGGGCTCTATTTCGGGATATCGGATCGCCCGGGCCCTAGGCCGGGATTGGGTAGCGCAACGTCCCCCGTGTCTTCGGACACGGCAAGTTGCGTCACGGGCCCTTCCAGCGAATTCTCGATCAACGGCTGGAGCTCCGGCGCCAACGTTTTCAAGAGCAAGACGGCCAGTGAGCTGGTGAAGCGGAAGTTCGCCGCTTCTGCCCCGGGGACGAACGCGGTCACGGTGCCGTAGAGGCGGTCTCCCAGAAAGAACACGAACGTCGCGGTGCGGTCGACTTGGCGGTCCTCGACAAGCTCGTGCCCGGGCCCGAACGACTCGTAGTGGTTATCGCCGGTTCCCGTCTTGCCGCCGATCGGCAGCGGCTTTCCGTCCGGCCCGAAGAAGACCCCGCGCGCCCTGACAGCGGTTCCGGTAGCAACGACGCCGGCGAGGGCGCGACGCAGCGTCGCGGCGACCTCCGTCGACATCACCCGCGTCGAGGCGTCCGGTCGATAGATCATTTCGGTCTCGTAGGGCGTGTCGGCGGCGAAACGCACGTGCTCAAGGTCGGTGGTCGGTTGCTTCACACCGTCATTGAGGATGATCCCCATCAGGGTGGCGAGTGCATCGGGGCGATCCCCGGAGCTGCCGATCACAGTCGCCAACGAGGGAATCAGGTGGGCGAATGGGTAGCCTTGCTGCTTCCAGTCCTGCAGCAGGTGGTCGAACGCATCCTGTTCGATCAGCTCCCGGATGCGCACGTTTTGCTGGTGGGTTCTGCCGTTCTTCATGAGCCAGGCATACGCCTCTTGTCGCTGCTCGGGGCTCGCGGCGATGACTTGCGACCGTGTCGCCTGTGGATGCTGAGACAGGTAGGCCACGAGCCAAAGCTCGAGCGGATTGACACCGGCAAGATAGCCGAGGTCATTCAGCGAGTAGCGGTTCGGAGCGAATTGGGTGTAGAGCTCCTTGGCCGTGCCTGCCGGCACCGGGTCGCCGCCAAAGCTTGCGAGGAAAGTTTGCAGCGCCGTGACGGACTCCGTGGGCCGCACCGTGCGGAACATCACGGCGAGATGGCGCGGCGAGGGCAGCCCGCTGCCCAAGGGCTGTGCACTCCCCAAGGGCTGTGCACTCCCCAAGGGCTGCGCGCTGCCGGAGAGTTTCTCGAGCGCCTCATCGGGCGAGAGCTTCGCGTACTTGAGATAGAAATGATTGAGATAAACGGTGCCTTCCTGATCGGCGAAGCGGCGCAACAGGTCCTTGCGCACCGACCGGTTGGAGCCGTGCACGCCCTCGAGGGGACCTAAGTTCGCTTCGTAATGCCGTATCACATCGCGCATCAAGCGCACGAAGGCCAGATTGATGGAGCGCTCGAAGGCCTGCTCGACGGTGGGAATCTCATCGTCTTCCAGAGGGTCGAAGTTATGAAAGACATGAATGCCGCTGCCGGTGAAGAATTCCTCGAGCGGGCTGGCGGAATAGCGCCGCCGCATCGCGGCGTCCAACATCGGCTGCAGCGCCCGATGTTCGCCGGCGGTATGTCTGCCAAGTAGCCCGCCACCCATCGCCGCAGCGGGTCATCGCTCGTCGCGGCCAGTTGCTGCAACGCCGGAAGCGGGAACGTCGAGAGCTCCTGGTATTGGCTGTCCATGATGCCGAGATAGGTTGAGAGCGTTCTCAGCTTGGCGGTTGATCCGAGGATCAACTTCGCGCCGGAGTTCAAGTCAAACGGCTGCTCCATGCTGTCGGCGTGAACGCGGATCAGATTGTGGTCCTTGCCACGCTCATAGAGCACAACGCTCCAGGCCACGTTGCCGGGATCCCCGTCGCCCAGAAGCATGTCGCCCGTCAAGCCGAGCGCACTGACTTCCGCTGGATCGCTCAGCCGCCCGAGAAGCGCCGCGACCCGGCTCTGAGTCGACCCATCGATGCTGACATCGGCCGAGAGATCCATCCGGTCGAGGCTGTAAACCCGCGGAAGCCCCAATACCCTCATCAATTCGGTCCGTACGGCATTGATCGCTTTGCGCTCGGCGAACGAGCGCGCGCTCAGTGCCGGCGACCCCGGCATGAAGGCGAGCCGGCGCTCCAGCGCCGCATCGCGCATTGCGGCATCGATCACGCCCGCCGAGGCCAGCGCGCGCAGATAGCTGTCGGTGAGGCGCTCGAGATCCTCTCGCCCGGCATTCAAATAATAGGTGGGCCGACGCTGAGCGATAAACAGGCTCAGCACTTCCTTGTAGACCTGCGCGCGGCGCCGCGTCTCGGTCTCGGACACAACCGGGTGCGAGAGGAGTCTGTTGACCTCGGCCAGGTCGACACCGAACCACGCGGACATCGCATCGCCGAGACCCACGACCTCGCCATAGCCCGGCCTGGAGCTCAAAGGGGTCGAATCAAGGTAAGCGGTGACGATGTCCCGTTGGGCTGCAGTTGTCTCGATGCCGTCCAGATAGGCGCGTGCAGTCGCGGTCACGATCTGACGCATCTTCTCAGTAACGTTTTCCGTACGCCCCTCGGGCGAGTGCCGATATTTCTCGATCTGCGTCGCCAACGTGCTGGCGCCGCCGTGTTTGAGGCGGGGATTGACGAATCCACCGAGCTGTCCGGCAACCGCGCCTGCGAAGCGACGCCATTCAAGGGCCGGGTTGCGGTAGGGATCCTTGGGGTCGAGAAGGTCACGATCCTCGATGAACCGCAAGGTGTCGATCAGCAGCGGCGGGATCTCCTCGAAACGCCGATAAACCGCGGATGGGTAAGCTGCGACCTCGAGGGTGCGGCCCGAGCTATCCACGAGCACCAGGCCTGCCTGAGACTTTTCATGGTAAACGGCGTAGCCACCCGCCTCGATGAAGCGCAGCAAAGCGGACGACTGAACCGCCTGCCTGACGATCTCGAAATTATGGGCCTTCAGCCGATCGATCATGGAAGGCATATAAGCGTAGCCCAGCCGACGATCGTAGGGGCCCGCGTGAGGAAATAGCACAGCCCGGCTTGCACCCGGCTTGATCTCGAACCTCAGGTCGGCAACAGCGCGATGAATAAGTTGCGAATTCCAACGCGTGTTGCCGAGCAGCAGCACGGCCGCGGTGCATACCAAGAGCAATAGCAAGAGCAAGCTCAAGCTCCACCATATCCAGCGCCGGGCCTTTGATTTCCGCGGTCGCGCTGCAGCTGCGATCGTGTTGGATTCGCACACCTCTATGTGCGGTGCGCGCGTACCCGAAGCTTGCGATCTCTTCGCAAAGGGGAATTTGTGCGTGAGGGCCGTCACCGGAGCGCCGTGAGCACGATCCGACCGGCCGGCATCGCGACGGGCCGTCGGCGTTTCTCGCTGAAGATCTGGACTGACACTCGCGGCCCCAAATAAATCAACATCCCATGCGCGGACTCGAACAGTGAACCCCGGCAGGCGAGGATCAGTTAACGCGAATCTCGATCGCGCTCACTCATCATGCCAACCGTCGAGGCTGACGAGGACATGTGGCCGGGGTCTGCACTCCGGCCACATGTCGAGCTTCTCAATGCAGATTCGTCTTCTCACGCAGCACGTGGGCGAGTATCAGACGCCGTGTTCGGCTCTTACGCAAAGCACCACTCGCGATCAGTGCCCGCACGGCTTGGCGACCGTCGTCGTCACCTTCGTCCTCCTCCGATCCGGCTTGCTCTTCATCGCCCGCTCCATCCTGATCTCCGTTGGAGCCATGCGCGCGAAGCAGCTGCGCGAGGAGAAAACGACGCCGTCGTGCCCGCCGCAATAGTCCCGAGCCGATTAGCACTCGGACCAACTGACGATCCGGATCGCCGTCATCGTCCTTGTCGCCCTCCTGGTCGACCGTTTCGGACCCGTTCTCACCCTCCTGCCTTTCTCGAAGCGCGTGCGCCAGAAGCATTTGACGAACGCGCCGGCGTCGGAGCAAGCCGGCAGCAACCAATGACCGGATCACGCTGCGATCCTCGTCCCCGTCCGACTCGCCGGCCTCGCCGTCGTCGTCCTCCGCGCTCTCACCCTTTTCACGAATCAGGTGAGCGAGCAGCATGCGACGCAGTTTGGGCCGACGGAACATGCGGCTCGCCAACAGAAGGCGCAGCGTCCCCTGTTCTTCATCACCGCCGCCCTCGCCCTCGTCATCGCCCTCCATGTCCTCTTGGCCTGCCGCTTTTTCGCGGAGGAGATGGGCAAGCACGACTTGGCGCAGCCGCGGCCGTCGCAGCATGCCGCTGCCGATTACCACGCGGGCGAGTTCTTCATTACTACTTTCCGAACGCATTTAACTCTCCTTTCGGTTACTGTTCTCTAAACGCATCTTGCTTCGATATGGACGTCGACTTGTTCCATGTCACCCGCCGTGGGAATGGCTTTCCCCGTTGTCGGCAGAAGCTGCCTTGATACTGTATTGAATTAGCGTACGAAGAATGGCCGGGGCGAGGACGTTTCGCCTCATCAGGCGGCGAACGATGCTCCTCTTCAGCAGCGGGTCGAGTAATACATGGCGCAATTCGTTGTCTTCCTCGTCCTCTGGTCGGTCGTCTTGCTCATCGTCGTCGCCAAACGCATTGGCAATGCCTGACTCGAAGGCACGCTCCAGTAGACCCTCTAGCCGATCCTGAATTCTGGTCTTCGCCAGATTCACTTGTTCTTCTTCGCTGAGCTCGCGCCGTACACCCACCAAATCGATGACTTCGCATTTGCTGACCAGGCCCGTTTTTGCATTGATCTCGAAAACGAAACGATCGCCGATTGGAACGGCTCGCGAGCTTGCAGCATCGGTAGCTGACATTTCTCTACCCTCTCTGTTTGACTGTGGGCGGCACGCGGCGACACTACCTCAGTGCGCCAGCAAATCAATCGCCCCTTGGGGCAGGGAGTGCGCATCGATTAGAGACTCGGCCCAAAGGCGAGCGCCGCGGACTAGCCCGGTACTTTTTGTCGGGTCTTCCACCAAGTAGCGAGCCGGGTGACCAATCCACGCAGCAGCAGGTAGGGCACGATCGCTAGAATGATTGCAATAAAGATCGCCGCTTGAAGACGAATTACCGGCTGCTCGATGTATTGATAAACGAGATCGAGGACGAGCGCCACGCAGAATAATTTGGCGACGCTCTGCCAGCCGCTTTTTAGCATGTCGACGCGAAGAGCTGGATTGGATAAGAGCGACCAGAGATAGGGCGGCGTTCCGTTTTTGGCGTCTCGCAATCCCGATCGAACGGCGAGAAACGTCGCCATCATGGGCTGCATGAGGAGCCGCAGCTTCATCGCTCCACCGACGCGATCGCTCATGCCGTCCGCAATCCGCATCCATAGATCGTCCATAGGGGAGAACTCCTGCGGCTTCTTCTCCGAGTGTTTATCAGGCCGCTTACCGCGGCAATTGTCTTGTAGGGCAGTTGCCCGGCACCGTGCCCGAACGGCCGGCTGCCCGAAAGGGTATTGCCTTTTGCACGATAGGGATACTGCCTGTTGCGGCCGGATCGGGCAGGATAGCTACAGCGCTGTTGGATCATCCCCCCCGCAGCGTACTCGCTCCCCGGGGGCAACCAGCGCGCTGGCCCCCGGGGAGTGTTTTCCTTTGAGGCGGTCGGCGCTCGATACTCCAAAATGCTGAAAGGCGGTCACGGCTCGATTCACAGCGTGAAACCTGGATTGAGAACGACAGGCCCGAAATCCCCGGTTGCCTTCCACCCTCCGCCTGGTCGCACGAACAAAGAGAAAATGTGGCGACTATCCTTGCCATAAAAGACGGCATTCGCCGCGAAGGAGCGACATTGATGCGAGCTATCGATGTGGCCCTCGATGCGGCTTTGCTGGTCATGCGCAACGGCGGTTCCACGGTTGCCGCCGATCGAACCTTTTCGAATGTGCTTACAGGCTGCGGGAAAGGCAACGTCACCGCGGTTTGGCGACTCGATTTCGTGGCGACGAGAGCCGAGGCGCCGACCGAGTTCTCGCTCGTTCGACCGGTGGGAATAACGGGCGTGAACTTATCACGCGTGTCGGCAGCGATGCACTTGGCCGAACGCTTGGCGAGACGACACTTTGCCCTCGCGGAGTTTGCCACCGAACTCGAGCGCATCAAGACGCTTTCATCTCCCTATAACCGGCGGGGGACGATTGCCGCCGCCGCTTGCGCGGCAGGGGCCTTCTCCCAGGTGGCCGGTGGAGATTGGCCGGGTTTCGCCATCGCCGCCGTGGCCGCGGCGGCTGGGCAGTTCTTTCGCCATCTGCTTCAAGCCAACAGGCGTCCGGGCGCTCTCGTGACGTTCGTGTGTGGAGTGTTGTCGGCTCTCATCGCGGCGGTCGGGGTGCGCCTCAACTATAGCCAGACAGCGGCCGCGACGATGATCGCCTCGGTCATCTATATGGTCCCCGGACTCCCGTTGATCAATGGCTTCATCGATATGACGTCGCAGAAATACCTATTGGTGGGGATGGAGCGAGGACTCAATGCGGCATTTCTGTTCTTGGTTCTGGCGATTTCGCTTGCGATGGCGATTACCCTCACCCGTATCATCTAGTTTCTGAAGGGAATGGAGGACGTGGATGTGCCGGGGATACTGACAAATTGCCTATGGGCCGGCCTGTTCGGCACCGCCGCGGCGATTCTTCTGACCGCTCCCCGTAACTATCTCGTCGCAACCTTCGTCTGTGGCTTTTCCGGGCGTTTGGTCCGGGATGTTTTTGCCGGTTGGAACGCGGGTGAAAACTGGTCGATTGCGCTGGCGGCCGCCGTGATCTTCTTGATCGCAGCGGCGTTCGTGCCACGCCACCGCGCGCCGCCGGTCGTACTGGTCTGCGGGGTTCTTCCGCTCGGCGCGGCCATCGCTGCATTCAACACAATTTTTGAATTGATCAAGCTCACGACGGCCAAAGGGGATGCGCTCACCAGCGCTTCTGTTGCGTTCACGTCCAATCTGGCCAAGGTTCTTATCGTGACACTGTCCATTGCGCTCGGCCTCGGCGCCGGGGCCGCGATCATGAAGGTATTCAGAGGCGACGACGCCGTCGACGTATAAGCGGTTGACCGATGTGCGCACAGCCTCCGGCACATCGGCGGCGAGCCGTATCGAGCTGATGGGCACCGGGGATTCCAAGGCGACATAGAAGCCCATCTCGGCGCTTCCACGTGGCAGCGTCGAGAGGAGTTCCATGCCTTTGAGGACGCGCCCGACCAGCGCGACATTGCGGTCGAGGTGCCGGGGCGAATTGCCGATCACCGCGTAAATCTCGGCACCGGTGCTTTCCGCGGCATCGTCGCGGCCGGCGCCGACCATGCCGTAGCAGCCAGCGCGATCGCGGTTGATCTCGAGCGTGGCGCCGCGAAGAGTCGTCTCATTCTATGGCTCCCTATTTTATGTGCTTAGCATGTAAGCTGTTCGATTTTAGCGGACCTCCCGTCTAAAAGGGTCAACGGCAGGTCCTCGATCCCCCCTGACATGAGTAGCTCCAAACCTCTCGCCGGCACTCCATCGTTGTCCGCGCCTTCGGAGGCGGCGAAACGTCTGTTGCCGTGGCTCGTTGCGGTAGCCTTTTTCATGGAGTCGCTGGATACCACGATCCTCAACACGGCAGTGCCCGCCATATCGGCGGCCCTGCAGGTCGCTCCCCTCAGCATGAAGGCGGTGCTGGCCAGCTACACGCTGAGCCTCGCGGTCTTCATCCCCATCAGCGGCTGGATGGCGGACCGCTATGGAACCCGTCGGGTGTTCGCATCGGCCATCGGCCTTTTTACGCTGGGTTCGTTTCTGTGCGGAATATCGAGCGACATTCACCTGCTCGTGGCGTGTCGAATCCTGCAGGGTTGTGGCGGAGCCATGATGGTTCCCGTAGGCCGGCTTACTCTGGTACGGACATTTGCCAAGTCGGATCTGTTGCGCATGATGAGCTTTGTCTCCATCCCAGCCCTGGTCGCTCCCATGCTGGGCCCGATCGCCGGCGGTCTCATCGTCGGCTATCTTCATTGGCGTTTCATCTTCTTCCTCAACATTCCGATCGGACTGGCGGGGCTGGTGCTTGTTTATCTGCATTTGCCCGACTACCGCGAAAAGGACCCTCATTCGCTCGATGTCGTCGGCTTTATTCTCTTTGGATCCGGCATCGCATTGCTGTCTTATGTGCTGGAGATATTCGGCGAGCATTCTCTGAGTACATTGGAGATGTCCGGACTCTTAACGCTGTCCGGTGTTTTGCTCGCAGGATACGGAGTCCACGCAAGCAATCTTTCTTTCCCGCTGCTCGAGCTCAAATTGTTCGCCATTCGAACGTTCCGAGCGGCCGTGGCCGGCAGTTTCTTCACCCGTCTCGGCATCGGCGGCGTTCCCTTTCTGCTGCCGCTCCTCTATCAGGTGGGCCTCGGCTTTACGCCGATTGAATCGGGTCTCCTGGTCATGCCCCAGGCGGTTTCCGCCATGTGCATGAAGACGATCATGCCAGGGCTTTTGCGCCGTGTCGGCTATCGCGGCGTCCTCATTTCCAACACCTTGATACTCGGCATTCTTCTGATGTTGTTCGCCGTCATTGGGCTGCGAACCCCCGTTTGGGTCATCTTGTTGCTCGCATTCATTTATGGAGCGTTCACATCGCTGCAGTACACCAGCATGAATACTCTGGTGTACGCGGACATCACGGAGGAGGACACCAGCGGCGCGAGTTCCATCGCGAGCACAATGCAGCAGATGTCGATCAGTTTCGGTGTCGCTGGCGCGGGGCTGGCCACCGCGCTGTTCGTGCCGAACGCCCATTCGAATCCGGGAGAGATGATTGTAGGGATACATAAAGCGCTCTATGCGCTCGGTACACTGACGATCGTATCGACGATTGTCTTCTTCGGGTTGAAGAGCGGCGACGGTAGCGATGTGAGCCAGCATAAGGCGCTTCATCCGGGCGGGTGAGCCGGATCCGAGCTTTTTGGTACAATCAAAACACAAAACGGGGTTTGCCATGCGCTACGCAATGCTCATGTCACTGCTGCTGGCGGGATGCAGCACTTCCGACCCAATCCGGGTTGGCGACAATCGCTACATGATCTCCACGACGAGCTACACCGGCTGGACCACGCGAGCCGGTCAGATCCAGAGAGCGATGGACGATGCCAACGACTTTTGCCACAAGCGAGGCCGGGTCGCGCAACTGCAAAGCGACAACAGGCAGGGGCAACCGGCGATCACGCCCGTCTCCGAAAACGTCGTGTTTTCTTGCGTGACGGGGCCCTAGTCACTGTCGCCGTTGACGGCGTTCGTCGCTCTCCTTTCGTTCCTTGCCGGATGAATACGTGCAGCCAGGGCGCCCCACGGGTGGCGGGCGCCTTGTTCTCGAGAGGCAGTTGTTCGAATGTCCTACAACTGACACATTTATAAGGCACGATTTTTCATTATCTTGCGACGAGGGGAGTTCCGTATGAGCACGAAGTCACCGGTCGAGCACGACGAGCTCGTTCGCCGCATCAGCCGTGATCTTGCAGACGGCTATGATGAAGAATTGGAAATGGAGATCGAGGACCGCCACCCACTGCCGGGCGTGTCGTCGGCGGTTGAAACCGATGCGGAGAAGGATTACCGGCGAGTATATTTCCAACAGTTATTTGGGCAACAAGCTGAGCTGGTGAAACTGCAGGATTGGGTGGTCGCGACGGGACAAAAGGTCTTGATCCTGTTCGAGGGGCGCGATGCGGCCGGCAAGGGCGGCGCGATCAAGCGCATAAGTCAAAAGCTCAATCCGCGAGTTTGTCGCGTGGTGGCGCTGCCGGCGCCCAACGATCGCGAGCGCACGCAATGGTACTTCCAGCGCTATGTGTCTCACCTTCCCGCAGCCGGCGAAATCGTTCTGTTCGACCGCAGTTGGTACAACCGTGCCGGCGTCGAGAAGGTCATGGGATTCTGTACTCCCGAGGAGTATGAGGAGTTCTTCCGCTCCGTGCCGGAATTCGAACGCATGCTCGTTCGCTCAGGGATCAAGTTATTGAAATACTGGTTCTCGATTACGGACGAGGAACAGTACTTGCGGTTTCTCGGGCGTATTCACGACCCGCTGAAGCAATGGAAGCTCAGTCCCATGGATCTCGAATCGCGCCGGCGCTGGGAGGACTACACCAAAGCGAAAGAAGTGATGCTCGAGCGCTCCCACATTCCTGAGGCACGATGGTGGGTCGTGCATGCAGTCGACAAGAAGCGCGCGCGCCTCAACTTCATACAGCATCTGTTGCAACAGTTTCCGTACTCAGAGATCCCGAAACCGTTGGTCGTGCTGCCGGAGCGCGAACATCACGAGCATTACTCCAGACAGGCGGTTCCGGCGGAGATGGTTGTGCCGGAGATATATTAGGGCGGCGTCACGTGGCCCGGAGAATCGATCGTCCAGGTCACCGTTCTTGAACGCACGATCCCCGCGCGCGCACTGCCGCGAAGATGCGGTACGCGCCACGACAGCTGGCTGCCTCGCCGCACCAGATGCCCGCGAACATGATGCAGGCGCGGCGAGCGTCGGCCCGAGCCCGGCCCGGCATTGGCGTGGGGCAGGTAATCCGGCGAAAGTGGCGAGAACACCTCGACATGCGGCAACAGCGGCCGCTTCCCTGCTTTGCTGCGCGCGCTATTGAGTCGCTCCAGCATCAAGGGCCGCCGTGGTATGCCGGGACGGGTCATCAGGAGCACCAAGAAAACTCAGCAGTACCGGGATATCGATGGCGATGGTGCCGAGTGCGTGGCGTGCGATGGCATCCATCTGCAGGGGCGAGAGCGCCGCCCAGGCATAATAGTCTGCCCAGGTGCGCTCGAATCGAAAGCGAAAGCATCGCCGCAAGATGTCCGCTCGACGAAGCGCGTCGTCGAACACGGTGATGACCGGGGTGGCTTCATTGTCCTCTGGATCGGGTGCTTCGCCGTCCGGCGTATCGAAATCAAAATAGGCCTCCATGCTGCTCGCGAATACATCGAGCTCGGTCTGCCCGCTGGACCAAAAAGTCTTGATTCTTCCGCGACGACCCTGTGCCGACGAGCGAATCAAGGCGCCACGACGACCGGCATATCGGAGCGGATTCCACCGAGCGAAAGCCATAGCGCTTGAGCTCCTCGCGCCAGGGAGCTTCGACCCATTCGACCCACAGGCACTCGGCGGGCACATGCAGGATGTCCGCGCAGGCAAGGCTGCGAGCGCCCCTGGAATAAGCGAGAGCCGTGCAGAGGCGTGTCAGATCGTCGCTCAATACATAGCGTGTGGGACAACGCAGAATTGGATCGGCGTAATCTGCGACGCCATTGAGCCGCACCACCTCATGGGTTTGCGCGCTCCGCACGTAGAAGGGCAGGCGGCTCTGCGCGATATGATCGGCCAATCTCATGCAACGAGAAACTAGCAGCGGCGCCGCTCGCCGAAGAGAATTTGTTACGAAGCGGGACTACGCGGGTAGAACTCCCGGGATTTCAGGGATCAGTCTGCGTCTCGTCCTGCGCCATCAAGCCGTTCGATGGCCGCCTCGCTGCGAAAGCGGCAATACGCGCAAAATACCTTCGCGATAGGTGACGCCCGAGTACAGGCATGCGCCACAGGTCAAGGTAAACGCATAGGAGCCGTGTCCCGCGAGCTCGACATATGACACCGCTCCTATATTGACGAGGAGGGAGCGCTCGATGCGGACGAATCCGTGATCCGATAACGCGACTGATAGACGCTTGATGGAATCGCGGCTGAGGTATTCGGCGCCGCTGCTTCGGATGGTTACATAGTTACCATCCGATTCGATGTAGTCGATCTTCGACAGCTCGAGCGGATACAAGCGGTGCCGGCGCTCTCCAACCAGAAATTTTGGCGGAGGGAATCGGGAAGCATCGAGCGCCCCGCTGGGCGGCAACAGCCCTTGCCGCGGCTGCGTCGCTGCGCGGCTGCCGATCGAATCGAGGCGTTGACGCGCCCGTTCCATCGCCTGGTCGAACCGATGGCTCGTCACCGGGTCGAGTAGATAATCGAATGCGCCCTCGGCGAAGGCCGTCACCGCATGGTCGGCGCGCGGTGTGACGATGATGCCGAGCGGGCCGGGCTCGCTGCGTACGGCGCGCAACACGTCGAAACCGCTCATGTCCGGTAATTCAGAATTGAGCAGCAGCACGTCGGGCCGCAGTGCCCGAGTCGCCTGAATGGCGGCGGCGCCGAATTCGGCTTCGCCAATCACTTTAAGGTCAGCCGCGCGCTCACAGTGGCGAATCAGTGCCGATCGCGCTGGCTCATCTTGACCTACGACCAGGAACCGCATTGATCCCATCCCAAGCGCGTGCCGAAAAAGTCCCTGGTTTCGGTCATCGCACAGCTATCTCACCGCAGCGCCCACTGGGAATCCAGGGGCTATGCATTGAGTTCGTCCCTGCTATCGACTTACTCGTCCCAAGAAAGGGTTCGGATTGCGGGCGTTACGTAATAATGCCTCGGCCGAAGAGTGTCCCGCCGTTATGCTTGTCGGGTATGAATACCGAGATTCTGCCTCCCGCGCCCAAGCCGATCGCGCTACGCACGCTGTTCATGATTTCCGGACTCTTCTGGGTGTACGTGACTCTCTCCAATGTCCTCTACGCCAGAAACATGCAGGCGCTCGCCACGCTGTACCATGCGCGATATGTTTCCCCCTGGCAAGTACGGGTGGTGCAGCACGTGTTGTTGCTGCCGCTGCTGCTGACCTGCTACTGGGCGTCGAGCCGCGTCGGCTGGGGGATGTTGCGCGGCCTGCCGCTACAGCTGTTGCTGGCGGTGACTTTCGCCGTGCTCTGCCACCCCGCGATGACATTGGCCGCTCACCTGTGTACTTGGTATTTCATGGGTCAATGGGAGCCACCTGGCATGCTGGGACAAGCCGGGGACTACCAGGCGGAGTGGAGCGCGAGTTTCATCAGTTTTTTTCTCACCTACGGTTTCGGCGCGGCCCTCATCTCCGGGTTTTAACTGGTATCAGCGCCACCGCGATTCCGAGCTCCGCGCCGCAGCACTCGAACGCGGATGGACTGCGGCTCGGCTGGCTGCGCTGCGCATGCAGCTCTCGCCCCACACGCTGTTCAATCTTCTGCATACGATTCGTGGCCAGATCAATCCGGAGCCTGAGATCGCGCGCTCGATGGTGGTGCAGCTTGCCGATCTTCTGCGGCGCTTGTTGAGCGCCGGTCAACGGGATTTTTCGCCTCTATCCGAGGAGCTCAGCTTCGCACGCATGTACCTCGAGCTGCAGCAGCAGCGCTTCGGCGACCGCTTGAGCGTGAGCCTGCCCGATGCCGACGCGCAGCCCGCACTCTGGGTGCCGAGTCTGATACTCCAGCCGTTGGTGGAGAACGCCGTGCTGCACGGGCTCGCCGGCCACGATGGACCGGTGGAGATTCGGTTGGAAGTGTGCCCCTCCGCCGACAGACTCGTCATGCGAGTCGTCAATACGACGGCGAGTCATGGCGAGCGCCGACCGGCGAGGGTATCGGGCTCAGTAATGTCCGCGAACGGCTCGCGGTGCAGTTTGGAGCGCAGGCGAGCCTCAGCGCATATCGCGCGGGGCCCGCCTCCTGGGTGGCGGAAATCACTATGCCGGCGCTCCTCGAGCGTGCCCCGCTAACGCGCGGTCGAGGCGCATCGTGAAGGTGTTCATCGTGGACGATGAGCGCGTCGCCCGCAGGGCGCTGCGTGAATGTTGTGAGGCGGAGCGCGCGACCTGGAGGTAATCGGCGAGTTCTCCAAGGCCGCGGATGCGCTCGAGGCGATTCACCGCGATCCGCCCCATCTGATTTTCCTGGACATCGAGATGGCCACGATGTCGGGCATGCAACTCGCGCGGGCGCTCGACCCCGTGCCGCTCACCGCTGATCGTGTTCGTGACGGCGCACGACCATTATGCCCGCGAGGCTTTTGAGGTCAGCGCGGTGGACTACCTGCTGAAGCCGTTCGACGAGGAGCGGTTTCGCACCATGCTGTCCCGTGTCCGGCAACGCCACGGCGCCAATACTGCTGCAGAGCGCCGGGTCGCCGTGGAGACGTTGCTCGAGCAGTTGCAGCGGGCGACACGCAAGGCGGCGGAGACGCGGCCGAGGATCCTCGCCGACGCCGGCGGTCGAATGCAGATGGTCGACGTCGCCCAGGTCGAGTTGTTGGAGGCCGACCGGAACTACGTGCGACTGCGGGTGGGCAAGGAGAGTTTCCATGCGCGTACCACGTTGCGACACGCCGAAGACGCGATGGGCTCGCAGCCGATGCTGCGCATCAGTCGATCTTGCGTCGTCAACATGAATCATGTGCGTGAGGTCAACCGTACGTTGCGCGGCGATTTCGTCTTGGTATTGAGCGGTGGCACGACGGTGTCGAGCAGCCAGGGATATCGCGACAAGGTGCGAGCGCATTTCGGGCGGATGATGATCTGACGACTGTATGCGCGCCGCCGACCCGGCGCGGCGCGTCGTTTCGTCAAAGAATAGGCGCCGAGGCAGTTTCGCGCAAACGCGGGCGGTCCTCGAGGTCAGTTGCGCTTACGCACGCCAGCCCGGGGCGCGCATGGCAGCCGCCCCCGGTTTACGATCGCTCGCCCATGAAAGTGCGGCATTGGCTCTGCTCTCCGCTTTCGTGTACTCGCGAGCGCCTTCATCACGCTCCCAGCGGCGTTCATACCATTTCGATTCTCAAGCACTGGGTGCGCGGCTATCGTCCACCCAATCAGAGGGGCGGCCGTTTGCATTTCATGTCGCGACAATACAACGGGAGTCACGCGCACTTGAGAACACGCCGCCACATATAACTCATTTCGAGGGAGACTAAAAAATGACAATGCGGAAGCTAATGGCTTTTAGATCACTCGCGAAACGATGCACGATTGTGTCGGCGTGTCTGTGCATGGCCGGCGTCGCCACCACCGCGATTGCGCAACAGACGACCCCCGCGGCAACGGCTGATCAGGCGCCGGTGCTACAAGAGGTCATCGTCACCGGTTCGCGCATTCCCGTGCCGGCAAGCGTATCGGCTACCAGTCCGACAGCGGTAGTGACCAGCCAAGAGATCAAGCTGCAAGGAGCCACCGACATCACGGATGTGCTCAACGCGTTACCGCAGAACATCATCGGAACCAACGCCGACTTTGGCAATACCTCCAGCCCCTTAACCGCCACCGGCGGCTTCACGACCGTCGATCTGCGCGGCCTCGGGCCGCAGCGCACCCTGGTACTGGTCAATGGCCGGCGCCTCGGCGCCGGCGACCCCAGTACCTCGAATCAAAATCGTCGCGCCCGATATCGACCAGATTCCGGCGCCGTTGATCGAGCGAATCGATGTGGTGACGGGCGGGGCCTCGGCCACCTACGGCTCCGATGCGATCGCCGGCGTCGTCAATTTCATCATGAAAAAGGACTTCCAGGGCGTCCAGATCGATGGCCAGTACGGATTCAATCAACACGACCAGCACAACAGTTATGTCCAGGATCTTTTGAGCCATGACGACCCCATCAGCGGTTTCACGGCGGTCACGCCGCCGACGGGTGATATCCGTGACGGCTACAAGCATGACCTCTCAATGATCATGGGCACGAACTTCGCCGACAATAACGGCAACCTGACGGGGTATTTTGTTTATCACGATCAACAACCGGTCGCGGCCTCGGCACGCGATTTTTCCGATTGCCAGCTTTACTCCACCCCTCAGTTCACCGGCAAGGGACCCTTTACCGGCGTGAACTGTTACGGCAGCAGTAACTCGAACTACTTTGGACCGGCAACCCCCGGGACACCCGGCTATAACAATGCATACACCGTAGTGGGCAATCAATTCCTGCCCTGGCCGCAAGCGGGCTCCAGCTCCCCCCGGTGTCTACGATTTCAATCAATTCGAATACCTGCAACGCGAAGACAAGCGTTATCAAGGGGGGTTCCTTGGGCACGATGACATCAATGACTATGTCAAACCGTACATGGAATTCGGCTGGATGTATGACCGAACGGACGCGGTGGTTGCCCCTTCGGGGTTGTTCCGCGCAGGCTATCCGTTCACGGCAGACAACAACGAACTCATCAATTGCAGCAATCCCCTCCTCAGCCCGCAGCAGCAGTCGCTGATTTGCACGCCTGCGCAGATTGCGGGTGACATCGCCAATCCCGGCTCAAAAGGCAATAGCGCGAGTGTCCAAATCGGTCGACGTAACATCGAGGGCGGAGGGCGCGAATCCATTTACGAGCACCAGAATTTTCGCATCGTGGTCGGCACGACGGGCGATGTGATCGACGGTTGGACTTACGATGCGTACGGCTCGTACTATTACGTCAACACATTCCAGGCGAATAACAACTACATCAGTTACGCGAACGCCGGCAACGCCCTGCAGGTCACGACTAACGCCTTGGGTCAACCGGTGTGCATAAGCGGAGGCCTATGTGTCCCCTACAACATCTTTAAGACGGGCGGTGTGACTCCGGCGGCTTTGAACTACCTGGAAACTCCGGGCACGGCATCCGGTAATAACACCGAGCAAATCGCGCACATCGATGTGACCGGCGACCTCAGCAAGTACGGCATCAAGTCGCCCCTCGCCATAGACGGCGTGGCCATCAACGCGGGCGGCGAGCACCGCATGGACTCCGTGACATTCAGTCCCGATGGCGCCGAGCTCGCGGGCGACTTGGCCGGGTTTTCGGGTGCGGCTGTGCCGATCAATGCGAGTTACAACATCAACGAGGCGTTTGTCGAGCTCAGGGCGCCGATCGCCCACGATGTGCCCGGAGCGTACGACTTGGTATTGGATACCGGGTATCGCTACTCCGACTACAACACCACGGGCGTGACCAACACCTACAAGTTCGAGGTGCAATACGCGCCGATTCAGGATGCGCGGTTACGCTTTTCGTTCGATCGTGCCGTTCGGGCCCCGAATCTGCTCGAGCTGTACTTACAGGGCTCTTACGGGCAGGAAGATGTCTTCACCACCGATCCGTGCGCGGGCTTGCCGACTGCGTCGCAGAAAGAATGCGCAAACACCGGTGTGACGGCGGCGCAATACGGGACCGGAAAGACTCCCAACGCCATTCCGCAGTGCGTTTCCGGCCAGTGCGGCGAAGTGATCGAAGGCAACCCCGATTTGAAGCCTGAAACCGCAGTCACTTGGTCTTTAGGCTTGACCTTCACTCCGGTGGCCGTGCCCGGATTCAACGCAAGCATCGATTACTACCACATTCGACTCGAGAATGAGATTGGCAACTATCCATTTGCCGTCATCTTCAACGGCTGCCTCCTCGAGGACAATCCGATTTACTGCAGCCAGATCGTGCGCAACGGGCAAACCGCGGCGCTCACCGGTGCGACAGTGGCCGGCGGCGGATACATCCTGCAGAAGGACTTCAATCTCGGCCTTACGATTGTGTCCGGATTCGATGTGATCATGAATTATCGGTACAACCTGCCGACCGGTTGGGGATCTCTCAATACATCCCTGAACGGCGCCTACTTGCTGCACAGCACGACTACGCCCTACCCGGGATCGGCGAGTTACGATTGCGCAGGTCTATTTGGATCGAGCTGCGAAGACGGCTCGGTGAATCCGCATTGGCGGCACAATCTACGTCTGACGTGGGAGACACCCTGGGATGTGCTCTTGTCGATGCAATGGCGCTTCATCGGCCCCACGAGCTTCGACAACAATTCCACGAACCCGTTGCTGGCCGGTGCGGAGGAGCTGAGTTCGGGTGTTCCCGCTCCCGCCTATGACGAATACAACGCGCGCATTCCGGGCTATAGCTACCTCGACCTGACCGCGGTGTGGCATGTGCTCAAGAATCTGGAGTTGCGCGCGGGTTGCACCAACATCTTGGACAAGGACCCGCCGCTCATACCGTCGGGAGACATCTCGGGTAACAGCGGACCGGCCAATTCCTATCCGACCTATGATTATTTAGGCAGACAGCTGTTCGTTGCGTTCACGGCAAAATTCTAAGAGATGCCGGGAGCCATCGGGTGATTGCAGGTCGCAGGACTCAGTCACCCGATGACTCTGCCGGAATCGAAGCCAAACGGCACGCGCTCTGGAGGGGCCAGCGCCACGCCCACATCGGTGTGTGTGAACAGCATGGCGGGTTGCCGGACGCGCTACGGGTGTTGGCGTGTCTTGATGGCCATGAGCGGATTGGCCATCAGCATTAGCCCGCGCGCGCAGGTTGCGCCATCTTCCGGTGCGTCGAGCCAGCCGTCGGAAATCGTCGTCGAGGCACCCGAGCCAAGGTTCGTGGCACCGACTCGCCGCGACAAGATTGGACGCATTTGGGCACCGGTCATGATCAATGGTCAGGGACCCTTTCGGCTGGTGTTGGATACGGGCGCCAGCCGATCGGCCGTCAACGCCCAGGTGGCTGAGGCTCTTGGCATCGCTCCCGATCCTACCCAACCGGTGCTATTGCGCGGGGTGACCGGCATCGTGGCGGTTCCCACCATACGAGTGAATTCGTTCTCCGTCGGCGATGCCATCGTGACCCCCGCGGTTCTACCCATCGTGGCCGATGCTCTCGGCGGTGCGGACGGGATCCTCGGCAGCGAAGGGTTTACCGACAAGCGGGTCTATATCGACTTTAGGCACGACCTGATCACAGTCACGCATTCTCGCGCGGCCAAAGCTCCGCCCGGCTTCATATCGGTTCCCCTGGAGCGCTCAGCGGCGGGCCTGTTGATTGTCTATGCTCACGTGGGCGGGGTGCGTGTACACGCCATCATCGATACCGGGGGGCAATCGACGATCGGCAATGAAGCCATGCGTCAAGCCTTGGTGCGCCGACGTGCCAAAGGCACGCATAGCGAAGTGATCGATGTGACCAACGCTACCCAAAACGGTGAGTCGTTTCCAAGTCCGCCCATTGAATTGGGGTCGATTGAAATACAAGGGACCCGTATTACCTATGGCGACATGCATATCTTTGAGCACTGGCAGTTGATCAAGGAACCCGCCCTGCTCATTGGAATGGACGCCATCGGTCTGCTGGACGTATTCATCATTGACTATCGCCGTCATGAGCTGCAGTTGCGCACGCGCGAGAATTGGTAGATGAGGCGCTGGATGATCATGCAACCCGTCCTTCGAGTCTCGGTTGGCGCGCTGACCTTGTCGCTCATATCGGCTTGCGCCAGCTCATCGCCACGCGCGACTCCGACGCAGCCGGTCCTCTCCGGGAGCCAGCCGGAGAGTGCTGCAACTGTAGCGCCTACCCAACTGTCTGCAGTCGATCCTCGCGAGACTGACGCTGCCATGCGTAAGCGGGGATATCAGCCGGCCACCGTTCGCGGCGAGCGCGTGTATTGCCGCAAGGAGGCTGTGACCGGCTCCAACTTGCAAAGCAAAGTCTGTCGAACGGCAAGGGAAATTGAAGATCAAGAGCGGGCGGGGAAAGAGGTCCTCAATGAGAATCGCCCGGCCGGGTGTTTACCGAGGACCGGTTGCAATTGATCGCGCTCGCGGCGGGTAGGGCAGCCATCGACTCCGTTCGTCTGCCGTTTATGGCAGACTCAATCGGGACCGCCGGTTGTCGCGAGGCTTTAGTTGACCTGGGATCTACCAGCGCCGCATGCGATCTCGATCACCGTGAGTGCGGCTGAGATCGATGCCTATGATCATGTGAACAATTCCGTCTACATGACATGGTTTGACCGCGCCGCCTGGGATCACTCGGCGGCCGTCGGCCTGCCGGTCGCGGAGTGCCTGGAATTGGACCGCGGCATGGTAGTCCTGCGCAGCGTCATCGCCTATGTGCGGCCTGCCGTCCGCGGCGATGCGGTGCGGGTGGCGACGTGGATCTTGCCCAATCAGCGCAAGGTCCGGGTATCGAGGCGCTTCCAGGTCCTCCGGGACTCGGACGGCGCGACCTTGGCGCGCGCCGAGATCGAGTACGCGTGTGTAGAGCTATCGACGGGCCGCCCGGCCCGCTGGCCGCCCGTATTCCTGGAGCGGTACATCGTCATCGACGAGGTCGCGAACGCGTATCCGACACTCGCGCCGATCTGAGCGATCAAGCCACCGCCAGGCCGCCGATCGCGGCCTGGCATGCCGCGATTCCCTGACCAAGAGCCATGCCCTGCCAGAGGGGATCGTCACTGTGGAAGGCGGCGCGAATCATGTGCTTGATCGGCTTGGCCGCGGCGGAGAGTGGATCGCCGTGCGCATGGAGCCAGGCATCGGCCCTGAGCGCCTGGGCGACCTCGAGTATGGGCCGGATGCCGCATTCGAGCGCGACCGCGTCGACGGTGGCGTGCGGCAAGAGACCGGGTAGCGCCGTGAGACTGTCTCCCTTGATCTCGGCGGTCACCGACCCGTCGCCGTACAGCGGATTTCGCGCCGCCTCCGATCCAGGAGCGGGCGCGCCCAAAGGCAGGATCCGTCCGCCGTTGCCCGATGATCGGTTCGGCGTAACCGTAGGGGCCGAGTCCCGTGTGGAAGTCGAGCAGACAGATGCGCGAGGCGCGGGCGAGATTCGCGGTCACGATGCTCGTCAGCGTGTTTCGGGACCACGAAACGCTGCGACCTCCGTAGAAAAGCCCCGATGGATGCGTCCACTGTCCGCCGGAGACGGCCTTCTGAAACGCCGCGAAGCCGTGACGGCCGATCCATCCTTGCAGTCGTTGCCAGGTCTCCTTTTGGGTGGCGGCACTCCAATCAGAAGGACAAAGATCCTTGGAGATCTCGTCATAGGCCGGATTGGCCGGCAACGGACCGTCGAAGTCCATCCAGTTGCGATTGATGTCGACATTGTCCTCGTTCGTCCGCCTCAGCCAGGAAAAGCCGTAGGGATTGATGGCATGGATGTGTAGAGCGGCGACGATCGCTGATGAGCGCTGCGCCCTTGCTCCGTCGCAGCCACTCGACCTGAACAGCCGAGCCGAAGAATCCCTCGACGCCGTGGGTGCCTGAGACGGTGACCAGTACGGCGCGTGCGTCGCGCGGGCCGACCCACGCGGTATCGGTGGTGAGATCGAGATCGTTGGGCCCTCTGTGCTCGAGAGGGAACGTCTGTATCTCGGCGCCCGCCGCAGTGGCGCCGGCTCGGAACTTCTCTCGGGCTTCTGCGTAATCGAGGCTGAATGGGCTGTCCATCGGGTTGCCTCTCTTGGCCTATCTGCGGGACTAGCCTACTCCAATGGCCGGGTTCAATGACGTGGCGCCTGCGTTGTCGCTTGCGCAGGAGACCTACGCGTATTTCGCAAGCGGGTCACACCTGCTTGCCGCCCATTTGTGAACAAGGTCACTACGGGATTCCCGCATTTCGGCGAACTTTGCTTATGTTCAATCGAAACTCGCCGACTTCCACCCGATCGAACCGCACCCCGCGCACCGGCGCGCTCGTCGCACGCTGCGCAAGCCTGTTGCTCCTTGCGGGCGGCGCATCGCAAGTCCACGCGCAGTTCAAGGTAACGCAATCCTTCACGGGTACTGCAGCTCCGGACTGGACCCTGACGGGCAATGCGTTCCTCACCGCTCCGTCCATCGACCCGGCCGGCAGCGGTTGGCTGCGTCTGACGGCGGCCGCGAACTTCGAAAAGGGCGTGGCGCTTTACACCGGCGGCAGCTTCGCAGGCGCCCAGCCTCTGGTCATGAAGTTCAATTACGTCTCGTGGGGCGGGAACGGAGCCGACGGCATCTCGCTCTTTCTCTACGACGCCACGCAGAATATGAGTGGGGCGCAAAACGGCGGCGGTCTCGGCTATTGCCAGGGTGCCGGCGGCTATCTCGGTATCGGGCTCGATGAGTACGGCAACTTCTCAACCGCGGACCGTTGCACGAGTGGGGGACCCGGTTTTAGCCCGGATTCCCTGGTGATCCGCGGACCGGTGGGCACGGGCAATCCGTACGTCACCGGCACCGTGGTCCCGGGCGGCGTCGATGTGCCGAGCGTCAGCACACGACCTCCGGCGCGCACGGTGCTGGTCACGCTCATGCCGCAAGGCACGGGCTTCAGTGTCTCGGCTCAGTACCAGCCGGCAAGCGGCCAGCCGTATCAAACGCTCTTCTCGGGCGTGAGCTTTCCCTATGCACCGCCTGCCTTGCTGAGCGTGGGCATCAGCGGCAGCACGGGCGGATCGACCAATGTGCACGAGGTCCAAGACCTGACCGTCTCTTCGCCGGACGACCTGCAAGTCGTCATGACCGGACCTGCGAACATCGCACCCGGGAACGCCGTCAGTTACCAGATCACGGTGACGAACAACGGTCCGACCGCGATCTCCTTGCCCGATTCGCCGACCATTACCGACGACCTCGATGCCGCGCTCCAGGGTGCGAGCTGGACTTGCGTCGCGTCGGTCGGCGGCGCCTGCTCCTCGTCCGGGACCGGTGCCCTCGATGACTCGTCGCTCTCGTTGCCCGTCAACGGCACGGCGACCTATACGGTGAGCAGCACGCTCTCGCCCGGCGCGACTTGCGGGAATCAGATCACGAGCAGCGCCACGGGCGACTTTGGTGCGACGTCGAGATTCACGGACTTCAATCCGAGCAACAACACTTCAAGCGTGCCGACGACGATCAATTGCTCCAGCTTAACTTTGATAGCCAATCCCGCGAGCCTGTCTTTCTCGCCGCAGGGCATCGGCTCGTCGAGCCAGCCGCTCACCTTCACGCTGTCGGGCAACGGCGGACCTGTGGTGGCGGGAGTGACTGCGAGCGGGGATTTCTCGGAGACCAATAATTGTCCGACGACGGCCCTCGCAGGGTCAGCGAGTTGCACCGTATCGGTGACATTCAAGCCCACGGCCGAGGGGAGTCGCAGCGGTGCCGTGACCATCACGAGCGATGCGCCTTCATCGCCGCTCTCGGTCGCGCTGTCAGGCGTCGGCACGAGCACGACCCCGGACCCCTTCAGCTTCACCGCGTTGAACGGCGTCGATCCCTCGAAACTCGAGGAATCGAATGCCATCACGGTCGAGGGAACCAATGTTTCCTCGCCCATCAGTATCGTGGGCGGAACTTACAGCATCAATGGAGGCCCCTTCACAGCCACTCCGGGGTACGTGTCGCCCGGTGCCCGGGTGGTAGTGAGTGTCGAGTCCTCTGCGGCTTACCTTACGGCGACTTCAGCTCAACTGACGATCGGCGGCGTCGCCGCGACGTTCACCGTAACCACGCGCGCTCTGATGCCCGGGGCCTTGTCCTTCGGCAGCGCGACCTACACCGCGAGCGGCAGCGCCACCTCGGCGCCTGTCACCATCACCCGGAGCGGCGGTACGGACGGTACGGTCACGTTCGACATTGTCGATGCATCGGGCGGGGTGATCGGTCACGGCACGTTTGCCGCGGGCGTCGGCGGTGTGCAGACGATCGCCATTCCGCTGTCGAACGATGCCGCCGGCACCGTTCTGCCGCTACGTATTACGGACATCATGGGCGGTGCAATCCCCGGGACCATCGTGGCGGCCACCCTCACGGTGACGGCAGCGCCGCTGTCGGGTGTGGTAGTGAGATCCGGGGGCATGGGCGCCGTGAGTCCGTTCATGCTGCTGATGCTGGGCCTCATCACCGTTATGCGCTTCGCCCGCAGGCGGGGGTATTGGATGCTGGCGGCGGTAAGCCTCGCGCTCGTCCAAGTTCGGGGCTCGCAGGCCGCCGAGACGGACACTTGGTGGTCGAATCTGTCTGCAGGCGCTCGGCTCGGCGTGACCACGAGCTCGCTCACCAACACAGAAGTCTCGGATCAGCTCGCGGGCGCCGGGTTCAATGTAACAGCCGATGTCAGTCGCAGCGCCACGGCTAAAACGCTATTGATCGACTATGCGCTGCCGAAGAATTTCGGGGTGGATTTCGCCTGGGGCTACCTCGGCAACACCCGCATCGCGCTTTCGGGAACGACGCCGGTCAATCTCAACGCACTGTTGAGCGATGCAGCTTATGACGCGCGAGGGAGCGGGAGCGATGTGAGCTTGAGTCTTCGCTATCGCTGGATACTGCCCTCGGCTTGGTCGGTGGAAGCGCGCGGCGGCGGGTACCGTTGGAGAACCGATACCCGCGTCTGGCTCGGGCCCGTTCTCGCGCTCGAGCGCGTCGACCGAGGTATCGGCTATACCTTGGGTGTCGGGCCCCGATATCAGGTCATGCGGGCCTTGGGCATCAGCGTTAACTTCGATTACTTTTATTCGACGACCGAGAATCGCTTCTGGCAGGAGACGATCGGCGCCGATTACCGGTTTTGACGGTCTTGACTCGAGCCCTTGGGTCGAAGCAAGGTGACCCTCCAGCTCAGAAAACAGCAGACGCTGTTCCGCGACCGAGAGCGGGTAGGGTGCGCGCGCGTGCGGGTGACGCTGCATCTGGATGAGCGGTGCGACGGCAAGCCACGGGCGGTCGGTTTCGTCGCGCCACAGGCGTGCCGCGAGATTCAGGATGCGTCGGACCACGGCGAGATCTCGGTTGATCGTGCCCGGGCTCCGGCCCTTGTCGAGGCGGAACCGGATAAACGGCGCGAGCGTATCGTGATGCACCCGTTGCAACGGTAGGGCGCCGATGAAAGGATCGAGAAGTGCAAGCGCGCGCTCGTCGCGCTCGAGACTGCGCTTATGCTGGTTCTCGACGAGAAACTTGCTGACAGCTTCGCGAAAGGTGTGATCGCGCTGTTCGCCGAAGAGATGCACACGGCGGGCCTGGGTCACGCGTCGTGCAAGCAGCGCCTCGGCCTCGGCGAAGTCTCCGGTACCAGTGCTCTGGCAGATTCGCTCGCCATACATGACCTTGTCGATGTGCCAGACTCCACCCCGGAGGGGGAGTCCCGGCGTTCTTCTCGGGGCCGGCGCCATCGCGATGGTCTCGAAAGTCGGTTAGTCGGGATGCGACGATCGCATGCTTGGGCCAGCGACTGAACGCCTCTTTCCGTCGTGAAAGTGTTGAAATGTGTGCGTGAGCCGATCTAAGGCGCGCGCGCCCGCGTGCCCGGAGTGGTTGCGGGATGATTGGCCCGCGGGCAACACCTCTCAGCTTGTGAGCTCAGCGAGTAGGATTCGGCTGGGGGCCCGCGGAAGATCGAAGCAACGCTTTGCCTTTGAGGCTAATGAGCCTTCTCCGCGCGCTCATGGACAGGCTCCGGTCATCCAGTATTTTCCGGGCCTCTTGATTGAACTTCGCCACCTCGGCGTCGAATTCCTTTTCCGCTTGGGTCGCGCCACGTTGCTTCTTCATCACCCGACTCCTTTGAGACCTAAAGGCCGTACCGTGCAGACTGCATAATCGTCTTTAATCGCGACGGCTTGAAATCGAGTCTTGGTATCCGTGACGGGATCGAGCATTTCTGGGAACTTTCCTTGATGCAAGCACGGCAATGGCTCTTACCAAAGCCGCCGGGGAATTAAGTCGCATATGTTGTCATTCGCGGCGCGCAGTACACTAAATCGATGAGCGGCCTGATCGAACTCGAGACACAGCGGCTGGTTCTCAGGCAGTGGCGAGCGTCAGATCGCGGACCGTTTGCAGAACTCAACGCTGACCCCATTGTCATGGCGCATTTTCCGGCACCACTGACGCGTGAGAAGAGCGACGCAATGGCGGATTACTGTGAACGCCTTATCGCGGAACGGGGATGGGGCGTATGGGCCATCGAGATCAAGGAAACGGGCGAATTCATCGGCTGTGTCGGGTTAAATATCCCACGAGATGACCTGCCGGTATCGCCTTGCGTGGAGATCCTGTGGAGACTGGCGCGAGCGTATTGGCGCCAAGGGTTTGCCACTGAAGCCGCACGAGGCGCATTGCATATTGCCTTCGAGGCACTGGCATTACGAGAAATTGTATCCTTTACCGTGCCCTCTAATGTCCGATCGCGGGCCGTCATGGAGCGTCTTGGAATGCAAAGGGACGATGGCACGTTTGAGCATCCAGGCGTCCCGGACGGGCACTTGCTGCGCACACACTGCAATTATCGTTTGTCCCACGATACTTGGGTTTCTAATCGATCAACCGGGGATTTTTGCGTAAGGCGATAGGTGTCGGCTACCACACCCGGCAGCGGTCTTTCTTAACCATTGGCGCCGTTGCGGAGCAACTGAAGGCGCGCTGGAACTCCGGCATGTTCACGATCAGCCCGTTCACCCGGTAGCGACCCGGCGAGTGCGGGTCCGTCTTAGCATGCAGCCGCAGCGACTCGGGCCGCACGTTCTCGCAGGCCCACTGCGCGTAACCCACGAAAAAGCGCTGCTCCGGCGTGAGACCATCCTGGCTTGCGAGCGCTCGGGTTCCAGTCTCGGCCCGCCAGGCCATATGCGCGAGTATGAGTCCGCCGAGATCGGCCAAATCCTCGCCTAGCGTGAGGCGGCTGTTGATGTGAACCTCGTCGACGACGACATACTTCGCATACTGATCGACGACGCACTGCGCGCGCTCATTGAACGCCTTGGCGTCATTCGCGGTCCACCAGTCCTTCAGGTTGCCGGCCGCGTCGAACTGCCGTCCCTCGTCGTCGAATCCGTGGGTAAGTTCGTGTCCGATGGTTCCACCCGTATCCCCGTAGTTTGGTGCGTCGTCGAGTTTCGCGTCGTAGAGTGGCGGCTGCAATACGCCTGCGGGAAAGTTGATGTCGTTCTTCTGTGGGTCGTAATAGGCGTTGACGGTCTGGGGCGTCATGTCCCATTCGGTGCGATCGAGGGGCTTGCCGATCTTCGCCAGTTGACGCGTTGACTCGAATTCCGTCGCGCGTTCCGCGTTGCCAAAGTAATCGTTCGGACGTATTCGGACGGAACTATAGTCGCGCCAGTGATCTGGGTAGCCTATCTTGTTGACGATCGAGTCGAGCTTGGCGAGAGCTTGCCGCTTCGTCGGCGCGCTCATCCAGGTCAGACCCTGGATATCCTCGCGCATGGCCCGTTCGATTTGTTGCGTCGTTTTGAGCGTGGATGCCTTCAGCTCGGGGCCAAAGGTGCGCGCCACAAATTCCTGGCCCAGTGCCTCGCCAAGCAACTCATCAACCTGCGCGACGCAGCGTTTCCAACGTGGCTTCTCAATGGGAATACCGCGCAATTCATGGTCGAAGAATGCGAACCGCTCGGCTTCGAAGGGCTTTGACAGGTAGCGAGACGTTGCGTGAGTGACGTGCCAGCGCAGATACGTCTGCAGGTCGGGGAGGGGAGTCGAAGCCAGCAACTGCTCCAGCGCCGCATAGAACTTGGGCTGCGTCACGTTGACGGTAGTGACGTCGTTGAGCCCCAACGTCTGGAGGTAAGGTTTCCAGGCAAAATGCGGCGTCAACCGCTGCAGCTCCGCCACGTCCATTTTATGGAAAAGCCGGTGCGGATCGCGGCGTTCGACTCTTGTCAAAGACGCTCGAGCGAGCTGTGTCTCAAGACGCATGACGATCGCCGCGTCGCGCTTCGCCACATCGCTTGTCTCCCCGAGAAGCTCGAAGGTTCGTGCGACATGCTCGAGGTAGAGTTGCCGGAGTTTCGTCGCGTGCGCGTCAGTGTCGGTGTAATAATCCCGATCCGGCATGCCGAGGCCACCGGAAACGGCGAATGCGATGACTTGATCCGAGTCGGCGTAGTCCTGGTTGGAGATGAGCAGAAAGAGGGCGCCGTTATCCCCCGTTTGTAGGTGAATCTTTGCGAGCGCTGCGGGCAGTCCGTCTACGCTGGTGAGGTGATCGATAAGCTCGAGCGTCGGCGCGAGTGGCGCGACCCCGGCGCGCTCGATGGCTGCTTCGTCCATGCAGGCTGCGAAGTAATCGCCGATCCTCTGCTGATTCGCTGATCGATGCGGATTTTGGGTGCTCAGTTGAGTCAAAATGCCCCATAGAAACCGCTGATTGTCCTGGTAGAGCTTGCCGTACACGCTCCAGGACGCCTGATCTGACGGTATCGGATTGCGCTTGATCCAGCCACCGCACGAATACTGGTAGAAGTCGACGCACGCATCCGTCGATCGATCCATGGCAGTGGGATCGAGGCTTGGTATATATGGCAACTTATCGATCGGTGTTTCGGCTGCGCCGGAGGCCGGCGTCTGCTCTACACCGGCCAACGCTTTGACGTGAGTCAGACAGAGACTCAAGGCGAAAATGGCGATGAGAGTGCGGCGGCGCATTTTCTTTGGTGCCGACGATACCACCTTTATCAACCGGCATTCGATAACAAACCAGGGCCGTCGGCCGAGCTCGGCGAGCCATGACCGCCTCATCGTCGGCGGCGCCCAGGCAGTCCTCATGGCGCCGGCCAACTCCGTCCGAATAGCGGTGAACCCAGAACCGCGTGCCGTTCTCATTGGTTCGTTCCGTGAGGGCCCAGCATTTGGCTATACTGACGGCCTCAAGTGAGGAAACTCGTCGCCTGTCGCAGGAGGGCTTGTCGGACGTGACGGTTGCGGACCTCCCAACCCTTCAATTCTTGAGCGGCATACTGGACGCTTTGGCGGCCGGAACCGTGGATCTGCCTGCCTTTCCGCAGGTCGTGATTAAAGTGCAGGAGGTCCTCAAGGATCCGGACTATACGCCGCAGAAGATTGCGCGCGTCATAACGACGGAGCGCACGCTCGCCGACCGGCTGCTCCAGATGGCAAACTCGACCGCGTTCAACGCGACGGGGAAACTGATCATCGACCTAGGCGTTGCCATCAATCGCCTCGGTGCCCAAAAGGTCTACAGTGTCGCTCTGGGGCATGCCGTTGCGCATATACGGCAGAGTGAATCACTGCGATCCATCGGCCCGCGGCTGGATGAGCTTTGGTCCGAATGCGTCATGGTGGCTCATTTTTCCGAGGCGGTCGCCAAGCGAAGTTCGCAGCCGTTTCCGGGTGCCTTTGCGGCGGGTCTGTTGCACGGCATCGGACGCTTCTACATCACGGTGCAGTCTGTGAAGCAGACTACGTCGATGCCGCAAGTTCCATTAAACGCCGCGCTTGTCGATGCATGGCATCCGGCAATAGCAAAGGCTGTTCTCAAAAATTGGCACATGGATGAGGCCGTTTGCGAAGCGGTTGGGGCGCAGGCGGAGCTGAGCGTCGTACGGCCCGGCCCCGCGACACTGACCGATGTGTTGATCGCGAGTATTCGCCTTGCAACGCGAATGCAGAATAGCTACGACACCGAGAGCCTGAATGCGGGTGGAGCTTTCGCGCGGCTTGCCCTAACGGCAGAGGCATGTAAAAGCCTCATCGCTCAAGCCACTGAGGAAACTAGAGCGCTGCAGCGCGCCTTGCGTCCTTAGCGGCCCAGCCGTAGCGGCCCAGCCGTAGCGGCCCAGCCGTAGCGGCCCAGCCGTACTTTGGTCGCTTCACTCGACCGATCCCCGGCCCACCTTGGCAGTGACAATGCCGAGGTCGGGGGCGCGGTGTACCGCATTTGATCGGGAATCGCGGGCATTGGCGCGCCTCGTGGCCCGCGCGTGTCGGTGCGGGAGAATTGCGGGAATTTGACGAAACCTGGCCGTGCCGTGCGGCCGGTGATCTGGCTTTGTAGGACCGTGACCGATGTCGGCCAACCTCTTGGCTTTCGGGACTACATTAGGGCATGCGCCGAAAACCGAATTTTGCCGCACGATCCGATGTTTCTCACTGCCTCATGATGGGAATGCTCGGTCTCGCGGCTGCATCCGGGCAGGTTCAGGCCGATGAGATCTTCAAATCCGTCGATGCGAACGGGAACGTAGTGTACTCGGATCATCTCGATCCCTCCCTGTCGCAATCCAAATTGGTGCAGCTCGACGATGGGCAGTCTCTGCCCGGCACGCTGCATTTCTGCTGGACCAACTGCTTCACGCTGATGTTAGTCGACGGCGTGTATCGCCGGGCCGATGGCACGGCAGAGACCTGGACGGTGGAAGCCTTTTCCGCCACCAACATCGTATTACATCGGCATGACGAACCTAGCGCCTGGAATGGCCAGAGCATCGACGTGGTCTACGCCGGGCAGGTCGCCAACGACCGGCTAGTCAATGTCACGGTCAACGGCAGACCCACGCCCGGGATCGACGCCGCCTGGGGCGCGGCGCTGAATACTCTGCCCGGGAGCAATGCCGAGCGCGACGGAAATGCGACCGCGAATGCCGACTCGGCGTCCGTGGCCTCCGTGAGCACCGCGACGGCTCCGCCGCCGCTACCTCAGGAGGATCAACCCGCGCTCCCTGACGACGGTTACTTGTGGACGCCGGGGTATTGGTACTGGCGGGGTCAAGCCTATGTTTGGATTCCCGGCGTTTGGGTCAGACCTCCTCAGTCGGGGGTGCTCTGGACTCCGGGATACTGGAGCATGGCGGGTGCCGTGTTCGTCTTCCATCCGGGGCATTGGGGGTTGACCGTGGGCTTCTACGGCGGCGTCGTTTACGGCCACGGATATTTTGGCACTGGCTACAGCGGCGGCCATTGGGTCGGCAATTCGTTCGCCTACAACACCGCGGCAAATCGCATCGACGTCGCCGTCGCGCACCATACGTACGCGGAGTCAGTACCCGGCGAGCTAGCGCCGCGAGGCGTCCTCAGCTATAACGCCGCACCCCGCGGCGCGGTTGCCACTCACACGGCAATCCAGCACCGGACGCCTGTGTCAGCCGTCAGAACTACCGCGAGCAGCGTCAACCGCGCAACTCAACCAGCGCAGCCCTCCGCGAATGTCGAGCGGCCGGCGGCAGTCATTAAGGCGCCTGCGGCCAGAGCTCCCGTGAAATCCACTCACGTGACAATGATCTTGCCCACGGTTGATGGACACGCTTGAAGGAGCATACTTGCTCCGAAGGGGGTGTTCCATGGAACGCAAGCCTCGCAGGAAGTACAGCCGGGAGTTCAAGCTCGAGGCGGTCCGACTGGCGGCAGTCGATGAGAGACCGAAGGCGCAGGTCGCGCGTCAGCTGGGCATACGGGTCAACTTGCTTCGCAACTGGCGCCTGGAGTTCGAGCGGGAGGCGCGCAAGCCTGCTGCCCGCGTGGGAACAGTCGTGGATGGTGATATGGAGCGGCTGCGTCTCGAGAACGCGCGTCTGAAGAGTGAGAATGAGCTTTTAAAAAAAGCAGCCATATACTTTGCGCGGGAGTCCGTGTGAAGCACGACTTCATCGAAGCGAACCGGCACCTGTACGGCGTGAAGCTGCTATGCCAAGGCCTGCAGGTGTCGCGTAGCGGCTTTTATGCGGCGAGGCATCGTCTGCCAAGCACGCGTCGGCAGCGGCAGACGAAGCTCACCACTCAGATCAGCGAGATCCACAGTGCCAGCCGTGATTCGTACGGCGCGCCGCGTATTCATGCTGAGCTCGCCGCCCAGGGTGTTGCCTGCAGCCACAATCCGGTGGCCAAGCTGATGCGCCGGGCAGCGATCATGCCCAGGTGTATCCGGCGGTTCCGGGTCACGACAGACTCGCGCAAGACCAAAGCTTCACCGAACCTAGTGTCGCGCAACTTCCATGCCCAAAGACCCAACGAGTGCTGGTTGAGCGACATCACCTACATCCCGACGCGTGAAGGTTGGCTTTATCTGGCGGTTATTCTGGACATGTATTCGCGTGCGATCGTCGGTTGGGCGATGAGCAGGGCCTTGGGGACCAAGCTGGCCATGGATGCGCTCGAGATGGCGCTGCGCCATCGCGGCAGAGGACCAGAAATCTTGCACTCGGACCAGGGTTCAACCTACGCAACGTCCGATTATCGTGACCTGCTGAGCCGGCACCACATCCGGCAAAGCATGAGCCAGCGAGGCAACTGCTGGGACAACGCCCCGATGGAGAGTTTCTTCCATACGCTGAAGACCGAACTCGTGATGCACCACGATTACCGAACTCGGGACCAAGCGCGAGCAAGCGTCTTCGACTACTTAGAAGTGTTTTACAACCGTCAGCGAAGGCACTCGTCGCTCGAATACGAGGCTCCGTTGGCTTTCGAGGCGTCCACAAAACGCCTCATTACCGTGTCCACCGAACGTGGGTAGGATCAAGCCGGCCAGAAGCGGCACTTCATCACATAAGACTGCACGCCATAAAGCCGCCGTTCGCGGCGCGCGGTAGGCTATGGCTGATCTTTCCCATTTCTGACGGCGGGCTCAACCGTTCGTTGCAACATCATCTACTCCAGACGAAATTTAGAAGGTGATGTTTATGAGACGATATGGACCTCCAGGGCTGAGCTCTGCGGAGAGATCGGATATGTGGTCCCGATGGAAAGCCGGCTACCACGTGAGGGAGATCGCGCGCGCTTGGGCGTGATCACGGGTCGATTCGTGGTCTGTTAGCGAGGCGCGGAGGGATTGCGCCAAGCGTTCGCTTTCGAGGGCACTTGGTGCTGACACTGGTCGAGCGCGGGGACGTTTTCCGGCGGGCGGCCAAATAAGCGTCGAGTTTGTCGAGCGCATCGCTCCATCCCGTAACATGAATGTCTCGACTCTCAACGCTCGCAAAACCTGCCTGTCGCAATTACGCAGCTATTGAATCGAGGCGCCTTTGCAGTGCCCGACGGCATCTTCGAGTTCGATGCGGGAAATCGTCCCGGCATGATAGTCTGTCAGCCATATTGCGCCGTGGCCAATTCCGAGCGAGTCTCCGCCAGGTCCCACCCATTGGCATAGCAGCGTCGCCGTTGCCCCATCGACCAACGAGAGTGGAACCTTCCAGACCGTCGCCCAGATCATGCCGTAGCCGAAGCTGATATCCCCACCTTTGCCGGGTATCATCAAGGCGGTGGTGTTTGTGACCTGCTTTGTGCCGGTATTGATACGAGTCACTGAACCATCGCCTTGGTTGAGCGACCAGACCGCCCCGGCACCGGCGGTCAAAAACCGGGGGCCTGGACCGGTTGGAACTGTCGCGAGGATCGCGCCGGTGAAGGCGTCGACGCTCGTGATCTCGGACCCATCGGCTCGTGTAACCCAGATCTGGCCTTCGTTGTAGAAAGGATTGTACGAGCCAGCAGGTAGATGCGTGATCTGGCGGACCGTCCCCGTGGTGGGATCAATGCGCGCAAGCGAGCCCTTTTTGTCGATTACTAGCCAGACGTTTTCAGGACTCGCCGCGACGCCACCCTCGGCAGCTGCGGGGCCAGTCTTAAAAACGCTGATCAGTCTATTGGTCTTGAGATCGACTTTGGCCAGCAGAGGGATCGAACTACAAAGCGGAACCCAGAGACTACCAAAACCAATCGCGAGCCCCGAGCAAGGCTCTCCTGGCAATCGCACGGTCGCAACCCGCTTGTTTGTCTTCGGGTCAATTCTGTGAACCGCGGATGGACCAGTGCTCCCGACCCAGACAGCGTCAGGGGTGATTGATACCCAGTCAGCGGTCTTACCCAGGTGAATTACAACCGTTCGATTTAGTTCGCCAACTGATCTCCGGTCGGCAGACGTCAAGACATCGGCCGCATCAACACGGGCAATCGAGAAAAGAAGGAGCGTCGTGATGGTTGCTTGGGTCGCACTCGCAAAACGCCTTATCTTGAACATAGAACCTTGCGGCAAATCGTAGAGGAGCTGGATAGAGAATGGGCGCAGGACCGCTTTTCGGCAATAACTTTGAGACCTCAAGGCTCGGTTCTGGCCGATCGGCACCAATTCTCGGCCCGGATGCCGCTCACCCGGAGGAAATCAAGGCCGCCGGTAACCGGCAAGTCTTGTCGATGGGTACCAGGGTTTGGAACCCGCCGTGTTGCTGCCGACCTAGCGGGCGGCCAAATAAGCGTCGAGTTTGTTGAGCGCATCGTTCCATCCCGTAACGTGAATGTCTCGGCTCTCGACGCTCGCAAAACTTTCCTGTCGCAACTTGAGTTCAGTGTTCGCGCCTCTCTCGCCGAACTTGAGGGTGATTAGCGTATGACGGGCCGGATCGCTCTCTGCGCCCCAAGTGAAGGCGAGTGTTCTCGGTGCATCGATGGTTTGAAAGATGCCCGCGACGGGAATCACCCGACCGTCGGTCAGGCGCATGATGATGCGATACCGGCCGCCCACGCGCGGCTCGAGGAGAGGCACCTCGCAGTTGAGGCCCACGGGCCCGATCCAGGAACGCCATTCCTCACGATTCAGCCAGGCATCGAAGACACGCGCAGGCGTGGCATTGAACAGGCGGGTCACTTCCAGGGTGGTGTCACGGGCATTCACGGGAGTTCTCCTTTCGGATCTTTTTGAGGGTGCCGTCACTCGATGATCCGTCGGATCCCGGCGGTCGTCCGGTTATGTCGTCACGTCCCAAGTGGCCTTGAACAGAAGGGTAGCGCACACCCGCGGACTCCGCCGGCGGCTTATACTTGAGCAGGCTATGGGAGATTCGGCCCATAGACGGTTGGCGAGGTAGCAGGCCGATCCAGCGCAGGCGGTTGTCGGCGCTACGCGATGATGTCCCGTACTTAGGTTGATCAAACCCAGGACCACAGCGACGGCGCAGAAGCACAGGACGAAGAACGTGAACCCCATATCCGGCTTGCCGCTAACATCAGCGCTCATCCACGGACTGCCCATAGTTCCTGCGATTGGCGGATTGAGTGGCCCGGTAGCAGTGTAGTCGATCTTGGCGAACACCGACATTTGGGCCGAAAATGCCCGCGTTCTGGAGTGCAATGATCGACCCAACTGCGGACCGTAGGCGTGCTGACTGAACATTGCTGAAGCTGCCAATCCCAAGTTGCGGTAGGCTACGCGAAGGATAAATGCAGCATTGCCAATCTGACGGCGAGCCTCGAGTTGCGTTGGGTCTTGCTCGGTAAATGCCAATTTGGCTCGCGCCCATCTGATAACGTCACCCGACAAACCCAATCGAGGAACGACCATGACTAGCCCTATGTATACCAACTCAGTTCCCGTTTTTAAGCAATTGCTGACGGCTCTAAAAGCCATTCTCGCTCAGGCCGATACACACGCTGTCGCCAACTCAATAGAGCCAGACGCATTTTTGCAGGCACGTCTGTATCCGAACATGTTTCCGCTGGTCAAACAGGTGCAAATTGCCGCCGATTTTGCGCGCGGGATCTCGGCACGCCTCGCAGGTGTTGATGTTCCCATCTATGAAGGCAAAGAGAAGAGCTTTGCCGATCTTGACGGACTATTGGCCCAGACAATGGGATTTCTTGACAGCGTGAACCCTTCCAAATTTGAAGGTAGCGAATCGAACGAAATCGTACTGCGTCCTGGTACGCCTAAAGAAAAGAAACTGAGTGGTCAGGCCTATCTGGCCAACTACGGCTTGCCGCAATTTCTTTTTCATGTCACTACCGCCTACGCGATTTTGCGCCACAACGGGCTAACCATCGGCAAGCGTGATTTCATGGGGGTGTACTAATCCTCCCGCGCGTACTCGACCGTCTCTGACCGGCCAAAAGCGGGCGGTGGCGGTCACGAAATCGGCGCCACGAAACGGCCGTTCGCGCTTTACGATAAGCTTAGCTCTATGTATTGCATTCCCTTTCAAAGTCCGCCTCCCCGCCAATTCAAACGTGTCTTTATACTTTTCATGGCTAGCTTGGCGCAGTTCTCCAGCGGAATGGCGGGTGCTGACCCTCCTGTTGTCACGGGGTACACGAGTGCAAGCAACAAATCGGTCGAGGGTATTCGGAACCTGTTAGTGCTCTTGGTTTGCCCACAGCTTCAATCGATAGTTGCTGAGTCCCCACCAAATGGATTCGACCCTAAAGCGACCCCGGAATTGCCAACGACTTTGGTCAAACGCCCAGTAGGGCCCATTCGTTTCGAGCAGTGGACGGTGGCGGGTTGCGGGCGTACTGGTCAATTTCTGATCCAACTTTGGTATGACGCAAGCGGCGATGAGCAATATTCGGCGAGTCCGCCGAAGGGGTGGCTCGACGCTAACGCAGATGTTTTGACGATTCGCATTTCCGAGGACGGCATTTGTCATGTTTTGGATGACTCCATGCCGTGTGATCAGCTGCGTCCGTATTTGTTGACGAAGCACCTCGCGCAAAATGGGCACGTACATATTGCGGTCGATCGAACATCGAAGTATGAGTTGGTCGCGGCAACTCTCGAATCACTACAGGGTTTGGGCCTCAAGATCGGCTTTGTAAACAACGATGCGTCTGCGTCCCAATGAAGAAAGCATCTTTAATCCTGCTGAGCATTATCGTTTGCAATTTAGCTAGGGGAAATGGTTCTCCTCCAGCCGTGACACATCCCATCGGGATAATTGCCGGGAGCACTGTGTATCGCGTTAACTGCCGCGACGAAAGTGCCTGCAACGCCGAAGTCGCGAGAATCTGCACGAAGGGAAACTTCATCACAGCTTGGGGCGGGACCGAACGCGAGCGTTCGACAAAGCGCCCTTACGGTGTCGAATTTGTCTGTAGGCCCAGCAAGCTGGTAGCGGCTGATTACGTTGCAACACAACCGGAAATCCAAGTCTTTATCAGACCAGAATGCAAAGATATGTTTTACGGCCCAGACTTCATTGATCCGGATGCGAAAGGTGACGCTGTTAGCGCGGAGAAAAGACCAAAGCCGGATTACGTCCCCTGGGACCCCGGCCGCGCCATTCCGATGTCTTATAAAGATCCAAGAACCTCGATCACATTTTATGTTGAGAGTGACGGTCGGCACCTCGTCGCCATCGATTCCATAGGCAAGCTGCTATGGGTCCGCAATCCGTGGGAGGATTCGGGCGCATTCTGTCAGTATCGAACCCCAAGGCCGGTGATAGCTTCGTTGAAGCAGACAGAGCTTACGGAAATCGAGCGGGCTAACTTAAAGCCCAGAGGTGCAAATTTGGAGCACGAATTTATCGCGCTGCAATTCGATTCCTCTCAGTACGGTGTGTTAGATGAATCGACCGGCGACTTTATCCCCGGGGGCCAGAACTGATCTGTCGGTGCTGGCCATGCCGCCCCATCGTCTGTCTGCAAAAGCGGACTCGTGTCACCGGCAGCAGAAAATCGGTGGCCGTACTCAATCCCCGAGGTCACCTTCGAAAGTGGGAGTTGGATATGAGCGCGTTTTCATTTGTTGACAAGATGTCGGCGAACGAGCCACCGATAAGGGTTCGAGCTTTGCTCTCCTTCCTACCAACGGAAGAAGGCGGACGACAGTCCCCAGCCTTCTCTGGGTATCGTCCAAATCACAATTTTGGTGAGGCCAGCGGACGTGAGTTTTATATCGGACAGATCACGTTCGCGCGAAGCGAGTCGATACTGCCAGGGGAGTCCAAGGAAGTGGACATTGAGTTTCTAAACGGGCCAGGGTTGATGGATGCACTCCGATCTGGACGGCCCTGGCGCATTCAAGAGGGACCCAAACTTGTAGCAACTGCGACATTGATCGAGATCTTGGTACTGCCAGACCAATCAGGACCACGGCCTGGGTAATTCGGGTCCGGAAAGCCGACAATCGTGACCGCCCGTTATGGGTCAACTTGCGTCGGTGGTTGATCCAGCCAAACTTGCGCAGAAAAAAATTGCCGTTCTTGGGTGCGCCGCGCCGTGGCAGGCATAATGCCGAGGTCGGGTATTCGGTTCGTCCTTATGGCCCGAGAATTGAGCACCTAACGGTTAGCTTGCTGTCCGCGCTCGGCGTCCTGCGGGATGGGTGCGGGACGTTATTCCAGGCTCAGTGCTTGCCGCTGCCGCTGAATCCGCCTGGTATGGCGCGCGTATCCGAAGGCCGTTGTACCAGTTTGCTGCCGGCATAAGGATCCACAATTCAGCTTGGGGCATCGCGATGGGCGCTGGTATTGTCGGTGACACACGCATGGATACCGAGGGAGATGTACATGAGAGGTTTTGGCATCATCGTCGCCGTCGTATTGATGACAACGGGCACGTCGGGTGGAGTAAACGCCGCACAGGATATCCCCGCCGCGCCGGCGGGCACTTCGGACATGAGGGGTCTGCACGATTTCGATTTTCTGGTCGGCGAATGGCGCTCGCACAGTCGCAGATTGAAGGAGCGCTTGGCCGGGAGCAGCGAATGGGAAGAGTTCGAAGGGACAATTGTCTCGCGCAAGTTGATGGAGGGGCTTGCGAACGTAGACGACACTGTGTTCCATACGCCCGAAGGAATCTATCGCGGCGTGGCGCCGCGCGCTTATGACTCGAAGACCGGCCAGTGGGCCATCTGGTGGATCGACGGTCGCAATCCGTTCGGCAATCTGGATCCGCCGGTGAAGGGACGCTTCGTGAACGGCATCGGGACCTTCTATGCCGATGACACTCTCAGAGGAAAGCCCATCAGGGTGCGATTCATCTGGTCGCATATCACACGGACCTCTGCCCGCTGGGAACAGGCCTTTTCGCCGGATGAGGGAAAGACATGGGAGACGAATTGGCTGCAGAGCATCGAGCGAGTGAAGTGAAGGCCGGCGGAAGAAGCCTACTGCGAGGGGCGGCGACGTTCAGAATGCCCACCCGATAGCGGTCACTCAACGAACACACGCATGGCTGCCTGGCGCTAAGCGGTACCCGAAGAGAGCGACCAGCAAAGTTGCGTGCTCCCGGTCGGGCTCTAACGACCGGCATTGCCTATTGCCTGCACCGATCGCTGCCCTCATGATGCTGAAAGGCGCCTAAACGGCGCATCAGGGAGCATCAACCGATCCGCGACCACGCGGGCGGTGGAGCAAGCATGGTTTTCAACTCGCTCACGTTCGTTGTTTTTTTCGCGTGCGTGCTGGGGCTGCACTCGTTGCCGCTTCCCTGGACCACGAAGAAGATCAACCTCTTGTTTGCGAGCTATCTCTTCTACGCCGCATGGAATCCGCCGTTTGTCGTCCTGCTGTGGGTGTCGACGGTGGTCGACTGGTACGCCGCGCAGGGGCTCGTGAAGGCGCGGCGAGAGGCGACCCGGCACGCGTGGATGCTGCTCTCAGTGATCGCAAATCTCGGCATGCTGGGATATTTCAAGTACGGACAGTTCCTGCTCGATAACTTCACCGCGCTCATGTCGACGCTCGGCATCGATTATCACCCCGCGCACTACGACATCGTTCTGCCGGTCGGCATCTCTTTTTATACGTTCGCCACCATGTCGTACACGCTCGACGTGTACCTGCGCCGCGCGCCCCGGCGCGAAATCTGCTCGACTACGCCCTGTTCGTGACGTTTTTTCCCCACTTGGTGGCGGGGCCGATCATGCGCCCGACGGAGCTGGTGCCGCAGTTCGCGCGGCCGCGCCGCGCCACCGGCGAGCAGCTGCGCTTCGGCCTCGCGCTGATGACGCTCGGCCTGTTCAACAAGATCGTGTTGGCCGACAGCTTCTTGTCCAGCGTCGCCGAGCGTGTCTACGACAGCGACAAGATCCCCGGGGCCCTCGACGCCTGGGCGGCGACACTCGCCTTCAGTGGGCAGATTTTCTGCGATTTTGCCGGCTACTCGACCACTGCGATCGGGGCGGCACTGTGCCTCGGCTTTGCCATGCCCGACAACTTTCGTTTTCCGTACGCGGCGGTGGGATTTTCGGATTTCTGGCGGCGCTGGCACATCACGCTGTCATCCTGGCTGCGCGACTACCTCTACATTCCGCTCGGCGGCAACCGTCACGGCGCGCGCCGCACCTACATCGCACTGATGAGTACGATGTTGCTCGGCGGCTTGTGGCACGGCGCGAACTGGACGTTCGTCGCCTGGGGCGGGTTGCACGGCCTGTATCTTGCGGTCGAGCGTGCGCTGCGCGCGCGGTTCTCCAACTACCGCCCGAGTCCGCTGGTCTTCGTCCTGCTCGGCCTGCTCACTTACACCCTGGTGAACGTGACCTGGGTGTTTTTCCGCGCCAAGACGTTCAGCAAGGCGTGGATCGTGCTGCGCGGCATGGCGGGACAGAACGCGGCCGCCAAGCCGATCCTGGCGACGTTCAGCTTGCTATCGGCGGCGGCGATCGTGGGAGCCCTCGTGCTCACTCATTGGCTGATGCGGGCACGCACGCTCGAGTCGGTCATAGCACGTGCGCCGGCGGCGGCGGTGTGCGTGGTGTGGGCGCTCATGGCATTTGCAATAGTGATTGTGCAGGGGTCCGGAAGTGCCTTCATCTATTTCCAGTTCTGAGGTCAGCGGCGCCGCAGAAGGCGGCGATGCGCGCCCGGATGGGGCGCATGGGCGAACGATCGTGACCGTTATGCGCGCGAGACGGCGGCCGACCGGCCAGGCGTCGCGCAGCCTGTCCCGGTGCGCCCCGTGCCGGAGCAGCCGTGGGGAAAAATCCTGCTCGGGGTCATGGCGCTGCTCGCGCTGCTCGTCGCGGGCTGGGAGTGCATATTGGCGCGGCTATCGACGCGAAGCCGGGCATCAGAAATACCTACGCGCTATGGGCAATCCAGCGGCAGCGGATCGACACGGGCAAAGGAAACGCGACCGTGCTGGTCGGCGGCTCACGGGTGTACTACGACGTCCAGTTGCCCGTTTGGGAGCGCCTGGACGGACAGCGCCCGATCCAGCTCTCTTTCGAGGGGACATCCCCGTTGACCTACCTGGAGGATCTCGCGGCTGATCCGAAGTTCGTCGGCCGCGCGTTGGTTGGAGTGGAACCTGATCTGTTCTTTTCGGGATTCGAATATCGCGGCGGCGCTGTACGTTATACGCACAAGGAATCACCCTCACAGTACGTCGGCCAGCAGCTGTCCATGCGCCTGCTCGAGCCGTACCTGGCTTTCGACGATCCCGATTTCGCACTGCAGACGGTGTTGGAGCGCCAACCCTGGCCGGAACGTCCGGGTAAGCACGTGTATCTCGTGCCGCGCAAGCTTGGCTATCATGAAGCCGATCGCAATTCATACGTTTGGAACAAGGTATCCGACGATCCGGAATACCGCGACTTGTGGCAACGCATCTGGCGTGACGCGTTCGAGCCGGGACCGGATGATCCGACGCCTGCCGAGGCGCTGAAGACGGAAAAGGAGCAGATTGAACGCGCCGCTCGGGTGGTGACTCAGCTACGGGCACGGGGTGTGCAGGTGCTGTTCGTGCGCATGCCGAGCAGCGGCGAATATCTCTCCTTCGAGAATCGCGAGTTCCCACGCGCAAGGACCTGGGCCGCGCTGCTCGCCGCAACCGGGGCGCCGGGAATTCATTTCGAGGACTATCCCGAGTTGCAGGGCTACCAATTACCCGACTGGTCGCACATGACGCATTCAGAGGCTGAGCGATTTACCGCAGCGCTGTACGGCGTGGTCACGCGCGATTTCTGGCACACGGAGCGATGAGTTCTTCGCCGGCGGTGGCCGCACCATAGGATCGAACCGCCGACGCGGGATACCGAATTCCACTGCCTCGTCGCGACCCGGAGGCGTCGGTCGGGACTGACCGCTCTCGGGCAAGTCGCGCTCTGCTCGCCGGTCAAAGGCTACGTTTTGGAAGGCGGTACATTAGTTGAAAACATGTCGCGGAGCAGCTTCCACTTGCCGTCAGTCTGCTGCCAGTGTCGCGCGTCAATCAGGGTGGCAAGCGCGACAATCAGGATGGCAAATTTTTGGGAGGGGTCGTTTTCGAGCCTTTTTGCTCGGATTTAACCCTCTGAGAGGCGATTCTGGCCCGGTTTGAGGGTCCAGCTCGTCGGTGATCGAGGCCGATGGGGTATTGAGGAGGTGTTTCCAGTGACGGAGTACCTGCCTTATGCCCGGTCGACACATCAACGATCACCAGATGAGGCTGTACATGAAGTCCAGATTGACTGTGAAGAAGCCGGCAGCGGCCGCGCAAGCGGCGATCAGCTTACGCACCGCGTATCGCATCGAGAACGACCCCCGATTACCATCGCAGACGCCGCGGCCACGAGGTCGGCGGCGACCCGATCCACTGGTCGCGATTTTTGAAGCAGAGATCGTGCCGATGCTGAAGGCGGCTCCGGACTTGCGACCGATTGCGATCTTCGAAGAGATGCTGCGGCGGCATCCGGATCTGCCCGAAGGCGTGCGCCGAACCATGGAGCGCCGGATCCACCAGTGGCGCGCGCTGAACGGCAAAGACCGGGACGTGATCTTCCGGCAGGTGCAGGAACCCGGGCGCATGGGACTGTCGGATTTTACCGAGATGGGAGACCTCGCCGTGCGTGTTGCCGGTCTCGAACTCGATCATCGCCTGTATCACTTCCGCTTGGCCTGCTCGGGTTTTGAGCACGCGCACGTCATCTTGGGCGGCGAGAGTTATGTGGCGCTTGCCGAAGGCCTGCAGAACGCCCTGTGGGCCCTCGGCGGTGCACCGTTCGAGCATCGCAGCGACAGTCTGTCAGCCGCGTTCCGTAATCTTGATCAAGAGGCCCGCGAGGATCTGACCAGCCGCTACGATGCACTGTGCAGACATTACCGCATGGAACCGACTCGTAACAACCGCGGTGTCGCGCATGAGAACGGCGCGATCGAGAGTCCCCACGGCCATCTGAAGAACTCGATCCGTGACGCGCTGCTGATGCGCGGTACGGTCGACTTCGAGGACCTCGTCGCGTATCGCTCGTTCATCGACGAGATCGTCGGTCGCAAGAACGCCCGCAACCGGCAACGCATTGATGCCGAACGCAGCGTGCTGCAGCCACTGCCGGATAACCGCACCGCAGACTATGAGCACGAGCTGGTCTACGTCAGCACCTCCGGCGGCTTCGTCCTGCGCAAGGTATTTTATACCGTACCCTCGCGCCTCATCCGCCACCGTCCGCGAGCGCGCCTGTACGATGACCGGGTGGAGTTGTTCGTCGGCGGCACGCGGGTGCTGACCCTGGTACGAGGCCGCCCCGGCCGCGACGGCAAGCACGGTCACGTCATCGATTACCGGCACGTGATCCACGCGCTCAGGCGCAAGCCGATGGCGCTGTTGAACCTGGTGTATCGAGATCAGCTCTGGCCTCGCGAGGCCTACCGCCACATGTTCGATCATCTGTGCGAGCGGTTGTCTGAACGTGCCGCCTGCAAGCTGATGGTCGAACTGCTGAGCATTGCGCATGAACGCGCCTGCGAAGCGCAGCTCGCCGCACTGCTGAGCGATGATCTGGCCGCGGACCGGCTGCCGGACCTGACCAGGCTGCGAGAACGCTTTGTGCCAGATCTGGCGAGCTTACCGGAGGTGTCGGTGCATCTGACGCCGCTGTCCGTCTACGAAGCGCTCAACGACGCCTACATCGGAGAAGCCGCATGAGCACCACCATCGACGCCCAACGCTTGACGCTGTTGCTGAACGAACTGCGACTGCCGGCCATCAAGCATCTGTGGCAGCAGTTTGCCGAGCGATCGGACAAAGAGGGCTGGACGGCGGCCCGCTTCCTGATGGCACTCGCTGAGCACGAGATCGCCGAACGTGATCGACGCCGCATCGAGCGTCATCTCGGCGAAGCAAAGCTGCCCGCCGACAAGATCCTCGATAACTTCGACTTTGCCGCGGTGCCAATGATCTCGAAGGCCCAGGTCTCGGCGCTGTGCGCCGGCGATGGATGGCTCGACAAGGGCGCCAACCTGCTGCTGTTCGGGCCACCCGGAGGCGGTAAGTCGCATCTGGCCGCGGCGATCGGCCTGTCGCTCATCGAGAAGGGCTGGCGGGTATTATTTACTCGCACTTCCGATCTCGTCCAACGACTGCAAATCGCGCGCCGTGAGCTCGGCCTGGAGGCCGCAATCCAGCGTCTCGACCGCTATCACCTGCTGATCTTGGACGATCTCGTCTACGTGACCAAAGATCAAGCGGAGACCTCCGTGCTGTTCGAGCTGATCAGTACCCGGTATGAACGCCGTTCCCTCCTGATCACGGCAAACCAACCGTTCGGCGAATGGGGCAAGGTCTTCCAAGATCCGGCAATGACTCTCGCTGCGGTGGACCGTCTCGTTCATCACGCCACGATCTTCGAGATGAACGTAGAGAGCTTCAGAAGGCGGACTGCGCTTGCTCGGAAAAAGCCCGGATCCGGACGGCCTACACAGCACGCGACAATCAAGAACGTTGAATCGTTGACGCCGAGCGACAATCAACCTTCAACGTAGCGCTTGCCAGCGACAATCATCAGCGGCATGATCCAGACGCCGCGTGATCCTTTGCCATCATGTTTGACGCGCCCCTGCCAAGTTGATTGCCGCGCGATAGCTGCCAGACCACGACGTACTTACCATGGTCGATCACCTTGCCTGCCTTGTCGCGCAACTCGTACTCGCCGACCTCAGTGGCCGTCGGACCACGACCGAAGACCTCGAGGGTTTTGAGGCCGATGGCTGCGATCCCTGAATTTAGTGCTCCTTGCCAAAATTTCTGAATCCCTTCTGTACCTCGGATGGGGTCACTGCCTGCCGGCATCACTTGTCCGTCCGGCGAATACAACGCCGCGAGGGCTGCTCCGTCACCCTTAGCCGCTGCCGCCGAGAACTGGGCGTTCGCAGCCTCTATTGCCGGCTTAACACCGTCGGCATAGGCCGCCGGAGCCAGACACAGAGACGCCAAAAAGAGAGCAGCGCAAAACAGACCAGCAAGTTTCATGTGAATGTTCCTTGTTTATTTTGTGACAACTGAGAGAGAACGGCCCGCTGCCATCACGCACAGAAGTTTGCACCCGATGGTGCTGGTCGGTCAAAAAACTGGCCCCTGAAGCGGTAGCCATTAAGTTCGAGAAAGAGTATGCCGACAACAAACCCTGTACGCTTACTGCCATCGACGAAAGGGTGATTCTGCACAATACCGGCTGTGTACTTTACCGCAAGCTCGACAACATCAGAGCTCTCGTAGGAGAAATGGTTCTTCGGCGGGTCAAGCGCGAAGTGGAGCAATGCTTCGTCGCGCGAACCCGCCGCGCTTCCGTGTTCGACTAACTGTCGATCGTGGATCGCGAGCACGAGCTCGGCTTCGATCCAGATCGGCTTGCTCATTTCGATAGAACGTTGAGAGTGTTCCGATAGCGCGACATAATGTTCTCGGCCTTCTTCATCTTCTTTTGGAAAGCCGGATCGAAGGGCGTGAGGCGGTAAGTGTTATTGGGACCCTCGATCAGGAAGACTTCTTCCCCCTCTTTGGTGTGAAGGCGATTGACCACCTCCTTGGGAAGCACGAGCCCCAGGGAATTCCCAACTTTACGCACTTTGAGCGCCACCATACGCACCTCGCAACCCGATCGCGCCGCACGAAGAGAGGTGGTCCCACAAATTTAGGCAGATTTCGCGGTCGGGATAAGTGGAACTCCGCGGGTTATGCAGCCGCCGCGAGCGGCTGAGAGTCGAAGTAAACGTGATCGGGCGTCTTTCGGTCAAGTGATGTGTGCGGACGCCGGCTGTTGTAGAAGGAAAAATAGCGTTGAATGCCTGCCTTGGCCGCCGCGACGGAGTCGTACGCATGCAGATAGACCTCTTCGTACTTAACCGACTTCCACAACCGCTCGACGAACACGTTGTCGCGCCACGCACCGCGTCCATCCATGCTGATGCGGATTTGGTTTCTCTGCAGCACATCGATGAAGCTTGCTGCGGTAAATTGCGAGCCCTGGTCCGTGTTGAAGATCTCCGGCGCACCATAGCGGCTGATAGCTTCCTCCAGCGCTTCGACGCAGAAGTCCGCCGTCATGCTGTTGGAGACCCGCCAGCTCAAGACCCTGCGGCTGAACCAATCGATCACCGCAACTAAATACACAAAGCCGCGCGCCATCGGGATGTACGTCACGTCGGTCGACCAGACTTGATTGGGTCGATCGATGGTCAGGTTTCTCAGCAGATACGGATAAATCGCATGTCGCGGATGCCGTCGGCTCGTGTTGGCGCGCCGGTAAATCGCCTCGATGCCCATCTTTCGCATCAGTGTCGCAACGTGTTTGCGCCCGATCGCGATGCCTTCGAGGCGAAGCATATTGCGCAGCATCCGGCTGCCCAGGAACGGCCACTGCAGGTGCAGCTCATCGATGCGGCGCATGAGCTTCAAATCTGCTTGGCTCGTCCCTACAGGTTCGTAGTAAATCGACGCACGCGAGAGTTGCAAGAGCTCCGCCTGACGCGTGAGGCTCAATCCATGGTCGGGGTTGATCATCGCTTGGCGCTCGATCCGGGTGACCGTCCGAGCGCGCCGACTAAAAAATCGTTCTCAAGCGCGAGTTGTCCGATTTTCGCATGCAGAGTTTTGATGTCAGGGCCGGCCTCTGCTGCCTGTCCCGAACCGTTAAAGGCATCCGCCGCTCGCTCCAGCAACTGGTTCTTCCATTGAACGATCTGATTCGGATGAACATCGAACCGCGTGGCCAACTGCGCCAGGGTCTCTTCGCCCTTGATCGCAGCCAGCGCCACTTTGGCTTTAAATGCCGCAGAATGATTGCGGCGGGATCTCTTCGTCATGGCTCTCCTTCCTTTCAAGCGATATCCTCGCCTGTAATGAACGGAGTTGCCACTTATCCCGTTGTCTCAAAGAGTGGGTCCAGCTCTAAGCTCATCGGCGCAACAATTGTGAAGAATGTTACTAAATCGTAATAACGGGCGTCCACCAACAACCGAATGCGGGAATCTGCGGAGACGCAGCCATCTCCAGTGTCGTTGGGTAGGTGGGGCCCAACCTTGGCCGTCACAATGCCGAGGTCGCAATCGAGTGTGGCGATATGAGTCCAGATTCAATAGGTTGGTCGGGCTACCGACTTGGAGAGCAAAGCATGCGTGAATATTGCGGGACTAGACGACTAGACATCCATTTCCAAAGCCTTTAGAAATCGCGCGTAGGAATAGATCCTGCCTCTGGCACGTCCAGTCGTCTCTTGAACAATACCTAAACGCTCGAGTTCACGCAGCGCTAGGGTCACGGTCGGGGCGGTTAAGTTGGTCGTCATGGTAAGTCCCGTAACGGTTGCCAAAGGTTTCGACTGCAAGGCTTCCTGCACCAACAACGACGAGGGTGCGAGTCTGCCCAGCTCACGCAGTCGGTTTCGATCCTCCTGGAATACCCCTATCACACGCCGGCCGGTGAGAGTGGCTTGCTCCGCGCTGACGCGAATGGCTGTTGCGAAGAACTCGATCCAGCGTGCGAAGTTGCCGCTGTCTCGGACGGCGTTTAGTTCAGAGTAGTACTGCTGCCGGTGTTGCTTGAAATACAGGCTGCAATACAGCAGCGGGTCGCGTAGTAGGCCTTCGTGGCACATCAGCAAGGTGATCAATAGCCTACCCACCCGGCCATTGCCATCGAGAAAGGGATGTATAGTTGCAAATTGCAGATGCGCCAGAGCTGCTTTGAGGAGGGTCGGCGCGTCCGAGTGAATATACTTTTCCAGCTCACCCATACAGCTATCGATTTCTTGTGGAGGAGGAGGCACGAACGAGGCGTTGCCGGGCCGCGAACCGCCGATCCAGTTTTGAGACCGGCGAAACTCACCAGGGGTCCTTGCCGCTCCTCGGCCTTCAGCCAAGAGTATCTTGTGCATCTCCCGCAGTAAGCGATTCGAGAGTGGAAATCCTTCCTTCAGACGCTTCAATCCATGACCCATCGCTGAAACGTATCGTGATACTTCTGAAACGTCGTCAAGAGGCACGCCGGGAGCTTCGCCGAGTTCGTGCTTCAGTAAGTCGCTCAGGCTGGATTGAGTCCCCTCGATTTGCGACGACAGAACAGCTTCCTTTCTGACAAATGTGTACAAGAGCAGATTCGCGTCGGGAAACGTCGCTGCTGCGCCGTCGAGGCGCCCCACCGCGATCAAGGCCTGATCCAACGCGTTTCTCGCGCTACCGGTAAGATCGATGAATGGGAGGGCTAAAAGCGACGCCGGCACAAAGGCGCGGACCTTCTCGCCTCCCGCGACTGTTGAGACGTATCGACCAGCCTTGATCTTGGACATACCGAAGCCCGATAAAGCCACTTTAATTACGAGATTTCTTATTAAAGCAGAATGCGATTAGCTTTAATAGTGCCAGGGCCAGCACTGGAGCGTCGCAGCAGTCGCATCGCGCCGTTCCAAACTGGTGGCGACTGTACTTCTATGAGCTATGCGCTGGACAGATTCAACATCATCGACGGAAAACGCTACCGCTGCACGCTGACTATGCTATTGCCACACCCGTAGATGACACGTATGATATACCCGTGTAAATTACAAGGGTCAAACTATGCGTGCAACAAAGTATGACCTTAAAGCGCCGAAACAGACCGTGAGCGTGACCCTAAATTCGGATCTGTACGCTCAGGCAAAGGCTTTCAAAATCAACACCTCTAAAGTTGCGGAGGAAGCGCTGGCATACGAAGTCGATCGACGTAAGGCCGAGAAGCTCAAGGCGGAGATCCGGAAGGATATAGAGGCCCTGGACGCGTACGAAACCAGGCACGGGTCATTCGTTGACATGGCTCGCGAGCATTATCAATCTAACTCAGATGACAATGACTCCGAGTGATGCAATTTGACGTCTTCGACAACCCGATCGCGCGCGCGCGGCGGGCCTTCCCATTTGTGGCTATTCTTCAGTCAGAAGTAGCCAACACCGGACGTGATCGAATTGTGGCACCCCTCGTGCCTCGTAAGCGCATGGCGAAATTAACTGGCCGGCTGACCCCAGTGGTGAACGTCGCAGGAGCGGAGCATGTTCTGCTTGTGCCGCGCATGACATCGGTGGCGGCCGCGGACCTGCGGATAACCAAGGGGCAACTGGTCAATTACAGAGATGCGATCGTTTCGGCAATTGATTTCCTATTTCTCGGCGTTTGAGTCAGGCGTTGAGCGGCCGCGTGGCCTTATGTCTCGCGTGTAAACGCCGTTCGCAAGTATCATTGAACCATGATGTCGCTCATGTCTCCCCTTTTACAGTTCTTGAGCTGCTTTGCGCGTGTCTTTCGTGGTCCCTCATTTGCGGCACCGTTGCTGGTCATCCTGATTTGCTCCGGATGTGCCTCCTCGGGCGGCCGAACTGAGCCAGTGGACGACCCGCCGCTGGTCGCGGATACCGCTCCAGCACCCGTTTTGCACGATGTTCCGATGGCGGCGGGCAAGGCAAAGAGTGAGGGTGACAGTGAGGTTCCGGCGGCGGTCGCCGAGTCGGAACAACACGAGGCGCCGCCGAAGCCTGGAAACTTGCCTGAGTTGGTCGTCAAGGGGCGCACGCGCGACGTCGTCATCCGTGACTTGGTTGCCGAGGGGCAGGCGCAACTGCGAGATGTGGAACTGCAGTACGCCTTTACCGGTAAGAATGGGCATGAGGTGCTGCGCGGCCGGCCGGTCGCTTTCGCGTTGTGGAGCGAGACGCAGAAGAATTGGACCGTTGCCTACCTGGAGATCCCCCGCCCTCCAGTGAAATGGAAGCCCGGCCGCGGGGAACTGCCCTTCACCGTGCGTACTCCCGGAATTGAGGCGCAGCACATCAAAGGAACGGGGGCCGAGCGGCTCATGTTCACATTCTCGCGCGGTGGCGAGGAGCTGAAGGTGTACGGCCGCAAGTTCCCGGTGTTCGACAACGATCTCATCAAAAAGAGGCGCTGGCGCGAGGTGGTAGCGACGGCACGTACCATTGTCTACTTGCCCTATACCCCAGATACCCTTGACCCGCGCTTCATTACAGAAGGGAGGGAGTTCCTGCTCGCCACCGCAAGGGGCGCCCTGGATGAACTTCGTGAGGCGAGCGTGCCGAGCGAGGCCTTTCCGGGCGAGCTGCTCGCGGACGTGATACCTGCGGAGGTGATTACGACGCTCGCGGTTATAGAACAGACCGACGACGAGGACTTTCTCGAGAAGGGGAGAGATGCATTCAACGAAGTGCTCAGCCAGTACGGCCTGAAGCGCGAAGAAGCCTATCGCTATAGCGTCTCGAGCGCCAAGGCGCTGGGCCCGATGCAGTTCACCGATCGACGCGGCCATGGCACCTATTCGCTCGTCGTACGCAGCTGTCGCGGCGCGCAGCTGGACCCGAACTTCGAGCGCGGCTCGACCCGTCTGCGGAATGCAATGAAGGCAGCTGTTTGCCTGCTAGATATTGACCTGTCACAGATGAGCAGTGAAATCCGCTCGGCCTATCGCGCGAAACCAGATGTGCTCGGTATCTTTCCAGTCGCCGCATACAATGGCGGCTCGCGCAACGTCGCGAAGCTTTACCGGGCGCTCAACCGTATGGGTGTCCAACTCGACGAATTGCGACGGGCCGGCAAGCAGCCACCTGGATCCGCAGTCGTCTGCCCCTGTGTCTGGCGCGAGGACGGCCCTCTGGTGCGAGCAGTCAGCATTCCACATTACAACAGCGAAAATAGTGGCTACATAGAAAAGTATCAAAGCGTCCTCAGTCTATTCGACTGAGCGCGTATGGGCAGCGATGGGGCATCGCGCGTACCGGATGCTTCGCGGCACCAGACCGAGGCAGCGACGGCTGAGACAACCGTGGCATATTCAATGATGGAGGCGAACAGCCGGCCGCGGATTACACCTGCCCTGGATCACACGGACGACACACGCGCACCCACCGACTGCGACGCCGCCAATCGAATTCTAGAACCCAATCGCCCACCGTCCACGCGCCCTTCACTCGGGCAGTGGCCATCGTGAATGAACTCATCCATTCTCGAGATGGGCGTCACGCTTCTCCAAGAGGTCAGTGGCTCCGTGGCGCTTGCAGCGGGATTGCACGCAAAAGGGAATCGCGGTAAACAACGCTCGAATGCAAGCAAGCACCGCAAGTCAGCGTTAGTGCAAAGATTCCATGACCCGCACGTTCCGCATATAACACCGCGGCCGCATTCACGAGCACCGACCGTGTAATGCGCACAAAGCCCAGTTCTGCGAGCTCCGCGGAGAGATGTTTGATCGAGTCGCGGCTGAGGTATTCCACGTTGCCGGCGCGCAGAGTTACGTAGTTGCCGTCCGCCTCGATATAGTCGATCGACCTCGGATCCAGGGGGTACAGTCGCCGTTGTCGCTCGCCCACTAGAAACCGTGGTGGACTCGGCAGCGTGAGGCGCCCCGGTAACGCGCCATTAAATTGATGACGGGCGCGAGCCAATGCCAGGTCGAATCGCTCTTCGGTCACCGGCATCACGAAGTAATCAATCGCGCCTTCTGCGAAGGCCCTAATAGCATCATCCGGGCAGCTCGAAACCATGATGCCTAGCGGGCGGGTGCCAGCACCCACCGCTCGCAAGAGCTCAAAGCCGGACATATCCGGTAAATCCACATGCAGGAGCATGATATCCGGGCTAAGTGTGTCCGCTGCGTCAATCGCAGCCTTGCCGCAGGCGGCCTCGCCTACCACTTGTACGTCATCGCTGCGCTCACAAAGCCGAGTCAGGCTATCGCGCGCATGGGCATGGTCATCTACGATCAATATTTTCACGTGTGTTCTCGGACGTGATCACGTAGAAGAGCCCCATGTGCAGTACCATCGTTGGGTAAAGGAATCCGTGGAATATCGCCGCGTTATCCCTTCTCAGTGCTTACGGCAGATGGAAAACTGGATTTCCCACCGAAGTAACATTCGACGGCCTTCACCTTGTCCTCTCGAAGCTGAAAATATTCCACGTTCCTGAACGTCCTTCCGTTTGTGGTGTGACAGACGTACATCACAAATACCTCGTTGTCCGTCCCGATCACCTGTTTCAGGTCAAACCGGTCAATGTAGGCGATCTGTGTGTCCCAGCATCCAGCCTTGAAATCGCTTTTATTGATGTGGTCGTCGAGTGGGCTTGAAAACGTGAAGTCGTCCGCAAGCAGGATGTCGATTGGACGCCAGTCCTTCGTCTCCCACGCAGCATAGTATTTCCGGACAACCCCCTGTCTCTTCGAGCGCAGTCCTGTCTCTGCGCTCGCACGCGCGATTTGCGGAACGCCCGCCAGCGCAACCAGCGCACAGGCACCCGCCTCAAGTACCGTCCGGCGCGACATTGCTCTCTTTCTCATGATTCATTGCTCCCTTGCATTACCGGGCCTTCGGATTTCGGTTCAGTTCTTCCGGCGGGGTCTTCTCCTTGGACGACCGAACAGAAGTTCAACATAGCGACGCAGGTGGTCGATGCTTGCTTCGACCACCGCGGCGTTGCCCTTGGCTTTCGCCAGGATGAACGCGCCCTGCAGCACCGCTTGCGTGTGCAGCGCCAGGTCTTCGGCTGTCCATGGCGCGCGGATGCGGTAAAGCTTTATTGCATCGGCAATGTCGGATTCCACTTTGGCGGCATGCGCAATGATGCTGGCCTCGCAGGCGTCGCGGATATCAGGGGTGGTGTTATAAATCTCCTGCACCATTGTGCCGACCAGACAGGTGAACTCGGCGATTTCGCCCTTTAGGATCGCCTTGCGAAAGTCGAGATAGCCTAGAACACGCTCCAGGGGGTCGCTGTGCTTGTGGTAGGGCGCGGTCTCGAAAAAAGCCCCTGTGATCTCGGACCAGTGATGGGCCGCGGCGACCCCGAGTGCGTCTTTGCTCTTGAAGTGGTGAAAGAACGCACCCTTGGTGACGCCGGCCTGGGCGCAGAGTTCGTCAACGGATGTTGCGGTGTACCCCTTCTCGCGGATGATCGAGAGGGCCGCATCGAGAAGCTTGCTGCGCGCACTGCCAGACGGTGACCGCTCGACAGGTTGCGTAGTCATATGCCATACCATACCGACCAGTCGGTATGTAGTCAAGATCGAGCTGCCAATATGCGAGGTACCGCGTTTCGCCTGGCGCCTCATCGGCGAGCGGGAGGTGGTGCGCGTCGCGAATTCTGTGAGTCGCTCGAGTGCGGGCGGCTTCATGCGGACCTCGCACGACATCTGCGGAGTCGCTGAGCATCACGCCGCCGATTCCGCGGTCCTGTCGATGGAAATCGAAGAGAGCCGCCATTGATGGGCACGATCGAGGATGCCTGGTCGAGTCCGCCGGTGCCTCACGAATGGTGATTGAGAGTCACTGGTGCCGGGCAGCTCTCGTGCCGGAGCCGCGATAATCGAACTCTCAACCTTGGCGCAGCCAATGCCCAGATCGCGGCTCGTCGTACCTGACTGCTCATTACAGATCAACGAGCTGTCGTCTCATCTCCAAGTCGCGCGCCGTATGATGTGGGACTTGCGCGGGCGCCATTTGTCACCAAGGGTCTGTCGCTTGCGATTCCCTTTGCGATCCCCATTTACTCCTCGTTCGTTTCACAGCCGCGCATCTTCGGTGCTGCGGTGCAATCCTTCGCGTAAAGCTGCATTAGCCAGTTGGCAAGATACGGAGTGCCGGGATCATTTTTGCTGGGGTGAGGGTAGAGAAACCCATCGTGCCCATCCACGATACTTTTGGGCGCCCTGACGACCCAGATCGGTGAATCGCTGTTCGATGTGCCGCTTTGCATCGCATTCGGGGATACCACGGGCTTGTCGCCAACCAGCGCGAGCGTTTGGGTCTCATAGGGTGGATTAAAGCCGATAGCGTGTAAGTTAGCACTGCGTTCGGACTTGGTGGCCGCCGGTTCGGTGCGGTCATAGCCTTCGAAGAGCGTCAGTATGGATCGGCCAATAGTGAAGTACTTCCCGGTCCAATGATCGTTCTCTGCGGTAACCACGACGAAGCTTGGCACGACCAGGCGAGTCTTCGCGTGTTGGTCCGGGTTCAGATCGCATGGTTTGCGTTCTTCAAGGATACGGTGGATCGGCTCGAAGCGGCTCGATTCGAACGCAGGATTGATCAGCACGACGCCGTCAGGCCAAATGAGCGATTGCGAACTGGTCAGGGCATTTGATTCGGCGGCGGTGCAGGGATGGTCCTTGTTCAATCCAGCCAATGTGTAACCTTCGATCATCTCTTCGGAGAGCGCCGCGAAAACGATCAAGCCGCCGAAACTATGTCCGACGACCACGGTGCGCACCTTGTCCGCGCGAGGTTGGCTGCGCTCCAGGCTGTGAAGATCTGCGAAAAGCTTGCGAACCGAGCCCTTGGCTACCCGCTCGGCGCTATTGCGGCGATCGAGAACCGTGGTGTAGCGAAGTCCGGCGGAATCGACCGACTCGCCTCGCCAGCCTGCATAAATGCCGATTACCCGTCGCGGCGTTTTTAGCTCACCCGCCTCAATCTCGGTCTTGATGGCCTCGGAGGCAATGCGGACCATTTGCCGAAATTCTTGAACGTTGCAGTCGTTGTTATGGGCATTGTGATGCCAGCCGTGAACAAACACCAAGATCAAATAGTCATCATCCGGGTATCGAGTCATATCCTCGGCAATTTGCCGTTGGATCATTTTCAGTTGAGTGTCGTGCTGGTACGCCCAACCTTGGTCGTCAAATTCCACGTAGCCGATCGAATATTCACCGTACGTTTCCCACATGCGCACATTTTCGTCCTTTGTTGCGCTACCCGTGTTACACGCTAAGAGAGCCTTCGCATCGACGCTCGGGTCCTGGAGCGTCGTGGCGGACGTGGGGTCGGTGCGAATCATCTGGATATGAGTGCAGCCGAGAAGGAGGAAGCAAAGAATCGCAAGGCGGGCGATCGGGGGCATGACGAGTCCCTTCGTAATTGGGTCCACAAAACGCGGACCGGGAGAACGGAGGTTGCCGCAGCCATTCTCGCCGATACGCTTTTGTGGCAAACGTAGCGCGAAATGATGGCTGCGGCGACCCCACGAATGGCCGAGCCGAGGAGCGGCTCAAGTTCGATGCCGCTGTCCCTCAGTCGCTGATATGTAGATACTGTAAACCCGCCGTGGCTCCATAGGTGAGCGCGGGCACGATCACCGCACGCACCATCGGTTGCTGAGAGTAGGGAGCGAAAGCGCCGTCGCTCAAAGCTTGACGCGCTTCGACAGTCGATCGAGCTGCTTCACGTTCGCGCCGCCCGGATTAGCGGGCTGCAGGGCGTAAAGCTTCGCATCCTCGAGCCGGAAAAGCACGTCGCTCCGCCAGGCCTCCGCAATGCGCCGCAGCATCACGCCCGCGCACACCACGTAGCCGGCGCTGATGATGAGTGCGATCGGATTGCTGGCAAATCCGAACTCACCAAACTCCACCGTCAAGGCGGCGATCGCCATCGCCGCGATTATCAGCGAGGGATACCAGATCAACGAGGCGACCCTCCCGGTGCGCCAGGCTATCAATCGCAAATCGAGCCACGACTCCGTCCATGTTCGGGACAGCCCGAGGCTCCTCATTTGGTTGCCGATCACGGTGTCGGGCCAATTCGGCTTGTCCTCCTTCAGCGCCAGCGCGAACGATCGCGTCAAAAGCATTGCGTCCGCCACCCAGAAAATCAGAAATTGCACCGTCAGAAGATTCAGCAATGAGATCCCGTCCTCGATACCGCGTTCGACATAGTGAGTGTCGATGAGCGCGAAGCCTCTCACGAACGAGACACCCATGTTGAACTCGAAGACCATGAGGATGTATTCGAGAACGAGCAGAAGCAACGAGGCGATCAGCGTAATGAATCCCACCCGGAGCAGGCGCGCCTGCCATCGACCTCGATATAGGTACTGACCCACAAGATTCTCGAGGGCGAAGAACTCGTTCGTGGGGAGAGGATCTTGCTTGTTGCCGGAGAGACGCCGCAGCGGCAGCCACAAGCGCTCTTTCCAGCGCCGTCGACGTGCTGTGGTCGGAGATCGCAGCCATGCCACGTAGCTGTTGATCAGAGTCTCGCCACTGTTGGGGAACTGAAATTCATTGAACATCTCTTCCGCATTATCGTGGAGCTTGCGCTGTCCCCGGATGACCAGGGTGATCACTGCCAAAATCGACAGCGCTTCGAACATGCTGGCCGCCCAATGGCTCGTTCCGCTGAAGATCGGTGCCGGAACCCGCTTATCGCCGTTGTTGAGCGTGTGAACCAGCGAAGCCCAGCCCCACATCGAGGCCAGCGCGATGGCGGAGAGTGTCAACGCCGCCGTGACCAATCGGCGCCGGTCTTGCGCCGCGTACCCGCTCGAATAAAGCGGGGCGGCCAGCCGCAATACCCATCGGTCGCCCATCGCGGCGGCAAGAATGATAATCCCCATGAGTATCGCGAGCCCGCCAACCAGCAGGCTCGAGCCCGCGGAACTCGTGCTCCACAACGGCGGCGAGCGGCTCTCGGCGATCGAGCGGCAGTCGAGCTTGTCGCACGCCAATCGGGCATCCCGGTCGACGGTGAGATCGAACGCCTGTGATCGACCGATCTCAAAAACATGGGGTCGATGGGTATAGGTCAGGTCGATCATTCGTTCCGAGTCGTCGTGCTTCCCGGGTAGCTCCTGCACTGCGCGGCGCGTGCTGTAATAAGTGGCCGTTTGATACGTGTCCCTGAACGGCGGGATGCTGCCTTGAACCTCGGGTCGTAGCGACAGCCCCAAGCTCGAGCCGACCACGAGCTCGCGCGTCCAGGGGAGGTTCTGTACATCGGTCAGCCGGGCATCCAGATCGGTGGTGAAGAAAATGTAGCGGGGAAAAGCACTGCGTAGCGCTTGTAAAACGAGCAGCTTGTCATAGACGTCGCTGCCGACGACGCCAATCGCCTTGATGCGGCGTGCGCACCGGGAAGCGCTACCGGCTTGATCGCCGAGATACAACGCCTTCGAGATCCAACGACACGATGGGTCGTCGCGTCGCGAGGCGAGCTCGAGGGTCAGTCGGCGCAGGTAGTCGAGTTGTCCGCGGCCGGTCGCGGTATCCGGAGCCGCGGGGACTGACGCCGCGGTGCTGGCACTGCCCGCCGTTTTGTCGCTCGGCGAGGTGGAGGATCCCGTCGAGTCCGGCGCGGGGGGCGCGAGGCCGTCAAGCCCTCGAAGATACGTGAAACAAAGCGGCCGGGATGAGTCTGACTCCCCGGTGACGGTGAACTCGGGACCGCTTGCAGCGGTGCCATCGCATCCGTTGAAATATCGACTGATCAGCCGGGCGTACAAGGTATCGCGCTCCGTGATCAAGGCGATTTCGCTGACCGAGCGGATGCCTCGATACTGCAGCTCTCCGTAGAGCGATTTCAGCACCGCGAGGTCGGTGGCGACCGTCCGATACAGATGCACATGCTCGCACCGATCGTTGAAGTGGTCAGCGCGGGAGTCTGATTCGGTGTCGAAATAGCGCTTCTTGACCGCGCTGCTGACAATCCACCAGTCCACCGCCGTCGCGCGCGGCGAATAGATGGGAATGGGTCGCCCGGATTTCGACAGAGTCTCACAACCCCCTTGCTCGAGCTCATTGCTCATCGCGCTGAGCCCGTCCGAATCGGCCGGCCCCAATATGACGTTGGCGACCGAGCTGAATCCCGCGTCGACGGGCGCAATGAAGTCGACGATTCTTGAAAAGCGGTGGAGCGGTCCCTCTCGAAAATTGTCCTGATCCAGCCACAGCACCAGCACGGCGGCGTGTTGCGCTCCCGGCCCCGCCGGCTGCTCCCTGTGGAACCACTCAAAGGCCGCGATCTCGCGGCCATCGGTGTCCGGCGGCAATGCGAGATTCGTGTATCCGACATGCTCGTTGTCGTCCGGCGCGTACCCCGAGGAGGACAGACCGGCGAGCACGGCATAGCGTGTCCTGCGTCGATTCTCCATGTCATCGGCGTACGGTGCACCGGGCACAATGACGCCAAGTACCAGGAGCGGATCATGAGGGTGCGTGCCGACGTCTTCGCGCAGCCTGTTTAGGTTGTGGATCGGCTCTGCCGCCGACGGCGAGGTCTGATCGGACTTAGCAGACTGGGCGCGAGCATCCGCGCTCCGTGCGACGGCCACCGCGGTGAACGGGTCGTCCCACTCCCGCGCCTCGACGTCCTGATCGCTGGAGGATGTGTGGCGATAGGCCGGAGCACCCTGGTCAGGCGGCCGGGCATCCTGAAAGCCGCGGTGGTTGACCGCAAAGGCGCCGGCCAGCCCGACGACGAGCACAACCCAGAGTGTCGGCGGAAGTCCGAGTGGGCTGGATGATTGGTCGGCCATCGGGACGTCTCCCTGTCGTGTAAATCAGAATCAGACCAGGTATTGCTTCGCCATGCCCTTGAACGTCGCGAGCGTCAGCGGTTTCTGCACGGAGCCCGGCTTCACGCCCATCCCGCCGGTGCATATGTGCTCGACGATATTTGCGCCCAGCGCCCGATAGGATTCGAGCTGCGATTCGCTGAACCACTGCTCCGTCGTGCTCTCGTGAGGAAATTTGCCATGGGCCGCGGCGTAACTGCGGATATCCGCACGTTCGGTGCCGTGGTACGTCGGCTTGATGTAGAGCAGCCACCCGAGCCGATCGCTGCCGGGATACTTGATGGTTCCGATCGCGCAGGAAGCGCCCGCGACCGGAGGAACCTGGCGTGGCTGAATCGATAGCTTTTGGAATTCGATGCTCACGCCGAAGTCGATGTAAACCTTGCGGATCGCATTGCCCAGATCCTCGAACGTGCAGTCCGGGTCGCAGCTTGCATCGGTGATGACAATGAAGCGGCAGCGCCGGCGAATCATCTCGTAGAGGCCGAGATTCTCGAAGTGTCCGCCATCGGACAGATAGACCCACTCGCCTTTGTCGGTGGTGGCACCGGCGAGTTCCTTCAACGCCGGGACGATTCCCCAGGTGGGACCCTCGAGCCGGAAGTGCTTCTCCTTGGGGTTCCCCAGCCACCAGCCCAGTCGAACGTTGAACAACATCAGAAGAAATCCGATCAGGCGTGAGGAGTTGTAGCCCTCATTGGGACTTACCGCCGCGCCGGAGATGGCCATGGCCGTGCCGAGCGAAATGCCTCCGTGCCGATCGCCGTAGGTCGCCGTGGGCTGATATCGAACGATGGGATTGCCGCTGAACAGCCGGGTGAACGCGAACGACTCCGCCTTGCGCTCTTGCCAGGCCAGATTCTCGGCGGACACGACGTTTAGCGCCGTGTTGATCACGTGAAAAAGCCGGCTTTGCCCCGTCAGCGGAACCACTTCCGCCATCCGCAGATCGTCGCTTGGATCGAAGCCGGTGAACGGATCGGGATGTCTCTCGGCGGCACGCGCCGAGCCGAGAAACGCGCGCACCAGCCGATTGCGATACAGGGCGTGCAGCGAGAAGCGGTTGACGTTGACGAACAGCGAGACAAAGAATGCGCCGCCGATGAGCACCATCATGAGCAGCAGCTCGATGGCGATCGACGGGTTCTCGCGATCGCTCCCCAACAGTATCGCAGCCTTCTGGCCGGCCAGCGATAAGAGCGCTGCCAGGATGAGTGCAAAGATCACCGCGGCACCGCTCGCAATGCGGCTCAACGAGACGTTCTTCATGGCCTCGGCCGCTTTGGTGGCCCCCGTCAGACCACTCGAGCCCAGGAAGAGCGTAACGATACCGGACACACCGCCGACGCCTAATCCCGTGCGCCAAGGGTGTAGTGCGTAGTGCGCATAGAGCGCGACGCCACTGATCAATGCCCACATCACCGCAACCGCGGTGAGCCATCCTGCGGCTCGGGCCAGCCACTCCCGGTCAATATTTCCCCTGGGCGAGAAGCTCGCCGCGCCCGCATACGCGATGTCTCCGATCAGGTATGAAATCACCACGGCGCTCGGCCCTATGACGACGATGGCCTCGGTGTGATCGCTCCACCAGGCCATGAACTGTACGCCGAGGGAAATCAGCGTGCCCACGATCGTGCCGGCCGCGATCCAGGCGAGCAGATCCTTGGGCAAGATTTTCCCGCCACGCTTGCCCGCGGCCGCGCGTCCCAAAACCCAGGAAATCGTATAGATCGAGGCGCCGGCCAGTGCGCCGACCACGAGTGCGGCGGGACGGGCGCAGAACCCGCCCGATCCCCGATGTCCCCAGAAAACCGCGGCCGTGGTGAAGCTCGCGGCCGAGGCAACCAAGGGCGCCAGCACGAAGATCAGGAATCGCGCCTTCGATATCCACCGCTCGCGCATCCTGAATCGACCGAAGACCGCGAAGCTCAAGCTGATTGTCAGCAGCACACAGCCTGCCGCGAGCAACGGGACGGGTCGAAAATAATGTTCATGTGAATAATGCAGGACGGCGTGGCACAGATGAGGAAACAGCAGGCAGCCGGCAAAGAACGGAAAGAACAGAAGCCAGTTCAACAGCAGGTTCCTGACGTAGAGCGCCATGACCGTCCAGCTGTCAGCGGACAGAAGTCCCAGCCTGGGAGTCAAATAGTTGCTGTCGGCTCGGAGCCCGGCGATCTGCGGCCGATCTCCTCCCTCGTGCTCGGCGGCGTTCAACGCCTTGAACACCGCCGGGTCGCTGTGCAGGGATCGCCAGGCGCTCAGCCAGCTGCCGATATAGCCGCCGCCGGAGACGGTCGAGAGATAGTGAAAATGCTCGAGCAGGTTGAATCTCGCGAGGGCTTGTAGGGCCCCCAGCGCAAAGGTTGCACTGCGAATGCCGCCGCCCGAGAGGCACAGTGCGGCAAGCTCCGTGGGATGCTCGTCAATGGCGGCGAACAGTTTCTTTTCGAGGTCGGCCTCCTCCGCCGCGTTTTCGGGAGAATTGGACGGCGGGAGAGGCAGGTCGGGCAGCACCGTTCGCAATTCGGTGCGCAGGACTTCGCCGAACGCGCGCGAGTTGTTGTTTTGGATCGAGAGATCGTTCGCCGGCTCGCCCATGGCAGACCCTCCCTGATCCACGAGCCCATCCGCTGGACGTGAACGAGGGTAACGCGAATTCGTGATTGCCGCGAGCCCGTTCCGGCCCAGCAAATTCGTTGTGCGGCGCAAGACTGCGTTGCGAATGACGGCGAAGCTTGTTATATGGTTATCAGCACAGGGCAAAAAAAGTCTCCTGCAGATTGGATGCGGGGGCGGGCGATTCAAAAGAGCGAGGGATTGCAATGCTCCGACACCCTGGGGCGGCGTCACGATTGCTTGCCGTCATGCTATGGCTGCTGGCCGCCGGCTGCTGCAAGCAACCTCAACCCGGCACGGTCCTCGACGAGGCACGCAAAGCCGGTCGAACCGCGGCATCCTTCCCGCACGCGTCGGAGGATTATTTCCACGACATGGACGGAGCGCTCGCGCTCGATGCCGACGAGATCAAGGGCCGCAACATGTGGCTGGTCTGGAGTGGCGGCAATGATCGCCTGTGGAACCAGATGACCCAGTACACCCTGGGCGCATTCGACCTGCTGAAAATCTTGAGCTCACACCCGAGTCTCGGATACTCGCGGACCAATCGCTGGGATTATCTCGGTCTGGTCAACGAGCCTTGCTTCGAGGCGCCAACGGGTCCCAACCCGGATCGCCGCGGCTTATGGCTCGACGTCCGCAAGAAGGATTGCGCGTCCGATCCGTTCGAGAACGAAACGAAATACCCCGGCGTCGCCATCGGCAGCCGCGGCAAGTCGTTGGGCGACGGCACCTCGCAGCCCGTGGGCTCATACTATGGCTACGCCAGCGGCGTCCTGGGGTTGCGATTGTTTCCCAACCCCGACTTCGATGCGAAGGCGGCGAAAGAGTGGGATCCGGTGCGCTACTACACCGATCCGGCCTACTACAACCGTGCGGACTTGGTTCGTCCCTATCGTGTCGGCATGTCATGTGGCTTCTGTCACGTGGGACCAAGCCCCGTCAACCCGCCGGCCGACCCCAACAATCCCACGTTCGCCAATCTGAGCTCCTCGGTCGGCGCGCAATACATGTGGGTGGACCGGCTGTTCATCTTCAACTCCAACAAGCCCGAAGGCCAGACCAACTTCATGTACCAGTTGGTCAAGACCTTCCGCCCCGGATCGATGGACACCTCGCTGGTTTCGACCGACAACATCAACAATCCGCGCACCATGAATGCCGTCTACGCCTTCATGCCGCGCATGGGACTCGCCCAACAGTTGTGGCACGAGCAGCTGGCGGGAGGCGAAGTCAACAACAAGCAATTCAACGATTTCACAAGCAGCGGCCCGCTGACCGCGTTCTATTCCCCGGAGACCCATATCGTGAGCACGCCGCATGTGCTCAAGGATGGCGCCGATTCCGTGGGGCTACTCGGTGCGCTGAATCGTGTGTACCTGAACATCGGCCTGTTCAGCGAGGAATGGCTGCTGCATTTCAATCCTGTGGTCGGCGGGAAGCCCATCTCGCCCATCGAGATTGCGGTGGCGGAGAAGAACTCGGCGTACTGGCGAGCGACCGAAGCGGGCACGTACAGTACCGCGCTCTTCTTCCTGAAGGCCGCCAAGCCCGATCCGCTGGCAAAGGCACCCGGAGGCCCGGGATATCTGAACGCGAGCGCCGCCACGCTCGCGCGCGGCAAGGTCGTGTTTGCCGACACTTGTGCGCGCTGCCATTCAAGCAAGGCGCCCACGCCACCGGAAAGCGTCCGTCTCGAGCCGCAGAACTGCGCCGGCGCGGGCTATCTCGACTGCTTTAAGCGCTACTGGGCTTGGAGCCAGACCGATGAGTTCAAGACGCAGATGCGCACCGTCGTGCAGGCGCCGGACTTCCTGGACAGTAATTATCTGTCGACGGATGCGCGCATTCCCGTGACCTTGCTGCGCACCAATGTCTGCAGTCCGCTCGCGACCAACGGGATCGCAGGCAACATCTGGGACAATTTTACCTCGCATTCCTACAAGCAGTTGCCGTCGGTCGGCACCGTGACCTTGAGCGATCCCTTCACCGGCGAGCCGGTGTCCTACCAGATGCCGGCCGGGGGCCGCGGCTATACGCGGGTGCCGTCGCTGATCAGCATCTGGTCCACCGCGCCGTTCCTGTTAAACAACAGCGTCGGTCCTTTCGATCCAGACCCATCCGTGGCACACCGCCTGCAATCGTTCGAGGCGTCGATCGAGCAGATGCTCTGGCCGGAAAAGCGTGACCGCGATCCCGTGCTCGGCGCGAAAGTGCCCGGACTCATTGATCGGACCACGCAGCGAAGCGATGTCAGGATTCCCGTGGGCTTCGTCCCGGAGGCGTTGCAGCCGCTGCAAGGCCATTTACATCGCTGGTTCCCGAGTCTCGTCAGCGGCGGTGGCGACATCGTGCTCGGACCCATCCCGAAGGGCACGCCGATCGGCCTTCTTGCCAACATCCGGCTCCTGGCCGAAAGCAACGATCCCAAGGTGCAGGCGGCCCATGCGGCTAATCTCGGCGATCTCTTGCTCAAGCTCAACGCCGATCTCCTCACCGCGCCTGCCGCCGCGACGGACGAGCAACTCCTTGAGAAGTTCGCCAACCTGAAAAAGCCGATGCTCGCGCTCAGCAAGTGTCCGGACCTGGTGGTGAATCGCGGTCATTATTTCGGCACGGCGCAGTTCAACGAGCAGGATGGCCTGAGCGATGATGAAAAAGCGTTCGGGCACGAGCCGGAGCTGACGGACGAGGATAAGCATGCATTGATTGCCTTTCTCATGACCTTCTGACACGCGCATCGCCGCACACATGGACGGTGCCGGAATCGAGTGGGACTATGTCATCGTCGGCTCGGGTGCCGGAGGAGGCACGCTCGCGGCGAGGCTCGTGGAAGCGGGCATGCGCGTCTGTGTGCTCGAGGCCGGCGGCGACGCACTGCACGCCGACGCGCTGGCGCTTCCCGATGATTACGATGTGCCCGGGTTTCATCCCTTCGCCTGCGAGAACGCGGCCATGCGATGGGATTTCCAGGTTCGGCATTACGTCGACGAGACGATCCAAGCGCGCGATCCCAAGTACGACGCGGCCTCGGGCGGCGTGCTCTATCCGCGCGCCGGAACCCTGGGCGGCTGCACGGCGCACAACGCGATGATTTTCCTGCTGGCGCATGACTCCGACTGGGATGGCATCGCCGAGCTCACAGGCGATGCATCGTGGGGTGCCCGGCGCATGCGGCGCTACGCGAAGCGCATCGAGGCCTGCCATCACCGGCCCGTGTGGCGCGCAATGCGGCACCTCGGCATCGATCCCACGGGACACGGCTGGGAGGGTTGGTTACGGACGGAGGCGCCGTTCGATTTCAAGGGCCTGGATGACACCGCGATGGACGATACCGTCGCCGGATCCGCGTACGGGTACTTTCGCAGCATGCGGCATCGCTGGAGGCGGACGCTGCACTGGCTGTACGGGTTGGCCGACCCCAACTCGCGACCCTGGGGCTCGCGCAGCTTCGAGGGACTCTGCTACACGCCGCTTGCCACGACGGACCATCAGCGAACCGGCACGCGCGAGCGCTTGCGGCGTGCGCAGGCGGAGAACCCTGATCGCCTGCACATCGAGTTGGATGCGCTCGCCACGCGAGTGCTGTTCGATGCCGGCGGCGCTGCCTGCGGCGTTGAATACCTGAAGGGCGAGCGGCTGTATCAGGCGGCTGCGCGGCCGAGCGCCGCAGCCGGCATACGCCGCGAAGTGCGCGCACGGCGCGAGGTGATTCTGTGCGGCGGCGCCTTCAATACACCGCAGCTGCTCATGCTCTCGGGTATCGGGCCAAGCGGGCACCTCCGTTCGTTAGGAATTCCCGTGCAAGTTGACTTGCCGGGCGTCGGTCGCAATCTCCAGGACCGCTACGAGGTCGCCCTGACGCACCGCATGAGCCGCCCTTGGCGGCTCATGCAAGGCGCCCGATTCGAGCGCGGCGATTCGGTATGGCAACGCTGGAATGAATCGCGGGAAGGCATGTACGCCTCGAACGGCGCGGCCATGGCGTTCGTGCGTCGATCGCGGCCCAAGCCCGCGGAACCGGACATCTTTTGCATGGCCCTGCCTGTGCGATTCGAGGGCTATTTCCCGGGATTCTCGAAACTCATTCGCGATCACCACGACTATCTCACCTGGGCTGTGCTCAAAGGGTATACACAAAACCGTGCCGGCACCGTGTCGCTGTGCTCGAGTGATCCGCGCGCCGCGCCGCTGGTGAACTTTCGATACTTCGAGCCGGGGGGCGATGGCGCGACGCGCGATCTGCAAGCGCTCGTGCAGGCGATCGAGTTCGTGCGCTCCCTGACCAAGCCCCTGATCGAGCGCGGAGTGATCGCCGAGGAATGTAAGCCGGGTCCCGGCGTCGACACGGCCGAGAAGCTGGTCGAGTACGTGCGCGACACGGCCTGGGGTCATCATGCGTCCTGCTCCTGTCCCATCGGCCGGCCCGACGAGGGCGGTGTGGTCGACAGCGAATTCGCTGTGCATGGCACGCGCAATTTGCGTCTCGTCGACGCATCGGTGTTCCCGCGCATCCCGGGCCTGTTTCTGGTGAGCGCGGTTTACATGATCGCGGAGAAGGCGGCGGATTCGCTGCTGCAGGCGGCATCCCGCACTGCTCCAAAGAATGCGGTTCTTCCACCCAAGGAGAGGCTCATGGCATACGACGCCCCACAATTGATGAAGATGTCGCAAACCGATTTGGACAACCTGTTTCGTTCCAGCCCGTCCGGCGACATTCCCAACGGCACCGCGAATGGTACGGCCATCATCGCGCCGGGCACGGTTTTCTCACCGGCCATCGCGGAGATGATCAACTTGTTCGGCTGGCAGGGGAAGATATTCGACGCGCAGATGGGACTGCTCAAGAACCGGATCCTGGCGTTCGGCGTCGAGGCCATCGTCGCCCGCGTTTACAAGGGCCCGAGCTGGCTGGACGGCAAGGAGTGCATCGTGCTCGATTACTCGGAGACATCCATCGTCGCTGCAACGAATCCGGGATGAGATCCGGCTGATCGGTCCGGGCTTCTATCTCGGCAAGGTGTATTGGAGCAAGGAGCGGTTGTTCGATTTCTGCCTGCAGTTCTGAGCCGTGTTGTTTCAGTCCCACTTCATGGTGATTGCACCACTCGCCGCGGGGCGCAAGCGCGCTCTGTGCGAGATGTTGGAGAGGATGACGGCGTTGCCCGGGCTCGCCGACCCGGCCAATACGCTGTTGCCTTTCGGGCAGTTCGACCGGCTGCACTTCGCGCGGCTGGTCGTGCTCGAGGACTCGACCCTTGCCGACATCGAAGCCTACGGCCTCCCGCCCCCGAAGCTCCCGACCTATCTTGCGTTCATGGGCGATTGCGACGGGCCCGCGCGCGAGCTGCTCGCCGATTTGGCGCGCCGCGCGGGCGCCGGGCTTCGCCAGATCTTCAGCCACTGCGAAGATTTCACGGCCGAGGCGTGATCTTCTCACCTGGATGCAGGCACATGATCAGCCGCTTGCGGCCAGCTTCGTCAATTGGGTGGGCCGCACCGTCATCCAGATCAAGCAGGAGAGCGCTTTGCAGCGAGCGCTGAGCTCGCGAGTCAAGCGCGGCTCCCTTGCCACCGCCGCCGCGGCGCGGCAGCAACGGCTCGAGCTCGTCGATTTCGTCGTGGCCGAGATACGCGCGGGGCGGCTTGCACTCTCGCCGCCCCCGCCCACACCCCTCGGTTGGCGGATCGCGCAAATCGTGGACGCAGTCATTGTTCCTGTGGTCGGCTTGATCGCATTGCCGTTTCTGATCTGTGCTCTCGCCGCTGCTCATTTTTCAGTTGCGCGAGCGTGAAACCACCGACCCGGAAATCTGTCCGCGACCCGATTCGGCGTTGCTCGACGAGCTGCAACGCTTGGAGGATTTCGATGTGACCAATCAATACACGGCGTTCGGCTCGCTTGAAGCCGGGACGCTTTCGCCGCGCGCTCGTGAGCGTGCTGTTGGCGCTGGTCGAATACTTCTGCCGGCATGTCTATACGCGCGGGTATCTGGGGCGCGTCCAGACCATTCACTTTGCACGCTGGGTGTTCTTGGACGACAAAGCGCGCCTGGTCTTTGCGAGCAGCTACGACGGCGGCCATGAGGCGTACATGGACGACTTCATCAACAAAGTGGCGTGGGGGCTGAATCTATTGTTCAGCAACGGCATCGGCTGGCCGCGCACCGATTGGCTGCTGGCACGCGGGGCGCGGCGGGAGCACCTGTTCAAGTACTTTCAGCGCCGGCACCAAGTTCCGACGCAGGTCTGGTACAAGGCGTACCCGGGTCTCACGCTGATCGACATGGAGCGAAATCAGCGCATTCGACAGGGTCTGCAAGCCTCTCACTTGAGCGATGCGCACGTGCTCGCCTGGCTCAGGCTCTTATGAACGCAATGCAAACGCCCCTCGAGTTCGACGACGTGCAGGGACTCCTGCGCTTTGCATACAAGCACCACACCGAAGCAACTTTCCTGTTGCTTCGAATCCGCGATCCGGGGGCCGCGCGCACCTGGGTGGCACAGGCGCCGGTGAGCAATGCAGTGACGCTTGATCATCTTCCGCCAGCGGTCTTGCAGCTGGCCTTCACCTACGAGGGTCTGCGCGCGCTCGGCGTCCCCGCCGAAGTCGCCGACGGCTTCTCGACGGAATTCATCGTCGGCATGGCGAACGACGCCAATCGCGCGCGTCGCCTGGGCGATGTGGGCCCGAATGATCCGAAGCGCTGGCGGTGGGGTGCCGGGGAGCATGTCCCTCATGTGGCAGTACTTCTCTACGCGCTGCCCGGGCACTTGGCCGACTGGCAGCAAGCCATCGAAGGCCAGTGCGCGGCGGGCTTCGATCTCATGGCCCGCCTGTCGACTTCCGACATGGGCGGCGTCGAGCCCTTCGGATTCATCGACGGCATTTCGCAACCCCAACCGGACTGGAGCCGCGAGCGCCCGGCGATCGACGAAACCCAGCTGGCATACACGAACATCGGCTGTCTCGGCGAGTTCTTGCTCGGCTATCCGAATGAGTATGGACTCTATACACCGAGACCACTCTTGGCGCCGCAGCGCGATGTGCGTGGGATACTGCCCAAGGCCGAGGACGCGCCCGACAAGAAGGACCTGGGGCGCAACGGAAGCTATCTCGTCCTGCGACAATTGCGCCAAGATGTAGCGGGCTTCTGGCAGGCACTTGATCGGTACGCGGGTGGCGAAGCGGCTGTGCGCGCCCAGCTTGCCGAAGCCCTGGTAGGCCGAACCCTGCAGGGCGAGCCTCTGGTCGGCCTCCTGCACGAAGCCATCGCAGGGGACACCGGCGCGCCGCGAGCCGACCTCAACGCATTCACATACCAATCCGACCCTGAAGGGGTTCGCTGTCCGCTCGGAGCCCACATTCGGCGTACCAATCCGCGCAATGCGGATTTGCCGCCCGGCGGAGCGGGGCTGCTCGGTCGGCTTGAGCGAATGCTTGGCTTTAACGTCGCGGCTCGCACCTTGGATCTCGTCGCTTCGACACGCTTCCATCGCCTCATTCGCCGCGGCCGGGAATATGGAGCCAAAATTCTCCCCGACCAGGCGTTGACCGCGCCTGCCGACGGCCCCGAATCCGGACTGCAATTCATGTGCCTGGGTGCGAGCATCGAGCGGCAATTCGAATTCGTCCAGAGCGCCTGGTTGATGAGCGCCAAGTTCAACGGACTGCGCGATGAGGCCGATCCGCTTCTCGGCAATCGCCTGCCCGGTTTCGCCGAGATTCCCACCGATGCCTTCAGCATCCCGCAAACGGATGGGCCGGACCGACGCATCACCGCGCTCCCTCGATTCGTCACCGTCTTGGGCGGTGCGTACTTCTTTTTGCCCGGGCTGCGGGCGCTTCGTTTTATATCAACCGTCGGCGCCGAGGACACGTAATGGACTCAAATACAAGCCGGCCATTGCCCTCCGCGAACACGGGATCGGCGCTGCTAAATGCGCTCTCCGACCTGTCGTTCAAGCTGGTGCAGCTCGAGCGGCGCTTCGATCCGCTGGTGCGGCCCGCGTTCGATGCGCTGCTGCGCGACCCCATCGCCGGGGCCGTCACCGCGCTGATCAACTGGCAACGCACGGACGACGGGCTCAAGTTGGCCGAGGAGCGTCCATTGCCCGGCGAGGAGCAATTCCTCGACTCCATCATCTCGACGTTTCAGAAGCAGATGAGCGGGCTCTGGAAACCGGGCGGCTTCGAGCGTGGCGGAAACACCAAGACCCACGGAATCGTGCGCGGCGAGTTCATCGTTCATGAGGGTCTGCCGGAGCATTTTCGGCACGGCATCTTCGCCGAGCCACGCAGCTACCGTGCCTGGGTGCGTTTCTCCGGGCCCGGACCCTATATCACGCCCGATATCGACGACGTCGGCTTCATGAGCATCAGCATCAAGCTGATGGGGGTTCCCGGCGTGAAGCTCATGAGCGAGGAACAATTCACTCAGGACATGTTCGGCGTTTCGACGCCGACCTTCGTCACGCCCGATGTGCGCGCGAATGCGCAACTGCAGCTCGAGAGCCTCAAGAATGCGTCGATCCTCTACTTCGTCAACCTCCGCCGTTCTCATCTCCTCGACCTGATCATGCAGTCACTCTGGGTCAAGACCCAAAGCAGTCCCTTCGAGGCGCCGTACTTCAGTTGCGTGCCATACTTGCTGGGCGAAGGGCAGGCCATGCAATACTCGGTTTGGCCCATATCGAAAAAGCACACGCACATTCCGCGGCTGCCTTTCCGGCCCCCTGCCAATTATCTTCGCAACGCAATGGCGGCGGCGCTCGACGCCGGCGACGTCGAGCTCGATTTTCGTATCCAGACGCAAACCGACCCCTTCTTGATGCCTGTCGAGAATGCGGCAGTGCTCTGGCCGACGAGACTGTCGCCTCGCGTGTCGGTCGCCACCTTGCGCCTGCCGCGCCAGCGCTTCGACTCCGCGGCGCAAATCAACTTCGAGAAACGTCTATCCTACAATCCCTGGCACTGCATTCCCGAGCACCGGCCGCTCGGCAATCAGAGCCGCGCGCGGCGCCGGATGTATTTGGCGCTGTCCACGTTTCGACACGACATGAATGCGATACCTCATTACGAGCCGACGGGCGATGAGGTGTTCGAATGAGCCTTGAGACGCACTGCGCTGTCAATACATCAGACTTGCATTTTCTAATGAATATGGCTACGTTCTGAGCTCCTCTCAGCTGCAGGACGCACATATGGCACGGAAAGCCAAGAGCACGCCGACGTGGAGTGTCGACCCTCTACCGGCAGTCCAGAATTCCTATATTAATTCTGTCGGCATTTCAGGGAATGCGCAGAGCATTATCTGCGGCACGTATTACTACGACTACGACGCGACCTCGCATCACCTGACGACTACCCCGACTTTCCCGGTCGGAGTGTTTCTGTACAACGCGGCAGGCAAATTGCAGTGGAAGGACACCTTCTCGGCGACAGAAGGGGTGTATTGGGTCGCAATATCACAAGACGCAACCTGGGCCGCAAGTGGCGGGCTGCTGGCTCACGGGAGCGGATTTATCCGAGCTTACAATGCTGCAACCGGAGCCAAGGCGCTGAATTTCACCACGAACGCGCGAGTGAACCGCGTCGCCATCTCAGGCAATGGTACGTGTTTGGTTGCCGGGGCGGATTCCATTTACATTTTCACGCGCACTGGAGCCACCTGGTCGTCATCACAGGTGATCCCGTGTGCGACGGGAGACTACGCGGTTACGGCGGACATCTCGGACGACGGCCAATGGATCGCCGTCGGCACCGCCAAGGGATCGATCTCCTTGATCCACAATGTCGGCGGGACGCTCAAACCAGCGGTCACCTGGCAACAGCCGAAGGGCTCTATCTATTGGGTCCAGATGGCCTCAGGCGGATCCGGTTTTGCTGCGGGTGCGGATAACGCGACTGTCATGTTCTTCAGTACATCCACGTTCGTGCAGGGCGCCGGGCCCAATTGGACCAAGAAGCTGTCGGGCTGCACGCGCTGCGGCTCGGTTGGGATCTCGGGCGACGGTTCATTGATTTCAGCGGTCGGCAACAGCGGCAAGACGGGTAAGGTCTTCCTCTTTCAGAATGAAAACACCACAGCCAAGAGCCTCTGGAACGCCGCGACTCTACACAATCCGAACAGCACATCGCTCGATGCGGCCGGCCAATACGTGACCGTGGCGGACGGGCAGCCGGATGGTACGCCGGGCCAGTTTTATTGTTTCGATAGCGCCGGAAAGCTGCAGTGGAAGTATCCCACGTCGAATATGAGCTGGCCGATGCAGATCTCCCAAGATGCAACAGGTATCGCCGCCGGCAGCGATGATTCGAGCGTTTACTATTTTTCGGTGTAGCGCGCGTACCGGGCAAACTAAAAATCGGGCGCCTCGGCGTGGAGGCGCCCTAATTCGCTGGTGCATCGATGTCGATGTCTTCAATTGGCGACCTGCGCCAGATCCGCCTTCAATTGTGCGAAATCGAAACCGGCGTCGAAGTCGGCCGCCTTGGCTTGAGCCGGGAGGATCGCGTACGCCTCGTCGACGCACTCATCCCACCACGCCCAGGTCGCCTGTTGCGTGTTTCCCCAGGTCAATACCGTGACCCCTTTGGCATCGTAAGAGACCGCAAATACGGCGTGACCATCCTGGGTCAGCGGCGCTGGTACCCAAGGTTTGCGCGCGGCAAACTCCTGCTGACAATTCTCTTGAACCTGAAAACCCAAATACACACCGCCGAACAACTGAATCGCTTGTTGGATATGAACGTGGTTTTTGACACCGATGGCGATGAAGGCAAGGATTTTGTCGCCGTCCACCGGCTGCGATTGCCAATGATTCAGGACATCGAGCTCATTTAGGCCCGAATCGACTCCGCCGGTCATGGTCATGTAGAGTTTGACGCACGCCTTCTGTGGGATAATCTTTTTCTTGCCAACAAGACCGTTGAAGACGGTATCTGCATGCGCCAGCGCCGCGATAGTGCAATCGCCCAGCGTGTCATTGCCGTCCATCGGGAACAGCGTCGTGGGACTCGAGGTATCAAGTTTTTTGTAGACGGTTGCGAGGACGTCGTACGACGAGGGTGGTGCGGGCAACGAGGACTTGAGGTAGTTGCCTAATCGCAAGGTTCGGTAATCTATTTTCGGCGGGTGTTTTCCAAAACGAAAGTTGGGCATTTAAAACTCCTTGTTTGCCTGAGGATCCATTAAACGAGAGAGATCGTCGCAGGGAAGACCGGCCGCTCTTGACCAACGCTTGGACTTCTCGTCCTGCGCGGGAACGTGGTGCGGACTGGGAATTCAGATGGGTCATCATTTCATCCATGAAGTGACTGATGAGCCGCTTTGCTGTGAGGGCAAAGTAGACGCCTCGCATGACTTGACGTCAATAGCCTAGCCTGCTGCGACGCAAGTTGACGGCGCCCAAGAGTAGAGTGGCAGGCGGAGGGAGTCGGCGTCGAGCGCAGATTGCAATCGAGCGCTTCGGCGATTAATTGAATACACGACGTCATCGGCGTGGCAAACTGGGTTGCCCGCGTAGCGATGACTCGCTTGCTTCGGCATCCGCCAACTCGGAGCGGCAGATGGCTTTATCGCAGAGCAATATCAGCGCAAATACGCCGATGGGCGCGACGTTGGTGCCTGGCGGAGCCACGTTCAGGGCGTGGGCGCCTTTCGCGCAGGCGGTGTATCTCAACGGCCCGTTTGGCGGCGCCGCGAACTGGAGTACAGACACCAATCCGGACGTTCTATTGACTCAAGACGCGACCGGTTATTGGACCGGATTTTTGGCCGGGGTACAGGACGGGGATCTATACAAGTATTACGTCGTGGGGCCGCCGGGCGGAAGCGTTGGCTACAAACGCGATCCGTACGCGCGCGAATTGACCGCGAGCACGACGTTTCCGTTCGGCGTCGCTTGCATCGTGCGCTCTCCTGGTTCCTATCCGTGGCACGACCAAGACTTCGTGACTCCGGACTATTCCAATCTGATCATCTATCAACTGCACATCGGCGTCTTCGCTCCGGCTGCCTTTCCCAATTGCGGTACCTTTCTCGATGTCATCGGCAAGATTCCCTACCTCGTCGCGCTGGGCATCAACCTACTCCAGCCTCTCCCGATCTCCGAGTGCAAGGACACTTTCGACGAGGGATACGATGGTGCCGACCCGTTTTCGCCCGACTCGCTGTATACGGTCTATGATCCCGCCGCGCTCGCAGGCTACTTGACAAACATTAACGGCCTGCTCGCCGCGAAGGGTTGCTCACCGCTCACGATGGGTCAGATTACCGGTGGGCCGAATCAGCTGAAAACCCTGGTGGACCTCTGCCATCTCTATGGCATGGCGGTGGCGATCGACGTGGTTTACAACCACGCCGGCGGATTCGAGGGCGACGACGAGAGCATTTATTTTTGGGATCGCGAGGGCATCCCGGGCCAGGTGTCCAATAACGAGAGTCTTTTTTTTACCGATGTGGGCGTCGTCGGCGGGCTATCGTTTGCGCTCTGGAAACAAAACGTCGGTCAATTTCTGATCGATAACGCGTCGTTCTTCGTCAATGAGTTTCACGTGGACGCGTTCCGGTATGACGAGATAAGCCTGCTTCTCGGCGCCAACCAGCCGAGCGGCTGGGTGTTTTGTCAGAACCTGACGGGTACCCTGCGCTACATCAAGGGTCGGTTGCTGCAAAATGCGGAGTACTGGCCGAGTGAATTCGGCGCGTCCGTCCCCTCCATCGTTCAGTCCGCCAATCAGGGTGGCGCGGGATTCGATACGGTTCAGCACGATGCGCTGCGGATCGCAATTCGCGGTGCGATTCAATCCGCTTCCTATGGAGGATCGAGCGCGGTCGATATGGACGCCATTCTCGGCAGTCTCTACCCGCCCGGGTTACCCCAAGCCTGGAATGCAGTGCCCTGTGTGGAAAATCATGACGTCGTCTACGCGGGGCGCGACGTGCGTATTCCGGTGCTTGCGGATGGCTCCGATGCGCAATCGTTCTACGCACGCAGTCGCAGCAAGGTAGCCACGGGCGTCTTGCTCGCAGCGCCCGGGATACCGCAGTTGTTCATGGGTCAGGAATTTCTGGAGAACCGGCAGTGGTACGACGATCCCACAGCCCAGGGGAATCTTCTCGAGTGGGTGGCGCTGGAATCCGGCAACAAGGCCATGGCCGATCAATTGCGATTTACCCAGGACTTCGTGCGCCTGCGGTGGAGCGAACCGGCCTTGCGCGGGCAATCCATCCACCCTTATTACTCGAGCAATAACGACCGTGTCATCGCGTTCCATCGGTGGATCGAGGGACAGGGATTCGATGTGGTCGTCGTGGCGAGCCTCAATGACAATCCGTTTTTTGGCTACCAGTTGGGCTTCCCCCAGTCTGGTCGTTGGGCGGAGCTCTTCAACAGCGACGTCTATGACAATTGGGTCAACCCGCTGGCGGTCGGGAATAACGGCTCCATCTATGCGGGCGGCGGCCCAATGCATGATCTGCCGTATTCCGCGTCCATCACGATTCCGCCGCGCGCGATCCTGGTATTTGGAATCGGTTAACCCTCAGCCTTGGCACAAGCGATACCGAGGTTGCGCAGCGAGTCGTCCCGTTCGGCGTCGTGCTTAGCGGAGATGGGGGTCGCGCGGCGAGTTACCTCAAAAGAAATTCGCTGTCGTCATCGAAGCAGGAACGCGAACCATGCGTTTACCCACGAGGGCGGCGATCAAAATCTAATGCTCGAGAGCGAGCGAGGCGCGTGCGGAGCGTACTTCGCGCTCGGTAACGGCGGGCGCCGCGTGCGTCCAGCTGTTACGGATATAGGTGATCACAGCGGCGACCTGTGCATCGCTCAACTGCCACCCGAATGCAGGCATCTGCGGGGCCGTGGGTTCATCGCGGGTGCCGACGGTGCCGGCCCCCTGCAGGACCACCCGGATGAGCGTGGTGGGCTCCCGCGAGGCAACGGACGGTGCGTGAGCAATATCTGGAAATAGATAAGCGACACCTGTGCCGTCCGCCTTGTGACAGGCCGAGCAGGCATCCCAGTAAATGGCCGCGCCCGCCGTCATGACCGGATCCCCTGGCGACAGTGGTCGCTGGGATCCACGTTGCACGGGCGTTCCCTTGAGATATTCCGCAATGGCTTGAAGATCACCCTCCGTCCATTGCGAGCTCGAGTCCATGACTTCCTCCCCCATCGGACCCGAGGCGGCGGAATATTTATTATGACCTCGCTTGAGATATTCCACGATGTCGGTGGCAGACCAGCGGCCGAGGCCCGTATCCTCGCTGTTAGTGATGTCCGGAGCGAACCATCCCTGCAAGGTATAGCCTTGGTACTCGCGTTTGAGTTCATCGCCCCCCAAGGAGGTTTTCGGCGTGTGGCACGCGCCGCAATGGCCGGCGCCCTCGACGAGGTAGGCCCCGCGATTCCAGGAGGGCGACTTCGAGGGATTGTCCCGGTACTCGCCCTCTTTGAAATACAAGGCGTCCCATGCGGCCATGAGCGAGCGGATCTTATATGGAAAGGGCAGCTGATCGGACTGCACTTCGTTATGCACGGGAGGAACCGTGTTGAGATAGGCACGAATCGCCAGCACATCGGTGCGTGACATTTTGGTGTAGTACGCATAGGGCATCGCGGGATACACACGGCTCCCGTCCGGCATGCGTCCTTGCCGAACCGCCGCATCGAACTGCGCATCGCTCCAGTTGCCGATGCCCGTGGCACCGTCAGAAGTGATATTCGAAGCCAGCAGGGAGCCGAACGGCGTCATGATCGTTCGGCCGCCCGCGAACGGCGCGCCGTCGACGCCCATATGGCACGCCACACAATCGGCGACCCGGGTGAGATAGCGTCCACGCTCGATCTGTGTAAAATTTTGTTGATCCGCGGCGCCGAACGTCGCGCCTTGCGCGCCCGCGAAGCCCGAGAGCGTGAACGCGGTGATGCTCACGAGCCAGCTCCGTCCAAGCCCTCTGCTCATGCGTGCACCAAGGGCCCGGGATTTTTGAGGTAACGGGTACGGATCGCCTCCGCCGACCAGAAGGCGAGCGCCGCCACGGTGCCCGTTGGATTGTAGCCGGCGTTTTGCGGAAAGTTGCTGGCTCCCATCACGAAGAGATTGGGAACGTCCCAGCTTTGTGAGTACCGGTTGACGGCGCTCGTCTTGGGATCGCTCCCCATGATCGCCCCGCCGCAGAGGTGCGTGGTCTGATAATCGGTCACATCATAGGGTGCCTTGCGATAGATTTTGTGCACCTGCTGCGCACCCATCGCGCGGAAGATCTCGGCGAACTTGTCGGTTAGAAACGCGTTCTGCTTGATCTCGTTCTCGTGGAAGTCCATGGTGATGCGGGCGAGCGGCCGATCGAATCGATCGCGGTAGGTGGGATCAAGGTCCATGTACACGTCGCGGTAGCTGTACATACTGCCGTGTACGCCGGTACCCGGCTTGAGCGCGCTGAGATAGTTGTTGCGAACCGCGTCCTTCCATTTCGCCCCCCAGCGCGGCGTTCCCGGCGGAATGGGCGCGGTCTGAATGGGGCGGCCGTTCGTCTGTACCTGGCCCATGTAGCCACCGCCGACGAAGCCCTGCGGGCCGTGGTCGAAATTGTCGCCGTTGAACTCATCGATGCACATGCCGATCGAGCCGGAGGCAATGAACGGATTGAAGATGAACTTCGACTTGTCGAAGAAGCTTTCCACATCCGAGATGGTCTGATGCGTGAAATTACGTCCGATCACGCCCTTGTTGGAGGCCGGGTCGTAGGGGGTTCCGATCTTCGACAACAGCAGCAACTGCACGTTGAATATCGTGAAGGCGCTCAAGATCACGAGATCGGCGGGTTGTTCGTATTCGTTGCCGCTAGCATCGACGAAGATGACTCCAGTCGCCCGCTTGCCCGTGGAGTCCGTGTTGATGCGGGTCACCTCGCACAAATCCCGCGCCTCGAAGTTCGACTTGCGCAGCAGCACCGGCAGCAAGGTCGTCTGAGGACTCGCCTTTGAATAGTTGCCACAACCAAACCATTCGCAAAAGCCGCAATAGGTGCATGGGCCCATGCGCACGTTCAGCGGATTGGTGTAGGCCTGAGATAAATTGCCGGAGGGTTGCGGAAACGGCTTGTATCCGAGCTCGGCGGCGGCCTTGCCGAACAGCGCGTGGCTGAACGGTTGCTGCTGCGCGGGCGTGGGATAAGGGCGCGAGCGCGGGCCCTCGAACGGGTTGCCGCCGGGTTGGATCTGGCCATTCAAGTTGCCCGCGGTACCCGAAGTGCCGCAAAGATATTCGAAACGATCGTAGTGGGGCTCGAGCTCGTCGTAGGTCACTCCCCAATCCTGGATGGTCATGTCTTGAGGCAGGAATTTGGTGCCGTAGCGCTGCGTCAGATGCGTTCGTAGCACGAAATCCGAGGGCAGGAACCGCCACGTCTCGGCGTTCCAGTGCACGCCGCCACCGCCGACGCCGTTCGGCGGCATGAACGCGCCCCAGTTGCGGATCGGCAGCGCGTTCTGATCCATTTTGTTGCGAAAGGTGAACGTGGTCTGGGCGGGTTGCAGGAAGAGCTCGTGACGAATGCGATAACGCAGCTCATCCTGCGCGTAGTTGGGTGCGAAGTTCGTCGCCGTGTTGCGCCAGGGTCCGCGCTCGATGGCGATGACGTCGAGACCGGCCTCGGTCAGCTCATGCGCGAGAATCGATCCCGTCCAGCCGAGCCCGACGATGACGACATCCTTGGGGGGTAGCTTCGTTGTCACCGGCTCACGTTCCCTTCGGCGTCCATTCGGGACGACCAGCAATGCTCACGGGCGGATGGGGATACCGCTCATTGTGCCGACCCACCCAGTCACGATAATCGTAATGCGCTCCGGGATAGCCGATCATTTTCCAGCCGCACATGTCCTTGTTGCCGCCATAGATGGGATCGGCAAAGAAGCCTTCTTGAACATTCTTGAGCAGCATCTCGAAAAAGACTTTTCCGTCTGCGTCTTCGAGTTGAACGCTGCCCGCCTCGAGACCGGCCAATAGTTGGTCCTGCTGCTCGGCAGCGAGCTGCGCGAACGGCTTGCCATTCTGCGCGCGGCAATAGCGATCGAGCGCAGCGAGCGATTTACGATAGGTGACCGCGGGCGGATCCGCGGATTGGGGCCCCTGTTGGGGTATGCCTTTGACAAAGGGGGGACGCGTATACAGGCCTGAGCTCGAGCCAAACGGACCGATCAACTGCCGATCGACATAGATGGCGCACCCGGCCTCTCGTCCGCCGGGCGTGTTCGGATCGGACGGGATGATGCGATCGGCGAGAGCCTCGACGGCCGCGGCCTCGTCCTCCGTGAAAAAGAACCACCCCGAGCGCGTGACGAGCTGAGGCGGCGATCCCGCATTCGGATGCCAGGGCAGCTGGCCGCGCAAGACACCGGCTTTGGAGGTCGCCTCCCTGATGAAGACGAAGGCCGTGCCAAGCAAGACATCGCGGCGATTGGGAGGGGACATGGGCTGTCGGAGCGCCCTGTTTTGGTTGGTCGCGCGATCCTACGGACTTCGCTTGTCTTATTTCTGTAGGCGCTTGACCCACGCGACCGTAGGACAACACCCTGCCAGCGGCGCCTCGCGACTCACCGATTGCGCTCCTCACGGGCGAGTCGCCAGTTCGACAGCAGCTTCATTACCGGTAAATCTTCATGGGTCAAAGGATCGGCGGAGCCCAAGGCCAGGAGAATGATCAGCCAGAACAGCGCCCCACCCGCCCGAGAAGAAGGTCACGCGCCGACGCCGTGATGGCGTTCAAGCAGGCGCTTGCCATCGTAATCCAAGGGGTGCGCGTGCCCATCCCGCAATTCAAACGTTAGACGCCAGTTTCCACTGATCCAAATCGACCAACGACTCTGCTCCTCGCTCTTCAGCGGATGAAGCCGAAAGCCGGCGATGTTCATGCGCTCGATGATCTAATCAGCCAATCCCATGACAAACGCAATTGCAACGTCGAGGCGGCCAAGATCCTCCGCATCGAGAGTTCCAATCCGCTTGCCAATGCGCTCACGGCGTATCGTGACAGGTTTATCGGCCATTACCTGGGAGCGTAGCCGCAATCCGTTTTGCTCATCGGGGTCTATCGTTATTCGGAAGTCGGGTGCATCAATGAGATCGGAGGTCATCTGACAAACGATCACTGAAGCATGCTTCGCAGGGAGCGCGTTGGTCTGGACAATTACCGCCGGCCGAGGCTTCCCGTAGTCGCCAGCCGCGGCCACTGCAACGACGTCGCCACGCTTCACTTGGCATCAAACTCAGAGACTGCTTCTATCCAGCGCATCGTCTCGAGCTCCGCGCCGGGGTCCAACTTCGATACTTGCCGGGCGACACGCCTTCGAACGATCGGTGACCGTGCATCGGGCACGATCAATCGCAGCTCACGCATGCCTTGTGCTCTGCGCCGTTCACGCATCGCTCTCATTCGCTCAGATGCTTCGGCCATTCACGCACCTCACTGTAACGCGTTACAGTGTAACGCGTTACGAGAGGCGGATCAAGCGGGTAGACAGGGACCCTCTAGCTGGCCGCTTGCATGAATCCCAAGTTGCGTGTGCCGGCGTCGAAATTGGAGAGATTCGGAAAGATCGTCAACAAGTCGGGATCACTCACACCGAACCATGAGCCCAAGGTTGCGCCGAATTGATCCACTGCCATAGTCGGAATGAAGCGGCCGCGTCCCACGTCGAGTGGGCCGGGCGTCGTCAAGTTGGGCGGCAGTACGGGGGCCGTGCCGTAGAAGTTCTTGCCGCCGACGGCCCCGCCCAGGACGAAGTGCACGCTGCCCCAGCCGTGATCCGAGCCATCGCCATCGGAATTCAGCGTGCGCCCGAAGTCCGATACAGTGAAGCTAGTGACGTTATTCTGCAGTCCGAGCGCATTCATCTCACCGTAAAAGGCCGCCATGGAGACGGCGACATCGGACAAGAGCGGTGGCTGGTTCGCGACGACGGCATCGTGGGTGTCGAAATTGCCGACGCCGACCATGAACACCTGGCGTGTCGCACCGATCCCGGAGGCTTGTCTCGCCGCGATAACCCGGGCCACCATCGACAGCTGAGCCGAGAGATTCGTTGTCGTCGTCGCCGGAAATGTCGTGACCGTCGACGCCGGCAGCGCGGCGCCGAGGATCTGCTGTCCGACCAGCGAGCGACTCACGACATCCGCGTAGGTTGCCTCGAATAGGTTCGCGAGATTGCCGGTGGAGTCGGTACGTTGCGCCGTCGTCAGCGTCCGCATCACACTCTGACAGGCCGAGGAGCCAAAAAGGGGATTGACAATGCTCTGGATCGGGATCGCGCCGCCGGTGGGAGAGATCGAGTATGTTTCGGTGCTGAGCCCGGTGAGAAATAGGCTGTCACCCGCCGGCGAGATGCATGTGAAGAGGGCGTTGCCGTTGCTTGCGGCGAAACCGTCGGCAATCCGGCCGCCCCAGCCTGATGTGTTCCCAACCGGACCCTCGGCTTGATAAAACGCCCGTTGGTCGAGATGCGAGAACAGTTGCGGCGGGAGAGTCGCCGCCGGCGCGTTCGCATACGCGGCGGCCGATGCGATCGGCTCGATCAACGTGCCGATGTTCAGCATGACGGCCAATTGTCCGCCGTTGAACAGGGGTAGCAGGGGGCTGAGCGCGGGAGCCAAGGCGAATTGCTCGTCTCCGGGAAGCGGCGCCGCAGGCGTCAGGAGGGTCGGCGTCAAGGTGCTCAGCGCTGTGGCAATGGCCGGCCGCTGCTGGGTGTAGATCGCGTAGTTCGCAGGGTCGTACGGTACGAGCGTATTGAAGTTGTCGTTGCCGCCGATCATGAACACGCAAACGAGCGCCTTGTAATCGGTGGCGGTGGCGGCGGCCGTTTCACCGAGCGCCGCGAGGTTCAAGGCGAGCGGCGGCGCAAAGCGTGTGGCAGCGAGGGCGGTGGCGAGCTTCAGAAACTCACGTCGCGATGCAGGCTTGGTCACGGCGGATGTCCTCACTTCTGAACGAGATATTCGGGCGTACACATGACAAGGGTCAGAGCGGCGTAGAGCCGGTTGTTCACACCCGTCGACGCGCTCACGTCGATGGTGTCGAGCGCACCCTGCATGAGCGCGAGCGTCGCGGCCGAGATCTGTCCCGCAGCCACGAGCACGTTGAGCTCGGCGAGCAACGCAGCGGAATTGCCGCCCTGATTCACCAGCGGCTGCAGTGTGCTGTAATTCCCGGGCACGCCGCCGATGCCTGTCGCCACGAGCTTCTTGACGAAATTCATGTATCCGGCGATCGAGCACTCGTTCGTAACGCCGAACTCCGGCGCGGTGATCCCGTTGGTCTCGAGGGCGGTGTGTGGCGGGAGGTAACCGGGCTGAAAGAAGAAAAATACGTTGGGCGATTGTAGGGGACTCTCGGCCAGCGCGGACGAGGGGCTCGCGAGGTTACCAATAGTGGCCCACGAGGTCGCATCGCTCGGGGAGAAATTCACCGGAAAGGTGCGAGCCCATTGGATGAAGCGCACGACGGGCTCACGCAGCTTGCCCGCCTGTGGGTTCGACAACAACACATCGGAGGTCGCTTCCGTGTCCGTCAGAATCGCAGTAATGATCGATTTCATGTCGCCCTGCGTCGACTGAAAGACAGTGGCGACGCGGGAGACGTAGTCGGGCGACGGGTTGCTCGTCACGAGACGCTGAATGAACTGTCGCGATATGAAGGGTGCGATGTTCGGGTGCTGCATCAGAATGTCGATCGACGCCCCGAGCGTCTGCTCACCATTCAACCCCGCGGCGATGGTTTTGCCGAGAACGTACTTTTCCGTGGTGTCGGACCCGGCCGGGTTGTTGATCATGTCGGTAGCCGCCGAAGCGCCTGGATAGGCAGTCGCAGCAGCATTCAGCTCCCAGCCGGTGAAGACCTTCGCCATGTTCAGCACATCCGTCTGGCCATAGGTGGCGAGTGCCACTCCCGGGTCGCTCGGATTGGCGAGCGGCGTTCCGTCGAGATTGAGCTGCACCACGCCGAGGGAGAAGAGCTGCATGATCTCGCGAGCGTAGTTCTCATCGGGACTCGTGCCCGTGACCGGATTGGCCTTGGCGCTACCCAAGAAGCTCAGATACTGACCCATGGCCGGGGTGTGCGACACGGCCAGCAACAGGCCCTTGAAATTGCCGAACGCGTTGGCCTCGAGTTGATCCAGATAATATGCAGCCGCCGCGCCCCGGTAGTTGAGGGTGATCGCTCCCGTGTTGACCACGAAGAGATCCGTGAGCGCCAGCATCATGCGCTGTCGCAGCACGTCGGGGCTCGAAATCAGCTTGCGCCAGAGCGAGCTCTGGACACCGGTCGTGTCGAACTCGATCGAGATGAGAGCGTTGGCCTGCATCCAGGCGACGTTTGACAACTGTCCCGACGGATTGACCGGGATCGCGAGTTGTTGCGCGAGCCAGTCCTCGATGCCGTTCGCTTGGTTTTGCACATTCTGAATGTCGCTATCGGAGCCGCCGAAGGCGGCCTGCGCCAAAAGGCGCGCCGCCTGGATACGCGAGATAGACACCGGGGTTGCTGCGACAGCCGCTGAATTGGCACTCGAGCCAATCGCATTCGACGCCGACACAATATAATAGTAGGCCGTGCCGTTCGTGACGCCGGTATCTGTGAAGGCGGTCGAGGAGGATTCACCGACCGATGCGTACGGCCCGGTGCTGCTCGTAGCTCGGCCGATGGAATATCCCGTCGCACCTGTGCTGGCGGACCACGCAAGAACAATCTGGTTGTTCCCGGGCGTTGCCGCCAACCCGCTCGGTGTGGCCGGAGCCGATGGCAGCGCAGGGTTGCCGCCGCCCCCGCCGCACGCGGCCAGTCCGAGAGCCGACAGACCCAGCACGGGAGCCGTCAATCCGAGCTTCCGCGTCGCAGCGAGGTGATCCACTGGCGTATCCACCGGTGGACTACGAGGCTGCGGTTGGTCGCCGAGGGTCGTCAATTCGACGATCGCGAATCCGTTTGTGTCCATAGTTCGCATCATCCCCTGGGACAAACGTATGCAGTCCCGCACCAAGGGGGACAACGGCGAACCGCGGTGTCCGTTGACCCGCGAAAGTGTCGGGTTGTGGCGACGGTTAGGCGCCTCTCTTGCCTGAGCTGCAGGGATTCTTGAAGTTCGCGTCGCAGTCTGAGTGGAGGAGCGTGAAACTCAAACCTCCTGGATGACAATCAGCTCGCTGCTGACGTCGGGAACGCCCCTACCCGGCATAACCTCCGTTCTGGAAATGGCCAAAGACAAGGTCGGCACTGGTTCCCCATCGTGAAGCCGATCTGGAGCAGCAGTTTTGTCATACTATCAATGGGCCTCGCGATGCTCGTATTCGTGCTCATTCAGGGCGTGATGAGTGTAGGCAAAGGCCCGGCGAGCGTGTCAAGGTTCTTCGAGGTATTCGGCGTCAACGCGATCCTGGCGTACATACTGCATTTTTTATTTTACTTCGGTCTTGCGTTGCCGTTTATCCCTGACTTCTATCGAGCGATTGCGAGCTTCGCAACACCCGAACTGGCGAACCTTTGCATCGCTTGCCTGTTTACTCTAATCGTGTGGTGTCCCCTGGCGGTGATGTATTCCCGTGGGCTGCGGGTGAGCATCTGATCGGCCCTCGCGCGCTCGTTGATACTTCGGTGTGACAAGGACCTGACCCAGCCAACGTCTGCAAGCATCAAAAGCGCCAGTTCGTCCTCACACCAAGGGTGCGAGGCTTGAACGTGTATGCGTACACGAGCGGTGATCCCGGCGCGTCCGCATCGCGCTGCAAATCCGGCTGCGAGTCAAACGCATTATCCACGAACAACCAGATATCCGAGGTTACCCAGGTCACGCCTAACTGCAGATTGAGAAGTTCCGTCGCCGGGTCCGCGCGCAAGCTCGGATCGTAATTGACGTTGTTAGGATCCTGCTCCGAAAATGGACCAGGGTTATGGCTGTGCACGATTTCCTCCATTCGCACAAAACCCTTGGCTTCGTGGACCAGGGGCCAATCATAGCGCGCGGTCAGCGTACCATTCCATGGCGCGGGAACGGACGGAACACCACCCACGACTGTACCTTTGTCGACAATAAACTCGCCATTGGCGGCCCTTACTGTTCGGACGTAGCGCGCGTCGAGCATCCCCAGTGCCAGTGTTACGCGGAGTCGCTCCGTCACCATCGCTTCCATGTCGACATCGAAGCCGGTGCTCCGGGCCTCTCCGGCATTGGTCGTCAACCCGTGGCCGCAGGCATCATAACCATAGACTTGGACACCCGGCCACCGAATGTCGAAGATGCTTGCATTGAGTTGCAGACGGTTCCCGAGCAGCTGATTCTTTGCGCCAAGCTCGAAGCTCCAGACGGAGTCGGGGGAGTAGGCAAGCGGATCCGCGCTGCCGTTGCATTCTATTGGCCGATTGCTATTGATGCCGCCACTGCGGAAACCTCTGGCGACCGAGGCGTAGAATAGATTGAGGCTGTCGGGTTGATAGGAGAGATCAAACCGGGGCGTCGGCGGAAGCGTTTCGCGGTCGCTGCTCGTTGCGAACGGCACAGCGCCGCTATTCGCAAAACCTCCGTTCCGCGACCATCCTTCGGTCTGCGTCCAACCGAGTCGCATCCCTGCTCCGGCGCTCCATTGCGATGTGAATGACCAGCGACCGTATCCGAAGATCGAGATCTCACGGGTGACGTTGCCTCCATCGGTCAAAATTCCGGGATTTGAAGGCGCGCTGATGGCATACGTGTCCTCCGTCGAGCTATCGCTGAGCCTGGAATAGAACACGCCGCCAAGCCAGGTCAATGGTTCGGATGGACCTGGCGATGCGATGCGCATCTCGGCGGATTCCTGAATCTGATGCTGGGACAGCAAACTTGGAATCGCTTGAGAATAAGACGTGGGAAACTCGGGCCCCAGAGGATTTCCAAAGCCGCCGAAGTAGTCAACTCCGGCCGCATTCGTCTGGTCCACCGTGGCCGCCGCTGTTCTGTCGAAATAGGATGTAACGACGGTGAGGTTGGCGCCGCCCAGGCGCGCCGTCATCCGAATCGAACCCATCCTGAACTCGTCGATCGAGGGTTGGTCGAGCAATTTTCCGTTGTCGAGGACGCCCATCGCCGGGGCCGACTGATTTGCATAAAAGGTCGGTGTATCGTGGAGGCTGACCGATTGGTAGGTAAATCCAGGTACGATACGGAAGCGGTCGTCGGGCTCGAATGCAAAGTCAAGCCGAAGCAATTCGCTCGCTGAATGATTTGCATCGGCATCGACTGTCGCGCCGGTGAATGGATCAATGCGATCGACATAGCCACCGTCGTGCCGATACCAGGCGCTGACCCGCCCGCCAAGGACGTCGGCGATCAGTGGACCGCCCGCCGCAGCTCCGGCTTCGTAGTTTGGCGTACCGTGCTCAGTCACTGACACTTCGGAGTGATAAAGCTCGCTCGTCGTGGTCGTGCTCGGTTCGTTGGTGACGAACCGAACGGCTCCCCCTTCCGCGCTCCGGCCGAACAGCACGCCCTGCGGCCCGCGCAGGACTTCGACTCGCGCGAGATCGAACGTGAGGGGATACGGGTTATTGAACACGGAATGCGGCATCTGGATGGGAGTGTCGTCGATGTAGAGGCCTGTAGTGGCGCCCCCCTTTTGCGCACTGATGCCGCGGATCGCGATGTCGGTCAAGATACCTGGACCGAACTGCGAGCTGAAGTCGTACTCGACCCCGGCCGATACGGCGGCGACTCCGCGGATGTCGCTGATACCGGACTCGCTCATCCGGTCGGCCGACAGTACGCTGATGCTCATGGGCACTGTGCTCAACAACTCATCGCGCTTCATCGCGGATACCACGATCTCGTCGAGTGAAACCTCCGGGTCATCCCGGGCGGGCTGTTTAGCCTTGGGCCGCTCGAGTATCTTTATGGTCTGGGGGTCGAGAAACTCGTATGTGAGCCCGGTGCCTTGAAGCAGTCGGGAGAGCCCATCGGGTGCGGGCCAACCGGCCGGAACCGAGTGGGAGACTTTGCCGACAGCTAGCTGCGATACGTATACAAGGCGCAGGTTCGCCGAATTGGCGAAGGCGATCAGGGCTTGTGGCAAGGGTTGCGCTGGGATCTCGGTCGACAGGTCATTAGACCCGTGGGGGAAGGCTCCCACGGCTGGAAGCCCCGCCAGCAGCCAGCAGAGCGCTCGCGCCGACAATCGGGTTGCGAATCGCACATCCGAGCCTTTTTTCTCTTTTTGGGTAACCTGATATTCGAGCGAATCTATCGGGTATCGAGGCTCGCCGGTCATCCCGCCCAAGCATACTAACCTGTCTCGTCTTAGGGCAGCACCGCGGCCGGGATTGATCAGGAGAAGAGGTCGTCGTCAAACCCCCTGGCGCTTTTCCCACATCTTTTGCAGCGTCCCCTGCGTTAAGCTCACGACGAGCATGAGCGCGGCGCTCGAAAGCCACAGCCAGTACCCCAAGGCGTAGTGCTCGATGGCCGCATGCTCCTCGCCGTTATCCCCCCACCACACGACTTCGGTCCGGCGCATGAAGCTTAGAATGACGATGACCGCCAAGGCGGCAGTTGCTGCCGATCGAGGATACCGACGGCGTAGGGCGCTCATCCAACTGTAGATCAGGAGCGGGTTGGCAAACCATTCGAGGTAACCGGCGAAAAGGCCCAGCCAGCCAATCGAGAAGAGCCCAATGGAGCTCGGACTCGGATTCCTCGCGTGTTGGTAGAAGGCAGTCTGCGTCAAGGCGATGACGAAGAGCGCCATGCTGGTCAAGGTGCCGGTGTTTCGCAGTGACAGGAATTTCGTCTGAGCCGGCGGCGCGGCAGCGGCCGGCGCCAAGGATGCGGCCTTGGCGCCCTCCGTAAACCAAGCCTGGGCTCCAGGGCTAAATAGCAACAGGCTTCCGGCGAGTTGGGCGAAGCTCACGCCATACCAAACCCAAGCATGCCCACTTCCAGAGGCTGTAGGGTGCGATGATTTACCGAAGGAGCGCGCCATGAGGATGGCGCTTATCGAGAGGAGGGCGAAGATGAGCTCAACCACTCGCGCCCAGTGTCTGCCGCGGTAAATGTAGTAGAGAAGAAACAGCGAGACGCCATAGCTTAGGATGAAATAGATGAGAGTGTCACCTGGGCTCTGCTCGGTGGGATGCGGGTTTGACACCAACCCGATGAGCTGACGCACGAGTGCGACGCCGAGCACTGCGAGGAGGAGGGTAAGTCCTCGCTTCACGGCGATCGGCATGATTTCTGGGTACATTCGAGTGCTCAGTCCACTCACCTGCTGGACGTAGGTCGCGCCTTGTCGCGTGTTGGCGCGTGAACCACCAATTCCCTTAAATCACATTTTCGGGATTTCGTAGAACAACGCATAAGTTTGACCGCCGACGGTCCCGTTTACGCCAGCCAGAAGCGTAGTGGGCGACGTATTTGTATCCAGGGTAGCAAGGCCAGAGAAGCTCGCGCCGTTTAGGGCCGCGTCGGCCCCAGTGCAATCTGAAATGGTGATTTGAACGGCATATGCGTTATACGAGGTGTTGATCGTCGAGACCTGGCCATTGATGACGCAACCGTTCGCATCCTGTTCGAATATGACTCCGCTACCGTTGATATTCAGTGTGACGTTTCCGTCGCTGTAATTTCCTGCAATCGTAGCGAGAGAAGACGGGTTCATATAAAGGTTGGAGAACGTCCAAGTTGTTGTGTCCGTCGGAAGCGCGGTGCCCATGGAAGTCGTTCCCATTTCAGTGATCGAAAGACTCGCGCGTTGTGAGACCATGCCGGTGATACTTGCTGTCCCATTGGTCGACCCATCCGGGTAAACACAATTTGGTGTAATACCTGGGATTGTGGTGTATTGCGCAAGTGCGGCATCTTCGTTGCCGCTGATGCTTGCGCCATCGACTGACAGTTGCCCGAATCCCAGCGCGGCACAACCGTTATTTGTGTTCTTGCTGACAACAAAAAACTGCCCGTTCTCTGTAATAATTCCTTCCGCGTCTACCACGTCGCCGGTGTTTGTGCCGGAGGTGACGGTGTACTGAGAGGTCCAGATCCCACCGGCCGATTGGTTGGTTGCGGTTGAGCTTGGCGATCCACCTTCAGTGCCACCACCACCGCACGCGCTCAAAAATACTACGACCCCACCCACAGCAGACCATTTCGTGCGAATCATGCGAACCCCGCGTAAATTATTGTCGCGACTTCCGGTACTCAACTGGTCGGCAATCTACGCGCGGTTACTCGCCCTTTATTAGAGGGGGTTCACGCAATCGATGCAAAAATGCCGCGTCAGCTCAAACAATCCTCGGCTAAGAATATCGATCAATAGGTCACCGTGACCGTGATGGTGTCGGCGTAGCTGCCTGGTGCCGCCGCTTGATTGGCGGCACTGTCGGGGAGTTGCCCATAGACTTTGAATGTACTCGCAGTGGCCATGCCGGCACCCGTGCCCGTCTGGGTCGCTGTCTTTCCCGTGCCGTCGCCCCATACGGCGGTGAAAGCTGCAGTTGTATAGAGGTTGTATTGCAATAGGTTGGCACCTGAGGCCAGTAGGCGCTGAGTAAAACTATCGCCGGTCGTCGTGCCGGGGTTTAACGCAATCGTGTAGGCCGTGCTTTTCGTGCAGTTGACAGTGATATTGCTATTCGCGGCCAGCGCGCCGTTTCCCGGAGTGTAAGTGCCGAAACCCAGGGCGGTCGCCGACGTAGTGCAGTTCGGCTGGACAGTTGCCGTCACCTTGAAAGTCGTAGTGACCGTGGGATTTGCGGCGTGCGTTAGTGAGGCAATCAACAACGTGGTCGCCGTCGCAGCCGCAAGCCAACCTTTGTGCATCGGGTATGCTCTATCTGAAGGGATTGGAACTGATTTAAAGTGCCTTTACTGAAAGGCATTATGACAACACCAGCCCGATCGGCCCGAGACCTGTGTCGCTCTTTCGATTTCTCGCGCTGGCGCTCCCACAATGCGTACGTCGCCGCAGGGCGGCCAACAACTGCGCCTCAGCGCCCCGCCAGATACTCCATGGCCACCGCGCAGGCGCGTTCCACCAGAAAGGGCGTGAGCTCGCGCGCGGTCTCCGTCCCCGGTCGAGTGTGCACCCATCCAAGATAAGTGGTGCCGCGCGCGGCGAGAAACAGCGGGAGCCGCTCGAGCGCCTCATCGGATAGCGGGCGCTCACGTCGATAGCCGCGGATCAAGGCGTTGCGCGCCGCCGGATAAACCGGGTCGGCGGCAATGAAATAAAGGGAAGTCGCGAGCTCGAACAAATGCCAGCCGAACCCGGCATCGTCGAAATCGATCACGCACATCCGCTCACCGTCGATGAGCACATTCTCCGGCACGAGATCGGCGTGGATGAGACCGTAGCGGTCGGACCCGGCGCCGTAGGCGCCCAAGTCCTCGGTAATCGCGGCCCGCGCCTCGCAGAGGGTATCGCGTTCGCCGCGCGTCAGCGCCTCGAGCTCCCAGAACCGGCCCCAGAGCGGCCGCTCGCCCATGAGGCCCGCTGCGTCCCAAGCATGACGTTGGAAGCCGGGCGGCGGTGGCCAGGTCGAGGTTTGGTTGTGCATGCGTGCGGCCAAAACACCGATCTGCTCGTATTGAGCGGCGATCGCCGCTTCATCGCTCCCGACGCCGCTTTCGACCGAGCCGAGTTGATGCCCGTCGATCCACTGGAAAACATCGATCTGGCGCGTGCCCTCGACGCCGGGACAAGACACGATCTCGAATTCCCGTCCCACCCGCGACGCAATCACCCGGGGCACGTCGATTCCGCCGGTCTCGAGCGCGCGGAGCCACGCGAATTCTGATTCCAGCTCGGAATCGGAGTGATAGCCGTCCCGATGCACTCTGAGAACGGCCCGGCCGCCGCCGGCGAGCTCGATGCGGAAAACGGCGTTCTCGCGCACTTTGATGGGTGCGATGTCCGTTACGGCCAGGTCCCAGCGCTCGAGAGCCGCGCGCGCGAGTGCCTGCATGCCCTCGAGAAAATCAGTCACAGCGAAGCGAGCACGTCATCGAGCGTTTCGACCAAGAGATCCGAGTTCGCGGTGGAGAAGGGCATGGGCGGACGGATCTTGAGAATGTTGTCATGGAGACCGATGCGGCTGAGGAGCACGCCGCGATCGCGCATGCCATTGACCACACGCTTCGTCTCCGCCGTCGCGGGCGCCTTGGATTCTCGATCGCGCACGAGCTCAACTGCGAAAAAGAGTCCCGACCCTCGCACGTCCCCGATGAGGGCATGGCGTCGCCCGAGCTCGGCGAGGCTCGCACGCGTGTAGTCTCCTACCTCGCGCGCATTCTTCACCAGCTGTTCCCCCTCGAGCACGTCGAGCACCGCATTGGCGACCGCCGCCGACACGGGGTTGCCGCCGAAGGTGTTGAAGTACATGTTTCGCTCCGTGAAGGGCCCGAGGAGCTCCGGGCGAGTGACGACGGCAGCGACCGGGTGTCCGTTGCCCATGGGCTTCCCGAGCGTCACGATATCCGGAACGACACCGAGCTTTTGATGCCCCCAGAAGTGCGTGCCCAGCCGGCCGAAGCCCGCCTGCACCTCGTCGGCGATGAACAGACCGCCGGCGGCGTGCACGTGAGCGAGCGCCTTCGTCATGAATCCTTCAGGCACCGTGGGCAACCCCTCCGATGAGAATGCCGTGCAGAAGATAAGGCCCGCGAAGCGAACGCCGGCCGCCTCGAAGGACTCGATGGCGCGCTTGACGTCATCGGCATAGGCGCTCGCGAGGGCCTCATCGCTCCGCCCGGCACGATCCCGGTAGGGATCCATCACAGGAACCGTGCGCACGTGCGGCCCACGCTTGTCGGGAGGCGAGAAAATGGAGCTCACCTGCATCACCGCAGCGGTATTGCCGTGATACGCCCATTCGGTGGCGATGATGCCCTCACCGCCGCTCGTGTCGCGCGCGATCCTGAGCGCCAGCTCGTTCGCCTCGCTCCCGGTGCAGCAGAACGAGGCCATGGAGAGCCGCGGGTCGAACAGGGCGGTCAGGCGCTCGGCGTAGGCCACGATGTTCTCGTCGAGATAGCGCGTGTGGGTGTTAAGGAGCCCGGCTTGGCGGCCGAGCGCCGCGACGACGCGCGGATGGCAATGACCGACATGCGGCACGTTGTTGTAGGCGTCGAGGTAGCGCTTACCCTGGGCGTCGTACAGCCAGACGCCTTCGCCGCGGACGAGGTGCAGCGGCTTCTCGTAAAAGAGCGGTGAGTGGCGCCCGAGAACGCGATAGCGCCTTTCCAAGAGCGAGTCTGTTGCCATCGGTCCGGCTCCTCCGATCACTGTTCCCGGTAGAACGCGTCGAGCACCACGGGGCTCTCCGGCAACGTGGAGCCGCCGTCGACGACAATGGTCTGGCCGGTGATGTAAGAGGCCGCGTCGGAGGCGAGGAACAGCATGGCATTCGCGATGTCCACGGGATCGCCGAGCTTGCCGAGCGGGATCTGCTTGGCCATCTCGACGAGGGCCTCCGGTCCGCCGAGCGCTTGCATGGCGGCGGTCAGAATGTAGCCGGGCTCGACGCCGTTGACGGTGATGTTCTGGCGTGCGTACTCGAGCGCCGCCGTTCGAATGAGTGCGTTCATGCCGCCTTTCGATGCGCCGTAATGCGCCGTGCCCGGCATGACGACGTTTGGACCCGTCACCGAGGAGGTGAACAGAAACCGTCCACCGCCTTGCTTGCGCAGGTGCGGGAGCGACTCCTGGATCAACCAGAACGCCGCCTTGAGGTTCACCGACAACGTGCGATCGAGCTCCTCGTCCGAGAGCGCCTCGATGGGAATGACTGGATATACCGCCGCATTGTGAATCACGATGTCGAGGCGGCCGAAGCGCTCCACGGTGCCGGCGACCATGCGATGAACCTCGCTGCGCCGTCCGATATCGGTTTGGTCGAGCCAAGCGGTGCCGCCCGCCTTGACGATGGAATCCGCGACCGCGCGGCCGTTCGCTTCGCTCCGCGTTGCAATCACGACTTTAGCCCCGGCGTGGGCGAAGACCCGGGCGATACCCTCGCCGATCCCTTGGCCCGAGCCCGTGACGATGGCTACTTTTCCCGATAAATCGACAATCACTGCGTTACCCTCCGAGCGGACCCAAACCACAAGAATTGAGCGATGAGCACGATGAGGCCCGCGATGGCGATCTTGAGGGCGCGCACCTCGAGCTCATAGCACGACACCATGACCGATATCGACAAAAGAAGAGCGAGGACGGCGAGCGGCCGACCTCCGATCGCCCGGTACGGCCGCGGCAGACCGGGCTCGCGCCAGCGCAGCGAAAGAAATGCCGCGAGCAGCAGGGCATGCGAGACACTGATCATGAAGATGAAAACCACCATGGCGCTGTTCGGCGGGAACGCCGCCGTCACGAGCGCGATGAGCGCCACCAAGAACACGGCGTTGGCGGGGGCCTGGCGCGCGTTGACGCGCCCGAAAGCGCGCGGCAGGAACCCCGCCTGCGCGAGATGATAGAACTGGCGCGAGCCTGCGTAAGCGAGCGAGAAGAAGGTGCCGAGGATGGCGATCAAGGCGCCCGCCCCGACGAGGCGAGACATGATCCGGGCGCCGTCACGGCCGGGATTGGTCATGATGGCCGCGAACAGCGGATCGTCGACGCCGGCCAGGCGGCTCGCGCCCGCGCTGCCGGTTGCCGTCAGCAGCACGCAGAGTCCGATCACAAACGCGACGCCGATTGCCGTGACGAGAGCCTTCGGCATGTTGCGCGGCATGTCGCGCATCTCCGCGGCGGCATGGGCCGCCTGCTCGACGCCGAGGAACAGGAACAGAGCGAAAGGGATACACCCGGCGGCGCCCGCGAGCCCGTGGGGCAGGAGGCTCAAGGCGCCCCCGGGTGAGGCGCTCAACAGGTTTGCCGAATCGAAGACCGGCGCCGTATACGCACAGAACGCGACGAGAATGACCAAAGCAGCGACGCCCACACCGACCGTCAGTCCGACGGCCTCGCTCGCGCCACGCAGCTGCGGGCCCATGACCATAACCAGGATGGCGATCTTGACGGGCCAGCCACCGTAGCCGAGCCACGCGGATACATAGGCCTCGCCAAACGAAATGGCGAGGCCCGCGCCAATCGCGAGCCCGAGGGCGACCGATGTCCCCGTCACATAAGCTGCCGCGGCGCCCAGTGAGCGACGCACATAGCCGTCGAATCCACCCGCATCGGGCAGCGCTGCGGCGAGCTCGGCCAGGGTCTGGGTGAGGCACCAAAAGAGCAGAGCCATCGCAAGGGCCGCGATGAGCATGCCACCCCAGCCCCCCACGCCGAGCCCGTAGTTCCAGCCGGCGACATTGCCCGAGATCGCGATGGCTATTCCAAGCGCGGCGACCTGGAGCCAGTGCAGCGCACCGATTTTGAGCGTTGTAGGCGTTGGCGGCGCTGCCGATCCGCTCGCGGGTTCGTCGCTCATGCTGGGAGAGTCCTGCGGATGTGGGCTTAGTCGACCTCAGTCGAGTATCAAGAACAACCCCAGGCCTGTCAACTCGGTGCGTCTTCCCCAGCCACCGCTATTCCGGGATACTCGGCGTCCATGGAGAAAAAGCAAAACGACATCCTGTTTCGTGCCCCGGGGATTGCCCGCCGCAAACGCCTCCTCGAGGCGGCTCGAGCCCTTCTGGGGACGCGCGATCTCGACCAGATCAGCCTCGCCGATGTAGCCCGGGCCGCGCGCATCCCGAAGAGCTCGGCCTATCATTACTACGGCGACATCATGGACCTGTACGTGCAGCTCATTGCCGTGCTCGGCGAAGAGATGCTGGAAGACGTGAGCCGGCCGGTTCGCAGCGGCGCGCGAGACTCCTGGAGCGACGTCGTCGCGGCGCTGGTGCGCCGCGGCGCCCATTACTTCGACCACCATCGCGCCGCACGCCAACTGCTCATCAGTCCGAAAACGCCACCGGCGCTGAAGCTGCACGACCGACAGAGCGACAAACGGATCGCCAGGCTCTTCGAGGAGCAAATCGAGAGTCGATTCGTACTGCCGGCGCGCAAGGCCCGCACGGTGATTTTCTTTCGCGCGGTCGAAATCGCCGATCTCATGTTCAGCCTGTCCATGCTCGAGCACGGCGCCATCACGGCGTCCATGACGGAAGAGGCGGTCAGGGCGGTCGTCGGCTATCTGGGTGCGCACTTTCCGCAGACGCTACCCCGACGCACAGGGCGGGCGGCTGCGGCCGCGGCATAAGTTTCGAAACGTATCGCTCGATACTCGAGCTCAAAGGCAAGGCATATGACTGAACAGCATCCTGGAAGGCGATCGCGGCGCCCAAAACTCGGACCCAACGCCGGCCTCATCGGCAAGCCCCGGTCGCGCCAAGCGCTCGCGACGCCGGCGGTGATTCTCGACCTCGACGGTTTCGAGCATAACCTCATCACCATGGCGAGGCTGTGCAAGAAGGCTGGCCTTAATCTGCGGCCTCACGCCAAAACCCATAAGAGCGTGCAGATCGCGAAGTTCCAAATCGCCGCCGGCGCCGTGGGCGTCTCGGTGGCCACGTTGCGCGAAGCCGCCGTCATGGTGGAGGCGGGTGTGCCGGGCGTTCTTTTGACGACGCCCGTCGTCGGTGCGGTCAAGATCGACCTCTTGTGCAGTCTCGTCGGCAAGAGCCAGGGGTTCATGGTCGCCGTCGACAACCCGGCGAACGCCGCCGCGCTCGAGGCGGCCCTTAAGCGCCACGGTAAGAAGCTGGCGGTGCTTGTGGACGTCGACATCGGCATGCACAGAACCGGTGTGCCCGACGCCGCCGGCGTGCTCAAGCTCGTGCGCCGCGTGGAAGCATCGAAGGTGTTGGAATTTGCTGGCATACAGGCCTATTCGGGCCGGGTGCAGCACATCGCCCGGGCGGCCGACCGAGCCCGCGTCTATGGCCGGCAACTGCGACAGCTCGAGAGGGTCTTAGACACCCTCATCGCGGCGGGCCACACCCCCCGATCGTGTCGGGCGGCGGCACCGGGACTTTCGACATCGATCGGCGCGCCGGGCTCTTGACGGAATGCCAGTGCGGCTCCTATGCCTTCATGGACATCGAGTATGAGGAGGTGCAGCTATTCGCGCAGGGACCCAATCCATTCAAGACCGCGCTGTTCGTTCAGTGCATGGTCGTGAGCAACAACGTCCGCGGCGAGCCGACGATCGACGGCGGGTTCAAGTGCTTCTCCATGGACGGCCCGATCCCCAGACCCGCGGCGGGCGCTCCGCGGGGCGCGGCCTACCGGTTCTACGGGGACGAGTTCGGCAAGATAGACCTCGCACGCAAGAACGGCACTCTGAAACTTGGCGCGAAGATCGAGCTCGTGGTCCCGCATTGCGATCCCACCATCAACCTGCATGATTTCTATCACTGCGTGCGGGGCAATCGGCTGGTGGACATCTGGCCGGTCGACGCGCGCGGATCGCTGTAGACATGCGACTCTATCGCTACATCGTTCCCGGTCTCGTCATTCAGGCCGTCTTGGTCGGCGGCGGCTATGCGACGGGCCGCGAATTGGTCGAGTTCTTCCTGGCCAGGGGGCCGCGCACGGCATTGGCCGGCCTTGCGCTGACGGCGTTGTGGTTCAGCGCGGGATCGATGGTCGCCTTCGAGCTCGCGCGCCGCTACCGCGCCTTCGACTACAAAAGCTTCTGCCGCATCTTCCTCGGCCGTTTCTGGGTGCTGTTCGAGATCGGCTACTACGCATTGCTCCTGCTCGTGCTGTCGGTGTTGTCCGCCGCTGCGGGGAAGCTCCTGGCGCAACTGCTCGGCCTGCCGGAGCTCCTCGACTCGATCTTGTTCATGGCGCTGGTGGCGTTCGTCGTCTTCTTCGGCAACAAAGTCATCGAGAAGGTCATATCGGCTTGGTCGATCTTGTTCTACGCCACCTACGGATCGATGTTCGCCTTGGTCGTCTGGAAATTCAGTCCGCAATTGCACGCGGCGCTCGACGGAACCTCCCTGGATTGGGCGGCGGCGCTGCGCGACAGCTTCAGCTACTTGGGATACAACGTGGTCATCGTGCCGATTCTCATCTTCGTCGCGCGCAATTTTCAATCCCGTGCGCAGGCGTTCAGTGCGGGCGCGCTCGCCGGGACCTCTCATCCTCCTGCCCGGGTTTGCCTCGCTGTTCGCTTTGGCGGCGTTTTACCCGGGGATTCTCAGCGAGCCGCTGCCGATTTTCGTCGTGCTCACCCGGATCGCGAACCCGACGCTCTCCCTCTGCGTGCAGATCGTGATCCTCGGCGCCTTCGTGAAAACCGGCGTGGGCCTGTTGCACGGGCTGAATGAGCGCGTGGCCCGGGCCGCCCTCGACCGCGGCCTCACACTGCCACGTCTGTGGAGGCCGGCCCTGGCGCTCATCATCATGGTCGTTGCCGTATTCGTAGCCTCTGCGGTCGGCATCATCAACTTGATCGGCCAAGGCTACCGATACAGCTCCTATTTCTTTCTGGTGATCTTCTTCTTCCCCCTGATGCTGCGAGGGCTTTGGCTGATCCTCGGCCCCGCGCCACGCGCCACCGCGGCGGTGCAATCGTGAGCTCTCAGCAGCCGCAGGGTTGGTCGCGGTGGGCGTTCGCGCTCCTTGTCGCCGCCGGCTTCGCGATGGTGTCCGGTCACGCACGGGCATCCGATGCGGTGATGCCGGAGCGGGACTTCACGCTGCTGTTCGAGAAAAAGGTGGTCGACATCCGCATGCGCGACGGCGTGATGCTGCACACGGAGATTTACACGCCGAAGACGCAGTCGGGTGCGCTTCCCATCATCTACGAGCGGACCCCCTACGGGTTGCACCCCGACTCGCACGGATACTCCTCGCACCTGCGGATGTATCCCGAGCTCATTGCGGACGGCTACATATTCGCGCTGCAGGACTCGCGTGGGCGTGGCGATTCGGGCGGTGAATTCGTGACCGGCGGACCCATGAGGAACAGATCGCAGCTGCGCGCGACAGACCCTTCCACGGACGCCTACGACTCGATCGATTGGCTGGTGAAACACGTCACCGGCAACAACGGCAAGGTGGGGACCCTGGGGATCTCCTACGGTGGGTTCCTCGTGACCCGGGCACTGGTCGATCCGCACCCGGCACTCAAGGCGGCTTCCCCGCAGGCAACCTGCGTCGACATGTTCGTCGGCGATGACTGGCACCACAACGGCGCCTTCCGCTTGAGCTACAGTTTCGATTGGATCGCGGCGATGGAGGCGGAGAGGGCGCCCGGCAGCGAATCCGCCTTGTCAGCGCTCACTCGCCACGACAGCTATGAGCAATTTCTGGCGCTCGGCCCACTGTCGAACGTCAACAAACTGCTGTTTCATGGCGTAGCACCGAGTTGGAATGCCTTCGCGCAGCATCCGAACCTCGACGACTTCTGGACGAAAGAGATGTGCGGCGTGCTGCCGTATGTGCAGCCGGTGAAGGTTCCGACGCTTCTGGTGGCGGGTTACTTCGATGCGGAGGATTTCTACGGGCCGCTCGAGCTCTACAAGAAATTCGAGAGCGAGGATCCGAAGCACTTGGTCCGCCTGGTGATAGGACCGTGGTACCACGGCAGCTGGAGCCGCAGCCCCGAAGGGCGTTTGCTCGGCAGAATCGATTTTGGCCAGGACACCTCGCGGTGGTTTCGCGATCACGTGCAGGCACCCTGGTTCGCGTACTGGCTGAAGGGCAGGGGGTCGCTCGACTTGCCGCCGGTGCTGGCCTTCAGAACCGGCGAGAATCGATGGGAACGCTACGAGTCTTGGCCGCCCCAGCCGGTGAGTGAGCGGAAACTGTACCTGCGCGCCGGCGGCGAGCTCTCGTTCGATGCGCCCCCCGCGGCCAGCGGGGACGCGCCACATGATGATTACACGTCGGATCCGGCGAAGCCGGTGCCCTATTATCCTCGACCCATTACCGATGAGGACTGGCCGACGTGGCAAGTCGCGGACCAGCGCTTCGTCGACGGACGTCCCGATGTGCTGACCTACGAGAGCGAGCCGCTGACAGAAGACCTCACCGTATCGGGTAACCCCATCGCGCATTTGTTCGCCGCAAGCTCCGGCTCGGACAGCGACTGGGTGGTCAAGCTCATCGACGTGTATCCGGAGAATTATCAGCCCGATCCGAGTCTCCGCGGCTTTCAGCTCATGCTCGCGGGCGAAGTGCTACGCGGGCGTTACCGCAACAGCTTCGAGAAGCCCGAGGCGCTCGTCCCGGGCGAGATCTTCCCCTATGCCATCGAGCTGCGTGACCGGAACCACACCTTCAAGGCGGGCCACCGGATCATGGTGCAAATTCAGAGCACGTGGTTTCCAGTCATCGATCGCAATCCGCAGCGCTATGTGCCCAGCATCTACGAGGCGGTCGAGTCTGATTTCCGCACGGCGGTGCAGAGCATCTATCGCTCCGCGAAATACCCCTCGTATGTCGCTCTGCCGGTCAACACGCGACCGGCAGAGCATCTCCCTTCGGGCTTGGCTCAATAACGAATATGGAAGTCGATGCCGATGGTGCGCGGCTGGGCCGTCACACCGCGGTTGAATGTCGGGATGTTGACCGTCTGCGCCACGCTGTTGGTCAAGATCGCCAATTTGTTGGTCAAGTTGTCGCAGAACAGGTAGGCCGCGAACCGGTCGGAGACGAGGCCCGCTCGTGCCTTCATCAACGAGTAGCCGCCCAAGTCATTGCGGGTGTAGGTGATGTCCTGCATCGGACCCACATACGTATAGGTCCCTCGGGTGGTGAAGGAATAACCCGACGATAGGGGCATCGAGTAAATGACGGAGGTGTTCGTCGTCAGGTCCGGTACATCCGAGAGCTTCTGGCCCGCGAGGGTATTGGTCGCTTGGACGGTGTCGTTGAACGTCGCATGCGTGTAGCCCAAGTCCTGGGTGACGGTCCATGACGGGGACAGACTCGCTTCAATCTCGACTTCGGACCCATAGACGGTGGCTTTGCCGGCATTCGACGTGAAGCCGAAGCCGCAGGCCGGGTCGACGAGTTGTTGCACGTTGGTCCAGGACTCGTAATAGACCGCGCTGTTGATCTGGAACCTGTTGCCCAACGTGCGCGCCTTTTCACCCACCTCGTAGCTCCACACATTGTCGGGGTTGAACTGATTCGGCGCGGAGTTGAGTCCGAGCGACTGCAGATTCCCCGGCCCCGTCAGGCACTGCGCCGGTCCCGTGAGCGGCACGGGCGTGTTGGGTCCACCCGGGCGAAAGCCCTTCGCCGCGGTGGTGTAGACCAGCACATCGTCGGTCGCGTTATACGCCAGATTGATCTTGGGGTTGAAGCCCTTATTGTTGGCGCTGCCGAACTGCAGCACGGTGCCCGGGCCGCCTGCACTCGAGGCCAGACCGCTGTTGATCGTTTCCTCCGTGCTCGAGTAGCGGTAATAGCGCAGCCCCAAGGTGGCCTTGAGCTGATCGGTCAACTTGTAGGAGGTCTCGCCGAACAGCGCGCGCTGCGTGATCTCGATGGGCTCGCCGATGTTGATGAGGTTGGTGGTGCCGAAAAAGGGCTCGAGGCCTTGGTATACGGACTCGGACGTGGTGTTGGAATTGAAGTTGCTGTAGAAAAAGCCGCCGAGCCACTGGAAGGGTCCGTCGCCGTTCGATGCGATCCGAATCTCCTGGCTGAACTGATCCGTGAAGTCGGTCTCTTCCTGGGATCCCCCGCCGATGCCTGCGGGCGGATAGTAGCTCGGGAACCCGAACAGGAACTGCATGGTTTCCGAAATATCCTGCGTTTGCTCATCGTGCCGATTCCACTTCGCGGTGGCGGAGGTCACATCGGCGCCGCTGAAATGGTATTTGGCGGTCAATGAATAGAGCGTGAAGTTGTCCTCCAGCGGCTCGGCAATGTCGAAGGGCTGATAATGGGCGTACACGTTGCCCGGCGGATTGTCGATGGTAAAGGGTCCGCCCGTGGAAATCTTCTGGTGCAGGATGCTGGGCTGAATCGTCAGATCATCACCGAGCTTCAGCAACACGCTGACGCGCCCGCCCTCGAGCTCTTCCCAGTTCACGTCGGAGTACTTGGCCTGCACCGGCGCGGCGAGCACATCGCCGCGCGTCGTGCCGCCGTTGGTCTCCAAAGGAAAGGGATTCAGCACGATGCGGTCGATCCAGCCGGAGGTGTACTTGTACGTTCCGACGAAGCGGATCGCCGCCACGTCTTGGGCAATCGGCAAATTGACCATCGCGCTGCCGCCATAATTGAAGCCGCCCCCGTCGGTCCCGGATTCCGTCGTCTGGCCGGAGATCGCAACGGTGTTGAGCTGCGGCGCATTCGTGACCAACTTGATCGTGCCGCCCATGGAACCGGCACCGTAGAGCGTTCCTTGGGGTCCGCGCAGGATTTCGACGCGGTTCAAGTCATAGAGATCCGGATCGATGACCACTTTGCCCTGCGCAGCCTGCGCGGGCGCCGTAAGCGGCGCATCGTCCAAATAGAAGCCGACCGTCGGCGAGAAGCCGCCGGTCGCCGTGAGCCCGCGCATCTCGTACTCGGTCTGGCCGGGGCCGCTCGTCTTCATGGACATTCCCGGGGTCTCGGCAGCGATCTGCTGCAGATCGGACAAGCCTTGCGCCTCCATATCGGCCTGCGAGATCGCGGTCATGCTGATCGGCGTCTTCTGCACGGTCGATTCGCGCTTCTCGGCGGTGACCACGATTTCCTCGAGCACGCCCGTGTCCTTGGCCGAGCTGTCCGGTGCCGTCTGTGCGAGCACTGTCTGTGCGCTCACAAAGAGCGCGAACCCTGCGAGCGAGCCTGCAATTCTCATGTTTATCCCCGTCACGTCATCTCCAGTTGTCTACTTGTGTTCGTCTCATGACGGCCGGGCGGCAGCTACGCTCGCCCAGCCGCGCCTCGATCGGCCCGTGCACATCTCACGGGCTCTAACGCCGTCGCCTTAAGGTGTGCGAGGGCTTCTCGCCAAAGATTCTCTGATAGTTGGCGGCGAAACGGCCGAGGTGAAAAAAGCCCCAGCGCTGCGCGATCAGCGTCACATCGTCCGTATCCTTGCCGTCGAGGAGCTCTTTGCGAATCGCCTGCATCCGAATGGCCCTGAGACACGCCATGGGCGAGGTGCCCTTGAAGCGCCTGAAGCCTTCGTAGAGCGCGCGGCCGCTGACCCCCGCGACCGCGGTCAAATCCTCGATGGTGATGTTCTCGCGCGCGTTCGCCACCATGTACTGATGCGCCTTCGCGACGTGCTTCGGGCAGACCGAGCCTTCCGCCGCCTGCAGCGCATCGCTATAAGTGTGCCTCGCACCACAAAGGATCAGCGTGAGCAAGGTGTGCTCGATCTGGGTGCAGACGAACCTCGATTGTGCGACTGCATCGCTCCGTGCGAGCTCTGCGGCGAGATCGAAAATGAGTGTCTGGAAGCTGGCGCCGAGGCCCCGGGTAAGGTCGAAGACGACGGGGAATTGCAGCGGTCGCTCGATCGGTTGGTACAGGAGCCCGCTCAAGTGGTTCTCAAGCGCCTTGCGGTCGATCTTGAGCATGAGCTGGCGACAATCGGCCTTCCAGGTCGTCGATAGCTCCTGCTTCGGCGCAACGATGGCCGCGGCGCCCGGGCGGATGTGAAAATCATGCCCATCGGCGCGGATCCAGGCCTCGCCGCCGAGCGGGATATGCACCAGATAGAAGGTCTCGAACTCCCGCGGCCGTATGTCGACTTCGGCGCCATATTGCAGATAGTTGAGCGAAATGTTGGACAGCTGCGCCTGAGCGTACCGGACATCGAGAAGCGCGCCGTCATTGCGGCGGGAAATGCTGTGGGAGCAATATTGCCTCGTGAGGATTTCGCGCGCTTCGTCCAGATCCGTGGTTGCCAGCGTTCTGCCTCTCAGCTGTACCACTTGGTCCATCGAACGGCCTTCTAAATCGGAAGTAGACTTATATAACACGATATCCTCGTTGCAGATCCAGCGGCCGGTATAAAAGCCGCGCTCGGCGGCTAGTGTAATCGACAATTCGGATAGTAAACTTCGGTCGAGTAACGAAAACTGCCGACTTGCGGACCATCGAGTCCGCCAAAGGGGATGCGGAATGGCTGCCGAGGACTCGCAGGATCCGCCCGACCAGGCCGCGATCGACGCCGCCTACGATCCGGAACGGCGCGCGGGTCCCCGGGGCCCCTACCTCGAGCGCTACGTTCGCGAGAGTGAAACGGCGCGCAGCACCTTCGGCTGCCACCTCGACGTCCCATACGGGACGAATCCCCGCGAGACCTTGGATATCTTTCCCTCGCGGCGCCGGGGCTCTCCCGTGGTTATGTTCATTCACGGCGGCTACTGGCGCGCACTCTCCTGCAAGGAGTTCAGTTTCGTGGCCCGGGGCCTCGTGCCCCACGACATCACGGTCGGTGTCATGAACTACGGGCTCTGTCCGCAGGTCACCATCGCCGATATCACGGCGCAGAGCCACGCGGCCGCCGCGTTCCTCGCGAAGAACGCGGGTCGCTATGCCGGCGATCCCGACCGAATCTTCGCCATCGGCCACTCGGCGGGCGGCCAGCAAGTGGGAATGCTGCTATCGCACAACGCCGAGCCCGGAGCCTCAGCGAGCGACGGAGCCGCCCCGATCAAAGGCGGCATCATGATCAGCGGGGTTTTCGACTTAAGGCCCCTGCGGCGTTCGTGGCTGCAGCCGACCCTTAAGCTCACCGAGGAAGCGGCTGTGGATCAAAGCCCGCTGCTTCGGGTTCCGAGCCGCTCAGCTCCTGCGCTCGTGTTCGTGGGGGGCGATGAGTCGCCGGCGTTCATCGAGCAATCGCTCGCCTACCACACCGCCCGGACGCAGGCGCAGCTCCCAAGCGAGTACCACGTCCTTGCGGGGCAAAACCATTATCAAATCGTCGACCCGCTCCAGGACCCCGAAAGCTCCCTCACGGCGAGCATCCTGGCGTTCATCCGTCGCTACACCCAGGCCTGAATGGTGTAGTCGAAAGGGGCCTGCGCATTCATCAGGTCGACTCTTTGCAGCTCGATCCGGAAGTCGCCGGCGTGCCGACGCAGAGTGTGGCGGTACGTGCCGGCGAAGCTGCGCAGCGTATCGCGCCGCAGCTCCTGCACCTGAAAGCGCGACCGCACGTGCAATCTGGTCTCTTCGGCCGAGTCGATGACGACGTTACCGACCAGGTGGCTGGTCTCCCAAAGAGGGGCCTGCGACCAGGCGTTCGGGTGGATGATCCGCCCCATGCGCACGCTCATGAGCTCTTTGTCCTCGGCAAAGATCGACGGCGAATCGAGCCATTCGGTCTGCTCGGGACGCGCCGGCATCCAGTAGACGCCCTCGTCGGCGAACAGATCGATGTAGGCCTGCCAATTCTTGGTGTCGAGGAGTTCCGACTGATAGAACAGGAACTGTTCGACTTGAGCCTGTAGATCCGCCTCGATCAAGACGCCGCTGCGCGCGGGCAGCGGTTGCGCACGATAGCGCGCGCGCGGTGAATGGTCCGATGCCAACGCCTGAGCGCCGGTGTCAGCCCCCGGCTTGCTGCTGAAAATCACCACATCCTCGAGCAGCCGGCTCTTCAGATCGCTCATGGGGTATTTTCCATGTATTTGGCCCAGGCGGCGAACTGGTTGCGCATCACCACCTCGGAGGTTCCGCTGTTCGAGTAGACGATGTCGCCATCCCGAGTGTCTTGACCGAAGTTCCGGTGAAAACTCACCCACTCGCCTCCCTTCGATTGCAATCCCCACTGGCCCTTGGTCCAGTTCTCGAGATCGTCGGCATTGATCATCGTCGCGGGCGAGTTCACGAGATTGAAGTACCAGAGCGAGCGGCGATAGATGGCGGGCGATACGCCTTTCAGACGAAAGTGCCAGATTTCCGACAGAGTCTTGCCCGGTGACAAGGGTCGTAGGCACCGTAACTGCTGCAGGGGCGACTGCACCGACAGATACGGATAAACGAGCACATGATGAATGCTCCGGCCGAGATATTGCTCCGCGCGTTCGGCGCCGTAAGCGCGATACATCGCCTCGGTGTATTCCTGGGTGTCAGGATCTTTGGGTCGCAGCCCCATGTAGCCCTTCAAGATGCCGTGGCCGCGCGGAAAGTTCACGGTTTGCACGGAGTCCCATTGATCGAATGATGAGGCGAAAGTCGACAGGTAGTGATAGTAGAGCGGCGGTTCTTTGCCCTCGGCCTTCAGGGCGCGCTCCACCTTGCTCGCGGCGACCCCGGTCGACTGGTGCGTGACCGAGGGGTGCAGGGCATCGAGCTGATTCTCCATGAAGAACTTCCAGTTCGAGTGCTGCACGACGCGGTGACACACGGGCACCACTTCGACCTCGCCTTCCGGAGAGCGGTCGCACATGTCGTCGAACGCGATGCGCGCGTCGCCCAAGAATTCCGCGAGTGTGGGCCCTTCGCTCGCGAGGCTCGCGAATACAAAACCGCGATAAGAGTCCACCCGCGCGGCGCGCTTCATGGAGCAATCGGGGTTCGCGGGCGTCATGCGGGTGCCATCGTAGCCGTGCGGCAGCGGAATGCCGCGAATGTTGCCGTCGAGATGAAAGCTCCACGCGTGATAGGAGCATACGAAGCTCGATCCGGTGTTGCCCGAAACCGCGCCGCACAGCTCGACACCGCGGTGCGGACAGCGGTTGTAGAGTACATGGATGCGCCGCTCCCGGTCGCGCACCATGATCATCGGCTGCCGTCCGATCTGCACGGTGTGATAATCACCCGGCGCCTTGACTTGCGATTCGTGTCCGCAATACACCCACACCGTCTCGAAGATCTGCTCGATTTCCCGGTCAAAGATCTCCTGATCGGTGTACACCGTGCGGTGAACGCGATCCGACTCAATCAATTCGGCGATCTGCCGCATTGCCACCTCCTCCTATCCGCTGGTCCGCCCATCGCGATCATGGGCCGAGGAAACAAGGGACGCTATCCGGCGAGTGCATCCATCGGACAATTCTTGCGCCTTTTCCGTCCGATTGCGAGGGCGGAGCTACAGCCACTTACCTTATGCGCGCGAGCATCGCTTCCACTCGCGACGTGCGTTACGCTTCAGCGACTGCCCGGCATTCGGGCACCCCTTGGATCATTTCATCAACATGAGAACGCATTGTGACGAGGCTTCGGTGTGGGCGCTGTTCGAGAAGGCCTCGACGGCGGACGCGGACCGGGATTTTCTGCACGTCCCTTTGGCGGCGTGCGGTGACTACTCGCCGGTTGCCGTCACCGTCACTTATGCTCGCGCCCGCATCGAAGTGGCGGCCCTGGCCGCTCGCTTGCGAGCGGCCGGTTATGGCCCCGGCCATCGGATCGCGGTCGCGCTCGACAACCGGGTGGAGTTCTTTCTCTACTTCCTCGCGCTCAACTCCGTCGGCGCAAGCATCGTGCCCGTCAATGCGGCGATGAGCGTCGCGGAAATGTCCCACCTGCTCGGACACTCGGATGCCTGTCTGGCGGTGACCCATCGCGGTCACGCGGCGCACGTGCGTGCCGCGCTGGCAGAGGGGATCGCGCTGTGGATTACAGAGGAAGAGGACGGGCGTGTTCCGCCTGCAACGGCAGCACCTTGCGCGAGTCCCGATGAAGCGGCGCTTCTATACACCTCCGGTAGCACCGGCCTGCCCAAGGCCTGCATCCTCTCGAATGAATACTTCATGGAGGTCGGACGCCTTTACACCGGGCTCGGCGGCTATTGCCGCTTCGAGACCGGCGACCGGCTCGCAACGCCCCTCCCCGTGACGCACATGAACGCGCTCGCGGTCTCGTTCATGGCCATGCTTATGACCGGCGGCTGCCTGGTGCAGCTCGATCGATTTCATCCTTCGACGTGGTGGGAATCGCTGCGCGACGCCCGCGCAACGGCGTTTCATTATCTCGGCGTCATGCCTGCAATGCTGCTAAAAGCTGCGCCCTCAGCCGCCGACGATTGCCGCGGTACGTTGCGGTTCGGCTTCGGCGCCGGGGTTGACCCGCGTCACCACGCGGCTTTCGAGCAGCGCTTCGGCGTGCCATTGATCGAGGCCTGGGCGATGACCGAAACCGGAGCGGGCGCCTGGATCACCGCCAATTTGGAGCCCCGCCATGTCGGGCAGCGTTGCTTCGGCAAGCCGTCGCCGGGCTTGGGCTATCGCATTGCCGATGATGCGGGCAACGACACCCTGCCCGGAACTGCGGGGGAACTCCTGGTGAGGCGCGAGGGTGAGGCGCCGCGGCGCGGCTTTTTCTCCGGATACTACAAGGACGAGGCGGCGACGCGGGAGGCGTGGGCCGGCGGCTGGTTCCACACGGGAGACCTCGTACGGCAGGGCGATGACGGCTGCCTGTTCTTCGTCGATCGCTCGAAAAATATCATTCGCCGCAGCGGCGAGAACATTGCGGCCGTCGAGGTCGAAAGCGCGCTGCAAACGCATCCCGACGTGCTCGCATCGGCGGTCTGCCCGGTGCCGGACGAGGTGCGCGGCGAAGAGGTATTCGCGTTCGTGGTGCTGCGTCCCGGCCGATCGGGCTCGGCAGAGAGCGCTACCGATCTGCAGGCTCATTGTCGTCAGGCGCTCGCCTATTACAAGGCGCCGGGATACATCGGCTTTTGTACGGCCTTGCCGCAGACCGCCTCGCAGAAGCTCGCGCGGGGAGAGATCAAGCGGTTGGGTGCGAGCGCCGTGGCGAGCGGCGCGGCCCATGACGTACGGCATTTGAAGCGACGCCAGGCTCCAAGCCCCGACCGCTGAGCATTGGTATGGCCCGATAGTTTAGGATTAAACTGTCTGCCGTGGCACAGGCTCGAGGAAAATTATCGGTCTCCGAGGGCGGCTCGCGAGATTACTTCGATCTGGCGCTCGTCGCGCCGGTGACCGTCCCGTACGTCCGCTACTCGATCCGCAGCGCGCACTGGTTCGTCGCGCAGGCCCTTACCCGGCTGTTGAAGGCATCCAAGCTCGACAAGTCCGACATCGACGGCCTCTGCGTGGGAAGCTTCTCGCTGACGCCGGATACGGCGATCGGCCTCACTCAGCACCTCGGGCTCACGGTGCGCTGGCTCGATCACATTCCTCTCGGGGGTGCGTGCGGAGTCGTCGCGCTGCGGCGAGCGTTGCGCGCGGTGCAGGCGGGCGATGCCGACGTGGTCGCCTGCATCGGCGCCGACACGAACCACGTCGATTCCTTCCGCCAAAGTCTCGGCAGCTTCAGTGTGTTCGCGCGCGATGCGGTGTTTCCCTACGGGTCGGGCGGCCCCAACGCGAGCTTCGCCTTCCTGACCTCGTACTACATGCGAAATTTCGGCGCGACGCGCGAGGACTTCGGCAAGCTGTGCGTCGCGCAGCGCGACAATGCGCTCGGCTACCCGCACGCGCTGTTCAAGAAGCCGCTCACGCTCGAGGAATATCTCGACGCCCGGCCGATTGCCGATCCGATCCGCCTGTTCGATTGCGTGATGCCGTGCGCCGGCGCCGAGGCGTTTCTGGTGATGACCCGGCAGCGGGCGCAGGCGCTCGGTCTGCCGTACGCGAGCGTGCGCTCGACCTGCGAGCGCCATAACGCCTATCCCGAGGACCCGATCCAGACACGCGGCGGATGGGTCATCGACCGGGATCGTTTGTATGGGGCCGCCGGTGTCGAGCCGTCCGACATCGATTTCGTCCAAACCTATGACGATTATCCGGTCATGTCCGTCATCCAACTCGAGGATCTCGGCTTCTGCGAAAAGGGCGAGGGTGCCGAGTTCGTGCGTCGCCACACCTTCACCACCGGCGGATCGTTCCCGATCAACACCAGCGGCGGACAGCTCTCCGTGGGCCAGGCGGGTTGCGCCGCGGGATTTCTCGGACTGGTCGAGTCCATTCGTCAGCTCACCGGCCAGAACCTCGCGCGCAGCGTGCCCGAGGCGCGCTTCGGAATCGCGGTGGGGTTCGGCATGATCACCTATGATCGCGGACTCTGTTCGGGAGCGGCCATTCTGAGCGGTGCGCAGTCGTGATTCCGCCGTTACTTAAGCCGAAGCGCAAGAATCCGCTGCTGCGGACTCGCCAGCCCCTGATGCCGCCCGGGACCCGGTCGCGCGCCGCGCTCGGCTTGACCGCGGCCGCCGCGCTCGGCCGGTTCGAGCTCCAAGTCTGCGCCGCTTGCGGCGCCGTTCAGTATCCGCCGCGGGAGGTGTGTCATCGCTGTCTGTCGGATCGACTGCGCTGGCGCGAGCAAACGGGTCTCGGCGAGCTTCTCGCGACGACGACGGTGCATCACAGCCACGATCCGTTCTTCCGGGAACGAGTGCCGTGGCGACTGGGCACGGTGCAGCTCGATGTGGGACCCACGCTCGTGGTCCATCTGCATGGCGGTTGCGCGCCGCCGCCGAGCCGCGTGCGGGTCGGCGCTCGACTGGATAAGTCCGGCCAAGGCGTACTCGTGGCGTTTCCAATGGATGAGGTTTCCAACATGGCAGACGATCGCCAACTTCGCGACATGACCTGCGATCCGAAATTCCGCAAGGTTCTGGTGACCGACGGCAAGAGCGAGGTCGGCCAGGCCGTGGTGCGCGCCGTGATCAATGCCGGGGCGGACCTCGTGTGGGTGGGCTACGCCGAGCCCTGGAAGAGCTCTGCGGGCTTTGCGGCGCTCGAGGCGCTCGCACCGGTGACGCTCGTGCCGCTGGATCTGACTGATTCGCGCTCGGTGAAGCAAATGGCCGCCGAGATCGGCGGCGAGGTCGATATCCTCATCAATACGGCGGAAGTCCATCGCACTCAAGGCATCGCCTCGCGCAATGGAGTGGACACGGCGCGGGCCGAGATGGACGTCAACTACTTTGGACTGTTGCGCCTCGCGCAGGAATTCGCTCCCGCCATGCGATCCCGCGGCGCCGACGGCCAATCGAGCGCAACCGCCTGGGTCAATCTGCTCTCCATCTACGCACTCTGCAATTATCCGGCGCACGGCACGTTCTCCGCATCGAAGGCGGCGGCCCTTTCTCTGTCACAGTGCTTGCGTGCGGAAATGCGCCCGAGCGGCGTGCGGGTCATCAACGTGTTTCCCGGTCCGATCGACGATGAATGGAATCAGACTCTGCCGCCGCCCAAGCTCTCGCCGGCGGCGCTTGCGAAAGCCCTTGTGAGAGCGCTTCAAGATGGCATCGAGGATGTTTACCCCGGCGATGTCGCCGAGGAGTGGCTCGCTCGCTGGCAAGACAGTCCGAAAACTCTCGAGCGCGAAGTCAGTGTCTGAGGAGCACATCGGCATGGCCGCAAATACGCTGATCTCATTGGTCGCCGATCTCGCATCCGGGCGCATTCGCATCATCGATCTGACGCAGACCCTGTCCTCGGAGTTTCCGCAGATCAGCCTGCCGCCGGAGTTCGGGCAGTGCCTGCCCTTTCGAATGGAGGAAGTCTCGCGATACGATGAACGCGGGCCCGCCTGGTATTGGAATAACTTCTCGTGCGGCGAGCACACGGGCACCCATTTCGATGCACCGATTCACTGGGTGTCCGGTCGCGACTTGCCCAACAATGCGACCGACACCATACCGGTGCAGCGGCTCGTCGGCGCTGCCTGCGTGATCGATTGTTCGCGCGAAGCCGCGGCGGATGCGGACTTTCTCCTGACGACAGACCACGTGCGGCGCTGGGAGGCGGTGCACGGTAAAATTCCGCCGGGAGCGTGGGTGCTCATGCGCACGGACTGGTCGAAGCGAACCGATCCCGTCGCCTACCAGAACTACGACGAAACCGGCCAGCACACACCCGGACCCGGTGCGGACGTGGTGCGATTCCTGATCGACGAGCGGGACGTTGTGGGGTTCGGGTCCGAGGCGATCGGAACGGATGCCGGGCAGGGGCATCATCTGAGGCCTCCGTATCCGTGTCACTACTACATGCACGGCGCGGGGCGATACGGACTGCAATGCCTGACCAATCTCGACCTGCTCCCGCCCACGGGCGCGGTGATCTTTTGCGCGCCGCTCAAGATCATGAATGGTTCCGGAAGTCCGATTCGAGCCCTCGCGCTCGTGCCGGCATAGGAGGCGAAGGTGAACCGGTTCCGCGACAATCCCAACGCGATCCGCGGGCTCTGCCGCGGGGGAGAAGTGCATCGCGACGCTTACATCGACGAGGAGCTCTTCGCGCTGGAAACGGAGAGACTCTGGCGGAGCGCGTGGATCTACGTGGGTCACGATTCGCAGGTGCCGGCCCCGGGCGATTACTACGCCACCGAGATCGCCGGACAACCCTTGTTGATGATCCGCTCCCAGGATGGAGAGCTGCGGGTGCTCTACAACCGATGCGCCCATCGCGGCGCGAAGGTGGTGAGCGCCGTATCCGGAAACTGCGGGGGAATACTGCGCTGTCCTTATCACGGCTGGACGTATCGTCTGGATGGAGCGTTGCGCACTGTGCCGCTGCGGGCAGGCTATGCGGGCACGGGCCTCGAGGAGTCATCGGCGTCGCTCGGGCTCGCTGCGGTGTCCGCGTTGGCCGTTCATCGGGGCTTCGTGTTCGTCCGGCTGAGCGCAGAGGGCCGGACGTTCCACGAGTACTTCGGCGACTCCATCTCCTCGATCGACAATCTCGCCGACCGCTCGCCGAGCGGGCGGCTCGAGATCGTGGGCGCGCCGCTGCGCTATTTGCACGAGTGCAATTGGAAGCTGTTCATCGAGAATCTCAACGACACCATGCATCCCATGGTGGCGCACGAGTCCTCCGCGGGAACCGCGCGCGATCTGTGGAAGAATCAGCCGGCCGAAGCCCGCAAGCCGATGGTCATCGAGCAATTCCTGCCCTTTGTCTCGAGCTACGACTTCTTCGATAAAATGGGCGTCAAAATCTTTGATCACGGCCACAGCTATACGGGCGTGAATTTCTCCATCCACTCGTCCTACTCGGCCATGCCGGAATACGAAACGGCGATGGAACAGGCCTACGGCGCGGAGCGGGCTCGAGCCATCCTGCAGGAGATCCGCCACAACACCGTCTTTTATCCGAGCCTCACCGTCAAGGGCGCGATCCAAACCATCCGGGTGGTGCGCCCGCTCGCCGTCGACCGGACACTCGTGGAGAGCTATACGCTGCGGCTCGTGGGCGCGCCGGAGGCGCTCCTCGAACGCACCATCACGTATAACCGGCTGATCAATTCACCGGCCTCGGTCGTCGGACACGACGACATGCATTGCTACCGTCAGATCCAGGAAGGACTGGCGGCAGGAGCCAACGAGTGGGTCAGCATCTGTCGCAATTACTCGCCGTCGGATGAGGAGGCCGGCATCGCCGGTACTTACAACGGCACGAGCGAAGTGTCTGTGCGCGGTCAATTTCGCGCTTGGGTCGCGGCGATGACTGCAGACGGGCAGGAGCGCTGATGTCCCCGGTGGCCAGCGATGAGGAGCTGATCGGTCTCGTGCACGCCGAGGCGCGCCTCATCGACGAGAAGCGCCTGGAGGAGTGGTACGAGCTCTATGCCGAGGACGGCCATTACTGGATGCCCCTGACGCGTGGCCAGCGGAGTCCCACCGGCGAAAATTCGCTGATGTACGAGGACAAGCTGCTCCTGCAGGTGAGAATCCGGCGCCTCGCGAGCGCGAATGCCCATTCGCAGGCGCAGCCCAGCTGGTGTCAGCATGTGCTGCAGGCCCCCTCCATCGAGGATCGAGGCTCGATCACCCAAGTCGCCGTAATGCGCACGGCTTTTCTGTATGTCGAGAGCCGGCGGGACGATCAGCAGCTGTATGCCGGGGTCGCGTGGCACCATTTGAAGCGCGTGGACGAGCGTCTCGTCATTCTCCTGAAGAAAGTCGAGCTCGTGAATTGCGAGGCGGCGCTGCCATCGCTGCAATTATTCCCATGAAGAATTTTCGGGTGAACGTATGAAACGAGTGCTACTCACGGGCGCAAGCTCCGGCATCGGGCTCGCAACCGCACAGGCCTTGCTCGAGCGGGGCTATGAGGTCATCAGCCTGGCGAGGCGCGCATGCCCGCTGCGCGCCGAGGGCCTGCGCTCGGTGCTGGTGGACTTGACCGATGCCGATGCGACCCGGGCGGCCGCTTTCGAGATCGCGGCCGAGACGCCCGCGACCACCATCGTGCACTGCGCCGGAGCGATTCGTGAAAAGCCGCTCGAGGACGTGGAGCCGGCCGATCTCTCGGCACTCTCCAATCTGCATATTGTCGCGGCGATCTCTCTGGTCCAGGCGAACCTGCCGGCGATGAAGGCGGCGCATTTCGGGCGAATCGTTCTGATCTCGACGCGCGCCGTGCTTGGCCTTGCAAAGCGGACCGCTTACGCGTCGACCAAGGCGGGCATGCTGGGTCTCGCGCGCACTTGGGCGCTCGAGCTTGCGCCCCACGGAGTCACCGCGAATGTGGTCGCTCCCGGACCGATCGCCGACACGGAGATGTTCGAGGAGATCATTCCCGTCGGTAGCCCCAAGGCGATGGCGGCGGCCCGTCAGATACCGGTCGGCCGCTTCGGAACCCCCGGCGACGTCGCTCGGGCCGTGATGTTCTTCGCCGACCCCGACACCTCGTTCATCACCGGTCAAACGCTCTTCGTCTGCGGCGGGACCTCCGTCGGCAGCATCGTCTACTGAGGAATCAAGATCCTTAGGCGGGAATAAAGCGCAGCGGCAAGCGCTGCAGGCCGCGCAGCGTGTTGTTGAAACGGCGCTCCGGCTCGCCCGTGAGCTCGATCTGGCTCACCTGCTTCGCCATCGCCTGCAGCACCACTTCACCCTCCAATCGGGCCAAGAGTTGTCCTACGCAGACATGAATGCCGGCACCGAAGCCGACATGTCCCAGGACTTTGCGCTCGATGTCGTATGCGTCGGGATCTTGCCACCGGCGAGGATCGCGATTGGCCGCTCCCAGGAACAACAGCATTTTTCTGCCCTCCTCGAGTCGTACGCCGCCGAGCTCGGTGGCACAGGTCGTCGTGCGGAAAAAAGTCTGCACCGGGGATTCGAAGCGTACCGCCTCTTCGAAGGCCGCTTTGGCGAGCCGCTCGGGATTCGCGCGCAGCTTTTCCCACTGCTTGGGATGCCGTAGCAATGCATATAGGGCGGCCCCAATCCCATTCACGGTGGTATCCACGCCCGCGGTCAACATGCCCCGCACCAGTTTATGTGCCTCGTCCTCGGTGATCTCCCCCGCGTCCGCGCATTGATAGAGAATCATGCCGAAACCGCCCGGCTTCAGATGCTGGCGCAGTGCCTCGGCTTCCACCCACGGAAAGACGTCCTGCGCACGCTTTGCCGATGCTTGAAACAACTCGTTCGCCGGCCCGAAGGAGTTGAAAACCATATCCCCATAAGGCAGCAGGTAGTGCCGGTTTTCGGGGCGCATGCCGATCGCGTCTGGAAAGACCTTCAAGGGGTAGGCTTCCGCCAACTCAGAGCAGCCGTCGAATTCGCCTTTGGCAACCAGACCCGCGATCATCTCTTCGGCGGCGGCGGCAAAGCTTTCACGCAAAGAGCGCATGACCGCGGGCGATAGCGCCTTGGTGAGAACCGCTCGCGAACGACCATGGGTGGGTGGGTCAGTCTCCAGGGTCAAGCTCGGCAATCGAAACCGCCCGTGACGGCTGAAGTCGGCAAGACCCACGCCGCGCGCCGATGAGAAAGTCTTGTAGTCCAGAAGTGCCTGCCGAACCTCTTCGTAGCGCGCGGTCGCGGCGATGTTGTAGCGAGACAGCCAGACGACTCGACCCGCATCTCGCAGAGCCGCATGGCTGGGATAGGGGTCTGCAAAGAATTCCAGGCTGAAGGGGTCGATGTCGACTGCCGGCGCGCCCGGTGGGGCTGGATCGCTGTACAGAGAATAAGGCGAGATCTGTGCGTCCATGCGGCTGTCCTCTTTAAGCAATTTCGGCCGGCAGCGAAACAAAGCCCCGAAAGCGTGCCCGCGCGCCACGCTGCGCGGTGCCGCGCAAGCGCAACTCGGGGAGCTTCTGCAGGGTTCGAAGCAGCGCGACCTGCGCCTCCAAGCGCGCCACTCCCATGCCGACACACGCGTGCGCGCCGGCCGCAAACGCCAGATGTCGATTGGGCTTGCGGGTGATGTCAAAGAGATCCGGCTGCGCAAACTCCTCCGGATCCCGATTGGCCGCGCCGATGCATAACGTGAGATAAGTGCCTGGCTCGAGCGCGACGCCACCGAGCGTGAGCCGTTCCTCCCTCACCAGTCGATTGCCAAGCTGATTGGGGCTCTCCATCCGCAGGCACTCCTCGATCGCAGAACCCGCGAGCCCGGGATCCTCGCGCAGACGCTGCGCCGCAGCGGGCGTGCGCAGCAACAGGTGCAGGCCGTTGGCGATGATGTTGGTGGTCGTCTCGTGTCCGGCATTCAGCAAGAACACGCAGTTCTGCAAAAGCTCGTCCTCCGACAATTCCTTCTCCCGCATCAGGCGCGTGAGCAAGTCCGTATCCGGCCCGGGGTGCCGGCGCCGCTCGCCGATCAGTTCCCGCAGGTAATGCGTGAACGCGCTGACCGCCGCGTTGCCTTCCTGCCGTTGCGCCGCCGTGGTGGTGGCCTCGAGAGCGCCCAGTATGGACAGGGACCAGCCGCGCAGCGGGCCGCGGTCCTCACGCGGCACGCACAAAAGGTTGCCGATCACCTCCACCGGTATGTGAGCGGCAAAGTCCTCGATCAAGTCGAACTTGCGCAGATCCCGCAGGCGCTCGTGCAGCGAGTCGACGAGGCTCGTGATGGCGGCCTCGAGTCCACGTACCACCGTGGGACTCAGCGCCTCGACGATGGGCCGGCGCACGCGGGTGTGATAGGGCGGGTCGTTGAATACCAGGCTCGTCGTGTGATGCGCGTAAAGCGGTGACGTTTCGCCGAAAACGGGACCGAACACCGCCCGCTTGTCCGAGCTGAACCGCACCCGGTCGCGGTAGATGAGATCGAGATCCGCATAACGCGTGAGGAAGTAACTGCCATCGGCGCAGCGGTGCACGGGGTCCCACGTGCGCAGCGCCGCATAAGTTGCATACGGGCTCTCGTAGAAGTCGGCGGTCAGCCGCTGGGGGTCGAATGCGAAGGCGAGTGCGCGCGCCTCTTCGCTCTCCACCGGCGGGTTCGTCGGCAATGTGCTCAAAGGTCGCGCCCCGCCGCCAGAACGGCATTTGCCACCGCTTCGCTGTCGCCCACGAGGTTTGCCAACGCGAGCGAAAGCTTGGCGAGGAACAAGGCCGTTTGGTCGGGCCCTGCCTTGTCGATGCCTTCGGCGATGAGATCGTAGACCTGTTCGATCTCGATGATGCTCATTTTTTTCTCGATCATGACGAAGGGTACCCTTCCGTAAATCCCGTGGCCTGGCGCAGCGCCTGCACGACCTCTTGGGGGTTAGCCCGGCGCCAGCGCGCGCACACATGCAGATCGGGACGAATCAAATAGACGGTGCCCGGCGATGCGGCGTATTTGGAATACGTCCGATCCTGCTCTGGAGCAACGATCAGCGGGTGGATGGGATAGGCCAGATTTTCGGTAGCCGCCAAGATCTCCCGTAAATCGAGCGTAAGTCCCTCGACGCCTACGAACAACATGAGATGAAACCCCGCCTTGGAGCCGATGGTGTCGAACAAATGATCACCGGTGGCCAGCTTCACATTCCGCAGGGGCTGTCCAGAGGCTACGCCGCCGTGAAACTCTCCGTCCGCCTGTGCGAATGCATTGAGCGGGGAGTCTCGGTAGTCGTGCGGACGCGAGGTACGCCAGTGCATCAGATCCTTTAAAAAATCCTCAGACAAGGAGAACGACAGGACGGCGTCACGCAGCAGGCGCGTTCCGGGTGTTGGGGGCGTCATGAAGCGTGTGCTTTTGCCGCCTTCCTCGCAGATTTCGCGGGCGGCCTGCACGCGCTCCTCCGAATAGCTGTCGAGCAGCGTGCGTTCAGCCCAGCCATTGACGACAAAGCCCAGTTTCCAGGCCACGTTGTTGCTGTCCTGAAGACCGGTATTGATGCCGCGGACCCCGAATATGGGCAGCAAGTGCGCCGCATCGCCCGTCAGGAGCACGCGTCCGTGCACGAATTTGCCGAGGGTGAGCGTATTCGCCGAGTACACGGTGGCCCAATCGAGCCGCCATTCGACTGCTTGCTCGATCATGCTCAAGACTGCATTGATCCGCCGCTCGAGGAGCGCGGGCTCGAGTGCCTGCTCTTCGGTTTCGCCGTCCGGCAGGCGAAAATCGATGCGCCACAGGTCGTCCGGTTGCCGGTGCACGAGGACATTGTTGCCTGGATTCCATGCCGGATCGAAGAAACACAGCCGCTCCGTGGGGAGATCGATCTTGGCCTTGATATCGGCGATGACGAAGCGCCCGGGGTAGGAGCGGCCTTCCATGCGAAGCTGCATCAACTTGCGCACCGTCGAGCGCCCCCCATCGGCCGCCACGACCCAGTCGGCGGTTAGCTCGTACTCCCCGTCCGGCGTATCGACACCGAGTGTGACCGCCGCGTCGTCTTGAGCGATGGCGACCACCCTCTGCCCCCAACGAACGTCGATGAGGGGATGCCGCTCGCAATAGCCGAGAAGATATTCCTCGATGTATTGCTGTTGAATGTTGAGCCCGGGCAAGTACCTGTCGTCCGCGTCGTACGGCATCAACATCTTGTAGATTTCTTTGCCCTGGTAGAACGAGCGGCCTTGCGACCAGGGAAGACCTTTCTCGACGAAAGGTGGGTCGACGCCGAGCTGCTGAAGGATTTCGAGGGAACGCCGCGTCAATACGATGGCGCGGCTTCCCTCCGAGACTTGCAGATCCTCCTCGAGCACTACGCAAGGAACGCCAAACCTCGCAAGATCCAGGGCGGTCGCTAAACCGATGGGCCCCGCGCCAACGATCGCGACGGGTCTTGCCGGCCGCCGCCCGTCCATCTCGACGGGACGACGAAACCCGTGAATCTTGTAGTCGTAAAAGACCGACGCGCGAGGAGCTGACGATGGGGTGTGCATGTCTCCGAGGCGCGCCGGGTGACTACCCCGGCAACGCGATATTGAGCACTTGGACGGTCGTGTATTCCTTCAGGCCGTCGACGTTGAACTCGATCCCAATACCCGAATTCTTCACACCGCCGAACGGCGCGAGGGGATGCAGGGTCGAGTGTTGGTTCACCCACGCGGTGCCACATTCGAGGCGCGCCGCGTGCCGCGCGGCCGTCGCGGGATCGTCGCCCCATACCGAGCCGCCGAGTCCGACCTCCAAGGAGTTCGCCCGGAGGATCGCCTCATCAACGGTCGCATATTTCAGGATGGGAATCACGGGCCCGAATTGCTCTTCCTTGACCACTCGCATGTCATCGCTCGCGTCGGCGATCACCGTGAGTGGATAGAAGAATCCGCGTGCCTTGGGTTTGACGCCTCCCGTGACGATGCGCGCGCCCCGGCCGCGAGCCTCCTCCACCATGGACTCAACCTTGTCGCGTTGCGCCTCGTTCGATACAGGCCCGATCAAATTGGCGGGGTCGAGTCCGTTGCCGACCGGAATCTTCGACACGTACTCCGAGAACTCACGCACGACGTCCTCGTATTGATCCTCGTGCACATACAGTCGCTTCAGCGCCGAGCAGGTCTGCCCGGCATTAAGAAAGCACCCCCAGAACAGCTTCTCGAGATGCGGCTTGATGTTCGTGCCCGGCAGCACGATGCCCGCATCGTTGCCGCCCAATTCGAGTGTCACGCGCTTCAAGGTCTCGGCCGACGCGCCCATGATCTTCCGGCCGGTCGGAATGGATCCCGTGAAGATCATCTTGTCGATACCCGCGTGCCGGGACATGTAAGTGCCGATCTCGGCGCCGCCCGTCACGACATTGACCACCCCGGGAGGCAGCACGTCATTCATCAGCGACACCAACCTCAAGGTCGACAAGGGCGTGAATGGAGAAGGTTTCACCACCACCGTGCATCCGACGCGAAGCGCCGGCATGATGTGCCACACGGCGATCAGCAGCGGCCAGTTCCAGGGGGTGATCGAGCCGACGACCCCGAGCGGCTTGCGGCGCACGGTGATTTTGCCGGCCGCATTGTCCTGGATGGTCTCTTCGGGCAATGCGAGCCCGGCGGTCACGCGCGACCACGCGACGGCGCCGCCCAGCTCAAAATTGGCTCCAGGGCCGCTCTGGGTCTTGCCCTGTTCCCGGGTTACCAATTCTGAGAGCTCCGGGTGGTGCTTCTCGATCAAATCGGCGATGGCGTTGATTTTTGCAACGCGCTCGGCGTCGGGAAGAGCGGACCACGAGGCGAACGCGCTCCGCGCCGCTTGGACGGCTGCATCCACATCGCTTAGCGTGGCTTCGGGACAGGCCGCGACGACAGTGCCGTCTGCAGGATTCAAGACATCGAAAGTTTTTGCGGTCGACACCGAGCGTCCGCCAATCGTGAGGGTGTAGCTAGGCATGTGGAGTCCCTTTGCAATTAAATCGATACGGCATTCCCCGCGTTCGGAGCGTCACCATAGTCAGGCGGGTGCGGCGATGCGAGCCTGATTGCGAAAGCGCAGTACGCGATCGGAAAATAATAAGTCCGTGCGTGAATGCCGGGTCATTGGGCCTTGTGCTTGAGCGTCGTCGAGGGCGAAACGCCCAGCAGCTCGCGATAATACTGCGCGTAGCGGCCGAAGTTAACGATGCCGACGCTCATCATGAGATTGGTCACTCGCGCTGTCTGCTCCGCCGTGAGCAGTGCCTGGTGCAGTGCGTTCACACGCGCTCGCCGGATATATTCCGCGGGAGTCAGGTTGAACGCCTTGCGAAAGCCGCTTTGCAACGTTCGCGGCGTCACGCCCACCTCGAAGGCGATGTCGGTAATCGACATGTCCTCGGCCAGATGCTCGTGAATGTAATCGCGGGCGCGGCCGACGTGCCATGCGGCGACGCGATTTGCGCACTCGGTGAGTGAGCCGGAGTGGCTGTGAGGGGCCGCACTCAACATGATTTCCATCAACGTGCGTGAGTACTGCCTGCGGACATCTTCGCTCGCCATGGCTGCGGGCGCGGTGGTGGAGAGGTGGCAGATGTGCGCCACGAGCTCGCACCAGGCGCGCGCGAAATCGCTGTCCATGGGTATTTCAAGGTCGAACCGGAGGGCTTTCTGCGACGCGCGACCCAATTTGGCCGCCAGAGTCGCCAACAGCGCCCGGCGCGAGACGCGCACCGTGAGGTGATGACATTGGGCGCTCATGCGAATCTGCGTGCGCTCGGTCGGCTCCGTGATGACGATCGATTGCGGGGAGGTGAGGGCCTTGCGGCCGCCGCACTGCAGATGCCCTTGACCGGTCAACGTCCATTTGACGAGGTAGAAGTCCTCGATGCAGCCCGCGTCGATATCGACATCGAATCCGTAGCGCAGGCTCGCCAGGCCGCAATCACCCAAGTCCAACGAAGACAGGTAGGCCAGACTCTTTTTGGGCGGCCCGAGAACGCTCAATCGATGCGGGCAGATCGCTGCGCGCACCAAGCCGGTCGCCTCGTCCAACGTATCCGCGGTGACCACGCCTCGAGGATTCGGCACCGGAAACCCGGCGTCCCCAGGACTTGTGGGTTGCAACATCACCTCTTGGACCCCCGCGCAAGTAAGCCGCCGGTAACACGAGCGCGAGGAACTTCGCGTTTCGGGTAGCTGCGTCGCTCCATCTTAGGCCAAACTTGAGTCAAACGTGCCGGGACGCGTATTCTTGCGTTGCAGCAAAGCCAGAAAGAATGTCGGGAGAAGGGGATGACGGGTATGGGGATCACGAAGAAGTATCTGCTCTTAACGGGCATCGCGGCCTATCTAGGTCCATGGTGCGCGCTCGCGCTCGCAGACACGGAGCCGGCAGCCGCCGGACAGCTCGAAGAAATAACGGTGACCGCAACGAAGCGCTCGGAAAGCGAGCAGAACGTGCCGATGTCGATCACCACCTTCGGCGCGGTGGCCTTGGAACAAAAGGACATCAATAGCTTCTTCGATTACGCGACGAAAGTGCCGAATTTGGCCTTCGCGCCGACCGGCGACGGCGTCGGCACGGCACGCACCGTTTCGATCCGCGGCGTGTCCGGCAATAACGTCACGAGCTTCTATATCGACGACACGCCGTTACCCGACTCGATCGATCCGCGGGTCCTGGATCTCGACCACATCGAGATATTGCGAGGCCCGCAGGGGACCTTGTATGGCGCCCGCTCGATGGGCGGCCTGGTGCGTACCGTAACGAAGCAGCCCGACCTCAACGATTTCAGCATGACGGTGCACGGCGGCACCTCCTATACCGACCGTACGGACACGCCCAATTATGTCGTCGACGCCGTCGCCAACGTTCCCTTGATCCAAAATGTCGTGGCCTTGCGAATCAGCGCATTCGACGACTATGAGGCGGGCTATTTCAAGCGCAGCTATTGCACGAATCCCGCGGCGGCGATGGCGCTTACCTGCACACCGCTCGCCACCACTGGGATCACCACGGTCGACAACGTCGGGGCGCTCGACACCTCCGGGTTCACCGCGGCCCTCACCATCCAGCCCATCGATTCCTTGACCATCACGCCCAAGATCATCCTGCAGAAGGAGGGCTACAACGGCTTTCCCATGGCGGACTACCCCACGGATACCGCCAACGGGATCGGCTATCCGGTTCCGACGCCGCCCACCGGCGTGGTCACGCCGTCCCGGATGGTCCCGAGCAGTTTTACGCAGGCGCGCTGGTTCAATGTTCCGGAAGGCGGATGGGATGACTGGGGATTGTCCTCGCTCACCGTGCACTGGAAGACGGGCGTGGGCGAGCTGGTCTCCTCGACCTCGTATTTCTCGCGCAAGGTGGTCGAGACCGAGGACGAGTCCGACTTCGTCTACGCGGCGATCACTTCCGGCGCCGGTGGCACGCCGCAGCCGAGCGGAATAACCGAGGAAAAGGACTACCAGGAGTTCGTACAGGAAGTGCGCTTCGTGTCCGCGCTGCAAGGACCCGTGCAATTCGTGGCCGGCGCCTTCTATTCGGATACTCATGGCCGTTTGCCGTTTGCCGCCTACTATCCGCCGGCGACTTCGCCGGGGCTCGATCTGATGCTCACCGGCGTGCCGGGGGTCGAGATCACGCCCGGCTACCCGGACACGGTTTTCGCGCAGGACTTTCATACCGACATCAAGGAGCCCGCCGTGTTCGGCGAGGTGTCTTATTCACCGATCGAGCCGCTCAAGCTGACGGGTGGCCTGCGCTGGTACCAGGTGAAGAACTCTTCGGAAGGCTATGAGCTGGGTCTCGCCACCGGCGGCGGACCGGCCGTCGTCAGTCCGCCCGCCACCACCACGGAGAGCGGCGTCAATCCCGAAATTCGAGGCGGATTATCATCTGACGCCGGACCAGATGGTCTACGCCAATGTCGCCAAGGGATATCGCCCGGGTGGCATCGTGCCCATCGTGCCGAGCGGCGAGGCGGGCACGGCGACCGATTGCACTGCGGCGTTGAAGGCCGTCGACCCCAACATCAATATCTCGCAGACGCGCACCTATCAGTCCGACTCGCTGTGGAACTACGAGCTCGGCACCAAAACGGCGTGGTTCGATCACCGCCTCACCGTCGATGCCGCCGGCGTTCTACATCAAGTGGAAGAACATTCAGCAAGAAATCCTCCTGTCCTGCGGCTTTCAATACACCGCGAATGCCGGCGCCGCCGTGAGCAAGGGCGGCGAATTGGAGGTCCGCGCGAGGCCCCTGCAGCCCCTCGAGTTGTCGCTCGGTTTGGGTTATCAGGACGCGAAAATCACGCAAACCAGCATCGAGTCTCCGCAAGCGGTCGGCTCGCCCATCTATCAGGTGCCCGACTGGACAGGCAACGGATCGGCGCAGTACACGCTGCCGCTCAGCGCCGAGTGGCAGATGGTGAGCAACGCCGACTACTCCTATATCGGCCGCAGCTTCAGCGGCAACAACCAGCCGAGCGACCCGCGATTGCGACCCTCGTACCGGCTGCATCAATGCGCACATCGGATTCGACCGCGGTCGGTTCGAGATCGCGCTCGTCGGCAAGAACCTCGGCGATGAAGTCGCGAACCTCGGCGACAGCCGCTCGATCGCGGCGGAGACGCCCGGGCGGCCGCGCTTGTTCGTGAATCAGCCGCGAACGGTCGGGATCGAGTTCAGGCAGTCGTTCTGATGTCCCGCACGTTCGTCAGAGGGTCCGCGGGGAGCGCTGCGCTTGCCGTGCTCCTGCTGCTCGGCGCGGCCGCCGCCGTTCGCGCCCAGCTCCCGTCCGACACGGACAAGGGACCCTCGGTCACCATGCTGGGCGAGCCGACTAAACACTGGGTGTGGGTCAGCGATCTGGTGTTCCCGCACATGGCGGATGGGATGGCCATGCTGATCGACGGTGACACCGGTCGATATCTGGGAACGTTGAGCGCCGGCTGGGGATTCGTGCGCGTGCTTCTGCCTCGTGACGGCAAGCTCATCTATTCGCCCGAGATCTATTTTTCCCGCGGCACGCGCGGTGTGCGCACCGACGTCGTCACGATCTACGATGCCCATACGCTGAATCCCGGTGAAGGAGATCCAGATCCCGCCGAAGCGCTCGGCCAACATGCCGATGATGGCGAACGCGGTGCTGACGGACGATGACCGCTACATGCTCATCTACAATTTCACCCCTGCGCAATCGGTCAGCGTCGTCGACATGAAGGCACAGACCTTCGTGCGCGAAGTCGAGACGCCGGGCTGCGCGCTCGAATACCCCACGGGTGCTCGCAGCTTCTTCTCGATCTGCGGCGACGGAGCACTCTCCCTCGCGCAAATCGACGATTCGGGCAACGTCACCTTGACGCGCTCTGCTCCTGTCTTTTCACCGGACAAGGATCCCGTCACCGAGAAGGCCGTGCGTGTCGGCAAGACCTGGTACTTCGTTACTTACGAGGGTCAGATCCGTGCCGTGAACGCGACCGCGACCGAGGCGTCGGTCACGGCGACCTGGTGGCTCACGACCGAGGCGGAGAGAAAGCAGGGCTGGCGGCCCGGCGGGCTGCAACAGATGGCGGTCGACTCGCACGCGCATCTATACGCCATCATGCACCGGGGCGGCCCCGAGACGCACAAGGATCCGGGCAAGGACGTGTGGGTGTACGACATCGCGACGCACAAGCGCGTGCAGCAGATCGCGCTCGGCAATCTCGCGAGTTCCATTCAGTTGACCACCGACGACAAACCCTTGCTATTCAGCGTCTCCATCGACAAGCCGGGACTCGATATTTACGATGCCGCCGACGGGCGTTTGCTGCGCTCCGTTGCGGAGGTGGGCACCACCCCCACGTTGCTGGTGACGCCGTGACATGATCGATCCAGTCCTCGGATATCTCGTCGTATTGGACACGGCTGCATTGCTCGGATGGTCAGCCTTGCACAAACTCAACGCGCGTCGCGAATTTTTCGAGATCCTCACGGCGTACCGCGTGCTGGCAGAGAGGTGGGTGCCTGCCGCGGTCTATGGGGTACCTGCAGCGGAGTTGCTGATCGCGCTCGGGTTGCTCGTTCCAGTCTCGCGACGAGCCGCCTGTGTGGCAGCCGCCGGCTTGCTGCTGATGTACGGCTGCGCCATCGCGGTCAATCTGGCGCGCGGCCGCCGCGATCTCGACTGCGGTTGCGGGTTGGCGAGCGGGCGCCGGGCGATTGCGGAATGGATGCTGATTCGCAATGCCACGATGGCCTGCGCCGCCGCGAGCGTCGCCCTGCCGTGGGTTCCGCGAACACTCGGGTCGATCGACATTCTGACCATTGTCGCCGGCGCATCGGCGGCGGCGCTCTTGTATGCTTCGCTCGATGCGCTCCTCGGCCGGGTGGTCCCGGCCGCCGCAATCGCGAGGGCTCGATGAACGCGAACGCACTCATCATTTCCAACATCGTTCTCTGGTTCGTGGTGCTCGCGCTCTTGGTCGCGCTGCTCGCGGTCATCCGTCAGCTCGGCGTCCTTCACGAGCGCATCGCGCCGACCGGCGCGCTGATGCTGGCCAACGGGTTGAAAGTGGGCGAGAGTGCACCGCAGGTGCCCGTATACGATCTCGAGGGCGCGCCGCGCACCATCGGTGAGCCGTCCTCGAACGGCCGCGCCACCTTGCTCATGTTCGTCTCGCCGACCTGCCCGGTGTGCAAGTCGCTGCTGCCGGTTCTCAAATCGAGCCTGACGGCGGAGCGCGACTGGCTCGATATCGTGCTGGCGAGTGACGGTGATCTTAACTCGCAGCGGGAGTTCGTACGCTCGCAAAAGCTCGGCGGGATGCCGTACGTCGTCTCGACGCCGCTCGGTATTACTTACCAGGTGAGCCGGTTGCCTTTTGCCGTACTCATCGACGCCCAGGGTATTCTGCGGGCGCGCGGTATCGTCAACTCCCGCGAGCATCTGGAAAGCATCTTCGAGGCAAAGCGCTTGGGATTCGGTACCATCCAGGCTTACTTCGAATCGATCGCACGTCACGAGGCGGCCTGAACGGGGATGACGCATGAAATGGTTTGATCTATTCGCAGAGCACACCGCAAGGGGCCTCGCACGCCGCGTATCGCGGCGCAGTTTCTTAGGTACGGTCGGCGTTTTCATCGCGGGCTCGGCGACGATCCCCCTCCTGCCGGTCGCCCGGGGCCAGGAGACCAAACCCGCCGCGAACGGTGCGCAGGCAGATCCTGCCTCCTGCGACTATTGGCGTCATTGCGCCATCGACGGCTTCCTCTGCGCGTGTTGC